>NZ_JAKRRW010000014.1 GCF_026191635.1 Photobacterium obscurum
CTTAGGCTTTCATCTTTTTAAGAAAAAGATGAAAGCAAAAATAAACAAAGCAGTATTAGTAAGACTTTGTTTATACGCAGAATTGCGTGCTGGTATAGCTCAGTTGGTAGAGCGCACCCTTGGTAAGGGTGAGGTCCCCAGTTCAAATCTGGGTACTAGCACCACTAATTTGTTCAGCGACAATAGCACAATGGTCCCACCTGATCCCATGCCGAACTCAGAAGTGAAACGTTGTAGCGCCGATGGTAGTGTGGGGTCTCCCCATGTGAGAGTAGGTCATTGCTGAACACCCTTTCAAAACCCAGCCTTCAGCTGGGTTTTTTCGTTTCTGCCTTATCAAATTATTATCATTAGTTTTTCTCACTATCCTTATTTTATCTGCAATTCTTTTTACACTCTTTCACTTGCGCCTTAGGCTAAATTTATATAGTTTTATTTAGAAATCCGGACGTCTAAACATCTTAATGCCAAAGACAGAGTCATCCTATTGGTAGAGATAATGATTCCGTTTGGTATAACGTTTAAGGAGTAAACCAAGATGCCGATTAAGATTCCTGATCGATTACCGGCTACTGATGTCTTACGCAGCGAAAATATCTTTGTGATGTCAGAAGCGCGTGCGGCGAGCCAGGAAATTCGTCCACTAAAAGTGCTGTTATTGAATTTGATGCCAAAAAAAATTGAGACGGAAACTCAATTTTTGCGACTGCTCTCGAACAGCCCACTGCAGGTTGATGTTGAACTATTACGTATCGACAACCGCCCTACGAAGAATACTCCAACAGAGCATTTAGATACGTTTTACCGTCAGTTTGAGATGGTGAAGGATCGTAACTTTGATGGCTTGATAGTGACAGGAGCGCCACTGGGTTTAGTACAGTTTGAGGATGTATTGTACTGGGAGGAGATCCAGACAATCATGAATTGGGCTAAGGAGCATGTCACCTCAACAATGTTTGTGTGCTGGGCTGCCCAGGCCGGATTGAAGCTGCTGTATGACTTGCCAAAGCGTACCCGGAAAGAAAAACTCTCAGGTATCTACTTTCATCAGACACATGACTGTCACCATCCGATGCTGCGTGGTTTTGATGATTCATTTCTTGCCCCACATTCTCGCTATGCTGATTTTTCACCTGAGTATCTGGCTGAACATACCGATCTTGATATTTTGGCCACATCGGAACAGGCTGGGGTCTATCTGGCGGCCACAAAAGATAAGCGGAATGTTTTTGTGACAGGCCATCCGGAGTATGACGTGAATACACTGCACAATGAGTATTTGCGTGATGTCGGAGAAGGAATGGAGCCGAGCTTGCCGGTTAACTACTATCCGGATGATGATCCCAATAACTCACCGGTCGCCAGTTGGCGTAGCCATGGGCATTTACTGTTTTCTAACTGGCTGAACTATTGTGTCTACCAGCAGACACCTTATGATTTGGAACACTTTTCGGAAGCTAACTTTACCAAAGATGATTAATTCTGAGGTAAGCATACATAAAAAAAGACCTGCGATGGCAGGTCTTTTTTAATTTTAAGCTGGATTATTTATTTTCTGCTTCCCACACTTTGGCTTTGTGGATAAGGGGAGTAATGGTCGAGCCTTGAATCAGAATCGAGAACACAACGACGGCATAGGTCATTACCAATACTATTTCCCGGACATCAATGCTCTTTTCTGGTATCACAATGATCCCCGCAGGAATTGCCATAGCCATCGCCAGAGCTAGTCCGCCTCGCAGGCCGCCCCAGGTCAGGATTTTCACTGACAGTGGGTTATAGTCCCTGTAACGTTCAAACCCTAGGTATGAAAGCTTGATACTTAAATAGCGGCTGAGTAGTACCAGTGGTACCGCGATAGCCATCAGTACCCAGTCTTCTTGATGGAAGCTAAATTGCAGCATGCTCATACCGATCAAAAGGAAGAGCACGCCATTGAGGAACTCATCCACAAGCTCCCAGAAGTGGTCGAGATGGTCCTCACTTTCTTTGGAAAAACCGATGTAGCGGGTCCAGTTACCTATCATAATACCGGATACCACCATAGCGAGTGGGCCTGATACATGGATAACATCGGCGAAAACGTAGCCAGCTGTTGGAATACCCAAGGTGAGCAGCAGCTCCATTGAGTGATCGTCGGTTGAGCTAATTAGGTAATGGAATAGCAGGCCGAGGATGAAACCATAGACAATTCCCCCGATAGCTTCCTGCAGGAATAGCTGACCTACCCCTAAAACGGTTGGAGCTTCGCCACCGAAGGCGATGGTGAATAAGGTGACAAAAATAACCAGTCCGAAACCATCATTGAATAGTGATTCGCCTTCAATCTGGGTCGAGATACGTCGAGGTGCATCCAGTTTTTTGACGATAGCAAGAACAGCAATTGGATCCGTCGGTGAAATTAACGAGCCAAAAATCAGGCAGTAAATGAGATCAAACTGGATACCGAGGAACTGGCAAATGCCCCACAATGCAAAACCAATGAAGAAGGTTGAAAAAAGGGTAGCGGCGAGAGCCAGTACGGTGATTTCCCATTTTTGATCTTCGAGGTTGGGAAGCTTTATCCCTAGCCCCCCGGCGAACAGTAGAAAGCCTAAAATCCCTTTTAGCAGAAAACTCTCGAAGTTTATCTCGCCAAGTTGCTCGGCAGCGATATCTTCAAGATGGAACCAACCATTTTGACCTGCGATAACGATACCCAGCGATAATACCAATGCTCCTGCAGTGATGGCGATAGTTGTCTGCATCTTTCCTATTTTGCTGTTTACAAAAGCAATAATCATTGCTGCGGCAGCAAGGAAGCAGAGGGTGCTATAGACCGACATGCGTCAACCTCAATGTGGTTAAAAGTAAAGAGTGAAATTGTGACAAAATATAAATCCATCGCGTGGCGATAGCTATAGAAAACTTTCCTAGATCCCGCTTTTGTTTTGTCGCTGAAAACAATCTTTAGACGTCTAGATTTCCATCTGGGCTGTGGTAGGATGTTATTTAGCTGTAAAATTGCAAAAGGAAGTAGTGTGGTGTTGAAGGGCAAGGAATTATTACACAAGCGACTAAAACAGCAGATCCTGATCATTGATGGTGGCATGGGCACCATGATCCAGGGATATAAGCTGGAAGAAGATGATTATCGAGGAGCGCGGTTTGCCGATTGGCACACTGACCTGAAAGGTAACAATGATCTGCTGGTGTTAACACAGCCGGCATTGATCAAGGATATTCATGCTGCCTACCTAGAGGCCGGGGCAGATATTCTGGAAACCAACACCTTTAACGCAACGACGATTGCGATGGCTGACTATGACATGGAAAGCTTGAGCGCCGAAATCAACCTTGAAGCGGCTCGCCTCGCTCGTCAGGCTGCCGATGAATGGACAGCGAAAACACCGGATAAACCGCGCTTTGTCGCCGGCGTTCTCGGCCCGACAAACCGAACATGTTCTATTTCTCCTGATGTTAATGATCCGGGTTTTCGTAATGTTACGTTTGACCAATTGGTCGAAGCATATTCAGAATCGACCCGAGCGCTTATTGAAGGCGGATCGGATTTAATCCTGATAGAGACGATCTTCGATACTTTGAACGCAAAAGCCTGTGCGTTTGCTGTCGAGAGTGTATTTGAGGAGCTGGGCATAGAGTTGCCTGTCATGATCTCCGGTACGATTACCGATGCTTCCGGACGAACCCTTTCCGGTCAGACGACCGAGGCATTCTATAACTCACTCCGTCATGTTCAGCCGATTTCTTTCGGCTTGAACTGTGCTCTGGGGCCTGATGAGTTACGTCAATACGTTGAAGAGTTATCTCGGATCTCTGAATGTGCAGTATCTGCTCATCCAAATGCAGGGTTGCCAAATGCCTTTGGTGAATACGACCTCAGCCCTGAAGATATGGCTGAGCATATTCAAGAATGGGCGCAAAGCGGTTTCCTGAATTTAGTCGGGGGCTGTTGTGGTACCACCCCTGAGCATATTCGCCAAATGGCGGCAGTGACTCGTGATGTGACTCCACGCCAGCTGCCTGATATCCCTGTTGCTTGTCGACTTTCCGGCCTAGAGCCATTAACGATTGAAGCTGAGACGTTATTTATTAATGTGGGTGAGCGCACCAATGTGACCGGCTCGGCTCGCTTCAAACGCCTGATCAAAGAAGAGCTATACGATGAAGCTCTAGAAGTTGCCCGTCAGCAGGTTGAGGCTGGGGCGCAGGTAATAGATATCAACATGGATGAAGGCATGCTGGATGCGGAGGCGGCTATGGTGCGCTTTCTTAACCTGTGTGCCACCGAGCCTGAGATATCTAAAGTGCCGATTATGGTCGATTCTTCCAAGTGGGAGGTACTGGAAGCGGGCCTGAAATGCGTTCAGGGTAAGCCGATAGTCAACTCAATCTCGTTGAAAGAGGGCAAGGAGAAATTTATAGCCCAGGCCAAGTTGATCCGTCGCTACGGTGCCGCAGTGATAGTGATGGCATTTGACGAAGAAGGCCAGGCTGATACCCGCGAGCGGAAAATTGAAATCTGTACCAATGCCTATCGTGTCTTGGTGGATGAAGTTGGTTTTCCGCCTGAAGATATTATCTTCGACCCGAATATCTTTGCAGTCGCAACGGGTATCGAGGAACACAACAATTATGCCGTTGACTTTATCGAGGCGGTTGGAGACATCAAACGTACATTGCCGCATGCCATGGTATCTGGTGGGGTATCTAACGTGTCTTTCTCATTCCGGGGTAATAACCCAGTGCGGGAAGCGATTCATGCCGTGTTCCTGTATCACTGTTTCAAGAACGGAATGGATATGGGGATCGTAAATGCTGGCCAGCTGGCAATTTATGATGACCTACCGGATGAGCTACGGGAAGCTGTCGAAGATGTTGTACTTAACCGTCGTGATGACAGTACCGAACGCTTGCTGGATATTGCTGGCAAGTACCGCGACAGTGGTACGGTAGAAGATGATCGCACCGCACAAGAATGGCGTGGCTGGGAGGTCGAGAAACGCCTTGAGCATGCATTAGTCAAAGGGATCACAGAGTTTATTGTCGAAGATACCGAGGAAGCCCGCCTGAAGGCGAGTAAACCGCTTGAGGTGATTGAAGGGCCGTTGATGGCCGGTATGAACGTCGTTGGCGACTTGTTTGGTGAAGGTAAGATGTTCCTGCCGCAGGTGGTGAAATCTGCGCGGGTCATGAAGCAGGCGGTTGCCTACCTTGAACCGTTTATCAATGCCGAGAAGCAAGCCGGTAGCTCGAATGGCAAGATCCTACTGGCAACGGTAAAAGGTGATGTTCATGATATCGGCAAAAATATAGTCGGCGTGGTGCTGCAGTGCAACAACTACGAAATCATTGATCTTGGCGTGATGGTGCCTTGCGACAAGATCCTCAAAGTCGCGAAAGAGGAAAACGTCGATATTATTGGTTTGAGTGGTTTGATCACACCATCGCTCGACGAAATGGTTCATGTCGCAAAAGAGATGGAGCGACAAGGCCTTGACCTGCCATTATTGATCGGCGGTGCAACGACTTCTAAGGCACATACGGCGGTGAAGATTGAAGAAAATTACCATGCGCCGGTGGTCTATGTTTCGAATGCCTCCCGTGCCGTGGGAGTGTGTTCAGCGTTATTGTCTGATCAGCAGCGTCCGGCCTTTGTTGAGCGTTTGGACAAAGAATATGAAGTCGTGCGGGAGCAGCATGCACGTAAGAAGCCGCGTACCGCGCCGGTTACCCTGGCTGAAGCCCGAGCCAACAAGGTGGATATTGACTGGGATAGCTATCAGCCACCGGTTCCGGCAAAAGGTGGGATACATACGTTCCGGGATTTTCCGGTTTCAACATTGCGTGATTATATCGACTGGACGCCATTTTTTATGACCTGGTCGCTCAGCGGCAAATACCCGACAATTCTGCAGCATGAGGTAGTCGGTGAAGAAGCGCAACGTTTGTTTGACGATGCCAATAAGCTGCTGGATGAGATTGAACAAACAGGGATGATTAAAGCCAATGGCGTATGTGGTCTATTCCCTGCAAACAATATTGGTGATGATATTGAGGTTTACACCGACGAGTCACGGAACGAAGTGTTAACGACCCTAAGAGGCTTGCGTCAGCAGACCAGCAAACCTAAGGGCCCTAACTATTGCCTGTCGGATTATGTGGCGCCGAAAGACAGTAATAAGGCGGACTGGATAGGGGCTTTTGCCGTAACTGGCGGGATCGGTGAATATGATATTGCTGCGCAGTTTAAGGCTAAGGGGGATGATTATAGTGCCATTATGATCCAGGCGGTCGCCGATCGCCTGGCTGAAGCTTTTGCGGAGTGTATGCACGAACTGGTGCGCAAGGAGATCTGGGGCTATGCGGACGATGAAGCTCTCAATAATGACGAGCTTATTCGCGAGAAGTACCAAGGGATTCGCCCGGCTCCCGGCTATCCGGCTTGTCCTGAACATACTGAGAAAGGCGAAATTTGGAAGTTGTTGGATGTCGAAGCAAATACTGGGATGACACTGACAGAGAGCTATGCGATGTGGCCGGGAGCGGCAGTCTCTGGCTGGTATTTCTCTCATCCTGAATCCCGCTACTTTGCGGTGGCACAGATCCAGGCCGATCAGCGTGATAGCTACGCTGAGCGTAAAGGCTGGGATCTGGTCGAGGCCGAGAAATGGCTTGGGCCTAATCTGTAAATCATACTTAGTTAATGCATAGAGAAAGGCGCTCAATGAGCGCCTTTTTAGTACCTAGCCTATCGACGGGAAGTCTGTATTTATTCGAAAATATTCTGATGCAGTTCTTGAATCACCGATCTGGCATCTTGTTCCTTCACTAAGAAACAAAGGTTGTGGGGGCTGGCACCATAGCAGATCATCCGCAGGTTGTAGTCTTCCAGCGTGTTGAAGACTCGCTTTGCCGAACCCTTGGTACTGCTCATCTGGTTACCGATCAAGGCGACGAGGCATAGTCCTTGCTCGACATCGACTCGGCAGAGCTTATCCAACGCCTCGACGGCGGCCTCGGGAAGGGTCGGTGCACCACCGCCAGTGTCAGTTTGATCCAGAGTGAGTGAAACACTGACTTCGGAAGTGGTGATCAGGTCGACGGATATCTTATGCTCGGCCAAGATACGAAAGACTTCTGCCAGGAAGCCGTAGGCATGGAACATATTCAGGCTGGTTAGCGTGACCATAGTTTGGTTGCAGCGCAGGGCCAGTGCTCGGAATAGCGGAGCTTCATTAACGCTTTCTCTTATCCAGGTACCCCCCTGCTCTGGTTCCTTGGATGAGCCGATGAAGACAGGGATCTGCTGGCGAATTGCCGGTACCAGCGTCGATGGGTGAAGGATCTTCGCGCCGAAGTTCGCCATTTCAGATGCTTCGCTAAAACTAATTTCTTTGATCGGCTTGGCCGCCGGAGCAATGCGAGGGTCGGTAGTGTACATGCCCGGAACATCGGTCCAGATTTCCAGTGTTGTAGCATTTACGGCCTCAGCGACTAGTGCAGCACTGTAGTCACTGCCGCCGCGTCCTAAGGTTGTTGTTTCCCCTTGGCTATCCGAGCCAATGAACCCTTGCGAGACGACAACCTGATTCTTTAAGAGAGGCTGTAAGCGGGCTGTGGCAAGTTGGCGAATATCTTCGGGCTGGGGGATAGCTTTGCCGAATTGGCTATCGGTACGCATGATATCGCGAATATCGAAACGGGTGGCATCGACCCCCATTTCTTTGAGAATTTGGGTGAATAGGTGGGTTGATAACAATTCGCCGTGGGACACCAGTTGGTCGGTTAATTTTACGTTGGGCTGCTTGGCGGCTTGTGCAGCCAATGTTGAAACTGAATCTAGCAAGACATTAACTGCTGAGCTAACGGGCTCAGAAGAGCGTAGTTCCTTGATGACGCCATAGTGTATTTCTCCCAAGCGCTGTAGAAGCTGCTGGCGCCGGTCTGGCTCGCTGATGCCATTGGCCAGTTCAACGAGTAAGTTAGTGACGCCAGAGCATGCGCTTATCAATACGACACGGGTATCTGGGCTGTGCTTGATGATGGCAGCACTGCGGCTCATTGCGGTGAAATCAGCAACACTGGTTCCACCAAACTTTGCAACGGTCAGTGGTGGTGTTGCGGTATTATTATCTACAAGGCTCAAAGTAAGTCTCCCAATAACAGTAAAATTATAACGAAGAATAGGGAATTTACTCGGGAGGATAGTCCCGACGTCCAATTGTCAGGAGAGCAGGTAGGCGAGACATATTGTTAGCGCTACAACCAGAAGCTCCCCACCTTCCAGTAACGGAAGGTGACAGCCAGAAGGATTCAACCTTCATGGCCGATACAGCAGTCCCCCTGTCCTGCAGTATCTCGGCGTTACTCCCCCTCGCTAGGTTGCTTTGGGGTGGGGCCCCGCAACATAGATACCTGGGTAACGCTCCTCTTCTGTTTTTTACCTGATGGTTTACAAATCACCAGGGTGAACAAAAAACGATCTTTATTGAAGCGGATTTACTGCTTGCTTGTCAATGGGTATATGAAAAATTATGCAAATAAATTGCAATGAATTTTCCATCCTCTTTACATTACTTGCTTCAAAGAGAAATTCCTTTAATACTGTTCAATTAGATGAATACCAAATGAAGTGGTGCTGCGCGTGAAATACGCGGTTCACTTGATGTTGCTTTCCCGCCCTACAATTAATACTCAGGGAACCTCCGAACTCTTACACCAGGGAGAAACAATAATGACAATCGGTAGCTTTTATCCACCACAGCGCACGCTCATGGGCCCGGGGCCGTCAGATATTTACCCGCAGGTATTGCAGGCATTAAGCCGTCCGACCATTGGTCATCTAGACCCTTTGTTTATCGGTATGATGGATGAGCTGAAGCAATTGCTGCAGTATGCCTTTCAAACTCAGAACACTTTTACGATTGCAGTATCAGCGCCGGGCAGTGCCGGAATGGAGGCCTGTTTTGTCAATCTGGTGGAGCCGGGCGACAAGGTAATTGTATGCCGTAATGGTGTGTTTGGTGATCGGATGCGCGAGAACGTTGAACGTTGTGGCGGCGAAGCCGTGATGGTTGATAACGCATGGGGTGAGCCTGTTGACCCGTTACTTGTTGGACAGGCACTCGAAGCCAATCCTGATGCGAAAATTGTTGCCTTTGTGCATGCTGAAACGTCCACTGGTGCGCTGAGTGATGCCGAGGCGATATCTAAACTGGCACGCCAGCATGACTGCCTGACGATTGTCGATGCCGTAACCTCACTGGGCGGTGTTCCCTTGCTGGTGGATGAATGGCAGCTCGATGCTGTCTATTCTGGCAGCCAGAAGTGCTTGTCATGTGTCCCTGGCTTATCGCCATTAACTTTCTCGCAGCGTGCCGTGGATAAGATCCAGAGCCGACAGACTCCGGTACAGAGCTGGTTCCTAGATCAGAGCTTGGTATTGGGGTATTGGAGTGGGGAAGGCAAGCGAAGCTATCACCATACGGCACCGGTGAATAGCCTGTATGCACTGCATGAGGCGTTGGTTTTGCTCAAGAATGAAGGACTGGAAAATGCCTGGCAACGCCATAAGGATGTTCACCTCGAGTTGCGCGAGGGGCTGGAAAAGTTGGGTATTGAGTTTGTCGTTGATGAAGCCGACCGTCTGCCTCAGCTTAATGCCGTGTATATCCCTGAAGGTGTTGATGACGCCCTCGTACGTAAAACATTGTTGGAGCGTTATAACCTTGAGATAGGGGCCGGCCTAGGCTCGCTTGCAGGTAAGGCTTGGCGGATAGGTTTGATGGGTTATGCCGCCCGAAGTGAGAATGTTGCCCTGTGCCTCAAGGCACTGGAAACCACATTAAAATAACGGCAATAAAAACGGCTACTTCGGTAGCCGTTTTCTTTTGTAATTTCTTATGACTTTGGTTGTCCGTCGATGTTTTTCTCAGAACGGGAAGCGGACTCTTTCAATGCCGGAATGGCTTGCGAAGAGGCAAAGTCTTGGTTGGGAAAGAGAAACTTGGCTTCTTGCCTGATCTGCTCAGCTTGTTTTTGATTGCCGAGATATTGATAGGCGGCAATGAGATTTTGGTATAGGGCTGGGCGAGGCCAACTGACGGCCTTGTTGGTTGCCCATTGAATATATTCACCCACCAGCTCACGATTATTGGTTGTTGCACCGAGCTGGAGCTGGGTCAGGTGTAGATCCCATTCAAAGCGGTTCTTCCATGCCCAGGGGTTATTCACTTTGAGCAGGTAGTCGACATTCACAGGTTGGGTCGTTTCATACTTCGTCAGCAAGTAGCCCGAGTACAAGGCGGTTGCCATATAACTGGTGACGGCGATCGGAAGAAACAGCACGACGGCACGAATCGTCAGAACGTAGTTCACCTGCACCTTGTGATATTTTGCGGTGAGGTTATCGACCCAGTAAATCAGAATAATAAAGATCACCCAGTGGGCCAGTGAATGATAAAACGGGTATTCCAACTGGGTGTGCAAGGTAATTGGGAAAAACAGGCCGACCAGCGCCAATTGGGTTCCCTCTCGCGCTTTGCGGATCTTGAACAATACGACTGCGGCGGCAATCAGCAGTGCTGCCAGTGGCACGATACCGCCTTCAGAGGCCCAGTAGGCCAGCTCGTTATGCGGATGGTCGAGTGCCGCGAGGCCATAAGGCTGCTCCGGGTTCGCCTGATGCCACAATGCCGTCTGGGTGATATACGCAGGCTCAAAGGTGCCATAACCATAGCCTGTCAGCGGTTCTTTCAGGAACATCCGAAAAGCTTGTGGTATATGAATCGAACGGGCACTTTCTAAACTGACCCGTTCTTCTTTCGGTGCCCAGCCGGTAGAGCTATTCAGACTCCAGGAGACACTTAGGCCGAGTGCAATCATCAACAGCCACATCCGCCATTGCGCCTTAGCTGCGAAGCGGCGCAGGTACGGGATCATAAGCCCGACGCCAACAACCGCGCCCAGCCAGCCGGTACGGGAGCTGAGAATCACCAGCATCGGAATGGTAATGACCGGAGTCAGCAAGAGAACCAGTTGCTGCCATGACCACTTGCCGCGGTACATCGGGATCCGCGCCAGCAGGTAAGCCGACAGAACCAGGCCAGTCGCTAAAAAGCTAGCCATGACATTAGGCTGTTGGAAAATACCGTAGGGACGATTTTCTATCGTGTTATAGCCAATGGCATTGCCGGGCTCCAGCCACAGAAACTGATACCAGCCAAATAGGGTTTGGATCCAAACGGCTATCAGGATCATCCATAGCATCCGCTGGCGTTGTTTCTGGCTAAAAGAGAACTGCTGCAGGCCGATAAAAAACAGCAATCCAGCCCAGAGCCCCAATAGCCGGTTGACGACATCCGCACCGACGGCATTGGAGTACAAGGCCGGGATCGTCAGCAAGGTACAGCAGCAAAAGAGAGCGAGGGTCAGGCGTGAATAGCGCCAGGTTTTCTGCCGGCAGATCTCCAGTAGACCAAAAGCAATGGCGAAGCTAAACGGGATCCAGCTGGTGATATTAAATGACAGTTCCAGACCGGCGCCACCAGGGTTGTGCTGGAAGTAATGCATAGCCAGCAAAAACAGCATGCCCAATGAGATAAGAAAGGGCTTTACCATTGGTTTACTGATTTTTTGTTCGGCCAGCTTGGTGCCTTGCAAATGTAACACTGTCATTGTTGTCCCGTGCCTGTTGAGCCACTCGTCAGATAATAAGCAGGCTGGTTTATACCAGCCTGAATGCTATTTTTATACCTTGTTAGAGCGGTAAATGATAAACCGACCCTAGTATTTTGTCTTAACCGGAAACCGGTAGTAGCGGTTTAAGGAAGCGTGCTGTATGCGATCCTTCTATCTGCGCTACCTGTTCCGGCGTTCCTGTTGCAATGATTTCGCCACCACCGCTTCCTCCTTCGGGCCCCAGATCAATGATCCAGTCGGCAGTCTTGATCACATCCAGATTATGCTCGATGACGACGATGGTATTGCCATGATCACGCAGACGGTGAAGTACTGACAGTAGCTGCTGGATATCATGGAAATGCAGGCCGGTGGTCGGCTCATCCAGAATATACAGGGTTTTGCCGGTATCACGTTTGGATAGCTCGCGGGCGAGTTTTACCCGTTGTGCCTCACCGCCGGATAGCGTGGTCGCCGCTTGTCCTAGCCGGATATACGATAAGCCGACATCAATTAATGTCTGCAATTTTCTTGCAATTGCGGGAACTGCATCAAAATATTCTCTTGCATCTTCAACGGTTAACTCCAGAACTTCGTCTATCGTTTTACCCTTGTAACGTACTTCCAGGGTTTCACGGTTATAGCGTTTGCCCTTGCACGAGTCACAGGGAACATAGACATCTGGCAGGAAGTGCATTTCGACCTTGATCACTCCGTCACCCTGGCAGGCTTCACAGCGTCCGCCTTTGACATTGAAGCTGAAGCGACCGGGCTTATAGCCGCGGGCACGAGACTCCTGGGTTCCGGCAAACAACTCTCGGATTGGGGTAAAGATCCCGGTATAGGTTGCCGGGTTTGAGCGTGGTGTTCGGCCTATCGGACTCTGGTCGATATCGATCACCTTATCGCAGTGCTCCAGATCCTGGATCTCGCGGTACGGGGCGGCATCACCCGAGGTTGCACCATTGAGGTGATGGTGGGCAATGCGGAAAAAGGTGTCGTTGATCAGTGTTGATTTACCTGAGCCAGAGACACCGGTAATACAGGTAAACAGGCCGACCGGAATTTCAGCATCGACATTTTTCAGGTTGTTACCGGTTGCACCCAGTAGCTTGACGGTTTTTTCCGGGTTGAACTCGACTCGCTGTTGCGGTACGGCAATAGACTTGGTACCGCTGAGGTACTGGCCGGTCAGTGATTCTTGGGCTTCGACGATATCTTCCAGTACACCTTCTGCGATCACCTGGCCACCGTGAACACCGGCGCCGGGACCAATATCGATGACATGGTCTGCGGTGCGGATCGCGTCTTCATCGTGCTCGACCACAATAACGGTATTACCAAGGTCACGGAGGTGAGTCAGGGTTTTCAGCAGGCGCTCGTTATCACGCTGGTGGAGGCCAATCGACGGCTCATCAAGCACATACATCACTCCAACCAGTCCGGCACCGATCTGGCTGGCAAGGCGGATACGCTGGGCTTCACCACCCGATAAGGTTTCGGCACTGCGTGACAGGTTCAGGTAGTTGAGGCCGACATTGACCAGAAAGTTCAGGCGATCACTGATTTCTTTCAGGATCTTGTCTGCGATCTGTGCGCGCTGGCCAACCAGTGACAGGTGGTTGAAGAACTCCAGCGCTTCAATGATGCTCATTTCGCTGATTTGCGGGAGGGTGGTATCGGCGATGAAGACATTGCGGGCTTCAAGGCGCAGCCGCGATCCCTGACAACTGCTGCATGGCTTGGTCGAGACAAATTTTACCAGCTCTTCGCGAACGGCATTGGATTCTGTCTCGCGGTAGCGGCGCTCCATGTTGTTGAGGATCCCCTCAAACGGGTGGCGGCGTACCGTGATATCACCACGATCATTGATGTACTTGAATTCGATTTCTTTTTTGCCGGAACCACTGAGGATCAAAGTCTGAATCTTTTTCGGTAGCTCGTTAAAGGGGGTGTCGACATCGAAACCAAAATGCTCGGCCATGGATTTGAGCATCTGGAAGTAATAGAAGTTACGCTTGTCCCAGCCGCGGATGGCTCCGCCAGCAAGGCTGAGGTCGCCATTCTGCACCACACGCTCTGGGTCAAAGTATTGCTGAACCCCTAGGCCGTCACAGGTGCCGCAGGCACCGGCCGGGTTATTGAACGAGAACAGTCTAGGCTCCAGCTCCTGCATGCTGTAGCCGCAATGCGGGCAGGCAAAGTTGGCAGAAAATACCATCTCATCCAGCTCGCCTGCGATCATCGGGCTGATCACCACAGTACCGCCAGATAGCTCCAGTGCAGTTTCAAAGGATTCAGCCAGTCGCTGTTGGAGATCATCACGAACTTTGAAGCGATCGACAACCACTTCAATAGTGTGTTTCTTATGCAGCTCCAGTGTCGGAGGATCAGAAAGATCACAGACCTCGCCATCGATACGTGCCCGGATATAACCTTGTGCTGCAAGATTTGCCAGAGTTTTGACGTGCTCTCCCTTGCGCTCTTTGACAATAGGCGCCAGCAGCATCAGCTTGCTGCCTTCAGGAAGCTCTAGCACTTTATCCACCATCTGGCTGACAGTTTGGGCGGCAAGCTCAACATGGTGGGTCGGGCAGCGCGGCTCACCCACTCGGGCATAGAGCAGGCGCAGGTAGTCATAGACTTCGGTGATCGTACCGACAGTTGAGCGAGGGTTGTGCGAGGTTGACTTCTGCTCGATAGAAATGGCCGGGGACAATCCCTCAATATGATCGACATCCGGCTTTTCCATCAAGGACAAAAACTGCCGGGCATAGGCCGACAGGGATTCAACATAGCGACGCTGCCCTTCGGCATACAGGGTATCGAAGGCTAGTGAGGATTTACCTGAACCAGACAGGCCGGTGATCACAATCAGCTTGTCCCGGGGGATCGTGAGGCTGATGTTCTTGAGGTTATGGGTTCGGGCACCCCTGACTTCGATCTTATCCATAGTATGCGAGCTTTATTATATGACTGACAATTGGTTTGCATTATCGCATAGCCAGGAAATGCTTGAAAGCATGAACTGTATAAAGATACAGTATAAAGGGTAAAAATTAGACTGAGGCTGGTGGGACCGGTTAGCTCCCCTATAGCTAATATTCTCGTTTTTATGTGTCGTAACAACGGGCTCGAGACTGATGAATTTTAGCTTGAGCGAAAGCAAAGAGAAATTGCGTCAGATAACACAGTTTGAGCTCTATGCCTAAACCGTGTCTGCATGATAAACTGCGCGATTAAGTATAAACTTTGACTAAGCGGCTATTGGTAATCTGATAGTACGCAAACAGATTTGGAGTTAAGTATGGCCAGTCGTGGCGTAAATAAGGTTATCTTAGTCGGTAACTTAGGTAATGACCCAGAAATCCGTTATATGCCAAGTGGTGGTGCAGTAGCAAATATTACTATTGCTACCTCTGAATCATGGCGTGATAAAGCAACTGGCGAGCAGCGTGAGAAAACTGAATGGCACCGTGTAGCGCTATTTGGCAAGCTTGCTGAAGTTGCAGGTGAATACCTACGTAAAGGTTCACAGGTATACATCGAAGGCCAACTACAGACACGTAAGTGGCAAGATCAGAATGGCCAGGATCGCTACACAACAGAAGTCGTGGTTCAGGGCTTCAACGGTGTTATGCAGATGCTAGGTGGCCGTCAGGGCGGTGGTCAGGGTATGGGCGCTCCAATGGGTGGCCAGCAACAGCAGCAAGGTAACTGGGGTCAGCCTCAACAACCTGCCGCAGCGCCTCAGCAGAACTTTGCGCCTCAGCAACAATCTGCACCACAGCAGCAGGCTCCTCAGCAGCCACAGCAGCAGTACAATGAGCCACCAATGGATTTCGATGATGACATTCCGTTCTAATTAACGAATGTTGATTTAATGTCAGAGAAAAGAGCAGCGCTAGTCGCTGCTTTTTTATTGTCTAAGGTATTGCGGATTGAAAGTTATCTTCGATTTATGCTGAGTTGGCTTTCTGTTTGATGAAATCGATGAACAGTTTGGTTTTGACATGGTTATATTCAAGCTTCGGGTAATAGGCAAAGGCGGAATTGACCGGTTGCTTCAGCTCCGGTAGCACCGATACCAGCAGGCCTTTGCTGAGCTCTCTTTTTACCATGTTCTCGCCGGTCAGGATGATCCCCATACCAGCGACTGCTGCAGCAACCAGGGCTTCCGGGTTCTGGGTGGTAAAGTTACCGCGCAGGCGCAAGCGCAGGTTATTTTCAAAAATATGTTCCTGCTCATGGCCATGGGTGCCAAACAACAGGCAGTTATGCTGAGTAAGCTGTTCAGGCGTTTCAATCTGTGGTCTGTCTTCCAGATAAGCGGGAGAGGCATAAAAACCAGCCTGGAAGTTGAATAACCGGGTGGCAATATAGCTTGATGAGTTGAAGTCAGAGAGTTCCCGGCTGATGAAAACATCGAGATTGAGATCGGGAAGCTGTCCTGGCGTTATAGTATGCAGCTCCACTTGAATATTGGGATAGGTTTCAATAAATTCAGCCAGATAGTGAACCAGTAGGCGGCTGCCAGTGGCCAGTGGGGCGCCGATCCGCAATACACCGCTGACTTCGCCATAGGTCGAAGTCGTTTCAGCCAGCATCTGGTGCCAGTCTTCAAGCAGCCGGGCGCTGCGCTGATAAAACAGCTTTCCTGCGTCTGTCACTGTCAGACTTCGGGTTGTACGCTTTAATAGCTGTACCCCGAGCTGCTTTTCAAGCCAGGACAGACGCTTTGACAGGGCGGAGCTGGAAGTATTGAGTTTTGTTGCCGCCTGTGCCAAAGAGCCCTGATCGACAACGGTGACAAAGCTGGTGGTACATGTGATCCAATCCATATATTTCTCTAACTCACAAGCTGTTACTGAAACCGGTACGGCGATAATAACAAACAGGGCGGCGATCTGGTTTATTGATGGAGAGTTAATTATTGAGTTCGGTTCTAGTTAACACTTTATTAAATTGCCAACCAAAGCACTAACATTGCAGCCGATGGGATGATATTTTTCAATATCAGCCCGTATGCTCCGTTGGACTGTCCCTGATCACGAGTCAGTCCAGAAATTATTTCTTCAGCAAAAATTGGATCCTTATGAGAAAAGCCTCAGGGATGAAGCTAACTAACCGCTTGGTTGCCTTTGTTACGCTCATCGTTATTTGTGCCATCTTTGTGATATTTATCGGCGGAGCTGTCAGCTTTCGTAAGCTGGGACAGGACTATCTGACGCATTATCTTGACGGGATCGTCGAGGTGATTGATCAGGAACTGGCCGATCCCCAAGGATCACAGTCGTTGTCTCGCTGGCTGCCCAAGCTGCTGAAAGCCAGTAATGTCGTTGAGTTGGAGGTTGGGAGTTCGGCTGGTGTTGTCTATGCCTTTAAAGGGCTTCAGCCGGTCAATAATCCGAATATTCTGCACCAGAGCTACTACGAGCTGAACCATAACCCCGGTTTCTATATCAATTTGAAATCGATCCCTCCCTATACCACGTTTACCTATTCTATCGGTGCCATGTCATCGATAAGCCTTGCTATTGTGATCATCATTATGGGGCTGGTATGGGGCATGAATTGGCTGCGCCAGCAGCTCTATGGCTCCGAGCTACTGGAGCATCGGGGACGCTTAATTCTGGCTGGTAAGGTCGAGGATAATGCAGTGGGGGACGAGCAGGAATGGCCGGCAACAGCTAGCTTGGCACTGGATCAAATGATTGCAGAGCTCAAGGATGCTCGTCAGGAGCGAAGTCGCTTTGATACCTTTATTCGTACCCATACCTTCTTGGATCAATTAACGGGCGCAGCTAACCGGGTGCTCTTTGACAGCCGTCTGCAATCGATGGTGCAGGATCAGGAAACCCACGGGGCGGTGATCCTGATCCGGATTTCAGACTGGGATGAATTATTGGCAGAGAAAGGAAAAGATGTCGCCGATGAGCTGATCCAAGATGTCGGCATGATCCTATCGAACCAGATCCAGCGTTATCCCGATACCGTCCTTGCACGGTATTTTGATGCCGAGTTTGCCATCTTGCTGTCGCAGCAATCCGCCAAAGAGGTCAAGCTATTTACCAACCAACTGATGAATGCCTTGGAAAGGCTGGTACCGACAGCACCATTGCAACCGGATAACTGGTGTCACTTGGGAGTGTCGTTCTGGTCTAGTGGCGAGCGCCGTGGCCGGATTATGGACGAGGCAGACATGGCGCTGCGTAGCGCCCAGCTTCAGGGCACCAATAGCTGGTACGCCTTCAAAAAAGATCAACAATGGGAGGATGCCCGAGGCAGTGTGCGCTGGCGGACTCTGCTGGATGCCGTGTTTAGCAGCGGTGGCCCAATGCTGTATCAACAGCCGGTATTGGCGCTGGATGATGAAACCATTATCCACCGCGAACTTTTGGCGCGGATCAAAGATGAAAATGGCATGATCATTAAAGCCTCTCGTTTTTTGTCGGCTGTCGAGCAAGTCGGGTTTAATTCTAGAATGGACAAGCTGGTGATTGGCCAAGCCCTGCAGTTATTAAAGGGGCAGCCGGGCAATGATACCTTGTCGGTGAACGTCAGTGTTGAGGCGCTGCTGGAGAAAGAGTTTGTCCGTTGGCTGCGTGTTGAACTGTTGCAAACCCCCCGTACGGTATTAAACCGTTTATCGTTTGAGCTTTCTGAAGGTGCGTTAGTAAAGCATCTTGATGCGATGAGGCCCATTGCACGGATGTTGGTCGGTCTCGGCTGTAAACTTGTGGTCGATCAGGCTGGCCGAACAATCGTGAGCACCCACTATATCAAGGATATCAAGGCTGACTACATTAAACTGCACCGGAGCCTGGTGCGGGAAATCGACCAGCGTCAGGAAAACCAGTTGTTTGTCAGAAGTATGCTGGGAGCTACTGCGGACTCAGATGCTCAGGTTATAGCTGTCGGTGTTGAAAATGAGAAAGAGTGGCGGGTGTTGAAGCAACTGGGAGTCCAAGGAGGGCAGGGGCGCTATTTTGCGGCAGAAGTATCCGTTGAGAGTGAGCCCAAAGAAATACATAAGAACGGTAAGTCGTTGTTCTAGATAATAGCGGCAGCTGACAAAAAAATACTATGTTATCAATAAAAGCTGGTTATAATGGTCAAATTATTGACACCCTCTAGTTGTTATTTCTTTCTAGCTGCAAAATCGGCATGTTTTGTGATCAGTGTTGGAATTTCATGAAGTCTAAGTCATTGTTTAATAAGTTTTTTAAAAAGAAAGGCCTGGACAAATATGCCAGTCTTGCTGTTTTTTCTGATTCCATCACTGTTATTTATGAATCAGGGCGAGAATGGATAACGGACGAGGTTAGTATCTCGACAGCTGGTGAGTGGGCAGGGGCGATAAAATCGCTGCTCGAAAGACACCACTTGGAGGGCTGTGCCCTACGTCTGGTTCTTGGGCATGGTTTATATCAGAGCATGCTGATTGAAAAGCCGGAATTACCTCGAGAAGAATACCCGACGGCATTACCGTTCTTGGTTAAAGACTTGGTTAATGAGTCCCCACTTGAGTTAGTGGCCGATGGTTTTCCGGCTCCGTTGAAAGATCGCCTGCAAGTCTTTGTTACCAACCGTAAACAGGTTGAGCAGC
Organism: Photobacterium obscurum; assembly: GCF_026191635.1. GTDB lineage: Bacteria > Pseudomonadota > Gammaproteobacteria > Enterobacterales > Vibrionaceae > Photobacterium > Photobacterium obscurum. The sequence continues at coordinate 19,292 of NZ_JAKRRW010000014.1, forward strand.
TTATAGAAATTTGTAGCGATGCCGGATGTGAGTTGTTGTCGATCACGGCTGAAGAGGTTGCTTGGGGGCAGTTAACGGCAGCGACATTAAGCCAGTTGGTGTTGCATCGTCGCCATAATGCCAATTTGCAACTAACTGCTTTCAAGCAACAGGAAATGTGTTTCCAGCGTCAGTTACGTGGATTTTCAGTACCGTTGCTTGCTGAGCAAGCCGTTGGGGATCAGCTTGATGGCACGCAGAGCCATAATCTGCAATTGGATAGCTTGGCGCTTGAATTGCAACGCTCGCTGGATTTTCTTAGTTCGCAGCTGCGAGATGCACCGATTACCCAGCTACTGATCTCCTGCGATGATGATAATGACAGTGCTTTGGCGGCGGAGCTGAGCCAGCGCCTGAGTGTGGCTGTTGCGGCTGTGGCACCCTCTCATCCGGCATTGTCGAGTAACGGGGCGCGAATCGCCTGGGCTGCACTGTCGGAGGCCGAGGATTCTGGCATTAATTTTTTTAGCGATGTCCTGAAACCGCAAACCCAATGGCTGGCACTGCAAAATGTTGTATTGGCCTGGACGTTGACCGCGCTGTTGATGGGGACGATGGCTGGCTGGTATAGCTGGAATAACTATCAGCAACAGCAGCAACTTGCCGCTGAAAAGAGTCGTTTAGCCAGTAAGAAGTCAGAACTTGATCGGGCAAAAGCGGCATTGACTAAGCATGTGCCGAGTCCGTTGAAAGTAGAGTTGGCAGGTAATTTAGAACACCATTTGGCTGCCAAACAAGCCACGTTAAAGGCGATTGAAATGCATGATGACAGCCTGAAGGTGGGCTATGCCGGAATGTTGCAGCAACTGTCAGATGCGGCCAGTGGCGATATCTCGATCAACCGTATTCGGGTGACGGGTAAATTGCTGGACTTAGAAGGCTTGGCCCGCAGTCCTGATTCGGTACCAAGTTGGCTGCAGGCATTTAAGAATTATCCCGGTCTGTCTGATCGGCGTTTTCAGCTGATGTCGCTGGGACGCAATAAGCAAAATATTGTGACATTTAAGTTGCTGGCCGAACGTGGCTCTGAACAGGAGAATAAATCATGAACAGCTGGCAGAAGTTAAGCGACCGCTTTGATGTGCTGACTCGTCGTGAACAGTGGCTGATCCTGGTTTCAGGTTTGATTGCCTTACTGTTTGTTGGTTTTGTGCTGTTTGTCGAGCCACAAATGAAGGCGCTGACCTCGGCCAAGCGACAGCTGGTTTCAGTAGCCAATGATATAACTAGCAGTACTAACCAGATCACTCTGATTGAGCGCAAGCTGAAAGCCGATCCGAATCGCGATATTGAACAACAAATTGACCAATTAGAGCGTCAAAATACAGCGCTGGATGAACAGTTACAGGGTAGGGTTGCCAGTTTGGTGACACCAATGCAGATGTCCGGACTGATGGAGCAGGTACTCCAGCGTTCGGATCGCTTGAAGTTGGTATCGTTGGAGTCTCAGCCTTCGGTACAGCTGATCAGCGGTGAAGATGAAGGCTACTATATTCATCCTGTTCGTCTCACGTTGCGTGGCCGCTATTTTGATGTGGTTAGCTATCTGAGCCAGCTTGAATCATTACCGGTGAAATATTACTGGCGGAGTCTTAATTATCAGGTGGATAAGTACCCTTGGGCCGATATTCAGTTAGATGTTTACACATTAGGTGAGAGTAAGGATTTCATTGGTGGTTAGGTCAGGTTTAATTACAGTGGTCATTCTAGGTATGCTGTCCGGCCATGCTCAGGCCAGTCAGGATCCGACGGCACCATTAGGTTGGCAGGCCCCGGCTAAAAAGCAGTCATCAACTCGGACTCGGTTGCCTCAGTTGCAGAGTATCGTCTGTGATGAGTTCAGCAGTTGTACGGTTATTCTCAATAATGTGGCGGTTGAGTTGGGACAGCGGGTCAGCGGATATACCCTGACAGAAATTCAAGATGATCATGTCACAGTTACACGCGGCGGGAAAAAGTGGCGCTTAGAGCTGTTTGCCGACATTGTAAAAACAAATTAAAAGAATGAAGTGGTTAACATGCGTGGATTAGTTATTGGGATAGTTTTAGCGTCTTTGATTGGTTGTTCAACCAACATGGGGCATCGCGATCCTGTTGAAGTCAAAGGGGCGCTGAATGAAGCGGCCAATGAAGCAAGCAGTCGCCCGTTAGTTGATTTGCCATCGGCGGTGAATGCCGATTTGATGCCGAGCCTGGACGGAGGCGATTATGCGTCAACATCTGCACTGGAGAAACGTTTCCGCGTCAATGCCCGTAATGTCGATGCCCGGGCTTTCTTCGGTAGCCTGGTAAAAGGCACTCCGTTTAGCATGGTGATCCATCCTGAGGTCAAAGGGCGGATATCTATGACGCTGCGCGATGTGACACTGGATGAAGTCCTTGAGGTGGTATCGGATATCTATGGCTATAACACCACCCGCAAGGGAAATATTATTCAGGTATTCCCGGCGACATTACGCACGGAAGTGATCCCTGTTGATTACCTGCAGCTAAAACGCCATGGTGTGTCGTTGACTTCGTTAACAACAGGCTCGATTTCAAACAGTGATTCAAATTCAGCGGGCAGCAATAATAGCGGTAGCAGTAACAGCAATAACAACAGTAATAATAACAGCAACAATAATTCTGGCAGCAACAACAAAAGCTCGAGTACGGCCACAGGGGGAACCCTGATTGAAACAACTTCCGAAAGTGACTTCTGGCAGCAACTGGAAAAAGCTGTTCAGGCGATGATCGGTAGCGGTCAGGGGCGTAGCATTGTTGTCTCGCCACAGGCGAGCCTGATCTCGGTACGTGCCTTCCCGAATGAACTGCGCGAAGTGAAAGAGTTTCTAGGGATCTCGCAGCAGCGCCTGAAACGCCAAGTGGTGTTGGAAGCGAAAATCATGGAAGTCACCCTGAGTGACGGTTACCAGCAAGGGATCAACTGGAGCAATATTACCAAGACCATCGGTGGTACCGAAATTATCTTTGGCCGTCCAACGACCGATCCGATTCAAGCTTTACCTGGTGGCGATGCGATTGCAGCGCTGCTTGGCGGGCAGACCAATATCACTATCTCTGACGGTAATTTTGACGCAGTATTGAGCTTCCTTGATACCCAGGGCGATCTGAATGTCCTTTCCAGCCCACGAGTAACGGCTGCTAACAACCAGAAAGCTGTGATCAAAGTTGGTGGAGACCAGTATTTTGTCACTGCAGTGAATTCGGGAGAAGTGAACAGTGATGGTGGTACAGCTGCCCCAGAAGTTGAACTAACGCCATTTTTCTCCGGTATCTCGCTGGATGTGACGCCGCAAATCGATGATGAGGGCGGGGTGCTGTTACATGTCCATCCGGCAGTTGTCGATGTAGTGGATGAAACAAAAGAGATCGATTTGGGTACGGCATTTGGCGTATACAAACTACCTTTGGCGAAAAGCTCGGTGCGTGAATCGGATTCGGTGATCCATGCGCGTACCGGCGATGTGGTAGTGATTGGCGGCCTGATGAAATCAGCGACCAGTGATCAGGTTTCTAAAGTACCTCTATTGGGTGATATCCCGATGCTGGGTCACCTGTTCCGTAACGTGAATAAGATCCAGACTAAAACTGAACTGGTGATCTTGCTTAAACCCACAGTGGTTGGTGAGCAAACCTGGCAAAAAGAGATTGAGCGTTCTCGCTCGCTGGTTACTGAATGGTTCCCTGAAGAGGGATAAGTCATGTATCAGTCGCATTTTGGCCTCAATGAGTTGCCGTTCACCCTAACACCCAATACGTCGCTATTTCATGCGTTGCCTCCTCATCTGGAGGCAATCCAAACCACGCTGGCGGCGTTGGATATGGGGGAGGGCATTATTCAGATTTCCGGTGAAGTTGGTACCGGAAAAACATTGGTGTGCCGAATGCTGATCAACCAGTTGCCACCACAGTTTGAACTGGCATACCTGCCCACGCCGGCAACTGACGGCCATGAGTTACGGGTGGCACTGGCCAAAGAGCTGAATATTGACGCCAAGGGTGACAACACCACTCTGACTGAGCACCTCCAGCAAGCCTTGATTGCGCGCAGAGCGGCAGGCAAGTCTGTGGTGGTGCTGCTCGATGAAGCCCAGGCGTTATCGGATGATGCGCTCGAGGTTATCCGGCTGCTCGGAAACTTGGAAACGGAGCACGAGAAACTACTGCACATTGTGTTGCTCGGCCAGCCTGAATTAGATCAGCGCCTCGCCCAGCACCACATGCGCCAGTTTCGGCAACGGATTACATTCAGGGCCTGTCTGCGTCCGTTGGACTTGGCCGAGACGATCTCTTATATCGAATTTCGTTTGGGCAGCGCCGGTTGTAAACAGACCTTGTTCGAGCTTAACCAATACCGTGAGATCTGGAAGGCGAGCCAAGGTATCCCGCGGCTTATCAATCAACTCTGCCACAAAGCATTAATTGCAGCATGTAGCGCCAACATTCAATCAGTAGGTCGTAAAGAAGTCTTAATGGCAATTAAAGATACATTAGGGGCACGTCAGCCGAAATGGACGTACCCGGTTTTATGGGGATGGCATTGAACATGAGTGAGATTAATAAAAAGCTCAATGCGCTGAGCCAACAAAACAACATTAACCAGGCGGGATCTGCGCCGCTGCGAGCAGCAAAGGTGAAACCACTGCCGAAAAATAATGGTCCATTGTGGTTGGCTGCGGGGTTGTGTGTGGCAGTGATCGCCGGTGGTGCCGGGTGGTGGCTAGGTACACAAAGCCAGGAAATGCTCCCTGCTGTAGTGGCGACAGATAAACCAGAGAAACAAACGGAGGCTCAGCCGTTGATTGAGCTGCCTGAGCCTGAACAGCTAGTTGTGGAGAATGTACCGGAAATCCTATCGACGAAAGGCACAAATGTTGCGCTAGAAGGTATGCCAGTTCAGCGTGAGCAGAAGGTCAAACTTAAAGCTGAACATGAAGTTATCACTGCTGTCGCTAAGTCGAATCCAACACCCAAAGTTGTGGTGAAGCCGGCAGAAATGAAAAAAGCTGAGGTCAAAAAGGCGGTTGCCAAGCCAGTAGCCACGGCAGAGAAACAAGCGCCCAAAGCAGCAGTTACTGTAAAAGCACCTCAACTTGCAGCTGTTGAAGCTGAGCCGCAAGAGCAGACAGAAGGGCTGATGATCGAAACTGTCGAGTTGGATGCCGAGCAACTGGCGAATGTTGAATACCAGAAAGCCAAGAAAGCCCTGAAGTCAGGCGATAGCCGCAAAGCGATCGGTTATCTTGAGTCGGCCCTGAAGTACCAGCCGGAGTGGGTCAAGGCGAGGCAGAAACTGTCGGCGCTATATTACGGCCGTGGCGATACCCGCAAGGCGATTGCAGCTTTGCAGCAGGGACTGGCACTTGACGGTGAGCAGCCGGATTTGCGTTTGACGATGGCAAAACTATTGGTTAATGAATCTCAGCAACAGGCCGCCTTGAATGTATTGAGTCGCCTGCCAACGCAACATCATAGAGGCTATCTGGCGATGCGCGGTGCATTGGCCCAACAACTCAAAAATAATGAATTGGCCATGAGTAGCTATGAGCTGCTGGTTAAAGATGAGCCTTATGACGGTCGCTGGTGGATGGGGTTAGGTATCGCCCTGGAGCGTAGCGAAGCAGTAGAAAAAGCCAGTGATGCATATAAGCAAGCGCTGCTGATGGGGCGGATCTCACAGCAATCACAGCAGTTTATTCAACAGCGCCTAGCGGTGCTTGAAGCTCGGGAGGGCTAAGCACGATGCAAATCCGATTAAGAAAACGTCTGGGTGATTTGCTGGTCGAAGAAGGCATTGTTGCCCAGGATCAGCTGGAGCAGGCGCTGGCCAAGCAGCAGACAACTGGGCGCAAGCTGGGTGATACCCTGATCAGCATGGGATTTTTGACTGAGCAGCAGATGTTGTCATTTCTGTCTCGTCAGTTGGATATTCCGCTGGTCGACCTGACCCGGGTTTCGGTTGATGTCGAGTCGGTGTCTATGTTGTCGGAAGTTCACGCCCGCCGTTTGCGCGTGCTGGTAATTGGTCACCGTGGTGACACTGTTCGGGTCGCGATGAGTGATCCTGCGGATCTGGCTGCCCAGGAAGCGGTTTACGATCAGCTAGCCCAATACCGTGTTGAGCTGGTGATTGCACCGGAACGCCAGTTGATTGCGGCCTTTGACCGTTACTATCGCCGTACCCAGGAAATTGTTTCGTTTGCCGAGCAGTTACAGGCTGAGCATCAGAGTGGCTCGGACTTTAGTTTTGGCTTTGATGACGAGGATAACGAAGAAGTTACCGTCGTCAAACTGATCAACTCCCTGTTTGAAGATGCGATTCAGGTTGGTGCTTCCGATATCCATATTGAGCCGGATGCCGATGTACTACGGATCCGCCAGCGTATCGATGGTGTATTGCACGAAACCCTGCTTAACGAAGCCAGTGTGTCGGCGGCGCTGGTATTGCGCCTCAAGCTGATGAGTGGCTTGGATATCTCTGAGAAGCGATTACCGCAAGACGGCCGATTTAATGTCAAGGTACGTGGCCATTCGGTGGATGTCCGTGTTTCGACCATGCCGGTCCAGCATGGTGAATCGGTGGTAATGCGTTTGCTCGATCAGTCGGCTGGTATCTTGAGCCTGGAAGAAATAGGCATGCCCGATGAGATTTTGCAGCGCTTTCGTCGCCAGCTAAAACGTCCGCATGGCATGATGCTGGTCACCGGCCCGACAGGTTCCGGTAAAACCACCACCTTGTATGGTGCGTTGAGCGAGCTGAACAAACCGGGCAAGAAGTTGATCACTGCCGAAGATCCGGTGGAATATCGTTTGCCGCGAGTGAACCAGGTACAGGTTAACAGCAAGATCGGCCTGACGTTCTCGTCGATCCTGCGTACCTTCCTCCGTCAGGATCCCGATATTATCCTGGTCGGTGAGATGCGTGATCAGGAAACGGTGGAGATCGGCCTGCGTTCGGCGCTGACCGGTCACCTGGTGCTGTCGACCCTGCATACCAATGATGCGATCGACAGTGCGCTGCGGATGATGGATATGGAAGCGCCGGGTTATCTGGTAGCCAGTGCCGTCCGTGCAGTATTGGCACAGCGACTAGTGCGCAGAGTGTGTAAGGACTGCGTCGAAAACGATGAGGTGGATGGTGCCAAGCAGCAGTGGTTAAAAGCCCGTTTTCCGCAGCATCAGCACCGCGAATTCCAACGCGGAAGAGGCTGCCAGACCTGTAACTTTACCGGTTATAAAGGGCGGATCGGAGTATTTGAACTACTGGAGCTGAATCAGCCGATGATGGATGCACTGCGCGATAACAATGCGGTGCTGTTCAGCCAAATTGCCCGTGAGTCAGAAGGTTACAAACCGCTGATTGAGTCTGCGATGGATCTGGCGCTTGATGGCCGCACCAGTTTGGATGAAGTACTGCTATTGGGCGAAGGGGATTACTACGACGATGTCGTACTGTGACCCTGCGGTAGGAGTGTAGAGCATGCCAGTATTTAACTACCGCGGACGCGGCCAGCAAGGCCAATTACAGCGCGGACAGATCGAGGCGGCGAGCCAGGATGCGGCTGCCGATCTGCTGATGCGTCAGGGGATCATTCCGCTGGAAATCCGTCAAGGTAGCGCCAAGAGGGCGGGATTGGATCTCGCGTCGTTATTCAAAAGCAGTATCCCGCTTGAAGCCTTAGTGATCTTCTGTCGTCAGCTATACAGTCTGACCAAGGCCGGTGTACCGTTGTTACGTGCCATCAAGGGCTTGAGCCAGAGTGCCAGCCACCCGCTGATGAAGGAAACGCTGGATGCGGTATCGATCGAGTTAACCAATGGCCGCCCATTATCGGTGGCGATGAAGCAGCATCCACGCGTATTTGCCGAGCTGTTCGTGTCGATGATCCATGTTGGTGAGAACACGGGTCGCTTGGATCAATCATTGCTGCAGTTGGCAAACTATTACGAGCAGGAAATGGAAACCCGTCGCCGGATCAAATCAGCGATGCGTTATCCGATCTTTGTGCTGTCTGCGATCATGCTGGCGATGGTGGTGCTGAACGTCAAGGTGATCCCGCAGTTTGCCTCAATGTTCAGCCGTTTTGGTGTAGATCTGCCATTGCCGACCCGGATCTTGATTGGTACGTCGAACTTTTTTGTTCACTATTGGCCTTTGATGCTTGGTGCCTTAGTCGCGAGTTGGATTGGGATCCGAGTGTGGCGCCAGACGCCGGTCGGGAACGAAAAATGGGATCGCTGGCGGTTAAAAATTCCTGTGGTCGGCGGTATTGTTAACCGGGCACAGCTCTCGCGTTTCTCGCGGACATTTTCCCTGATGATCCGTGCCGGTGTTCCACTTAACCAGGCGATCCAGATGTCGGCTGAAGCCTTGGGCAACCGCTTTCTGGAAAATCGATTAATTGAAATGAAAAACGGTATTGAAGGCGGCAACAGTATAGCCAGTACTGCTAGCCAGTCAGGGGTCTTTACTCCCTTGGTGCTGCAGATGATTGCGGTGGGAGAGGAGACCGGTCAGGTCGATGATTTGCTGCTGGAAGTGTCGGATTTTTATGATCGTGAAGTCGATTACGATCTGAAAACCCTGACTGCACGTATTGAGCCGATCCTGCTCTTCATTGTAGCGATCATGGTGCTGATCTTGGCGCTCGGTATTTTCCTACCAATGTGGAGTCTGCTCGATGTGGCTAGAGGCGTTTAACCGGCTGCAGAAAAAGCGCTTCCATCATTTTATTTGGTTCGCAGCAAGCTTGTCCATTGTGGCGGTATTGATGGTGCAATGGCATCAGGTAAATGAAAAAGCCGAGCAAACCCAATTAAGAGTACTGGTGCAGACATTCTATAAAAGTGCGTCAAGTCTCCGTCAGTTGTGGGAGCTGAGTGATAAACCACTGCACTCTGAAAAAGAGGGCATTCAGTACACTTTTACCAAGCTTGGGTGGCCAATTATCAAGTTGGATAATCACATTGACTGTGAGAAAACCTGGCAACTATTGTCATCAAGAGCCAACTCTATTGCTTATGCTGACATTGTAATAGAAAAGGTTACGAGATCGGGACAATATAATTCGTGCCACTATCAAATAACTGACGGTAAGTGGCTGGAATTATTTTATGAAAATGAGACAATACGTGTTAACGGGTTTTTGACGGGTTAAGCGTCATTATCCTGACGAAATGAGTGGTTTATCAATGAAAAAACAAAGTGGTTTTTCCCTCGTTGAGCTGGTTATCGTGATTATTGTTGTCGGCCTTTTGGCGGCAACAGCGTTGCCACGCTTTTTACAGGTGACCGATGAGGCAAAAAAAGCATCGATTGAAGGTGTGGCTGGTGGTTTTGCGACCGCAGCACTGTCTGCACGAGCTCAATGGGAAGCCTATGGCCGTCCTGCTGACGGTAACGGTCAAAACTTGGTGAATTATGACGGTACGGAGTTCTTGCTCACCAAGGCTACAACGGATGACAGTGTACGAGATGGTTATCCGTATGCACTTGATAGTGGCACTAGCGAACTTAATGCCATTACGAATACGGACTGTCTGGCTCTGCTAGACAACCTGCTACAAAACCCACCGCTGGCAACAACCAGCAGCAGTGATGCGGTCGGTGGTAATTACCTGTTTTACGTTAAAGTGGAAACTGAAGATTCAGCCAAGCTTTGTCGTTATTACCAACTGGCTTCGGCCGGGACGGATGGCTCTGGCTCGATTAATGTCGAGGCCGGACATTCATTTACATATAAACCGGCATTTGGCCGTGTCGAAGTCAATTTAAAATAATTAGGAGTAAGTTATGAAACGTCAAGGCGGTTTTACGCTAATTGAATTAGTGGTTGTGATTGTTATTCTGGGGATTCTGGCGGTAACAGCAGCGCCACGCTTCCTGAACCTGCAGGATGATGCGCGTAATTCTGCGCTGCAGGGACTGAAAGGGGCAATCAGTGGTGCGGGTGGTATTACTTACGGTAAGGCTGCTGTTGAAGGTCAAGAAGGGGCAACTGGTGCAATAAGTGCATCTGGAAGTACTTTACCTCTTATTTATGGTTACCCTGATGCCACATCAGCAGCTTTAGCGTTGGTTGTTGATGGAATTAGTAATACTAATGAATGGCAAGCGTTTGATGCTGTAACAACTACAGGTTCAAAAAGTATTAAATATACTTTTGCTAATCAGACAATTCCAAACCCAATTGGTAACTTTAATTGTTATGTGCAGTACACTCAGGCAACAGCAACAGCTGGTGCGACTGTAACTGTGCCAGAAAATGCGTGTAAATAAGTAGAAATAGAGCTCTTCGGAGCTCTATTTAATAAAAGTGTGGCAATTACCACACTTTTATTAAATAGAATCCAACCATTCCTATCAATCTCATTCAGGGTGAATAATGCCCGGCGGTAAGCATAACCAGCGTGGTTTTACCTTAATCGAACTCATTGTGGTGATCATTCTTGTCGGGATCATCAGCGTGACGGCTGCTTCGCAGATGAGCGGGCGAAGTAGTTTTGATGCCTTTGTTACCCGTGATCAGGCAATTGCCATAGTCCGACAGATCCAGATTACCGCCATGCAGGCCACCGGCAGCCAAAGAGCCAACTTCCCGCTGAAAGTTATTTCCGGAACAGCTGACACTTCATCCTGTATGGGACTAATCACCGGTACGGCTTGCCCTGCTAGGGCTGTTGCTGATACTTCCAGCCGAATACTGCTGGGAGACACTAGCCGGGTACGATTTACGCTGTTAAATGCGTCAGCTAATACCCTGTATTTTGATTTGCTGGGAAGGCCCGTAAATAGTGCAGGAGAGCGTATTTGTGATGATGGTTGCCAAATAAACTTGCAATCGCGAGATAATAACACTCTCAGTATGTGTATAAACCGTGAAGGCTTTATTGATGAAGGGGGGTGTGAGTGGAGCAGTTAACAGCCCCAATGAAACGTTCTATGCAAAAAATATCTGTGCAAAAAGGCTTTACCCTGATTGAAGGCATTGTGGCTATCGTCATCATGGGAATTGCCATGGTGACCTTGACCAGTTTTCTGTTCCCGCAGGCCGAACGCTCAGCGATTCCGCATTATCAGGCTCGCTCTGCGGCAATAGGCCATGCCATGCTTAATGAAATACTCTCCCGCCAGTTTGACAGTGCTTCCGATCCCAATGGTGACAGCGTGGTGCGTTGCGGTGAAACGAACCCTCGAACGGAATTGGTAGTCGACTGTACTGTAGCCAATTCACTTGGTGGTGAAAGTAGGGAGGTTACTGGTGGCCTGTTAAATATCGCTTTAGCCGATGATGTCGATGATTTTATTGGTTGTTGGGGAACACAAGCGCAATGCAACAAGAGTGACTTTACAAGAGTTGGCGAGCTCACAGATTTTATTCCTGGCAGTGACTATCAAAATATCTGGGCGGAAGTAAATGTCTTCTATGATGACGGTTTTACCGGCACCGATGCCGAAGCGGTGACCAACCATAAACGTATTTCAGTCCATGTTCGTACTACCCGCTATGGCGACTATGAGTTTATTGCTTATAGGAGTAACTACTGATGCATGATGGTTATCGAACTCATCGTGGTTTTACTCTGCTGGAATTGATCATCGCCCTGGTTATCTTAGCGATTATCTCGCTCGGGATCGGTAGTTATCTGCGTTTAGGGGCTAGTGGTTACGTCAGTACTGTGGATCGCGAGCGTTTGCAGTCAGAGGCGCGTTTTGTTATCGAAAGGCTGAGCCGTGAAGTCCGCCATGCTGCGCCTAACAGTGTCAGAATCAATGATGGCTGCTTGTCTTTTTATCCGGTTTACCTTTCAGCCTTTTATTTTGATCAGCCTTCAAGTACCGCTAGCGAAATAGAGATTGTTCCAAGGCAAGATGAGCAAGCCTTGTGGGCTGCAAAGGATGAGGATGGAAAAGCCCAAATAGCCAATTCAGGGATTGCGGTCGGCTTTGCTTCTGCGGAGCAATACGGCGCAGTTCTAAAACCGACAGCAGTTAGTGCCACGATCTCAGGCGGAGTCGGGACATTAAGTTATACCAATCCTATCAATAGCCAGTCACCCGCCAAGCGACTGTACCTTTACGGTGAGCAGGTCTCTTTTTGTTTCGATGGTAACAGGTTGCTGACCCGCCAGGAAAACGATGGGGATGCAGTGATAATCAGCAATAAGCTGGATAGCTTTAAGGTAGAGGTAAGCGGAGCCGGGCTCAATAGTAATGGTGTGGTGCATATGGCACTGAAATTTGCAGATCCCCGTACCAGTCAAAATGGCCAGAAGGGGGAAACCTCCAATTACAACCACAGTGTGCAGGTGATCAATGTCCTATAGAAACTCTCGCTGCAAACAACGGGGCGGCGCACTGATCGTCTCTATTTTTGTCATTGTGGTGATGTCAGTGATGGCGGCAGCGATGATCCGTATCGACTGGTCAAGCCAGGATACAACGACCAAGGAAGTGTTGGGCACCCGGGCTTGGTTTCTTGCCCATTCCGGCAATGAAATGATGCTGAGTCAGCTATTCCCCGTCGGTGTAAGCGCGGCGGTTGCAACTGCCTGTGTAAATAACACTGCTTTTACGCCCGCTAAGAATTATAACTGTACGGCAACGGTCAGCTGTACGCCAAGCACGGTATCAAGAGCCGGCTCAACCATTGCAATGTTTTATCTAGAAAGCACCGCAACCTGTGGTTCGGGGAACCTGCAGGTATCAAGAACTCAGGAAACATGGGCAAAGGATATACAGTGAAAAGACTAATAATAATATCTAACCTAATCTTCCTATTATTTTCTTTTTCTACACTCGCAAAGAAACCAAATAGCTGTGACAACCTTAATTTTAGTTTTAATGTGATGTTCGACATTAGTAATTCAAAGCATATTGAAACAGTTTGGCTAAATCATAAACATGGAGGTTCCACTGCACTTTGGACGGACAATAATGATATAGCGAATAGGGTTTTTCTGGATGATAATATTCGTGAAGGTGCGAGCTATCGAATTTATTTGAAGTTTGAATCTTGGCATGATTTGAAAAAAAATGGCTTTAGAAAGAAAGGAAAGAATAAATCCGGCCTCCTTCATTATTTTCAGGAGGAAAATGGTAAGTGGATAAAAAAAGGTATCGCTGATGTCAATCTCCCCAACGGGACGACAAGTATCAGTTTGACAAGCAGCAATGTTTCAGGATTTCAGTGTCTTGGGGAAGATGAGCCTCCTACTAGACCTCAAGTTGATCTTGCAAATTATTGTGATTTATTTCCTGGCCCGGCTCAAACGTGGAAATTCAATCCTTCTGATTCATTATATATTGCGAATGGTGCATCCATTAATGGTACAAAAAATGTCGATGACCATAATTTTGTAGGATTCACTCATTTAAGTGGTCAGAATCTTGCTAATGGTTGTGATAATAATCAGTGTTATTCTGATGGTGAATTGTTAGTTGAGCCTGTAAGGCTTGGGGATTTTCCTGTATTACCACACACATCTTATCCCGTGGATGGTAATACAACCTTTACTGAGTCAATGCATGGGATTCTGGGGGCAGTTGTCGTCAACCGAGGGGCACAACTGACAATGAATTCTGGTACTTACTGGAATGATAGTATGAATATTCTGGGCAAGGTGATTGTTCCTAAGGGGCAAAAGGTGGTCATTCATACCAAAGCTCTTGCGCTAAGTCAGAATAGTGAGTTTACTCTTGAAGACGGAGCAAGTTTGGATGATTTACAAATATTTGTTCATGATAAAGATTTCACTTCACAATCAGTTATTCACCCTCGTGTTGATTTTAGCCAAGGTTCTACGTTTAAAGGCCTAGTCTACAGTGAGCGCCAAACAGAACTTAGTAATAATGTGAACTATTATGGTGCGATTACTGCGCTGTATATCAATATGCACAACAATTCAAAAATTCATGGTAATAGTGCCTGCTTTTCTCCCCCTGAGCAGAATTATGATATTTCGGTCTCGCCTACCGAAGATCTATCCCTTATTTGCGAACGTCAGCCTGTTGAATTTCAGGTGACTGATAATGATGGTGCTCCGGTTAGTGGTTATGAAGGACAGGTTATCGTTACGGCTAAGGATAATTTCCCGTCCAATAAAGCATTTTGGTATTTCAGTGAAACGGGTGTTGAAGCCGGTAAAAAGGATATCAGTCAAGAAAATACCTTTGAAGTTGATAGTAATGGCAAAGCTCAGCTGTGGCTTAAAAGTGATTATGTCGGGTCGATAGAAGTGACTGGCAAACTATCGACCGATAATACCAAGCAGGCGGTGGGGAATTATCAGTTTGTGCCATTTAAGTTGGAAATCCAGCAAGGTGAGCTGAAAACGGTCGCCGGTAAACCTCGTGATATCTCAATTGTTGCCAAGGCATGTTCCGATGATTCTGGAGATGAGTCAATTGCTGATGGCTATATCGGCAATAGAACCCTCAATTTATCAACGGAATATAGTCAGCCAGGGACGGGAAGCCAGAAGGTATGGCTCAAAGACAAGGATGGTAACTGGCAGTCTGAGGCGGGGGTTTTTGAATTTAAATCCGAGACTGACGCTGAGGGAGCTGAAATTACCCGGTCAACGTCAGAGTTGAAATATAGTGATGCTGGAAGAACCAAGTTAACGTTCTCTGATCCAAACTGTACCAAAGATAGCTGTGATATTGAGCCTATCGCCCGGCTGATGAAGGCCAAGGCAAGCTCTTCTGATGACTGGAATAAGCTGGAAGGGACTCAGGCGATAGCAACCCGCCCATATACTTTTGCCTTATGTAACTATGGGGCAACGTCAGTAGAAAATGCTTCTGGTACGTCGGAGGGCGGTAATAGCTTTGTTGCTGCCGGACAAACATTCCAGCTGAAAGCAAAACCGGTTGTTTGGACAGAAGGTGATAGTGGGAATAATGACATTGATAGCGGTCAAAATGCTACCGTCTCTGTTGATTCTTCGGGTATGTGTGGCCGCACTGAGACGCCAAACTTTTACGTTGACGGCGCGCCTGGTGCAACGGTGGCCCTGAGTATTCCCTCTGGTGACGGGGTTAAACCGCACTCGCCAGATAAAGAGGGCGCGGTGCCGGGAAGCTTAACTAGCTCGCCTTTATCAAATGAGCAAATCAAAAACACGCCATTTTCTGCCAGCTGGAGTGAAGTGGGTAGTGTTTGGTTACAAGCGAAAACCCAAGCTAAATACCTGGATATGGATATTAATATAGGTCAGCGCCCTGTCGGACGTTTCTATCCGGCCTATGTCGAAGTCCAGAACGGTAACTCTTTTGACTACCCGAAAGTGGATGCGGTGAATGCACAAACGGGTTTTGCCTATTTGGGGCAGGCGTTCAATGCGACATTCTCTGTGCTTCCCAAGTCCCAAACAGGGAACAAGGTGAGCAACTATGCCCTTTTCAACGAGAATTATCAGGTACAACTGGCGCTAGAGGCTATTGATGGCAGCAATAGCAGCTTTGGTAGCCGGCTATCACCAAAGGGAAGTTGGCGAGGCTGGTCGAGTACAACAACATCGATGGACTGGAAATTGGAAAGGCAAGGGTTCGGTTCTAATACTACAACGGTCGAGCCGCCATGGAATGCCGATAATAGCCAGTGGGGGCTCTATATTTCGCAAGGTGTTGATTCAACGACTATCCGTTCGGCGACACCGGAAGGTGGTACTGTTGTTGCCAATGTCGTGGTTAAGGGAAATCAGACTACCCAGGAGATGGCGCCGTTATCAGTAACCCCAGAGCTGCGCTATGGCCGTATGCGCCTGGAGGATGTGACCGTTCCGGTTACCCAGGATGCCGAGGTGCCGGTGATTGTGGAGTATTACCTAAACAGCAACGCCGAATTTGTCCTGAATGAGGATGACGACGCTAGCCTGTTTGGTAGCAACTACGGTTGTAGCCAATTGATTTTCCCTGATGCCATGAGATCGGTGTTGGCAAATACTCCGGCCTCGGAATCCATTAATGATGGCGAAGGGCGTCTGCTGGTTACTCAACCGCAGGGGGAGGGCGTGACAGAGGGTTACCGCGAGCAGATCCGTCTGGGTCAGCGTTTGTCTTCTGGAGTGCCTGCTTGTTCTTCAGGTTCGGCGGCAACCAGTAGCCAGCCCTGGTTGCAGTTTAATTGGGCCGGAGAAGGTGACACCGATCCGTCTGCCGTTGTTACCTTCGGAGTCTACCGCGGCAACGATCGCATCATCTATCGCGGCGAAAAGGGCATTAATACGATGCTCAATTAAATAAAATGCGGATCTGTGGCAGGTTTGACAAAGCTTACCTTGTCTCGATCCGTGCCCCTTGATACATTTAGCGCAATTTAACGAATTTGTAAGCTTGCAGGATTAGCCGAAGACTATGTTTAAAAAACTTCGTGGCATGTTTTCTAATGACCTGTCTATTGACCTGGGTACCGCCAATACCCTTATTTATGTCAAAGGACAGGGCATCGTTCTAGATGAACCATCAGTAGTTGCTATTCGTCAGGATCGCGCAGGTGCAACCAAGAGTGTTGCTGCCGTCGGTCATGACGCGAAACAAATGCTAGGTCGTACACCTGGAAATATCGCAGCTATCCGTCCAATGAAAGACGGTGTAATTGCAGACTTTTACGTGACGGAAAAAATGCTTCAGCATTTTATCAAGCAGGTGCATGACAACAGCATCCTGCGTCCGAGCCCACGAGTTCTGGTTGCTGTTCCTTGCGGCTCTACTCAGGTTGAGCGCCGTGCAATCCGTGAATCTGCACAAGGTGCGGGTGCCCGCGAAGTGTACCTGATTGACGAGCCAATGGCGGCTGCGATCGGTGCTGGTATGCCAGTATCTGAAGCAACTGGTTCAATGGTGATCGATATCGGTGGTGGTACTACCGAGGTTGCGGTTATCTCGCTGAACGGCGTAGTTTACTCGTCATCGGTACGTATTGGTGGTGACCGCTTTGATGAAGCTGTTATTAACTATGTGCGCCGTAACTACGGTAGCCTGATCGGTGAAGCCACTGCTGAACGTATCAAGCATGAAATCGGTTCGGCATACCCGGGCGACGAAGTGCGTGAAATTGAAGTTCGTGGTCGTAACCTGGCTGAAGGTGTGCCGCGTAGCTTTACCCTGAACTCGAATGAAATTCTAGAAGCACTGCAAGAGCCGCTAACCGGTATCGTATCGGCAGTCATGGTTGCACTAGAGCAGTGTCCGCCAGAACTAGCATCTGATATTTCAGAGCGCGGTATGGTACTGACCGGTGGTGGTGCGCTGCTGCGTGATCTTGATCGCCTGCTAACCGAAGAAACCGGTATTCCAGTGGTTGTTGCTGAAGACCCACTAACGTGTGTTGCGCGTGGTGGTGGTAAGGCGCTGGAAATGATCGATATGCACGGTGGCGATCTATTCAGCGAAGAATAATGCCATTTCTGGCAATTTAACAAACAGGTTATAGCGTTAGATGAAACCTATATTTGGCAGGGGCCCTTCTCTGCAGTTGCGCCTGTTTCTTGCCATATTACTGTCGGTTGGTCTAATGCTGGCCGACAGCCGCCTAGATGCCTTCGCCAATGTACGCTATCTGCTGAACTCAGCGATTTCGCCACTTCAATATGCTGCTAACTTGCCTCGCGATATGTTAGATGGTGTGTCAGGTCAGTTGAGCTCTCATCAGCGTTTGTTGGCAGAAAATAAAGCACTTAAGCGTGACTTATTGGTGAAGCAGAGTGATGTGCTGCTGCTGGACCAGTTGAAGCAGGAAAACCAGCGTTTACGAGAGTTGCTAGGCTCGCCGTTTGTCCGTGACGAGAAGAAGCTGATTGCGGAAGTCATGGCAGTGGACTCGGATCCCTACAGTCATCAGGTGATGATTGACAAGGGGCGGGTTGATGGCGTGTACGAAGGCCAGCCGGTGATCAACGAAAAGGGGATTGTCGGCCAGGTGTCCTATGTCGGGGCCCATAACAGTCGCGTATTGTTGCTGATCGATCCGACCCATGCGATTCCGGTCCAGGTGGTTCGTAATGATATCCGGGTGATTGCTTCTGGCAGTGGCCAGATCGACCAGATCCAGCTTGAGCATGTGCCAAGCAGCACCGACATTGAAGTCGGGGATCTGCTGGTAACATCTGGTCTTGGCGGCCGATTCCCGGAAGGGTATCCGATCGGGCATGTCACTGAGTTTTCGTTTGATAACAAGCGACCTTTTGCACAAATTAAAGCTCGGCCGACAGTCCAGTTTGATCGCTTGCGCTATCTGCTACTGGTGTGGCCGACACCACGGGAAACGCTGATGCTAGGGGAGGCCGATAGTGGCAACTAGTCGACCAAATGGCCGCTTGCTGATCTGGCTGTCTTTCATTGTCGCATTGATCCTGCAGGCGGCACCATGGCCTGGTGAGCTGGAGCTGTTCCGGCCGTCGTGGGTACTGCTGGTGGCTTTTTACTGGGTGCTGGCCTTGCCGCACCGGGTGAATGTGGGCACGGCACTTATACTGGGGCTGCTGTGGGACCTGATGCTGGGCTCAACCCTTGGTGTGCGCGGCCTGATGATGTCGGTGCTGTGTTATATCGTAGCCCTGAACTTCCAGGTGCTGCGTAATCTGTCGCTTTGGCAGCAGGCGATGCTGGTAGCTCTACTGACACTGGCCGGTAAGCTGGTAGAGTTCTGGGCGGAGTATCTGGTCTCCGTCATCACTTTTGAGCCGGAACGGTTGTGGGCAGTATTGCTAAACTTCCTGTTGTGGCCATGGCTGTTTTTACTGCTGCGACGGATGCGTCGTAAGTTCTCAATTCGTTAAATGATTTTTCAAATAAGGTCCGTTCGATGTTAGGTTGTTAAGATGACATTGAGTGGATCTTTTTGATCTTTAAGTAAATGGTACCATCATGCCTGCACTGCAACTTTATCTGGCCTCTGGCTCCCCCCGCCGAAAAGAGTTACTGGCCCAGCTGGGATATACTTTTGAACGGGTCGTGGTAGACGTCGAGGAGTGTCATCAACCGGGTGAGACCTCAGCCGAATATGTTCAGCGCCTATCGCAGGACAAGGCACTGGCCGGAGTAAAAGAAACCGGTGGCCAGATCCCGGTATTGGGCTCGGATACTATTGTTGTAGTAGATGATGAAATTTTAGAAAAACCTGAAGACTTTGCGGATGCCAAGCGTATGCTGGAATTGCTTTCCGGCCGAGAGCACCAGGTGATGACCGCTGTTACCCTGGCGACCGCAACCCGCAGAGAAACCTGTCTGGTAACAACGAATGTTTGGTTCAAGACTTTGTCTGAAAAAGAAATAGAATCATATTGGCAAAGTGGCGAGCCGCAGGATAAAGCAGGCAGTTATGGTATTCAGGGGATAGGCGGCAAGTTTATCGAGCGTATCGATGGCAGTTATTACGCTGTGGTGGGGTTACCTTTATTGGAAACTGACATCATGGTTCAAGACTTTTTAAGTTTATAAATTTAGAGGCAACCATGAGCACAGAGCTGCTAATTAATGTGACGCCAAGTGAAACACGCGTTGCAATGATTGAAGGAGGGAACCTTCAGGAAGTACATATAGAAAGAGAATCAAAACGCGGTATTGTCGGTAACATCTACAAGGGCCGTGTAAGCCGGGTGCTACCGGGTATGCAGGCTGCGTTTGTTGATATCGGTTTGGAAAAGGCCGCATTTCTTCATGCGTCCGATATTGTGCCACACACAGAGTGTGTTGCTGAAAATGAAAAGCAGCAATTCCAGGTACGCGATATTTCTGAATTAGTGCGTCAGGGACAAGATTTGGTCGTGCAGGTCGTTAAAGACCCGTTGGGTACGAAAGGTGCCCGTCTGACTACCGATGTCACGCTGCCGTCGCGCTATTTGGTATTTATGCCGGGCGCAGGCCATGTCGGTGTGTCTCAGCGTATCGAGAGCGAAAACGAGCGTGAGCGCCTGAAGAAGGTCGTAAACAAATATTGTGATGATCTCGGTGGCTTTATTATCCGTACCGCTGCGGAAGGGGCGACAGCGGAAGAACTGGCCCAAGATGCTGCATTCCTTAAGCATTTGTGGCGCAAAGTATTGGAGCGCCGTGCCAAACACAAACCAAAATCAATGCTGTACGGTGAACTGGGGCTGGCACAGCGTATCTTGCGTGACTTTGTCGGTACGGAGCTGGATTGTATCCAGGTCGACTCTCGCCTTGGTTTTGAAAAACTGAAAGAGTTTACCGATGAATTTGTGCCGGAAACGAGTGAGAAAATTGAGTATTACGCCGGTGAGCAACCTATCTTTGATTTATACGATACCGAAGCTGAAATTCAGCGCTCGCTGGATCGTAAGGTCGAGCTGAAATCCGGTGGTTACCTGATCATTGATCAGACCGAAGCCATGACAACGGTCGATATCAATACCGGTGCGTTTGTGGGGCGTCGCAACCTAGAAGAAACGATCTTTAATACCAATATTGAAGCGACCAAAGCGATCGCTCGTCAGCTTCGACTGCGAAACTTGGGTGGGATCATCATTATCGACTTTATCGATATGGCCCTTGAAGATCACCAGCGCCGGGTTTTGCAGGCGTTAGAGCAGGCTCTGTCCTACGACCGGGTTAAAACCAATATCAACGGCTTTACCCAGCTTGGCCTGGTCGAGATGACCCGTAAGCGAACGCGTGAAAGTATTGAGCATGTGCTTTGCGGTACCTGCCCGACCTGCGAAGGCCGAGGTACGGTAAAAACCGTAGAAAGTGTGTGCTATGAGATCCTGCGTGAAATTACACGAGTGAACCGCGCCTACGACGCCGATCGCTTCGTGGTGTATGTCTCTCCTGCGGTAGCAGAAGCTCTGGCCGGTGATGAATATCATGCCCTGGCTGAGCTCGAAGTATTTATTGGCAAGCAGGTGAAAATTAAAGCCGAGCCATTATATATTCAAGAACAATTTGACGTAGTAATGATGTAATTACTAATGCGAGGCTATTGAGTGACAACAGTTCCAGTTCGTCTGGCGCGTGGATTAATGTGGCTGGTGCTGACGACGTTGGTGCTGGCCGCTATTGCTATTAGTGGTCTGCGTTTTTTCCTTCCCCAGCTAAACGAATACCGCGAACCAATTCGCCAGTGGGCATCTGAACAGGCCGAAATGCGCCTTGAGATCGCCCATGTTGAAGGCTACTGGCGTAACCTTGGACCCTCCCTGTTGCTACAGGGGGTGGAGGTGGCTGCAACCGATGACCCGGCTTCTATTGTTCGAGTCGGTGATGTCGAAATGCAGTTTGATATGCTGCTATCGGTTTTCGAGATGCGGCCAGTATTTAAAGATATTCGTATCGATCAGCTTAGCCTCGATTTGACCCGTCTTCCCGGCTCTATCTTCAGTCAGGCTTCTCCGCCACAGACAACCAAGAGTAATGGCCAGGCATCCACCGTAGCTCGGTTGGAGCAGCTGATCTTCGTACAGCTGGGTCAGTTTTCATTACGTAATTCTGATATCACAGTGCTATCCCCTGCCGGGCACAAGCAGCGTATCGATATTAGCGAGCTGAAATGGGATGGAACCGGTGGTCAGCACCTAGCCGAAGGGGTGATCAGTGTCGCTGATACCCACTTTAGCCAGATGCGAGTGATTGCTAACTTATCAGCTAATCGGTCTTTGCCTGAGTTGTCGGGCAATATCTATGTTCAGACTCAAAACTTATCGGTGACGCCTTGGCTTAACAAGAAAATGCTCGGTGGTGCCGATGTGACTGGCAGTAACATCAATGCCGAAGTCTGGTTAAACCTGAAAAAAGGTGAAGTAGTACATAGTCTGGCCAGGCTGGATGATAGCTACCTGCGCTGGCGAGAAGGAGAAGAAAAACATGAGTTCCGGATCCGTCAGGGGTTGGTGGGGCTGACTCCGCAATCGTTGCCTGAGGGTAAAATAGGTTGGCGAATCGACAGCGATCAGATGCTACTGCAAACCGATAAAGTGATGTGGCCGGCGTTTGATCTTGCGGCACAATGGCAGCCAGAACGCTGGCAAGTCGCGTTAAGCAGCCTGCCTCTGGATCGGCTGATGCCCTTCGTTAGCTTCCTGCCCCAAGACAATCCTGCAACGGAGATACTCTATGCATTGCGCCCCTCTGGCCAGCTGCAAGATATCCGAATAGCGGCCGATGGCGATCAGGCTCCGCGCTTCTCCGTCAATATGAAGCAGTTTGGTATAAAGCAATGGGAGCTGTTACCAGGGGTTAGTAAGCTCGATGCTAGAATCAGCGGCAACTTGCAGGCCGGTAAAGCGGTATTGGATCTTAAAGACGATACTCTGCCGTATGGCGAGGTGTTTCAGGCCCCATTAAATATCACTGATGGCGAAGTAACTGCTTACTGGCAAGTTGGTGACGATGGCTGGCGACTGTGGAGCGATCAGCTGGCAGTTAAGACGCCGCATCTGAAGGCGGATGGACAGTTCCGGTTGGACTTTCCTGCTAACTCGCCGGCATGGCTGTCATTTTATGGCGAGGCCTCGGTGAGCAATGCGGGGGAAACATGGCGTTATCTGCCGACATTGGCCCTGGGGCGCGACCTGACCGACTACCTGTCGACGGCGATACGTGGCGGTAAGGCTGATGGTGCTCAGTTGTTATGGTACGGCGAGCTGGCCGATTTCCCTTATCATAAAAACGACGGTGTTTTTCAGGTTGATGTTCCGCTCAAGGATGGACGTTTCAGCTTTGATACCGCATGGCCAGAGTTGACTGACTTGGCATTGGATCTGCGGTTTGAAAATGATTTTATGTACCTCGATGGCAGCCACGCTAAAACTCTGGGAGCAACTGCCTCCCGGGTAACCGGCGCAGCAGAGCTTAGCGAAAAAGGTCACCTAAAGTTAGCGCTAGAGGTTGGTGCTGAAGGTCCGCAGATCCGCGATTATATGCTGGCGACACCGCTGGTTGATTCGGTAGGGGCAGCATTAACCACCGTTCAGATCAGCGGTCCGGTAACTTCACGTTTCAAGCTCGATATTCCTTTTGACGGCAGTGAGGTACGTGCCTGGGGCTCGGCGCAGCTGGATCAGAATCTGCTTACCATTGAGACGCCCCCTATTCAGCTTGAACAGGTCGGCGGTAGTCTAAGCTTCGACAATGATGTGATTAAGGCAGAAAACATTCAGGGTATGCTGTTGGCTCAACCTGTGACTTTTGGTTTCGCAGGCAATAGTGTTGAAGCCGGTTATCAGGTTGGGATTGAGCTTGCCGGTGACTGGCAGGTGGCGAAATTACAGCAACAGCTTCAGGACCCTTTGCTGGCACATGTTTCTGGCCATAGCCCGTGGCAGGCCCAGGTAGGGGTGAACCTACATGATACCGGCTTCGACTATGATGTCGATTTGCAGGCACCTTTGGCAGCGGTCAACAGCCAGCTGCCTTACCCGTTAAGCATTTCTGCCGGAACAGAGCAGCGGGTGGCGGTGACGGCAGCAGGTAATGCCGAGTCTCTGACCGGTACGATAATGGTGCCGGATGCCCAGTATCAGGCTGTGATCAATCTTGTGCCTGAGCGGCTGAAAATCGAAGCCAGCGAACTGCTTGTCGGCCAGGGAAAGCTACACACCCTGTCATCGGGCAGCCATAGCCTGAACATCAATAGCGAGCAGCTCGATGCGGACCACTGGCTAGAGCTTGCAGGCGAAATTAATGACAAAGCCACACAAACGGCACAAGCTGGGCAGCCTACGGTAATGCCGGAGCTACCGCTGCCGACCCGAGTCAATAGCCGGATCAAGAAGCTGAAGCTGGCGACGTTGAACTGGAATGAGGTCGATCTGGCTGTACGCAAGAAGCCTGCAGGCTGGCATATGATACTGGGAAGCCGCGAGATGACCGGCGAGGCCTTCTGGCCTGACGGGGCTCCATTGAGGATCACGCTGGATAAAATGCACTTGAATTTGCCGGGATTGGATATTGATAGCGAAAAGCCAAAACCGCGTAAGAAATACATTCCACAGAGTGATATTCCGGCGGCGACAGAGTTTGACCGCTCTATGATGGCGAATATGCCTGAAATGGATTTGCTGCTGCAAGATGCCTGGTTACAGGGATATCGTCTTGGCAAGGTAACCGGCAAATTACGGCGTGAAGGCTCGATGCTGGAGCTGCAGAACCTCTTGATTGATTCTGGCTCGACGTCGCTGAACCTGGATGGTCATTGGACTTTGGACGATGATCATAATGAAACCCAAATCGCCTTTGATATAGAAGGCGAAAATAGCTCCGACTTGATGGGACGCTTTGGTGTTTCGGGAGGGATTCAAGGGGCGAAATTTAGTAGCTATGCTTCTATTCAGTGGCAGGGCTCTCCTTGGATGATGCACCGGGAAACCTTGACTGGCGAAGTGAAAACCGAAACCGGTAAGGGCGTGATCAGTGATGTCGGCGGTGCGGGTCGCTTACTCGGGTTATTTAGTATCGATTCGATTGTGCGCAAAATGCAGCTCGATTTCTCTGGTATTTTTGACGACGGCCTGGCGTTTAACTACATCAAAGGCTCCGGAACCATTGAAAACGGCCTGTTTGAGAGCAATGACGTTAAGATGCAGGCTCTTGCTGGTGATATGTTTATTACCGGAAGTGCTAACCTTGTAAGTGAAACGGTTGATGCCAGGGTGAAATTCATTCCTGATTTCACATCCGGTATACCGGTCCTGACTGCATTTGCCGTGGCACCGCAAACTGCAATCTTTGTGTTTGCGATATCAACGGCGTTGTCACCGGTTGTGGATGTATTCACCCAGATCAATTATGTGGTGAAGGGGCCAATCGATTCTCCTTCGGTAACCGAGCAGTCGCGCTTCACCGGTGAATATACGTTACCCGAAAAGCTCAACGAGTAAGACTAATTAGTATAAGAACAAGGCTACTTTAGATAGCCATGGAATAGCGCAAAGCCGGATAAAGGATGTGAGTTATGGCAAAAGTAGGCATTGTACAGATGAACTCAGGGCCCGATCCTGATGCGAATCTTAAAAAGTTGAAGAAGAAACTCAAAGGCTTGCAGCTGCAAGGGGCAAAGTTGGTTGTAACACCGGAAAACTGCCTGGTGTTTGGGGCCCGCTCGGATTATCAGCGTCATGCTGAGCCGCTGGGAAATGGCCCTTTGCAAACGGAGTTATCGACGCTTACCCGGCAGCTGGGCATTTGGTTGCTTGTCGGTTCGATGCCCATTCGCCAACCTGACGGGGCGATAACCACCACTGCACTGTTGTTTGATGACAAAGGGAAATGCCAGGCACATTACGATAAATTGCATATGTTTGATGTTGAAGTTGAAGATCAGCATCATAGCTACCGTGAATCTGACACGTTCCGGCCGGGTGGTGAAGTCAAAGTCGTGCCAACACCATTTGGCAACATCGGATTATCAATCTGTTATGATATTCGCTTCCCGCAATTATATGCCGCACTGAGAGAGCAAGGTGCTGATATTATTGTGATACCGGCAGCCTTTACCAAAGTAACCGGCAAGGCACACTGGGACGTATTATTAAGAGCCCGTGCGGTGGAGACACAGTGCTGGATTGTTGCTGCAGCCCAGTGGGGCGAGCATAACGAAGGCCGGGAAACCTGGGGGCACTCAATGATTATTGACCCTTGGGGGCAGGTGGTTGTCTGCCAGGAGCAGGGAACCGGGGTGCTAACGGCCGATCTGGATTTAAATTTAAGCCAGACGATAAGAACAAATATGCCACTGGTGAAACACGCCCGACTTGGTGTGCACCAGCGATAGATATCTTACAAGAGCAAAGTGAATGACTCTGGAAACTGTAGAAAATACCATGCTGGCCCAGTCTGGGCTGGGCCGTGATGAATTAAGTCAAATCCTGGGGCTGATTGCCACGCGGGATGTCGACTATGCCGATATTTATTTTCAGTCCTGCTGGCATGAATCGCTAGTACTGGAAGATAGTATTATTAAAGATGGTTCGTTCAACATTGACCGAGGCGTGGGAGTTCGGGCGGTTGCTGGAGAGAAAACCGGTTTTGCCTATTCTGATCAGATCAACCAGCTTGCGCTAACCCAGAGTGCCAAGGCGGCTCGTGGTATCGTTCGCGGCGGCGGTAACGGCAAAGTACAGGCCTTTAGTCCGGTGACGGCTTCAGGGATCTATGCCCCGGTTGACCCATTGGGCAGCTTTGACAAGCACCAGAAAATTGCTCTGCTTGAAGAGATCGATCGGTATATCCGTACCAAAGAGCCGTTGGTGACAGAAGTTTCTGTCAGTATTAACGGTGTTTATGAGCAAGTGCTCGTTGCTGCGTTGGACGGCACCTATGCGGCCGATATCCGTCCGCTGGTACGTTTGTCTATTAGTGTATTGATCGAGAAAGGCGATAAGCGTGAGCACGGCAGTGCCGGTGGCGGTGGTCGTTATGGCTACGAGTATTTTCTTACTGAAGAAAATGGCAAGTCTATTGCACTGAATTATGCCGATGAGGCGATCCGCCAGGCTTTGGTCAATATTGACGCCGATGCTGCCCCGGCAGGGACAATGCCGGTTGTTCTGGGGGCTGGTTGGCCGGGCGTGCTATTGCATGAAGCCGTGGGACACGGTCTGGAAGGAGACTTCAACCGTAAAGGCTCGTCGATGTTTGCTGGTCATATGGGTGAGCAGGTGACATCTCCTCTGTGTACGATTGTCGATGATGGCACGCTGGTCAACCGTCGTGGCTCGATCAATATCGATGATGAGGGGACACCGGGTCAGTACAATGTTCTGGTCGAAGGCGGCAAACTTAAAGGCTACATGCAAGATAAGCTGAATGCGCGTTTGATGGGCGTCAATCCTACAGGTAACGGCCGACGTGAATCCTATGCGCATCTGCCGATGCCACGTATGACCAATACCTACATGCTGCCGGGCGAGCATACGCCGGAAGAGATCATTTCCAGCGTGAAGCAGGGGATCTATGCCCCTAACTTTGGCGGTGGTCAGGTTGATATTACGTCTGGTAAGTTTGTATTCTCAGCTTCCGAGGCCTACCTGATTGAGAATGGTAAGATCACTCGTCCAATAAAGGGCGCAACCCTGATCGGTAGCGGTATTGAAGCGATGCAGCAGGTCTCGATGGTGGGTAACGATCTTGATATCGACCGTGGTGTGGGTGTGTGTGGCAAGGCCGGACAGAGTGTACCTGTCGGTGTTGGTCAGCCTACCCTGAAAATTGACTTGATGACGGTGGGTGGTACGCAGTAACCACGTACTTAGTTTGAGAAGTCTCTATTTATAAAAAATGCCAGCAAAGTGATTGCTGGCATTTTATTATTCAGGCGAATAAAAATTCGCTAGGGGGAGCGACTAGTCTTCCAGGTACAGTTCTTTCAGGTACTGGAAGATTTCGCGGTACGCTTTTGCTGGTTTGTTTTGCGCCTTTTCTTTGTTCGCCTGGCGGACAAGCTGGCGTAGACGTTGACGATCCGCATCAGGGTGGTCAACCATGATCGCATTGATCATGCTGTCGCCATTTTCGATCAGCTTGTCGCGCTTAAGCTCCAGCTTGCGCAGGGCAACCGTCGCCTGTGAGTGCTTGTTACGCAGCATGTCCAGAGCGGCTTGAATTGGCTCGACCTCAACTTGGCGCATTAGCTTGCCAACGCGCTGTAACTGGCGGCGGCGGGCTTCATTTTTAAAGCGCTGGGCGTCACGAACGGCATCCAGCAGTTCTTCGTCTAGCGGAATTTTTGCTAGCGCATTAGGCTTAAGCTCAACAAGCTCCTCACCAAGTTTTTGCAGGGCTTCCATATCGCGTTTCATCTCGGACTTACTTACCCAGATGATTTCTTCTTCCTCTTCCCAAGGGGCTTTTTGGTTTTTACGGCTCATAACAGGCTCACTAAAGAAGGTAATGGCTCTATTTTATCAGTTTAATCGTGATTTGGGGCGCAAATTACGCACAGGCGGTGTTATCCTATAAGTAATACTCATTTCATTGGGCTCCTTGTCGTTTTGACATGGTTAAACCAATGAAACTGTTATCATTTCCTGAGAAAGTGAAGGTATGGACGTAAGAGAACAGGTCGCACAGCAGCGCGTAGAGCTGGAAGCTGCGGTCGCAAAAGCATTAGAGCTGGCGGGTCAGCAGGCTGACGCTGCGGAAGTTGCTATTAATAAAACCACTGGTATCAGCGTATCCACCCGCATGTGTGACGTTGAGAATGTGGAGTTTAATAGCGATGGTGCGTTAGGTATCACCGTGTATCGCGGCCAGCGTAAAGGCAGTGCCTCTACGTCTGATTTGAGTGAGAATGCGATCGCTCAGACTGTTGCCGCAGCGCTGGATATCGCCCGTTATACGTCAGAGGATCCCTATGCCGGCCCTGGCCCGAAAGAGCTGATGGCCACGGATATTCCTGATTTGGACTTGTTCCATCCGGATGAGCCGGAACCTGATCATGCTGCTGCGATTGCTATTCAGGCAGAGCAGGCGGCACTGGATTATGATCCTCGCATCAAGCAAAGCGATGGTGCGAGCTATGATAGCCATTATGGGATCCGCGTTTATGGTAACAGCCACGGGATGTTGGCCAGTTACGCATCAAGCCGCCATAGCACCAGTTGCTGTGTGATCGCCGAAGGCAAGAACGGCGAGATGGAGCGTGATTATAGCTATACCACGGCGCGTCGTGCCGTTGACCTATGGACTCCTGAAAAGGTTGGTCAGCATGCAGCAGAGCGTACGGTCAGCCGTATTGACCCACAGAAGCTATCGACGCGAGAAGCGCCGATCATGTTTGCTGCTGATGTGGCAACCGGGTTGTTTGGTCACTTGGTTATGGCGATCAGTGGCTCTAACTTGTATCGCAAGTCGTCTTTCCTTCTTGATAAGCTTGATGAGCAGATTTTCCCTGAATGGATGAATATCAGCGAGCGTCCGCATATTCTTCGCGGTATGGCGAGTACGCCATTTGACAGTGAAGGTTTGGCAACGCACGATCGCGAAATTATTCAAGATGGTATTTTGCAGACCTATCTAATGACCAGTTACGCCGCACGTAAACTGGGCCGCCAGCCAACCGGACATGCTGGTGGTATTCATAACTGGCTGGTTCAGTCGACCGGTGAAGATTACAGCCAGATGCTGAAGAAAATGGACCGTGGCCTGTTGGTGACCGAGCTGATGGGGCAGGGAGTCAATATTGTTACGGGAGATTATTCACGTGGCGCAGCGGGTTTCTGGGTTGAAAATGGTGAGATCCAGTTCCCGGTCAGCGAGGTGACCATCGCCGGCAACCTGAAAGACATGATGCAAAATATCGTGGCAATTGGTACTGATACCGAGACCCGCAGCCAGATCCAGACCGGCTCGATGCTGCTTGATACAATGAAAATCGCAGGCGAGTAAAAGCGGTTAATAGGTACTGGGAAGTGCAGGCTCTAGGGAAGACAAGATGCTAGACTAAGCTTCAAAGCTCAGAATACCTGCCTTGCAGAGCCCAGGACCCAGGACTCAGAATCGAAAAAGCGAGAGCCGAAACTCTCGCTTTTCTTTTATCTCGCATCTCGCCACTGACTATATCTTTAAACGAGAAATATCGTTGCCATCCCCAGGAAGACTGACAGGCCGACGATATCGGTGATGGTGGTGAGTGCCATTCCGCCAGCCAGAGCGGGATCGATATTCAATTTCTTCAGTAGGATTGGAATACATACCCCGGCAATACCTGCTACCAGCAGGTTGGTCATCATCGCTCCGGCGATGATGACACCGAGTAGTAAGTTGCCTTTCCAGACCACAACCACGCCGCCGATGATGGCTGCCCAGAGAATACCGTTGATCAGGCCGACGCGGGCTTCTTTGCTGAGTAGCCAGCGGGTGTTGGTTTCACCGATATGGCCAACAGCCAGACCACGGATCACCAGAGCGACGGTTTGATTCCCCGCGACCCCACCCATCGATGGGACGATGGTCATTAAGATCGCAATGGCTGCCATTTTATCAAGGGTTGCTTCAAACATGTTCGATACTGACGCAGCTGCCAGTGCGGCGAGAACATTGACCCCCAGCCAGATACTCCGGCGTCGGGCGGATTTTATGACCGGGGCAAAGGTATCTTCATCATCTTCCATCCCCGCCATACTCATCATTGTGTGTTCGGCATCTTCACGGATAATATCAACCACGTCGTCAATGGTGATACGACCGACCAACTGGTTATTGGCATCAATAACCGGCGCAGACAGCCAGTTACGGCGTTCAAATAAGTTGGCGACTTCACTGTCATCCATATCGACAGGGATTGCCTCATCGGCATCATCCATGACCTCCTGGATTTCAGTATCTGGTTGGGTGGTGATCAGGGTAGAGAGCGACAAGTGACCAATTAGCTGCTCATTTTGGTCAACGACGTACAAGGCATCAGTGGCTTCAGGCAGCTCGCCCCTCATGCGTAAATATCGAAGAACCACATCGGCTGTCACATCACCACGGATGGTAATAAAGTCGGTACTCATGATGCCGCCGGCAGTTTCTTCCGGGTAGGCAAGTGCCTTTTCTACCCGGTGGCGGTCGGTGGCATCCATCTGCGCCAGTACTTCCCGGTATTTCTCGTCGGGCAGACTACGCAGAACGTAAGCCACATCATCGGTTTCCATCCCCTCGGTCACGGCCGCCAGTTTTTCTGGTTCCATTTGCGAGACGATACCGTCTTTTACATCTTCCGACAGCTCATCGAGGATCTCACCTTGCTCTTCCGGATCGGTCAGCTGCCATAGTACCTGGCGCTCTTTCGGCGGAGAGGCTTCTAGCAGGTGTGCGATGTCCTCCGGCTCCATCTCCTGGAGCATGCGGCGGACATGGACAAACATGCCGTTTTCAAGCGCTTGGTTGACTTCTTGTAGCGTCTGATGCGTCTGATCTTGTTCTAATACATCCGCCATTGGTCGTGGTACCCCAAATTACTCTGATGCCGGCCGCAATACCTTGAACAAGTGGTTGAAGTGAACAGGGAGAGTACCTGTAGGGTACCGTAGACTGCTTAGCTTGATTCAATCCAATGGCTATTGCGGCGCAATAAGCTGAATTTTAACGCAATAGTGTAGTGGTTGTCTCACCAGATCTGAGAGGAAATAAAGATTTAATCTGTCAGTAAAATAGGAGGGAATTACGGATAAGGAATGATTATGGCTCTGTTTACGACAAATAGCCCACAATCATTCGATTTACCGACCAGATTGACGAAGTTAACCTCATCGGTGAGTTTAATTTTCTTCGTCAAAACCTGCTTCAATCAGCTCGGCGACCGCGGTTAAGGCGGCTTCGGCATCTTTGCCGGCGGCACTGACGCAAACTTGTTGCCCTTGTGCAGACTCAAGCATCAACAACCCCATCACACTGTCTGCCGTTGCACTTTTCTCATCATTGCTGATCGTCACGGTAGCCTGAAAACTTTGAGCCAATTCAACCAGCTTAATTGCCGCGCGAGCATGCAGGCCAAGACGGTTCTTGATGAATAACTGGCGGCTTAAAGCGATCATTATTTGGCTTCCAGTGTACGGTGGCGCACTTGAATCTGATGGCCTTCATGGCGGAAGTGCTCTGCCAGTTGCTGGGCGATGTACACTGAACGGTGCTGACCGCCCGTACAGCCAATGGCAACGGTCAGGTAGCTGCGATTGTTCTTTTCCAGCATCGGAAGCCAGGTTTCAATGAAATTTCGAATCTGATAGATCAGCTGATTGACTTCGGCATGGCCGGAAAGAAACTCTTTGACGCCCTGATCCAGTCCCGTTAACGGTTTGAGTTCGGGTACCCAGTGCGGGTTAGGCAAAAAGCGGACATCAAAGACATAATCGGCATCGGTTGGCAAGCCATGCTTGAAGCCAAAAGATTCGAATACCATCACCAGTTCGCGTGTGTTACGGCCAAGTACTCGGGAACGAACCGTTTCACTAAGATCATGAATGGACTTGTTGGTCGTGTCAATCACCAGGTCGGCATGTTCTTTCAGTTCGCCCAGGCAGGCACTTTCCGACTGGATCGCCTGTTCCAGGCTCATATTGTCGCGGGAAAGCGGGTGTAGGCGGCGGGTTTCGCTATAACGCTTGACCAGTTCTTTATCGTCGGCATCCAGAAAGATCACGTTCACGTCCAGCTTTTCACTGAGTGAGTCCAGTGTCGAGCGGATCTCTTCAGGCTCATCAGGCATATTGCGAACATCGATACTGACCGCAATATCTTGCTGGTTATTTTCGACGGTGTTGACAAGCTGGGGCAACAGGTTTACCGGTAGGTTATCCACACAGTAATAGCCTAGATCTTCCAGCACCCGTAGGGCGACAGATTTTCCCGAACCAGAACGACCGCTTACGACCATTAACCTCATGGCTGGCATACCTCAAATAACAGAAAAGGGGGGATGGACATTATGAATCACAGGTAAGGATTTGATAAAGCTCTTCATCGCTTTTTGCGGTGCGTAGCTGTTTGCAGACTTGTTTGCTGCTCAGCTTTTCTGCCATGCAGGATAGGGTCTTCAGATGCTCTTTGCATTGTGCATCTGGTACCAGTAAGGCGAAGAGTAAATCGACGGGCTGGTTGTCGATGGCATCAAACTGGATCGGGTCCATACACTGAATCAGTACTGCGATGGCCTGATCACTGTTATTGATACGCCCGTGAGGGATCGCGATGCCATTGCCTATGCCGGTACTCCCCATTTTTTCACGGTTAAGCATACACTCGAACAGTGGCTGGGGGTTTTGGTCTAGGTGTTCAGCAGCAATTTCGCTGATGATCTCAAGGGCGCGTTTTTTGCTGGAGCAGTGAACTGCACTCTTGGTGCAGTCCAGGCTCAATACAGTACTCAGTTGCATGATTAGTGGCTATTGAGTTTATCTTTGTGTTTGTTTAATTGACGAACCAGTTTATCAGTTAATGCGTCAATAGCGGCATACATATTTTCAGAATCCGCTTTGGCGTGGATTTCTCCCGCGTTAATGTGCAAGGTCGCTTCTGCCACCTGCTGTAATTTTTCAACGTTCAGAATCACATGGACATTATTAATCTTATCAAAAAAGCGTTCCAGCTTATCGAACTTAGTCGTTACGTAATCACGTAGAGACGGGGTAATTTCGACATGGTGCCCTGTGAGATTAATTTGCATAGACATCTTCCTTCTGTTGGCGTCTGACTAGAGCAGACGTTTTCGCTGATTTGACGGCGGGATCCCCAGTGATTCACGGTATTTGGCGATAGTTCGCCGTGCAACCATGATGCCCTGTTCCGCCAGTAATGTAGCAATTTTACTGTCACTTAGTGGCTTCGCCTGATTTTCAGCGGCAACCAGTTTCTTCACCAGTGCCCGGATTGCGGTTGAGGAACACTCTCCCCCGTTATCCGTACTAACGTGACTTGAGAAGAAATACTTCAATTCAAAAATACCACGAGGAGTGTGCATATATTTCTGCGTTGTCACTCGTGAAATCGTTGATTCATGCATGTCCACTGCCAGTGCAATATCGTTGAGCACCATTGGCTTCATGGCTTCTTCGCCATACTCAAAGAAGTCCTGTTGGTGTTCAACAATGCAGCGGGCGACTTTCAGCAGCGTTTCGTTGCGGCTTTCCAGACTTTTTATCAGCCATTTTGCATCCTGCAGGTGAGAGCGGATGAACTGGCTGTCTGCACTGTTGCGGGTGTTTTTACTTAATGCGGCATATTGTTGATTGACTCGGATACGCGGCACGCTATCGGGATTGATGGTGACGACCCACTTACCGTGATCTTTAAATACAGAGACATCCGGCACCACATACTCAGTTTCAGAGGCGACGACACGGTTACCCGGGCGTGGATCCAAATCGTGGATCAGCTGCATTACCGCTTTCAGCTCGGTTTCTTTGAGCTTGGTTTCACGCATTAACTGGCGATAGTCCCGGTTGGCTAGCAGATCAATATGCTGGCTAAGAAGGATTTTAGCCTCTTTCAGCCAAGGCGTATCTTCCGGGAAGGTGGCAAGTTGAAGTAGCAGGCATTCCTGTAGGTTGCGAGAGGCAACCCCGAGCGGGTCAAATTGCTGTACACGCTTTAATACCGCTTCGACTTCATCCAGCTCAACTTCCTCATTGCCCATGCTTTCCAGGATTTCGTCGGTAGAGCAGGTAAGGTAGCCTTTTTCATCGACCGCATCGATAATCGCGGTGGCAATCGTCAAATCCGTGTCACTGAATGGTGTCAGCTGAACCTGCCACATCAGGTAGTCCTGTAGGCTTTCAGTGGTTTCGCCTTGGTAGACCGGCATCTCGTCATCAAGCGCGATACCGGTACTGCCGGTACCGGCACTATAGACATCGTCCCAAGTGGTATCGACTGGGAGTTCTTCGGGCATCTCGCGTTGTTCGATGGCTTCGGAAGCATCGAAAGACTCAGGCTCGTTGCCTGCGTCGGTTTCCGCAGCAGAAAGCTCGGCGTTGTCCTGACCGTCGGCTTTGTTGTCATCAGCGGTAGAAGCCGCTTCATTGAGGTTCTCATCCAGCTCCAACAGCGGGTTAGCGTCCAGTGCTTCTTGGATTTCTTGCTGAAGATCCAAGGTTGATAATTGCAACAGGCGAATTGCTTGCTGCAATTGCGGCGTCATTGCCAGTTGTTGACCTAGTTTGAGCTGGAGCGAGGTTTTCATATATGTGTATGTACCTTGTTGTTATCTTTAGTGTTGGTCGCTAAGCACCATGTACAGTCGGTTTCCGTTAACTGATGATGGTGCCTGCTCCTGGTACGTCCTATTAATAACTATAGACGGAACTGGTCACCCAGATAGACTCGTTTTACATGCTCATCATTGAGTACGTCACTTGGTGTGCCATGGGCAATTAGTTGCCCCTGGCTGACGATATAAGCGTGCTCGCAGACATCCAGAGTCTCTCTGACATTATGGTCGGTGATCAGCACACCCAGCCCACGATCCCGCAAATGTTCGATGATTTTTTTGATGTCGATCACTGATATAGGATCGACCCCGGCAAAAGGCTCATCAAGCAAAATGAATTTCGGGTTAGCAGCCAGTGCCCGAGCGATCTCGACGCGGCGGCGCTCACCCCCTGATAATGCCATGCCTAGACTGTTACGAATGTGCTGAATGTTGAATTCATCCAATAATTCTTCCAGTTTGTCTTGGCGTTCGGCCTTGCTCAGCTCTTTGCGAGTCTGCAATACCGCCATCAGGTTGTCGTGTACGCTGAGTTTGCGGAAAATCGACGCTTCCTGCGGCAGGTAGCCAATCCCCATTCTTGAGCGATTGTGCATCGGCTGCAAGCTGATATCAGTTTCGTCGATAGTGATCTTGCCTTCGTCACGGGCTACCAGACCAACAATCATGTAAAACGAGGTGGTCTTGCCAGCACCATTGGGACCTAGTAGCCCGACGATTTTGCCTGATTGTACTTCCAGGCTAACGTCTGAAACGACTTTACGGCCGTTATAGCTTTTAGCCAGATGTTCTGCTTTTAACGTTGCCATATTTGTCGCTTATTTATTGTTCTGATTGATCTGGTTAGGTTGCAGTATGGTCGTGACACGCTTTTTCTTGCCACTTTCTGCGACGAGTTTCTGTTCATCAATCTTGTAGCTGATAACCTTGCCCTGGATCTCACTGCCTTCCTGGATCAGGATGGCTTCATCGGTCATCTTCAGAAATTCAGTGGATGTTTCGTAACGCATTTTCCGCGCCGCCCCATCAATAGGCTTACCATCGTCCATGATCTGGTGGAACGTTGCAGGTTTACCATAGGCATCGATGGTTTCTTTGCCTTCATTGCCACCAGGGCGGGTTACCACCACTTTATCAGCACGAATATCGATACTACCCTGACGCAGGATCACGTTACCGGTGAAAGTGACGATATTCTTCTGAATATCGAGTTCCTGGTTATCAGAGTTAATATATATCGGTTGCTCGGTATCGTTACTTAATGCCCAGCTTGATGCACTGATACAAAGGCAGAGCAGGGTACTAATTTTGTAAAGCTTCATATCTACCTTTTACATTTTCCAATAAGGTCGCCACGCTGCGGTCCATGTTGCCTTTCATTCCCGTGCCTTCATTTTGGAAGGCGCTGCCGGTAATGGTGACATGATCAGGCGTGTCAAAATCTTTGCTGATCAGATCAAGCCGCAAGCTGTCTGTTTGGATCACTTTGATTGCAGATGCCGGCAATAAGTTAAAAATACGGACATTGCCATTCATTTGTAGTACTTGGTTCTTATCGAGCCTAGCCGTGCTGGAACTGATACGCCATTCCGTGTCTGTGCCATCACGATAAACCCAAAGTACGGGTTCTATAAAATCAGTGTCGCCGCTTTTACTGAAATGCTCCAGATAATCAGAGTCAATCTGATAGCTGCGTAAACCTGACTCGTTAAACGAGGTGTTTACCACAGCACTGCCGGTAAACAGCGGTTTCTCTGCATCCGGCTCTACCTGCACATCCTCCTGCCAGTACTTGTCCAGCAGGTAGTAGCCAGTCCATGCACAGATCAGTAACAGCAATGCATAGAGTAGCTTTTGTAAGGTCATATACTTAAGCCTTTATGTTTATCTAATTCGCCTTTGGCTTCAAGGATTAGGTCACAAACCTCACGTACTGCACCGTATCCGCCCTGAATTCGGGTGATGAAGTCGGCACGGCGGGCCAGAAGGGGATGACCGTCTGCCACACAGACAGAAAGGCCAACTTTTTCCATTACCGGCCAGTCAATCAGATCGTCACCAATGTAGGCGGTATGTTCCGGGGCGATCCCAAGGTTTTGCTGAATATCGGCATAAGAGGCTAGCTTGTTGTCTTGCCCCTGGTATACGTGCTTGATACCCAGAGCCGACATTCGGTTTTCCACAATGGCAGATTTGCGGCCGGTAACAATGGCAATTTCTACCCCGGCGCCCATCAATGACTTGATGCCGTAGCCGTCGCGGGTATGAAACGTTTTTAGTTCTTCGCCGTCATTCCCCATGTAAATCCGGCCATCGGAAAAAACACCGTCTACATCGCAGATCAGCAGGCGGATATTTTTCGCTGCCTGATATACGGTTTGACAGACCGGACCATAAATAGTTTCTATCTGCATTACATGACTCCGGCTTTAAGCAAATCGTGCATGTTCAGGGCGCCGACCAAACGACCTTCCTCGGTGACCAGCAAGCCATTAATTTTGCGGTCTTCCATCATTTTTAATCCTTCCGCCGCCAATAGGTGGGGAGGGATCGTCGCCGGTTTTTTGGTCATCACTTCACCAATCGTGGTGTTATGAATATCAATACGGTTATCCAGCAGGCGGCGTAAATCACCGTCGGTGAAGATACCGCTGAGCTGATGCTGGGTATCAATAATTGCCGTCATTCCCAGTCCTTTGCGAGAGACTTCCAGTAGTGCATCTTTAATCGTGGCATCTTCAGCGACAACTGGCAGCATGTCGCCAGTGTGCATGACATCGGCAATACGCAGCAGTAATTTTCGGCCCAAGGCTCCGCCTGGATGGGATAGCGCAAAATCATCGGCGGTAAAGCCGCGGGCTTCCATTAGGGCGATAGCCAGTGCATCCCCCATGGCGAGGGTGGCAGTGGTGCTGGAGGTCGGTGCCAAGTTCAACGGACAAGCCTCTTGAGCCACGGTAATTTGAAGATGGATCTGAGCTAATTTGGCCATGCTGGATTCGGGTTTGCCCGTCATGCTGATCAGCGGGATCCCCAAACGTTTAATTACTGGCAGCAGGGTCAGAATTTCCGAGGCTTCGCCGGAATTGGAAATGGCTAGTACCACATCGCCTTTTTTTATCATCCCCAGATCGCCATGACTGGCTTCTCCAGGGTGAACAAAGAAAGATGGGGTGCCGGTACTGGCCAGCGTTGCAGCAATTTTATTGCCGATATGGCCTGATTTACCCATTCCCATCACGATGACTTTGCCGGTGCAACTCGCGATGAGTTCACATGCATCGGTAAAACTGCCGTTAATGTACTGGGTCAGCTTTTGCAGTGCTTCTGCTTCAATTTCAATGACTTTGCGGCCAAAATCGCAATAATTAAACGTATCAGACATGGTATTGGTCTCCGTTAAGCCGCTAGATTATAAAACAGATAGCCTTGATAGGCGACAAAGCAACAAACCAGTAGCCCACCTTCTAGTCGGTTGATCCTGCGGCGCTTTCCAAGTGCCATAAGAAGTAGCAATACAGAGACAGCAAGCATGACGTAATAGTCACGGCCCATTGCCAGCGGGCTAAGTACTGATGGGTTAAGAAGACCAGGGATCCCCATGACGGCAAGAATATTGAAGACATTGGAGCCGATAATGTTGCCGACTGCCATATCGTCCTCGCCTTTGTAGATACTGGCCACGGAAGCGGCAAGCTCTGGTAGGCTGGTACCAATGGCAATGATCGTCAGGCCGATCACCAAATCACTCATACCGAAGAACTTGGCGATGGTCACTGCTGAGTCGACCAGCATGCTGGCAGCATAAGGGAGCAGAACCAGCCCGACAATGACCCAAACTATCGCGGCCTTGCTGCTGACGCCGTCCGGGATTTCGGACTCTTGTTCCTCGGCCAACGGATCTCCTGATGCTTTGGCGTTGCGGCTGATGTGCAGCATGGCAAGCAGGAAGGCGATGAATAGGATAACCAGCAGGACGCCCTCTAGGAAGCCCAGGTGGCTGTCCCATAGCAAGGCGCCGGCGATCAGGGTGACGACCATCATTAAAGGTAGTTCGCGGCGAATAATGTCAGAGCTGATTGCCAGTGGTTTGAGTATTGCGGTCAGACCAAGGATCAATGCGATATTGGCGATGTTGGAGCCCAGCACGTTACCCACCGCGGTGTCAGTTTTACCGGCAAGAGCCGCTGTTGCAGAAACCATCATTTCCGGTGCGGATGAGCCCATGGCAAGAATGGTCATACCTATGACTAATGGCGCAACACCAAGGTTTTTTGCCAGCGCTGCCGCGCCAAAAACAAGTCGATCCGCACTCCATACCAGTAAGGCTAAACCAATACAGAGCAACACAATGGCTTCGAGCATTCTTATCCCTTTTGTCGTAAATCTTTAGATAGAAGTTAAGAGGACAATTTTGACGGTTCGCTGAGTAAAAGGAAAGTAAAAGCCGCGACAAATTGTTGGGAGGATCAGTTTTAGGTTCCGGTAGGTTCCAATCTTCACTCAAATCAGGGCAGAAAAGGGAGTGTCACACTGTTGGGACTGGGGGCGGTGGGTCTCGGAGGCTAAAAAATTACGGCATAATGGTGATAGTGAATGAAATAACACAGAACTTACAGTTATCGTCTTGAGTTGGCTGCGTAATGTACCTATGATCGATGTTTAATTGTTAAATGATTAATAATATTAATTATATCGCCCCATCACTGGATGGCGAGAGTTACAGACAGGGCCGGAGAGGCCGACAGGATGGCTATGGAACCGACTGAAGCGCTAGTTTCAATCAAAAACATGACGTTTTCGCGGGGAGACCGCAAAATCTTTGATGATGTGTCGCTGGATGTGCCAAAGGGAAAAGTGACGGCCATTATGGGGCCGTCAGGTATTGGTAAAACGACCCTGCTGAGGCTGATTGGCGGCCAGATCCTGCCCGACAGTGGTGAGGTGTGGTTTGAACATTGGAATATACCAGCCTTGAGTCGCAGCGAGCTGTACCAGGCGCGTAACAAGATGAGCATGCTATTTCAGTCTGGGGCGCTGTTCACCGATATGACGGTGTTTGACAATGTCGCTTTCCCGCTACGAGAGCATACCGACTTGCCGGAAGATTTGTTGCGTACGTTAGTGCTATTAAAGTTGGAAGCGGTTGGTTTGCGCGGAGCTGCACAACTCATGCCCAACGAACTGTCTGGCGGTATGGCGCGACGCGCAGCGCTGGCAAGAGCGATCGCCCTGGATCCCGACATGATCATGTATGATGAACCGTTTGTCGGCCAAGACCCGATCACTATGGGCGTATTGGTAACGCTGATCCAAAGCCTGAACAAGGCACTAGGGATCACGTCGGTGATCGTGTCTCATGATGTGCCGGAGGTGATGAGCATTGCCGATCATGTTTACTTGCTCTCAGGGGGCAAGGTGATAGGTCAGGGAACCCCCGATGAATTGAGGGCGAACCCTGATCCGAAAATCCGCCAGTTTCTTGATGGGGATGCCGACGGTCCCGTGCCGTTTAAGTTTCCGTCGCGGAGTTTGAGCGATGATCTTTTTGGAATGGCAGAGCAGAACTAGTACAGAGTTAATTGAAAACGACATGGGTGCTAGCGTGTCGGTTGTTCATTTGGTCGACTAGTGCAGGTATTTATAAATAATAAGGTAATTACCAATAATGATAGCGGATTTTGTTGCACGACAGGGACGGCGAGGGATCGATTATTGCCAGACTCTGGGTCGGGCAAGTTTATTGCTTTATGGAGCATTGGTTCATAAGCCCGAGCCGAGAAAAATGTTTCCGCTGCTGATGAAGCAGCTGTATTCAGTGGGGGTGTTGTCTGTCGCAATCATCCTTGTTTCCGGGTTGTTTATTGGCATGGTCTTGAGTCTTCAGGGCTACATTGTGCTGGTCGATTTCGGCGCCGAAACGAGCCTGGGGCAAATGGTGGCTTTGTCGTTGCTGCGGGAGCTGGGCCCTGTGGTTACCGCATTGCTGTTTGCGGGTCGTGCCGGGTCGGCATTGACGGCTGAGATTGGCCTGATGAAAGCCACCGAGCAGTTGTCGAGTCTGGAGATGATGGCGGTCGATCCGCTACGAAGGGTTATTGCTCCTCGCTTCTGGGCCGGTGTCATTTCGATGCCGTTGCTGGCATTGCTGTTTTGCGCCATTGGTATTTGGGGCGGCCAGTTGGTCGGTGTGGATTGGAAGGGAATTGATCACGGCAGTTTCTGGTCGGTGATGCAGTCCTCGGTAGAGCTTGGCTATGATGTTGGCAACAGCATTATCAAAGCGGTGGTGTTTGCAATCACTGTCACCTGGATTGCGGTGTTTAACGGCTATGACTCGGTACCGACATCTGAAGGGATCAGTCGGGCGACAACACGTACAGTGGTGAATTCGTCATTGGCAGTTTTGGGATTGGATTTTGTGCTAACTGCTTTAATGTTCGGAAACTAATAAGCAGTTTGGCGACTAACGTAACGTTGGGAATTAACGGATGCAACAGATTAAAAAATTAGAATTATGGGTTGGGAGTTTTGTTCTTGCAGGGGTTGTTGCCTTGCTGGTGCTAGTTTTCAAAGTTGCGGATGTGCAGAGCATCGGCGGTAACGACTCTTATACCCTGAAAGCTCAGTTCGATAACGTCGGTGGGTTGAAGGTACGTTCACCGATTAAGGTCGGCGGGGTGACGGTCGGTAAAATTACCGCGATTACTTTGGATACCGAGAATTACATTCCGGTTGTTACCATGGCTATCGAGAAAAAGTATGGTTTCTTTCCTGAAACCAGTTCTGCTGCCATCCTTACATCAGGGCTATTGGGTGAGCAGTATCTGGGGATCGTACCGGGCTTTATTGATGAAGATATTGAGATGCTTGCAGACGGTGACTTAATCGAAGATACCAAGTCGGCATTAGTGCTGGAAGATATGATTGGCCAGGTGCTGTATAGCATTGGCGGTGATAGTGATAAATAGGGGATATGATGAAATTTGTTCGATATATGTTGTTGATGCTAGTTTCGTTGCCTTGGATTGCACAAGCTACGGCTATCGATAAAACCGATCCGTACCTGATGATGGAGAAAGTGTCCCAGGTAACGTTTGATCGTCTGAAATCGGAGCAGGCCCAGATCCAGCGTAATCCGGAATTGCTACGCAACGTGGTTA
This sequence comes from Photobacterium obscurum, assembly GCF_026191635.1. Taxonomy (GTDB): domain Bacteria; phylum Pseudomonadota; class Gammaproteobacteria; order Enterobacterales; family Vibrionaceae; genus Photobacterium; species Photobacterium obscurum. Next base: position 61,146 of record NZ_JAKRRW010000014.1, read on the forward strand.
GGCAGGAGTTACTGCCTTACATCAACACCCGTTATGCCGCTTATAAAGTCCTTGGGCCACAGCTGAAAAAAACCACCAAGGTACAGCGTAATGATTTCGTGGATGCGTTCACAGATTACCTAGTGGCTTCTTATGCGCAGGTGCTGACTCAGTATACCGATCAGGATATAAAGATCGAGTCACCGAAGTCGGTACCGGCGAACCGTACTATCGTATCGGTACGAGTTGATATTCTGGAAACCCAGCGTCCGCCTATTCGTCTGGACTTCAAATTGCGTAAAAACAAGAAGACCAACGAGTGGCAGGGCTACGATATGGTGGCTGAAGGCGTCAGTATGATCGCCACCAAACAGAGCGAATGGAGCGGTCAACTTCGTACCGAAGGGGTCGATGCCGTAACTACCAACCTCAGAACGCTTGCGGCGAAACCGATTCGTCGTGAGGATAAAAACAATGACTAAGCCGAAGATTGAGTGGCTAGTCCAGGAAAATGGGTTTTATTGCTTGTCAGGCGAACTGGAACGTGACACAGTTCCAGCTTTTTGGCAGCAAAGACATAAATGGATGCCGCAGGATGCCAGGGTAAAGCTCGATCTCTCTGCTTTAACGCGGGTAGATTCTGCGGGTATGGTGATGCTGCTTCATGTATATCAACAGCTCAGCAGTAATGGCAGCGAACTGTCATTATTGAATGTGCCGGAACAGCTTATTACTTTGCTACGCCTGAGCCATGTCGAATCAATGTTAGCTGCTTGTATTGACTAAGCAGCAAAGAGGATAGCTTGTGGAAATCTCCGAAATTAAACAAATTCTGGAAAATGCCTTAGAACTTGATGAAATCATCGTTAAAGGCGAAGGCAGCCACTATGAAGTGATTGCTGTAGGTACCATCTTTGAAGGCATGAGCCGAGTGAAGAAGCAGCAGACGATCTATGGTCCGCTAATGGGACAGATTGCGGCGAACGACATTCATGCGTTGAGTATTAAAACATTCACTCCGGAAGAGTGGGCGCGTGATAAAAAGCTAATGTCGCTGTCCTAAGAGGTTAATGATGCAAAAGTTTCGAATCCAGGGCGGTGGCCCATTAAGTGGCGAAGTCTCCATTTCTGGAGCTAAAAATGCAGCATTACCTATTTTGTTTGCATCTCTCCTGGCGGAAGAGCCGGTAGAAGTGGCCAATGTGCCGAAGCTACGTGATATTGATACCACGATGGAGCTACTAGGCCGTCTGGGTGCTAAGGTGTCGCGCAATGGCTCGGTATATGTCGATGCCAGCCAGGTGAATGAGTTTTGTGCACCTTACGAGTTGGTTAAAACGATGCGCGCCTCCATCTGGGCGCTAGGTCCGTTAGTCGCGCGTTTTGGCGAGGGCCAAGTGTCGTTGCCGGGTGGCTGTGCAATTGGTGCGCGTCCGGTTGATCTGCATATTCATGGTCTTGAGCAGCTAGGTGCCGAGATTGTCCTTGAAGAAGGCTACGTCAAGGCTACGGTCGATGGTCGTCTTAAAGGCGCACATATCGTGATGGATAAAGTCAGTGTTGGTGCAACAGTGACGATCATGTCTGCAGCTACCTTGGCTGAAGGCAAAACAGTCATTGAAAATGCCGCCCGAGAGCCGGAAATCGTTGATACAGCGGATTTCCTTAACACTCTTGGTGCCAAGATCACGGGCGCTGGCACGGATACCATTACGATTGAAGGCGTAGAGCGCCTAGGTGGTGGTTACCATGAAGTGGTTGCCGACCGTATCGAAACCGGTACCTTCCTGGTAGCGGCGGCGGTATCTGGCGGAAAGATCATGTGCCGCAATACCCGACCATCACTGCTTGAAGCGGCATTGGCTAAGCTTGAAGAAGCGGGCGCAGCAGTCGAAACCGGTGATGACTGGATTAGTTTAGACATGACGGATCGCGAACTGAAGGCGGTCAATATTCGTACCGCACCTCACCCGGGGTTTCCGACCGATATGCAGGCCCAGTTCTCTTTACTGAACCTGATTGCCAAAGGTACCGGGATCATTACTGAAACGATTTTTGAAAACCGTTTTATGCATATTCCTGAGCTGATCCGTATGGGCGCCCATGCCGAAATTGAAGGCAATACCGTGGTGTGTGGTGATACTGATGGCCTGAGCGGTGCACAGGTTATGGCAACAGACCTACGTGCTTCTGCTAGCCTGGTTATTGCCGGTAGCATTGCCGAAGGCGAGACGATCGTAGATCGTATCTATCACATCGACCGTGGCTACGAGCATATTGAAGACAAGTTCAGTGCGCTGGGCATGAAGATTGAGCGCTTCAGTGAGTAATCTCCCCTTGTATCGATGCTAAAGCCGAATATAAAAAAGCCTCGCACAGCGAGGCTTTTTTAGGTTTAGGTCATCTGCTTTAATAGCCATTTGGCTCGTCGGCAATCCGCACCGATAGTGTTGTCGGCAAGCCATTACGCAGCACTTTCATCTCAATGTCATTGCCTGGGCGAAGCTCGGTGACAATGTCCAATACGTTTCTTCGGTCGGTGACCTTCTTGCCGTCAATCTCAATCAAGATGTCCTGTACCTGAAACCCAGCCTTGGCTGCCGGGCCATTCGGATCCATGCCTATCACAATGATCCCGCTGACTTGTTCGGCATCATAGAGCCGTGCCATTACCGGATTGATATCTCTTGCCTCGATGCCAATATAGCCACGGATCACTCTACCGTCAGCAATCAGTTTGTTCATGATCTTCTGGGTAAGCTTATAAGGGATGGCGAAAGAAATACCGTAGGTTTCAATATCAGTTGCCTGTTGAAAAGAGGCGGTGTTAATTCCCACCAGTTCGCCACGAGTGTTGACCAGTGCGCCGCCAGAGTTGCCGTCATTGATGGCGGCATCGGTTTGCAGAAAATCCTGGCGACCATAGAAACTCATACCGGAGCGGCCGGTGGCGGAAATGATTCCGTAAGTGGTGGTCTGCCCTAGATTGTACGGGTTGCCGATGGCCAGTACGACATCGCCGACGGCAGGCTGGTAGTCGGTGCTAAGAGGAATAACCGGTAAATTCTCTGCCTGGATTTTTAGAACGGCAATATCCGTACGTTGATCCTTGCCAATCAGTTGGGCGGTGAAGATACGCCCATCCTGTAGCGCAGCAATGACCTGATCAGCCTCGGCAACAACATGGTAATTGGTGACGATATACCCTTTGTCGCTCATGATCACGCCTGACCCGAGTCCTTGGGTACTCAGTTTTAATCGATCCTCGGCATTGTAGCGGCGGTTATAAATGTTAACCACGGCTGGGGAGGCTCGGCGTACGGCAAAGTTGTATGAAAGCTGCCCCTGATTGGTTTCCACCGGCGCCAAGGTGGCTGGTGCCTGTATCATCTGGGTGCGGAGATCTGGAAAAATAACCAGCAAAGCAATAGCCGTGACGACACCAAGAAAAATGGATCGACCAATAAAAGCCAGCATGCTTGCTCCCCTGAAACGAAATAACGGCAATACACGTGTAGTGCAATATAAGAATAATCGGATGAGGATATCATTACCGCGTCTAGATACCAAACTGAACAAGGTTGTAACAGAAAGGGGGGGATGGGGGGAATAACCTATCAGGTTAGTGCACTAAATTCCCTGGTGGTATCACAATGGGTGATTATTCCTGAAGGGGAAGGGGAAGGGGAAGGGGAAGGGGAAGGGGAAGGGGAAGGGGAAGTGGGAGGCTGAGAGATACCGAAAAGGCAAAGTCGGGCCATTGCTGGCCCGACGTAGAGTTAACGGATAATAAGATAAAGAATATTGTTGCCACGCTTTACTTCCAGCGCGAGCACATTGGGTTTTTGCTCAAGGGCTTTGCGTAACTCCCCCAAATTGCGGATAGACTGGCGGTTGAGGCCAAGGATAATGTCATCCTTCTGCAGGCCGTAGCGGGCAGCAAGAGACTTGTCATCAATATGGGTGACTTTGACCCCTTTGATACCATCGTCAGCCGTGGTGTTGGCAAATTCCGCTCCATCGAGTCCCTGATGGAGGGTTGCTGCTTTGACCTTGTTCTGGGTGACTTCTTGCAGGGTTACCGAAACGGTTTGCTTGTTACCGTCACGAACGATACCCAGCGTGGTCTTTTTGCCTGCGCCCAGGGTGGCAATTTTCGCCCGGAGTTCACCGAAGGTACGGATCTGCTTACCGTTTACCGACACAATAATATCACCGGCTTTCAGTCCGGCTTTTTCTGCAGCTGATCCTGGCATAACCTGGTTGATGAAGGCACCATGGTTGGTTTCATAGCCAAAGGCTTCTGCAAGCTCAGAGGTGAGTTCGCCACCCTGAACGCCGAGCACACCACGTTTGACTTCACCGTACTCGAGAATTTGGTCGGTCAGGTTTTTCACCATATTGACCGGGATCGCGAAGCCGATCCCGACATTGCCGCCGTTTGGCCCCAGAATGGCAGTGTTGATACCAATGAGTTCACCGTTGAGGTTGACCAGGGCACCACCGGAGTTTCCGCTGTTGATGGCCGCATCGGTTTGGATGAAGTTTTCGAAATTCTCTATGTTCAGGCCGCTACGGCCAAGTGCAGAAACAATACCTGAGGTGACGGTCTGGCCGAGGCCAAATGGATTGCCGATGGCGACGGCGAAATCGCCGACACGCAGGTTGTCGGAGTCTGCTAACTTAATTTCGGCGAGGTTCTTGCTCTTTTCAACTTTTAGCAGGGCAATATCGGACATTTCGTCGCTACCGATTAATTCTGCGGACAGCTCCCGACCGTCATGCAGCTGCACCATGATTTTGTTGGCACCGTTAATCACGTGGTGGTTGGTGACGATATAGCCTTTGTCTGCATCTACAATGACACCGGAACCCAAACCGCGGAAAGGCTGTTCACGAAGTTGTTCTTCAGGAAAGTCAGGGCCAAAGAAAAAGCGGAAGGTTTCTGGCAGGCGCTGTTTTGAGATCTGCTTGCCTTCGACGGCAATGCTGACCACCGCAGGGGTGACTTGCTCCAGCATCGGGGCAAGGCTGGGTAGCTGTTGGCCATTGGTTGAAAGAGGTAGTGCAGCAGTTGCAGTAACAGGGGTAATAACAGAACTGATGCCGAGTGCCAATGCACTGAATACAAGCAAAGGTTTTTTCATTATTACTAAACTCCGGTTTTACAAGTAGTAGTACCATTTCAAGATGATATAAAGATTTAAGAATCAATCATCAATATAGAGAATCGGTATTAGCTATGACTTAAAAACCGGCGTTTAGTTCCTAGATAGTATAGATTTAGCTCGCTTTCGGCTCTTCAGCGATTTTTTCGGGTTCGTCTTTTAGCAGGCCAGTGGCGCCATTGGCATAATCACGGGGCTGATCTTGTACATCGCCAGTTTCCGTGACTGGTGTCAGGGTGCTGATGCGGCGCGAAAAGGGATTGTCCTGGTCTGGAAGGTTCGGCATCAATTCAGTTGATGTCTTTGCCATGTGCTCATACAGCTTGCTGTAATCTTTCGCAATGTTATCGAGCAGCTCTGAACTACGGGCAAAGTGATCCACCAGCTCTTGGCGGTATTGCTCAAGTTCGTATTTTGACTTATCCAGGTCTTTCTTTAGCTCTTTTTGTTGTTTTAAGCTTTTATTGCCTAGGCGAGCTGCAAAAGCACCTACAATTGCACCAGCGGCAAAAATGAGAAGCGCATAAATCCAAGCCATGAAAAACTCCTTGTGACTTAATGAAAACCAAGTTATTTATGTCGGTTTACTATAACAGTGGCAGCAAATAAAGCCGTTAGGGCATGCCAATACCGACGGGTCTTTCCTGTTGTATACCAGAGAGATTAATTGGTGCTGAATGGCAGCCATTTAATCGGTTACGTATTGTTACTATACATGCACAATCGCGGCCATGGTACTATCTGATGCCAAAGATGGGATGAATGGAGTAGCGAGAAGGGATGACACCGCAGCAAAAATATCAACAGGATCTCGAGCGTACAGATTTTATCGCCGATCAAGCACAGGCGAATGCTGTTGCCCACCTTGATGAACTCTATCACCGGATGCTAGCACCCAAACCCGAGGTAAAGCCGACATTGTTGTCACGGCTGTTCAGGCGCGAGCCGCAAGTTGATGCCACTCCGGTAAAAGGGTTGTACTTCTGGGGGGGCGTCGGGCGGGGAAAGACCTATCTCGTAGACATGTTTTTTGAGTGTCTGCCTGTCAAGCGAAAAATGCGCGTCCACTTTCACCGTTTCATGCACCGAGTACACCATGAGCTGCAGCAGCTCTCTGCGCAGCCGGATCCACTAGAATTAGTCGCCGAGCAGTTCAAGGCTGAAACCGATATTATCTGTTTTGATGAATTTTTTGTGTCCGATATTACCGATGCAATGATCCTCGGAACATTATTCGATGCCTTGTTCAGGCGTGGGATTACGCTGGTGGCGACCTCAAATATTCCGCCGGACGAGTTGTATCGCAATGGCTTGCAACGTGCCCGCTTTCTGCCGGCGATAGCCCTTATCAACCAGCACTGCGAGATCGTTAATGTTGACTCCGGCACCGACTATCGTCTGCGTACTCTCGAGCAGGCTGAGATCTATCATTATCCGCTCGAGCAGCAGGCGGAAGACAATATCGAGCAGTATTTTGCTCAATTGAGTGTCGAGCCAAGAACGCAGGACAAGGCGATAGAGGTCAACAACCGTTCTTTGCCCACCCGACATGAGGCGGACGGGGTGGTGCATTTTACCTTTCACACTTTATGCCAAACGCCTCGCAGCCAGAATGACTATATGGAGATCGCCCGTATCTATCACACGGTGCTGGTCTCGGAGGTGATTCAAATGGGGGAGAAGGAAGACGACGCGGCGCGTCGCTTTATTGCCATGGTCGATGAATTCTACGAGCGCAATGTAAAACTGATTATGTCTGCCCAGACAGATTTGAATCAGCTGTATCAGGATGGGCGACTGGAGTTTGAGTTCAAACGCTGTTGCTCCCGGTTGATTGAAATGCAAAGTCACGATTATCTGGCCAAGCCCCATTTGGCTTAAAGTTGCTGATTGAGCTGGTTGCCAGTAGCTGCTTGTAACAATGAGGTGTTAGTGCTGTCATCGTGACTCATGTGGATAGCGCGGCTTAGCATTTTTATACGTTTGGGCGTTTGGTGCGGGTAAATATCCGCTGATAAATTGGTCAAAAACGCCTGATTTTTACCTCGAAAGGGCCAAAGAGAAAAAAACGCATTTTTTTTTGAAAAAAAGGTGATTTTTTCTCCACCCTTCCCTATAATCTTGCGACCCACCGTACCTGTGACGGCGTAAGCCGGGAGCACCAACCGCTCGAAGGGGTGATGACTGGGCTCTTAACAGAAGGAACGCAAGTTCCATAAGTGAATCAATTTTTAATATTGGGTAAGAATTAGCATGAAAACTTTCGTTGCTAAACCAGAAACTGTAAAACGTGACTGGTACGTTGTTGACGCTGAAGGTAAAACTCTTGGTCGTCTAGCAACTGAAATCGCATCTCGTCTACGTGGTAAGCATAAGCCGGAGTACACTCCGCACGTTGACACTGGTGACTACATCGTAGTTATCAACGCAGAAAAAGTTGCTGTAACTGGCGCTAAGAAGACTGACAAAATGTACCACCACCACACTGGTTACATCGGTGGTCTGAAGTCAATCAGCTTCGAGAAGCTTATCGATAAGAAGCCAGAAATGGTTATCGAAACTGCTGTTAAAGGCATGCTTCCTAAAGGTCCTCTAGGCCGTGCTATGTACCGTAAGCTTAAAGTTTACGCAGGTACAGAGCACAACCATGCTGCACAGCAGCCTAAAGTACTAGACATCTAATTGGGGAAGATGACAATGGCAGAGAATCAATACTACGGCACTGGTCGCCGCAAAAGCTCAGCTGCTCGTGTTTTCGTTAAACCGGGTACTGGCAACATCGTAATCAACAAGCGTAGCCTTGAAGAATACTTCGGTCGTGAAACTGCTCGCATGGTTGTTCGTCAGCCACTTGAGCTAGTTGAAATGACTGAGAAACTTGACCTATACATCACTGTTAAAGGTGGTGGTATCACTGGTCAGTCAGGTGCTATCCGTCACGGTATCACTCGTGCTCTTATGGAGTACGATGAGACTCTACGTCCTACTCTACGCGCTGCGGGTTACGTTACTCGTGATGCACGTAAAGTTGAGCGTAAGAAAGTTGGTCTACGTAAAGCACGTCGCCGTCCACAGTTCTCTAAGCGTTAATATTACGCTCCAGAATTTATTCTGGTTACTGTGTGCAGAAAAGCTCAACCTTCGGGTTGGGCTTTTTTTTATCCTTAAACCCTCCCCTTAACCTCCGAAATACCTCGTCTGAATCCACTTTGCAGTAATTTTGAAACAAAAAGAACATACCTCTCACATTTGTTGCGGAAAGGTAGCTTTATCTTGTCAAAAAGTGGGGTTTTATTTATCATTTGGCGCGATAAACAACAGTTTGAGAATGTAACAAACTATCTGTTGTTTCTTTCCGTTGAAAGTTAGCCGTAAGCTCCAGGGACGCCAAGGGACATAATAATAATCCAAAGCGGGAGCACATGGGAGAATGTTGGATGAGCAATGCGCCAGTAAGTAACGGCCGCCGCCGCTTCCTGACTGCGACGACTTCGGTTGTTGGAGGCTTGGGTGCAGTCGCTGTAGCTGTGCCTTTTATCAAATCCTGGAACCCGAGCGCGAAAGCAAAAGCCGCCGGTGCGCCAGTAGAAGTCGATATCAGTAAGTTGGAAGATGGCCAAATGGTACGCGTCGAGTGGCGCGGTAAGCCTGTTTGGGTCGTGCGTCGTAGTGATGCAATTTTAGAAGAGTTGGGTGGCCATGACGGCCAGCTCCGTGATCCGTCTTCGGATGAACCGCAGCAACCCGAATATGCCCAGAATAAATTTCGTTCAGTTAAACCTGAAATATTTTTAGCCGTAGGTATTTGTACCCACCTCGGCTGTTCCCCTACTTATCTGCCTGATAGCTTTAGCGAGCAGGTGAGCGGTGTGAGTGCAGGTTTCTTCTGCCCTTGTCACGGCTCCAAGTTCGATATGGCCGGCCGGGTGTTTGCAGGGGTACCAGCACCGCTTAACTTGGTGGTACCGCCTCATACGTTCCTGGATGATAACACTATTCTAGTGGGTCTTGATGAGGAGGCAGCCTAATGGAAGCTCTGCTCGGTTGGATTGAAAAACGTTTGCCAGTGATGGATGCCTACAAAAAGCATCTGTCAGAATACCCGATGCCGAAGAACTTTAACTTCTGGTATCTATTTGGCTCGTTGGCGATGCTGGTACTGGTTAATCAGATTATTACCGGTATCTGGCTAACGATGAACTATATCCCGTCCGGCGAAGGGGCCTTTGCCTCGGTCGAGTACATCATGCGTGATGTCGAGTACGGTTGGCTGCTTCGTTATATGCACTCGACAGGCGCCTCGGCGTTTTTCGTGGTCATCTACCTGCACATGTTCCGCGGTTTGATCTACGGCTCATACCAGAAGCCTCGTGAGCTGCTGTGGCTGTTCGGTATGCTGATCTTTCTGGTACTGATGGCTGAAGCCTTTATGGGCTACCTATTGCCATGGGGCCAGATGTCATACTGGGGGGCTCAGGTAATCATTTCGCTGTTTGGTGCTATCCCTGTTATTGGCGATGATCTGACACTGTGGATCCGTGGTGACTATGTCATTTCGGGCGCGACACTGAACCGCTTCTTTGCCTTACACGTTATCGCATTGCCTATCGTATTGTTGCTACTGGTTGTTTTGCACATTCTGGCATTGCATGAGGTGGGGTCGAACAACCCGGACGGCATCGAGACCAAGCTGCCAAAAGGCAGTAAGGGCGAAGGTTACAAAACTCAGTTCCCATTCCACAAGAACTACAGCGGTAAATACGACATTATCGACTCAATCCCGTTCCATCCGTACGGTACGGTGAAAGATATGGTCGGTATTGCAGTCTTCCTGTTCTTCTTCTGCTATGTGCTGTTCTTCAACCCGGAAATGGGCGGCTACTTCCTTGAGCCACCTAACTTTGAAGCGGCTAACCCGCTGAAGACGCCTGAGCACATTGCCCCAGTTTGGTATTTCACCCCGTTCTACGCGATTTTGCGTGCAGTACCGGACAAGCTGCTAGGTGTTATCGCGATGGGGGCATCGATTGTGGTGCTGTTTCTGTTGCCATGGCTGGATCGCTGTAAGGTTCGCTCTTACCGCTACCGCAGCAAGTTCCACCTGATCAACATTGTCCAGTTCACTATCAGCTTTGTTGCGCTGGGTGTATTGGGTGCGCTGCCTGCGACGCCAACTTATACCTTGCTGGCACAGATTTTCAGCCTGGGTTACTTCATGTTCTTCGTCCTGCTGTATTTCTACAGTAAAAACGAAGCAACCAAACCGCTACCAGAGAGGGTGACATTCAAATGAAAAAATTGATTGTAATGCTACTAGCTCTGTTGCCATCAATGGCTATGGCGGCTGGTGGAAACGTACATTTAGATGCAGTGAATAACGATCTGTCGGATAAGGCCTCGCTTCAGCGCGGTGCCCAGACATTCATGAACTACTGTTTTGGCTGTCATGCCACTCAGTATCAGCGTTATGAACGTGTGGCGACGGATATCGGTATCCCGCTGGATCTAATGAAAGAGAACATGATCTTCGATAGTGAAGCGAAGATCGGCGATCTGATGACCAATGCTATTCCAACCGAATATGCAGCGGCTTCATTTGGTGCCCCGGCACCGGATCTGACTCTGGTTGCCCGTGTTCGCGGTACCGACTGGCTATACACCTATCTGCGTTCTTTCTATGCCGACCCAAGCCGTCCGTTTGGTGTCAACAATGTGGTATTCCCGAGCGTGGGTATGCCGCATGTGCTAGAAGAGCTGCAGGGTGTGCCAACAAAAGTGTATGAAACACGCCTGGTTGATGGTGAGGAAGTACAGGAATATGTTGGCATTGAGTCGGATGGTACCGGTGAGCTGAACGCTGAAGAGTATGATGAAGCGGTTCGCGATCTGGTTAACTTCCTGGAGTATTCTGCTGAGCCGGTAAAACTAGAACGTCAGCGTCTGGGCTTATGGGTAATGGGCTTTATCGTAATATTCTTTGTACTAACATTACTGTTGAAGAAAGAATATTGGCGTGATGTCCACTGATCAGGTAATCTAGTGGGTTAAGAATCTCGCAATGGGGGCTCGGGCCCCCGTTGCTTTTTGTGTATATAAGTATACTGGAGGGGTTAATGGCTGTTGCTGCCAATAAACGCTCTGTGATGACTCTGTATTCTGATGCTTCGGACATCTACAGCCATCAGGTGCGTATCGTACTAGCAGAAAAGGGTGTTAGTGTTGAAATCGAGCTGGTTGATCCAAACAACCTGCCTGAAGATCTACTGGACCTAAACCCGTACAACTCTGTTCCAACCCTGGTTGACCGTGAGCTTGCTCTTTACCAGGCCGGCATCATTATGGAGTACTTGGATGAGCGTTTCCCTCACCCACCTCTGATGCCAGTTTATCCTGTTGCTCGTGGTAACAGTCGCCTGATGATGTACCGTGTTGAGCGTAACTGGTACACCTTGGCTGAGAAAGTAAATAATGGCACGGCGGAAGAAGCAGACAAGGCACGTAAGCAATTGCGTGAAGAACTGCTTGCTTTGGCACCTGTTTTTGCCGAGTTCCCGTACTTCATGAGCGACGAATTCAGCTTGGTTGATTGCTATCTGGCTCCGCTATTGTGGCGTTTGCCTGAAATGGGTATCGAACTGACTGGTGCTGGTGCAAAAGAAGTTAAGGCGTATATGACTCGTGTATTTGAACGTGATTCATTCCTTGCTTCTCTGACTGAAGCTGAGCGTGAAATGCGCTTGGCTGGACAATAATGGATATGGAAAAAATGACGCCGCGTCGCCCTTATCTGGCGCGCGCGTTTTACGACTGGTTGGTCGATAATGATCTGACACCTCACCTGGTTGTGGATGCCACATTGCCAGGCGTTAAGGTGCCGATGGAGTTTGTCAGTGACGGTCAAATCGTTCTGAACATTGCTCCGCGTGCGGTGGGCAACCTGGAACTGGGTAATGAAGCAATCAGCTTCAATGCCCGTTTCAGCGGCCGTCCGCATTCTGTGATTGTTCCTATGTATGCTGCATTGGCTATTTATGCCCGTGAAAACGGGGCTGGTACCATGTTTGAGCCGGAACCGGCTTATGCGGCAGATATGACGGATATCGAGATTACAGATGACGAGAGTCACTATGAGGAAATAGCAGATACCGCCGAGGAGACCCTGTCTCCGGTTGCTGCCGTGACTGAACTGGGTGACGACAACGGTCCTGATGATGAGCCGCCTCGTCCGCGTGGTCGACCAAGCCTTCGCGTCGTTAAATAAAAAAACGCAGCCTTCTGGCTGCGTTTTCTTTTTCCTGCTTTGCTTGTTATCGCATTTTCGCGCTTATTGCGGATATTCGAAAACTTTTACCACCTTCTTGACCCCAGAAACGTTGCGGGCAATTTCCGTGGCAATATTGCCTTGTTCGCGGGTGACATAACCGAGCAGGTAGACTTCCTGTCCTTCAGTGATCACCTTGATCGAAACATCTTTCAGCTTTTTGCTGCCAATCATCTGAGATTTAACCTTGGTGGTGATCCAGCTGTCTTTGCTGACTTCTCCCAGTTGCGGCAGCGGGCGGATCTGTACCTGGTTGTACACGGTTTCCACATTCTTTAATGCTCGAACCTGCTCAGCCAGCTGCTGACTGGTTGGTTGATCTATCGCCTGGCCGACGAGCAGTACCTTGCCATCAATGGCCACAGCGTTAACCCGTGCATTCTGGCGGTAGGGCGGCTTGTTGACCAGGCCGCCGACTTCCATTTCAATCTCCTGATCGAACCACTGCTGCTTGGTGCTGCGGGGGTCGGTCGGCGTGATCCCGGAACACCCCTGAAGAGCGAAAAGTACTGCAATAAGCAGGATCCGGTACATCTTCATGGCTTATCCTTCGTGATGTGGGAATAGAACCTTGTCGATAAGATCACACAGGCAATGTACTGTTAGCAGGTGCCCTTCTTGAATACGGGCTGTGCGCTGTGAGGGAATGCGGATCTCGACATCCTGAATACCAAGCAGGCCCGCCATTTCACCACCGTCCTTGCCGGTCAGGGCGATAATGGTCATGTCACGGGTCAGGGCTGCTTCCATTGCTTTGATAATGTTCTTGCTGTTGCCGCTGGTCGATAGGACAAACAGGATATCGCCGGCCTGGCCGAGCGCACGTACCTGTTTGGAAAAAATCTCATCATGGTGGTAATCGTTAGCGACAGCAGTCAGCGTGGTGGTGTCTGCGGTCAGTGCCAGGGCTGGCAGGCTAGGACGCTCAGTTTCAAAACGGTTAATCAGACACGAAGCGAAGTGCTGCGAGTTAGCGGCTGAGCCGCCGTTACCACAACATAAAATCTTATTGCCATTCAGCAGGCTCTGTACCATGACCTGCGCGGCTTGTGAAATCGCATCCGGCAGGGCTTCTGCGGCAGCAATCTGGGTCTGAATACTTTCTGTAAAACTTTCTTTAATGCTCTCTAGCATGGATTAACCTTCAACTAGGGTGTTGGTAAACCACTCAATCTGGTGATCGGCGCCCTGGATAGACACCACATCAAACCGGAATTCAGTGTGTTCGGCTGAAAAGCCGTTTTTCTGTAGCCAAAACAGGGCGGCCCGTTTTAGCTTTTGCTGTTTACGCCAGTTTACCGCTTCAGCGGCAGAACCGTAATGTGCATTTTTGCGGAATTTGACTTCAACAAAGACCCAGCACGACCGGTCGCGCATGATGACATCGATCTCACTGCTTCTGCACTGAAAGTTTCGGCATACCGGCTTGAGGCCATGGCGGCACAGAAACTGCTCCGCCATTGCCTCGTAGGCTTGTCCCTGCTTACGCTTATTGAGCGGGTTCAATGCCATTGCCGGAGAATATCGCCCAGCTGATCTGGCGCTGGATGACACACTGGTCATCAATGCTCAGTTGGCCGGTCTTGCCCTGGGTCGAGTAATTGTCGACGACACGCATTTGCGGCAGCTCGGCAATCATCTTGTAGGCATCCATACCAAATGCATGCAGACGGATATCGGTATTTTTTTGGTTAGGCCACAGCTCGTTATAGCGCTCCATAAAGTTATGGTTGGCATCAATCAGCAGCGGGATGTCACTGAACTCAATGCCGCGTAGCTCGTTCATGTCGCTATTGCTGTCAGGGTAGCTTCGGGAGCTGGCATACAGCTTCGGCTGAGCCATATCCGGGTTGATCGCGACTTCAATAAACGGCTTGAGCAAGGTAAGCTCATTTTTGTTGGCGACCAGATATACCGCGTCGGTATCGCGTCGACTGCGTGGCTGAGCCTCGAGCTCCAGTCCCAGCAGTTGCTGCATCTGGTTGATCCGCGCTTCACTCTCGGTTAGTCCGAAGACGGCGGCAATCTGCTGCTGGATTTGTTTGCGCGAGCTGAAAGAACGGATTGCCGGTGACTTACCTGTTAGTTGCTGCCATTGCTCGATGAAGGCGTTGCTGACTCGCTCACCAAAGCTGTTGCCTGGTGCAAGTACCATTGGATATTGGTGGCCTTTGGCAAACAGGTGCTGTGCCGCCTGCTCCGCTTCCTGCTCTGGCGAGAGCGAGAAGTAGCATGCATTTGGCTGGATCATGTTCAGCTGCTCAGGCTCATTCAAGGCAAGCAGGGTGATGTGAGTACTATTGCCGTGCTGGAATTCGGTTATTTTTTCTTTGCGTAGCGGGCCGATCACCAGCTCAACACCGTCTTGCTCCAGCTTGTTGATGATCGTGCTGATCGGCTCGGCTTCGGTATCATAGATGGTCAGTTCAGTCTCGGCATCGCGGCCGGTATCGTCAAGCATGGCATTGATGAAGCCGTCCCTTACCGCCTTGCCAGAGTTCTCATAGCGACCGGACAATGGCAGCAGCAGGGCCACATTGTTAAGCTGGGTGATTTCCAGCTCCATGATGGCTGTCAGCTCGGCCGGCAGATATTGGTTGGCCGGGTGGTAAGAATTCTGGTCCAGCCACTCTTCAACCACCGATTTTAGCTTGGCCGGGCGCTGGGAATAGGTGTTCTTGAGAATGCTCAGCTGTACCCAGCCGCGCAATACTGTTTCGTCTTCGTTAAGCTTGGCCGATTGCAGCTGGTTGTTATTGTAGCGGGAGAGATCATGCCACAGGTTTTGCCAGTTAGCGGCTTTCTGCTTAGTTTTCAGGTACTGATCCAGTGCCGTACGTTCACGGGCAGCGAGAAAAGACTGGTTAGTCTGGGCAAGCAGTTCGGCACGCAGCATATGGAAACGCAGGTACTGGCTATCGGCCAGGGTCCACCAAGGCTGGAAGTTTAGCGTATCTAGCGCTGACTGGGCCTGCCCTTGCTGATAGCGGAGGGTTGCGCGGGCCAGCTGCCACTCAGCCATCTGGATTGGGCTCATCGATAGCCGCCCCAGACGGTTTGCCTGCTGCTCTGCCTGTGCCCAGCTTCCTTCTTTGATCAGGGCCTTGAGGGCAAGAATGTGCCAGTCGATGCTTTCAGCCCCTTCACTCGACTCGGCTTTGATCAGATAATTCGCTGCGCTGTCTGTCGCGGCAGCAGTAATATCGGTGACCACGGCCTGCTGTTGATTTGGCGTACTACAACCCGCCAGAATCACGGCAAGGGCTACAGGGGCTAGCAGTCGTGATACACTTTTACGCTTATGGGTAAAATTGAGCATTGAATTCATTCAACTGTGACAAATTACTCTCTATATTAATTGCAGATGAGATCTTAGACAAATGAGTGAGACCAATTCATGCATGGTAGATGTCGCAACTTTGTACATCGTACCTACACCAATCGGTAATTTAGCGGACATCACACAGCGTGCATTGGATGTATTAGCAAATGTAGACATCATTGCCGCGGAAGATACACGCCATACATCGCGCTTGTTGACACATTTCTCAATCTCAACCCGCACCTTTGCGCTTCATGACCATAATGAGCAGCAAAAAGCCGACTACCTGATCGAAAAGCTTCAGGCCGGTACGAGCATCGCGTTGGTTTCCGATGCCGGTACACCGCTGATTAGTGATCCAGGATACCATCTGGTCAACCGTTGTCGTCAGGCGGGGGTTAAAGTCGTGCCTCTTCCTGGTCCTTGTGCCGTGGTTACGGCACTGAGTGGGGCTGGCTTGCCGTCTGACCGCTTTAGCTTTGAAGGCTTCCTGCCGCCGAAAAGCAAAGGGCGCAAGGATCGTTTTCAAGAGCTGGCCAACGATGAGCGGACGATGATTTTCTACGAGTCACCGCATCGGATCATGGATTCGCTGGCTGATATGCTTGATGTGCTAGGGCCGGAGCGCCAGGTCGTACTGGCTCGTGAGCTGACCAAGACTTATGAAACTATTCATGGCGCGCCGCTGGGCGAGTTGGTTGAGTGGCTAGGTGAAGACAGCAATCGCACCCGAGGCGAAATGGTGTTGCTGGTGGCCGGCCACCGCGCGCAGAAAGATGAATTGCCAGCTGACGCGTTACGTACCGTCACCCTGCTGACAAAGGAGCTGCCACTGAAGAAGGCAGCGGCATTGGCTGCCGAAATCCACGGCGTGAAGAAGAATGCGCTGTATAAGTGGGGATTGGAGAACCTCGATTAATTTCGCTCTCTTTTTGACCGCTCTTGGATGTTGTTGGATTTTTCACTGGTAACTGTGACCCGAGTCCTATACAATCCGTCGCCGGAGTTGGCCAGGGTAACCGCTGCTTCGTTGATGTCCTTTGGGAGACTGACGAAGGGGAGGAAAGTCCGGGCTCCATAGGGCAGGGTGCCAGATAACGTCTGGGGGGCGTGAGCCCACGACCAGTGCAGCAGAGAGTATACCGCCGATGGCTCGCTTGCGAGTACAGGTAAGGGTGAAAGGGTGCGGTAAGAGCGCACCGCGCGACTAGTAATAGTTCGTGGCACGGTAAACTCCACCCGGAGCAAGACCAAATAGGTCCCTAATGGCGTGGCCCGCGTTGGGGACGGGTAGGTTGCTTGAGCCTGTGAGCGATTGCAGGCCTAGAGGAATGGTTACCGCCGCGAAAGCGGAACAGAACCCGGCTTACAGGCCAACTCCCCTCTTTCAGAATAAAAGGTGATGTCATGCTTTGGAAACAGGGCGGGCATCACCTTTTATCGTTTTAGGGCTCAATTTCACAAAATTGAATTATTTAGCCTGCATCTGTCTGGTATCAATGCAAAGTCTTCATAAAGCAATATCATTTGTTTGTCAGAAATCCGGCCTCTCGCTTGACAACTTTTTTGTCTCATACGTACACTTTGCGGTGGGATTTTGCGGGAAAAGCCGTTTTTTAACGTTAAATGAATGTGCTTAATTGCGTAATGCCATGATCTGGCAGGCAATTCCTTCTGAATACACTCTTTCAAGCTGAGGTCGCGACAGTAATATCTGGGTGTCCTTGGTGAGCTTTCACTACAGCTGAAGTTATTTTTATGTCTGAACAATTTGAGCACGTTTCCGTTTTACTCCATGAATCTGTTGACGGTCTGGCGATCAAGCCAGATGGTATCTACATCGACGGCACTTTCGGCCGTGGTGGACATAGCCGTCTAATCTTATCTCAGCTGGGTGAAAACGGCCGTCTTTACAGTATTGACCGCGACCCGCAGGCGATAGCAGAAGCGCAGACAATCGATGATCCGCGCTTTACCATCATTCACGGCCCGTTTTCCGGTATGGCTAAATACATGGAAGAGCGTGATCTGATTGGCCGTGTCGATGGGGTGCTGCTGGATCTTGGTGTATCTTCGCCGCAGCTAGATGATGCCGAGCGTGGTTTCAGCTTTATGCGTGACGGCCCGCTGGATATGCGTATGGATCCGACTTCAGGGATCTCCGCGGCGGAATGGCTGGCGGAAGCCGATGCCGATGATATTGCCTGGGTACTGAAAGAATTTGGTGAAGAGCGTTTTGCCAAGCGTATTGCCCGTGGCATCGTCGCCCACCGCGAGAACGAAGAGAAAGAGCCGTTGACGCGCACTACGCAGTTAGCGAGTCTTATTGCAGAAGTCTCCCCGTTCAGAGACAAGCACAAGCACCCGGCGACCCGCAGCTTCCAGGCGATTCGTATTTATATCAACAGTGAGCTGGAAGAGATTGATACAGCGCTGCATGGTGCGGTCAAGGTACTGGCTCCGGGCGGTCGTCTGTCTGTGATCAGTTTCCATTCATTGGAAGATCGTATGGTGAAGCGCTTTATTCGCAAGCAGAGTAAAGGACCAGAAGTGCCAGCTGGCCTGCCGTTGACCGAAGAGCAAATCAAAGCGCTGGGCTCGGCAGATTTGAAGACGGTAGGCAAGGCTATCAAGCCGTCACAGTCTGAAGTCAGCGATAACGCACGCTCGCGTAGTTCTGTGTTGCGTCTGGCTGAGCGCGTATGAGTTCGGCGCCGGAACCGTCAGAGAATTTAGCTGGTCTGATCGCACGGGATCTTGTGTCGGTCGGGCGGGCTCAGTCTGTTCTTTTGGTTCTGGTGCTTATTTCTGCCCTGGGGGTGGTACTTGTCACCCACCATTCACGCCAGCTGATCGCCCAGCAGGAGCAGTTGCTGATTGAGCGGGATCAGCTGGATATTGAGTGGCGGAATCAGATCCTTGAAGAAAACTCACTGGCGGAGCACAGCCGGATTGAGCGGTTAGCCGAGAAGGAGCTGGAAATGAAGCGTCCTTCAAGAGACAGCGAAGTCGTCGTGCAGTAATTAATTTGATGAATATATTTAAGCGCCAAAAATCAGAGAATCAGCGTCGCCAGAAAGCGCCACCGGTTTTTATCCCGTGGCGCTTTGGTGTTATATGTGGTTGCGTCGTGTTGGCCTTGGGGGCCCTGATTGGGCGGGCTGCCTATATTCAGGTGCTAGAGCCCGGAAAACTGATCCAGGAAGGCGATATGCGCTCGCTGCGTGTCAAAGCAATGCCTTCTGCCCGTGGTATTATCTCCGATCGCAATGATGAACAGCTGGCGGTCAGCGTGCCGGTACAGGCCGTCTGGGCCGATCCTGTCCAAATCTATAAAAATGGTGGTATCCAGGTTCAGGAGCGCTGGTTTGCGCTGGCTGATGTCCTCGGTCTCGACCGCCAGAAATTACTCTCCCGCCTTGAGAAGAACAAAAAGCGTCGTTTTATCTACCTCCAGCGCCAGGTCAGTCCGGCAATGGCGGCGTATGTCAATAAACTAAAATTACCGGGGATTGGTCTGAAAGACGAATCCCGTCGTTTTTATCCTGCTGGTGAAGTCAGTGCCCACCTGATCGGAGTAACCGGTATCGACAGCCATGGCCTTGAAGGGGTCGAGCGTACTTATGACGGTTGGCTGACCGGCGAGCCGGGGCGCCGGACGGTACGCAAAGACCGTTATGGCCGGGTGGTTGAGAATATTTCCCTTAAGAAGCGTGAGCCGGGCCAGCCGCTGACTCTGAGTATCGACCAGCGTTTGCAGGCCGTCGCCTACCGGGCGGTCAAGCAGGCCGTGGCTGATTATCAGGCCACCTCGGCCACTGTCGTGATGGTCGATGTCCGTACCGGCGAGATCCTGGCGATGGTCAATGCGCCTTCTTATAACCCAAACAACCGTAACCAGCTCCAGAGTTTCAGGATGCGTAATCGCTCAATCACCGATGCGATGGAACCGGGTTCGACGATCAAGCCGTTTGTGGTGTTGGCTGCGATGGAAAACGGTGTGGCCGATGAAGAAACCATTATCGATACCGGCAATGGCCTGATGCAGATAGGCGGTAGCCGGGTGCGTGATGTGTCCCGGGTCGGTAAGGCCAATCTGGCGAAGATCCTTCAGAAGTCCAGTAACATCGGGGTTAGTAAGCTCTCTTTGGCGATGCCGATAGATGCCGTGCTGGGTATGTACAGCAGTGTCGGCTTAGGCGACGCCTCGGGGATCAACTTGATCGGTGAGGCACAGGGCTTTTTCCCTGACCGTCGCCGTTGGTCGGATTTCGAGCGGGCAACGCTGGCGTTTGGCTACGGTATTTCCGTCACCCCGATTCAGCTGGTACGTGCCTATGCCACCCTTGGTGCCATGGGCGTGAGCCGTCCGCTATCGATTTTGAAAACTGAAGAAGTGGTTCCGGGGCGCCAGGTTGTTTCTACAGAAAATACCCGCAAGTTACTGAACATGTTAGAGATGGTGACCGGCAAAGGAGGGAGTGCCAAGCGTGCTGCCGTGCCGGGCTACCGGGTCGGGGCGAAGACGGGTACCGCCAAGAAGGCCGCTGCCGGCGGATACAGTGATGAATATATTGCGATGACGGCTGGCCTGGCACCAATCAGCAACCCTCGCCTGGCGATGGTTGTGGTGGTGAACGAACCACAGGGCGATAAATATTATGGCGGTGCCATTGCAGCGCCAATTTTCTCTGAAGTGATGGAAAGTGCACTCCAGATTTTGAACGTTCCGCCAGATGCCGGAACGAATGAACAGTTAAATATCGTACATAACAGAGGCAATGCGCATGCCGGTACCTAAACAGAATAATAAAGTGGGAGCATTGCTGTCTCCGTGGATCGTGGCAACAGCTTTGCCTGCTGGGCTTGCTGATATCCAATTGACCGGCCTGACCTTAGACAGCCGTCAGATACGTGGCGGTGAGATGTTTGTGGCTGTAAAGGGCCATACCGTTGATGGTCGCCGCTTTATTCCTACCGCGATAGAATCCGGTGCCGCAGTGATCCTTGCCGAGGCCGAAGGGGTTGCAGAGCACGGTGAAGTAGCCTGTCAGGACGGTACTTTTATTATTTACCTTCGCGAGTTGGGGCTGTTGCTGTCGGCTATTGCCAGCCGTTTTTACGACCAGCCGGATCAGTCGCTTAAACTGGTGGCAGTCACTGGTACCAATGGCAAAACGACCATCAGCCAACTGCTGGCCCAGTGGGCCGAGCAGCTGGGTTACCGGGCAGGTGTGATGGGCACCACCGGAAACGGCTTGTTGCAACAGTTGCAGCCGGCAGTGAATACCACTGGTAGCGCAATTGAAATCCAGCAGGTATTGGCCGATCTGGTCAGTGACGGCGCCGACTTTGCGGCGATGGAGGTTTCCTCCCATGGCTTGGTTCAGGGACGAGTGAAAGCGTTGAATTTTGCCGCCAGTATCTTTACCAACCTGAGCCGAGATCATCTGGACTACCATGGCGACATGGCCAATTATGCCGAAGCTAAAAAAATCTTGTTTACCGAACATCAGGCCGGGATGGCGGTCATCAATGCCGACGATGCTGTTGGTCGCGACTGGTTGGTTTCCCTGCCGGATGCAGTTGCCGTTGCCTGTGAACAGTCATCCCTGAGCCAGCACCAAGGTCGCAGGCTATGGCTGGAGCAGGTGGAATACAGCACTCAGGGCGTTACCGTCCGTTTTGACTCGTCATGGGGGGCTGGACAGTTCACCGCGCCGCTGGTCGGGTCGTTTAATGTCATGAACCTGCTGTTGGCGTTGGCGACTCTGTTGGCCACAGGACACTCTCTGTCTCAGCTGATTGAGACGGCACCCAAGCTACAAGCCGTAATTGGCAGAATGGAAGTTTTTCAAAAGCCTGACAAACCTATGATGGTTGTTGACTATGCTCATACCCCCGATGCGCTGGAGAAAGCGCTGCAGGCATTGCGAGTGCACTGCACCGGCAAACTGTGGTGCATCTTTGGCTGCGGCGGTGATCGCGATAACGGCAAGCGGCCGATGATGGCCGAAATTGCCGAGCACCTCGCTGATCGGGTCATTTTGACTGACGATAACCCACGTAGTGAAGACCCGGCATTGATTGTTGCCGATATGCTGGCTGGCTTGAAAAAGCCGGAATCAGCCGTGGTGTTACATGACCGCAGAGAAGCCTGTAAGTGGGCACTAACTCAAGCTGGCGAGGACGATATTGTGCTGGTGGCAGGTAAGGGACATGAGGATTATCAAATCCTGGCAGATCGTACGATTCATTACTCTGACCGAGAAACCGTTCAGGCATTACTGGAGAAAAGCGCATGATTGAAGTTCAGCTTTCACAATTAGCTGATGTTTTACAGGCTGAACTGGTTGGATGTGATACCGTGATAGCCGAGGTATCGACGGATACTCGCAAGATTGCGGCTCAGACACTGTTTATTGCCCTGAAAGGTGAGCGTTTCGATGCCCATGACTTCTGTCAGGATGCGAAGGATAATGGTGCCGCGGCGTTGCTGGTAAGCAAGCACTTACCGGTTGCGCTACCGCAACTGATCGTTAAGGACACCCGTTTGGCTCTGGGGCAATTAGGTGCTTGGCTCAAAGCCCAGATGGAGCAGAAACACGGCTTGAAAACCCTGGCCCTGACAGGCAGTTGTGGCAAAACCACGGTCAAGGAGATGGCGGCGGCCATTCTGGGGCAAAAAGGCCCGGTGCTGGCGACTGCGGGTAACTTCAACAACGATATCGGTGTGCCATTGACCTTGCTGCGCCTTGAGCCGAACCACGAGTATGCGGTTATCGAGCTTGGGGCTAACCATCAGCAGGAAATCTCTTATACGACTTCGCTGGTAAAACCGCAGGTGGCGCTGATCAACAACTTGGCTGCGGCGCATCTTGAAGGTTTCGGCTCGCTGCAAGGAGTGGCTAAGGCCAAGGGCGAAATTTTTGAAGGCCTTGCTCCCGTCGAAGAGTGTGCGGATACCAAGGCAACGGCAATTATCAACCTTGACTCAAATGAGTTGTCAATGTGGCAGCCGTTGCTAACAGGGCACCGACTAATTACCTTTTCTGCGACTCAATCAACGGCTGACTTCTCAGCAAGTGACATATTTATTAACAGTCAGGGCCGTGCTTGTTTTACAATGCGCACCCCCGACGGTGATACGCCGGTTACGTTGACGCTGCCTGGTGCCCATAATGTTGCAAATGCGCTGGCGGCAGCGGCGTTGAGCATGGCAATGGGGGCGACGCTGGAGCAGGTCAAAAATGGTCTCGAGCTGGTTGAGAATGTTAAAGGGCGGGTAGACATCACTTTGCCACGAGACGGACTCCGCCTGATTGATGATACCTACAATGCCAGTGTGGCCTCGGTGAAGGCTGCGATTGATCTGCTTGCCACTTTTGCAGGTCAGCGCTGGTTTGTGCTTGGTGATATGGCAGAGCTTGGCGATGACAGTGCAGCGTTGCACCGAGAAGTGGCAGAGTATGCCAGAAATAAAAAACTGGATCGGGTGCTGACATATGGCCAGGCCAGTGCCGTGGTCAGTGAAATGAATCACGGCCAACATTTTGATGATAAATCAGCGTTGATCCAATTGCTTATGGAACAACTTAGTCATCAGCAACTTAATTCACAAAACACAGAGGTTACAGTGTTGGCAAAGGGGGCTCGTAGTTCCCGCATGGAAGACGTTATTGCCGCACTGCAGGAAAACACACAATGATTTACTGGTTAGCTGACTTATTAGAGTCCACGTTCCCTTTTTTCCGCCTGTTTGAATACTTGACGTTTCGCGCAATCATCAGCGTATTAACAGCACTGCTGCTTTCCCTCTGGATGGGACCACGCCTTATTGCCCGCCTGCAATTGCTGCAGATTGGTCAGGTGGTTCGTCATGACGGTCCGGAATCGCACTTCAGCAAGCGTGGTACGCCGACGATGGGCGGGATCATGATCCTGGCTTCGATCGCCATTACTGTTTTGCTATGGGCTGATCTCTCGAACCCTTATGTCTGGGCGGTACTGACGGTGATGCTGGGTTATGGCGCGGTCGGTTTTGTCGATGACTACCGCAAAGTGGTGCGCAAGAATACTGATGGCCTTATTGCCCGCTGGAAGTACTTCTGGCAGTCAGTGATTGCTCTTGGCGTTGCCTTTGCCCTGTATGTACACGGTCAGGATACTGCCGCCACGCAATTGGTCGTTCCGTTCTTCAAGGACGTGATGCCGCAGCTTGGCTTGTTCTATATCGTATTTACCTATTTTGTGATTGTGGGTACCAGCAACGCGGTGAACCTGACAGATGGCCTGGACGGTCTGGCTATCATGCCGACGGTGATGGTTGCTGCGGGGATGGCATTTATTGCCTGGGCGACAGGTAACGTCAACTTTGCGAACTATCTGCACATTCCTTATTTGAAAGATGCCAGTGAACTGGTGGTGGTCTGTACCGCGATTGTCGGTGCCGGCCTTGGCTTCCTGTGGTTCAATACCTACCCGGCTCAAGTCTTTATGGGCGATGTGGGTTCACTGGCACTTGGTGGCGCGCTGGGTACGATTGCCGTACTGGTTCGCCAGGAGCTGCTGCTGGTGATCATGGGCGGTGTCTTCGTGATGGAGACGGTTTCGGTGATCCTGCAGGTCGGTTCGTACAAACTGCGTGGTCAGCGTATTTTCCGTATGGCACCAATCCACCACCATTATGAGCTGAAAGGCTGGCCTGAACCTCGAGTAATTGTTCGTTTCTGGATCATTACTCTGATGCTGGTACTGATTGCACTGGCAACCCTGAAGGTACGTTAAATGAATGGCTTAGACGGTGTGAGAAAGGTTGTGGTGATAGGTCTGGGGATGACCGGGCTATCGGTGGTCAATCACCTGTTACGCCAACCTGACGAGTTTGAGATTAAAGTCATTGATACCCGTCCGACACCGCCTGGCCGGGATGAACTACCGTCACAGGTTAAGCTATGCAGTGGCCAGTGGAATATGGACTGGTTGCTGGCGGCAGATTTAATTGTTGCCAGCCCCGGGGTGGCACTAGCGACCCCAGAGCTGGTGGTGGCGAAGCAGGCTGGCATTGAGATTGTCGGTGATATTGAGCTGTTTGCGCGCGCGGTGACCAAGCCGGTCGTCGCCATAACGGGCTCCAATGGCAAGAGCACGGTTACCAGCCTGGTCGGCGAAATGGCCAAAGAGGCCGGGATTAATGTTGGCGTTGGTGGCAACATTGGTTTTGCGGCATTGGATATGCTGGCACAGGATCATGAGCTTTATGTCCTCGAGCTGTCTAGCTTTCAGTTGGAAACAACCTCTTCACTGCAGCTGAAAGCGGCGGTGTACCTGAACCTTTCTGAAGATCACATGGATCGCTACAGCGGGCTGGATGATTACAGCCAGGCCAAGATGCGGATCTTCAACCACACCGAACTGGCTGTGTTTAATCGTGACGATCTGGCTACCCGTCCGGCATCCTGCCCCTCGGCAATGACCAGTTTCGGTTTCGATTCGGCTGAATATGGGCTAGTGAACCACGAGGGCGAAGAGTTTCTCGCGATTGAGCAGCAACCGTTGATGGCCACCCGTGACATAGCTTTGGTCGGGCGCCATAACGTGGCCAACAGCTTGGCGGCACTGGCTTTGGCTGATGCCGTTAATATCGACCGTTCGGCGGCCTGCCGCGCGCTTAGACGCTATAACGGGCTGGCGCACCGCTGCCAGTTGGTGGCTAACCATCAGGACGTACGATGGGTTAATGATTCTAAGGCGACTAACCTTGCCAGTACCTTGGCGGCTCTGAAAGGCTTGAACTTATCCGGCAAACTGCATCTATTGGTCGGCGGTGACGGCAAAGGCGCCGATTTTTCTGAACTTAGGCCGGTATTAGCTGACTTAAATGTACAGCTGTACTGTTATGGCCGGGATGCCCATCTCTTCGCATCACTGGTCGACCATCCGTTATCAGTCGAGACCATGGAGCAGGCAATGATAATAGCGGCAGACACGGCACAGGCCGGCGATATGGTTTTATTGTCACCGGCATGTGCCAGCTTTGACCAGTTTCCCAACTTTATGGCGCGTGGTGATGCTTTTGTGACGCTGGCCACTGAGCTGCAATACAAAGTCTCCGGAGCAAGCTGATGCTGGAGCAGTTCAAAGAAGGCTGTACCTCGGTCAGTGAGTGGTTAACCCGCCCGGCGGCGCCGTGTATGTATGATCGCCAGCTGGTGTGGATTGCTCTGGCGCTGATGGTAACCGGGCTGGTGATGGTGACATCGGCCTCGGTACCGGTTGCAACCCGTTTGACCGACATGCCGTTTTACTTTGCGCTGCGCCATGGCTTCTTTTTGGTTTGCTCGTTGGTGATAGCAAGCTTCGTCGTACAAATTCCGTTATCTCGCTGGCGTCAGTTGAGCGTGCCGATGCTGCTGGCTTCGATGCTGTTGCTGGTGGCGGTATTGGTGGTGGGGCGTTCGGTGAACGGTGCTGCACGCTGGATCCCACTGGGCATCTTTAACCTACAGCCGGCAGAAGTAGCCAAGCTATCATTGTTTATCTTTCTGGCCGGGTATCTGGTTCGTCAGTATTCCCAGGTAAGGGAAAGTTTTTTTGGTTTTCTTAAGCCATTGGTCGTCTTGTCGATTCTGGCCGCTCTGCTACTGCAGCAGCCGGATCTGGGCTCGTTCGTTGTAATGTTCGTGACGACCGTCGGTATGCTGTTTATTGCCGGTGCCAAGCTGTGGCAGTTTTTGGCGATGCTGGCGATGGCGTTTCTCGGTATTGGCCTGCTGATTGTCTTTGAGCCCTACCGTCTCCGCCGGGTTACATCGTTTATGGATCCGTGGGAAGACCCTTTCGGTAGTGGCTACCAGCTGACACAGTCTCTGATGGCGTTTGGCCGTGGCGACTGGCTGGGACAGGGACTTGGGAACTCAATCCAGAAGCTTGAATATTTACCGGAAGCGCATACTGACTTTGTGTTTGCGGTGCTGGCCGAAGAGGTGGGGCTAATCGGAGTAACCGTAGTGTTGCTGCTGATTTTTTCCTTGGTATTCAAGGCATTGTTTATTGGTCGAAAATGCCTGCAGACTGGCCAATTGTTTGGCGGTTTTCTGGCATTTGGCTTTGGTTTCTGGTTTGCCTTCCAAACGCTGGTTAATGTCGGTGCGGCAGCAGGACTGGTACCGACCAAAGGCCTGACCTTGCCCCTGATTAGTTACGGTGGCTCTAGTTTATTTATCATGGCAACGGCGGTTGCCATATTGATACGGATTGATCATGAACAGCGGCTTGCTGCCAAGTATGGCCCTGCAGAAGAAGTAGATGACAACGACAATGAACAAGAATAAACGCTTGCTGGTGATGGCCGGTGGTACCGGAGGCCATGTGTTTCCAGGCCTAGCCGTGGCCAAAAAACTGCAGCAGGAAGGCTGGGAGATTCGCTGGCTGGGGACTGCTGACCGGATGGAAGCCGAACTGGTACCGAAGCACGGTATTGAGATCGATTTTATCAAAGTGAAGGGCCTGCGCGGTCAAGGAATCGCGCGCCTGTTGGCAGCACCGTTCAAGATCGTTGGTGCGATCATGCAGGCGCGACGCTATATCAAGGCCTGGCAGCCTGATGTCGTTCTGGGTATGGGCGGCTATGTCAGCGGACCGGGTGGTGTTGCTGCCTGGCTGTCAGGTGTACCGGTGGTATTGCATGAGCAAAATGCCGTTGCCGGCCTGACAAACCAGTGGTTATCACGTATTGCCGCAAAAGTTCTGCAGGCTTTTCCTGGCGCATTTACAGGAAAAGAAGTCGTGGGTAACCCGGTACGTCAGGATGTCACTGTACTGCCGGCACCGAATGAGCGTTTTGCCGATCGCCAGGGGCCGACCCGTGTCCTTGTGATGGGGGGCAGCCAAGGTGCCCGTATCTTGAACCAGACTATGCCGGAAGTCGCGGGTATTCTTGGTGATAAGGTGACGATCTGGCATCAGGCCGGCAAGGGCGGCCAGACAATGACCGAACAGGCTTATCAGTCAAATTGCCAAGTGAGTCATAAGGTGACGGAATTTATTGATGATGTCGCCGAAGCCTACGCCTGGGCTGATATTGTGGTATGTCGTTCGGGAGCCCTGACGGTTTCTGAACTTTCTGCGGCAGGCCTTGGCGCCATATTTATTCCGTTTATGCACAAAGATCGCCAGCAGGCATTGAATGCCGATCACCTGGTGCAGTGCGGGGCGGCAAAAATGATAGAGCAGATGGATTTAACGGCTGCTGGCTTGGCACAAGAGTTAAACCAATTAGACCGTAATGCGCTGACAGCAATGGCTGTTGCCGCGCGAGAAGCCGCAATTGTTGATGCTGATGCCAGAGTGGCATCAGTGATTAAATCGCTGGCAAAGAATTAAGTTGAGAACAGAGTGATGAGTAAACTGGATAACCAGCAATTAGCAAAAATTAGAACCATGGTGCCAGAGATGCGCCGCGTTGAGCGTATTCACTTTGTTGGGATCGGCGGTGCCGGAATGAGTGGTATTGCCGAGGTGTTAGTGAACGAAGGCTACTGTATCAGTGGTTCAGATCTTGCCCCTAATGCTGTGACGGAACGCCTGACCGAGAAAGGTGCAGAAATTTTCTTCGGCCATGCCGCCAGTAATGTCGAGGGTGCAAGTGTCGTGGTTGTGTCTACTGCCATTGCCGCAGAGAACCCAGAATTGCTTGCCGCACGCGAAATGCGTATCCCGGTTGTTCGCCGGGCAGAAATGCTGGCCGAACTGATGCGCTACCGTCACGGTATTGCTATTGCCGGTACGCACGGCAAAACCACGACAACGGCACTGACGACCCAGATTTATTCTGAAGCCGGCCTGGATCCAACATTCGTCAACGGTGGCCTGGTGAAGAGTGCCGGTACTAATGCCCGCCTGGGCTCAAGCCGTTATTTGATTGCCGAAGCCGATGAAAGTGATGCATCCTTCCTGCACCTGCAGCCAATGGTGTGTGTGGTCACTAACATTGAAGCCGATCATATGGAGACATATGGCGGTGATTTCGAAGTTCTGAAACAGACTTTTATCGACTTCCTGCACAACTTGCCTTTCTACGGCCTGGCCGTGATGTGCATTGATGATCCCGTGGTTCGTGAACTGCTACCCAGAATTGGCCGCCAGGTGATCACTTACGGTTTCTCTGAAGATGCTGATGTGCGCCTTGTTGGGTATAATCAGCATGGCCAGCAGGGACATTTTACTATCCTGCGTCAGGGTAAACCTGCATTGGATATCAAGTTGAATATCCCAGGCAAGCACAATGCCCTTAACGCGACAGCAGCGGTAGCCGTGGCGACCGAAGAAGGGGTTGAAGACGAGGCTATTATCCGTGCTCTGGCTGAATTCCAGGGAACGGGGCGCCGCTTTGATCATTTGGGCGAGTTTGAAACGGGCAACGGAACGGTAATGCTGGTGGATGATTACGGCCATCACCCGAGTGAAGTGGACGTAACTATTAAAGCGGCCCGTGCCGGATGGGATGATAAGCGCTTGGTAATGGTATTCCAGCCGCACCGTTACAGCCGTACCCGTGACTTATATGACGACTTTGCCAATGTACTGGAACAGGTTGATGTGTTGGTGATGCTGGATGTCTATGCTGCCGGGGAGACGCCGATAGCAGGGGCCGATGGCCGCTCACTTTGCCGCACAATCCGTGGACGCGGCAAGATCGATCCGATTTTTGTGCCTAACAGTGATGCATTGCCGGCTGCATTGGCAAATATTATCCAGAATGATGATTTAGTTCTGACTCAAGGAGCCGGCGATGTTGGTAAAATTGCCCGCCAACTAGCTGAAATGGAGCTGAATGTAGTAGAAATGCGCGGAAATTAGCCTTCTTGCGATGAATGGTGATAAAATGGCTCGAATATTGCATTCTTTTTAAGCGGCAAAATATGTGTGATATTGCCATTTATCGGGCTTTGATCTCAGGATATGTAAGTAATGCTCTAACAATAGTTGGAGAGCAACGGGTTGGTCGGTATAATCGATCAACTTTGCGCATTACTCGCTGATTTTTCCAAAAGTCGGTCATTACTACCAGTTTTGCTAAGCAGGTAAGGGCAAAGAGACAATATGGCTGATGCAGTCTTAAAAAGATTACCCCTGCCACCTTCAGTTACGACAGGTAACTGGGGGGGATTGGCATTTTTTCTTTTTGTTATTGGTTTTGTCGCATGGTTATTCAGTGCCGCGATAAACTGGATGACAGACGCCAACAGATTACCGTTGTCGCAATTGGTTATTCAGGGAAAACTGGATTACCTCAGTACTAATGATGTTCGCCAGGGAATATTGCAGCTCGATCAGCTAGGAAGCTTCATGACCCAGGATGTCGATCAGATCCAACTGGCACTTGAAGCCTTGCCTTGGGTTGCCCATGCATCAGTACGTAAACAATGGCCTGACTCCATTAAGGTCTTTCTGGTTGAACATCAGCCTGCGGCGATTTGGAACCAGCAGTTTCTGGTGAATACCGAAGGCGCGGTATTTGAAGCACCGGCGGAGCAGGTAAAAGATTTAGGTTTGGTCGAGCTAGCTGGGCCAGACGGCAATAGTCAGGAAGCCCTGACTGCGTTGCATGAAATGCAACCAAGATTACAGCTTGCGGGGTTCGAAATTGCTACGCTAGCAGTTAATGAACGTCGAGCCTGGCGAGTCTGGTTAACAAATGGAATTCGACTCGAGTTGGGTCGAGAAGCCCGAATGGAGCGACTAGAACGCTTTATCGGGTTATATCCTGAATTAGAGCAGCAAGGAAAAGCCATAGAGTACGTAGACTTGCGCTACGACACCGGGGCTGCTGTGGGTTGGAAAGTGGTTCAAGAATAATACTTGCCAAGCACTCGTCTGATTTATAAGACATTGTTTGTTTGAGTATAACTATAAGAGCGTGCGCTAATGACGAAGGCGGCAGATAAAAAACTCATAGTGGGCCTGGATATCGGCACTTCCAAAGTTTGTGCTTTGGTTGGAGAGGTGCTGCCTGATGGCAATGTAAATGTCATTGGTGTTGGCAGCAGCCCTTCACGGGGAATGGATAAAGGCGGAGTCAACGATCTTGAGTCCGTGGTTAAGTCGGTTCAGCGTGCCGTAGATCAGGCTGAATTAATGGCCGACTGCCAGATTTCCTCTGTGTTTTTGTCGTTATCTGGCAAACATATACGTTGCCAAACAGAAAAAGGCATGGTGCCTATTTCTGACAAAGAGGTGACGCAGGATGACGTTGATAATGTTATCCATACAGCGAAATCCGTAAAAATTAGCGATGAACACCGAACTTTACATGTAATTCCTCAGGAATTTGCTATTGATTATCAAGAGGGAATTAAAAATCCCGTTGGTTTATCAGGCGTTCGCATGGAAGCTAGTGTTCATTTGATCACATGTCACAATGATATGGCACGCAATATCGTTAAGGCGGTTGAGCGTTGCGGGCTGAAGGTCGATCACCTGATTTTTTCAGGGTTGGCGGCTAGCCATGCTGTCCTGACTGCCGACGAGCGCGAACTGGGTGTTTGCGTGGTCGATATCGGTGGCGGCACCATGGATTTAGCGGTCTGGAGTGGTGGAGCCCTGCGCCATGCCGAAGTGATCCCGTATGCCGGCAATGTTGTGACCAGTGATATTGCCTATGCCTTCGGTACTCCTCCAGGGGATGCCGAAGAAATTAAAGTTAAATATGGCTGTGCGCTGAGTGAGCTCGTGAGCAAAGATGCGAAAGTCGATGTACCAAGTGTCGGTGGTCGCCCGTCTCGCAGCCTGCAGAGCCAAACTTTGGCAGAAGTGATAGAACCCCGCTACAGTGAACTGTTGGGGCTGGTTAATCAGAAACTGCTTGAAATACAAGAACAACTGCGTGATGCGGGTGTAAAACATCATTTAGCGGCGGGCATTGTCCTCACTGGCGGTGCCGCACAAATGGAAGGATTGATTGAGTGTGCCGAGCGCGTTTTTCGCAATCAGGTACGGATCGGACAACCATTAGAGCTAAGCGGACTGACCGACTACGTTCAGGCCCCGCATTATGCGACTGCAGTAGGTTTACTGCATTACGGAAAGGACAGTCAGACATTTGACGACAGTGAACTGGAGCCGAAACGTTCGGTGTCCGGAATCTTCACTAAAATCAGTGGCTGGCTAAGAAAAGAATTTTAAAACCTGATGCGAACAGGATAAACGGAGAGAACAAATGTTTGAACCGATGATGGAAATGTCTGATGAAGCGGTAATTAAGGTCATTGGCGTTGGCGGCGGCGGCGGTAATGCTGTCGATCACATGGTACGTGAATCTATTGAAGGCGTTGAGTTCATCAGTGTTAACACCGATGCACAGGCGCTTCGTAAAAGCAGTGTAAGTACAGTGATCCAGATCGGTGGTGATATCACTAAAGGTCTGGGTGCGGGTGCGAACCCTCAAGTGGGTCGTGACTCGGCGCTGGAAGATCGTGAAGCGATTAAATCGGAGCTGCAGGGATCGGATATGATCTTTATTGCAGCTGGCATGGGCGGCGGTACCGGTACTGGTGCGGCGCCAATCATTGCTGAAGTAGCGAAAGAGCTAGGTATTCTTACTGTGGCGGTGGTGACTAAGCCATTTAGCTTCGAAGGTAAGAAGCGTATGGCTTTTGCTGAGCAGGGCATCGAGGAGCTTTCTAAGCACGTTGACTCCCTAATCACAATTCCAAACGAGAAACTGCTGAAAGTTCTTGGCCGTGGTATTACGTTGCTGGACGCATTTGCCAAGGCAAATGATGTTCTGAAAAATGCGGTGCAGGGTATTGCCGAGCTGATCACCCGTCCGGGTATGATTAACGTCGACTTTGCCGACGTACGTACTGTGATGTCTGAAATGGGTCATGCCATGATGGGCAGCGGTGTTGCTACTGGTGACGATCGCGCTGAGGAAGCTGCTGAAATGGCTATCTCTAGCCCGCTGCTGGAAGATATCGATCTAGCGGGTGCTCGTGGTGTTCTGGTTAACATCACTGCTGGTCTGGATATGCGTCTTGATGAGTTTGAAACTGTGGGTAACACAGTGAAAGCCTTTGCATCGGATAACGCGACAGTGGTTATCGGTACCTCTCTGGATCCAGAGATGACTGATGAGCTGCGTGTAACAGTGGTTGCAACGGGTATCGGCAAAGAAAGCAAGCCGGATATCACGCTGGTAACAACATCGAAGCCTGTTCAGGCGGTTGCTCAGGAAAAACCGGCTGCAGCAGCTCCAGCTGTCGAAGAATCTAAACCTGCGCCGTTAACTCAGCAAGCTCCAGCTGCTGATACCAACGTACAGCAGTCAGCTTCTTCTGCTGCAGCGAAGTCCAAGCCTCAGGCTGACCACGACTACCTTGATATTCCAGCATTTTTACGTAAGCAAGCTGACTAGCGAATGTAATCTATTGGGTTATTATTTAAGAAGTGGTATGATATCTGTCCAATTGCCTTGCGATTGCGAGGTAATGGGCCGATGTATTGGCGAATAATAGTTGAGAGAGCAGATGATTAGACAACGTACACTAAAAAGCATTGTGCAAACGACTGGGGTGGGACTTCACTCTGGCCGTAAAGTGACGCTTATTCTACGTCCTGCAGCCGCAAATACCGGTGTGATCTATCGTCGTACGGATTTAAATCCACCTGTAGACTTTCCTGCAGATGCAGACTCTGTGCGTGATACCATGCTGTGTACCGCCCTTGTTAACGAGGCCGGTGTGCGAATCTCGACTGTTGAGCACCTAAATGCAGCTTTGGCAGGTATGGGCATCGATAACGTGATTATCGAAGTTGACGCACCGGAAATTCCGATTATGGATGGTAGTGCCAGCCCGTTTATTTACCTGCTGCAGTCTGCCGGTATTGATACCCTGAATGCACCTAAGCGTTTCTTGCGTATCAAAAAAACTGTTCGCGTTGAAGATGGTGACAAATGGGCTGAGCTACGTCCATATAACGGATTCCGCCTAGATTTCGCTATCGATTTTAATCACCCGGCGATTGAATCAGAGCAGCAGCGTTTGGTGTTGGATTTTTCCAGCCAGTCATTTGTCAAAGATATTAGCCGTGCCCGTACTTTCGGCTTTATGCGTGATATCGAGTACCTACAGTCACAGAACCTGTGTCTGGGTGGTAGCTTTGATAACGCCATTGTTCTCGATGACTACCGTATCCTGAATGATGACGGTCTGCGTTTCGACAATGAGCTTGTGACACACAAGGTACTGGATGCGATTGGCGACCTGTACATGTGTGGCCATAATATTATCGGCGAAATGTGTGCCTTTAAATCGGGTCACGCCCTGAACAACAAACTGCTACGTGCAGTATTGGCAGATCAGGAAGCTTATGAGTGGTCGACCTTCGAGGAAGAGCACGAAGTACCGGTTACCTTTGCCCAGCCAGGCATGGTACTCGCCTAAGCAAAATGCAGAATTAAAAAACGCCGGACTCTGTCCGGCGTTTTTGTATCTGGCTTTTTTCGTTGTTACTGTTATAGGGGGCGGGTAATCTTCCCCTAATATGCTTTCTGTGTTTTACCTTTCTCGCCTTTTTGCGGCCAGGGCTGCCAGCCGTTCCAACCTGGCTTTGACTTTATCCGGCGCATCTTTGGCAGTGGTCAGTAAATACTGGGCGGCCAGGGGGGAAATCGGTTTCTGGACGATATCCGGTACTTTTTCTTTCTGCTCTCTCTCGACCGCGGCCAGTGCCGGGTTGATCTTCACTTCAATGTTTGTCAGTTGCGGCAGAAGCTTTTCTCTTAATTTTCGGGTTAGGTTATTGCGTTCGTAGTTGAGCCGCATCGACCAGGCGGCCGATGCTGTTTCGATGATTAATACACCCTGACGATAGTTACTGACCCGGCAGTGCTGCGCACATGCTAAATGCTCTTTGACCGCCTTGTTGAGCTTACTGAGTGCGATGGCACGTTGCTGGATATTTCCCAGCTTGCTGTCATCAAGTAGGCTAGCAGTTGTTTGGGGGCGATGATCGCGCATTACACTGTCCTAATTAGGGGCTTAGTTCTAATTTTTCGAATATGAAAAGCAAGTCACCTGCTTTTATCATAGGCGGCTTGGTTAATATGTCTTATTATACCAAGTCTGCAGGGGGCAAGTTAGTAATAGCTTGCTTTCCTGTGGCAATGGCATGAATGCCAGGCTGCCGATGGCAGCAATCGTCGGTAAGACGTCGATCCTGAGCAACATATTAGTATTGTTTTCATATCTCCCTTGAAATTGACACCGGTTGCCACAATATCATTTACAACCATTGTTTTTCGTGTCGGCTTCTGTTGCCATACATTGTGGCGGATTCAGACGGGACAGGGATGATAATGCCTAACAGAATAATTATCTGACCTATCAGTTAGATTGGAAAGGCTCAGATAATTGTTCAGCTGGGTATACTCCCGGTATGAAACTCAGATTAAGCGATTCAGCCATTACTGAAGCTGAAATAACAAAGAGAAAACGGCATAGCCATGTTATCAAAACTACTGACCAAAGTTATCGGTAGCCGTAACGACCGCACTTTGCGTCGTTTGCGTAAAATTGTTGACCAAATCAACAAGCTAGAACCTCAATTCGAAAGCCTTCAAGACGAAGAGCTGAAAGCCAAGACCGTTGAATTCCGTGAGCGTTTGGAGCAGGGTGAAGACCTAGATCAGCTTCTGCCTGAAGCGTTCGCAACCGTCCGTGAAGCATCCAAGCGTGTCTTTGGCATGCGTCACTTCGACGTTCAGTTGATTGGTGGTATGGTGCTGAATGACTGCCAGATCGCCGAGATGCGTACTGGTGAGGGTAAAACCCTGACAGCAACGCTACCAGCCTACCTGAATGCCCTGACAGGCAAAGGCGTTCACATTGTTACGGTGAACGACTACCTGGCTGCACGTGATGCCGAAACAAACCGCCCATTATTTGAATTCCTTGGTATGACTGTCGGTGTGAACGTACCGAACATGCCACCGCAGGCGAAGAAAGAAGCTTATGCGGCCGATATTCTTTACGGAACCAACAACGAATTCGGTTTCGATTACCTGCGCGATAACATGGCGTTCCGTCCGGAAGACCGAGTTCAGCGTGAGCGTTTCTTTGCAGTAGTCGATGAGGTGGATTCCATCCTTATCGATGAAGCCCGTACTCCGTTGATTATCTCCGGTCCGGCTGAAGATAGCTCTGAGCTGTATATCAAGATCAATAAGCTGATCCCTGAACTGGTGAAGCAGGATCAGGAAGACAGCGAAGAGTACCGAGGCGAAGGTCACTATACGGTTGACGAGAAATCTAAGCAGGCCCACCTGACTGAAAACGGTCAGGAGTATGTGGAAGAGCTACTGAAAAAAACAGGCATGATGGAAGAGGACGATACCCTGTACTCGCCTGCTAACATCAGTCTGCTGCACCACGTCCATGCGGCTCTGCGCGCCCATGTATTGTTTGAGCGTGATGTTGATTACATCGTCAAAGATGACGAAGTGATCATCGTTGATGAGCATACCGGCCGTACTATGCCGGGACGTCGCTGGTCTGAAGGTCTTCACCAGGCTGTTGAAGCCAAAGAAGGCGTGAAGATCCAGAACGAGAACCAGACGCTGGCATCGATTACGTTCCAGAACTACTTCCGCCTGTACAGCAAACTATCGGGTATGACAGGTACTGCGGATACCGAAGCATTTGAATTCCAGTCTATCTACGGCCTGGAAACGGTTGTTCTGCCAACCAATAAGCCAATGATCCGTGATGATATGGGTGATTTGGTTTACATGACTGAGCTTGAGAAGTTCGCGGCAATCAGCGAAGACATCAGAGAGCGTGTGGCCAAAGGCCAGCCGGTCTTGGTGGGTACGGTTTCGATTGAAAAGTCAGAGCTGCTGTCTAATGCGCTTAAGAAGCAAGGCATCAAGCACCAGGTTCTGAATGCGAAGTTCCACGAAAAAGAAGCCGATATTGTTGCCGA
The DNA here is from genome assembly GCF_026191635.1 of Photobacterium obscurum. GTDB lineage: Bacteria > Pseudomonadota > Gammaproteobacteria > Enterobacterales > Vibrionaceae > Photobacterium > Photobacterium obscurum. The sequence goes on from NZ_JAKRRW010000014.1 coordinate 97,921, forward strand.
GGCGGGTCAGTCTGGTGCCGTTACGATTGCAACCAATATGGCAGGCCGTGGTACCGATATCGTATTGGGTGGTTCTTGGCAGAGCGAAATCGCTAAGATTGACAACCCGACGGATGACCAGGTTGCAGCAATCAAAGCGAAATGGAAAGAAAACCATGATGCCGTTCTGGCAGCCGGTGGTTTGCATATCATTGGTACCGAGCGTCACGAATCCCGTCGTATCGATAACCAGTTACGTGGTCGTTCGGGTCGTCAGGGTGATGCCGGTTCTTCTCGCTTCTACCTATCAATGGAAGATGGCCTGATGCGTATCTTCGCCTCTGATCGTGTGTCGAACATGATGAAGAAGCTGGGTATGGAAGAAGGCGAAGCGATCGAGCATCCATGGGTAACCAAAGCAATTGAGAATGCCCAGCGTAAGGTAGAAGGCCGTAACTTCGATATTCGTAAGCAGCTGCTTGAGTTTGATGACGTTGCCAATGACCAGCGTAAGGTGGTTTACGAGCTACGTGACGAGCTGATGAACGCTGAAGATATCAGCGAGATGATCGAGCAGAACCGCGAAGATGTTCTACAAGCGATGATTGATGGCTATATTCCGCCACAATCACTGGAAGAGATGTGGGATGTTCCAGCCCTGGAAGAGCGTCTGAAAACCGACTTCGATATGGAGCTACCGATCCAGGAATGGTTGGATAGCGAAGAGAAGCTGTACGAAGAAGCTCTGCGTGAGCGCATCGTCAACAAAGCTGTTGAAATTTACCGTCAGAAAGAAGAAGTGGTCGGTGCAACCGTGCTGCGTAACTTCGAGAAAACGGTGATGCTGCAGAACCTGGATACGCTGTGGAAAGAGCACTTGGCAGCAATGGATCACCTGCGTCAGGGCATCCACCTGCGTGGCTATGCACAGAAGAACCCGAAACAGGAATACAAGCGCGAGTCGTTTGAACTGTTTGAAGGTATGCTGGAAAGCCTGAAATCTGATGTGATTGCGATCTTGAGTAAGGTTCGTGTTCAGCAGCAGGAAGAGGTCGAGCGTCTTGAAGAAGAGCGTCGTCGTCAGGCGGAAGAGTTAGCTCGTCGCCAGCAGTTCCAGCACCAGAATGCAGAAAGCCAGATTGCTGATGAGAGCAAGGAAAGTGAAGAAAGTACTCCTTTCCAGCGTGAAGAGCGCAAAGTTGGCCGAAACGAGCCTTGCCCATGTGGCTCTGGTAAGAAATACAAACAGTGTCACGGTAAGATCAGTTAATTGATCCGCCGAAGGACAGTTTGATACAGTAAAAAGGCCGCGCAAGCGGCCTTTTGTTTGAAAAAAATAAAAATGAGAAACCTGTGATACCAAACCCACTAACCATATGAATACCTAGTAATTAATTGGATTAGTGTAGCGGTAGGCTTTCTCGATACAAGCAACTCGATACGGATAGTAGGCATCAGTTTGGAAAAGAAACAAGTTTGGATCTCGGCGGGGATCATCCTCAATGCTCAGCAGGATAAAGTTTTTATTACCCAGCGTGCTGCCAAAGCCCATAAGGGCGGTTTTTGGGAGTTTGCCGGTGGCAAGGTTGAAAGTGGTGAAACGGCGGAGCAGGCTGTGATCCGGGAGTTAGATGAAGAAGTCGGTATTCAAGCAACAGAGCTGGAGCATTTTATTGCCCTAGAGCATGATTATCCGGAAAAAGCACTCAAGTTTGACTTCTTCCTGGTGAAAGGCTTTGAGGGCGAAGCCTACGGCAAAGAAGGGCAACCAGGCGAGTGGGTGAAACTGGGTGAGTTGGCTAACTACGAGTTCCCTGAAGCCAATGATGTGGTGCTGGAAAAGCTGATGGGGCTGTAAAACAGAACCTTGAAATAGATCCTAGATCCTAGATCCTAGATCCTAGTTCCTAGAGGGGAGGGAGACGGTTTCTTCCTTGGATCCAGGAACTAGGTGCTTGTACCTTCCTTAGTACCCCATATCTTCCGACCAGCCGTCGGAGTCCGACATATCGGGTGCGCCGGGGATCGCTTTCTCTTCCTCAGCCCACTCGCCAAGATCAATCAGCTGGCAGCGCTTTGAGCAGAAAGGACGGAACGGGCTTTTTTCGCTCCACTCGACGTTGTCTTTGCAGGTCGGGCATTTAACCACAGTTGGCGTTGTTGGTTGTGTCACGATAAACCTCAGCAGATAGCTAGCTTGAATTCAATCGCATCCGCAATGCTCGCACCTTCTTCAAAGGGAAGAAAGCGTATGGCAAAGCGACTGCGGTGGCCCGATATCATAGGATATACACCATGGGTTGGGCAAATTTCTAGCCGTAGCAGGCAGGCATCTTCTGCGTCATGCTGGAAAAAACCGCACCGGGCTATCTGCGGCTGGTACTGGCCCGACTCGCGGGTAAAGCGCAGCCACAGATTGAGTGCCTCGGTGAGTTCCGCCAGCTGCTTTAGCCAGTTAGCCATGTCATTTTGCTTGTGTGCCAGTGGTAAATGGAGCCAGTGGTGCAAAGTCGGAAGATCAAAGCAGCAGCTGCCACCCGGGATAGAAAAGCGTTGTTTGATACCACTGAGGAAACGGTCTTCGCGGATCTCCTGGCCAAGGCGGTTGGCGGTGATCAGTTGATGGTGAGCCAAATCCATATTATCGAGAATACTTAGCAGGGCAGACTGATCGACCCCCTCGATATTGAGCCAGCTTTTCAGCTTGGTTCGTTGTTTATCGAGATCCTTTGCCAGTTCTGATTTAACCTGGATCTGATCCAAAATCTCCAGAAGATCAAATAAGGCACGGAAGAAGATCTGATGTTGCCACTGATCGCTTAGCTGGCTGGCATGAGTCATCTGCCGGATCAAATACTCAAGACGTAAATAAATACGTACTTTTTCATTTAGCGGATGTTCAAAGCGGTTTGTCTGCATACTCGTATTATCCGACGTTAACTCGTTACTGATTGTGAAGGCTCATTGCTACATATTGTTGATGTAAGGTGGCGACTTCAGATTGAAGTGCGGCACTGTCACCATTGTTGGTGATCACATCATCGGCTGCGGCTAATCGCTCCTCACGCGAGGCTTGTGCTGCAAGGATCTTTTTCACGTGTTCGGCATTGACCTTGTCACGCTGCTGGGTACGGGCGATCTGTACCTCTTCATCCACATCGATGACTAAAAGGCGGTCGGTCATGGTTTGCAAATTATTCTCGACCATCAGCGGGATCACCAGCAAGCAGTAAGGCGATTTTGCCTTTTGGATATCGGCTTGCATTTTCTCCCTGATCATCGGGTGGAGCAGCGCATTTAGCCAATCTTTCAAGCTGTTATCATTGAAAATTGCTTGTCTTAGCTTACTGCGGTTGAGGCTACCATCTGTCAGTAGGATGTCAGAACCCAATTTGTCGATAATCGCATTCAGTCCCGGCGTGCCGGGTTCTACCACTTCTCGGGCAACGATATCGGCATCAATAATATCAATGTTAAATTGGGCAAACAGATCAGCAACGGTGGTTTTGCCACTGCCGATGCCGCCGGTTAGCCCGACAACCATGGTCATACTTACAGTCCTAGATAAGAAGTCAGATACCAGTCCAAGATCGGCTCGCCCCATAGAATGCTAATCCAGCCAGCCATAGCAAGGTAGGGGCCAAAAGAAAACGGAGTTTGTGAATCTGAACTTTGCATACGCAACATGATGATGCCACAAATTGCACCGACCAAGGAAGACAGGAGCACGACAAAAGGCAGCAATTGCCAGCCTAACCAAGCACCTAGCGCCGCCAGCAGCTTGAAATCACCATAGCCCATACCTTCTTTGCCGGTCAGTAGCTTAAAACACCAGTAAACGCTCCACAGTGATAGATAGCCGGCGATGGTGCCGATGATGGAGTCGGTCAGGGAGACCGGCCCCCAGCCGAGCAGGGCAATAAAAATGCCAGCCCACATCAGCGGCAGGGTGATTTGATCCGGCAGCAGCATCTTGTCGATGTCGATAAAGGTCAGGGCAATTAATGCAAAGCTGAAGAAGATCACTGCAATTGCCCACTCGGATGCCGGCAATACTATAGCGACTGTTGTGGCAACAGTGGCAGTAAACAGCTCTACCGCAGGATAGCGGGCACTGATCTTGGCCTGACAGGAACTGCAACGGCCTTTTAATACTAGCCAGCTAAAAACCGGGATATTTTCCCAGATGCGGATTTTATGCTGGCAGTGCGGACAGCGTGAACGCGGCACGCTGAGGTTGAAGGTCTGTTCGTTTTCGACAGTGCCAAATTCCGGGAAGCACTCGACACACTCAGACTTCCATTGCCGCTCCATCATGATTGGCAGGCGGTAAATTACGACATTGAGGAAACTGCCGATAAGCAGCCCGAAAATGGCGGCAAAAGCAGGAAAAAGCCAGGGATAGTAAGTCAGCAGTTCCATGAAAAACATCTCATATTAGTTGTTACGGCTATTGTAGGGGAATCTAGCAGCAGATCCTAGGGAAGAGCGGATGCGAGTTCCTGGAACCTAGCTCCTTGAGGAAGAGCTATACATGCCGTGTATCTTCATTTTATCTGTAAAATCTAGAGCCTTGAACCTAGCCCTGCTTTTCCTAGGCTCTAGGAACTAGCCCCTCTTCAACCAATCACACTCATTAGTTTGAAGATTGGCATGTACATCGCGACCAGCAGACCGCCGATCAATCCGCCGAGGACAATGATGATCAGTGGTTCAAGGATCTTGCCGAGGTTATCGACGGTATTGTCGACATCATTTTCATACAGGGTAGCCATTTTGTTAAGCATATCATCCAGTGAGCCGGATTCTTCACCGATCATGGTCATCTGCAACATTAATTCAGGGAACACATCGCTCTGGCGCAGGGCGATATGCAGCGGCATACCTGCAGCGGTACTGCTGTGAGCTTCTTCAATCGCCAGTTCAATGTGGCTGTTGCCTGCGGTTTTACCGGCCGATTGCAGGCCGTTCAACAATGGAATACCGGCACTGAAGGTGGTGGCGAGAGTACGGGAGAAACGGGCAACCGTGGCCTTGAGCAGCACACTGCCAATAATTGGCAGCTTGAGATTGAAGCGATGTATCGCCAGTTTGAAGTTCGATGATTTTTTGTAGCTATAGCTGGCCAAAAACAGTGTTGTTATCAGGGCGAGAGCCAGATAGGGGCCGTTGTTGATCATAAAATCCGAGGCCTTGAGTACCTGACGGGTAAACCATGGTAGCTCGGCGCCAAAGCTGCTGAAAATACTGGCGAACTGGGGGATCACAAAGATCAGCATCATGATGGTGACACCAATTGCGGTGAGAGTCACCATGCTCGGGTAGATCATTGCCTTGATCACCTTCTTGCGCATCGTCTCGTTTTTTTCGCGGTAAGTGGCGATACGCTCGAACACTTGGCCTAAATGACCCGTTTGCTCACCAGTCGAGACCAGATCACAGTAGAAGTTATCAAATAGCGGCGAGCTGGTACGAAGGGCTTTGGATAGCGAGGCGCCGGCCTCGACCTGAGTCGTTACCTGCGACAGTATTGCCCGGGCCTCGGCTTTGTGGTGGCTGTCTGCCATCAGCTTCAAGGCCTGTACCACCGGTACTCCCGAGGCAATCATGGTTGCCAGCTGACGGGTTACCGCGGTGACATCTGTCGGCTTCATTTGGTTTTTTAGTTTGCTGAATGTCGACGGCTTGCGGCGTTTAATTTTTTTTACCTGGATCATCTGCTCACTGAGCTTGGCGCGAACTTCCTGCTCCTGATAACCGAGGGTAATGCCGTTGATTTTCTTCCCGGCCTGATTGACACCACGCCAGTGGTAATAACGAATTTTACTGGCCTGGGCCATAACGTTTCCTTTTTAATAGGTTCTAACTAAAGTGCAGTACTCGTTGCAGCTCGGCGAGGCTGGTGACGCCTTCACACAATTTTTCAATGCCAGAAAGCTGTAGTTTCTGCATTCCCTGTTTGCAGGCGATGTCTTCCAGTTCCAGTGTTGATGCGCCGGTCATCAGTGCCTCTGCAAGCTCACGGCTGAACGGCATGACCTCATAAATTCCGACTCGGCCGATGTAGCCCTTATTGCAGTCGTCACAACCGAACTCACTGGCTTGATAGAGCGAGGCTGTTAGTGGAATCGTGAATTTTTCCCGCATATAGTCATCCAGCGGGTGGGGTTGTTTGCAGTTATTGCATAATCGCCGCGCCAGACGCTGGGCGATGATCAGGCTGAGCGACGATGCTAGGTTGAAGTCTTCCACCCCCATATTGGTCAATCGGGTGATGGTTTCGGCGGCTGAATTAGTATGAAGGGTCGAAAGCACTAAGTGTCCGGTTTGTGCGGCTTTAACCGCTATCGCGCCAGTTTCCAGATCGCGGATTTCCCCCACCATCACCACATCGGGATCCTGACGTAGAAATGATCGTAGGGCTTCGGCAAAACCGAGACCGACCAGGGTGTTGATCTGTACCTGGTTGATCCCCGGCAGGTTGATTTCCACCGGATCTTCGGCGGTAGAAATGTTGAGCGCGTCGGTATTGAGGATTTTCAGTCCGGTATACAGCGAAACGGTTTTGCCGCTCCCTGTCGGTCCGGTCATCAGGATCATCCCCTGCGGTTGTTGCAGCGCACTGAGGTACGCCTGTTTTTGCTGCTCGTTATAGCCGAGAATATCAATATCCAGATTGGCACTGGAGCTGTCGAGGATCCGCAGAACCACCTTTTCACCCCACAGCGTCGGCAGGGTAGACACCCGCAGGTCGATCGCCAGTGTTGGGGTGAGTTTTAATTTGATCCGGCCATCTTGTGGTTGGCGGCGCTCGGCAATATTGAGCTTCGACATCACCTTGAGGCGAGTTGATAGCCGGCGTGACAAATGAGCTGGTGGAGTCGCATGCTGGTGCAATATCCCGTCACAGCGAAAACGGATCCGGTAAGTTTCTTCGTAGGGTTCGAAATGAATATCAGACGCTTTCTTACGTACTGCATCCATCAGGGTTTGGTTGATATAGCGGGTAACCGGGGCGCTGTCCTGGCTTAAATCCAAGGCGTCATCGAACAGTTCTCCGTCGCCCAAATCGACCAGGTTCCCTAAGTCCTCATCACTGACGCTGCGCTGGTGTTGATGCTGGTTTGGGTTATAGCCACCGCCGATCTCGCTGCCGTAAATCCGCCGTATTGCACTTTCCAGTTGTTTGTTTTCTAGCAGCAGCGGCTCGATATTCTTTCCGATGGCAAAGCGGAACTCGTCCAGCGCGTCGATTTGGGTTGGATCGCTAAGACCAATGAACAGCGTGTTGTCGTTCATCTGCAGCGGCAGCACCCGATGACGCAGCACCAAGTCACGTTGGTTTAGATCTTTACAGCAGGTGTGGTAGTCGTACTGGTGAACATCAATCAGCGCAATGGCAAAGATATGTTCCAAATGGCGAGCGAGCTCGGTGGCGCTAAAAAAGCCCAGCTGAACTACAGCAGAAGGTACGTTAGCACCTTCTGCCCTGACATAGTCAACCACTTGCTGCTCCTGAACCAGGCTAATCAAGTTAGCCTGATGCAGGATGGAAGCGAGGTTGGTTTGCATTAGCTGGCTGGACAAAAATCAGTCGAAGCACCGACTGTAGTATTACATGTAACATTCCATGTTACACCGCTTCCTGTTATTTTAGGGGTAAGCTGTACTTTTGCATCTGTTGGTAGTGAGCCTTTGGCCCCATCAACTTGTGCTGTAATCGCGCCTGATTTGTATTGAGCAATTTTTTTAGTGTTATCATTTGGATCAGCAACAAGCTCAGCAATTACATTCGAAGTCACTTTAAATGAATCGCTAGTATCCTTGGTAAAAGTCTGCTCCCCCGGAACCCCATTTTTTGTCTCGCTACAGTCGATGGTCGTGCTACCTCCTGAAGTTGACCAGCTTCCATTAAGTAGACAGACGCCAACTGCGGTTTTGAATGCACTGCTGGCATTTAGCATTTCACTAGCATGGGTTCGGGCCGTATAGTTTTGATAAGCTGGTACCGCAAATGCGCTCAAAATTCCAATAATCGCCACCACAATCATCAATTCAATTAAGGTAAAACCTTTTTGTCCTTTCATGTTTCTTCCCTTTAAAAAAGTAGCCAATAAGCCAGATAATTTAGTGATTCCAGCATAAACCCATATGCAAGTTACTGAATAGGTGGTAAATGATTACTCGGCGCACTGTTAAAAAAACTCAGTTTGGTTACATTTGTTACATAATGCGCATCGGCGAAAAACTCAGTTTTTATTATTTAAATTATCAGCTTATGGAATTTTTTATTGGGATAAGGAATGCTTATTCAAGCTTGATAATGAATTGGGTGAGTGAATGTATTGGTGTTGGATATAAAAGGTGCTGGATATATTAGAGGCTAGGTATATTAGGGAGCTGGATCCTAGAAACGTGTTCCTAGAGGGAAGTGTTGATGATTTCGGGGGAAGTGGATAATCGTTAGAGAAAGAAAGCTCCTCCCCTTCATCAGGGGAGGGAACTAGAGCCCGCTCTTTCTAGGTACAAGGAACCAGTCTCTTGGAATTTAGTTACTTAAACCTCATCGACAAATCCATTGCCTTGAGGTGCTTGGTCAGCGCGCCGACCGAGATATAGTCGACACCGGTTTGGGCGTATTCGTGGATGGTTTCTAGCGTTACATTGCCGGAATTCTCCAATGCCGCACGGCCGGCATTGAGTTTAACTGCGTCACGCATCATGTCGGTGGTGAAGTTATCCAGCATAATAATGTCAGCACCGGCATCGATAGCCTGCTGTAGCTCTTCCAGACTCTCTGTTTCCACCTCGACCGGCTTGCCCGGATTGAGCTGCTTGGCGGTGCTGATGGCTTGCTCAATGCCACCGCAGGCAATGATGTGGTTTTCCTTGATCAGGTAGGCATCGAAGACACCGATACGGTGGCTGTAGCCGCCGCCGCAGGTCACCGCATATTTCATGGCGCTGCGCAGGCCCGGAATGGTCTTGCGGGTATCGAGCAGGCGGGTATTGGTGCCTTCCAGTTGCTTGGCGTATTTGGCAACGGTGGTGGCGCAGCCTGACAGGGTCTGGATGAAGTTCATTGCGTTGCGCTCACCAGTCAGCAGAATGCGAGATGGACCGCTCAGAGTACATAGAGTCTGGTTTGGCTCAACGGTGTCGCCGTCCTGAACATGCCACTCGATACTGACTTCACCACCTAGCTGCCTGAAGACTTCCTCGGCCCACATCTGGCCACAGAAGATACCGTGCTCGCGGGTAATGATTGTGGCGACGCCCTGGCTATCGGCCGGGATCAGGCTCGCTGTTATATCCAAAGCCGGATCGATAGTACCGCCCAGATCTTCACGCAGAGTATCGGTAACGGCGCGGGTGATTTCGTGTGGGAGTTGCTGCTTTAAGTAGTCTAAGCGCGACTTGCTGTCGTGCTTCTTTTCCATCTGAGTCATGACATATCCGTAGCAAGGTTGAGCTGCTAATGAATGGGGAGAGATTCCCTCTTTTTGATGAGTTGATCATACATGGAGGGGCGGGAAGATCCTAGATCTTGGATCCTAGTTCCTGGGAAAAGCGGGGAGCTAGGTTCTAGGAAAAGCAGGTCCTAGGAAGAACAAGAGCTTGACACAACTCTTTAGCTGTTGAAATCTGCCTTCAGTACCCAGTACCCAGTACCCAGTACCCAGTACCCAGTACCCAGTACCCAGTACCCAGTACCCAGTACCCAGTACCCAGTACCCAGTACCCAGTACCCAGTACCCAGTACCTGAGAATCACAGGATGAATAAATGTTAACAATCAACAACGATCACTGGCTTGAGGGCGTTAAGCATGTGCCGTCACCGTTTTTCGATCAACGTCCAGATAGCCAAGATATCTCGCTGCTGGTGGTGCACAACATCAGTCTGCCGCCGGGGCAGTTTGGCGGACCGTATATCGAGCAGCTGTTTACCGGTCAGCTGAATCCGGACGAACATCCCTATTTCGGGTTAATTTCAGGCTTTCGCGTCTCAGCTCACTGTTTAATTAGAAGAAATGGCGGTATTATCCAGTTCGTACCGTTTGACTGTCGCGCCTGGCATGCAGGAGTTTCGCAATTTGCCGGCCGTGATAAGTGCAATGATTATTCTATTGGTATAGAACTGGAAGGAACGGACACCCTCCCTTATACCCAAGCTCAGTACGATACACTGACAGAGCTGACCCGGGTTATTATTCGTCGTTACCCTGACATCGATGCTTCGCGGATCACCGGCCATGAGTTTATTGCGCCGGGGCGCAAAACGGATCCCGGTCTTTCTTTTGACTGGCGGGCGTTTAAAACAGCGCTGCTGGAAAAGTAATTGACTACGACTGACAAGAGGTCTGGAGCAAATTGGTCAGACCATTAATGATTTTTTCACTCTTCTCTCTATTTCTTACTGTTAATTAATAGTAACTGGCGTGTGTTAATAAGTTTTCACAAAATGAAATCTTTGTTAAACGTGCGCTTGTTCTATGATTTGCATCAAGTTGCCAGTAGACATCCTCAATTATTTCTGTAAACTTTCCTTCCAGAATTTAATTGGTATTACCAATTACCCGCAATCGGGTTCACTGAAACACTATAAGTACAAGAACCATAAAGAAAAAAATGACTTATAAACGAATTCGCCAACCCAAGCTCTCCGATGCCATCGAGCAGGAAATTGAGCGCCTGATCCTCGAGGGCATCTTGTCCCCGGGTCAGCAGCTGCCGCCTGAGCGCGAGTTGGCTAAGCAATTCGACGTTTCACGTCCTTCTGTGCGAGAAGCAATCCAGCGTCTTGAAGCCAAAAAACTCCTGACTCGCCGTCAGGGCGGTGGCACCTTTGTGACCGAAAAGCTATGGCAGAGCTTTTCTGAACCGTTGCTGGACTTGCTTGGTGCTAACCCGGAAGCCCAATTAGATTTACTTGAGTCTCGCCACGCCCTCGAAGGCCTGGCTGCGTATTACGCGGCACTGCGAGGCAACGAAGAAGATTTCACTCGTATCCGTGACTGCCATACACGGATACAAGACGCTCAGCAGCAAGGCGATCTCAAAGCCGAAGCTAACGCGGTAATGCAGTACCTGATTGCGGTGACCGAGTCCGCACATAATGTCGTACTGCTTCATATCATCCGCAGCCTTGCCCCATTGTTAGAGCAAAACGTATTACAAAACTTTGAGCTCCTGAACCGCCGCCAAGATGTGGTGGAGAAGGTGCGAAAGCATCGAGCCGATATTGTGCAAGCGATTGTTTCTGGTGAGCCAGAAAAAGCCCGTGAAGCATCGCATGCACATTTGGCTTATATCGAGGAAACCCTGTTGGATTTATCGCGTGAAGATAGCAGACGTGAACGCTCTCTTCGTCGGATTCAACAACGCAAGGACGGGCTGGATTAGTACCCCTCATATAAGCCGAGGGTGGTAGTAAACAGTCGCGACATTGTTAGTTTTGTAGATTATCAACGAAAGGATAGATCGCATGTCTGAAGTCATGAAAAATGACGTTGACGTACTTGAAACTCAAGAGTGGCTAGAAGCTCTTGAATCAGTCGTTCGTGAAGAAGGTGTAGAGCGTGCACAGTACCTGCTTGAGCAAGTTCTGGATAAAGCGCGTTTAGACGGTGTAGATATGCCAACGGGCATGACTACTAACTACATCAATACGATTCCAGCTGCACAAGAGCCTGCGTATCCTGGTGATACTACTCTTGAGCGTCGTATCCGTTCCATTATCCGCTGGAACGCAATCATGATCGTACTACGTGCTTCTAAGAAAGATTTAGACCTGGGTGGCCACATGGCTTCTTACCAGTCTGCTTCTGCTTTCTACGAAGTATGTTTCAACCACTTCTTCCGTGCACCAAACGAAGTAGATGGCGGCGACTTGGTTTACTACCAGGGCCACATCTCTCCAGGTATCTATTCTCGTGCATTTGTTGAAGGTCGTCTGACTGAAGAGCAGCTAGACAACTTCCGTCAAGAAGTTGATGGCAAAGGTATCCCTTCATACCCGCACCCTAAACTAATGCCTGAGTTCTGGCAGTTCCCGACTGTTTCTATGGGTCTTGGCCCTATCTCGGCTATCTATCAAGCTCGTTTCCTGAAGTACCTTGAAGGTCGTGGCCTTAAAGACACTTCTGCTCAGCGCGTATACGCGTTCCTGGGTGACGGTGAGATGGATGAGCCAGAATCACGTGGTGCAATCTCTTTCGCAGCGCGTGAGAAACTGGACAACCTATGTTTCCTAATCAACTGTAACCTACAGCGTCTTGACGGCCCGGTAATGGGTAACGGCAAGATCATCCAAGAGCTAGAAGGCCTATTCAAAGGTGCTGGCTGGAATGTGGTTAAAGTGGTTTGGGGCAACAACTGGGATGCGCTACTAGCGAAAGACACTACCGGTAAGCTTCTTCAGCTAATGAACGAAACTATCGATGGCGATTACCAAACATTCAAATCTAAAGATGGCGCATACGTACGTGAGCACTTCTTTGGTAAGTACCCAGAAACAGCTGCACTAGTTGCAGACATGACTGATGACGAAATCTTCGCACTTAAGCGTGGTGGTCACGAGTCTTCTAAGTTGTTCGCGGCGTTCAACAACGCAAAAGAAACTGGCGGCAAACCAACTGTAATCCTAGCGAAAACTGTTAAAGGTTACGGTATGGGTGAAGCAGCTGAAGGTAAAAACATCGCTCACGGCGTGAAGAAAATGGACATGACACATGTTCAGCACTTACGTGATCGTCTAGGTCTAGAAGATCTAGTTTCTGACGAAGACATGAAGAACCTTCCATACCTGAAACTGGAAGAAGGTTCAGCAGAGTACAACTACCTGCATGCTCGTCGTAACGCGCTGCACGGTTACACACCTAAGCGTCTGCCTAAGTTCACTCAAGAGTTCAAAGTGCCTGAGCTCGATGCATTTGCCCCTCTACTAGGTGAGCAGAAGCGTGACATCTCTACCACTATGGCTTACGTACGTACGCTAAATATCCTTCTGAAAGATAAAGGTATTGGTAAAAACATCGTACCAATCATTTGTGATGAAGCGCGTACATTCGGTATGGAAGGTCTATTCCGTCAGGTTGGTATCTACAACCCACACGGTCAAGAATACACACCTGAAGACCGCGGCGTAGTTTCTTACTACAAAGAAGCGACTTCTGGTCAGGTTCTACAAGAAGGTATCAACGAGCTTGGCTCAATGGCATCTTGGGTTGCTGCTGCTACATCTTACAGCACAAACGATCTGCCAATGATCCCATTCTACATCTACTACTCAATGTTCGGTTTCCAACGTGTTGGCGACATGGCATGGCTAGCAGGTGACCAACAAGCACGTGGCTTCCTACTTGGTGCTACTGCAGGTCGTACAACGCTAAACGGTGAAGGTCTACAGCACGAAGATGGTCACAGCCACATCATGGCTAACACTATTCCTAACTGTATCTCTTACGACCCAACGTTCGCTTACGAAGTAGCGGTAATCATGCAAGACGGTATCCGTCGCATGTACGGTGAGAACCAAGAGAACGTGTTCTACTACCTAACGGTAATGAACGAAAACTACGCAATGCCAGCAATGCCAGAAGGCGCTGAAGAAGGCATCCGTAAGGGTATCTACAAGCTAGAATCTTACGCAGGCGATAAGAAAGTTCAGCTAATGAGCTCTGGTACTATCATGAACGAAGTACGTAAAGCGGCTCAAATCCTAAGCGACGACTACGGTGTTGCATCTGACATTTACTCTGTAACTTCATTCAATGAACTTACACGTGACGGTCAGGATGTTGAGCGTTTCAACATGCTACACCCAGAAGCAGAGCAGAAAGTTCCTTACATCACGTCTGTGATGGGTACTGAACCTGCAATCGCTGCAACTGACTACATGAAGAACTACGCAGAGCAAGTACGTGCATTCATGCCTTCTGAGTCTTTCAAAGTTCTTGGTACTGATGGTTTCGGTCGTTCTGACAGCCGAGAGAACCTACGTCGCCACTTCGAAGTTAACGCAGGCTACGTAGTAGTTGCAGCGCTAACTGAACTGGCTAACCGTGGTGATGTTGAGAAATCAGTAGTTGCTGAAGCAATTGCTAAATTCAACATCGACGCTGACAAGATCAACCCGCTATACGCGTAAGAGGCAATAAAACATGGCAATCGAAATTAATGTACCTGACATCGGTGCGGATGAGGTTGAAGTAACTGAGATTCTTGTAAGCGTTGGCGACAAGGTTGAAGAAGAGCAGTCACTGATCACTGTAGAAGGCGACAAGGCTTCTATGGAAGTACCAGCTTCTCAGGCGGGTATCGTTAAAGAAATCAAAGTTGCGGAAGGCGACACAGTTTCTACCGGTTCTCTAATCATGATTTTCGAAGCCGAGGGTGCTGCAGCTGCAGCACCTGCTCCTGCGGCTGAAGCAGCACCTGCTGCTCCAGCTCCAGCAGCAGCGGCTCCTGCAACTTCAGAGCTTAAAGAAGTTCACGTACCGGATATCGGTGGCGACGAAGTTGAAGTAACTGAAATCATGGTTGCAGTTGGCGACAGCATCGAAGAAGAGCAGTCTCTTCTAACTGTTGAAGGCGACAAAGCATCAATGGAAGTACCAGCACCATTTGCCGGTACGCTAAAAGAGATCAAAGTAGCAGCAGGCGATAAAGTATCGACTGGCTCTCTTATCATGATCTTCGAAACAGCAGGTTCATCACCTGCAGCAGCTTCAGCAGCAGCTCCAGCAGCAGTAGAAGCGCCAGCGGCGGCTCCTGCAGCATCGGCTGCGAAAGAAGTAAACGTGCCGGACATCGGCGGTGATGAAGTAGAAGTTACTGAAATCATGGTTGCTGTTGGCGATACAGTGGAAGAAGAGCAATCTCTGATCACTGTTGAAGGTGACAAGGCTTCTATGGAAGTTCCTGCACCATTCGCGGGTACGGTTAAAGAAATCAAGATTGCAGCTGGTGACAAAGTGTCAACTGGCTCACTGATCATGGTATTCGAAGTGGCTGGCGCAGCTCCTGCTCCGGCAGCCGGTCCAGCGGCGGCAGCACCTGCAGCAGCGCCAGCGAAAGCGGCACCTGCTCCAGCGGCAGCTCCAGCAGCAACCGGGACGCCGGCCGCTGGTGATTTCCAGGAAAACAACGAGTACGCACACGCGTCTCCAGTTGTTCGTCGTCTAGCTCGTGAGTTTGGCGTTAACCTATCTAAGGTTAAAGGTACTGGCCGTAAGCAACGCATCCTGAAAGAAGACGTACAGAACTTCGTTAAAGAAGCGCTTAAGCGCCTTGAGTCTGGTGCTGCGGCAGCTGGCAAAGGCGACGGTTCTGCGCTTGGTCTACTACCATGGCCGAAAGTTGACTTCAGCAAGTTCGGTGAGACTGAAACTAAGCCTCTATCTCGCATCAAGAAGATCTCTGGCGCTAACCTGCACCGTAACTGGGTAATGATCCCTCACGTTACACAGTGGGACAACGCAGATATCACTGCTCTGGAAGCATTCCGTAAAGAGCAGAACGCGATTGAAGCTAAGAAAGATTCAGGCATGAAGATCACTCCTCTTGTGTTCATCATGAAAGCGGCAGCTAAAGCACTTGAAGCATTCCCTGCGTTCAACTCTTCGCTATCTGAAGACGGTGAAAACCTAATTCTTAAGAAGTACGTGAACATCGGTATTGCTGTTGATACGCCGAATGGCCTGGTTGTTCCTGTCTTCAAAGACGTGAACAAGAAAGGTATCTACGAGCTATCTGAAGAGCTAATGGCTGTATCTAAGAAAGCACGTGCTGGTAAGCTAACTGCTGCAGATATGCAGGGTGGCTGTTTCACTATCTCTAGCCTTGGTGGCTTGGGTGGTACTGCATTCACACCAATCGTGAACGCACCAGAAGTAGGTATCCTAGGTGTATCTAAGTCTGAAATGAAACCAGTATGGAACGGCAAGGACTTTGAACCTCGCCTAATGCTTCCTCTATCACTGTCTTACGATCACCGCGTGATCGACGGTGCTGAAGGTGCACGCTTCATTACTTACCTAAACGGTTGTCTATCTGATATCCGCCGTTTGGTGCTTTAAGGTTTCACATCCGCAACGCCATGCTTGTAACAGCAAGCATGGAATTGTTGTCTAGCTCACAGGCTATAGCAATTTAGTTTTCAGTTTGTTAACACCTCTGTAAAATCGTTGGCAAACTGAAACAAGAAACTTGCACGTACCTGTTAGGGATAAAAGACTTACAACGAGGTCATGATGAGTAAAGAAATTAAAGCCCAGGTAGTGGTGTTGGGTTCAGGCCCTGCTGGTTATTCTGCGGCATTCCGTTGCGCGGACTTAGGTCTAGATACGGTTCTAATCGAAAAATACAGCACTCTAGGTGGTGTATGTCTGAACGTGGGTTGTATCCCATCTAAAGCTCTTCTTCACGTAGCTAAAGTTATCGAAGAAGCGAAGGCAATGGCTGATCACGGTGTTGTGTTCGGTGAGCCGCAAACAGACATCAACAAGATCCGTCTGTGGAAAGACAAAGTAATTACTCAGCTAACTGGCGGTCTTGGCGGTATGGCCAAGATGCGTAAAGTTAACGTAGTTAACGGTTACGGTAAATTTACCGGTCCTAACACGATTGTTGTTGAAGGCGAAGACGGTCAGACGACTGTTAGCTTCGACAACGCGATCGTAGCGGCGGGTTCTCGTCCTATCGAGCTACCATTTATTCCGCACGAAGATCCACGTATCTGGGACTCAACTGACGCGCTAGAGCTGAAAGAAGTTCCTGAGAAACTGCTTGTAATGGGCGGCGGTATCATCGGCCTGGAAATGGGTACGGTTTACCACGCACTAGGTTCTCAGATCGACGTTGTTGAAATGTTCGATCAGGTGATCCCAGCAGCTGATAAAGATATCGTGAAAGTATTCACGAAGCGCATCAAGAAGAAATTCAATCTGATGCTGGAAACCAAAGTTACTGCAGTTGAAGCGAAAGAAGACGGTATCTACGTTTCAATGGAAGGTAAGAAGGCACCAGCTGAGCCAGTACGCTACGATGCGGTTCTTGTGGCTATCGGCCGTGTACCAAACGGTAAACTGCTAGATGCAGAGAAAGCAGGTATCGAAGTTGACGAGCGTGGCTTCATCAATGTTGATAAGCAGATGCGCACTAACGTTGCTCACATCCACGCTATCGGTGATATCGTTGGCCAGCCAATGCTTGCTCACAAAGGTGTGCATGAAGGCCACGTCGCTGCTGAAGTTATCTCTGGTAAGAAGCACTACTTCGATCCTAAAGTGATTCCTTCAATTGCCTACACTGAGCCAGAAGTGGCATGGGTTGGTAAGACAGAGAAAGAAGCGAAAGCAGAAGGTATCAACTACGAAGTTGCGACTTTCCCATGGGCAGCCTCTGGCCGTGCAATCGCTTCTGACTGTGCTGACGGTATGACGAAGATGATTTTCGACAAAGACACGCACCGTGTGATCGGTGGTGCTATCGTTGGTACTAACGGTGGTGAGCTTCTTGGTGAAATCGGTCTGGCGATCGAGATGGGTTGTGACGCAGAAGATATCGCGTTGACTATCCACGCTCACCCGACACTGCACGAATCTGTAGGTCTAGCTGCAGAAGTGTTTGAAGGTTCAATCACTGACCTGCCAAACGCAAAAGCGGTTAAGCGTAAGAAGTAATTCTTGCTGCTTGAGCTGATATGAAAAAAGCGCCTTCGGGCGCTTTTTTTGTGTTTGCAAGAGCGGGCTCTGGACCCTAGAACCTAGTTTCTAGAAGAAGTACGGTCCTAGGAAGAACAGGTCCTAGGTTTCTAGGTAGAGCAAGGGCTTGACATGCTTCTGAGGTTTGGTGAGCTTGTTTGCAGGACCCAGGATCTAGTTCCGTAAAAAATAAAGGAGAGCCGAAGCCCTCCTCATTCATATTTCTTGCCGCGAAGCATATTGCTTCTCGCAACCTTAGAGCTTAAACGTGCCCACCATATCGTCCAGACGCTTTGATAGCTCGCGCAGTTCCTGGCTTGAATGTGCCAGTTCCGTTGCCGTATCGGCCGTACGCTGGGTGGTTTCGTTGATTTCCTCGATGTTGCAGTTGATGTCGTTGACGACCGTCGACTGCTCTTCGGTGGCTGTTGCAACCTGGGTATTCATATCGGAGATCAGGGTGATGCGATCGGCGATCGATACCAGAGCACCAGACGCTTCATCGGCAGCGGATACGCCGTCAGAGGTCAGATGGCGGCTTTGAACCATTGCGTTTACCGCATCGCTGGCTTCTTCCTGCAGGCGGTTGATCATGGTTTGGATTTCGTTGGTAGATTCAGACGCTCGGCTAGCAAGATTGCGCACCTCATCGGCAACCACCGCAAAACCACGGCCTTGCTCGCCTGCGCGGGCGGCTTCAATAGCGGCGTTCAGTGCCAGCAGGTTAGTTTGCTCTGAAATACCACGGATGGTATCTAGAATGCTGCCAATGGCCTGGGTATTGTTGGCCAGCGATTCAATCACTTCACTGACCTGAGTGACGTCATTTGACAGCTGGTTGATACTGTCTCGTGCCTGACCTACCACTGTCTGGCCACTTTGGGTTTCGTTTTCGGCATTATGGGCCGCTTCGGCAGCCTGGGCGGCATTGCCGGCAATTTCATTTACCGTTGCACCCATCTCGTTGATGGCCGTTACCACCTGAATGGTACGGTCACGCTGGCTGTGGCTGTTATCCAGTGTCAGCTGCGCCTGAGAGGCGACGGATTCGGCGGCATTGCGTAGCGAGTTGCCGGTTTCGGCGACTTCCTTCACCGAGTAGTGGATCTTGCCAATGAAGCTGTTAAAGCCTTCTGACAGCTGGGCGATTTCGTCCTTGCCTTCGATATCAATGCGATGGCGCAGGTCGCCTTCACCTTCGCCGAGATCTTTGAAGACTGCAGCCAGACGTTCGATTGGGCGGGTAATGTTGCTACCCAGCCAGACAGCCAGCAAGATGAATACTGCCGCAATACCTGCCGTCCAGAACATAATCTGGTTACGGGCCTGGTTCAGGCCGGCAAAAGCTTCCTCTTTGGGCAGTTCGGCAACCACGTACCATTCCATTGACGGGATATAGCTGGTAGCAACGAGTGTTTCTTTTCCATTCACCAAGGACTCTGCGACATTAAAATCATCCTTGCTCAGTAACTGGCGGGCAATATCGGCACCGTAGAGCTTGTTCAGATCACTGCTACCCATCTTGCTGCTGTCTTTGTGCAGGCGAACCGCACCGCTGGCATCGGTTAGATAGACATAGCCGCTTTGCTCCAGCTTGAACTGGTTGACGAAGCGGACCATCTCATCCATCGATTTGGATAGGCCGGCCATGCCGCGTCCGTGTAATTGCTGGAAGTTTACAAACAGTTTGACCTCACCGTTGGCCTCCTGGAATACATTCAGCATCTTGGCATTGCCGCTGTTGGTGAAGCCAAAGAACCAGCCATCCTGCTGTTGGGTCAGGCGACGCAGAAAGCCATTCTGATTCCAGTAGTTGCCAGTGGTACGATCAGCAACGGAAGCATCAAACAGATTGTACTGAGTTCTGATATCATTGAGCTGTTGAACCAGTTTATCTTCCTGCTGCTGGCTAAGCTTTGTTTCGAACATTTCAGTGATGAAGCGGTTCGTTGCCAGTTGTTGAGCAGCAGATTGAAGCAACGAGACCTCTTTGTCGATGTTGTTTCGGATCTGCATCAGTGTTGCGGGGAGCTCTGACTCTAGCAGGCGGCTTTCGACAACATCCCGGGCTTGTTTCTGACTAATAACGCCGACGAGTACTGTTGAGGCGAGCACGGCGAGAATCATCGCCAGGATCAGCTTTTGTTTTATTGTGAACTGGTTGAACTTCATAATGCTAACTGCTTATAGATATAGTAATGAACGAGTTGTTCGTTCATGGATAAAGTAACCAATGACCCAGTTAAGGCCATCAGTGAATAATCTTCCTTCTAGTGTTTATCTGCCGATCCGTTACATAACTTTAGTGACAATGATCACATTGCTGATGATAAGTTACTCATCAAGCGTTTTAGCCTCCGACAGGCCGAAAGTCGGTGTCGTGCTCGGGGGGGGGGGGGCGAAAGGTGCCGCCCATGTCGGGGTCCTTAAGGCATTGGAAGATATGCAGATTCCCGTTGATTATATTGTTGGTACCAGTATGGGGGCCTATGTTGGCGGCCTGTATGCCACGGGTATGAGTGCCGATGAAATCGAGGCGCTGTTGATTACCGAGGACTGGGAGAGCGGCTATACAGACCGGGTCAAACGAAGCGATCGCAGGGTACGGGAAAAGCAGCAGGAGGACCGGTTTCAGATCAATAGTGAAATCGGGTTTGAGCTGTGGGAGCTAAAAGTGCCGAAAGGTTTTGTTCAGGGGCAGACGATGGGAGAGCTCCTGCGTTCGACCTCAGGTAATCTGCCGGCGATGGCGAGTTTTGATCAGTTGGCCATTCCATTCCGGGCTGTTGCGACGGATATTGAAAATCTAGAACCTGTCGTCCTCGATAAAGGGGATCTGGCGGAAGCTATGCAGGCCAGTATGTCTATCCCCGGTGTGCTGCCACCGATGGAGCTGGGGGATAAATTACTGGTTGACGGTGGGATCACCAATAATTTGCCCGTTTCTGTCGTTAAAGAGATGGGCGCAGATATTGTTATTGCGGTTGATATCAGCAATGAGTTCAAAACTCGTAACGAGCTCGACAACTATTTTGCAGTAATGGATCAGCTGACGGATTTCATGGTACGTGATAATGCGACTCGGCAGGTTAAGTTACTGACGGATAAGGATATATTAATCCGTCCGAATATTCGCGGGATCAAAACTAATGACTTTCAGCGAATGCCTGAGGCATTCGAAAGCGGCTATGCGACGACGATGGCGCTTGATGAGCAGTTGAAAGTACTGGGAAAGTCAATCTGGTATCAGGATTATATCGATCACAAGCAGCGACAGCGCCGCAGCCTCAATTATCTTGATGAGATCAGGGTCGATGATATTCAGTTGGTTAACCACAGCCATTATTCCGACCAGGTGCTGCTTGATCGGTTGGCGCTGGAGTCTGGAACCATGATTAGCTCTGAAGAGCTGGCGGAAAGTGTACGCAACTTGTATGCGCTGGATCGCTTTGAACGTGTTGATTACCGGATTCAGAGTGAAGCGGGTAAAAATGTTGTTTTGCTCGATGTTAAAGAGAAGAGCTGGGGGCCGAACTTCATCGATTTGCGTTTTGCTTTGGAAGATGACTTCGAGAATAGTACTGACTACTCAATGGGGCTGGCATTTAATGTCACCGGCCTTAGCCAGGCGGGGGCAGAGTGGCGCACTGAGTTGGAATATGGCTCTGATACCCGGATTGCCACAGGCTTGTATCTGCCGTTTATCAAGGATCAGGAGTGGTTCAGTCTGATTTCGGCAGAGTATAAGCTTGCCGACAAGAATATAACAGGCTTCAATGATGAACCGAGCCTAGAAACGATTGATGACTTTCTGCCAGCTTCGTTTACTGATACCACCTTTGATACCTCTTTTGGCTGGCAGCCTGAGCTATGGCATGAGATTAGGCTGGGCTTTCGCTATATTTATGGCATAACTGAGTTCCCGGGTATTCTCGATATTGGTAATGAAACGAGGAAAAGTCGGGTCGGTTATGTTCGCTATAGCCTTGATACACTTGATGATTTTACCTTGCCTAAACGGGGCAACCTGTTCCAGATAGAAGTCGCTGCATCCGATGACCGTGTTGAGTTTTCGGGCATTGAGAGTACGGATTTTGCTTTTCATCTTGATGCAAAATGGAAAGGGGCCTATACCTTTGGTGATCATACTCTGATGGGGAAAGCTGAGGTTGGGCGTATTAAGTCAGATTTTGATTTGCGGCTTGATCCCAAAGAAATCGGCGGCTTTTTGAATCTATCCGGTATCCCCAAAAACAGTATGTCGGGTAACAACAAACTGTTTTCGGCCATGGTTTATCGCTATCACTTGCTGGATCAGGATTTCGGTTTGTTTAAGTCGACAGTGTATATCGGCAGTTCCTTGGAATGGGGCGGGGTCTATAACAACGAGGATATTCCGTTTGACGAGGCACCGCTGTACTTTGCCGGTAGTCTGTTCAGCGGTATCACCACCCCGTTCGGCCCGTTGATTGTCGCTTACGGCCAGACGGAGCAGAACAATAGCGCCTTCTATTTATTCTTCGGCGGGGCACTGTAGTGGCAATAGGTATAGCCTAAAGTCGTAGTGTGGTACGTCATAATTATGCTGAAAGTGTGAATGTTGTAAAAAGAGGGTGGATTTTAATTTTAAGTTAAAAATGCTATGCTGGCTGAACGGTTTTGGTCTCTTCTGCGCGTATTTAGCTCTGAATTCATGGAATAATACGGCGCGCATTGAATGAAGAGATCAATCACTTCCAAGGATGTTTGGCCATTAGGCCAAACCGAAATAAGAGGAATATGTCGTGCTTGAAGCCTACCGTAAACACGTCGAAGAGCGTGCTGCAGAAGGAGTTGTTGCGAAACCACTCGATGCCGAGCAGGTTGCCGCTCTGGTTGAGCTACTGAAAAATCCACCAGCGGGTGAAGAAGCCTTCCTGCTTGATCTATTAGAAAACCGTATTCCCCCAGGTGTAGACGAAGCGGCCTATGTAAAAGCCGGTTTCCTGGCTGCACTAACCAAAGGTGAGGCTAGCTCACCGATTGTCAGCAAAGAAAAAGCAGCCGAGTTATTAGGCACTATGCAGGGTGGTTACAACATTGAGCCACTGATCTCCCTACTTGATGATGCGGAACTTGCCCCTATTGCGGTCAACGCGCTTTCCCATACCTTGCTGATGTTTGATGCATTCTATGACGTGGAAGAGAAAGCCAAGGCGGGCAACGAGTTTGCCAAGCAGGTGATCCAGTCATGGGCTGATGCTGAGTGGTTCCTGTCTAAGCCAGAGCTGGCAGAAAAAATCACTTTGACCGTATTTAAGGTAACTGGCGAGACAAACACCGATGACTTGTCTCCGGCACCGGATGCCTGGTCGCGTCCAGATATCCCGCTTCATGCCTTGGCAATGTTGAAAAATGACCGTGACGGTATTAAACCAGATCAGCATGGTTCCATTGGCCCGGTTAACCAAATTGAAGCTCTGAAAACAAAAGGCCACCAGCTGGTCTACGTTGGTGATGTTGTCGGTACCGGTTCATCGCGTAAGTCGGCGACGAACTCCGTGCTGTGGTTTATGGGGGATGATATCCCATATGTACCAAACAAGCGTGCCGGTGGCTATGTGCTGGGCGGTAAGATCGCGCCAATCTTCTTCAATACCATGGAGGATGCCGGCGCACTGCCTATCGAAGTGGATGTTACTGCGCTGAACATGGGCGATGTGATTGACGTTTACCCGTTCAAAGGTGAAGTGCGTCGCCACGACACTGACGAAGTGGTATCGACGTTTACCCTGAAGACCGACGTACTGATCGACGAAGTGCGTGCCGGTGGCCGTATTCCGCTGATCATCGGCCGCGGCCTGACAGACCGGGCACGCCAGTCGCTAGGCTTGCCGTCTTCTGAGGTTTTCCGTCGCCCTGGTGCGGTTGAAGATACCGGTAAGGGCTACAGCCTTGCGCAGAAGATGGTCGGTAAGGCATGTGGTGTCGAAGGCGTTCGTCCTGGTACTTATTGCGAGCCTAAAATGACCACTGTCGGCTCCCAGGATACTACCGGCCCGATGACCCGTGACGAACTGAAAGATTTGGCCTGCCTTGGCTTCTCGGCAGAGCTGACCATGCAGTCTTTCTGTCATACCTCGGCCTATCCGAAACCAATCGATGTAAATACTCATCACACATTGCCTGATTTCATCATGAACCGTGGTGGTGTTGCATTGCGTCCGGGCGATGGTGTTATTCACTCTTGGCTAAACCGTATGCTGCTGCCTGATACTGTCGGTACCGGTGGTGACTCGCATACCCGTTTTCCTCTGGGGATTTCATTCCCTGCGGGCTCTGGGCTGGTGGCATTTGCCGCTGCAACAGGGGTGATGCCGCTTGATATGCCTGAATCTATTTTGGTTCGCTTTAAAGGTGATATGCAGGAAGGGATCACCCTGCGTGATTTGGTTCATGCCATTCCTTACTATGCGATTCAACAGGGTCTACTGACAGTTGAGAAAGCAGGCAAGATCAACGAATTTTCTGGCCGCGTACTGGAAATCGAAGGGGTTGAGCACCTGACGGTCGAGCAGGCATTTGAGCTTTCAGATGCATCGGCTGAACGAAGCGCTGCCGGTTGTACGGTGAAGCTGTCTGAAGACTCGATTGCCGAGTACCTCAACTCTAACATCGTGATGCTGAAGTGGATGATCGCCGAAGGTTACGGTGACCGCCGTACTATCGAGCGTCGTATCACTGCAATGGAAGAGTGGCTGGCCAATCCTGAGCTGATGGAAGCGGATAAAGATGCTGAGTACGCTCATGTGATCGAGATTGATCTGGCTGATATCAAAGAGCCGATCCTTTGTGCGCCGAACGATCCGGACGATGCGCGCTTGCTGTCTGATGTTCAGGGAACTGAAATCGACGAAGTGTTTATTGGCTCTTGTATGACCAACATCGGTCACTTCCGCGCGGCGGGCAAGCTACTTGAGAAGTTCGGTGGTCAGCTAGATACCCGCCTGTG
This sequence comes from Photobacterium obscurum, assembly GCF_026191635.1. Lineage (GTDB taxonomy): Bacteria > Pseudomonadota > Gammaproteobacteria > Enterobacterales > Vibrionaceae > Photobacterium > Photobacterium obscurum. The sequence goes on from NZ_JAKRRW010000014.1 coordinate 122,597, forward strand.
GGTAGCACCGCCAACCAAGATGGATAAAGATCAGCTAACGGAAGAAGGGTACTACGGTATCTTTGGTCGTGCCGGGGTGCGTATCGAAACTCCGGGCTGTTCGCTATGTATGGGTAACCAGGCGCGTGTTGCAGATAAATCGACAGTCATGTCGACTTCGACCCGTAATTTCCCGAACCGTCTGGGTACCGGTGCCAATGTTTACCTGTCCTCGGCTGAACTGGCTGCCGTTGGTGCGATTCTTGGCCGTATCCCGACCAAGGAAGAGTATCTGGAGTATGCCAAGCAGATCGATGCTACGGCGGCTGATACCTACCGTTACCTGAACTTCCACCGTATGGATAGTTACACAAAGAAAGCGGATGATGTGATTATTCAGGCTGCGGTTTAGGAGCCGGAAGAACAGGTTCTGGAAAAAGCAGGACCTAGGTAAGCAGAATAGTCGTCTTTCAATATAAAAAGGGGTAAGTCAGCTTTTGACTTACCCCTTTCTTTAACTAAATTTTGTAGATCCTAGAAACAGTTACCGCTTTCCTACCGTCAGCATTGCCGCGACATTGCGTGCAGTCATCTGGACATTAAATGCGGCTTCTTCCAGTGCATCGCTCAGTACCATCGCACGAGGCACGACGCTAAATACTGCATCAATACCATGGTCGTAAACCACGTCGCAGTCATCGGACAGGCAGCCGGCAATACCAATAACCGGGGTGTGGAACTTCTTGGCGGTACGGGCTACGCCAATCGGTGTCTTGCCGTGAATCGTCTGGCTATCGATACGCCCCTCGCCGGTGATTACCAGATCCGCGTCGGCGACAACTTCCGTTAGGTTGACCGCATCCATCACAATGTCGATCCCCGGGCGAAGGCTGGCATCCAGTAGGCCAAGCAGTGCGGCACCCAAGCCGCCCGCGGCTCCGGCTCCGGCCATCTCTTTGATATCGCGATCCTGCTGGATTCGGATCACCTCCGCATAATGGGCAAGGTTGGCATCAAGTTGTTTGACCATCTCAGCCGTCGCGCCTTTCTGCGGGCCAAATACCTGCGAAGCACCTTTCGGGCCGCACAGTGGATTATCGACATCACAGGCAACTTCAAGTTTGATTTTTGCCAGGCGAGGGTCGATATCGCTGGTATCAATATGCGCCAGGCGCGCCAGTTCACCACCGCCAAAGCCAAGCTCGTTGCCATCGGTATCCTGCAGCTTGATGCCGAGCGCCTGAGCCATCCCGATACCGCCGTCATTGGTTGCGCTGCCGCCAATGCCGACAATAATATGTTCAACCCCGCTATCGAGAGCCGCCTTGATCAGCTCACCGGTACCGAAAGTCGTGGTGAGCAGCGGGTTACGCTGTTCTGGCGTAACCAGATGCAGGCCGGAAGCGGCGGCCATTTCGATGATCGCGGTTTTGCCGTCACCCATCAGGCCGTAGAAGCCGTCGACGGGCTCGCCTAGCGGCCCGGTTACACGGCATTCGATGACTGTTCCGTCGGTGGCATCAACCAGTGACTGTACGGTGCCTTCACCGCCATCGGCCATTGGCAGCTTGTGGTATTCCGCGTCAGGCAGAACCTGACGGAAGCCGGCTTCGATTGCTGTGGCAACTTCCATTGCCGTTAGGCTTTCTTTATATGAATCTGGAGCAATAATAATTTTCATGTTGAGAACCTCTTAGACGAACAGGCCGAAGACACCGAAGATTAGGGTTGAGACGGTGGCGATCATCAGGCCGACAGCAGACTCGTAAGGAATAAGTTTCAAGCGCTCTTTAATATCCATGTGTACGGCACCGCCTGTCGCATGGAAGAAGCTACCGTGTGGCATATGGTCCATAACCGTTGCGCCGGCATGGATCATTGCAGCACCGGCCAGAGCAGGCACACCGAGCTCTAGAATAGTGTGGCTGAATACGCTGGCGGCAACTGCAGTACCGGCGGTGGTCGAGGCGGTAGCCAGTGCCATCATCGAGCCAGAGATAGGTGCCAGCAGGTAAGACGGCAGGCCAGAAGCGGTCAGTACATCAATCAGACCGTCTTTCAGGCCCGAGTTGGCAATGATGCCGGCAAGAGTACCGGTACCAAGAAGCATCACGGCAACCGGCGCCATCCGGGTCAGGCCTGATACCGCAAAATGGTTGGCATCACGGAAACGCCCCATGACCAGTGCCCCGACCAAGCCGCCCAGTGGCAGGGCGATAAGCGGGTCGACATTGAGACCGGCAATTGGGCGCAGCGCCAATAAGGCGATGGCAATCAGCGGGGCGACAATAGAGGCGCCAAAACTCGGCAGGCGGCTATGGTCAACAGCAACCACTTCGTGGGCTTCTACCTTGCTGCCTTTGTTAACCAATTTCTTGGCAATGATATAGGCCAGTGCCATGCCGAACAGGCCTGGGATCACGCCGGCGGCCATGACCGAGGTCAGCGGGACATTGAAGGCATCAGCGGCCGCAATGGCGTTAGGGTTCGGCGACATTACGTTACCGGCCTTACCACCACCGATCATTGCCAGCAGGATCGCCATTTTCGACAAGTCGGCACGGCGGGCGATAGCCAGTGCAATTGGTGCAACAGTGATGACGGCAACGTCGACGAAGACACCGACTGCGGTCAGGATCATGGTTGCTACTGCCAGTGCCAGCAAGGCTCGGGTTTCGCCGACCTTTTTCACAATGGTTTCGGCAATAGAAGTCGCAGCCCCTGATTCAATGAGCACACCGGCCAGAACACCTGCGGCAAGAATACGCAACACCGCCGTGACAATGCCTTGGGCACCGCCAATCATCAAGTTGACGGTATCAGTAAGAGAAACGCCACCGACAATACCGCCGACCAGGGCGCCGATGATCATACCGTAGGCGGGTGGGACCTTTTTCAGGATCAGTGAAATTGCGACGATCAGTGCGGCAAGCGCGCCGAGGGTTGATACTTCTACCATCATTCAAACCATTAAAAGTAATACGATAGCGGCAAATGTACTCAGTAATGATGATTGATGCTTTGGGCGAGGTGACAAATAATTACCACCTCACCATTGGTTTTTTGTGCATCTGCACAATTTGGTTTTTTTCAGCTGTGATTGAGTACGGCAAGATATAAACGGGTTTTATCACTTATATTGTTGAAATTTAATGATGTTTCTTGTTCTATCTTTTCCAGCCGGTAGCGAAGAGTGTTGCGGTGAATATGAAGGGCTGCGCACGTTTGAGCTAAATCACAATTTTGGAGAAAAAATGCCTGGAGCGTTTTGAGTAATATGCCACGAGGGTCATTTCGCTTGAGCCTGGCCAATGGCTGGCATAATTGCTCGTGGCGCCAGCTGTCACTCCTGACGGCACTGAGCAGTACCGGTAAGATATGATCTTGATAGAACATCACTTGGTTCTTGTTACTTGAGCGGTTGTTATGACTCTCCATCGTGGCTTTGGCCGTCATATAGGATTTTGACAGCCCTTGCAGGGTCGGGAAGTAATCGCCCAGTGCCATATGGATGGTAAAATTCCCTTCCTTGGCAATTCTCCGCAGCAGTTTGGTGATCCGCTTCTGCTCCAGTGATTTTGACCAACCTTCAGCCTCTAAAGAGATCGGTTTGAGTACTACCACCTCGTTCATCGAGACCGAGGCAATACCGACCAGGTTGTCACGTTCAGGGTATTCGAGCAGGTGAACCAAGTGCTGAAGGTGTTCGAGCGACAGGTTCTCTCCCTGTTTGGGAAAGACCTTTACAATGGCGGCTATACGCGGCTGGGACAGATCCAGATCGAGTCGTTCCGCGATAGAGAGTAACTGGTTTTCATTGAGTTCCGAGCCTTGGATCAACTGTAGGACCAGTTCTTCCCGGTGGCGTTTGTTCCACTGTACCTGGGCCATTAGGGCTGCCTGCTCGACAATCAGCTCGGCGGTCATCTTGACCAGTTCGCCGTAGTTACGGACCTGCTCAGGCTCGCCTGAAATACCCACGACGCCGATAGTCTGGCCTTGAAATACGATCGGCAGGTTGATCCCGGGTTTGACCCCCTTTAGCTGCAGAGCCGTCGCGGAGTCTATTTCTACAACCCGGTGGTCATTGAGTGCCAGAATAGCCCCTTCGTGACGCTGGTTAAGGCGCTTTGGGTCGCCAGAGCCGATGATCCTGCCATGCTCATCCATAACATTGACGGAATAGCGGAGAATTTTCATGGCGCGTTCGACAATCTGTCGGGCAATTGTGGCATTCAGTTGCATTCTTGTTCCAGATCCTGAAAATGTGCGGGCTTTGTAATGATTAGTCCGGGGCCTTTGATACCTCGTGACTTTACTTTTATTGTATCAAGCTTGGGGCTGGGTACGGAATGATGATGATTGAGGATAGCTATGGACTATGAATTTAAGAAAAATACCCTGGACGGTAGCTATCACGCCATTTTTTCAATGGGCCACGAGGCTTTGGGTCGCTGGTTGATTGAAGAGGTCGGTAAAGATTTTGACAAGATTGATACTATCCTGGCTCAAATTGGTGCACTAAAGAATAGTACCCGGGAATGGCGTCAAATTGGTGAAGACCTGACCCTGAGTCTGCAGGACAACGAAGCCTTGGTTCAGGCTAACTATTTGTTTTCGGAAGATGATACCGAGCTAGACGAAGACATGAATTTTTATGATGAGGAATGCATGTCGTTGTGTGGTTTTGAGGATCTTGAGCAAATGCTGCAAGCCTGGCGTGCATTTGTGACCCGCTTCTGATCTATCGATCTCTTTCAATCCAAAATTGCTTCTTTTCAGTGAAAGGGCTGCACTACAACGGTGCAGCCCTTTTTCTGTTTTATTGCTTTTGATGTTAAGTGACTGAATAAAAACAAAATAAAAAGTTGGCACAAAGCTTGTTTGTTAATCACTTGTAATCGGGAAGGAATTCAGAAGGTAAGGAGCAGGCAATGAAATTGATTAACGCAATTATTAAACCGTTTAAGTTGGATGACGTTCGCGAGGCATTGGCAGATGTTGGCGTGGAAGGCATGACGGTATCGGAAGTGAAAGGTTTCGGCCGTCAGAAAGGTCATACCGAACTATATCGCGGTGCGGAATACCAGGTGGATTTCTTGCCGAAGGTGAAGCTGGAGATCGCGACTCAGGCTGAAAATCTTGATGCCATTGTCGAAGCAATTTCAAAGGCGGCCCAAACCGGAAAAATCGGTGACGGAAAGATTTTTGTTTACGACCTAGATCATGCCGTGCGGATCCGCACCGGTGAAACTGATCTAGAAGCCTTGTAAGAATTGGATGATTAGGGGACGACGACCATGGAACTATCAACAACGGTAACAGAGCTGCGTTATGCGCTCGATACATTCTTTTTCTTGATGTCAGGGGCGCTGGTGATGTGGATGGCCGCAGGCTTTGCCATGCTGGAAGCTGGTTTGGTCCGTTCGAAGAACACCACCGAGATTTTGACCAAAAACTTTTGCCTCTATTCCATCGCTTGCACCATGTATTTAGTGGTGGGTTACAACATCATGTATGTCGATAATGGTGAAGGTGGCTGGCTGCCATCGATTGGATCTCTGATCGGCTCTCAGGCGGAAGGTGCTGATCATTCCCTGGAATCTGATTTCTTCTTCCAGGTGGTATTTGTGGCCACAGCGATGTCGGTAGTATCCGGTGCGGTTGCTGAGCGTATGAAGTTATGGTCGTTCCTCATTTTCTCAGTCGTTTTGACGGCCTTTATCTATCCTGTTGAAGGTTACTGGACCTGGGGTGGTGGCTTCTTGTCAGAGGCAGGATTTAGTGACTTCGCCGGTTCGGGTATCGTTCATATGGCGGGGGCTTCTGCGGCATTGGCGGGTGTACTACTGCTGGGAGCACGCAAGGGTAAATACGGTAAGAACGGTTCAATCAACCCGATCCCTGGCTCTAATATGCCGCTGGCAACACTGGGTACCTTCATTCTGTGGTTCGGCTGGTTCGGTTTCAACGGCGGCTCTCAGTTGATGGTTTCTGATTTTGAAAATGCGACAGCAGTTGGCCAGATTTTCCTTAACACCAATGCAGCGGCTGCAGCAGGTGCGATTGCGGCACTGGCAGTATGTAAAACGACTTGGGGTAAAGCGGATTTAACCATGGTATTGAATGGCGCACTCGCTGGTTTGGTGGCTATCACTGCTGATCCACTTTCTCCGTCTCCGATGGCTGCTGTTGCAATCGGTGCGGTATCCGGTGCGCTGGTGGTCTTTAGCATCATCGGCCTGGACAAAGTGAAAATTGATGATCCGGTCGGTGCTATTTCGGTACACGGTGTGTGTGGTTTCTTCGGCCTGATGGTTGTGCCACTAAACAATGCTGATGCCACATTTGGTGCTCAGTTGCTTGGTGCTGCGGTTATCTTTGGCTGGGTATTTGTAGCAAGCCTGGCGGTTTGGGCGGTACTGAAAGCAACGGTAGGTATCCGTGTTACAGAGGAAGAAGAAATGGCGGGAATGGATTTGCATGACTGCGGTATTGATGCTTATCCAGAGTTTGTCACTGTGAAATAAGTAACATATATTCAGATCACATCTTTTAAAAAATGCTGCTGAAAAGCGGCATTTTTTTTATGTTTATTTGTAACCGTGCATTGTGTTACTGAGGTGCTACAGTATAATTTAGCGATATTGATAAACATTATCATTACACTTTGCATTAAGGATAGATTAATGAAGAAGCTGTTGGCATCGGCAATTCTGTTTGGTTTGGCTGCACCTCAGGTCGCAACTGCGGCTGAAGAAGTAAATGTATATTCTTACCGTCAACCTTTCTTGGTTGAGCCTATGTTTAATGAATTCACAAAAGAAACCGGTATTAAGGTCAATGTGAAATTCGCGAAAAAAGGCCTGGCAGAAAAACTGCAGCAGGAAGGGGAATACAGCCCGGCAGATATGATTCTGACCACCGATATCAGCCGTCTGGTTGAACTGGCCGACAAAGATTTAGTTCAGCCTGTTGACAGCAAAGTGATTGAGAAAAATGTTCCGTCCCAATTCCGTGATACCGAAGATGAGTGGTTTGCACTGACTCTGCGTTCACGTAATGTTTATTCTTCTCGCGACCGTGTTGGCCGCCTGCCAGCTGATTTCGATTATGCTGATCTGGCGAAGCCTGAATGGAAAGGCAAGATTTGTACTCGCTCCGGTAAGCACCCGTACAACGTTTCTCTTGTGTCTTCGATGATTGCCAACCATGGCGAAGCGGAAGCGAAAGAGTGGCTAGAAGGCGTGAAAGCTAACCTAGCACGTAAGCCTCAGGGCAATGACCGTGCACAGGTTAAAGCCGTGAAAGAAGGTCTGTGTGATCTGGCTATCGGTAACAGCTACTACCTAGGCAAAATGGTTAATGACGAGAAGCAGAAAGCTTGGGCTGACTCTGTTTACATTAACTTCCCTGGCCAGAAAGACGATGGTACTCACGTAAATGTGAGCGGTATGGCAATGGCTAAGTACGCGCCAAACAAAGATAACGCGCAGAAGCTGATGGAATTCCTGACCGGTGACAAAGCTCAGCATATGTACGCTGAAGTTAACTATGAATACCCAGTTAAAGAGGGTGTAGAGCGCTCTAAGCTGGTTGCATCGTGGGGCGACTTCAATGCTGACGACGTGTCACTTGAGAAAGTGGCAGACTATCACAGCACAGCAATCAAGCTGCTGGATGAAGTGAAGTTTGATCTGTAAGTTGTTACAAAAAATGGGGTTTAATGCCCCATTTTTTGCTTAAGGCCTAGTATCTTTTCCAATAACTTGTGGTAGCTTCTCTTTCCTGCAGAAAAGTAGGGGCTTTGCGCGGTTTTAGTTGCAACATGAGGTTGTACCGACGCCATAAACTTATTGCAAAAGGTACTAAGTAGTAAGCAATGAAAGAAAAATATCTATTTTGGCGGACCAGCGGCTGGGGGTTATCCCTACTGCTGGTTTTGCCTATTCTGGCAATTTTTTACACCGCGATGGGGGAGTCTGACGACGTCTTCTCCCACCTGATGAATACGGTAATGGCTACCTATACCAGCAATACGTTTTGGCTGGTATTGGGCACCCTGCTGCTGGCTCTGCTTTTTGGTTTGCCTGCAGCCTGGATCATGGCGATGTGCCGGATTCCCGGTGAAAAGGTGCTGCAGTGGGCACTGGTGCTTCCTCTGGCCATGCCTGGCTATATCATTGGTTATATTTATACCGACTGGTTTGACTACGCAGGCCCTATTCAAATTTTCCTCCGTGACCTTTTTGGCTGGCAGACGGTACATGACTACTGGTTCCCGGATATCCGAACCCTGGGTGGTGCCTGTGTGGTTCTGGCATTAGTCCTTTATCCGTACATTTATCTGCTTGCTCGTGCGGCATTTATGGAGCAAAGCGTTAGCCTGCTGCAGTCTGCCCGTCTGCTGCGTTGCTCGCCGTGGGAGAGTTTCCGCCGTATCTCGCTGCCGCTGGCACGCCCGTCTATTGCCGTCGGGTTATCACTGGTGGCGATGGAGACCCTGGGAGACTTTGGTACTGTCAGCTATTTCGCGGTGAATACCCTGACCACGGCGGTGTACGATACCTGGCTGGGTTATTCCAACCTCAATGCCGCCGCAAAAATCTCTGCCATCATGCTGATGGTTATTTTCCTTCTGATCAGTGCCGAACGCTTTAGTCGCCGTAAGCAGAAATTGTTCCAGCAGGAGTTTGAACATGGTGATGATGTCCGCTATACCTTAACCGGAATGAAAAAGTGGCTGGCATTGCTATGGTGCTGGGGGCTGGTGAGTTTTGCGTTTGTGATGCCGTTGCTGCAGTTGGGCTACTATGCCTGGCATTATTTCTCGGATAGCTGGACGGCCGAGTTTCAGCAGTACAGCTTAAATAGCTTGTTGGTGTCGGTTGCCGCGGCGATCTTAGCGGTTATGCTGGCACTTATCGTCAACTTTTATCGCCGCCTCGACGGTGGTAAGTCAACTCTGGTACCGATCCGTATTTCTTCTTTGGGTTATGCCGTTCCGGGTACCGTACTGGCGATAGGGGTGATGATCCCGCTGACCAGTGCTGATCACCTACTGAATGATTTTGCCATCAGCTTTGGTCTCGGTCGTCCGGGACTGGTGTTCTCCGGTACGATGATTGCGATTATTTTTGCCTTTGTAGTTCGTTTTGCTGCCGTTGCAATTGGTAGTATCGAGAGCAGCTTGGCCAAAGTGCCACCGTCACTGGATATGGCATCGAAAACCATGGGGTATGCCTCTACCCAGATGTTGCGCCGTGTGCACCTCCCGCTTATTCGTCGGGGCTGTTTGATTGCCGGCCTGCTGGTGTTTATCGAATCGATGAAAGAGCTGAATGCCGCCTTGCTACTGCGGCCGTTCAACTTTGAAACCCTGGCAACTTACGTATTTAACTTCGCGTCCGATGAGCAGCTAGAGTTAGCCGCCTTACCGGCGATTTTATTGGTTTTTGTTGGCCTGATCCCTTTGGTGATGGTTAACCGTTCTTTGGAGCAGAAACACTGATGAGTCATGCATTATCCGTTCATAACCTGACATGCAAGTATAATGGGCAGGCGGTATTACAGAATCTCTCGCTGCCAGTTAAAGACAATGAAATCGTCTGCCTGCTGGGAGCCAGTGGTTGCGGTAAAACCACCTTGCTGAAGGCTATTGCCGGCCTGTTACCTTTGGAAAGTGGTGAAATCCAAATTAATGATCGCACGATTGTTGATCAGCATACCTGGTTGCCGCCGGAAAAGCGCAATATCGGGATGATCTTCCAGGACTATGCCTTGTTCCCCCACCTAACCGTGGCAGAGAATATAGCGTTTGGTTTACGTGACTGGGACAAGCCGCGGATCACGGCCAAAGTTCAGGAGATGCTGGAATTGGTTCACCTAACAGGGCTGGATGGACGTTATCCGCATCAGTTATCTGGTGGGCAGCAGCAGCGGGTAGCGATTGCCCGGGCGCTGGCGTGCGAGCCGGATTTGATCTTGCTTGATGAACCCTTTTCTAACATCGATACTCAGGTTCGTCATGGACTGATCAAGGAAATTCGCCGGATCTTTAAGGCGCAGGGGGTGACGGCGATTTTCGTTACCCACAGTCGCGAAGAGGCGTTTGCTTTTGCCGATCGTCTAGCAGTGATGAATAACGGGGTTATTGAGCAGTTTGGCTGTGCTACAGATCTCTATTACCGACCGAGCAGCCGCTTCGTTGCCGAATTTCTTGGTACGGGATCTTACCTGCCGGCCACGGTAAAAAATGATAACCAGCTATTCACCCCGTTTGGTGAAATTAATCTGAGTGCGGAGCAGCGGTATAGCCAGGAAACCAATGTCGAATGGCTACTTCGTCCGCAGAACCTTAAGGTGCAGCCGACCAACGAGGGGGCGGGGGTGATCACCGAGCAGTTATTTATGGGGGATAACTGCCGCTATACGGTCGATTATCAAGGGCATACCCTGGTAGTGAACTCGCATTTGATCTTACAGGTCGGAGATCGTGTCGAGGTCAAGCTTGAGCCTCATGATCCGGTCGTGTTCGCCACGGCTTGTTAATACCAATCTAAATAAATACCTGATCACTTTTTATGGATAAAATTACCAACTACAGTGTTGGTAATTTTGTAATTAGAACCACTAGCTACTGCAATTCCCGCCTTGTATTTGGCAATTTTTCCTCATGAAAAAGTTGATCATCTGCTTATCCAGATTGGTATAAGACGCTTACTATTACAAACAAGGCCAGCATCATGCTGGCCTTGTTAATTGTAGGTGTTACTGGTAGCAGTATCACTTTTTGGCAAGTAAGGCCGAAATATACACTTCGGCTTGTTCATGCATTTTGTCTTGATCCGGGGTGATGTTGGCCTGCAAGTATAGAACATAGCAGAGCCCATGCAGCTGCCAGGCCAATTGATCGGAAGACTGCCCGACATTCAGTTCCTGGTTCTCAATACCCTGATCGAACATTTCAGCAATACGCTTGAGGCTTTGTTTATTGTCACCAATAAACTGTGGCCAGATTTCATCCCGAACTGAAGTGCTCCACTCAAACCACACTTTTATCCAGTCCTGCTGTTCAATAACTGCATCAATCAGATTATGTGTGATACAAGTTAAGCGGTCATGCAGGGGCTTGTCATCGCTATCAAGGCACTCGGTCAGCAACAGGCTGAAGCGGTTCTCGACTTGTGAAAGCACCTCCTCGACCAAGGCTTCCCGGGTTGGGAAGTAGTTAAAGACGGTTGCAACCGAGACGTTGGCCATTTCGGCAATATCGGCATGGCCGGCGCGCCCGATCCCGCGGCGAGCAAACACATCCAAGGCAAAATCAAGTAGCTGTTGTTTTCTTTTTTCTGGTGAGAGGCGTGTTCTGGTTTTTTTTACGATCGTATCCATTTCGCTTATTCCCTAGCCCTAAATATTTGTATAGATTATATATTTGATTTTCATGATAACTTTACAATAGCAACCGGTTGTGTTCAAACGGGTTTTCGTCAAGGTGTGTCATCTAATTGACACTATCGATAAAATAACTATTGTCTCGAATGGATGTTAGAATAGAGATCCGTTGTGATAGTTAGCCTGCAGGCGGCTGGCGCAGTCGTTCTGATGGAGAAAAAGATGAAGCATACAGTTGAAGTAATGATTTCTGAGCAGGATGTTCAGGCGCGAGTAAAAGAGCTAGGAAAGCAAATTACTGAGTGTTACAAGGATTCAGAGAACCTTGTTATGGTTGGCTTGCTACGTGGTTCTTTCGTCTTTATGGCGGATTTGGCGCGTGCCATCGACCTTCCTCATGAAGTTGACTTCATGACTGCATCAAGTTATGGCCATACAATGGAAAGCAGCCGTGATGTTCGTATCCTGAAAGATCTGGATGATGACATCAAGGGCAAAGATGTTCTATTGGTTGAAGATATTATCGATACCGGTAATACGCTGAACAAAGTCTGTGAGATTTTATCGTTGCGCGAGCCTAACTCAATTCGTATCTGTACGTTGCTAGACAAGCCTGAGCGCCGTGAAGTTGAAGTAAATGTAGACTGGTATGGCTTTGTTATTCCAGACGAGTTCGTTGTTGGTGTGGGTATTGACTATGCACAGAAATACCGTCACCTGCCTTACATCGGTAAAGTGGTTCCACTAGAAGATTAATCAGGTTGACGGTTATCGACAACCGGATTGGCTGTGATAGCAAAAGCGACCATCATGGTCGCTTTTTTCGTTCAGATGAGACCGGCTTACCTGCGAGGCTCGGTATTATGCTTCGCTTTTGGGTGGCAGGATCGCAGCCATCGCCGACTGGTAGGCTTCTTCCAGTCCTTCACGACTGGTGGCCGCTACGCCGAGATCCCTCAGCACGCCGTCGCCAATACCGTATACCCAGCCATGAATTTTGACATTCTGGCCGCGCTCCCAGGCCTGCTGCAAGATGGTTGAGTTGCCGAGGTTGTAAACCTGTGAGGCAACATTGATCTCGCATAGCTTGTCGCTCCATTCTTCACGGGGAAGGGAGTTTAGCTCCGGGCGATATTTCAGGTATAGATCTCGGATGTGCAGTAGCCAGTTGTTGATCAGGCCCAACTGCGGGTTATCAATTGCCGCTGTGACGCCGCCACAGCCGTAGTGGCCACAGACAATGATATGTCTAACTTTAAGTACGTCGACGGCGTACTGCACCACAGAGAGGCAGTTTAAATCGGTATGAATGACCTGGTTGGCAACATTGCGGTGGACGAATAGCTCCCCTGAGTCCAGACCTGTTAGTCGCTCGGCGGGAACCCGGCTGTCGGAGCAGCCGATCCATAGGTACTCCGGTTTCTGGCCCTTTGCCAGGTGAGTGAAAAATTCGGGCGTTTCTTCCTTAATATTCTCTGACCAAGAGAGATTATTTGCGAATAGCTGCTTTATATCTGCCATGATGATGCCTTTGTTTGATACATTCGTTATCCCGGTTGAGATAACCAATTCACATAAGTGTCAGTCCTGTATAGAGGGGCTGATATTTATGTGAACTAGATCCACTATACACAAGCTAGCCAGATAGCAAATCGGATTAGTTGGCCTATTGAAGTAAATTTCTAACATAAAGATCGCATTTTATGAACGCATTGGAAATAAAAAATGTAAGCAAAACTTACAAGGGTGGCGTTAAGGCGTTGAAAAATATGAGCCTTTCTGTCAGTGAGGGGGATTTTTTTGCCCTGCTAGGGCCAAATGGTGCCGGTAAATCTACCACGATCGGTATTGTCAGCTCACTCGTTAACAAGAGCTCAGGCTCGGTCAAAGTTTTTGGCTATGATCTGGATACCCAACTGGTTGAAGCTAAAAACCAGCTGGGTCTGGTGCCGCAGGAGTTCAATTTCAACCAGTTTGAAACCGTTGAGCAGATAGTGGTCAATCAGGCTGGCTACTATGGTGTTGAAAAGCCGCTGGCCAAAGAGCGGGCGAAGAAGTACCTGACCCAGCTTGATTTGTGGCAAAAGCGAAACGAGCGGGCCCGTAATTTGTCGGGGGGGATGAAACGTCGCCTGATGATTGCCCGTGCCTTGATGCATGAACCAAAGCTGCTGATCCTCGATGAGCCGACGGCGGGCGTTGATATCGAGCTGCGCCGTTCGATGTGGGAGTTCCTGCGTGAGATTAACCATCAGGGGGTGACGATCATCCTGACGACCCACTATCTTGAAGAAGCCGAGATGCTGTGTCGTAACATCGGCATTATCAATGATGGTGTGCTGATCGAAAATACCAGCATGAAAGAGCTGCTCAGCAAGCTGGAAGTGGAAACCTTTATTCTCGATATCAAGCTCAATGGCCACAAGCCGGAGTTGGAAGGGGTAGAGTGGAAACTGCCGGACAACCACACCCTAGAGGTTGATATTCCCAAGGGAACGGGACTAAATGCGGTGTTCCATCAGTTAACCAGCCAGGGAGTCGAGGTACTTTCTATGCGCAATAAAGCCAACCGGTTGGAAGAGTTGTTTGTCACTTTGGTCGCTGCAGAGAAAAGGGAGCAGGCATGAGACACCAGTTTTGGGTAGCTTTTAAAAGTTTACTTACCAAAGAAGTTAACCGTTTTGCCCGGATCTGGGTGCAGACTCTTGTCCCGCCGGCGATCACTATGACCCTGTATTTCATTATTTTTGGTAGCCTGATCGGTAGCCGGATCGGTGAGATGGGGGGCTTTACCTATATGGAATATATAGTGCCTGGGTTGATCATGATGTCGGTGATAACCAACTCCTACTCCAATGTGGCTTCTTCGTTTTTCAGTGCCAAGCTGCAGCATAATATCGAGGAGTTATTGGTAGCACCGGTACCGAGCTATGTGATTATTGCCGGTTATGTCGGCGGTGGGGTGCTGCGAGGCCTGGCTGTCGGCTTTATTGTCTCGGTGGTATCGCTGCTGTTCGTTGATCTGAATATTGCTCACCTCGGGGTGATTATCGCGACCGTGATAATGACCTCGATTGTCTTTGCTCTTGGCGGGTTGATCAATGCTGTCTACGCCAAGACCTTTGATGATATCAGCATTATTCCGACCTTCGTGCTGACGCCGCTCACCTACCTTGGCGGGGTCTTCTATTCGCTGAGCCTACTGCCTGAATTCTGGCAGGGAGTCTCCAAGCTCAACCCGATCGTGTATATGGTCAATGCTTTCCGCTATGGCTTCCTCGGGGTATCCGATGTCGGTATCGGCACCTCTTTTGCCGTGTTGGGAGTATTTATTACCGCCCTGTATGGCTTTGTCTATTACCTGATTTCACGCGGTATCGGCTTGCGCTCATAGTATAAGAAAAGGCCCTGCATCATGGATGTAGGGCCTTGGTATCGTGTTTGGTCTGTTACTCAGTCGCTTGTTGCGGTGGTGTCAGATCAACAACCTGATTGTCTATCAGGCGGGCTTTGCCTAGGTACGCTGACATAAGGATCACCGCCTGCTGGGTTTCTTCGTCAATTAACTGAAGATTAACAGCATCTCGGATATAGATCTCATCCGGCTGCAGGCCAGCAGCACGTAGCTGATCACTTGCATCGACCACGATTTCGGCATAGTCATTACGGCCACCGCGCATCTGGCTGCTGATCCAACGCATGGTACGTGCCAGTACGGGGGCACGCTGGCGTTCATCTACGGTCAGGTAACCATTGCGTGAGCTCATTGCCAAGCCGTCCATTTCCCTAACTGTCGGTACACCGATGATTTCGATGTCCATTGCCATATCAATGACCATCTGGCGGATCAGGGCAAGCTGCTGGTAGTCTTTCTCACCGAAGCAAGCAACATCCGGCTGGACAATATTGAACAGCTTGGTCACAACCGTCGATACGCCGCGGAAGTGGTTAGGGCGCAGTGCACCCTCCAGCATGGTAGACAGACCCGGTACATCAACAAAGGTCTGGCGATCCAGGCCTTCCGGGTACATCACCTCTGGAGTTGGGGTAAAGACAAGGTCAACCGCTTCGCCGTTCAGCTTGGCTAGGTCATCTTCCAGTGTACGCGGGTAGTTGGTCAGGTCATCGGCTTTGTCAAACTGCATCGGATTAACAAAGATACTGGCTACAACGATATCAGCGTGTTCACGGGCCTTACGCACTAGCGTAAGGTGACCTTCATGCAGGTTGCCCATAGTTGGAACAAATGCGATACGGCGGCCTTCACGGCGCCATACACGGACTTGCTCTCGGATCGGGGCAATCTCAGCGAATGTTTGCATCTTTTATTCCTTACTCAAAGGTATGCTCTGGACCTGGGAATATACCGGCCTCGACATCTTCTAGGTATTTGGTCACTGCCGCACGCATTTCCCCGGTCTCTGCCAGGTAGTTTTTGGAGAAGCGCGGCATGTAGTTGGCGGAGATGCCGAACATGTCATGCATGACCAGGATCTGCCCATCGGTAACATTGCCGGCCCCGATACCAATGACAGGGACTTCTACCGCTTTGGTGATGCGTTCCGCCAGGCTGACAGGTACGCACTCAAGCAAAATTATCTGGGCACCCGCATTTTTCAACAGGATAGCATCTTTTACCATTTGCTCAGCGTGGTCAGAGTCACGTCCCTGAACTTTATAGCCACCAAAAATATTAACTGATTGCGGGGTCAGTCCAAGGTGGGCACAAACAGGCACGGCACGTTCTGTTAGTTTGCTAATGGTTTCAGCCAGCCAGGCACCGCCTTCAAGTTTGACCATGTTGGCACCGGCACGCATCAGTTCAGCGGCACTTTCGCAAGCTTGCTCCGGTGTGCTATAGCTCATAAATGGCATATCGGCCATCAATAGCGCGTTAGGGCTGCCAGCACGCACACAGCGGGTGTGGTAGGCAATATCCTGAACGCTGACCGGTAAGGTGTCAGGTTTTCCCTGCAGTACCATGCCCAGCGAGTCACCAACCAGCATAACTGGGACTTCCTGCTGCTCAAACAGCTGAGCAAAACTTGCATCGTAAGCGGTGACCGATGCAAATTTACGACCTGCTTGCTTCCATTTCATCAGATCGTTGATTGTTATCTTTTTCATAATCTTTTTCTCCCTAAAACAATGCCTTATGAGTGCCAGATGGCCAGGCCATTGCGATCTACCTGGGTCAGCAGCGTTTGCAGTGCTGTCTGATCCGGTAGGATTAAATCAGGGGCAATTTCTGCCAGAGGATAAAGTACAAACTCACGTACTTTCATACCGTAATGCGGAACGGTCAATCGTCCGCACTCATGCACTAAATCACCGTACAGGATGATGTCGAGATCCAGAGTCCTTGGCCCCCAGCGCTCGGCTTTTCGTACTCGGCCATGTTTTAGCTCGATAGCCTGGGTTTTATCCAGGAGTTCGAGCGGTGACAAGGAGGTATCAATTGCAACGACGGCATTGATGTAGTCCGGTTGGTCCTGCGGCCCCATCGGGGTGCTGCTGTACAGTGATGACTCAGCCACAACCTGAATACCAGGTGTCTGCTTTAGTGCGGCAATGGCGTTACGCGCCTGGGCGACGGGGTCACCCAGGTTGCTGCCGATCGCGATGTAAGCTCGGATCATGATGATGATTTCGCTTGTGGTTTCTTGCGGCGCTGCTGCGGACGGCGGCGACGTGGGCGGCGCTGGCCACTCCCTTCATTGAGCTGCTGAACCATTTTGCTACGCTGGTTGCGGTCGGCGTGTTGGAATTCATTCCACCAGCCTGCCAGCGTTGCTATGTCTTCGCTCTCAAAGTTACCGCGCATTTCCAGGAAGTCATACGCGGCTCTGAACTTAGGATGTTCCAGCATTTTGAAGGCACGCTTACCGCTGCGACGGCTAAAGCGCATCTGCTGCTGCCAGATGTCACGCACTGTAGTGGTAAAGCGGCGCGGGATTGCAATCGACTTAACCTGCTCGTCCAGGATATCGTTCGAGGCCACCATAAAGGCATCGTAGTACGACAGGCCGCTGGTAATTGAAATCTCTTCTGCACGGGTAACCATTGGGTACCATAGCATCGCGGCATACATAAAGGCCGGGTTAACGCGTTTTTCTTCTACGATACGTTTATCGGTTGCCGCCAGAATGTGCTCGATCATCTGCTCGGTCTGGCTGTCCTGCTCTTCGGTGAAGTGCTCAGACAGCAACGGGAACAGTTGCTGGAACAGGTTGTACTCACGCATCAGCTTATAGGTTGCCAGACCGTTGCCTGACTGAAGTAGCTTAAGGCTTTCTTCAAACAGGCGGGCGGCAGGAATATCCTGCAGCAGGTTAGCCAGTTGGCGGATTGGAGCGGCGGTATTGCTCTCTATCTCCATATCTAACTTGGCGGCAAAGCGGACGGCACGCAACATGCGGACCGGGTCTTCGCGGTAGCGGGTTTCCGGATCTCCCATGAGACGGATAATACGGTTTTCCAGATCATGGACGCCGTTGGCATAGTCAGTGACGGTAAAGTCTTTGATGCTGTAGTACAGCGCATTAATCGTAAAGTCACGGCGCTCGGCATCTTCATCGATTGTGCCGTAAACATTATCACGCAACAGCATGCCTTCCTGGCTTTGCGAGGAAATTTGCTGTTTGCTCTGAATGCTTGGTTTGGCATCCGCATGGTGGCCGCGGAAGGTTGCAACCTCAATGACATCACGACCAAACAGAATGTGTGCCAGACGGAAGCGGCGGCCGATCAGGCGGCAGTTGCGAAATAGCTTCTTAATTTCTTCTGGCGTCGCATTGGTCGCGATATCAAAATCTTTTGGCTGTTTGTCTAGTAATAGATCGCGCACGCCACCACCTACCAGGTAGGCGTCATATCCGGCTTTATTCAGACGATAAAGTACCTTCAGCGCATTTTCGCTGATATCTTTACGTGAAATACCGTGCTCTTGGCGTTGAAAAATTTGCAAGGTCTGCTCCTCGGTAGCGAGAGTACTACTGTCGCGATTCAATACCTTACGGCAAAAGCTGGCTACTCGATTAAAGATAATACACCTCATATACGTGGATCGGGTTCAACAAACAGCCGCATATCATATATCACGGCAAGCCATTTTAGAATGCCAGTGTGATAGCTGTCGACTTTGGCAGCTTGCCAACATGCCAGTTATCGGTACCCCAGCGCAGGATTTCTTCGAGGCTGGCATCTGCCAGTTCGGCTGGTGGGGCCATGCCAAGAAAGATCAGCGCACCAATTAAGGCGGGCTTCGGGTTGGCCTTATCGATTGCGGGGGCATGGTTCTGCTTTGACAGTTTGTTACCATTTTCAGTAACGGCTAGCGGCAAGTGCAGATAGCTGACTTCTGGTTGTGCGAGCTGGCGATATAGGCCGATCTGCCGGCCGGTAGGCTCAATCAGATCAGCTCCGCGCACCACTTCGGTAACGCCTTGTGCAATATCATCCAGTACCACGGCCAGGTTATAGGCAAATAAGCCATCCCGGCGATGAATGATGAAATCCTCTTGAGCCAGAGAGGCTGGGATTTCAATCCGGCCATGCAATTCATCATCAAAATGAGTGACTGGCGTATTTACTTTAAGTCGAACAGCACTGTTGCCAGCTCTGTGATTTAGGTCGCGACAGGTTCCCGGGTAATAACCACCGGCAAGTTTGATTTGCTTACGGGTACACTGGCAATAGTAGGCCTCGCGGCTTTGCAGCCAGGCATCAATCTGAGCCTGGTAGGCATCATGACGCTGGCTCTGATATATGACAGTACCATCCCATTCCAGGCCGTAAGCTTCCAGCGTACGCAGGATATCATCCGCCGCACCGGGCATTTCCCTCGGCGGATCAAGATCTTCCATACGAACCAGCCAGGTGCCTTGCTGTGATTTAGCCTGGAGGTAGCTGCCCAGGGCGGCTATCAGAGAACCAAAATGCAGGGGGCCTGACGGAGAAGGCGCAAAACGGCCGATGTAGTGGTTTTTTGTACTCATAAACAAATCATAAAAAATGAAAGAGGGAGCCGCTGCTCCCCCTTAAGACTGTTGCTGTATAATACCGGAGTATTAGCCAGCCATCTGCTTTTCTTTGATTTCTGCAAGCGTTTTACAGTCGATACACAGTTCGGCTGTCGGGCGAGCCTCAAGGCGGCGAACGCCGATCTCGATACCGCAAGAGTCACAAAAACCAAAGTCATCGTCTTCAATGCGCTGAAGGGTCTTTTCGATCTTCTTGATCAGCTTGCGCTCACGGTCACGGTTGCGAAGCTCAAGGCTGAACTCTTCTTCCTGTGCTGCACGATCAACTGGATCTGGGAAGTTTGCCGCTTCATCCTGCATGTGGTTAACGGTGCGATCAACTTCTTCACGAAGCTGGTTGCGCCAAGCGGTAAGAATTTTGCGGAAGTGCTCTAGCTGAGCTTCACCCATATATTCTTCGCCAGCTTTTTCCTGATACGGCTCAACCCCAGCAATAGCCAGGATGCCTAGCGATTTTTTAACGTTGCTCTCTGGCATATAGCATCTCCTAATATACCTAATAACCGTCACTGGTTAATTTTGGGCGGTATCTATAGCAGAAAGGGTTATGGGTGGCAATTGCTGCATATATTCAATTTTATACCAATGTGAAGAAAGCATCATTTTTCAGTTTCATTGGTGGAATTCTATACAGTTATCTAAGTAGAGCCCATCTTGGTTCAATACCGCTTTGTAACCGATGATCTCTACGCCTGCCTGTTCTGCTTGTTGAATTAAATTGTAATAGTCCGGGTCTATATGGTGCGCCGCAGACACGTTTTCAATCCCTGAATGCAAAATAGCGAAAAAAAGTACCGCTCTCTGCCCGCTTTGAGCTACTTCTATCAGCTCCCGTAGGTGCTTCTGACCCCGGGTGGTGACGGCATCCGGAAAATATCCCCGGCCATTTTGCAGCAGGGTTACGCTTTTTACTTCAATATAGCATGGTGGTTTGTCACCAGCTTCTAGCAGGATATCTATCCTGCTGTTTTCACTACCATACTTCACTTCAGTGCGGAGTGAGGAATAGCCTGTTAATTCTGTGATGATATCCTTATTTATGGCCTCTTCGACCAGCTTGTTTGCTCGCGTGGTATTCACGCAAATCCAGTGCCCATCCTGAGTGTGGGACAATTCCCAGCTGTTGGGGTACTTTCGTTTCGGGTTGTCTGAAGTGGAATACCAGACCGTACTGCCAGGTTCAGCGCAACCAGTCATTGCACCAGTATTGGCACAGTGAATCGTTTTTATTTCGCCGTTAGGTAGTTCAATGTCGGCGAGGAAGCGCTTATAGCGTTTGATTAATGTAGCAGCCTGTAACGGTGGGTCAAATTTCATTCTGTATCCTGATATTGGGTGTTGCCGAGAGTGGCCACTGCCGGAGGCTGCGATAGCGGACCCCTGAGCCGTGTGGTGTTTTGAATTGTTCAGAAATATACAGGCCAAAGTGCTGACAATGAAAGGTGAAATGAATATTTTCCGGTAATGTCTCCGGGCGTTGGCGGAGGTGTTTTTTCAGGGTGATATGGGGAAGGAATGGTCGTTCCTCCTGCTCCAGCCCGACTTGCTCGGCCGCTTGCTTCAGGTTTGCGGCCAGTTGCGCTAACGGGGGGGGAACACTGTCGCAACCGAGCCAGACGAGCCTGCTACGCTTGCGGTATTTCAGAGATGAGCAGTGGACGGTAAATTCGGGCAGGGTGATTGCGTCGACAAGGCGAATTAGGTCCTCTTTTTGCAGTTGGGAAACCATCCCGAGAAACGCCAAGGTCAGATGGATATTGGCTTCAGGTACCGGACGTCCATCTCCCGGCAGTTCGTTGGCAAGCTGGCACAGGTGGCGGAAGGCACGCTGATCTGCTGGGTTTAGATCCAGCGGCAGGGCTAAGAAAAGGCGTTCTTGACGATTATCGTTCATGGTAATACGACCTATAGAGACCAAATTGAGCCGTGAGTCTGTTGCCTCATGGAGAGGAGGAAGATAATTGTTCAGTTTGGTAAACCACTTTCTTGTACAATAGCTATCAGCTTAGTTTGAATATGACACAAGGTTTTCACATTGTCACAGCTGCCTATCGATGCCGTTCTATCTCCATTGCTTGATCAACTTCAGTCTTGCTCACAGCTTATTCTTAAAGCGCCGCCGGGTGCCGGTAAGTCGACCAGGCTGCCGCTGGCAATATTGAAGCAGGGCAGGCTTGCCGGCCGTATCGTGATGCTGGAGCCGCGCCGGTTGGCTGCGCGCAATATAGCCAGCTACCTGGCATCACAGCTGGGGGAAAAGGTTGGCCAGACGGTTGGCCTGCGGATCCGGGGAGAAACCCGGGTGAGTTCGGCGACCCGGCTGGAGATAGTGACCGAAGGGGTGATGACCCGGATGTTGCAGCAGGATCCGGAGCTTGACGGTATCGAGTTGCTGATTTTCGATGAATTCCACGAACGCAGTATCCATGCCGATACCTCGCTGGCGCTGGCATTGGAGGTGCAGGAGGCCTTGCGTGACGACCTGAAACTGCTGGTAATGTCCGCAACACTCGATGAGCAGGCCTTGACCGGCCTGCTGCCAGGTGCGGGATATATTGAGTCTGAAGGCCGCTGCTATCCGGTCGAGCACCGTTATAAAACACTAGCGGATAGCCAGCAGATGGTCGACAGTGCCGCAAGGGAAATCACCAACCTGCTTAATACCGAATCGGGCTCGGTGCTGGTATTTATCCCCGGTGCCGGTGAGATCAAGCGCCTTGCGGAGCTGTTGGCGGACAAGGTCGGCAGCGATGTGCAGATTTGCCCGTTATATGGCCAGCTTACAACCGGCCAGCAGCAACAAGCGATTACCCCGGCTCCCAAAGGCAAGCGAAAAGTCGTGCTAGCGACGAATATTGCCGAGACTAGCCTGACGATCGAAGGGATCCGTATCGTGGTTGATTGTGGGCTGGAGCGTATTGCGCAGTGGGATCCGAAGACGGGGATCAGCCGGCTGGAGCTGGTCCGTATTGCCCGCTCGTCCGCCGAGCAGCGGGCGGGGCGTGCCGGGCGCCTTGAGCCGGGGATCTGTTTGCGGTTATACAGCGAGGAGCTGTTGGCGCGCCAGCCTGCGACCCCACAACCCGAGATCCTCCGGGCCGATTTGACTGCGCTGGCGATGGAGTTGGCGCAATGGGGCTGTGTGGATGCCAGCGAGCTGCGCTGGCTGGATATACCGCCGGTACAGGCCCTGAGCCAGTCCCGTGATCTATTGCAGAGCCTCGGTGCCCTGGATTCGCGTTATCAGTTGACAGACAGTGGCAAGCAAATCCAGCAGTTAGGTGCCGATCCTCGCCATGCTGCTATTTTGCTGATGGCAAAACAGCAAGATGAGCCTGCCATGATGACTGCAGCGATGCTGGTGGCACTACTGGAAGACCCGCCGCGCGGGATGAACAACCCGGATCTGCATTTTCAGCTTAACCTGCTGGAGAGCGGTAAGTTGCCTCGTAGTCGGCAGTATATGTTGCGGGCAAAGCAGCATCTGGCCAAGTTAACCAATGCCGTACCCGCGGCATTGGCAGTAGCGGCCGAGTGGGTTGCCCCGCTGATGGCGGCGGGTTTCCCTGACCGAATTGCGCTATCACGCGGTAAGGACGCTCGCTATCAGTTGGCTAACGGTCAGGGGGCGATGCTGCTGCCTGATGAGCCGATGGCCGATGAAGCAATGCTGGTGGTCGCCGATGTGGTGAAAACCCGCCAGGGAGACAGCCGGATATTTTCGGCGGTTGCAGCCGATGCCAATACACTGCAGGCACAATTGCCACAGTTGTTTGTTGAACGTGAGTGGCTGGATTGGGACGACAAGAAAGGCCGCCTTACGGCGGAAAAACACCTGTGCTGCGGCAAACTGGTATTACAGCGCAGTGCGATGGCAGAGCCGGATCCGGCCAAGGCCAGTGAGGCCCTGCTCAATGCCATTGTCCGTAAAGGGCTGGCTATATTGCCCTGGCAGGCGAAGGCCGAAGGTTTGCTGGTGAGGGCGCGCTGTGCTGCTGAGTGGCTGCCGGAGCTTGATCTGCCGCCAATGGACGAGGCTAGCTTGCTGGCAGAGGCCGGTGAGTGGTTGCTGCCGTTCATGAACGGGATGAAGACCCTCAAGGCTATCGAGAAGCTAGACTTGGTGGCGGCTCTCGAGGCGCGCTTGGGGTGGGAGAAGGCGAAGGCTCTTGAAACGGCTCTGCCGACGCACTACCAGGTGCCGACTGGCTCGCGCTATCCGATCCGCTACCAGATCGGTCATAAACCGGCACTGGCAGTAAGGATGCAAGAGATGTTCGGTGAGAAAAGCTCGCCCCAGATTGCCAATGGCAAGGTTGCCGTGGTGCTGGAACTGCTTTCACCGGCACAGCGTCCGCTGCAGATCACCCAAGATCTGGCGGCATTCTGGCAGGGATCATACCGCGAGGTGCAAAAAGAGATGAAGGGGCGTTATCCCAAGCACGTTTGGCCGGATGATCCGGCAAACCATGCGCCGACGCGTAAAACCAAGAAATATATGTAACGTCGTCGTGCCAACTTTATGGTAACGACAAGGACTTTTGAACCCTACGCTGGGATAGCATAATACCTGTCAGGATAATATCGTATTTAAGTACTTATCCTGACTGATAAAATGTAGGGCTCCGATTTCGGGAATGAAGAATAGCATGATGATCAAGTTGCCAGCTCGCCTTGCCGCGCCTGCTCCCAAGAAGCCGGGAGCCAAAAAGCCCGCGGATAAGAAAGCGGGAGATAAAAAGCCAGCAGCCACCCGACGTAAGACAACGGGTAAGGCACCAGCGAAAAAAAGCCCGGCGAAGCCCCGCAAGAGCCGGAAAAAAACAACCAAGAAGAAATCTTCAAAGTTGCCGAATTGGCTTAAGTGGCTGATCGGCTTCGGAGTTAAAGCCACTATTGCTGTTATCGCAGTACTGTTGGTGATCGGGATTTACCTAGATAACGTGGTGCAGGACAAGTTTGACGGACAGCTGTGGAATCTACCGGCTGTTGTCTATGGTCGGGTACTGACCCTGCAGCCGGGGCAGGCGGTAACCCTGGAAGAGGTGCGCAGAGAGCTCGACCTGCTGCAGTACCATAAGGTCAGAAACCCACAGCGTATCGGTGAGTATTCCTCGTCCTCGACTCGTATTGAGCTGCTGCGCCGGCCTTTTGAGTTCGAGGATGGCCATGAAGGCGGGCGCCATGTGATGCTGACGTTTTCCGGCAATGAGCTGAAAAGTATTCATGAGGTGGGCAGCAAGCGTCAGCTGGGATATATACGTATTGAGCCCAAAATGCTGGGGATGCTGGGGACTCAAGAGGGCGAGCAGCGAATGTTCTTGCCCCGGGAGCGTTTTCCCGAGGTATTGGTCGATGCCTTGCTGGTGACGGAAGATCGCGATTTTTACCACCATGACGGGGTTTCTCCGTTGGCTATCGTACGGGCCCTGTTTGTTAACCTGAGGGCTGGCAGAACGGTACAGGGCGGCAGTACCCTGACTCAGCAGCTGGCAAAAAATATTTTCCTATCGCGTGAGCGTACGCTGTGGCGCAAGCTGAGCGAGGCGTATATCGCCCTGATCATTGACTACCGATACAGCAAAGACCGGATCCTAGAAGCCTACCTTAATGAGATCTACCTAGGACAGAATGGTGGCAAAGAGGTCCACGGTTTTGCGCTGGGAGCACGGCTGTACTTTGGTCGCCCACTGCAGGAACTGCGTATTGACCAGCAGGCTTTGCTGGTGGGGCTGGCGAAAGGTCCGTCTTATTATAACCCATGGCGAAACCCCGATCGTGCGCGCCAGCGCCGGGATCTGATCCTGCGCCTGATGATGGACAACGGTATTCTCGATGGGGCGCAGTACGAGCAGGCAGCCTCCCGCTCGCTGGATGTACAGAAGCGGCCGATGATCGCCAGCCGTCAACCGGCATATTTCCAGCAGTTGCAGCGTGAGCTCAAAGAGAAAGTCGGTGATAACTTTACCCCGGGCGTTGGCCTTCGGGTTTTCAGTACCCTCGACCCGCTATCGCAGCAGGAAGCGGAACAAGCGGTGATGGCGATGGTGCCGAAGCTAAACAAGAAAGCCGGAGTCAAGGTCGAGGCGGCCGTGGTTGCCGTCGATCGCCTGAGCGGTGAAGTCAGGGCAATGATTGGTGGTAGCCGTCCGGGCTATGCCGGCTTTAATCGGGCGCTGGATGGAAGCCGACAAATTGGCTCGCTGGTTAAGCCTGCAGTGTATTTGGCGGCACTACGCCACCCAGAGCAATACACCTTGGCAACCACGATTGATGATAAGCCAATCATGCTCAAAGGTAGCCGAGGAACCGCCTGGAAGCCCCGCAACTATGATCGCAAGTTCCGTGGCGAGGTGCCTCTGTACTATGCCCTGGCGAAATCGTTGAATGTGCCGACCGTGAACCTGGGCTTGCAGGTTGGTCTGGGTCCGGTGATTGATACCATGGTGCAGCTCGGCGTCGATCGTAATGAGATCCCTAAACTGCCGTCAATCTTTCTTGGGGCTTTTACCCTGACACCATATCAAGTCACCCAGATGTATCAGACGGTCACCAGTGGTGGCCGCAAAGCCGAGCTGACGGCATTGCGTGCAGTTGTGGATCAGCAAGGCAACAGGCTCTACCAGAGCTACCCGAAAGCCGCTCAGGCAGTTCCCGAGCAGGCGGCCTGGCTGACAACTTACGGAATGAAAAATGTCGTCAGCCAGGGAACCGCACGTTTTCTGCAACCGAAGTTTGGTTGGGCTGCTTTGGCTGGCAAAACCGGTACTACGGATAAAACCCGTGACAGTTGGTATGTCGGTGCAGATGGTCGGGAGGTCGTAACAGTATGGATGGGACGGGACGATAACAAACCGGTTAACCTGACGGGCTCTGCCGGGGCACTGCGCCTGTATAGCGATTACCTGCGCCGCCGCCACCCCGAGCCACTGCGCCTGAGCTGGCCCAAGAAACTGACAACCGTAAAATATAACCGGTTACCGAACGGTACCTTAAGTCAGGATTGTGGTGGTAAGCAGTCTCTGCCGGTGTGGGACAAAGACGGCTCACTGAAATCACAGTGCAGCAGTGCCCAGCCGGCAGGGTGGATTAAGGATATGTTTAGCTTGTAATTTTGTTTGGTCTTCTATCGTGCTTCAGTGCCGGCGATAGAAGACCTGCTATTGATAAACATCCTAACACTATCAATCATCAGGATCGAAGTAGTAGGATATCCTGATCCGGGGATTGAGGTAGGTGTAGACTTTTTCCGGCAGTTTGTGCGGTGCGATAGCTTGCTCAATCCGCAGATCGCTTTCTTCAAGATCGAGGATTGGTGCTTCGTTGGAAGGTACTGACGGATCATAGAGCAGTACGTTCGGAAACAGCAGGCTTTCGGAATTCACCGAAATGACCAATCCGAGCTGCTGGTTAGAAAGCTGCACTACGCTACCTGGCGGATAGACGCCCATTAGGCGGATCAGCAGAGCCATGTAGTCACTGTTATATTGCGCCTTCTTATTTTTGAACAGATAGGACAGGGCGCTATAAGGGATACGGGCCTTGGCCGGATCCTGAGGGTGGCACAGGTTGTCGTAGGCATTGACGACTGAGACCAGTTGCGCTTTCAAGTCGATCTTGTCGGCAGTGAGTTGCTTGGGGTAGCCACTACCGTCAAGCAACTCATGATGCTGGCTCAAAATCGGTTTTGCAGCCTGTGGAAAGCTTTCTGCCAGGTTTGCCAAATCTAGGCTGTATCGGGTGTGCAGCTTTAAGTAATTCTCTTCAGGCTCAGTCAGAGGTGTCGTCTTACGAGTGATTGCCGTGGGAACTTTCAGTTTTCCCATGTCATGGAACAAGGCACCTAGAGCGATCGCTTTGATGTCACTGGCTGGCATACCATTGGATTTAGCCAGCATCATCGACATGATAGCCACGTTCAGTGAGTGAAAGTAGATGTCTTCCGAGTCTTTGGCATCATTCATCAAATGGAGGGCAACGTTATCGCTTTCCATTAGGGCATCAACCATATCTTCGACGAGGCTTTCTGCTTCATTAATCGCCGTGAGGGGACGACTTTTGATCTTGCCGATGATTGAACGAAGCTGAGCCATCGAGCGATTAAAGTTTTTCTCGCAACGTTGCAGTCTGCGTTTGTAATTTTTCAGGCGCGAGATACGTCCCTGCTTTTCCTGCCAGAGCTTTTCAGCTTGCTTATCAAGAAACTGGCTTTCATGTTCGGTAAGGGCCTCAACCGGGGTTTCCGGGTCGAGAGGCTTGGTGTCACTTTTTTCAGGAATCAGGTAGACAAATTTCACCCCAAGATTTTTGATCAGGCGAATTTGTTGGTGATCTTTGATTTTGAAATGATTCAGTAGAAAAGGGTGATCAGTCCATTGCAATGGTAGCTTGATATATAAACCTTCGGTTAAGCGCTCTACTGAGAGTTTTATACTTGCCATTATATTTAGCGCAACCTGTTATTTTATTTGATGTTTTACATCAATGGTTGTTAGTTCCTTTAATTGCAGCATGCAAATATCAGTTAAAGCGGGAGGAATTACAGAAATACAGGAAAAGGCACTGCAATTCAATGAAACTGGTGGCATTCTGCTTATTGGTACTATTGTAAACTATAACCATTAAGCTGCCCAATATGGGATTGAGTGGGTATAACTATTTGGTATAACTACAGACGAAAAAAAACCTCATCAGAGATGAGGTTTTAAAAGGTGGTGCCGACTACCGGAGTCGAACTGGTGACCTACTGATTACAAGTCAGTTGCTCTACCTACTGAGCTAAGTCGGCACAGTGCAGTTAATCTCTTACGAGAAGAACCACTTTATTTTTATTCTTTTCAAGCTGTTGCTTAAATTGAAAT
>NZ_JAKRRW010000015.1 GCF_026191635.1 Photobacterium obscurum
AAAAAGAAGAAATGGTGCCTCGAGGCGGAATCGAACCACCGACACGAGGATTTTCAATCCTCTGCTCTACCGACTGAGCTATCGAGGCAACGGAGCGCTATTAAACGGGTTTTCAGCCATTTCGTCAACTACTTTTTCAATAAAAATTACTGAAAAATGCTCGCCTGCTTGCTTTTTATACGCTAGCGGCTTTTGTGGCTATTTATTTGTCGTCACTCTAGATTTTTCCCTGATTAAACTCTTTCTGGAAATTGGTGACTTTCTGTAAATAGCGACGTGCTTCCGCTTTGGGGTGCTTGTTGGTCAGTGCCCAGTAAACCTGGTTCGGTTGCAAGCTGTTGAGATCATTCATTGCCCGTTTGCGATCGTTATGAAAGGTCTTCAATACGCCGCCGGTACCGCCGTTATAGGCCGAAATCATACTGTAATGCAGCGAGAGCGGATCCTGGACATCCTTGAGATAGCGATTTCGCAAAATATAGAAATAAGCCGTGCCGGTATCGATATTCTTGGCCGGGTCAAACAGGTACTCCGGCGTTGGCTTGCCTGATTTGTTCTTTACCAGCTTGAAGACATCGGCGCCGGCGGTATTCGGCACTACCTGCATTAACCCGTAAGCATTGGCATGGCTAACAGCGTAAGGGTTGAAACTGCTCTCGGTTTTGATGATGGCATAGATCAGATCTTCCGGAATACCGTAACGACGAGAGGCATCGCGCACAATGCTGGCATATTTGTATCCCCGCTTGTTGGCATGATCGGCAACCATCGGGATCTCGACATAATAGGCTTGCTGGTAGCGGATCTTGCGCTTTTTCAGATCGCGGTTGATCAGGTAGTCGGCAAATTTGTTTGCCCGCCAGGACCACTCGATCGGTTTGCCTTCCTGATCCAGTACCTGACCGTAGAGAAACGGCTTGCCTTGCAGCTCGATGCCCGAATCCGAGTAAAGGTCGACCCCGCCTGGATTGTCCGGGGTTAGCAGGGTGGTAGTGATGGCTTCTTTTAAATGCTTTTCCGGCTCGGTCGTTGCCACAGTCTCGACAATAACCACCCCGCGCACGAAGTCGACATGGGCGCGGCTCTGATAGCCATCGGTATATTTGACGTACTGACGCTTGCTGGCCACAAGAGAATCCTTGTCACCCCAGTAACGCTTAACCTGCCCGCTGAAGTTATTCATCAGGCGGTCAAGTGCTGCGGCATCTTTGGTAAATTGCCCGGGCAACGGAGCGAGGTTTTTGGCAAAGCGATTGGTTGCGGTGTAGTCGACGTCGTAAAACTTTTCGACAAATTCCCGGCTGCAACCACCAAGCAGAAGAAGAGATAATAGAAGAGCGCGTTTTTTCATAATACCCGGCAAAAAAAAATGACATCACTTGTTTGGCGACAAATGATGTCATTTTCTGTCACTCCGGGTAAGCTTTTTTGCTCAGGAGGGGGGATAAATCGTGAAGTCGGGTGTTTCGTTACTCGCTTGGTGGCGTGTAACCGTCGATGATCACATCCTGACCTTCAAACAAGAAGTTAACCATTTCTGTTTCCAGTAGCTTACGGTGCTCTGGATCCATCATGTTCAGCTTTTTCTCGTTGATCAGCATCGTTTGTTTACCTTGCCACTCTGCCCAGGCTTCTTTCGAGATATTGTCGAAAATACGTTTACCCAGCTCTCCCGGGTAAAGTTGGAAATCCAAACCTTCCGCTTCTTTTTTCAGACGGGCACAGAATACAGTACGGCTCATCGAGTGGCTCCTTAATCTTAACCTTCATGAGTACGCTGCTAGTTATACCAGAGTGCAGCGAATGCTTCTAGATTTCACGCCAAAACAGCCAGCTCGACCTTTAAGCCTGTTTATCTTTCTGCCCCTTTCGTCTGGTGGTTACAGGTTTTTCAGCTCGTAATGCAGACCTTCGAGAATTTGTTGTACCGGTGCGGCCAGGCCGATTTTTGGCGGCTGGTTGAGGTTGTACCATTGCCCTTTGCCGGATTCATTGACCACATTCGGTGCTGCGTTGAGGCGGATCAGGATTGGTACGATATCAAGATGATAATGGCTGAATGTATGGCGGAAAGCATTCAGCTGCTCGGTATTGCGGATGATATCGGACGAGTTTCCAAGTCGCTGTTCGATAATTGTGTCGAGGTCTGCGTCATCATTTTGCGGGAAGCACCACAAGCCGCCCCAGATCCCGGCGGGCGGACGCTGCTCTAGCCAGACTTCCTCGCCGTGCTGGAATATAGCAAACCACGCCTGTTTTTCCGGCAGTGTTTTTTTCGGCTTTTTGCCGGGAAAATCCATCTGGCGTTGCTGGGCTTTTGCCTGACAGAGTTCGGCGACCGGACAGAGCTCGCACTTGGGCTTGCTGCGGGTGCAGATCATCGCTCCCATGTCCATCATGGCCTGGTTATAGCGCTCGACGCCGTGCGCCGGGGTGTTTTGTTCGGCAATTTCCCACAGGGCATTTTCTACTGGCTTTTTGCCCGGCCAGCCTTCGACGGTATAGCAACGGGCCAGGGTACGCTTCACATTGCCATCAAGGATCGGGTGGTGCTGCTTGAGCGACAGCGACAATACCGCGCCAGCCGTAGAGCGGCCAACTCCCGGCAGGGCGATGACCTGTTCGATATCCTCAGGAAAGTTGCCGCCATGCTCAGATACGATCAGCTGTGCTGCTTTGTGCAGGTTGCGGGCCCGGGCGTAATAGCCGAGTCCTGTCCATAGGTGCAGCACTTCATCCTGCTCGGCCTTTGCCAGATCCTGTACTGTCGGGAAGCGCTCGATAAAGCGTTCAAAGTACGGGATCACCGTGGCAACCTGGGTTTGCTGCAGCATGATCTCCGACAGCCAGACCTTATAGGGAGTCTTATTGAGCTGCCAGGGCAGTGTTTTGCGGCCGAATTTGTCGTACCACGTCAAAATGGCCTCAGAGAAGGTATTAGTCACAAAAACTCGCTCACTTTACTTGTTGTGTGTTTGCCTTGGTGATGACTGACGTAGCGAGAGTGTTCCGCTGGATGTACGGTCTCTCTGGGTGTCTTTTAGTCAAAGTTGTAGTTGGCAATGGCAATCACTTATACTTCCTAGCACCGTGCGGATCGCACAGCGGTGAAAGTTTATATTGGGTATTATTGAGCGAGATTGCACCACAATCTGGGTATTGTCGCAATCGATAGACTTGAACTTAGTCTATAACTTTGGATAATGCCGTTCCGTTTCTTTTTTGTTTGGATAGTAAGCATGAGCGAAGTTGCAAAAAAGTCTGGTGAAGTGACCATGACTGAATTTACCGAAGACGGCAAACTGGTACGAAAAGTTCGTAGCTTTGTTCGTCGTGAAGGCCGTTTAACCAAGGGCCAGGAACTGGCTATGGAAAATAACTGGCCGACTATGGGTATCGACTTCGCTCAGGAACTGATTGACTGGAAAGAAGTGTATAACCGTGAAGCGCCGGTAGTACTGGAAATTGGTTTTGGCATGGGCGCGTCATTGGTTGAAATGGCCAAAAACGCACCTGAGAAGAACTTTATCGGTATCGAAGTACATAGCCCTGGTGTTGGTGCATGTCTGATGGCGGCTGAGGAAGCGGGTTTAACCAACCTGCGTGTAATGTGTCATGATGGCGTGGAAGTTTTTGACCACATGATCCCGGATGGCAGCCTGGATATGGTTCAGCTGTTCTTCCCAGACCCATGGCACAAGGCGCGCCACCACAAGCGTCGTATTGTTCAGCCTGAATTCGCTCAGATGCTACGTAAGAAGCTGAAAATTGGTGGTATCTTCCATATGGCGACTGACTGGGAAAACTATGCA
Organism: Photobacterium obscurum; assembly: GCF_026191635.1. Classification (GTDB taxonomy): domain Bacteria; phylum Pseudomonadota; class Gammaproteobacteria; order Enterobacterales; family Vibrionaceae; genus Photobacterium; species Photobacterium obscurum. Next base: position 3,813 of record NZ_JAKRRW010000015.1, read on the forward strand.
GAGCACATGGTGGAAGTAATGAATGCGGCACCTGGCTACCGCAACACGGCGACGGATGGTGACTACATTCCGCGCCCTGAAGACCGTCCGCTTACAAAATTCGAAGCCCGTGGCCACCGTTTGGGGCACGGCGTATGGGATATGAAATACGAGCGTACAGAGTAACCCTCTGCCCTCAAGTCATATCACCTAGAGTTAACGCCATCCCTATGGCGAGAACGACTTTGTAAAAGCCAACCTCGTGTTGGCTTTTTTGCCCTTGGAGAACAAAGAATGAAGCCAACAGAACAGTTGCTCAGTGAGATTTTGGATGAAGTCAGGCCATTAATTGGCCAGGGAAAAGTGGCTAACTATATCCCCGCGTTGGCCGAAGTGCCTGCAGATAAACTGGGCATTGCTGTCTGTTATAACGATGGTGAAATTATTCAGGCTGGCGATAGCGAGGAGTGTTTCTCTATCCAGTCGATCTCCAAGGTACTTAGCCTGACGCTGGCGATGACCCTCTATGAACCTGATGAAATTTGGAAGCGGGTAGGGAAAGAGCCGTCAGGCCATGCATTTAACTCGATGATCCAGCTTGAGCTGGAAAACGGTATTCCGCGTAACCCGTTTATCAATGCCGGGGCATTGGTGGTTTCCGATCTGCTGCACAGCCGCCTGTCAGCGCCGCAATACCGGATGCTGGAGCAGGTGCGTGAACTGGCCTGCAATCCCCATATTGTATACGACAAGGTCGTTGCGGCCTCAGAGATGCAGCACAGTGATCGCAATGCCTCTATTGCGTACCTGATGCGCTCGTTTGGCAACTTTGAAAACGAAGTGATGCCGGTACTGACAAACTACTTCAGCTATTGCGCTTTGAAGATGAGTTGTGTTGATTTGGCGAGAACATTTAGCTATCTGGCCAATAAAGGGCTTCCTTTGGGCGCGAAAAAAACAATTATCAGCCAGACTCAGAGTAAGCAAATGAATGCATTGCTTGCGACCTGCGGGTTATACGATGGCGCGGGCGAGTTTGCTTATCGGGTGGGTATGCCGGGCAAATCCGGTGTTGGTGGTGGTATTGTTGCTATCGTACCGGGAGAAATGTCGATAGCGGTATGGTCGCCTGAGTTGGATCCTTCCGGTAATTCACTGGCAGGAACTGCTGCATTGGAGCTACTTGCAGAGAGAATCGGACGCTCTATTTTCTAACGGGTTGTGACTGTTCACTGAAGATCAGCATAGACCCGATTCTGAGGGGATATGTATGTTCAAGTGCAACAACCGGAAGATGATCCTGTCGATGATAGGTCTCGCACTGTCTTTGACTTCAGGCAGTGTTCTGGCATCGTTTTGTCAGCCGCAATGGCACAATGCAATAACGATGCAAGACGGGGCGATCACCCTGGAAAAGGGGGCCGATACCTTTCTGATCAAGCCTAGCGGACAGCTGTATTATGGCGTTCACAAGGTCAAGCTGAATGAACAACAACTGGCTGTGCTGGCCGACTATCACAGTATCATGATAGAAGATTTACCCTATGTGCTTTCTCATTCTCAGTTTATTGATCAGGAGTTGTGTGAGCGGGTTGCCAAGCGGCAGATGAAAGAGCATGAAATTCAATCATTGATCCCGGCGCTCAAGAACTGGCGGAGTGTGAGTTTTAAGTGATATGGGAAGAGCGGTTCTATGGTCCTAGGAAAAGCAGGTTTAAAACAAAAAGCGAGAACTCTGATTCTCGCTTTTTGTTTTTATATGCGTTTCTTTTCGCTTTTACTCGTCTTCGTCGACAAAGGCCGCCAGCAGGTCATTGAGGAATAGCTTACCGTGTTCGGTGATTTGCCACTCCTCGCCGTTGTCGGCCAGGTAGTTTTGCGCCAGTGCCCAGTCAATTGAAGGTTGGATGGTACTTGGCGGCAGGCCGGTACGCTCGACGAAATCCTGCTTCGGGCAGGACTCCAGCAGGCGGAAGCGGTTCATGAAAAACTCAAATGGTCTTTCGCTGTCTTCTACCTGGGTTTGCTGATCCAGATACGGCTTCTGTGGGTTCAGGTAACCACGCGGGTGCTTAACCTTGACCGTGCGGGTGATCGTGCCGTCAGCAAAGCTGATCTTGCCGTGTGCACCACAGCCAATCCCGAGGTAGTCGCCGAAGCGCCAGTAGTTGAGATTATGGCGGCACTGCAGTCCCGGTTTGCTGTAGCCGGAGATCTCATATTGGACGTAACCGGCTTCCGCCAGCAGCCGGTGGCCTTGTTCGAAAATATCCCACAAGTCATCGTCATCCGGCAGTGTTGGAGGCTTGGAGTAGAACAGGGTATTGGGCTCAATCGTCAGCTGGTACCACGACAGGTGCGGTGGGTTGAGTGCAATGGCTTGCTTGAGATCGGAAAGCGCGTCCTCAATCGACTGATCCGGCAGGCCGTGCATCAAGTCAAGGTTGAAGCTGTTCAGTCCGGCCTCGGTGGCCAGTTTGGCCGCGTTGATGGCCTCATCGCAGCCGTGGATCCGGCCGAGGCGCTTTAGCTTCTCATCCTGAAAACTTTGAACTCCGATGGAGATTCGGTTTACCCCGACCTCACGGTAGGCGGTGAATCGACCTGCCTCGACCGTGCCTGGGTTAGCTTCCATCGTAATTTCAATATCTTTGCTGAACGGAATACGCGCCTCGACAGCTTGCAGCAGGCGGCCAATTTCTTGCGGCGAAATCAGGCTTGGCGTACCACCACCAATAAAGATTGAGTGCAGCGGACGGACACCATTTTCCAGCTGATAGGCCGCCAGATCGGCATCCAGATCCTCGATGAGTGCATCGACATAGTCGAGTTCGGGAATGTCCGCCTTGAGTGCATGCGAGTTGAAATCACAATACGGGCATTTTTGGACACACCACGGGATGTGAACATACAGGCTTAGTGGTGGTGGAACTAACATTAGGCGTCCTTCAGGGCTGCAAACAGTTTCTGCAGCGCCTTACCACGGTGCGACAGCTGCTTTTTGCGCGCAGGCTCCAGCTCGGCAGAGGCACACTGATCTTCCGGTACCCAGAATACCGGGTCGTAGCCGAATCCATTCTCACCATGGGCTTCGGTCAGGATGCTGCCTTCCCAGCTACCGTGGCAAACCAGCGGAGTCGGGTCGTTTTCGTGGCGCATCATTACAAGTACACAGTGGAAGCGGGCGGTGCGCTGCTCTGCTGGCACGCCTTTCATTTCTTCTAGTAGTTTTTCAAGATTTTGCTGATCGCTGGCATCCTCTCCGGCAAAGCGGGCCGAGTAGATACCAGGCGCCCCTTTGAGGTAGTCGACTTCCAGGCCGGAATCGTCAGCAATCGCAGGCAGGCCGGTTTCTTTGGCGGCATGACGAGCTTTGATAATGGCATTTTCGATGAAGGTGGTGCCCGTCTCGGCAACCGAAGAGACGTTGTAGTCACTCTGTGCAACAACATCAAAACCAAAGTCTGCAAGCAGGCTTGCCATTTCTTTTACCTTGCCCTGATTGCCAGTGGCCAGTACTAATTTGCTCATCACTGTTCCTCGGTGAGTCCGTGCGGACTGATAGTAGTGGGGCGCTATGATAGTACCAAATGAACTTTGCCTCCACTCTATTGAGTTTCTGCCGAATGATGCAGGAACCGGGAATCGTTCCGCTTGAAAAAGAAAGAGGAGCCCGCGGGCTCCTCTTGTCAGGCTTTGCAGGCCGGTATTGATTGCTTAATCGACATAGAAAGTTTGCTTGAATGCGATTTGGCCATTGGTGCCGCCCTGAGACACATCGATGGTGAAGCTGAAGCTCTCTTCGTTGGCATGTTTCAGCTCGGCGATGTAGTAGATGGCCGAGCCCTCACGGATTTCGCGAAAAGAGAGGTTCTTGATGGTGCCGAGCAGGTTTTTTGCCTGACCCGTTAAAACGGCTGTGACTGCGGGCTTGCCAGCTTGTGCCTTATCTAAAACAGTGACGTTGACAACGGCAGAGTAGCGACTGCGCTGAATTCGGTAGGTGTTTGCCACCTCCGGAGTCAGAAAGGTTGAAGGAAAACTGGAGTAGTGCACCTCCAGGTTGCCGATGTTTTCTAGCTGTTCAGCGTGAACCGGCAGGGCGGTAAAAAGTAATGCTGATAATAAACATAAGATACGAGTCATGGTTTTATCCTTTTGGATACTCAGCGAATTGTCAGGTCATTTGGGTAGATGGCCTTAATAATTCGGTGGGTATTACATCCTTATAGTATAGCCAGCAGCTCTGGCAATGCGGCTCAACCTGTGCGGCCCAACCCAAAGGTTGAGCCGCTATTTCTAGGTGTTCTGGTATGCGGGGGGAACTACAATAGTTCGGCAATCACGGTTGGAATTTCTCGAGGGCTCTCGATCCTGAGTTGCTTGTGACGACCCAGTTCCCCTTTTTCAATGACCACCTGACCTTTGGCAACCCGGAACTGTTTTGCCAGGTATTTGGTTAGATGGCCGTTGGCCTTGCCGTCCACAGGCGGAGCGGTGATGGCAATTTTTAGCTCGTCGCCATGCAGGCCGACAATCTGGTCCCGGCTGGCTTTCGGCTGAATATACAGCCGGATCACCAAGTCGTCACCAGATCTTGTAATTGCACTCAGACTCATAGCTGATGCCAGATAGGACCGATAATGTCGCCCATCAGGATATTGGCAAATTGCAGGCCGATGAACAGTACCAGCACACTCAGGTCTAGGCCGCCCATTGCCGGGATAAACCGACGGATAGGTGCCGTCATCGGCTCAGTCAGCTGGTGCATTACGTATTCAACCGGGCTTCGTCCCTGGCTAACCCAGCTCAGGATGGCACGAAGTAGCAGTACCCAGAACAATAGGCCACCCGCGGCTTTTAGTAGTGACAGTCCGCCTAGCCATAGGAAATCAACGCTAAATACCAGACCGCCGTTGGTCAGAACAATTTGCAGCAGGACAAATTTGGCAATACTGAGCACATAGGCAAATAGCAGCGTTGCCAGATCCAGCGAACCAATCGATGGGATGATGCGGCGTAATGGTGCAACGACCGGTTGGGTCGCTTTTACGATGAACTGGGAGAACGGGTTGTAGAAGTCCGCTCGGGCCCACTGTAGCCAGATCCGTAGCAATACAACCATGATGTAGAGGTCAAACAGGGTAGAGACCAAGAAACCAATTGAATTCATAACTAAACCTTAAAATAATTTTTCCATTTCTTCAGCGCGGGAAACAGCAGCACGCATTGCTTTGGCTACGGTATCACTAAGTTGATGTTCGTTAAACGTGCGCAGTGCCTCGGCGGTGGTCCCGCCTTTCGACGTCACCTGCTCACGCAGGGTCGCCAGGTCGATATCGGGGTTGGCAACCACCATCTCAGCAGCGCCAGCAGCTGATTGCTGAATCAGTTGGCGGGCCGTCTGAGGATCAAAGCCTTGCTTGATTGCTTCTGCCTGCATGGCTTCCATGAACAGGAAGAAGTAGGCCGGTGCGCTGCCGGCTGCGGCTATAATACCGTTAATTCCAGATTCCTGCTCTACCCAGCACACTTCGCCGACAGCTTGCATTAAGTTTTCAGCAAAGGCTTTGTCTGTCACCGCGACTGTGGACGGGGCAAACATACCGCTCATCCCTTTACCAATTAGCGAAGGGGTATTGGGCATGACGCGAACAAGGTTTAACTCTGTCGCTAGCATCTCATTGAGGCGCTGGGCCGGGATGCCGGCAGCGATAGAGATCACCAATTTGCCAGAAAAGTCGATAGCCTGTAGGGGCTGGCAGACTTGCTCCATTAGCTGGGGTTTGACCGCCAGTACAATCACATCGGCCTGCTCGGCCGCAGACAGGTTGTCGTCGCTGGTATGGATACCGTAGTCACGGGCTAGTGGCTCACGGCGATCCGGGCCGGGGGCAGTAGCGGTAATTTTATCCGCGCTATAGCCGCTGCAAACCAGTCCGGCAATAATTGAGCGCGCCATGTTGCCGGCGCCGATGAAAGCGATTGAGCGTTGTTCCATGTAAAATCCTTATCAAAATACAGGGGAGTGGGATCCTCGATCCTGGTTCCTCGATGCTATTTATAGTTCCGTGCACCGAAGATTGCGGTGCCGATCCGGACAATGGTACTACCCGCTGCAATAGCGGCCTCCATATCGCCACTCATCCCCATCGATAGGGTATCAAGTTGCGGGTGTTTGTCTCGCAGAGCGTTTTGGGCATCGGCCAAGGCGCTGAAAGATGCATATTGGTTGTCATAGTCATCGGCTTTTTGCGGGATTGACATCAGGCCACGCAGCACTAAATTGGGCATTGCCGCAATTTCATCAGCCAGCGCAGACAAGTCGTCGAAGGCGATACCTGATTTGCTGGCCTCGCCGCTGGTGTTGACTTGCAGTAAGATGTTTAGCGGAGGCATGTCGGCCGGACGCTGTTCACTCAGCCTGCGGGCAATCTTGGCACGGTCGACGGAGTGCACCCAGTCGAAATGCTCGGCAATCTGCCGCGTTTTGTTAGACTGGATTGGCCCGATAAAATGCCAGCTCAGCTTGTCAGCCTGAGCATGTGTTGTGAAATGTTGTACTTTTTCAATGCCTTCCTGGACGTAGTTTTCACCAAACGCGTACTGCCCTGCTGCTATCGCATCGTCGATTGCAGCGATTGGCTTGGTTTTACTTACCGCCAGTAGTTGCACGGAATCGGCTGTTCGACCGCATTTTTCGGTCGCGGAGGTTATCTGGGAGATGACCTGTTCAATATTTTGCTTGATACTACTCATAATTGATTCTGTGGGGAAAATTTATGGATATCACCGAACTACTGGACTTTAGTGTAAAGCATAATGCCTCTGATCTGCACCTTTCTGCTGGTGTACCGCCAATGATCAGGGTAGATGGTGACGTAAGAAAACTGAGTTTACCAGCACTAGAGCACGGTGAAGTACACCGATTGGTGTTTGACATCATGAATGATGCCCAGCGCCGGGAGTACGAAGAGAAGATGGAAGTGGACTTCTCTTTTGAGTTGCCAAATGTCGGACGTTTTCGTGTTAATGCTTTCCAGCAGTCTCGGGGGAGTGCGGCAGTGTTTCGGACCATTCCAATCAATATCCCGACCCTGGAGTCACTTAACGTTCCTGAAGTGTTCTATAAAATCGCCCAGTGTCAACGTGGGCTGGTATTGGTGACCGGTGCTACCGGTTCGGGTAAGTCGACCACGATTGCGGCACTGGTTGATTATATTAATGAAAACTATAACCGGCATATTCTTACGATTGAAGATCCGGTGGAATTTATCCATAGCGGCAAGCGTTGCCTGATCAACCAGCGTGAAGTTCACCGTGATACCCATAGTTTCCATAATGCGCTGCGCTCTTCCCTGCGTGAAGATCCCGATGTCATTGTGGTCGGCGAACTGCGGGACAAAGAAACCATCAGTCTTGCCCTTACCGCAGCAGAAACCGGCCACCTGGTGTTGGGTACTTTGCATACCAGTTCGGCAGCAAAAACGGTTGACCGTATCATTGATGTTTTTCCTGGCAATGACAAGGCTATGGTGCGCTCGATGCTTTCCGAATCACTGCGGGCGGTGGTATCGCAGAGCTTGCTCAAGTGCATCAGCGGCGGACGGGTTGCCTCGCATGAGGTGATGATGGCCACACCGGCGATTCGTAACCTGATCCGGGAAGACAAGGTTGCCCAGATGTATTCCATGATCCAGACCGGTTCGGCAATGGGAATGCAGACGATGGAGCAGAGTGTCAAGATGCTGGTGGCCCAGGGATTGGTTGAGGCAGAAGAAGGGCGACGTGTTGTCGATAGTGCATTTGCGCAGCTGTAAGTACTCGAAAGATCATAAATAGGAATGACAATGAATTTACAATCGATCCTCGAGGAGGTCGTGCGGTGCAAGGCATCAGATCTGTATATTACGGTTGATTCACCTTGTTTGCTGCGAGTCGACGGTAACCTGCAGCCGCTGGGAGAAGTCCTGGATCGCCGTTCTGTTGACGCTCTGTTCGAAGAGGCTATGGATAGTGAGCGACAGCAGGAGTTTGTGACAACCCGGGAAGCGAACTTTGCTCTGGTTCGCGGGGAATTACGTTTTCGTGTCAGCGCGTTTTGGCAGCGTGAGTTGCCGGGTATGGTCATTCGTCGGATCGAGACCGATATTCCCGATATTTTCTCGCTTAACCTGCCGATGGATATGCAGAAAATGGCACTGGCCAAGCGTGGTCTGGTATTGGTGGTTGGTGCAACGGGTTCGGGTAAGTCAACCTCGATGGCTGCGATGACCGGGTTTCGCAATAGCAACCGTAGCGGGCACATTCTGACGGTCGAAGATCCGATTGAGTTTGTCCATAAGCATGACAGGTGCATTGTCACCCAGCGTGAAGTGGGTCTCGATACCGAAAGCTATGAAGTGGCACTGAAGAACTCTCTGCGCCAGGCGCCGGATATGATCCTGATCGGCGAGATCCGGACTCCGGAAACCATGGAGTATGCGATGAACTTCGCCGAAACCGGACATTTGTGCATGGCAACCCTGCATGCCAATAATGCCAACCAGGCACTGGAGCGAATTCTTCACCTGGTGCCGAAAGAGCGCCGGGAGCAATTTTTGTTTGATTTGTCGCTGAACCTGAAATGTATTTTGGCCCAGCAGTTGATCCCCGACGCCCACGGTGTCGGCCGTCATGCGGCCTTTGAGTTACTGCTCAATACCCCGCGGGTTGCAGATCTGATCCGCCGCGGTGAACTGCACGAGATCAAAGACGTGATGGCGAAATCCGGCGAGTCGGGAATGATGACCTTTGATCAGTCGCTGTATGGGTTGTTTACCGAAGACAAGATCACCGAACAGGATGCCCTGCATCATGCTGACTCAGCCAACGACTTGCGCCTGATGATCAAGGTCGGTAGCAAAGATCAGCTCGGAAGCAGTACCCTCGACGGGGTAACTGTCGATATGGGCTAGTCCTGATCAACTAAAAAGATCACCATGATGAAAAAGCTTTGGGGTTGTCATGATCCTAAAGCTTTTTTTGTTGCTCATTAGTTTTAAATCTATGATCTTAAATGGTTTAGCCAAGCCGAAGATATCTGTTATGCAGCATGTAGAGCTTTTGGGTTCAAAGTGTCCAAAAGCTGTACATGCTGTTCATACCTTGTGCTATGCAGGGCTAGCTTAGTCAGTCAGAATATGCGGAATAAGGTGGCAGCTTTTTGATGGAAAAAGAGGGTAAAGGTGTACGTGATAGGTGCTAGGTTACAGGATTCTAGTTCCTAAAAGAAACAGAACATAAATATGGTTTGAAAAGGATGATGAAGTCATGAAGGGAGTAATACCTAGGTTCTAGGAGCTAGAACCTAGGATCTTTGTTATCCGTACTGTCGCTCAAACCAGCTCTCGAGGATCACGACCGCAGACTGGGAGTCGATATTACCTTTGCTGAGCGAGCGGTAGCCACCGCGTTCGAAGAGATCGGAGCGGGCTTCGGCTGTACTGAGGCGCTCGTCATGCAGTTCTACCTGGCAGCCGAAGCGGCCATGGAGACGGTTGGCGAACTTCTTGGCTCTTGGGGTGATCGTTTCCAGTTCACCACCGCGTAAATCCAGTGGCAGGCCAACTACGATAAGGTCCGGTTGCCATTCTTTCAAAATTTTCTCGATAGCATCCCAGCTAGGAATACCGTCTTTGGCCTTTAAGGCTGCCAGCGGGGTGGCGGTGCCAGTCAGTTCCTGGCCAATTGCGACACCGATACTTTTGGTGCCGTAATCAAATGCTAATACACTGCGTGAGTTACTCATGCATGTCCTTTGTCGATAGAAAGGTGAGCCGAGCTAATACCAAGCTGAGCGACGGCTTTGTCCCAGCGCTCATTGATCGGGGTGTTAAACACTACATCCGGATCGGCTTTGGTAGTTAGCCAGGTGTTTTCTGCCAGCTCTTGCTCCAATTGGCCTGCCGACCAACCGGCATAGCCAAGAGCGACCAAAAACTTTTCCGGTGCCTCGCTGGTACCGAGCAAGGGCAAAATGTCTTTGGAGGTAGTGACCGAAAACTGGTCGGTAATGTTGATGCTCGAGCTGAAGTGACTTGCATGTTGGTGCAAGTGGAGTACGAAGCCACGATCTCCGGAAACCGGCCCGCCGTTAAAAACAGGTTGCTCAAGGCTGGCTGGGTCGTTGATCGGCAGCTCTCGCTCGACGTCAATTTGTTCAAGCATGTTGCCAACAGAAATATCGATAGGTAGGTTGATGACGATACCCATTGCGCCATCGTCATTATGTTCGCAGACATAAATAACGCTACCTTTAAAATTCGGATCCTGCATGCTGGGCATGGCAACCAGAAAATGATTAGTCAGATTCATTAGTGTGCACCTACAACATATCCTGTTACTTACAGTATGCCGACTATTTGCCGGAATTGGTATTTATACCAATCAGCATAAGTATTTGATCATTCTTGCTGGTTTAAATCACCTATTACTGCGTTAGGTTTTTTGTAATTAGAACCACTAGTTACTGTAAACCCTTCCTTGTCTTAGGTGATTTTCCCTGCGCAATTATCTGAACACTTACTTATCCCGATTGGTATTACGCTTAAACTCAATATTAAAGATGCAATAAAAAACGCAACCCTGCTGACAAGGCTGCGTTTAAAACTAATCGTAAATTATGCGTTTACACGACGCTCGATAGCATCCATCAATTTACCGGTGATTGAAACATCAAAGGCAGCTTCGATTTCACGGATACAGGTCGGGCTGGTCACGTTGATTTCCGTCAGTTTGTCGCCAATAACATCCAGGCCGACAAAGATCAGGCCTTTTTCTTTCAGTACAGGTGCGACGGTTTCGGCAATCTTACGGTCGGTCTCGCTGATCGGGCGAGCTTCGCCTCGACCGCCTGCCGCCAGGTTGCCACGAGTTTCGCCCTTGGCCGGAATACGAGCCAGGCAATACGGGATAGGCTCGCCGTCTACGACGAGAATACGCTTATCACCGTTGCTGATATCCGGCACGAAGGTCTGTGCCATGCAGTAGTTCTGGCCGTGGTTGGTCAGGGTCTCGATGATCACCGATACGTTCGGATCACCATGCATCACGCGGAAGATAGATGAGCCACCCATACCGTCGAGAGGCTTGAGGATCACGTCGCCGTGTTCTTTGTGGAAGGCTTTGATTTTCTCGGCGCTGCGGGTTACCAAGGTTGTTGGCGTCAGATCCGGGAACCAGGCGGTAAACAGCTTTTCGTTACAGTCACGCAGGCTGCGAGGTTCGTTGACGATCAGTGCCCCTTCGTTTTCAGCACGCTCTAGGATGTAGGTCGCGTAGATATATTCCGTATCAAACGGTGGATCTTTACGCATCAGTACTGCATCCAGATCGGACAGGGCAATTTCCTGCTCGCTGTGGAATTCAAACCAGCCGTTAGGATCTTCTTTCAGGCTAACCACGCGGGTACGAGCAACGGCTTTACCTTGCTCCAGCGAGAGGTCGTCCATTTCCATGTAGTGGATTTCCCAGCCACGACGCTGAGCTTCCATCATCATAGCAAAGCTGGAATCTTTCTTGATATTGATAGACTCAATAGGGTCCATCACGATACCCAGTTTGATCATTTCTTTCTCCTAGTCTGTCGTTGGCTTGGTTAGCCTAAATCGCCAAAGCGGACTTGCAGGGCAGTGATTGCCGTCATCGCAGTGGTTTCGGTTCGCAGTACACGCGGGCCGAGTAATATTTCATCGAATTTATATTGCTCTGTCATCCCGATCTCTTCGGCAGACAGTCCGCCTTCCGGGCCAATCAGCAAGCGAACCTTGGTAACGGGTTCCGGTAGGGTGTTAATAGAGTAGCTTGCACGAGGGTGCAGGTTTAGTTTTAGCCCGTCGTATTCTTCCGCGCACCAGTCTTCCAGTTTCATGACCGGGCGGATCTCAGGTACGGTATTGCGGCCGCACTGTTCACAGGCACTGATGGCAATTTTCTGCCATTGCGCCAGTTTTTTCTCAAAGCGTTCGGGATTCAGTTTTACGCCACAGCGCTCGGAAATCAGCGGGGTGATGGTCATGACACCCAGCTCGACCGATTTCTGGATGGTGAATTCCATTTTCTCGCCACGTGAGATCACTTGACCAAGGTGGATATTCAGCGGTGACTCAATACTGTGCTCGCGTCGGCACTGGATTTCAACTTCTACGCTTTTCTTGCTGGCGTTGGTGATCACTGCCGGAAACTCAGCATCACTGCCGTCAAACAGCAGAACTTCCTGGCCAGCCTGCATGCGCATAACACGGCCAACATGGTTGGCGGCATCATCACTGAGCATGACTTTGCCCAGAGCAGGTAGGAACTCAGGGTGGTAAATACGTGGGATTCTCATGGCTATCTCAATAACCTGCTTAGTTATTATCTTCCTGCATTATATCAACTCTGGATGTGAATGCAGTTCTGGATTCAGTGCTGTTAGGTAATAGATGGATGCGGGAAGGTGTAATTACAAGGCTATGGCAGGTATTTCATTTGTCTGGTTGATAGCTAAGCCTCCCTTTGGAGGGAGGCATGCTTAGAGAGAGGTGAACAACTAGAGTCCTTGTTGCTGGCAGGCACGAAGGACATAGGGGTTATGGTTGGTTTGGATATCGGCAATCCTCCGGTCACGTTCGCATTCCCAATCGCTCACTGGGTACTGGCGATCCCACGCCTCCATTAGCTGACGCTGCTGGCGTGAAAGGCGGAACGGGTATTCATCGCTCATATACAGGTAGGTCCGGGCGATGGCGCCACGTGCTGCCGGCGGCGGATCGGCGCGGCGGCTCTTGAAGTCGACTTTCATTTTGCACTGACCGTAGAAGGCTCCCTGGTTACCGTTCCATGGACGGAAGTTGAAATTGGAGCGGTCACCGTTCACTTCCCCTATCGCCGGTGTCAGGTTGTGGAGATCGGCTTCCATCCTGCGGAACTTGGGATCCTTGCCGCAGTTTTTGCGCCCGCCATCTTGCCAGCACTGAAGCTGATGACCAAATTGCCAGGCCGGAACGACGTGTTCCCACTCAATACGACTGGCGCGTTTGGGTTGCTTGCGTATCTGGTAGCCACAGCTATCCAGATCGGGGACGCCTTTCTTGCCGTGCCATTCGATATCACAGCCGCAATAGAAGCTGACAGGGTGATCCTGGTAGATACCGACTGCGATTTTCTTTGCTTTGCTGAAAGAAGAGGGGGGAGCGGCCAGGGCGGCTGTGGGGAACACTAATCCAACCACTAACCATTTGAGAGAAAACTGCATGTGATACCTTACGTTGTAAGCCAATGCTGATAAGACTATCACTGAATTGGTATTTTAGAAGCAGTTCACTGTTTTTTAGCTTGTTAATTACATTTGTCGTGGAGAGTCACGGCGGTGACAGAAGCGATGATTAAACCGCCTGCAACGGCTGCTTGCATTGTCTGCAGTGGTAGGTGGCCTGCTGGCGGATAACTTTGTTATGGCGCCGAACGGTCAGCTGGTGCTCGCTGCATTGGCAGCGATATCGGTAGGTACTTCCCTGCACCGATGAGACATCAAAGCTGTGGGTGGTGCGTGCCGGGATGCCAAACACCTCGGTCATGATGATTTGCCATTCTCGTCCGTGAGGGCGAACTTTGCCAAACAGTTTGAAAGTGATCAGGTGGGCGACTTCGTGGGGAACCACCTCATCGAGGAACGCCTGTGGATTCTCCTCCAGCAGTACGGGGTTAAAACGCACTTCCCAGCCTTGCAGGCGGGCACTGCCGGCAATTTTCCCCCGCTGCCTAAAGCTGATATTCGGCATTACCAGACGTTTGTTGAGGCGCTGGTTGGCATGTCGGATACAGTGTTCGACCTTGGCGATAACTTGGGACTGGAGTGGGGACATAGGCAGTTTCGAGTTGCTGGTGGAGGGGAAGTATAGCGAAGCGGGGGACTGGATCCTAGAACCTCGTTCCTGGAATAAGCGCAAAGCCTGCCGTAAGTAAGTGAGCCCTAAGCGGGCTGAAGGTGAGGAATGCTTCTGACTCTAGGATCTAGATACCTATGTAAACAAAAAAGGAAGCCGAGGCTTCCTTTTTTATCATTCGTGCGTTGTCGCTTACTTAAGGTTAGCGAAGTCGCGTAGTAGCTCAGCTTTGTCAGTCGCTTCCCAAGGGAACTCTTCACGACCGAAGTGACCGTAGGCCGCTGTCTTCTGGTACATCGGCTTCAGAAGATCAAGCATTTCGATCAGGCCGTATGGACGCAGGTCGAAGTGCTGGCGTACCGCTTCAACGATAACGTCATGAGGTACGTTCTCAGTACCGAAAGTTTCAACCATGATAGATGTTGGATCAGCAACACCGATTGCGTAAGACAGCTGGATTTCACAGCGGGCAGCAAGGCCGGCAGCAACGATGTTCTTGGCAACATAACGAGCTGCGTAAGCTGCTGAACGGTCAACTTTTGATGGATCTTTACCAGAGAAAGCACCACCGCCGTGACGAGCAGCACCACCGTAGGTATCAACAATGATCTTACGGCCAGTCAGGCCACAGTCACCCATTGGACCACCGATTACGAAACGGCCGGTTGGGTTGATGAAGTATTTGGTGTCTTTGTTTAGCCACTCTGAAGGAAGTACCGGCTTGATGATTTCTTCCATCACGGCTTCCTGCAGTACTGGTAGTTCGATGCTGTCACAGTGCTGAGTTGAAAGAACGACGGCATCGATACCGACAATCTTACCTTGATCGTAAGCGAAAGTTACCTGGCTTTTCGCATCCGGACGTAGCCAAGGCAGGGTGCCGTTCTTACGAATTTTTGCCTGACGCTCAACCAGACGGTGTGCATAAGTCACAGGTGCCGGCATTAGCACGTCAGTTTCGTTAGTAGCATAACCGAACATGATGCCCTGATCGCCAGCGCCCAGTTCGCGTGGGTCTTCACGGTCAACACCCTGGTTGATATCTGGAGACTGCTTACCAATTGCGCTCAGTACGGCACAAGAGTTGGCATCGAAGCCCATATCAGAATGAACGTAGCCGATTTCACGTACGGTTTCACGAGTGATTTCTTCAATATCAACCCAAGCCGAGGTAGTGATTTCACCGCCTACCATAACCATACCGGTTTTAACGTAAGTCTCACACGCCACACGTGCTTTCGGGTCTTGTTCCAGGATCGCATCCAGGACTGCATCAGAAATTTGATCAGCAATTTTATCTGGATGGCCTTCTGATACTGACTCAGAAGTAAACAGGTGCTTGGACATGCGTACTCTCACTTTAATATGGTTATAAGTTGATAATGGGAAGCCCTGAATCAAGGGGATACATAACCTTGATGCATACGGATATACGTTTGAATGTATAGAGCTACCTCCGTCTAGACGTCTATAATACCTGCACAATAGGTTTGAAATCAACACTGCAAATTGTATGGTAATAAGTTAATTGCACAAGCAAACGATTACGTTTCAGGGGCTTAACCTCCTTTTGCGGCATTTCTTTCTATCCAGCTTATTGAAATTGGAGTCATTTTCTTCAGGAAAACGTTTGCAGTCGGGGGGCAGACTTTGCGACAATACCCGCCCGCCGAATCATGGTTAATTTGTTACGCCCTGGCGAGCAGATAGCCACCATAAATACAGTCTACGAATTTCTGGAGCAGACATGTCTTCACGTAAAGAACTTGCAAATGCAATCCGTGCCCTAAGCATGGACGGTGTTCAACAAGCTAACTCTGGCCACCCGGGCGCACCTATGGGTATGGCTGATATCGCTGAAGTACTGTGGCGCAGCCACATGAACCACAACCCACAAAACCCGCAGTGGGCTGATCGCGACCGTTTTGTCTTGTCGAACGGCCACGGTTCAATGCTTATTTATTCTCTGCTTCATCTGACAGGTTATGACCTGTCTATCGACGATCTGAAAAACTTCCGCCAGCTACACTCAAAAACACCGGGTCACCCTGAGTACGGTTATGCACCGGGTGTTGAGACAACAACTGGCCCGCTAGGCCAGGGCATCACTAACGGTGTTGGTATGGCAATGGCTGAAAAAGCCCTTGCAGCTCAGTTCAACCGTGAAGGCCACGATATCGTTGACCACAACACTTACGTGTTCATGGGCGATGGCTGTCTGATGGAAGGTATCTCTCACGAAGCATGTTCCCTGGCTGGCACTCTGGGTCTGGGCAAGCTGATCGCATTCTGGGATGACAACGGCATCTCTATCGACGGTGACGTTGAAGGCTGGTTCTCTGACGATACGCCGAAGCGTTTCGAAGCATACGGCTGGCACGTAATCCCTGCTGTTGACGGTCACGATCCAGAAGCGATCAATGCCGCAATCGAAGCGGCGAAGGCAGAAACGGGCAAGCCAACACTGATTTGTACCAAGACGATCATCGGTTTTGGTTCGCCGAACAAAGCGGGCTCTCACGACTGTCACGGCGCACCGCTAGGTGCCGAAGAAATTGCAGCGGCTCGTGAATTCCTTGGCTGGAACCACGGTCCTTTCGAAATTCCTGCTGATATTGCAGCAGAATGGGATGCAAAAGAAGCGGGTGCAGCAAAAGAAGCGGCATGGGACGAGAAGTTTGCAGCGTATGAAGCGGCTTACCCTGAGCTTGCTGCGGAATACAAACGTCGTGTAAACGGCGAGCTTCCTGCACAGTGGGAAGAAAAAGCCAATGCAATCATCGCTGATCTTCAGGCAAACCCTGCCAACATTGCATCACGTAAAGCGTCACAGAATGCGCTAGAGGCGTTCGGGGCAATGCTTCCTGAGTTTATGGGCGGCTCTGCTGACCTTGCTCCGTCTAACCTGACAATGTGGTCTGGTTCTAAATCTCTGACTGCTGAAGACTTTGCGGGCAACTACATCCACTACGGCGTACGTGAATTCGGTATGACGGCGATCATGAACGGTATCGCCCTTCATGGTGGTTTTGTACCGTACGGTGCGACATTCCTAATGTTCATGGAGTACGCACGTAACGCGATGCGCATGGCTGCGCTGATGAAAGTGCAGAACATCCAGGTTTACACTCACGACTCAATTGGTCTGGGTGAAGATGGCCCTACACACCAGCCGGTAGAGCAAATCGCGTCGCTACGCCTGACTCCAAACATGAGCACATGGCGCCCATGTGACCAGGTTGAATCTGCAGTGGCTTGGAAATTTGCTATCGAACGCAAAGACGGCCCAACATCGTTAATCTTCTCGCGCCAGAATCTTGCGCAGCAAGCGCGTACTGAAGCGCAGGTTGCCGATATCGCCAAGGGTGGCTACATCCTGAAGGACTGTGAAGGCAAGCCAGAGCTAATCCTGATTGCAACCGGTTCTGAAGTTGAACTGGCAACCGAAGCCTATGCCCAGCTAACGGCTGAAGGTCGTAAGGTTCGTGTTGTTTCTATGCCGGCAACAGACGTATTCGACAAGCAAGATGCAGCGTACCGTGAAGCGGTACTACCATCAGACGTGACTGCACGTATTGCCGTTGAAGCGGGCATCGCTGATTTCTGGTACAAGTACGTTGGTTTCGACGGCCGTATCATCGGTATGACAACCTTTGGTGAATCTGCACCAGCAGGCGAGCTATTTAAGATGTTTGGCTTCACGGTTGAAAACGTGGTTGAGACAGCCAAAGAGCTTCTTGCTTAAGCCTTGTTAGGTAAACCATCAATAACCCGGAATCGATCTGTTCATTCATGATTTATTTCGGAGTATGAAAAAAAGGCCTCCTTGCGAGGCCTTTTTTGTCTGAAATGCGACCTGTATCACTGATTGTTTCTTGGCCTCAATTGATGAGGAAAGCAATGTTTTATGTGTATGGTGTTGATTTTAAGCGTTTTGTTTTCAACGAGTGATGATGGTCACAATTATGGTGATTCTGAGCTTGGCTTGGTATACACTAACGCGGCTTAATTAATTTGTAGCACGGATATGACACTAAAAGTCGCAATTAATGGATTCGGCCGTATTGGACGCAGCGTACTTCGCGCGTTGTATGAAAGCGGCAAACACCACCAAATCAAGGTCGTGGCAGTCAACGAATTGGCTGAGCCAGAAGCAATGGCTCACCTGTTGCAGTATGATACTAGCCATGGACGCTTTCATAAGCCTGTCACTCATGATCAGGAGCACCTGTTTATTGCCCATGAAAATGGCGAGCAGGACAGCATCCGAATTCTGCATCAGCCTGAAATACACCTACTGCCGTGGCAAGATCTTGATGTCGATATTGTACTCGACTGTACCGGTATCTATGGCTCTCGGGCTGACGGCGAGGCGCATATCAAAGCGGGCGCCCGCAAAGTGTTATTTTCCCATCCTGCTGCCAATGACATCGACAATACCATTATTTACGGTGTGAACCACGACTCGCTCCAACCTGAGCACTGCATTGTCTCTAGTGGTTCCTGTACTACCAACTGTATTGTCCCAGTGATCAAGGTATTGGATGACACCTTTGGTATCGAATCCGGCACCATTACCACCATACACTCGGCGATGAATGACCAGCAGGTCATTGACGCCTACCACCCTGATTTACGTCGTACCCGCGCAGCCAGCCAGTCAATTATTCCGGTAGATACTAAACTCCATCTAGGTATCGGTCGTATTTTTCCGAAATTTTCTGACAAGTTTGAAGCTATATCTGTGCGCGTGCCGACAATTAACGTCACAGCGATGGATTTAAGTGTCACAGTTAAAACAAATGTGAAAGTTAATGACGTAAATCAATCACTGGCAGAGGCTTCTCGTTGTACATTAACTAACATAGTTGATTACACCGAAGCACCACTTGTATCGATTGACTTCAATCACGATCCCCATAGCGCGATTGTCGATGGCACTCAGACCCGTGTCAGTAACCAACACTTAATCAAGCTGTTGGTGTGGTGTGATAACGAATGGGGATTTGCTAACCGGATGCTAGATACCGCGTTGGCCATGCACGCAACCAGTGCAGAAAAAAAGTAGGAATTATAGAGCTTGGCAGTGACGCTGGGCTGACAAAACTTTGATTTTAAATTAATTATTGTTGAGAGGACAAACCATGTCTGTAATCAAGATGACTGACCTGGAACTAGCAGGTAAACGCGTATTCATTCGTGCTGACCTAAACGTACCAGTAAAAGACGGTAAAGTAACATCAGATGCACGTATTCTTGCATCTCTGCCAACTATCAAGCACTGCCTAGAAGCTGGCGCGAAAGTAATGGTTACTTCTCACCTAGGTCGTCCTACTGAAGGCGAATATGCAGAAGAGTTCTCTCTAGCTCCTGTTGTTAACTACCTAAACGACGCACTAGACTGCGAAGTTAAGCTAGCTAAAGATTACCTAGATGGCCTAGAGCTAAACGCTGGTGAGCTTGTTGTTCTTGAAAATGTTCGCTTCAACAAAGGCGAGAAGAAGAACGAAGAAGAGCTATCTAAGAAATACGCTGCACTATGTGACATCTTTGTGATGGACGCATTCGGTACAGCTCACCGTGCACAGGCATCGACTCACGGTGTTGGCATGAACGCACCAATCGCATGTGCTGGTCCTCTACTAGCGGCTGAGCTAGAAGCACTAGGCAAAGCAATGGACAACCCAGAGCGTCCACTTGTTGCAATCGTTGGTGGTTCAAAAGTTTCAACTAAACTGACTGTACTTGAGTCGCTATCTAAAGTCGCTGACCAGCTGGTTGTTGGTGGTGGTATCGCAAACACATTCATTGCTGCAGAAGGCCACAATGTTGGTAAATCTCTGTACGAAGCAGACCTAGTTGAAACTGCTCAAAAACTAATGAAAGAGTGTTCTATCCCAGTAGCAACTGATGTTGCATGTGCTAAAGCATTCGACGAAAACGCAGAAGCTGAAATCAAGAACGTTGCTGACGTTCAAGACGACGACATGATCTTCGACCTAGGTCCAGATTCAACTGCAGCTCTTGCCGAAATCATTGGCAACGCGAAAACTATTCTTTGGAATGGTCCAGTAGGCGTATTCGAATTCAAAAACTTCGAAGCGGGTACTGCAGGCATCTCTAAAGCAATCGCTGAATCTGCAGGCTTCTCTGTAGCTGGCGGTGGTGACACGCTAGCGGCTATCGACAAGTTCGGTATCAAAGCTGACGTTTCTTACATCTCTACTGGTGGCGGTGCATTCCTTGAGTTCGTTGAAGGTAAGGTACTACCAGCCGTTGCTATGCTAGAAGAGCGTGCAAAAGCGTAATTAATTTTGGGCGGGAGCGTCGCTCCCGCCTATAAACGATTGTGAATTAGATCAAGTTTTTATAGAATACTGGTCCAGTAGCAAACGTTTGCAAAGATTTATATTTAATACAGACAACAAGGTAAATAGGACTATTGTTATGTCTAAGATCTTCGATTTCGTAAAACCTGGTGTTATTTCTGGCGACGACGTACAGAAAGTATTTGAAGTAGCAAAAGAGAACAAATTTGCTCTTCCTGCAGTAAACGTTGTAGGTACTGACTCTGTAAACGCAGTACTTGAAGCAGCAGCTAAAGTTAAATCTCCAGTTGTTGTTCAGTTCTCTAACGGTGGTGCTGCTTTCTTCGCTGGTAAAGGCGTTAAACTTGAAGGTCAAGGTGCACAAATCCTTGGTGCTGTAGCGGGTGCGAAATACGTACACGCTGTTGCTGAAGCTTACGGTGTTCCAGTTATTCTTCATACTGACCACGCTGCTAAGAAACTTCTTCCTTGGATCGACGGTCTACTAGACGCTGGTGAAGAGTTCTTCGCGCAAACTGGTAAGCCTCTATTCTCTTCTCACATGCTAGACCTTTCTGAAGAGTCTCTAGAAGAGAACATCGAAACATGTGCTAAGTACCTAGAGCGCATGGCTAAAATGAACATGACAATCGAGATCGAACTTGGTTGTACTGGTGGTGAAGAAGACGGCGTTGATAACTCTGATATGGACGCTTCTGAGCTTTACACTTCTCCAGAAGACGTTGCGTATGCATACGAGAAACTAAGCGCTGTTAGCCCACGTTTCACTATCGCTGCTTCTTTCGGTAACGTACACGGTGTTTACAAGCCAGGTAACGTTGTTCTGACTCCAACTATCCTACGTGACTCTCAGGCATACTGTGCAGAGAAGTTCGGTATTGCACCTAACGCTCTAAACTTCGTATTCCACGGTGGTTCAGGTTCTACTGAAGCTGAAATCCAAGAGTCTATCGGTTACGGTGTTATCAAAATGAACATCGATACTGATACACAGTGGGCGACTTGGGATGGTATCCGTGCGTACGAAGCTGAAAACCGCGACTACCTACAGGGCCAGATCGGTAACCCAACTGGCGAAGATGCGCCAAACAAGAAGTACTACGATCCACGCGTATGGCTACGTGCAGGTCAAGCTTCTATGGTTGCTCGTCTTGAGAAAGCATTCGCTGACCTTAACGCAGTAGACGTACTGTAATTTAGACAGTTTGTCTTGCGCGTAGGCGCTAAGCATATTAAAAGCCCGCTTCTAGCGGGCTTTTTTATATTTGTAGGAAAGAGACGTCATGAAGAAGTGGAAGCGAATTAACTGATAATGCACAGCAAATCATAAAATCGCTGTTATAGTAACCGACTGGTGGCGTACAAATTTTAATAATTAGGCTAGTTAGCATAAATAAAGAGAGAGTAAAGATGAGTGAGAGTGTAGCCGACAAGGTAGTCGATACTATTACTGACAATGAGTTAACCACTGGCGTATTGAATGCCAGTACTTGGGTGGCAGATAACCAAGATCTACTAATTCAATATGCTGTTAACCTTGTTTCAGCACTATTGATCCTATTCATTGGTAACATGATCGTAAAAGGCATTGCCAATGGCGTCGCGAAGGTGCTGCGCAAGAAAGATATGGATGAGGCGGTTGTCGAGTTCCTTCACTCGCTCGTTCGTTACCTGCTATTTGTCATCGTACTGATTGCCGCTTTGGGCCGCCTTGGTGTACAGACGGCTTCTGTGGTTGCAGTGATCGGTGCCGCTGGTCTTGCTGTCGGTTTGGCGCTTCAGGGCTCGCTGTCGAACTTTGCTGCGGGTGTATTGATTGTTAGCTTCCGTCCATTTAAGTCTGGTGATTATGTGGAAATTGGTGGTGTTGCGGGTTCTGTAGAATCAATCCAGATTTTCTCAACAGTACTAAAAACACCAGATAATAAAATGGTGGTGGTGCCAAATGGCTCGGTGATTGGTGGAGCAATTACCAACTATTCCCGCCATGCTACCCGTCGTATCGATTACGTGATCGGTGTGTCTTACGATGCGGATCTAAAGAAAACCAAAGAAGTACTCACCCGTGTGGTCAATGCCGAGTCACGTGTGCTTAAAGATCCTGAGCCAACGATTGGTGTTGTGGCACTGGCTGACTCTTCGGTGAATTTTGTGGTTCGTCCATGGGTGAAAACGGAAGATTACTGGGGCGTTTACTTTGATTTGCTGCAGGCGATCAAAGAAGAGCTGGACAAAGAAAATATTGGGATTCCGTACCCGCAAATGGATGTTCATCTGAATAAGCTGGAAAGCTGATTTCTGCTGAGTATATGGAATTATCAAAATGGAGCCAATCGGCTCCATTTTTTATGCCAGCTCTATTCCTGAACAGCGGCTTTATATCAAACTGAATAATTATCTGGCCTATCAGCGAGCTTGAAAAGGTTCAGATACAAGGCGCTTGATTGTAGGTATATTCATATCCTCCAAAATCGAGCAACACCGTAGCTGAGCCTTTGCAATTCGCCCTTTGGGAGCGTGCCAGCCGCTCGAGATCTGCCCCAAATTGCTTTGATGTAGAGCCACTATATCTTCATCAATTTGGATTGCTTTCAATCGGCTGGCATCGCTCTGATTGGCTCAGATAATTGTTCAGTTTGGTATTAGTCGGCAGCGGGATCACTTTGTTGGGCAGTGCTGCCAATAAGCTATCGAGCTGATTGGTGGCAAAGGCAAAGGTGAACTCAGGCTTGCCGGGGGTGAACATTAGCTCGGCATGTTCATAGAGGATAGGGTCAACCAGCAAGGTTATGTTCTCCGGTAACCCGAATGGGCACACAGCACCCGGCGCACAGCCGATGGCTGTGATCATCTCTTCGTGGCTGCATACCGATACCCGTTTGCCCAATACCTGTTTGACCAGCTTGCTGTCCAAGCGGCTGTCACGGTGGGTCAGGAGCAGACAGTGGCCCCCGCCTTTGATTTTCATAAACAGGCTTTTGGTCGGAGCCGCGCTCCAGCCGAGCTCTTCGGCAATTCTGGCATCCGTCTCGAAATCAAGGATCGGCTCGTGCTGCCACTTCTGATATTCGACCCCTGTTTGGCTAAATAGGGCAAGGTTCTTAAGATAAATCGCTTCTAACTGATCAGGCTGCATATTGAGTCCATAGTCCTTTTGCTAAATGGCTGGCAATGAAAAACATCATAGCGGCAACGGCAAGGTCGATACCACGCTTTACCTTCGGTTTTGACAATGTCGGTCCTAGCTTGGCGGCCCCGATGGACAGGGTATAGAACCAGACGAAGGAGGCCATAATAGTACCGATTGCAAAAGCGACACGGTCATGCCCTTCAAACTGGCCGCCAATAGAGCCAAGGATAACCACAGTATCTAAATACATATGCGGGTTTAGCACGGTAACGGCCAGGGCACCAAGGATCACGGCTCGACGGCCGCGGGCGAGCACCTGCTTTCGCTGTTCTTCTTCCTGCACCGGACGCAGGGCGCTGCTCAGTGACAGTGAGCCGTAGAAAAGCAGGAACAGTACACCGCCGACAGTGACACTGAGCAGCAAGGTTTCATTGCTGGATAACAGGGCTCCGCCACCGAAGATCCCCAGGCTGATAAACAGGGTATCGAGCATACTACAGATGGTTGCCGTGGTTAGGTGGTGGTTACGTTTAATACCTTGATTTAATACATAGGCATTCTGCGCACCGATCGGAATGATCATACTGGCCCCTAAGCCAAACCCTTGTAAGAGTGCCCAAATACTCATCGCTACTGCTTTCCTTTATCATTTTGAAATTTATGGATTTAACTGATGGCGCAAGCTTACTCTCGAGGGTAGGATTAAGTACAACTAATAAAATTTATCTATTATTAGTTTCTCTAATGATGTTGGGTTGTGTGCAGGAGTAGGTATGCGAGGGTTGGATTATCGTTGGATTGAAGCGTTGGATGCGGTGATATCACAACGCGGTTTTGAGCGAGCCGCAGAGCATTTATGCATTACCCAGTCGGCGGTTTCACAGCGGATCAAACAGCTGGAAAAATTGATGGCGCAGCCTATGCTGGTACGGGAGCAACCGCCAAGGCCGACATCAGCCGGGCAAAAGCTGCTTGGCCTCTACCGTCGGGTTCGCCTGCTGGAACAAGAGCTGTTGCCGGAAATTACCCCGGATGACAGCAGCCAGCCGTTGTCGGTATCATTGGCAACCAACGCAGATAGTTTGGCCACTTGGTTATTACCGGCATTAAGCCCGCTGCTCAAATCGCGCCGGATCGAACTTAACTTGCTCGTAGAGGACGAAGCCCGCACGTTAGATAAGTTACGCAGCGGTGAAGTGGTAGGGGCTATCAGTATGGATGCCACACCGATGCCGGGATGTGTGGCGGATTATTTGGGGCGGGTCGATTTTCTTTGTGTAGCAAGCCCGGACTTTGCCGAAAAATATTTTGCCGGCGGGGTGACACGTGACAGTCTGCTGGCGGCGCCCGGGGTGGCATTCGATCAACATGATGATATGCACGAGCTATTTGTGCAGCAGCACTTCAACTTGCCACTGGGGAGCGTGATGAAACATACGGTCAGATCGTCTGAGGCATTTGTCCGAATTGCCATGGAAGGGATTGCTTACTGTCTGATCCCACGGGTACAGATCCAAGATGAGTTGGCCAGCGGCGAGCTGATAAATGTAACCCCGGAGATTTTCCTGACCCGCAGGATGTACTGGCATCATTGGGCACTGGAAAGCGGAGTGCTGACGGAGTTGTCGCAACGGCTTACTCAGCATGCCCGCAAGGTCTTGCCGCAATAATTGAGTATCACCTAGCCCATGCTTCGATTGATGTTGATACCCCGCTCAATAAAACAATGTGCAAAATATTTTTTAATTTAGGGATAATTTGCGAAACCTTGTTGTCGAAGAGAGACCAACCGATAAACGAGACGGTACAACCAATTAGGATAGCCATATGAAAAAGCAACTATTAGCAGCGGTATTAGGATTCAGTACACTGAGTTTTGCCGGAGCGGCAGTAGCCAATGTGACCGTGCCTCATCTTGAAACCACCGGTAGTGGTGAGGTGACTGCTCAGCCTGATATGGCGGTCTTCTCGGTGGCCGTCGAAGAGACACGTCCGACGGCGAAAGAGGCTAAGAAGGCGGTAGATAAAGCCGTTACGGCCTTTGTTGAGCGTTTGCAGGCAAAAGGGATCGAGCGTACTAATATCCAGAGCGCCAATATCAGTCTGCAGCCGCAATACCATTACCCTAAAGATAAGAAGCCTGAGCTGGTAGGCTATCGCGCCAACCGTCATATCACAGTGACGGTGAAGGATCTGGAGCAGTTGAACTCCTACCTGGATAGTGCACTGGGTGACGGAATCAACCGGATCAACAATATCGAGCTCAAAGTTAGCAATGAAGATGAGTATATCGAGCAGGCACGACAGGCCGCGATCAAAGATGCAATGGTGAAAGCCGAATCATTGGCAAAAGGCTTTGGCGAGAAGATCGACGGGGTATGGCGCATTACCTACCAGGCCGCTAGCCCACGTCCGATGATGATGCGTATGGCGATGGATGCCGCACCAGAAACGTCAGCGACCTACCAAGATACGCAGATCACGATCCGCGATCGGGTTGAGGTAGTGTTTAAGCTTGAGGAGTAGCTAGATCCTAGAATCTGGAACCGAGTTCCTAGAGGTAGAGCAAGATCTTGACAGAATCGTGAGGTTGTTGAAATCTTCTTGTAGGAACTAGGAACTAGGAGCCCAAACGAAAAGGAGAGCCGATGCTCTCCTTTTTCGTATCCGAAACTAGGATTTCGATTTAATTATGTGTGATTAATGTAAAATACGGGCACGAATGGTGCCTTCGATGGCTTTTAGCTTACTGAGAGCCTCTTCTGCACGCTCGGTTTCTACATCGATAACCACATAGCCAATTTCGGCGCCCGTTTGCAGGTACTGGGCGGCGATGTTGATCCCTTCCGAGGCAAAAATCGTGGTGATCTGGTTTAGAATCCCCGGACGGTTTTCGTGAATATGCAGTAGGCGAGAACAGTCACGGTGCTCAGGCAGCGATACTTCTGGGAAACCGACAGCAGACAGAGTTGAGCCGTTGTCTGAGTATTTTGCTAGTTTGCCCGCCACTTCGACACCGATATTTTCTTGTGCTTCCTGGGTTGAGCCACCGATATGCGGTGTCAGCAAGACATTGTCGAACTTTGTCAGTGGCGACTCGAATGGGTCGTTGTTGGTTTTGGGCTCAACCGGGAATACGTCGATGGCGGCACCGGCAATATGCTTGCTTTCCAGGGCGCTGCAGAGTGAGTCAATTTCAACTACGGTTCCACGGGCGGCGTTGATGAAGATCGCCCCCGGTTTCATGCGGGCAAACTCGTCTGCCCCCATCATATCCTGGGTCTCCGGGGTTTCCGGTACGTGCAAGCTGATCACGTCACATTTGTTAAGCAGCTCGGTCATTGAGCGAACCTGGGTGGCGTTACCGAGAGAGAGTTTGTTCTCGATATCGTAGAAATAGACTTTCATCCCAAGGTTTTCAGCCAGAATTCCTAACTGGGTACCAATATGGCCGTAGCCAATGATCCCTAGGCGTTTTCCACGGGCTTCGAAAGAGTGCTCTGCCGACTTCAGCCACTCACCGCGGTGGGCCTTGGCATTTTTCTCGGGGATTCCGCGGAGTAATAATAGGATTTCACCTAAAACCAACTCGGCGACACTTCGAGTATTTGAGAACGGGGCATTAAAGACTGGGATACCACGTCGGGTCGCTGCGTCTAGATCCACCTGGTTCGTTCCGATGCAGAAACAACCAACAGCAATCAGCTTGTTCGCGGCATTAAAGACCTCTTCAGTCAGCTGGGTACGGGATCGGATACCAACAAAATGCGCATCTTGGATTGCTTCGAGCAGTTCTTCGCCTGCGAGCGAGCCTTTGTGGTACTCGATATTGGTGTAACCGGCTTGCTGTAAAACTTCAATTGAAGAAGGATGAACCCCCTCTAACAATAGAATTTTAATTTTTTCTTTATCCAGTGAAACTTTAGCCATTGGGTTCTCATCCTTAAAAACATGAGTCAAGGCGTTCAGGCAGGGGTAACCAGTATTACTGACAGGAAAGACTAAGCATGGTTATTTTCCTGCATGCTGGCCGCCTGAGGCGTTAACTCAAACGATTGCTACATGCTGATATTAAAGTATCAAAAAACAACCACTATGGGTAAGAATATTACAATATAGATAAGAAAAAACGGCATAAATTATGCCGTTTTGTAATCAAATAACAGAAATCAGCCCAACTTGAAGGCTAACCAGTTTATTTCTCGAATTTTTTCACGCCTTCCGGGGAGCCCATCAGCAATACGTCTGCGCAGCGGTGGGCAAACAGACCAACAGTCACTACGCCAGGCAGAGCATTGATTTGGTCTTCCAGCTCTTTGGGGTTGGTGATTTCCATGTTGTGCACATCTAGGATGATGTTGCCGTTATCTGTCACACAGCCTTCGCGGTAAACCGGATCACCACCTAGCTTCACCAGTTCGCGACCGATGAATGAGCGAGCCATCGGGATCACTTCAACCGGCAGCGGGAATTGACCCAGTACCTCTACTTGCTTGGTATCGTCAACAATACAGATAAACTGTTTAGCAATAGCGGCAACGATTTTTTCGCGGGTCAGTGCGGCACCGCCGCCTTTGATCATATCAAACTCGCCGTTGATCTCGTCGGCACCATCAACATAAATGTCTAGGCTAGAAACTTCGTTTGCATCCAGAACAGGAATGCCGATTTTTTCCAGGCGTTCAGTTGAAGCAACGGAGCTTGAAACAGCCCCTTTGATTTCTTCTTTACGGGTTTCTAGAGCATCGATGAAGTGATTAACGGTTGAGCCTGTGCCAACACCTACAATGCTGCCTTTTTTTACGTAGTCCAGAGCAGCCCAGCCAGCAGCTTTCTTCATTTCATCTTGTGTCATGCCTTTCTCCTAGTGATGACGTTGCGCGGAGCGCTGATTATAGCTAACTGGACTTCATGCGTCAGGCCAATTCTTTGACTGAGATCTCTGTTCTCAGAATCAGAAATCATAACTCTATTAATAACATAGGGTTAGATGCTATGACTGTAGCACGTAAAAACCAATCGTTTGCGTCGTCGGGCAAATATATGCTGGAAAAGGCACCAGTATTCGTTTTTTACCAGGAAAAGTGGCAGGAAGGGGTAATAATTTCTGGAAGTGGGACATCCCAGGCTTCAAACGGAAGGTTGGCGACTTGCTGGCAATCATGGGCCAGTCCCAGCGGACGAGGGCCTTGTCTTTCGTGGTGCCAGCGGTTGAGTGTGCGATCATAATAGCCGCCCCCCATCCCCAGGCGCTGGCCTGTGTCGTCAAAGGCAACCAGTGGGGTGCAAATTAAATCCAACTCGTTGACTGGCTTGACCAAGCGAATATCAAGAATAGGTTCTTGAATTTGATATTTGTTCAGCGTCATGCGGGTTTCTGGCGTGTAGTGCAGAAATAGCAGGTGGCCTTTGCTGAACGGATGTAGCACGGGTAGGTAGACTGCTTTGCCGTACTGCCACAGCCAGTCAATAAGGGGCTGGGTATCGATTTCACCGTCATTGGATAAGTACAGGGCAATATGCTGGGCATCGATCACACTTTGCACCTGCTGGAAGCGAACAAGAAGTTCCTGTGCGTCATTGCGTTGCTGCTCCGGACTCAGGGCGCGGCGGCGTACACGTATATGTTGACGTATATGTTGGCGTGAAGACGATGGCTGAACAGGTGAACTCATAGGTCATCCAATGACAGAGGTTGTTCGGGTAATTATAGAAGCGAGTATCTAGTAGGCGAGTTCCTTGAATCTTGGTGTTTCGATTCTCGTAACTTGCAGAAGGTATGCCCCAAGGTGCCGTTGCGAATAGTGGCCCTTGAACCAGAGTTCAAGGTGGATCAGCAACATTAACCGTAGGCTTCTCAGTACGGGCTGAGCATGCTCAATAGCTAATAAAAGCCAATCCTGGTTTTTTACTTATCGGCTCGGGGACGTTAATTCACTGACGTACACCCCAGGGTCAATTCATTATCAACGCTTTGGTTGATTTTGCAATGCCTTATCCAAACTTTCTGCTAGATCGTTGATTCGATTGGATAAATTTGCGTCATTGCCGTATTGTTCTTTACGTTCGCTATGCAGCTCATTACAGATATTCAGACCTGTAAATATTAACAACTGCTCTGCATTGCTGATGTTAGTACGTTCGGACAAGTCCTGTAGGCGCTGATCAAAATCTTTTGCCGCCTCGCGCAGTGCGTCTTCCTGACCTGCAGGGCAGTTTACCCGTAAGTTGCGGCCTAATACTTGAATTTCAACTGCCTGAGTACTCATAATTTCTAATCTGCTCCGTGCCAGATTGTTAAT
The DNA here is from genome assembly GCF_026191635.1 of Photobacterium obscurum. Classification (GTDB taxonomy): domain Bacteria; phylum Pseudomonadota; class Gammaproteobacteria; order Enterobacterales; family Vibrionaceae; genus Photobacterium; species Photobacterium obscurum. Next base: position 33,460 of record NZ_JAKRRW010000015.1, read on the forward strand.
ATGGCATTCCGCTTGCGATACGCGATAGGTGGCTAAATATAGAAAAAGCCCTTTCAACATGCAAGCTTGCTTATCACGCTTTGCGGCGAATGGTTACTGACTAATCAGATCTTAACCAGTTTGGAACCATTCTGGAACCCGTTCTGGAGTCAGCTTGGTACAAACAAAGGCTTAGTAACACAGATCAAAGTTAGCGCTGCCATAACGGAGCGGCGAATACGTTGAATTGTTATCAGGTTATTAGCCTGTTCTAAGCCTAAGTGGTAGCATAACACAATTAAGATTGGCACCAATGAGATTAAGGTGAAAAGCCCATGAGCGAAGTTAAATTACCCGCATATGACGCAGTTGACGCAGCATTAAAAGATCACGGCTTAGCGGTGACTCCGTCAGAGCTTCACGGTCTGCTGAGCGGGATGATCTGCGGTGGTATGGCCGTTGACGACGAAAGCTGGGTCGGCCCGGTCAGCGACTACGCTAACGAGGGCGCGCCTTTGACTGATGGTGCGAAAACCGCCGTACGCCTGGTATTTGATGCTGCCTCTGCCGAGTTGGGTGAATTGGCGAAGACGCTATTTACCTCGACGGCGGCGGAACTGGCTGATTATGAGTTTAATGTTTCGCTGCTGCTGCCTGCCGATGAGGTTGAGCTTATGCTTCGTGCCGAGGCCTTGAGCGAGTGGACGACAAACTTCATTTCAGGTCTGGGCCTGATGGGGCTGGAAAAAGCCAAGCTATCACCGGAAGTCACTGAAGCCGTTTCGGTACTGGAAGAAATTTCCCAGTTAGGCATCGATGAAGATGAGGACATGGCTGAACAAGCTCAGCTGTTCGATAATGTGGTTGCCTATGTACCTGAATGTGTATTGACCTGCCTGGTTGAGCTGAGCCAGCGCCCCGGTGCTGTTGAAGAGCCGAATATTCCGGGTATCGGCCAGGATGAAAAACCGACTCTGCACTAATCATTAATGCGAAGGGACTGGATGTGAAGCAGTATGATGTTGTTATTGCTGGTGGCGCAATGGCGGGTGCGACATTGGCAATTGCCCTCAATAAACTCGGTAACGGGCAGCTGAAAATTGCGGTTGTTGAAGCCGTCGCTCCTCAGCTGGATCTGCACCCGGGCTATGATGCCCGTAGTATCGCTTTATCGCTCGGATCGGCCAATATCCTGAGAGATATTGGTATTTGGACGCCATTGGCGGAAGTTGCTACACCGATCTCCCATATTCACGTGTCGGATCAAGGCCATGCCGGTATTGTGCATGTCGATGCCGACGAGCAGGCTGTCGATGCGCTGGGCTATGTGATTGAGCTGGCTGATGCTGGCACTTTGTTTCATCAGCAACTCCGCGAAATCGAACAGGTCGATCTGCTATGTCCGGCGGCGATCACCGAGATCTCGCGAAGCCAGGAAACCGTCACTTTGACATTGGATCAAGGTAGTACGATATCGGGTAAGTTACTGGTCACGGCAGACGGGGCATTGTCGGGCTGTTGTGACATGCTAGGTATAGGTCGCTCGGAATATGATTTTGAACAGGTTGCTGTGATAGCTAACATCACGACTGCCGAACCTCACCAAGGCCGAGCCTTCGAGCGTTTTACACCGTATGGACCCGTAGCCCTGCTACCGATGTCTGAAGGGCGGAGCTCGCTGGTGTGGTGTATTCGTCCAGAAGATCAGCACAAGGTTATGGACTGGAGTGACAAGCAGTTTCTGGCTGAACTCCAGAAGGCTTTTGGCTGGCGTTTGGGGCAACTGATTAAAACAGGGGCACGCTGTGCCTACCCGCTATTGTTACGGCAGGCCCAGCGAATAACCTCCCACCGTGTGGCGGTGGTCGGTAATGCGGCACAAACGCTGCACCCGATTGCCGGACAGGGATTTAACCTCGGTTTGCGTGATGTCATGACCCTGGCAGAAGAAGTAGTACGTGGTGTAGCCAAGGGTGAAGACCCTGGTAGCATTACGATCTTGAGCCATTATCGCCAGCGGCGCACGCCGGATCGCGAAGCAACTATCGGTATGACAGCTGGGCTGGTGGGCTTGTTTGCCAACAGCAGCTTCCCGCTAGTTGTTGGCCGGAACTGCGGCCTTATGACGATGAGCCTATTTGATACATTAAAAGCACCGCTGGTACGGCGGGCAATGGGACAGGTAGAAAGATAATAATGATGCAAAGTGTTGATGTTGCCATTGTTGGCGGTGGAATGGTTGGTTTGACGTTGGCGGCAGCGCTTGCTGATACCGAGCTTCGCGTGGCGGTGATTGAAGGTCAGTTACCGGAGCAGGAGCTGGCACCATTACCGGACTTACGTGTTTCAGCCCTGAGCCGAGCCAGTGAGCGTATTTTACGCCGGGTAGGAGCCTGGCCAGGGATAGAGGCTCGTCGACTGAGCCCGTACTGCAAGATGCAGGTGTGGGAGCAGGACAGTTTTGCCGACATCGAGTTTGATGCTGGGCGCTTGGCGCAGCCAAACCTGGGCCACATTGTTGAAAACCGGGTGATCCAGCTGGCATTGTTGGAGCGGGTACAACAATTGCCGAATGTCACCTTACTGGCTCCAGAGCGTTGCCAGAATATCGCCTTTGGTGAAAGCGAAGCCTGGCTTAGCCTCGAGTCGGGCAAGAGCCTGACAGCTAAATTGGTTGTGGGGGCCGACGGCGCTAATTCTTGGTTACGTCACCAACTCGATATTCCGCTAACCCACTGGGACTATGGTCATAGTGCGATTGTTGCCAACATCCGATGTAGCGAGGCGCATGACAACACCGCCCGTCAGATCTTTCGCCCGCAGGGGCCATTAGCCTTTTTGCCTTTGCCTGACAGTGATCTATGTTCGATTGTATGGTCGGTTTCTCCGCTGGAAGCCGAGCAGCTCTGCGCGCTGTCGGATGAAGAGTTCAATAAGTCACTGACCGCCGCCTTTGATCACCGGTTGGGCTTATGTAAAGTTGAAGGTGAACGGCAGGCATTTCCATTAAAAATGCGTTATGCCCGTGATTTCGTTCGTGAACGCGTTGCTTTGGTCGGTGATGCCGCCCATACCATTCACCCTCTGGCAGGGCAGGGGGTCAATTTGGGATTGCTGGATGCTGCCAGCTTGGCACAGGAGCTTAAGTCATTATGGTTGCAAGAACAGGACATCGGTAAGAAAGTGAATCTGCGTCAGTACGAACGGTGGCGCAAGGCCGAAGCGGCTAAGATGATCACCGCGATGCAGGCTTTCCGCGACCTGTTTGATGGTAGCCATCCGGCGAAAAAGCTGGTGCGAGATATCGGCATGTTTATTGCCAATAAAGCCCCGGGAGTGAAAGACGAATTTATGCGTCGGGCATTGGGACTGTCTGGAGAGCTACCGGATTTAGCCAAGCATTAGCCGTTGTTCCAGTATCCATCACACATTATAAACCGCCTCATTTGAGGCGGTTTTTTCTTTGCGGTTAATTACTAGGGATAATTTGTTCACTTTTTTGATTTTTCTCCTACAGTAAATAACAGGAAATTGAGTACGCGTACTGGATGTTGTTGACAGTAATGTCAGTTTGAGGAGCTGTACCTGTGTTTTAACTCATCTGCTTTGATCGCATTCCTTGATGGGCGATAGGCAGGCTTTCATAAGGAAGTTTCACCATGAGCTATATTCCCTCTGAAATGAAGTTTACCAATACCCATGAGTGGGTGCGTCCGGAAGGTGATGGTGTGTATACCGTCGGTATTACTGATCATGCCCAGTCTATGCTGGGTGATATGGTTTTTGTGGATTTGCCCGAGCTGGATGCCGCGACAGATGCTGGTGAAGATTGCGCGGTAGCAGAATCAGTCAAAGCGGCCTCTGATATCTATGCTCCCCTGACCGGTTTTGTGGCCGCAATTAATGAAGAGCTCGAGAATTCGCCGGAGCTGGTTAATAGTGACCCTTATGGTGACGGCTGGTTATTTCAGATCAAGGTTGAGGATGAAAGCGAGTTCGCCGATCTGCTGGATGCGGATAATTACCAGGATTTGATAGACGAATCTGAATAGCACTGACGTTATGGTAATTCTTTGGTACAAAAAAGCCCACAAGGTGGGCTTTCATCAAGATAGGGTTAGCATGAGAACTCTTTTAAGCGCTTTATCTCCTGGTTTACCTCATTAACGGTCTGGAAATGCCGTTGCTGAGCTTTCACGGGCACAAGCAACATTCCGTTGTTGAATTCATAGCCTCCTCGGCCATCAATATAGATCCTTCCACTAAATAAACGACTTACGTGCTTTGCTATCAGTTTTGGCACGTAGCGTTTGAACATGCGCATATAAAGTCAACCTTGTATGGGTTCCAAACGGTAGAAATTATAAAACAACATGCATGAAAAAATTGTGACATTTACAGCATAATAATAATGTTAAATTTAACTGAGTGGTTTATTTTTTTGTGCTACTACCTATTCACTAGATGAATATCCTGTTTTTTCTTAAGGATAATTAACAGGGCCGTATTGAAAACGATTTGTAATTCCACTGGCCATTAAATTTTATGCTTGTTTATTATGGTGTTATGTAATTCTCCATCTCCACTGATAGCGTTATAAATACACATTGTTTTGCTCTCTCAAACGGATCGCTAGGCTTCGATACTGCCCTTCTGCAGCTCTTCTGGTGTTTTGTGCTAAAAAACACCGCTGGTCTGAGCTGTGTCTTTTTCGTTCTTTTTCCTCTTTTCTGTCCTGGATCAATACTTGGTTTCTGGCATATGCCAATAATATGACCATTATTGGCATATGCCAGAAAAGAGAGTGTGATGCCCAGACCTAAAATAGAACGGCGAATTGGTTGCCGCCCCGCATACAGTTGCTTTAAACCAAATGGTGTGCCAATGGCACAGTTAGACAGTATTTTGCTGGCACCTGATGAACTGGAAGCAATTCGGTTGGTTGATCTTGATGGCCTTAACCATCAGGCCGCTGCGTTGCAGCTTGGTGTTTCACGGCAGACACTTGGTAATACTATTGCCCGAGCAAGGCATAAGGTCGCGCAGGCACTGGTCAAAGGGATGGCCCTTGATTTTGGCTCTGCCTCGCCACGTTCGTCAACCGGACAGCCTGTGGGCTCTGACGTGATGACAGATACCAATCGGGATAAGTTGTTAGAAGAAAAGGATAATTAATATGTCGCTAGCAATTGCAGTTACGCCTCGGAATCAGGTTGCAGGTCATTTTGGTAAGGCTTCAGCCTTCCAAATATTTGATGCGCAGGGGACGTTTATTACCCTGCTGGAAAATAGCGGAAGCCGTGAGATCGGCTGTAAGCATAAGAAGCGTATTCAGCGCCAGCTGAGTGAGCTTGGGGTCACTGAAATTATCTTGGGAAATGTCGGTCAACGATCGCTGGCCAGGCTACTTGGCGCGGGTTTTACGGTGAGCAGGGTACCGGCACGCAGTGAGTTATCTGCCGTACTTGCTGGTGAGGTTACTAGAGAAGTTCTGCTATCTGCCGAGCAAGGCCGTCCCTGTAAGCGTGAAAAAGGCGACTGTGGCTGCGGTTGTGGAAGTAAGACAAAAGCGGCGCCGGCTAAAATTGGTACCGTAGTGAATACAAAACCGGTGCTGTCTGGTCTGACTAAGATAGGAGGACTGAAGTTATGACATTTTTACTCACGGTGATGATTTTCTTACTGGTGATTGTCGCCATGGCCATCGGTTGGATTATAAAGAAAAAAACAATCGCGGGCAGCTGTGGTGGGTTGGCAAACGTCGGTATCGAGAAAGAATGTGATTGCGAAGAGACGTGTGAAACGCACAGGCTGTATCAGATCCAGGAGCCGCATCCAAAGCAAGATTGATAAAAAGCAGGGTGGCCCTGCTTTTTTTATGCCCTGCTGTCGGGACGTTGGCGCAGGGCGGTAACCCGCTCGGTAATGGTTTGGCTGACGATGTGCTTCAGCCACTCAATTCGAGGGTGGCTGCCATTTCTGCGTAGCCAAAGCATATTGATATCAAAATCTGGAATATCGACCGGCGGCTTGCATTGAGTCAGGTCATCATGAAAGATTTCAACTTTGGCCATCAGCGTGGAGACCACGCACAGTAGATTCCGTCCGGTCAGCAGGTGGCGGATCGTCAGGAAGTTGCTCGAGCCTACTGCGACATGACGGCTGAAACCTTGTCGCTGTAGTTGGCTATCTACCGCGCTGGCCAGTTTACCGTCGGGAGTCACCAGTGCTTGTGGGGTTGCGATATAGCGCGCAAGATCAACAGGTATACTCAGCCCGGTAGCCTGCCTGTCAAAAAGACAAACATGATCCTCGGTATACAGGTACTGGCTATCCAGCTCTCTTGGCAGATTTTTCATCGAGCCAATGACCAAATCAATTTTTTGCTCTTCAATCGCGGACTGATAGTTGTTGCGATCGACATTACAAAAGCTGAGTTGGCAGTGGGGAGCCAGGGCCGTAATGGCATCAAACAAGGCCGGAGCAAAAAGTAGCTCGGCATAATCGGTCAGTCCGATGCGCAAGTTACCGCGGTAATCATGTGGTGTAAAGTCGCCAGGCTGGAGGATTTCGGTTGTGACAAGCTGGAGAATATGCTCGATCACCGGTGCAAGTTCAATGGCTTTATCCGTCGCGATCATTTGATGGCCCTGGCGCTCGAACAATGGATCATTGATGAGGGCACGCAGCCGCGACAGGTTATGGCTCATCGCCGACTGGCCAAGGGAGAGTTTCTGCGCCGCCTTCGTGACGCTGCGAGTTTCCATCAAGGCTGAAAAAGCGATGAGCAGGTTGAGGTCTACACCACGCCAGTTGATGTCCTTCATTGATTGAGCCCTTTCCCTGAGTTAGCGGCAGATGTCGGCAAACATCGGATCACAGAGTAAAAGGAGATCTTCGGTTTCAAGCTCGACCCCTGCCATGCGATCCCCGCTGCTGATATTCACGAGGTGATGTTTTTTGATGGCGTGATCAAAAATAACCGGAAGAGGGCGTTTTAGGCCAATGGGGGCAACGGTGCCGATCATCAGCCCGGTAACCTTCTCTACATCGCTGGCATCGGCACAGGTCATACGGCGACAACCAAACATCTCGCGCACTTTTTTCGGGTCGACTTGTGCCGGTCCCGGCACACAGGCGAGAACATGAAATCCCCCCATGTCGCGAAGCAGGATTGATTTAACCATCTGTTCTGGATTGACACCACGCTCTTGCGCCGCTTCCTCAACCGTCTTTGCTGGTTTGGTGTGAGGAAGGAGCCGATACTCGACCCCTTCATTTTCTAAATAACATGTTACAGAGGTTTGCATTGTTTACTCGTTCTCTTCTAGCGAGTAAGGCAGTGGCAGCTTCTGCCAAATAGCGTCCTGATCGGTGAGGCGGAACTGGCTCTCTTCATCCAGATCGTTTGGCAGGCCGACCAAGGCGATACACTGATTGTCAGCAAACTGGTACGCAGCGATGATGGTGCCGCCTTTACGCCAGTTTTCTCCGACACTGCGCTCCAGCGCATCACCAGCCTGCGGGCAGTGTTCTGCCGGGCCGGTTACAATATACATGGCACGCTTATTAATACCGCGATACTTGGCGCGCGCCACCGTTTCCTGGCCGGTGTAGCAGCCTTTTTTGAAGCTGATTGCCCCTACAGCCTGCAGATTCATCGCCTGGGGAATAAACTCCAGTTCGGTCTCGGCATCGACGCGCGGAATAGCATTTTGGATATCGTACATATCCCACAACGAGCTGTCTGAAAGTACGGCCTCATTGGCCAGCTTGTTGGCGATGGTTTCCGCCTGATCGGCTGCAATGGCAATCAGCCAGCGTTGCTCGTCGATCTTGACGGCAGTCCCGCCAGTGATTGCGCGGACATCACCTTCGCCACCGAATTCACGCTCAATCACGGTCGTTGCCTGGCTTCCGGTCAGGCCGAGTAAGACATCATTGCTTTGCTCGATATCGACTTTAGAGAAAACGGCATATTTTTTCAGCTCCGGTAGCTGGGTCGCCATAATGCTCTGGCGTTGCAGGAAGCCATAGCCTTCATTATGGTGAAACAGGCGGAAAACCGTGCGCATCTTTCCCTTGGCATCACAATGGGCACCGAGGGTTGACTGATCTGCATTTAAGGTGACGACATCACAGGTCACCTGGCCCTGTAGGAAAGATTTTTTATCTTCACCAATTAGGGTAGCCAGTCCCCAGTCGGTAAGGTTGATCAGCGCCAGCTCTGGCAGCGCATCTTGGGACGTTAAAGGGATTTTCTTGAAATTCAGGGCGTTTGACCAGGTGCTCATAGCGCGTTCCATGATTGTCGGGTAGCTCGCGGGGGCTTTGCTTATCCCTATTGGGATTAATAGCAAAACGGAACCGGCAAGCTACTGCTTATAGAGTGAATATCATTGTTCTTGCTATGTTAAAACGCTAGCTGGCATTTGTCAGCTTATATACCTAAACTCCTTTTTTGATCATAGGTCTCATCTTCACGTTTTGCTTGTTCTTGCGCATGGTCGGTATGATCTCGTGCTGCTAATATTGAGCGAATTGTATAAACGACCAAGTAAAGGTTGAGGTTGTATATGTTGAGTGCAGAAGAAAAGGCACGCGTTAAGTGGGCATGCCGTCGTGGTATGCTGGAGTTGGATGTGATCATCATGCCGTTCTTTGAGGAGTGTTTTGAGCAGCTATCAGAGCAAGAGCAGCGGGATTTTATCTCTTTGCTGACTTGTGATGATCCCGATCTGTTCACTTGGATGATGCAGCATGGTCGCAGTGAAAACCCGGCTCATGCAGCAATGGTGGACAAAATTGTTGCCCACAACAACAGCAAACTTCGTTGAGTTTGATGTAAAACCTTCCAAATTGTCTGCTGCCGCGCTGACCATTCTCTATTTCAGTGCGGCATGCCTGTTACTTCTCGCCTGGTTACGTACCGTTCTTCCCCTACCGCTAATTGTTGTGTGCCTGGATATGCTGTGGCACGAATGGCTGCAGTTGCGTCTCTATTGTCAGTCGCAACAAGGGCGGTTGATTATCAGCATATCGGGTGAAGTGTGCTGGCAGCGGCAGAAGTGGCAGGTGGATAGGGTGAAAATACGCACCCGGTTCTTGCTGCTATTGCGCCTCCGCCGCCCCGAACAGCACCGCTGGTTACTGGTGTGCCGTGATGCATGTGATGAAGCAGCATATCGAAGTTTGTCCTTATTTTGTTACAGCTCGGTTATCTACTGCTCCGACGACGGATAAAGTTGAAATTAATTAGATGAGTCAGAGTTGTCATAAGCTGCTGTAATTAAAGGTTTTTATCTTAATTCACCCTCCGTTTTTCTTATCTAGTGCTGCTTTTTGCATATAAAGGGATTTATCAATTAGTCGATAGGTAAGAGTAGGAATAACACCACCGAAATGCGGCGGTATACCCACGCCTAGGGTATTAAATCAGGCTGGATTATATTTGGAATGAAAATTAAACATAAATTATTGGGACTTACTGCCCTGGCAGTATCGGCTTTGCTGGTCGGACTCGGCATGACCGGGGTGGCAAATGAGCGGGTGATGAAGATAAATGACGCTTCGGCGGCTGTCAGTCAGCTGGAAGTTACCTTGCTTAACCTACGCCGCAACGAGAAAGACTTTTTGATGCGGATGGATATGAAGTATCAGGGTAAGTTCCAAGCTAACTATGAGCGTTTTCAGTCTCAGCTGACAACTCTGGAGACGGAGCTTGATTCATTGTCGATTTTGATCCCGAGCCTGGAAACACTCCCTGAAGCCATGCATAGCTACCATAGCGGGATGATGAGTTTGATCCAAGGCTACCAGCTGCTTGGTCTGAAAACCGATGAAGGGATGCACTTGGCGTTTTTCGACAGCTCGGAGGCCTTGATTCTTGCGGCCAGTGAGCAGAATCTCGATATCCTGGAAGCATATAGTTTGGTGCTGACCGCCAAGATGCTGCTGGTGACCGGCGACGAGGAACACCTGAAAGATTATCAGCTTGCCTCGGAACAACACCGACAGCAATTGCTGCATGACCTAGGGCCGGTATTTGAACGGTTTGAGCAGAATGTTAACCAGGTTATCCAACAACAACAGAATATTGGTCTGAGCCATAATTTGGGACTGCGCGGTGATATCCGCAAACAGTCACACCTGGTCGAGAAAGTCTTTGCGGAGGTTGTCGAGCAGCTGGAGGCTAAAGTCGAGGCGGAGCAAAGCTTGATTAGCAAGCTGACCGTTGTGGGCGTGTTGGTCGTGATGGCGCTGTTGGTGGGGATGTCATGGCTGATCAGCCAGTCCATTCAACGTCGTATCGAAGGCCTGAGCCGTTTGATGGCCAGCATTGCTGGCAGTAACGACCTGTCCCAGGTTGCCGATGAAGATGGCAATGATGAGCTGGCCGATATGGCCCGTAATTTCAACGGATTGCTATTGAGTCTTCGCCAGCTGGTCGGGAACGTGCAAGGGGCAATCACCGAACTGGGGGCGGCCTCTGAGCAGTTGCAAAGCCGAAGCCGTGAATCTGAGCAGGCAATGGATAGGCAGCAAGGTGAAACGGAGTCGGTTGCCACGGCGATCACCGAGATGGGGGTAACCATCCGCGAAATTGCCTCGAATACTGAAAGCGCGGCAGAAAATGCTGACCGCAGCTATCATGGTGCGCAGGAAGGGTTGGGCGAAGTGAGTGCAACCAAAGAGCGTATCCGTACTTTGTCTGACGATCTGGCACAAACCAGTGACGAAGTGGCGAGCCTGTCGACGCTGTCGGAAAACATTGGTTCAGTGCTGGACGTGATCAAGGCGATTGCCGAGCAGACCAATTTGCTGGCGCTGAATGCCGCGATTGAAGCCGCGCGCGCAGGAGAGCAGGGCAGAGGGTTTGCCGTTGTCGCCGACGAGGTACGCTCGCTGGCATTGCGTACCCGCCAATCAACGGAAGAGATCACTACGATTATCGCTTCGCTGCAAGAGCAAACTGATCAGGTTGTCGTCCATATCGGCCGCTGCCGAGAGCAGGGAGAGTTGAGCGTGACGCAAGCGGATAGTGCGGAAGTGAAGATTAATCAGATCATGGCTGACATGCAGTTGATTATGGATACCAGTACTCAGATCGCCGCTGCGGTTGAGCAGCAAAGCCTGGTTTCAGAGGAAATCGGTCAGAATGTCACTTCGATTCGTGATATTACCGAGACCAATTCGGCAGCAGCCCATGAGAATGCCCAGGCAGCCAATGCGGTTGCAGCACAGGCTATTTCTCTGGACGAAGCGATTGCGGAGTATAAGGTTTAGGAGCTGGGGCGGGTTCCTAGATCCTAGTTTCTTGAGAAAGCAGGAAGAGCAAGAGCTTGACTGAGTAGTCATGAGGCTTTTGAAGCCTGCAGGAACCAGGAACTAAAAAAGCGAGAGGCTTGCACCTCTCGCTTTTCTATATCTCGAAACGCTTACGTGGTTTTCGATAATCTTTTCTAGTTTCTAGTTTCTAGTTTCTAGTTTCTAGTTTCTGCCTCAACACGGCTGATCCGGTGTCAGAATCGTTGGTTTCGATTCTTCCAGTTGTTTTGGATAATCAAGGTTGTAATGCAGGCCGAGGCTCTCTTTGCGCTCCAGCGCACAGCGAACCATCAGCTCGGCAACCTGTAGCAAATTACGCAGTTCCAGCAGGTTATTCGAGACCTTGAAGTTGCTGTAGTACTCGTTAGTCTCTTCTTTGAGTAGCTGAATACGACGCATCGCTCGTTCAAGGCGCTTGGTGGTGCGGACAATGCCGACATAGTCCCACATAAACAGGCGGAGTTCATGCCAGTTATGCTGGATCACCACTTCTTCGTCCGAACAGCTGACTTGGCTTTCATCCCAGCATGGCAGGCTATCAGGCAGGCTGACCAGGTTCAGTTTCTGCTGGATACTTTCTGCGGCGGCCCAGGCGTAAACCACACACTCCAGCAGTGAGTTCGATGCCATACGGTTAGCCCCGTGCAGGCCGGTATAGCTCACTTCACCGATAGCGTACAGACCATCCAGATCGGTACGGCCTTCCTTGTCGACGATGACACCACCACAGGTATAGTGGGCGGCTGGGACAATAGGGATTGGCTCCTTGGTGATATCAATGCCAAAGCCCAGCAGTTTCTCGTAAATTGTCGGGAAGTGCTTCTGCACAAAGTCAGCCGGTTTGTGGCTGATATCCAGGAACATACAGTCTGCACCCAGGCGCTTCATCTCGAAGTCGATGGCACGGGCCACCACATCACGCGGCGCCAGTTCGGCTCGCTCGTCGAAGTCTTTCATAAAGCGCGTGCCGTCCGGGCGGCGCAGGTAAGCCCCTTCGCCGCGTAGTGCCTCGGTTAGCAGGAAGTTGCGGGCTTCAGGGTGAAATAGGCAGGTCGGATGGAACTGGTTGAACTCCAGGTTAGCGACCCGACAACCGGCACGCCATGCCATGGCGATACCGTCACCGGAAGAGACATCAGGGTTGGAAGTGTACTGGTAGACTTTGGATGCACCGCCGGTGGCCAGTACTACGAACTTGGCGCGAACGGTTTCTACCACTTCACGGTTACGGTTCCAGATATAAGCTCCCAGAACTCGGTTCGGCTCATCGCTGATACCGAGTTTCTGATTGGTGATCAGATCCAGCGCGTTGTGGCGCTCAAGTACTTCGATATTCGGGTGGTTGTGAACATTATCTTGGAGCGAGTTTTGTACGGCCATACCGGTAGCGTCTGCAGCATGCAGGATCCTGCGATGGCTGTGGCCGCCTTCGCGGGTCAGATGGTAACGAGGGGCGTCATCACTGTCACTCTCCTCGCGGTCAAACGGCACACCGCCGTCAATCAGCCACTGTACGCAGTGTTTGGCATTTTCGGCAATAAAGCGAACCACGTCTTCATCGCATAAATGCGCCCCGGCAATCTGGGTATCCTGGACATGGGAATCAACACTGTCTGACTCATCAAAAACAGCGGCAATCCCGCCTTGAGCATAATATGTCGCCCCTTCGCTGCTCGGGCCTTTGCTCAAGACCATCACTTTCCCTAACGGCGCCAGGCGCAATGCCAGCGATAATCCGGCAGCACCGCTACCGATGACTAGTACATCGCAAAGATGTTCACGGTTTTCGTTCATATCGATTTCATATCCCTGTGGCAATCGCTCTATGTTACCAAATTCCATCTCAATTTTTCATTTTTGACTGTGGGTTAACCACTTATTGCTTTGACGCGGTATAATGCTTAGTCAATGTAATGGTTATACTGCGTCATTACGGAAAAAAAATCGCGCACTATTAATGAGAAATTATTTCTTTTGAACAGGGAACTTCGTCTTTATTCTCTAGTCATAAATAGTGCTCATGCTCATACTTTTCATATAACGCTGTTTTGATTGAGCTTTAAAACTGTTCTAACGCTGGGTGGTCCTCTATATATCATGAAGGAGTGACGCCCTGCTGCGAACCGTTGACAGGTTAGTATGAAATCACGAGTGCAAGACGGATATAGGAGTACACGCTCGAATGAGCGAGCAGCAAACTGATCAGGTATTAATAGAGCGAGTACAGCGTGGTGACAAGCAGGCTTTCAACCTACTGGTAGTCAAATACCAGAATAAGGTATGTAGCTTGGTCGCCCGTTATGTCAGTAATTCCGGCGACGTGCCGGATGTCGCTCAGGAAGCGTTCATTAAAGCGTACCGTGCTTTACCGACATTTCGTGGTGAAAGTGCGTTTTATACATGGCTGTACCGAATTGCCGTTAATACGGCAAAAAATTATCTGGTAGCTCAGGGACGCCGCCCGCCGGCGTCTGATGTTGATGCTGAAGAGGCTGAGTACTATGAAAGTGGAAATGCCTTGAAAGAAATATCGAACCCTGAGAACCAAATGTTGTCTGATGAATTGAAGCGGGTAGTCTTCAGTACCATTGAAGCGTTACCAGACGATCTCAAGACCGCAATCACCCTGCGCGAACTGGAAGGTTTGAGCTATGAGGAGATTGCGGAAGTGATGGGATGTCCGGTTGGTACGGTAAGATCACGTATTTTCCGTGCACGAGAGGCGGTCGAGAAACGTATCCGCCCTCTAATGCAGCGATAAGTATTAAGCCAAACGGTGAAAAAAAATGGCTGATAAACAAAAAATTTCGGCACTATTAGATGGCGAAGAGCTGGATCAGAGCATTATCAATGCGTTGGCTGTAGATGATGACAGCCAGCAGACTTGGCAGAACTTTAACCTGATTGGTGATGTGATGCGAGGGGATGCTCCACAAAACAAGGATTGGGATATTGCTGCAAGTGTTGCACTGGCACTCGAAGATGAGCCAGCGCATACCGGAGCCTCTGACACCGTCGTAGAGCCAGCTCCAGTTGTGAAACTGGCTACTGTTCGTGAGACCGTTGAGTCACAGCCTACCCCACGAGAAGCGAAGCGTACGATGCCAGCTTGGCTGACTCAATTTGGCCAGGTAGCGGTTGCTGCCAGTGTGTCACTGGCTGTGATTGTGGGGGTTCAGCAGTACAATGGTGGCGACGAGGGCCTCGTTGCTACATCTGCAGAATCACAGATGCCGGTACTTCAGACAATTCCTTTTGCCGGCACTGCCGAACCTGTTAGTCTGACCCGGGATTCAGTGCGCAGTAATAACCATGGTGCACCGAGTGAAGCACAAGTTATGGAGCAACGCCGCCGTATTAACGCGATGCTTCAGGACTATGAATTGCAGCTACGTTTAAATGCCGAAGACGGCAGTCTCGATAAAACGTTGCTTGAAACAAACTGATCTGGCGGATAAATGAGAAAAATTCTGGTCGGTGTAGTGACACTGGTCAGCCTGATGATGCCATTGCAAGCCTCTGCTGAAGATCCGGTATCTTCGGCCGAGGCTTTGTTGCATCAAATGGATGAGGCTAGCCGGGAGCTCAGCTACGAGCTGTCGTACATACTTATTAAGAAAAACAGTATTGAACCGCTGCGTTATCGCCATGCCGTCGAGGAAGGCGAAACGTATGCACACCTTATGTATCTGAGTGGCCCTCCGCGCGAAGTGATTCAGCGGGGCAGTGAAGTGAGTTACTTTGAGCCTGGGCTTGACCCGTTCACGATAGACAGTAACAAGATGGTAGCCCCTTTGCCGCCGATCATGCGATCTGATATCAATGAGCTGGCGAAATACTATGACTTTATCTCCATGGGGCGAGCCCGGGAAGCCGGTGTTGCTTGTGATGTCGTTAGGATTGCGCCGAAAGACGGCGCCCGCTACTCCTATCTGTTGTGGATAGATACCCGTAGCAGCCTGGTTATGCGTGCAGATTTGCTGGATCGCGATGGTGAGCCGTTAGAGCAATACCGTGCGGTGTCCTATGTCGTCAACCCTAAAGTGGGCGATGTGCTGAAAAGTCTAAAAACCGTTGAGTTGCCTGCCGTGGTACAGTTGCCGCCGCAGCCCCAGGCCGAGCTTAGCTGGCAGGTCAACTGGTTGCCGCAGGGCTTTGAATCGGTCTCCCGTAACCGTCACCGCCTGATGCTGACGGAGCGCCAGGTTGAAAGCAAAATGTATAGTGACGGCTTGTTCAGCTTTTCTATTTATGTTGCGGCGGTGGATAGCTTCACCGTAAGAGAGCAGTTGGTTCGCCAAGGGCGTCGCACTTTGCATAGTCATGTGCTGAAAAATAAAGAAGTCACGGTTGTGGGCGATATTCCGCCTGCCACGGCTCGTCGGGTGGCAGAGTCTGTAGCGTTTGCCGTCGATAGTCCTGATACAGCTGGAGATACCCAGCCATGATGCGTTCATTGGCAACGGTTGTCGCGGTAGAGCCGGGAGTTCTCTCGGTTTCCTGCCAGCAGAAAACCAGTTGTGGCCACTGTGCATCTCGTGACAGTTGCGGAACCGGTATTGTTAGTAAGGCCGTACCGGGGCGTAGCCACCTGGTGAAAATCGCGACCCGTACCCATGCTGCTGTTGGTGATGTGGTTGAAATTGGCCTGTCAGAACGAAGTATGTTGCATTCAGCGGTGCTGGTTTATGTGCTTCCTTTGCTATTCTTAATTCTGGGAGCAGTAGTGGGGCAATGGTGGTTTGTCGATTTGGCAGGCGGCGGTGAGTTGGGTGTTATCCTAACGGCTGTCGTCAGCGCGGCGGCTGGGTTAGTGTTGGCACGGCGTCTTGCACGTCGATTGGAAGGTAACTCTGCCTATAAACCGACCCTGATTCGGGTGTTAGGCAGCCCTATATCGAATGATATGGCAATAAATGCCGCATCGAAAGATAGCGACTAGCCGCGAAATTCGGTAGAATCTGTCAACTTGATCTGTAGATCCCATTCATTTTAATCACGAGTTAGTCACGCCAATTCATGAAGCACATTCGTAACTTTTCGATTATTGCACATATCGACCATGGTAAGTCGACCTTATCTGACCGTCTAATCCAAGTCTGCGGCGGCCTTTCCGATCGTGAAATGGCCGCGCAGGTTCTAGACTCCATGGATCTTGAACGCGAACGCGGTATCACCATCAAAGCCCAGAGCGTGACGCTCGATTATAAGGCCAAAGATGGTGAAACCTATCAGCTTAACTTTATTGACACTCCAGGACACGTTGACTTCTCTTATGAAGTATCACGTTCACTGGCGGCCTGTGAAGGTGCCTTGCTGGTTGTCGATGCTGGTCAGGGCGTAGAAGCCCAGACTCTAGCTAACTGTTATACAGCGATGGAAATGGACCTAGAGGTAGTGCCGATTTTGAACAAAATCGACCTGCCAGCTGCCGATCCTGAGCGTGTAGCCGAAGAAATTGAAGAAATTGTGGGTATCGATGCGTTGGAAGCAACGCGTTGTTCAGCGAAAACCGGTTTGGGTGTAGAGGATGTTCTTGAGAACATCGTAACTGCGATTCCGGCTCCTGAAGGTGATCCTGAAGCGCCGCTACAGGCACTGATCATTGACTCATGGTTTGATAACTACCTAGGTGTTGTTTCTCTTGTACGTATCAAAAATGGTAAGTTGAAGAAAAACGACAAGATCAAAGTGATGAGCACCGACCAAGTATGGGGTGTTGATCGCTTGGGTATCTTTACGCCGAAACAAATTGATACCACTGAACTGAATACCGGCGAAGTTGGCTGGGTTGTGTGTGGTATTAAGGACATCCTTGGTGCGCCGGTTGGTGATACCCTGACCCATGCCAAACACGGTAGTGAAGAAGCTCTTCCTGGTTTCCAGAAAGTGAAACCACAGGTATACGCGGGCCTGTTCCCGGTATCGTCTGATGATTATGAGAACTTCCGTGATGCGCTGGGTAAACTTAGCCTGAACGATGCGTCGCTATTCTATGAACCAGAAAGTTCTGCTGCACTGGGCTTTGGCTTCCGTTGTGGTTTCCTTGGCATGCTGCACATGGAAATTATCCAAGAGCGTCTAGAGCGTGAATATAACCTTGCACTGATTACTACGGCGCCAACGGTTGTTTACCAGGTAGAAACAACGCGCGGTGAAACCGTGTTTGTTGATAGTCCATCGAAGTTACCGGCGGTTAACGATATCGACGTGATTGGTGAGCCAATTGCACGTTGTAATATCTTGGTACCATCTGAGTACTTAGGTAACGTGATCACGCTATGTATCGAAAAACGTGGTGTGCAGGTTGATATGGTGTATCACGGTAATCAAGTTGCCCTGACATACGATATTCCGATGTCTGAAGTGGTATTGGACTTCTTTGACCGTTTGAAATCAACATCGCGTGGTTATGCATCGCTAGATTACAACTTCCAGCGTTACGAGCCATCAAACATGGTACGTGTTGATGTAATGATCAACGGCGAACGTGTTGATGCGTTGGCAATCATTACCCATAAAGACAATGCAAATAGTCGTGGTCGTGATTTAGTCGACAAGATGAAGGAATTCATTCCTCGTCAGATGTTTGATATCGCGATTCAAGCGGCGATTGGCGGTATGATCATTGCTCGTGCAACCGTGAAGCAGTTACGTAAAAACGTTATTGCTAAGTGTTACGGTGGCGATATCAGCCGTAAGAAGAAACTGCTACAGAAGCAGAAAGAAGGTAAGAAGCGTATGAAGCAGATCGGTAACGTCGAGCTGCCTCAGGAAGCATTCTTGGCTATTCTTCACGTCGGCAAAGACAAGTAAGTAACAACTTTACTCATTGTTATTGTTTCATGAATCACAATGATAGCTGGATATAGCGCCGGCACTTTGAAGCAGTTTCAATGAGCAGTGCAGCAAGGGTAACTTGCTGCACTGTTACATTTATTAGGGATTAAAATGGCAAATACTTTTTCGCTAATTCTGGTACTGGCGACGCTGGTTACCGGGATCATTTGGGCTCTGGACCGGTTTGTCTGGGCGCCGAAACGTCAATTGAAAATTGAAGCGGCTGCTGCAAATGCGGGCGATCAAGTCGATGCTAAAACCCTACAAGCCGTTGCACCGCAACCGAGCTGGGTGGAATCAGCCAGTTCAATGTTTCCGGTGATCGCGCTAATTATGGTATTTCGCTCATTTATTTATGAGCCGTTCCAGATCCCATCCGGCTCGATGATGCCGACGTTACTCGTGGGGGATTTCATCCTGGTTGAGAAATATGCCTACGGCCTGCGTGATCCTGTTTTCCGTCACAAGATGATTGAAACGGGGGAGCCAGAGCGTGGTGACATCGTGGTATTTAAATTCCCGCCTCAACCCCAAATTGACTACATCAAACGCGTAGTAGGTATGCCGGGCGATACTGTTCGTTACAGTGCCCACAAGCAACTTTGTGTTGCACCGAAGGGCTCTGCCGAGTGCAAGCCGGTACCGCTGGAAGATATGACTGACAGCGAGTTTAGCCAAGGCATGACGCGTCTAGTTCAATTTAACGAAAAGCTGGGCGAGCAAGAGCACCAAATCCTTGTTCACCCGCTCAAGCGTGACCGTACACTGGCTTACCAGCCGCGTCCGGGCGTGAGTGAGTGGGTTGTGCCTGAGAACCAGTATTTCGTAATGGGTGATAACCGCGATAACAGTGCAGATAGCCGTTACTGGGGCTTTGTGCCTGAAGCCAACCTCGTTGGTAAGGCGGTCGGGATCTGGATCAGCTTTGAGTTTGAACGAGGTGCTGATAGTGCACTTCCATCTTGGATTCCTACCGGTGTGCGATTCAGTCGCATCGGTGGCATAAACTGATCGGGATAAAATGACATCTCCTGCAAATAGGCTTCAGCGTAAGCTGGGCTACCAATTTACAAATATTGATTTAATGACCTTGGCACTGACACACCGTAGTGCCAATGGAACCCATAACGAGCGCCTGGAGTTTCTGGGCGATTCGATTCTGAGCTTCGTTATTGCGGATGACTTGTACCATCGCTTCCCGAGTGTGGATGAAGGTGATATGAGCCGTATGCGTGCCACCTTGGTACGTGGTAAGACACTGGCCGAGCTGGGCCGCGAGTTTGATCTGGGTGATCATTTGCTGCTTGGTCCGGGTGAACTGAAAAGCGGCGGATTCCGTCGTGACTCGATTCTGGCTGACTGCGTTGAAGCGATTATCGGCGCTATCTACTTAGATAGTGATATCGAGGTCGTACGCAAGATCGTACTGGACTGGTACCAGTCTCGTCTTGACACGATCAAGCCGGGTATCAACCAGAAAGATCCGAAAACGCGTCTTCAAGAGTGTCTGCAGGGGCGTCGTTTGCCGCTTCCTGCATATACTGTAACTAAGGTGCACGGTGAAGCTCACAATCAAGAGTTCACGGTACAGTGTGAAGTGACAGGCCTGGATAAGCCCGTCATCGGTAAAGGCGGCAGTCGGCGCAAGGCAGAGCAGGCAGCAGCAGAAATTGCGCTTAAGCAGTTGGAATCATGACAGATAAACAACATTGCGGCTTTATTGCCATTGTCGGCCGACCGAACGTTGGCAAGTCGACCCTATTGAACCGTCTGGTTGGCCAGAAGCTGTCAATCACATCGCGTAAGCCACAGACAACGCGCCACCGTATTATGGGGGTTGATACCCGTGACGGTTACCAGGCCGTCTACGTGGACACCCCGGGTCTGCATATCGAAGAAAAGCGGACTATCAACCGTCTGATGAACCGTGCTGCCAGCAGCTCGCTGACCGATGTTGAATTGGTCCTGTTCCTGGTTGACGGCACGATGTGGACCGACGACGATGAAATGGTACTGAACAAGCTAATTAAAAGTGAGCTGCCGACGGTACTGTTGCTAAACAAAGTCGACAACGTGAAAGACAAGCACGAGCTGTTCCCGCACCTTGAAGAGCTGTCTAAGAAGATGGACTTCGTTGATGTGGTTCCGGTATCGGCGAAGCACGGTACCAACGTTGATGCGGTAGAGAAGATCGTTCGTGAGCACCTACCTGAAGGCGAATACTACTTCCCAGAAGAGTATGTGACGGACCGCTCTCAGCGCTTTATGGCGTCTGAGATTATCCGTGAGAAGCTGATGCGCTTCCTGGGTGATGAGCTACCCTATTCGGTGACAGTCGAAATCGAGCGTTTTGATTTCAACCCGCGTACCAACGGTTTTGATATCAACGGATTGATTCTGGTTGAGCGTAAAGGCCAGAAGAAAATGGTGATCGGTAAAAATGGCGAAAAAATGAAAGTCATTGGCCGTGAAGCCCGTATCGATATGGAAGAACTGTTCGAACGAAAAGTGTACCTGGAACTTTGGGTTAAAGTGAAATCGGGTTGGGCAGATGACGAACGTGCGCTGCGTAGCCTAGGTTATATCGACGACCTGTAAGGGACACCATGGAAGGGCTACAGCGCTGTTTTGTCCTTCATACTCGTCCCTATAGTGAGACGAGCCTGATCCTTGATGTATTCAGTGAAGATTCAGGCCGTGTCACTATCCTGTCAAAAGGAGCGCGCCGCAAGCGCTCCAACCTAAAAGGTGCTCTTCAGCCTTTTACCCCGCTGTTTATGAAATGGTCCGGCCGTGGTTCAATGCCTGTATTGACCTACGCCGAGCCTATTAGCATTGGCCTGCCGATGCGCAGCTATATCCTGTATTCCGCGATGTATGTTAATGAAGTTCTGGCGCGGGTACTGGAAACCAATACACCTTATCCAGTGCTGTTTCTGGATTATCTGAATGTGCTGCGTGAGCTGGCACAAGCAGATAATCCAGAGCCGGCATTGCGGCGCTTTGAACTGGCATTATTGCATCACCTTGGCTACGGCATTGATTTTCTCCATTGTGCCGGTAGCGGCTTACCTGTTGAAGACAGCATGACCTACAACTACCGTGAACAAAGGGGCTTTATCGCGTCGATGGTCACCGGGCAGTTGTCGTTCACTGGTAGCCAGCTAAAAGCCATCGCGACCAGGCATTTTGAAACCCCGGATCAACTCCGGGCTGCAAAACGCTTTACACGTATAGCCTTAAAACCGTATCTTGGCGGAAAACCACTAAAAAGCAGGGAATTGTTTATCCCTAGAGGAAGGAGTACCGGAAAATGAACAACATCTTACTCGGCGTTAATATCGATCATATTGCAACACTGCGCAACGCCCGAGGTACTCGTTACCCAGACCCGGTTCACGCGGCCGAAGTGGCCGAGCGTGCAGGTGCTAACGGTATCACCGTTCATCTGCGTGAAGACCGTCGCCATATTAACGACCGTGATGTTCGCATTCTGCGTGAAACGATCCAGACCCGTATGAATCTGGAAATGGCCGTTACCGATGAGATGGTCAAGATTGCACTGGAAACCCAGCCTGAATTTGTCTGCCTTGTTCCGGAAAAGCGTGAAGAGCTGACTACCGAAGGTGGTCTGGATGTTGCCGGCCAGCTGGAAAAAATCAAGGCTGCTACCGCGGAATTGAGCAAGGCGGGTATTAAAGTTTCGCTGTTCATTGATGCCGACCGTGAGCAGATTGACGCAGCTGTTGCCTGTGGCGCGCCGTATATCGAGTTACACACCGGCCATTATGCGGATGCCGAAACTGAGGAAGAGCAGCAGGCCGAGCTGAAGAAAATTGCTGCTGCGGCCAGCTACGCGGATGATCAGGGTATCAAAGTGAACGCCGGTCATGGCTTGACTTACCATAACGTGAAGCCGATTGCTGCTCTGCCTGAGTTGTATGAACTGAACATTGGCCATTCAATCATCGGCCGCGCAGCCTTCGATGGCCTGCAAAAAGCTGTGGCCGATATGAAGGCTGAAATGCTGGATGCGCGCCGCTAATGGCGATCCTTGGCCTGGGCACCGACATTGCTGATATTGAGCGAGTAGAGAAGGTCTATGCTCGCTCCGGTGATGCCTTTGCCGAGCGGGTGCTATCGCTGTCTGAGCTGGAAATTTTCCACGGTTTGAAACTCAAAGGGCGTTACTTGGCCAAGCGTTTTGCGGTTAAAGAGGCCGCTTCCAAAGCGCTGGGAACCGGCATTGCCTGTGGGGTGACCTTCCATGATTTCACCGTCAGCAACGACGAACGTGGCAAACCGATCCTGACCCTGTCGGGTAAGGCTGCCGAACTTGCCGAAGCGATGGGTGCGAATCATGTTCACCTCACGATTGCCGACGAGAAGAAGTATGCGGTCGCGACGGTGATTCTAGAATCTTAGAGCCTAGGACCTCGGACCCGTTATAAAAAAGGAGAGCCAACGCTCTCCTTTTTGCTCTTTCTTCTCGGAACCAGGATCTTGTCCTTAGAAATCAGTGCCGATAGGTCTTCGATGCTTTAACCACATTGTTCATTTCATCGATCAGCTCAAACAGCTCTGGTTCGATATCTTCAACCGTAGCCTCGGCCTTTAACGCTGTCTCGATGGCATAGCACAGGTTTTTCAGGCGGGGAACACCACTGTATGCACAGCTGCCGTGTAGCTTGTGGATCGGTGGCCATAGCTCAATATCTTTACCATCGAGTGCCTCGTTGACCAGCATTTCGACTTCTGGCATAAAATCGAGCAGCATTTGCAGCATATCCTTCGCCAGATCTTCTTTTCCTGCAGCCTGTTTTAAGGCGAGCTCCCAGTCCCAGCTGACATTGTTATTGACTGCCGGTGCCGCGGCTTCAGCCTCGACAGCCTCTTCCGTTAGTGTCGCCTGAGCGGATGTCGCATCATGAGGATTGGTCCATTTAGCCAAGATTTGCAGCAGGATGTGCTCCTCGATAGGCTTGGTCAGGTAGTCGTCCATGCCGGCATCGATCAGGCGTTCTCGCTCTCCAGCCATTGCATGGGCAGTCACTGCAATTACCGGGGTACTGTGGTTCAGATCGGTTTTATGGATTTCCTGACAAGCGGTGACACCATCCATTTCCGGCATCTGGATATCCATAAAGATCAGATCAAAGTCTTTCTGGTGCGCGTACTCGACAGCCTTGCGACCGCCTGTTGCGGTGATCACGGTTTCGACCCGCTCGCTAAGCAGGGCGGAAATTAGTTTCAGGTTGGCAGGGTTATCATCAACGGCCATCACGGTTAGCGGCAGGATGGTCTGTACCGGTTCTGGTAGCAGCGGCGACGTTGTTTCCAGCAACATATCGGGTTCGCTGCTCAGTGTTTCCAGCAGCTTGCGGTGGGCCAGTGGTTTAGGCAGACACGCCGATACCCCTGCGTTAACCAGACGCTCTGACAGGGCCAGCTCGGTGGTTGGCAGGCACACCACCACTTTTTCGGTCATCTGCTCGGCTTTGAATACCATATCTAGCAGGGTCGCAATTGGTGGTTGCTCGCCCGGTGCGAGATTTAGCAAGGCGAAATCATGATGCTCGGCATCATCTGGCATGGTGGAGCGGTAGGTAACATGAACACCTGCCCGGATCAGGCGTTGCTGGATCACCGAGGCGGCCTGCATATTCGGCTCGATCAACAATAGTTTCTTATTAGCCAGTGAGGAGGTATCAATTGGCTGTGATACCGGCAGGTCTGTTTTGGCCAGGCGCAGGCTGAACCAGAATGTCGACCCCTGATGCAGGCGGCTGGTCAGGCTGATCTCTCCGCCCATCTGGGTGACTAATTTTTGGGTGATCACCAGCCCCAGCCCGGTACCACCATAGCGGCGGGAGATACTGGCATCAGCTTGGCTGAAGGCCTGGAATAACTGGGCCTGCTGGCGTTCGGAAATCCCGATACCAGTATCACGAACCATGAACTGTAGCTCGACGTTCTCGTCTTTATCGGTTTTTAGCTCTACTGAAACATCAATATTACCGCGCTCGGTAAACTTGACCGCATTACCGATTAAGTTGGTCAGTACCTGCTGGATCCGTAGCGGGTCGCCAATCAGGCCGGTCGGGATCCGGTTGTCAATTTTCAGCGTCAGTTCTAGCCCTTTTTCGTGGGCACTTGGTGCCAGCAGCTTCATTACCTCATCCAATGACTCGGTAAAGTCGAACGGGATATTTTCCAGTAGCAGCTTACCGGCTTCCAGCTTCGAGAAGTCGAGGATGTCATTGATAATCGTCAGCAGGTTGTTGGCCGATTTCTCGATGGTCTGCAGATAGTCTTGCTGGCTTGAGCTGAGTCGGGTTTTCAGCATCTGGCGGGTAAAGCCGATCACCCCGTTCAGTGGGGTACGCAGTTCGTGCGACATGTTGGCCAGGAACTCTGATTTCACCCGTGCGGCTTCCTGGGCTCGCTTCTTGGCAATATCCAGTTCGACGTTCTGGATTTCTAGCTGCTCCAGGGTTTCACGCAGATCCGAGGTGGCCTGGTCAATGCTCTGCTGCATCTCGATGTGGTATTCGGACAGGGAAATTGCCATGGCATTGATACCGTTTTTCAGGGTATCGAGCTCACCGAGCAGTTGCCCTTCAATACGGATATCAAGGTGGCCGCGGCGGATCCGATCGACCACGCTAACCATATGCGAAATCGGTCGGGTGACGTCTTTCATTAACCGGTAGGCAAACAGCGAGGACAGTGTCAGCCCGAGTAACAGCACCATCAGTGCAGTAAAGACCTCCTGGTATTGCTGCAGGCGAAGTGCACTTAAATCTAGCTCTAGGGCGATGTAGCCGAGCGTTTCAGCCCGGTAGCCCGGTCTCGATGGGGTGTTGAACTGGCCCTCGGTTAAAATTGGTGCACGCAGGATCAGTGAGTTTTCATTGAGCCGAGTTTCCAGTAACAGGGGGATCGGTTGATCATCCGGATACATCAGGGCTTCAAAATTGCGGTGGAAATTGGAGGTGACGAACAGCTCGTTACTGGCATCGAACACCGCAATGCTACGGACAATCTGCGAGTGCTTGCGGTGGGCATAGCTGATCAGGCGACGGACGGCTTCGCGGTTTTTGTCTGTCATACCGTATTCGGTTGAAATCGCGAGGGGTTCGATGATACTGGCACCGGTCGAAATGAGCTGGTGTTCAAGATCCCGGTAACGGCTCATAGTAAAAAATGCGCTTAATAGCAGGCCAATAATCAGCGTTGGTGCTAATGTCAGGGTGAAGACCCTGGCACGAAGTCCATATTTGGTCATGGTTCTCTTAATTACAAGAATGCGATTCTGTGGGAGAATTGTCGTCCATCTGTGGCCGCTAGCTTAATGAAACTAGGGCTATTCGACAATCAACTAATGCCAAACTGTCTGTTGCATCACTCAGTTTGGTCGATCTGTTCCGTGAGTCAAAACACTATGGCACGCTTTTTTAAGCCTCAAAAACGAAAAGTAACCGATACCAAACACAAAGAAATCGCCATCAGCCGCTTAGATCATCTTGGCGCAGGTATTGGTCATATCAATAAAAAACCGGTCTTTGTCGATGGCTTATTGCCGGGCGAAAAGGCGCTGGTTCAGCTGACAGAAGACAAGAAGCAGTATGCGCGTGCCAAAGTGATAAAGCGTCTTGCTGATAGTCAGGCACGTATTAAACCGCATTGCCCGATCTATGACCAGTGCGGCGGCTGCAACTTACAACATTTATCCCATTCGGGCCAGGTTGAAGCGAAGCAGCAATCGCTGGGCGAGCTGATGAGCAAGTTTGCCGCAACCGAAAGCCAGCAGGTTTTTACTCAGTCGGCACCGATTGTCGATAGAGAACTCCATTACCGTCGTTGCTCTCGGTTCAGTATCAAGCCGGGGGCTGGGAAACTACAGTTTGGTTTTCGCAAAAAGCAGAGCAAAGAGATTGTTGATGTTGAGCACTGCCCGGTGCTGGCACAGTCATTAAATGAACTTTTACCGCCATTACGTAGTCTGTTAAGCCAGCTAAAGGGGCAAAAGCACCTTGGCCATGTTGAGCTGGTGGAGGCGGATAATGGTCGAGTGGTACTAATTCGCCATCTTCAGCCGTTTAATGACAAAGATATGACCTTATTACGTCAATTTGCTGAGCAGCATGATGTTATTCTTTATTTAGCCCCAACTTCTGATTCAATCGATAGAATTTCTGGTCAGGCTCCGTATTATGAACTTGACGGACTGAAACTGTATTTTTCTCCGAAGGACTTTATTCAGGTCAACCGGGAGGTCAACAAGCAGATGGTGCAGCAAGCCGTAGACTGGCTGGGTGTCGAGCCTGAGGATCGGGTGTTGGATCTATTTTGTGGCCTGGGTAATTTCAGCCTGCCGCTGGCAAAACGAGCAAATGCGCTGGTCGGTGTTGAAGGTGTTGATGAGATGGTGCATCGTGCCACAGAGAATGCACAGATAAATCAGCAGGATAATGCCAGTTTTTACCAGGCAAACCTGGAGCAGGATGTAACGGCGATGCCATGGGCACAAGAACACTTTAACAAAATTTTGCTCGATCCTGCACGGGCCGGTGCTGCCGGTGTGATGCAGCATGTTGTGAACTTGAACCCGGAAAGGGTCGTTTACGTTTCATGTAATCCTGCTACGCTGGCACGCGACAGTCAGGTATTACTGACACAAGGTTATCAGTTGGAACGCTTGGGAATGCTGGACATGTTTCCGCATACCGGGCATTTAGAGTCAATGGCCCTGTTTACAAAAAATAGTCTGGGCACCAAAAAGTAGTGTTTATTCAACATTAATAGAGAACAAAACAGGATAGAGAAATGGTCGCAGTTCGCGGTGCGCATTTAAAGGAAAATAATAAATTTGAGCTTTCATCTTGGATTGAGAGTTTGCAGCAAGATACCAAAGTGGCCAATCGCCTCAAGCAAACTTACCAACGGTGTATCGAATTAACGACTGAGGAAGAGTCAGCGCCATTACTGCTATGGCGTGGCCGCGAAATGGTGGAGATCCTTGTTACCCTTAGTATGGACAAGGATACGCTGGTGGCTGCACTCCTGTTCCCGCTGTTTGAAGCGGGCATTTATGATAATGAACAGATCAAGGAAGATTACAACGCCACGATTTTGCAGATGGTAACCGGTGTTGGCCAGATGGCGGCAATCGGTCAGTTGAATGCGACGACGGAGGGCGCAGCCCAGTCGGCGCAGGTGGATAATATCCGTCGTATGCTGCTGTCGATGGTGGATGACTTCCGTTGCGTGGTGATCAAGCTTGCCGAGCGGATCTGTAATTTGCGTGAAGTGAAGGACGAGCCGGATGAGGTTCGTCGTGCTGCCGCTAAAGAATGTGCCAATATATATGCCCCGTTGGCCAACCGTCTGGGGATCGGCCAGCTGAAATGGGAAATCGAAGACTACGCTTTTCGTTACCGTCAGCCGGATACCTACAAACAGATAGCTAAGCAGTTATCTGAGCGGCGTATTGACCGTGAGCAATATATTGATCACTTCGTCTCAGACTTAGATGAATCAATGAAAGCCTCAAATATCAATGCGGAAGTGCAGGGGCGACCGAAGCATATCTACAGCATCTGGCGCAAGATGCAGAAGAAAAGTTTGGCCTTCGATGAGCTGTTTGATGTGCGTGCGGTCCGTATTATTGCTGATCAGCTGCAAGATTGTTACGCCGCGCTGGGGGTGGTGCATACTAAGTATCGTCACCTGCCAAAAGAGTTTGATGACTATGTGGCGAACCCTAAACCGAATGGCTACCAATCTATCCATACCGTTGTGCTGGGGCCGGAAGGCAAGACCATCGAAATCCAGATCCGTACCAAGCAAATGCATGAAGAGTCCGAGCTTGGGGTGGCGGCGCACTGGAAGTACAAGGAAGGATCGGCAGGCGGGGCGAAGTCATCGTACGACGAAAAGATTAACTGGTTGCGTAAGCTTCTGGCATGGCAAGAGGAGATGTCTGACTCTGGTGAAATGCTGGATGAGTTACGGAGCCAGGTATTTGATGACCGCGTGTATGCCTTTACACCAAAAGGCGATGTGGTTGATCTGCCGCTCAATGCGACGCCGCTGGACTTTGCTTACCACATTCACTCCGAGGTCGGGCACCGCTGCATCGGTGCCAAGGTTGAAGGCCGCATCGTGCCCTTTACCTATCACCTGCAAATGGGCGAGCAGGTCGAGATCATTACCCAGAAAGAGCCGAATCCATCACGCGACTGGCTAAACCCAAACCTGGGATTCGTTACTTCCAGTCGGGCACGTGCCAAGGTACACGCCTGGTTCCGCAAGCAGGATCGTGACAAGAATATTGCTGCCGGACGTGAGATCCTCGAAACCGAGCTGGCAAAGATTGGTGCGACCCTGAAAGATGCGGAAGCCTACGCCCTTAAGCGTTTCAACGTCAACTCGGCTGTGGAGCTGTATGCCGGGGTGGGAAGCGGCGATCTGCGTATCAACCAGGTGATTAACCATATCAATGCGTTGGTCAACAAGCCGACCGCCGCTGAAGAAGATCAGCAGCTGCTGGAAAAATTGGCCGAGGCAAGGATCAAGGCGGAAACCAGTAAGAAGCCGCAGCGTGATGCCGTGGTGGTGGAAGGGGTTGATAACCTTATGACCCACCTGGCACGCTGCTGCCAGCCAATTCCGGGCGACGAGATCCAGGGCTTTGTGACTCAGGGGCGGGGGATCTCTGTTCATCGTAGTGATTGTGAGCAGCTGGAAGAGCTGCGTCATCATGCACCGGAGCGGATCATTGATACGGTGTGGGGCGGTGGTTTTGTTGGTAATTACAACATCACGGTTCGGGTGACGGCGTCAGAACGTAACGGCTTGATCAAGGAGCTAACGAATACCTTTGCCAATGAAAAAGTTAAAGTGGCCGGGATGAAGAGCCGTATCGACTTTAAGAAACAGATGTCAATCATGGACTTCGATCTTGAACTGACCGATCTGGAAGTCTTGAGTCGTGTCGTCAAACGCATAGAGCAGGTCAAGGATGTGGCAGAGGCCAAGCGCCTCTACTAGTATCTTGCTAGAACCTAATAATCGGAGAAGCGGGTAGCATTGTGCTACCCGTTTTTTTAACGTTAGAGACAAAAAGAATAGTAACTATGAGCGATAAACAGCAAACACCGATCGAACAGCTTATTGAGATTATGGCGACATTGCGGGATCCGCAAAAAGGCTGTCCGTGGGATCTCAAGCAGGACTTTGCGTCGATTGTGCCGCATACCATCGAAGAGGCCTATGAGGTGGCAGATGCGATTGAGCAGCAGGACTGGAATGACGTGCGGGAAGAGCTTGGGGATCTGCTGTTCCAGGTGATTTTCTACAGCCAGTTGGGCAAAGAGCAGGGATTATTTGACTTTGATGATGTGGTTGCCGGGATTAATGAAAAGCTGACTCGTCGCCACCCCCATGTATTTGGCGAGACCGAATTTGAAGACGATGAGGCAATCAATGCCAACTGGGAAGCAGAGAAAGCCAAAGAGCGCGAGGCCAAAAGCGAAGACACCAGTATTTTGGCTAATATCCCTAAGGCGTTGCCGGCGCTTATCCGAGCAGACAAGATCCAAAAGCGTTGCTCCAAGCACGGTTTTGACTGGAATACTGTCGGGCCGGTTGTCGAAAAGGTCAGGGAGGAAATTGACGAAGTGATGGATGAAGTCATCCAAGTGTCACCTGATCAGCATAAGATCGAAGAAGAAGTTGGGGATTTGTTGTTTGCTGTCGTAAACCTTAGCCGCCACCTTACCGTGAAGCCGGAATCTGCCCTGCAGCGTGCCAATAAAAAATTTGAGCGGCGGTTTCGCGAAGTTGAAAAAAGTGTGCTAGAACAAGGAAAGCGCCTCGACGATTGCTCCCTGGAAATGCTCGATAGGGAGTGGGATAAGGTAAAACAGCAGGAGCGTTAGCCCGCGGGGTTCTCCACCGGTTTGGTTGGGATATCGACACCAAGAGTGCGATGATAGTCATGCTGTTGGGTATATTTGATTTGAAACAAAAAAAAACGATCAATGCTGTGATAGTTTTCACGTTGTGGCGATAAAGTGTGTCTGGTATACTAATTTCCCGTCCAGATACTTTTTATATCCTCTACACCAATCTTCCAGGTTAAACATGACAACGAATTATATTTTTGTTACGGGCGGGGTCGTATCCTCACTAGGTAAAGGTATTGCTGCTGCATCTCTAGCGGCTATTCTAGAAGCACGTGGTCTTAACGTGACCATGATGAAGCTAGACCCTTACATCAACGTTGACCCAGGCACAATGAGCCCTATTCAACACGGTGAAGTATTCGTTACGGAAGACGGTGCAGAGACTGACCTTGACCTAGGTCACTATGAGCGTTTCATCCGCACCAAAATGACTAAGCGCAATAACTTTACTGCCGGCCGTGTGTATGCGGACGTACTACGTAAAGAGCGTCGCGGTGATTACCTTGGTGCCACAATTCAGGTTATCCCTCACATCACTAACGCGATTAAAGAGCGCGTAATTGCTGGTGCTGAAGGCCACGACGTAGCAATCGTCGAAGTAGGCGGTACGGTTGGTGATATCGAATCACTACCATTCATGGAAGCAATCCGTCAGCTTGCTGTTGAACTAGGCCGTGAGCGTGCAATGTTTATGCACCTAACACTAGTTCCATACCTAGCTGCTGCAGGCGAAGTTAAGACCAAGCCAACCCAGCACTCGGTTAAAGAACTACTTTCTATCGGTATTCAGCCTGACATTCTAGTATGTCGTTCTGACCGTATGATCCCTGCTAACGAGCGTGCGAAGATCGCGCTATTCTGTAACGTACAGGAAAAAGCAGTTATCTCAATGAAAGACGTAGATTCTATCTACAAAATCCCACAGCTTATTAAGGCTCAAGGTCTTGACGACCTGGTATGTCAGCGCTTTGGTATTACAGCACCAGAAGCTGATCTATCTGAGTGGGAACAGGTGATCTACGAAGAAGCAAACCCAACTGCCGAAATTGTTATCGGTATGGTTGGTAAGTACATTGAACTACCAGATGCTTACAAGTCAGTAAACGAAGCATTGAAGCACGCAGGTCTTAAGAACCGCCTGTCTGTGAAGATCAAGTATGTTGATTCCCAGGATGTTGAGTCTAAAGGTGCAGAAGCACTTCAGGGGCTTGATGCGATTCTGGTACCTGGTGGTTTCGGCGGCCGTGGTGTGGAAGGTAAGATCCTGACTGCACAATACGCCCGTGAAAACAAAATCCCTTACCTGGGTATCTGCCTGGGTATGCAAGTGGCATTGATTGAATTTGCACGTAATGTTGCTGGTCTTGAAGGCGCGCACTCAACGGAGTTTGACGCTGATACTAAGAACCCTGTTGTTGGCCTAATCACTGAGTGGGTTGATGGCGAAGGTAACGTGGAAGAGCGTACAGAAAAATCAGATCTAGGCGGAACAATGCGTCTGGGTTCTCAGCTTTGTCACTTGGCTGAAGGTTCTAAAGCGCGTGAACTATACGGTAACCCAACTATCCATGAGCGTCACCGTCACCGTTATGAAGTTAACAACAACCTGCTGCCTAAACTAGAGAAAGCAGGTCTGAAGATTTCTGGTCTATCTGCAGACAAGAAGCTGGTGGAGATTATTGAGATCCCGAACCACCCATGGTTTGTGGCTGCTCAGTTCCACCCTGAGTTCACCTCAACGCCTCGTGATGGTCACCCATTGTTCGAAGGCTTTGTAAAAGCGGCTGGCGAAAACCAACGCGGTGAGCTGAATAAGTAAGGATTACGGATAGCTGTAGCGGTTATGGCTGCAGCTATTTTTTTAGCTTTTAAATTGAAGATAAAGCAAGAGGAAACACAATGTCTAAGATCGTTAAAGTTCTAGGTCGTGAAATCATCGATTCACGTGGTAACCCAACTGTTGAAGCTGAAGTTCACCTGGAAGGCGGTTTCGTAGGTATGGCTGCTGCTCCATCTGGCGCATCAACTGGTTCTCGTGAAGCTCTTGAGCTACGTGACGGCGACAAGTCTCGTTTCCTAGGTAAAGGCGTTCTTAAAGCTGTTGAAGCTGTGAACGGTGCTATCGCTGAAGCTCTAGTTGGTAAAGACGCTAAAGACCAAGCTGCTATCGATCAGGTAATGATCGACCTAGACGGCACTGAAAACAAATCAAACTTCGGTGCTAACGCTATCCTAGCTGTTTCTCTAGCGAATGCTAAAGCAGCTGCAGCTGCTAAAGGCATGCCTCTATACGAGCACATCGCTGAGCTAAACGGTACTGCTGGTCAGTTCTCTATGCCTCTACCTATGATGAACATCATCAACGGTGGTGAGCACGCTGATAACAACGTTGACATCCAGGAATTCATGATTCAGCCAGTTGGCGCTAAGACTCTGAAAGAAGGTCTACGCATCGGTGCTGAAGTATTCCACAACCTAGCTAAAGTTCTTAAGGCTAAAGGCCTAAGCACTGCTGTTGGTGATGAAGGTGGTTTCGCTCCTAACCTAGAATCAAACGCTGCTGCACTAGCTGCAATCAAAGAAGCGGTTGAAGCTGCAGGTTACGTACTAGGTAAAGACGTTACTCTAGCGATGGACTGTGCTGCATCTGAGTTCTACGACAAAGAAGCTGGCAACTACAACATGAAAGGCGAAGGCAAAATCTTCACTTCTGAAGAGTTTAACTTCTACCTACAAGACCTTGCTAACCAGTACCCAATCGTTTCTATCGAAGATGGCCTGGACGAGTCTGACTGGGCTGGCTTCAAGCACCAGACTGAACTTCTAGGTGACAAGCTTCAGCTAGTAGGTGACGACCTGTTCGTTACTAACACTAAGATCCTTGCTGAAGGTATCGAGAAAGGCGTAGCTAACTCTATCCTTATCAAGTTCAACCAGATCGGTTCTCTAACTGAAACTCTAGCTGCAATCAAGATGGCTAAAGATGCTGGTTACACGGCTGTTATCTCTCACCGTTCTGGTGAAACTGAAGATGCAACTATCGCTGACCTAGCGGTAGGTACTGCTGCTGGCCAGATCAAGACTGGTTCTATGAGCCGTTCTGACCGTGTTGCTAAGTACAACCAGCTAATCCGTATCGAAGAAGCGCTAGGTGAGAAAGCACCTTACAACGGTCTTAAAGAAGTAAAAGGTCAAGCTTAATTATTAGCTTAACCTGTGGGTGATATTGTCACCTGATCGTATCTAACCGCCTCTCCTTGAGGCGGTTTTTTTATGTCCGAATAAAGTACAGACGCTAGTCACATCCTGCGCTTTATGGGATTATTAGCCAATTGCAATTTCATTAACTAAAAGTGTTAGTCTGGCTGGCACTGCCAGTAGTGCTTTTAGTTAGATAAATTGCCCGGAATTTGAATTAATTACGATAAAGAACGGGGAGTTGCATGCGTTTGTTGACTGTCTTGCTGCTGGCTGTGTTATGTTGGCTTCAATATGATTTCTGGCTGGGCAAAAATGGCATGATGGATTACTTGGCGGCGAAGAAAAATGTTGCCGTTCAGCAGTTGGCAAACGCCGAGCTGGTGCAGCGAAACCAACAAATGTATGCCGAAATTCATGATCTTCACCGTGGACAGGAAGCGGTCGAAGAACGTGCACGCAACGAGCTCGGGATGATAAAACCGGGAGAAACCTTCTTTCGTATCGTCGGTGAATAATACCGATACATACCTGCGCTTCTTGATTCAGAAGTTGCCTCTTACGAGAGTGGTATTCCTTTAACCCAGAATGAAATACCTTACCCATGACCGATAAGATCACCGCGGTAGTACCGGCAGCCGGTGTCGGTAGCCGAATGGCGGCAGACCGTCCGAAGCAGTACCTGCAAATTGCAGGCAAAACAATTTTAGAACATACAATCGATCGGTTGTTCAGCCATCCCGCTATCGAGCGAGTGATCATTGCGATCAGCAAGTGCGATCCTTATTTTTCGGCCTTGCCATTAGCACATGATCCGCGGATCACGATTGTCGATGGTGGTGCTGAGCGTGCCGATTCCGTTTTTGCCGGCCTGGCGGCGATTGATGATGACGATAGTTGGGTACTGGTCCATGATGCCGCTCGCCCCTGTTTGCAGCTCATTGATCTGGAGAGGCTAATTGCCGCGGCAACTCAAAGCGAGTGTGGGGCGATTTTGGCAGCGCCGGTGCGCGATACCATGAAGCGGGGTTTTGTATTGCCTCAAGGCCAGAAGCAGGGGATCCGTGAGACGGTGGATCGCGACAATCTCTGGCATGCCTTGACGCCGCAAATGTTCAGAGTGAAGCAACTTCGCGACTCGCTGCGCCATGCCCTTGACCAAGGCGCGGTGATCACCGACGAGGCGTCTGCCCTTGAGTTTTGTGGCTATGTGCCGCAATTAGTAAAGGGACGGGCTGACAACCTCAAAGTCACCCAACCTGAAGACCTGGCGCTGGCCGGTTTTTATCTACAACAGTTAATGAAGGATTAGCCATGATGCGAATTGGACACGGTTTTGATGTACACAAGTTTGGTGGTGCAGGGCCGGTAATTATCGGTGGTGTGGCTATTCCCTACGAGCAGGGGTTGATTGCCCACTCTGATGGCGATGTTGCCTTGCATGCCGTATGTGATGCCCTGCTTGGTGCTATCGGAGCCGGTGATATTGGCCGCCATTTCCCCGATACAGATGCTGAATGGGAAGGCGCCGATAGCCGTTTTTTGCTGCGTGATGTCTATAGTAAAGTAAAGGCCAAGGGCTATCGTCTTGGCAACTTGGATGTCACCATCATCGCCCAGGCTCCGAAAATGGCGCCGCATATTGACGCGATGTGTCAGGCGATTGCCGATGATCTGGAAACGGACGTTGAGAATATTAATGTGAAGGCCACAACCTCGGAGCGATTAGGCTTTACTGGTCGCAAGGAAGGCATTGCTTGTGAAGCAGTGGTCTTGATCAACAAACAATAAGTAATTCATGCTCGCTGTGATGATCTCCTGTGAGGTTATTGCGCGAGTTTCGCAGCGATAGTTATCGCTGACAACAAACGGTGTATATATGTCTAAAGTAATGGACAATTTTAACTGGTTATACGGAAAACCTGGCTGCCAGGGGCGACTCAAAGTCCTGCCTGAACATTTTATCGTCAAAGAAAATTTAGGCTTTGAGTTTGCCGGAGCTGGTGAACACTTCATGGTGAAAATCCGTAAAACGGGTGAGAACACCAAATATGTGGTCAATGAACTAGCAAAAGCGTGCGGGGTTAAATCTCGTGATGTGAGCTGGGCTGGCCTGAAAGATCGCCATGCTGTCACCGAACAATGGTTAAGTGTTCATTTGCCAGGCAAAACCGATCCGGATCTGACCCAGTTCGTTGCTGAGCATCCAGGTATTGAGGTGCTGGAAACTGCTCGTCATGACAAAAAGTTACGCCCTGGTGATTTAATTGGCAATTGGTTCCAGTTACGCTTGACGGAATTGGATAAGCCGCAAGATGTTATTGCCCGCCTAGAGCAAGTGGCCCTGAAGGGCGTGCCAAATTACTTTGGTGAGCAGCGTTTTGGCCATGGTGGTAATAATGTGGTGAAAGCGCGTAGCTGGGGTAATGACGAATTTCGGGTTCGCGACAAAAGCAAGCGTAGCTTCTATCTTTCTGCCGCACGCTCCTGGCTGTTTAATATGGTGCTATCAAACCGAATCGAGCAGGAAAAGGTGCACACTTTGCTTGCCGGTGACAGCCTGCTGCAAGAGGGTGATGATCGCGGTGTAATTGCTGAGTCCGCCTCTGCGGATCTGCAGGCTGCCATCGACAATGGCACAATGGCCATTACTGCGCCAATGATGGGGGATAATGCCCTGCCAACAGCCGCAGACGCTGAGGCGTTTGAGATGAGTATTGTTGAGCAGGAACCGCTGCTGCTGAAGCTAATCCGCGATAACCGTATGCGCCATGAGCGCCGTTTGTTGCTGCTTAAGCCACAACAGATGGAATGGCAGCAAGAGGGTGAAGACATTGTAGTTTCGTTTGCCCTACCGGCCGGGTGCTTTGCGACAGCGGTGGTACGTGAGCTAATGATTGAGCGTGAGCTAGAGGATGGCGAACATGCGAATTCTGATCAGTAATGATGACGGTATTTTTGCCGAAGGGATCAATACACTTGCCGCTGCGCTAAATGAGCTGGGTGAAGTGACAGTAGTGGCACCGGACCGTAACCGTTCCGGTGCATCAAACTCTCTCAGCTTAGATAATCCTCTGCGTATTCGCGAAGAAGGCCATCGCCGGATTTCGGTGGAGGGAACGCCGACGGACTGTGTCCACTTTGCATTGAACGAATGGCTGGACTATCGCCCGGATATTGTCGTTGCCGGTATCAATCACGGCGCAAATCTTGGGGATGATGTCCTTTATTCAGGCACCGTTGCTGCTGCGACGGAAGGGCATTTTCTTGGTGTACCCGCTATTGCGGTTTCCCTTGTTGGTTCGACCCATTTTGATACTGCCGCCCAGGTTATCAAAGAGATTGTCGGCAAACTGGCGGAGCAGCCTTTGCCAACCAATAAAATCATCAATGTCAATGTGCCTGACGTCCCGTATTCGCAGCTGGGCGACTGGCAGGTGACCCGGCTAGGTGCTCGCCACCGGGCTGAGAAAATGGAAAAGGCCATTGATCCCCGCGGTAAGGCAATATACTGGTTGGGCCCCCCAGGTGCTTGCCAGGATGCAGGACCGGGTACTGACTTTTATGCTATTGAGCATAACCATGTGTCGATCACGCCGCTACAGGTTGATTTGACAGCGCATGATGCGATAAGCGGCATTGAACAATGGATAAAACAAGTGGAGACCGATTAAGGATGCACTATGCGGAAGAACGGCGTAGCCTGCTGACATACTTGCATCAGCTGGGCATCCGTAACGATAAAGTCTTGCAGGCGATGGCAGCTGTTCCTAGAGAGCTGTTCATTGACGAGGCTTTATCCCACAAAGCCTACGAAAATAATGCGTTGCCGATTGGCTGTGGTCAGACGATTTCGCAGCCTTACATCGTGGCCGAAATGACCGAGCTACTTGATCTGAAGCCTCACTCACGGGTGCTGGAGATTGGAACGGGCTCCGGTTACCAGACCGCCATCTTGGCGCACCTGGTTGATCATGTCTTTTCTGTCGAACGGATTAAGGCGTTGCAGTGGCAGGCAAAGCGTCGCTTCAAGCAGCTTGATCTGCATAATATTTCCACCAAGCACGGTGATGGCTGGCAGGGCTGGGCAAGCAAAGGCCCATTTGATGCCATTATTGTCACGGCCGCGGCAGATATCATCCCGCTAGAACTGCTGGCGCAGCTCGCTGACGGTGGTCGTTTGATCATTCCGGTTGGTGATGAGTTCCAGGTGCTGAAACAGATAGTGAGACAGGGTGATCAATATCTCTCTAAGGATATTGAAGCGGTCCGTTTTGTCCCCTTGGTTGCAGGAGAGTTGGCGTAGATCCTGATGAACGAGGTGGTGAAGCAAGCGAACTGGCGAACGACAACAGTGGCAGTAGTCTGCCTGCTGTTGTCTGCCTGTAGTAACCACAACCCAGCCCCGGTTGCCAGCATTGGTAAAGACTATGGCAGCCTGGAGAGAGGGAGTTTCCGCGGTAGCTACTATGAGGTGAATAAAGGGGATACCTTGTATTTCATTTCATATATTACGGGACGTGAAGTCAAAGATATCATCGCCTCCAATAAACTTTCCCATCCTTATACGATCTATCCCGGGCAGAAATTGCAGCTCTGGAAACCGAAGTATGTTGCTCCTGAATATGGCAAGGCCGGCACGGTGGCTGTTGTTAAACCCCCAGTAAAAACAGCAAGTAAGTCACCGGCGCCAAAACCGAAGCCGAAGCCGAAGCCAAAACCTGTAGTAAAATCCAAGCCGGTTGAACAAAAAACAACCAATAAAGATGTTGATCCTGCTCGCACAAAAGAGTACTCTCAAAATTCAAAAAGTAACAAAGTTGTTACAAAAAGGGCGGATAAGACTAACAATAAGGTAGCCAGTTGGACATGGCCAACAAAAGGTCGGGTGATTGCTAATTTCTCCAGTGCTGAAAACGGTAACAAAGGTATTGATATCGCCGGAAAAAGAGGGCAGGCCGTTCAGGCTTCAGCCGGTGGGATCGTTGTTTACGCGGGGAATGCATTACGTGGCTATGGCAACCTTGTAATCATTAAGCATAGTGATGACTACCTCAGCGCCTATGCCCACAATGATAATGTGTTGGTCAAAGAGAAACAGACGGTAAAAGCGGGGCAGAAGATTGCTTCAATGGGAAGCTCCGGTACCAACAGTGTCCGCCTACATTTTGAGATCCGTTACAAAGGCAAGTCGGTTAACCCGTTAAGGTATTTGCCAAAGTAGATAACATGGCATAGTAAAGTTGTAATGTCTTGCTAACTCGCCATCTGGGAGGCGCTATGAGTAGAAGCAATACTGCTACAAATATCGAAAGTTTTGATTTTGATGAAGAGATGGATTTAGATTCAGCAGAGATCGAGACAAAAGCCACAGCCACCGAAACTACCACAGAAGACGTTGATATCTCGCAATACGGAACAACGCAAAAAGCACTGGATGCGACCCAGCTTTACCTCGGTGAGATTGGATTTTCTCCGTTACTCACTGCCGAAGAAGAAGTCCTTTATGCCCGACGAGCTCTACGAGGAGATGAAGTTGCCCGTAAGCGAATGATCGAAAGTAATCTGCGTCTAGTCGTCAAGATTTCCCGCCGCTACAGTAACCGAGGCCTCGCGCTGTTAGATTTGGTCGAAGAAGGTAACCTCGGCCTGATCCGTGCGGTTGAAAAGTTTGACCCTGAACGTGGTTTCCGTTTTTCCACATACGCAACTTGGTGGATCCGTCAGACTATTGAACGGGCTATCATGAACCAAACCCGTACCATCCGCCTGCCGATCCATGTTGTCAAAGAGTTGAATGTCTACCTACGAACTGCCCGAGAGTTGGCGCAGAAGTTGGATCATGAGCCGACGGCTGAAGACATTGCCCTGAAGCTTGATAAATCTGTTGATGATGTCAATCGTATGCTACGCCTGAATGAGCGAGTAGGATCGGTGGATAATCCGATTGGCGGTGACTCGGAAAAAGCTCTGTTGGATATTATTCCCGATGAGAAAAGCGGGGGCCCGGAGACATCGACTCAGGATGATGACATTAAAACCTCGATCGTAACTTGGCTGCAGGAGCTGAACCCCAAGCAACGTGAGGTGTTGGCCCGTCGCTTCGGCCTGCTAGGCTATGAAGCCTCGACGCTTGAAGATGTTGGGCGTGAGATTGGTCTGACTCGTGAGAGAGTACGCCAAATTCAGGTTGAAGGATTGCGTCGTTTACGTGACATGCTGACTCACCAGGGCTTAAATATCGAGTCGCTGTTTACTCAGGAACTTTAAGTGATAAGTGATAAGTAAACGGTTAAATATCGTAAGTCAGGTATAAAAAAGGACGCAAAATGCGTCCTTTTTGTTTTTCCAATTTATACAGCCCTTGTTTAGAGAAGAGCCTTTAATCGGTACAGCTCATCAAGGGCCTGTCGCGGCGTCAGCTCGTCAGGATTCAGGGTTGCCAACGCTTCTTCCACTTCGCTTGGCTCTGGTAGCAGGGTAAGCTGGTGCTCTTCCTTTGGTGCCGAAGACGGTGATTTCACCGCCTGCTGGTGGCCGCTGGTTTCTAGCTGCTGCAGCTTGATTTTTGCACGCTTGATCACCGATTTGGGCACCCCTGCCAAGCTCGCAACAGCCAAACCATACGACTTACTGGCAGCCCCTTCCTGCACCGCATGCATGAAGGCGATTTCGTCACCGTGTTCGACCGCATCGAGGTGAACATTGGCAAGTCCTTCCATCATTGACGGGAGCTCGGTCAGCTCAAAGTAATGGGTTGCGAACAGCGTCATGGCGGCAATTTTTTCAGCCAGCCACTCGGCACTCGCCCAGGCGAGGGACAGGCCGTCATAGGTACTGGTACCACGGCCGATTTCATCCATCAGGACGAGACTGTTCTGGGTGGCATTGTGCAAGATATTGGCCGTTTCGGTCATTTCAACCATGAAGGTCGAGCGACCAGAGGCCAGATCATCCGATGCACCAATACGGGTAAAGATGCGATCCAGCGGGCCGATCTTGACCGACTCAGCCGGAACAAACGAGCCGACATGAGCCATCAGGGCGATCAGTGCCGTTTGACGCATATATGTCGATTTACCCCCCATATTCGGACCGGTAATGATCAGCATCCGGCGATCGTTGTGCAGGGCAATTGGGTTGGCGATAAACGGCTCACTCAGTACCTGCTCGACAACGGGATGACGACCAGCACTAATTTCAATGCCAGTTTCGCTAGTTAGCTCGGGGCGGCAGTAGTTCAGCGTATCGGCGCGTTCTGCCAGGTTGGCCAGTACGTCCAGCTCCGATAGCGCGCTGGCCGCATTCTGCAGTTGTTCGAGGTGAGGAAGTAGTTTATCAAACAGCTCTTCCCATAGCTTTTTCTCTAGTCCGAGTGCCTTTGACTTGGAGTTCAGTACCTTGTCTTCGTGTTCTTTTAGTTCCGGAATGATATAGCGCTCGGCATTCTTCAGAGTCTGTCGACGTACATAGTGGCTAGGAACTAAATGACTCTGGCCACGGCTGACCTGAATGAAGAAACCATGGACCTGGTTGAAGCCGACTTTCAGGCTATCGATATCGTGGTGTTCGCGTTCACGGGCTTCGAGTTCATCGAGGTATTTCGATGCGCCGTCTGCCAAGTCCCGCCATTCATCCAGCTCGGCGTTATACCCCGGTGCCAGAACGCCGCCATCGCGGATCACTACGGGCGGGTTTTCGATAATGGCACGTTCAAGTAGTTCGCAAAGTTCATCCATCGGAGCGGCATACTGTGCCAGCTCTCCGATGCGGGGCTGTTCGACCTCGGCCAGCAGCTCTGCCACTTCCGGCAGGTGCTGCAGCGCAGTACGCATACGGGCGAGGTCGCGCGGGCGGGCCGAACGCAGGGCCAAGCGGGCCAAGATGCGTTCCAGATCGCCCATATGGCGGAGCACACCAGCGACATCGGTAAACAGACCGGTATCCTTGAATGCAGCAATGGCGTCAAGACGGTGGTTGAGCTGTTGTGGATCGCGGATAGGCTGGTGCAGCCAGCGTTTTAGCAGGCGGCTACCCATAGGTGTCGCCGTATGGTCCAGTACCGATGCCAGGGTATTGTCAAAGCCGCCGGCCAGGTTCTGGGTCAGCTCTAGGTTACGTCGGGTTGCCGCGTCCAGGATAACGGCATGATCTTTGTTGTCCTGGGTGATCGCTCGGATATGGGGCAAGGCGGTACGCTGGGTGTCTTTAACATATTGCAGCAGACAGCCCGCGGCACACAGGCCGCGCTCTGCGTTCTCGACGCCAAAACCAACCAGGTCTCGGGTGCCGAATTGCATTGTCAGCTGCTGGCGGGCGGTGTCTAGGTCAAACTCCCATACCGGGCGGCGGCGGGTGCCGCTTAATGACTGTAATAGTCCAGGCAGGGCAAAGTCTTCCGGGTACAGCAATTCAGCCGGGCTGGTACGTTGCAATTCTGCCTGCATGGCTTCTTCGGTTTCAGGTTCGGTGAGCATAAAGCGGCCGGAAGTAATATCCAGCGTCGCATAGCCAAACCCGTTACTGTTTTGATAAATGGCGGCAATCAGGTTGTCACGACGCTCGTTGAGCAGTGCCTCGTCACTGACCGTACCCGGGGTCACAATACGAACGACCTGGCGTTCAACGGGTCCTTTGCTGGTGGCTGGATCGCCGATCTGCTCGCAGATGGCCACCGAGACGCCCTGCTGAACCAACTTGGCCAGGTAGCCCTCAACGGCATGGTATGGCACGCCTGCCATGGGGATCGGCTGGCCGTTTGAAGACCCGCGCTTGGTCAAGGAAATATCCAGCAGCTGAGAAGCCTGTTTAGCATCATCAAAAAATAGTTCGTAGAAGTCGCCCATCCGATAAAACAGTAGGACATCAGGGTTTTCGGCCTTGATCCTCAAAAACTGCTGCATCATGGGGGTGTGCTTTTCTAAACCTTTCACTGTCACGATATTGCCTGCTTGATTTGTGCCGGGATTGAAACGTACCGGGTAAATTTCTGGGGGCTTAGGATACGTGAATCGGGCTGGGGGGCAAAGTGGCAATTGCTATCTTTCGGTACTATTTTCCGTGAGCCAATACCGTTGGATACGGTTGCTGACAGTCTGTTTGCGGAGTATGGTTGGCATGCAGAATGAAGGAGGCGAAATGGCGATAATACAGCAACTGGCGCAAGAGCTCGGCGATGCATTAAACCGACATGGATGGGTGGCGACAACGGCGGAGTCTTGTACCGGTGGTGGTGTCTCTAGCGCGATCACCGATATTGCCGGGAGCTCGGGGTGGTTTGACCGGGCGTTCGTAACCTATAGCAATGAAGCCAAGCAGCAGATGCTGGGGGTGGCGGCGGCAACGCTGGACAGCCATGGTGCCGTGAGCGAGCAGGTTGTTCGGGAGATGGCATCCGGCGCATTAAGCCACTCGGCGGCAACCATTAGCGTGGCGATTAGCGGTATTGCCGGCCCAGGTGGTGGTACAGAGGTGAAGCCGGTTGGTACGGTCTGCTTTGCCTGGGCGGACAAGACCGGCTGGATGGAAATCGAAACCTGTTTATTTGACGGGGATCGCAATGCCGTCAGACAGCAAGCTGTTGAAAAATCTTTATCTGGTATGTTGCAGCGCATGCAGCAACTGGGCTGAGGATAAATACCACCATGTTGCGGCTCGCCGCTGAGCAAAAAAAAATTTCATCCAGTGCTAGACACTGTATGAATAGACAGTATACTAATCATCATTATCAGTACTTAATTAAAGCATCCGTTGGAGAGTCGAATGGACGACAACAAACAGAAGGCTCTTGCCGCAGCGTTAGGCCAGATTGAAAAGCAGTTCGGTAAA
Source organism: Photobacterium obscurum (assembly GCF_026191635.1). GTDB lineage: Bacteria > Pseudomonadota > Gammaproteobacteria > Enterobacterales > Vibrionaceae > Photobacterium > Photobacterium obscurum. The sequence goes on from NZ_JAKRRW010000015.1 coordinate 76,605, forward strand.
GGTTCCATCATGAAGTTGGGCGATAACCGTACCATGGATATCGAAACCGTTTCGACGGGCTCCCTGTCTCTTGATATCGCACTTGGCGCCGGTGGTTTACCAATGGGGCGTATCGTTGAGATCTATGGCCCAGAATCATCGGGTAAAACAACGCTTACGCTGGAAGTTATCGCGGCAGCTCAAAAGCAAGGAAAGACTTGTGCATTCATCGATGCAGAGCACGCTCTAGACCCTATCTACGCACAAAAACTGGGTGTTGATATTGACAACTTGCTGGTTTCTCAGCCAGATACTGGTGAGCAGGCGCTTGAAATTGCTGATGCACTGGCTCGCTCTGGTGCTGTTGATATTTTGGTTGTCGACTCCGTGGCAGCACTGACACCTAAAGCCGAAATCGAAGGCGAGATGGGTGATAGCCACATGGGTCTGCAGGCGCGTATGCTTTCGCAGGCGATGCGTAAGATCACCGGTAACCTGAAAGCATCGAACTGTATGTGCATCTTCATCAACCAGATCCGTATGAAGATCGGTGTGATGTTTGGTAACCCTGAAACCACCACTGGTGGTAATGCTCTGAAGTTCTACGCTTCTGTTCGCCTTGATATCCGCCGCACCGGTGCCATCAAAGATGGTGATGAGGTCGTCGGTAACGAGACCCGCATTAAGGTTGTGAAGAACAAGATTGCTGCACCGTTCAAGCAAGCTGAAACCCAAATCCTTTACGGTCAGGGCTTCAACCGTCTAGGCGAGTTGGTTGACCTGGGCGTGAAAAACAAAATGGTTGAAAAGGCGGGCGCTTGGTATAGCTACCAGGGCGACAAAATTGGCCAGGGCAAGGCAAACGCTTGTAAGTACCTGAGTGAGCATCCTGAAATTGCAGAAGAGCTTGAGAAGAAATTGCGCGACCTTCTGCTGACAACGCCAGCAGCACAGGAAGAGAGTGCTGAAATGGCTGATGCTGAGGAAGATCAGGCGTTCTAAGCGACACGCTAATCAGCATACCATTATCTCGCTTTAATTTTGCTGAAGCGAGATAATTAGAACGGGCTCTGTACTTGGTACATGGCCCGTTTTTCGTATCGAGGTAAGGCTAATGAGAAAGCAAGCACCCAAGCTGAGTGCCAAACAAGCCGCGGTTGGCTACCTGTCGCGCCGCGACCATGCCGAGAAGGAGCTGCGACAGAAGTTAATCATGCGGGGATACAGTGAGCCGGATGTTAGCGAGGCCATTGCTTTTTGCCAGGACTATAACTGGCTTGATGATGCCCGCTATGCGGTAATGATCATGAAAAATGGTATCGCCAAGGGGTGGGGGTGGCTCAGGATTGAGCAGGAAATGCACATTAAGGGAATCCATCATGCGATTGTCAGCCAAACGGCGGATGAGTGTGAGATTGATTGGTATGAACTTGCCTGTGAAGTCGCGCAGCGTAAGTTTGGAGCGAGTGAAATGGATACCCCAAAAGAAAAAGCCCGTCGCTTTCGCTTTATGCAATCCCGTGGGTTCGACTTTGACCAGATCAAATCTGCACTGAATATCGAAGACGAATATTAGCAGCCCTAATCGTCCCCTTGAGCTGTCAGTATCGGCTTGGCCGCGTAACCTCATTCCGCCCGTCAGAGTAAAGCGTGAAAATATAATTTACGCTAATTTTTAACATAACATTTCCCGTATCGCCTGCCGTTGTTTTACAATAGCCGCCAAAGAATCTATTTTAGTTCGATGAAACCTGTCTGGATAAGCTTCACGGAGTATTTCCGGAACCTTCATATGACGGGTTTCATAATCGCTTAAGTGCGATTTTTTCGGTTTTTATAAAAGCATTTATTCAGGATTTGCCAATGTACATGAGCACTGATGAGATTCGCCGTGCGTTTCTTGCGTTTTTTGAGAGCAAAGGTCACCAGATCGTAGAAAGCTCTTCTCTTGTACCTGCTAACGACCCAACACTGTTGTTTACCAACGCAGGTATGAACCAATTTAAAGATACATTTTTAGGTCTGGAAAAGCGCAACTACACTCGAGCGACAACAGCTCAGCGCTGTGTACGTGCCGGTGGTAAGCACAACGACCTTGAAAACGTTGGCTTTACTGCACGTCACCACACATTCTTTGAAATGCTGGGTAACTTCAGCTTCGGTGACTACTTCAAGCAAGACGCAATTAAGTATGCTTGGGAGTTCCTTACTGACGTACTGAAACTGCCGCAGGATCGCCTGTTGGTAACCATTTACGAGACAGACGACGAAGCATTCGACATCTGGCACAAAGAGATGGGTATCCCGGCTGATCGTATCGTACGCATCGGCGATAACAAGGGTGCACCATACGCGTCAGATAACTTCTGGCAGATGGGCGATACCGGTCCATGTGGTCCTTGTACTGAAATTTTCTATGATCACGGTGAGCACATTTGGGGTGGCCGTCCAGGTACGCCAGAAGAAGATGGTGACCGTTTCATCGAGATCTGGAACAACGTATTCATGCAGTTCAACCGTCAGGCTGACGGTACGATGGAGCCATTGCCGAAACCATCTGTTGATACCGGTATGGGTATTGAGCGTATTGCTGCGATTATGCAGGGCGTTCACTCTAACTACGAAATTGACATTTTCCAGACGCTAATCAAGAAGTCTGCAGAAATCATTGGTTACGATGACCTGTCAAACCAGTCACTACGCGTTGTGGCGGACCACATCCGTTCATGTGCGTTCCTGATCGTCGATGGTGTTATGCCGTCGAACGAAAGCCGTGGTTATGTACTTCGCCGTATTATTCGTCGCGCCGTACGTCACGGTAACAAGCTGGGCGCAAACGGTGCTTTCTTCTACAAGCTAGTGGGTCCTTTGGCTGAAATTATGGGCACAGCCGGTGAAGAGCTGAAGAAACAACAGGCAATGGTTGAGAAGGTACTGAAAATCGAAGAAGAGAACTTCGGCCGTACACTTGACCGTGGTTTGACAATCTTGAACGAGGCATTGGATAGCTTAGACGGCAAAGAGCTTGACGGCGAGACGGTATTCAAACTGTATGATACCTACGGTTTCCCGGCGGATCTGACTAACGACGTTGCTCGTGAGCGCGGTTTCACTATCGATGAAGAAGGCTTCAACGACGCAATGGAAGCCCAGCGCCAGCGTGCTCGTGAAGCGGGTCAATTCGGCGTTGACTACAATGCCTCTATCAAAGTGGATGCCGAGACTGAGTTCTGTGGCTACACCGCAACGGAAGGCCAGGCCAGCGTTATTGCTATTTACCGTGACGGCGAGGCTGTAGACAGTATCGCTGCGGGTGAAGAAGGACTAATCGTTCTTGATAACACACCATTCTACGCAGAATCAGGCGGTCAGTGTGGTGATGCAGGTGTGATGGTTGCCGAAGGTGCGAAGTTCGATGTTGTCGATACGCAGAAGTTCGGTGCTGCGATTGGCCATAAAGGCACAATGGCAGAGGGAGTGCTGCAAGTTGGCGATAAGCTAACGGCACAAGTTGATGCTCCGCGCCGTGCAGCAATCAGCCTGAACCACTCGGCGACACACCTGCTGCATGCGGCACTACGCAACCTGCTTGGTGAGCATGTGACGCAGAAGGGCTCGCTGGTTAAGCCTGACGCACTGCGTTTTGACTTCTCTAACCTAGAAGCCGTTAAGCCGGAGCAGCTGCGTGAAATCGAGCGTGCGGTGAACGAACAAATTCGTATTAACCACAGCATCGATACTAACGTCATGGATATTGAATCGGCGAAGCAGAAAGGCGCAATGGCTCTGTTTGGCGAGAAATATGATGACGAAGTCCGTGTTCTGAGCATGGGCGAGTACTCGACCGAACTTTGTGGTGGTATCCACGCCAAGAATACCGGCGATATCGGCTTGTTCAAGATCATCTCTGAAGGTGGTATTGCTGCGGGTATCCGTCGTATTGAAGCGGTAACAGGCGAAGCGGCAATTGAAGCGCTGCACGCGCAAGAAGCACTGTTGTCTGAAACGGCTGGCTTGGTGAAGTCAGACGCGGCATCAGTAGCGACCAAAGTGAGTGCACTGGTTGCTCACAGCAAACAGCTGGAAAAAGAAATTCAGCAACTGAAAGATAAGCTAGCGGCGCAAGAAAGTGCCGGCCTTATCAATCAGGCGCAGGAGATCAATGGCGTTAAAGTACTGATCTCTAAGCTAGACGGAGCTGACAACAAAGCACTGCGTGGCATGGTTGACGAACTGAAGAACCAGCTAGGCAGCGGTATTGTTGTGTTAGGCAACGTCAGTGGCGACAAAGTTGGCTTAATCGCTGGTGTAACCAAAGATCTGATCGGCAAAGTAAAAGCCGGTGAGCTTGTTAATATGGTTGCCCAGCAAGTAGGTGGTAAAGGTGGCGGTCGTCCGGACATGGCACAGGCAGGTGGTACAGATGCAAGTGCTCTTCCTGCTGCGCTGGAGTCGGCACAAGCATGGATCGCTGAGCGCCTGTAAGGCGCTCTTTATCAAGACGTTAGGTAACGGGGTATTAGCCCCAGGAAGGTGAAGTAAAGTGACGCAGATTGCGCGTAAGTCGCTGATAGTGCAAAAGTTTGGTGGTACATCAGTTGGTTCGATTGAACGAATTCAAGCTGTAGCCGAGCGGATCATTGAAGCCAAAGAAAAAGGCAAACAACTTGTCGTAGTTGTTTCTGCCATGTCTGGTGAGACTAACCGTCTCCTAGGCCTTGCACAGCAGATAGATGCTGTGCCTGCAGCGAGAGAACTTGACGTTCTCATGTCGGCGGGTGAACAAGTCTCAATGGCTTTGCTCGCAATGATGTTGAATAGAATGGGGCACGCGGCGATATCGCTGACCGGTTGGCAGGCGGGGATAAAAACCGACAGCCAATTTAACGATGCGAAAATTACCGACGTTGATCCTAGCTATATTCAACAATTGCTTGAGCAAGACCAGATTGTGATAGTCGCTGGTTTTCAAGGCATTACTGATAATAGGGATATAACAACCCTAGGCCGCGGAGGTTCGGATACCACGGCTGTTGCACTGGCAGGCGCTTTAAACGCCGATGAGTGTCAGATCTTTACCGACGTGGATGGTGTGTACACATGCGACCCACGTTTAGTTCCGGAAGCCCGACGTCTTGATGTTGTTCATTTTGATGATATGACATCAATGGCGCGAAACGGTGCGAAAGTGCTACAATTACAGTCAGTTGAATATGCTCGACAGCATGGTGTCCCGCTGAGGGTGCTTTCTTCATTCGAGGAAGGAGAGGGAACACTGGTTAGCTTCGATTCTTCAGCAGTCGCAGGTGTAGTGGGAATAGCACTAAAGAAGCAGCAAACACTGCTTGATGTCGATATGCCGGTTTCTGAATTACAGGAGCAGCTTAACCTGTTCGGGATGCAGTGCTGGTGTAACGCCGCTGATGCGGATTTAACTCAAATAGTTACAGCAAATGAAGATTTGGCACGGCTAAACCTCGTGCTGGATAATAAGATGCGCCAGGTGGCAGCCGTTTCAACCCTGACGGTCGTCGGTGATAATGTGCAGGTCAAAGCTGATCATGTTTGTGCCGCGCTTGCAGAAGTTGGCATCCTGGTTCGTCAGAATAAACGATCTACTCATTGCCTTTCTTTGTTGATAAATGAGGAAGATCATCAATTAGCTGTAGATGTCGTCCACAAAAGGTTTGTGGTTGAGCCAGAAAGTCTGGATAATCGACCACTTCTCGCTGTTTCTTGAGCAGTGACCATTTATGCTCTCATTAATGGGGGCATAAATAATATTGTTGGATAATAAACTTTAACTCTTAATAAACTGAGATTACTCAAGGAGCACACGAATGCTAATTTTGACACGTCGCGTAGGTGAAACACTAATGATTGGTGACGAAGTTACCGTTACTGTACTTGGCGTTAAAGGTAATCAGGTTCGCATTGGTGTTAACGCACCAAAAGAAGTATCTGTTCACCGTGAAGAAATCTACATGCGAATTCAAGCGGAAAAAGAAACTGGTTCTCAGGGTTCTGGTAACTACTAATTCGAAGAAGGTCGGCGATTGCTGGCCTTTTTTGTGCCTGCCAAGCAATTGCTCGTTGCGCCATGATATTGAAAATAAGTAAGATAGTGCGGGGCTTACGCCGGATAAATTGCCTTGTTGGCTATTAAGTGTTCATCCGCACTGTGAATGTCATTTTTTGACGATAAAGTGTTTGACTTATTTTTGGCTGGCAGTAATATGAGCCCCCGCAAGACGGTGAGGTGGCCGAGAGGCTGAAGGCGCTCCCCTGCTAAGGGAGTATACGGTTTATCCCGTATCGAGGGTTCGAATCCCTCCTTCACCGCCATTCCTTTTTAGGGAATTGCGACGATAGATACATTGCGCGCTCGTAGCTCAGCTGGATAGAGTACCTGGCTACGAACCAGGCGGTCGGAGGTTCGAATCCTCCCGAGCGCGCCATACATCTAAACATGGCTTAACTAGACGGTTTGTTATGCGTCAGTTAGCGGTGTTGATACAAAATATTAGTGTGCGCTCGTAGCTCAGCTGGATAGAGTACCTGGCTACGAACCAGGCGGTCGGAGGTTCGAATCCTCCCGAGCGCGCCATTAATTTGTGTGGTGAGGTGGCCGAGAGGCTGAAGGCGCTCCCCTGCTAAGGGAGTATACGGTTTATCCCGTATCGAGGGTTCGAATCCCTCCTTCACCGCCATTCTTTTGTTGTCTCTGAAATATGCTTCCAGCTACAATTTCAGATTCTGACAAATTTTCTTTCTTTTGAAAGAAGCCTGCGCGTCCGTAGCTCAGCTGGATAGAGTACCTGGCTACGAACCAGGCGGTCGGAGGTTCGAATCCTCCCGGACGCGCCATTATTGATATGCATGGTATTGTTACTACGATACGGTGCAGTAAAACCGAATTAAGTGTGCGCTCGTAGCTCAGCTGGATAGAGTACCTGGCTACGAACCAGGCGGTCGGAGGTTCGAATCCTCCCGAGCGCGCCATTGATTTGTGTGGTGAGGTGGCCGAGAGGCTGAAGGCGCTCCCCTGCTAAGGGAGTATACGGTTTATCCCGTATCGAGGGTTCGAATCCCTCCTTCACCGCCATTCTTTTGTTGTCTCTGAAATATGCTTCCAGCTACAATTTCAGATTCTGACAAATTTTCTTTCTTTTGAAAGAAGCCTGCGCGTCCGTAGCTCAGCTGGATAGAGTACCTGGCTACGAACCAGGCGGTCGGAGGTTCGAATCCTCCCGGACGCGCCATATTATTAAAGGTATAGCTTCAGACATTTGTTCAGCTTTGCCTTACAACAAGATTCTGCGCGCTCGTAGCTCAGCTGGATAGAGTACCTGGCTACGAACCAGGCGGTCGGAGGTTCGAATCCTCCCGAGCGCGCCATTCTTCAAAATCTTTAATTGCATCAGCATTTAAAGTGATATTCTTTCTTCGGAAAGAAGCCTGCGCGTCCGTAGCTCAGCTGGATAGAGTACCTGGCTACGAACCAGGCGGTCGGAGGTTCGAATCCTCCCGGACGCGCCATTTCTTTTAAGGCAGAAAGCTAAGTACCAACGGATTGATACTTATATAACCAATGCTCAGCGCAATTGAACATTGGTATATGAGCTTTTGCTTTTTTTGGAAAAAAATTCTGCGCGCTCGTAGCTCAGCTGGATAGAGTACCTGGCTACGAACCAGGCGGTCGGAGGTTCGAATCCTCCCGAGCGCGCCATTATTTAAAGTGTTTGATTAAGCGGCTAGCCGACGAGGTCTGACACGATTCTTTCTTTTGAAAGAAGCCTGCGCGTCCGTAGCTCAGCTGGATAGAGTACCTGGCTACGAACCAGGCGGTCGGAGGTTCGAATCCTCCCGGACGCGCCATTATTGATTAGCAGTGATTCGTCACTGTAGCAAAAAGAAACATCTGCGCGCTCGTAGCTCAGCTGGATAGAGTACCTGGCTACGAACCAGGCGGTCGGAGGTTCGAATCCTCCCGAGCGCGCCATTATTTAAAGTGTTTGATTAAACGGTTATCCGATGTGGTCTGACACGACTCTTTCTTTTGAAAGAAGCCTGCGCGTCCGTAGCTCAGCTGGATAGAGTACCTGGCTACGAACCAGGCGGTCGGAGGTTCGAATCCTCCCGGACGCGCCATTATTGATTGGCAGTGATTCGTCACTGTAGCAAAAAGAAACATCTGCGCGCTCGTAGCTCAGCTGGATAGAGTACCTGGCTACGAACCAGGCGGTCGGAGGTTCGAATCCTCCCGAGCGCGCCATTTTTCAAAAGCTCAGCTTCGGCTGGGCTTTTTTTATGCCTCAACACTTCCTCTTTCATACTTTGACTTTCAGCTGTCGTGCTGTCGAGGTTGGTTTACGCCGGTTTCGATCTGTCGAGTAGTTCAAGCCCATCATGTCCCGATAGGCACATCACTCCTTTTCTTCGCATCTTTGGCTCCTCTTCCCTGCCGTTCATCACACTGTATGCCTGCCGTTCATCACACTGTATGTATGGGAGTCGTTTGGGTATATATGGGTCAATTGAAATCTTTCTGGAACTTATCGCCATTTTCTTTTGTTAACTGCATCTATTTATAAGAAATAACCATATGTTTGGTGGAAGTTGGCGGGAAGGATGAAAATTAATTTTAACTAACTGATATGTCATTATTTTTATTGGAATATATATAAAAGATAAATACAACATTACGTTAACGTAAGCGTAAGGATCTTGCCATTTAGGCTAAAGAAATCCGCGTATTAGCGTGGTGGTATGGAGTGAATACAGCCTTTGGGGTGGTTATTTTTCAGCAAGTTGTGATAAATTGCAGTATTGGTTAACACTTTTGTATCAAAGTGGAAAAATAAAACCTCAAACTCCTCTTTTTAGGGCTCGCTTGTTAATCAATTTGACATAATTTTGCTTGTTATGATAATTCTTAACTCGCCAATCACAATATGAAAGGAAGCAATAATGGCAGGTTTAGGCAGTTTGCTGTGGGAAGCAGCGACGATCATGGCTACGGGCATGTTGGTGGTATTTGTGTTTCTCAGCACCCTGATCTTTTTAGTCCAACTGTTGGCGAAAGTGGCTTCGAAGGAAGCAACTCCGGAGCTCAAGGCGCAACCCGCTACAACAGTTGCTTCAAATCACAATGGTGTACAGCCCGATGTCGTGGCGGCCATTACTGCGGCGGTTAGCCAATATCGTCAGCGTAATGCTTAACATTGTGGTTTCCAGGACGATTTTTATTACAAGGAGTTTGTGAGCATGTCCAAGTCTTTAGCTATCACTGACGTTGTGTTACGTGATGCCCATCAGTCTCTTTTTGCTACTCGTCTACGTATCGAAGATATGCTGCCAATTGCTGAGCAGCTGGATAACGTAGGTTACTGGTCTCTTGAAACCTGGGGGGGCGCTACTTTTGACTCATGTATCCGTTTCCTGGGTGAAGATCCATGGGAGCGCCTGCGTGCACTGAAGCAGGCTATGCCGAAAACGCCGATGCAGATGTTGCTGCGTGGCCAGAATTTATTAGGTTATCGTCATTATGCCGATGACGTGGTCGAGAAGTTTGTCGAGCGAGCCCATGCCAACGGGATGGATGTTTTCCGCATTTTCGATGCGATGAATGATGTTCGTAATTTTGAAAAAGCGGTCAAGGCGACAGTAGATGTCGGCGCCCACGCCCAGGGGACGATCTCCTATACCACGAGTCCGGTTCATACCCTTGATACCTGGACCGATCTTGCCAAGCGTCTTGAGGATCTCGGTTGTCACTCTATCTGTATTAAAGATATGTCTGGCTTACTTAAGCCATATGAAGCCGAAGAGCTGGTCAAACGCATTAAAGCGTCGTGTGATGTGCCATTGGCGCTGCATTGTCACGCAACAACCGGTCTGTCGACAGCAACTGCCGTGAAGGCGGTGGAAGCCGGTTTGGATATCCTGGATACTGCGATTTCCTCAATGAGTCAGACCTATGGCCATACCCCTACAGAAACCGTGATTGCGATGCTGGAAGGTACCGAGCGCGATACCAACCTCGACCTGCAGCAGATCGAACCCATTGCCAGTTACTTCCGTGATGTCCGTAAAAAATATGCCAAGTTCGAAGGCAGCCTGAAAGGTGTCGATGCCCGCATTCTGCTGGCTCAGGTTCCGGGTGGGATGCTGACTAATATGGAAAGTCAGCTAAAAGAGCAGGGAGCGGCGGATCGTTTTGATGAAGTGCTGGAAGAGATCCCACGCGTTCGTGAAGACCTAGGTTTTATTCCGCTGGTTACGCCAACTTCGCAGATTGTCGGCACGCAGGCAGTATTGAACGTGCTTACGGGTGAGCGTTACAAGAGTATTAGCAAAGAAACGGCTGGTGTTCTTAAGGGCGAATATGGTCAGGCGCCGGCACCAGTCAATGCCGATCTGCAGGCGAGGGTGCTAGAAGGTGCCGAGCCGGTAACTTGCCGTCCTGCCGACCGAATTGAAGACGAACTGGGCAGCCTGACTGACGAACTTGTGGCAAAAGCCAAGGCGGACAGTATCAAACTAGCGGATGAGCAGGTTGATGATGTGTTGACTTATGCCTTGTTCCCTCAGGTAGGTCTTAACTTCCTGAAAAACAGAAATAATCCTGAAGCATTTGAACCTGCTCCAGGTACTGAGGCTGAGCCTGCTGTACAAGCGGCGCCAGCAGTCACTGCCGGTGGTGTTGAAGCATATAGTGTGAAGGTAAACGGCCAGGTTTATGATGTCGAAGTTGGCCCTGCCGGAGAAGTATCATCGGTGACGGCTGCAGTGCCAGCAGCAGCTCCCGTTGCTGCCGCCAGCACTGCTGAAGCGGTGCCTGCACCGTTGGCCGGTAATATTTTCAAAGTCAATGTCCAGCCAGGCAATGCCGTTTCCGAAGGGGATGTGCTGGTTGTGCTTGAAGCGATGAAGATGGAAACCGAGGTCCGTGCGGCTCGCAGTGGGATTGTGCAGGATCTGCACGTCAAGGAAGGTGACTCAGTGACTGTCGGCTCTCCGATCCTGAGCCTGGCATAAGAGGATACCATGGACGGTTTATTAAAACTTTGGCTCGAGACTGGGATAGCTAATTTCGAGTTCGGCCAGTTGGCTATGATCCTGGTGGGTTCAGGTCTTCTGTTTCTCGCTATCCGCAAGGGCTTTGAGCCCTTGCTGCTGCTGCCGATGGGCTTTGGTGCCATTCTGGCCAATATTCCCAATGCTGGGTTTACCGAGCCGGGGGGCTTGCTGTATTACATCTACCACGTCGGGATTGAAACTGGGGTTTTCCCGCTGTTGATCTTTATGGGCGTGGGGGCGATGACGGATTTTGGGGCGCTGATTGCCAACCCGAAGACCCTGCTGCTAGGTGCTGCGGCTCAGTTTGGTATTTTCTTCACCCTGTTCGGAGCGATCCTGCTTAACTTGGTTCCGGGGATTGAATTTACCTTGGCGGATGCGTCGTCGATTGCGATTATCGGTGGTGCCGACGGACCTACGGCGATTTTCCTGGCCAGCCGGTTGTCACCGGATCTGTTGGGGGCGATTGCTGTTGCGGCCTATAGCTATATGGCTCTGGTACCAATTATCCAGCCGCCGATCATGAAAGCGCTGACAACACCGGAAGAGCGCGTTATCGAGATGCAGCAACTGCGTCATGTCAGCAAAGCGGAGAAGGTTCTGTTTCCGCTGGCCGTATTGTTGATGACTATTCTGTTCCTGCCATCGGCCACGCCTCTAGTCGGTATGTTCTGCCTGGGTAACCTGATGCGTGAGTCCGGGGTGGTGGAGCGTCTGTCGAATACAGTACAGAATGAGCTGATCAATATTGTGACTATCATGCTTGGCCTTGGTGTCGGCTCCAAGCTGGAAGCGGATAAGTTCCTGCAGTTTGAAACGCTCGGTATTCTGCTATTGGGTGCCGTGGCATTCAGTGTCGGTACCGGCGGCGGCGTCCTGATGGCGAAATTACTTAACCGCTACAGCAAGGAAGACATTAACCCGCTGATTGGTGCGGCTGGTGTCTCGGCGGTTCCAATGGCTGCTCGAGTGGTGAACAAGGTGGGTCTCGATGCCAATCCGCATAACTTCCTGCTGATGCATGCAATGGGGCCTAACGTGGCCGGCGTACTGGGCTCGGCGGTTGCTGCTGGTATTCTGCTAGCCTTGGTCGGATAGCGCGAGTTTGGCTGCCGGTACGGCCAGTAGCCTAGGATATCGTTAGCCTGACATCATTGGCTTGAAACAAATTGAAACGGGTAGCAATGCGCTGCCCGTTTTTTTATGGCGCCAGTCAGGTAAGATGGAAATCAGAACGTGAACCAAATATAAGGAAGAGGGAATGAAACAGTGTCAGCAACTCGCCATTACCCGGTTTGGTGAACCATCGGTACTGGCGATGCAATCTGCAGAGGTGCCGCAACCAACAGCCAGTCAGGTACTGATCAAGGTGGCCTACGCAGGAGTGAACCCGATTGATGCCAAAACCCGTGCCGGACTGGGGTGGGCAGCGCAGCAGAACAAGGATAAGCTCCCTTGGGTTCCGGGCTATGACATTGCCGGCGTCGTGGCGGAACTGGGCTCTGGAGTGACGAACTTGAGCGTTGGAGACACGGTGTCGGGCTTTATCGGCTTTCCGCTGCTGGGTGGTGGCTATAGCGAGTATGTGGTGGCAGAAGCAGATGCGCTTAGCCTCGTGAGCGAGAGCGTGTCATTGGTCGAGGCGGCGGCGCTACCTTTGGCCGGACAGACGGCCTGGCAGGCCTTGGAAAAAGCGCAAATATCCGCTGGCGAGCGGGTGTTGATCCTCGCTGGTGCCGGTGGGGTTGGCCATATTGCTGTCCAGTTGGCGGTAGCCAAAGGCGCTAAGGTGGCTGCGACCTGCTCGTCCGCCAACGTGGCATTTGTTGCCAGTTTGGGCGCGACGGCCGTTGATTATCGCCAGGGGCCACTGGCTGAGCAAATAGGTCAGATCGATGCACTGATCGATCTTATGGGGGGAGATGTCGGTATCGCTGCCCTTAATTGTGTTAAGCCCGGAGGGCGGGTAGTGACGATTCCGACTATCACGGCTGAGGCTGTATGTGAGCAGGCTCGACAGCGTGGGTTGCTGGCCGAGGGGATGTTGGTATCGCCGTCTGTCGAGCAGAACAATGCAATGATGGCGATGCTGCAGGCTGGCACGTTGCAGTTACACGTCGCCGCCCGGTATGCCTTGTCAGACGGAGAAAAGGCACACCAGAAAATTGAATCAGGGCGGACCCGAGGAAAGGTTGTTTTGTCGATAGGCGGCAGCCACTAGGCTGCCCGCAGGTTCTCTTTGCCGTGTTATAAGGCGCCAAAGTGCAATCTACATAATTATTAATAAGTTGTTTCGATGCTAGAGTTATTTAATGGTGAGTCGGCACTGTGGGTGTTGTTCACCACCGGGTTTCTGAGTGCTACGTTATTGCCGGGTGGCTCAGAAGCCAACCTTATCGCAACCCTCAAATTAGGGGATAATGTTGTTTGGCTGGTTGTTTTGGTTGCCACACTGGGCAACACCCTGGGAGGGATGACCAATTATTGGTTGGGTAGATTACTGCCAGATAAAACTTCTGATGAAAAACATGGTCATAAAGCTCTGCAATGGCTGAAAAAATATGGCTATTGGTCATTGTTTTTTAGCTGGTTACCGATTATAGGTGACCCGTTATGTTTGGCGGCAGGCTGGTTGCGTATGCGCCATTGGCTCAGTTTTCTGATTGTGATGATTGGTAAGGCTGCGCGATACACCGTACTGGCTCTGATCGTCCAAGGTCTTTTATAAGGAATGCTTACGTGCAAAAGTGGATTCTAGGTGTTGCGCTGTTTTCTCTCGCCGGGTGTAGTGCCCAGAAGATAGAGAAAGAGGCGGTTCCTGAGTTACCTGAAGGGGTGACCTTCATCGAACAGGTGACAGGCGGTCAAGGTGAGCCTGTTATTCCGTACACAAAATACACTCTGGCCAATGGCCTGACAGTATTGCTTCATGAGGACGACTCCGATCCCCTGGTTCATGTCGATATGACCTACCACGTCGGCTCGGCCCGTGAGGAGCTGGGGAAATCCGGATTCGCGCATTTCTTCGAGCATATGATGTTTCAGGGCTCGGAGAACGTCGGTGATCAGGAGCACTTCCGTTTGATCACCGAGGCGGGTGGTACCCTCAATGGAACCACCAACCGTGACCGGACCAATTATTTTGAAACGGTACCTGCCAACCAGCTTGAAAAAATGCTGTGGCTGGAATCTGATCGCATGGGCTTTTTACTCGGGGCCGTGTCACAGCGTAAGTTCGAGATCCAGCGTTCTACCGTGAAAAACGAGCGCGCTCAGCGTTATGAGAACCGCCCGTATGGCTTAGTTTATGAGCGCATGGGTGAGGCTCTTTTCCCTCGCACGCACCCATATTCCTGGCAGACAATAGGTTATGTGGAGGATCTTGACCGCGTTGACGTTAATGACTTGAAAGCATTCTTCCTTCGCTGGTACGGGCCGAACAACGCCACCCTGACCATTGGTGGTGATATCGATGTTGAGCAAACGCTGGCATGGGTGAACAAATACTTTGGCTCTATCCCCCGTGGGCCGGAAGTCGAAAAGGCGGCGAAAAAACCGGTGACACTGGATGCTGACCGTTACCTGACCCTGGAAGATAAAATCCAGCAACCAATGCTGCTCATGGCATGGCCGACCTCCTATAACGGAGCAGAAGATGAAGCCTCGCTGGATATGCTGGCGCGGGTGATTGGCGGCGGCAAGAACAGCCTGATGTATCAGAACCTGGTTAAAACCGGTGATGTGGTCGATGCCGGTGCCTTTCATGATTGCGCCGAGCTGGCCTGTACCATGTATGTTTACGCGATTGGTCAGAGCGGCGACAAAGGGAATCTCAAAGATCTGCGCGGCAAGGTAACGACGATCCTTGATGGCCTGGAGCAGCGCGGTGTCAATACCAAGGAGCTGAATGAGCTGAAAGGCATGGTCGAAGCGAATGCGATTTTTGGCTTGCAGAGCGTCAGCGGCAAGGTCTCGCAGCTGGCGGCCTATGAAACTTTCTTTAATAATCCTAACTACCTGAAAGAAGAGTTAGGAAACTTGCGTGTCGTTACCACGGCCAGCATGGAGCAGGCGTATATGCGCTATATCAATGGTAACCCGAGTGTTACTTTGAGTGTGGTACCGAAAGGTAATACCGCATTGCAGGCTGCGAAACCTAACTTTACCCCGCCGGCGCGGATCATTCCCGAGCACCAGAAGGTTGCTGACGAACAGCTACTGCTAAGGGAAGCGGTGGATGACTTCGATCGCTCTGTCATGCCGCAGCCGTCGTCACCAGTCGAGGCGGTGATGCCCGAGCTATATCAGTTTGAACTGGCTAACGGTATCAAGGTACTCGGCACCAAATACCGCGAAACACCGACGGTCGAGATCCAGATGGTGATCCCGGCAGGTCGTCGCTTCGAGCCCGCCGGGAAAACTGGCCTGGCAAAACTGACGGCGACAATGATGCTGGAAGCTACGGAGAAATCGACAGCTGAAGAGCTATCCTCCCGTCTGGATATGCTGGGCAGTACCGTTGGCTTCAGTGCAGGGCTATACGGTACCGTGGTTTCAGTAACCTCGCTGGAGAAGAATTTACCGCAGACATTGGCCGTTCTGGAGGAACGATTATTTCATCCGGCATTCAAGCAAGGCGATTTCGATCGAGTTAAGCAGCAGGCGTTGGAAGGGATTATTTATGAACACCAACGTCCGGCTTGGTTAGCTGGTCAGGCAACACGCGAAGTCCTGTATCAGGGGACTAGCTTTAGCTTGCCACCGGAAGGAACGAAAGCCTCAATCGAAGCGATTACCCTCGACGATGTGAAGGCATTCTACCAGCGTTACTACACGCCAAACGGCACTGATGTTGTCGTGGTTGGCGATACAACCTCTGAGGAGCTAACGCCGCAGTTAGACTTCCTTGCCAATTGGCAGGGGGCGCCAAAGCCGGTATATACCGCCCAGGCCCTGCCGGATTTATCTAAGCAGACCCTGTGGATGGTGGACAAGCCGGGAGCGCCCCAGACGGTGATCCGCCTAGTGCGTCAAGGGCTGCCTTATGATGCCACGGGCGAGTTGTTCGAAACTCAGCTGGCCAACTTTAACCTGGCCGGTAACTTCAACAGCCGGATTAACCTCAATCTGCGTGAAGATAAGGGTTATACCTACGGTGCGGGCGGCTATCAAAGTGGCGGCAAAGAGGTCGGTCTATCGGTTTACTATGCCCAGGTACGTGCTGACGCGAGTTTGGCTTCACTCAAGGAATTCCTTGCCGAGCTGGAGAAAATGAGCACGGCAGGTGTGACCGATGACGAAGTGGCCTTTATGCGCCTGGCGGTAGGTCAGAAGGATGCCCTTAACTATGAAACCCCGGGCAAGAAAGCTCAGTTGCTGGGGCAGATCCTGACCTACTCTCTGCCGGAAAACTTCGTGGAGACCCGTAATGATATCGTTGCAACCATAACTAAAGAGCGGTTGAATGAGTTGGCGGCGGCATGGTTTAATCCGGATGACTATCAGATCATTGTGGTCGGTGATGCGAAATCGCTGACACCGCAATTTGAAAGCCTCGGTATTCCGGTGAAGGCGTTACAACCACAAATGTAACCATTTGGGGGCTGTATTTATACTTTGGCCGGTACGATATGTGCCGGCTTTTTCCATTCATTGGTTAGGTGGAAAATTGGTTTCAATTGGCATTATTGTTTCTGAGCTGTAAAACAGTTTCGCAGGAATAATCATGGCAATCGCCATAAATTATGATTACTCTACCTCACTTGTAAAGTTATTGATTGAGAATGGCCTTGATGGATTTTTCACAAAGGTTGCAGCAGATTTCCGCAAATCCTGATGCACTGACTCAGATAGGACGCGGGCTAGAGCGTGAGGCGTTACGAATTACGCCGCAAGGAAGCCTGTCGGCACAGATGCATCCCGCTGGATTGGGATCGGCGTTAACCAACAAATGGGTGACCACCGACTTTGCCGAATCACTGTTAGAGTTTATTACTCCGGTATCGCATAATGTTGATCACCTGTTGACGCAACTCAGTGATATTCACCAGTTTGCCTACAGTAAGCTAGAGCAGGAAAATCTCTGGCCAATGTCGATGCCATGTTTTGTCGGTAATGAAGGTGACATTACGCTGGCGCAGTATGGTAGCTCAAACTCTGGCCGTATGAAGACACTGTACCGTGAAGGATTGAAGCATCGTTATGGCAGCGTGATGCAGGTGATTTCCGGCGTCCATTTCAATTTCTCGTTCCCAGAGGCTTTCTGGCAGCAGCTGTTTGGTGACCAGGCAGAGCAAGAGCGACAGAATGCAGTCTCTGACGCGTACTTTGGCCTGATTCGTAACTACTACCGTTTTGGTTGGCTGATCCCGTACCTGTTCGGGGCCTCCCCGGCATTGTGTGGTTCATTCCTAGAGAACAGCGCATCGGAACTTAACTTTGAGCAGGTTGGCAACGGTACGTATTACCTACCAAACGCAACCGCGCTTCGTCTCAGCGATCTGGGGTACACCAATCATGAGCAAAGCTCGCTGAAGATTGGCTTTAATAGCCTGGAGCAGTATCTGGACGGCTTGCAGAAGGCGATCCGTACGCCATCGAATGAATTTGCCAATATCGGCGTTAAGGTCGGTGGTGAATATCGTCAGCTTAATGCCAATGTGTTGCAGATAGAAAATGAGCTGTATGCACCTATTCGCCCTAAGCGTGTAGCGGCTGGTGGCGAGAAGCCTTCGGAAGCCTTGGGCCGTGGCGGTGTTGAGTATATTGAAGTGCGCTCTCTGGATGTCAATCCGTTTAGTCCTATTGGTATTACCGAAGATCAAGTACGTTTCCTTGATCTGTTCCTTACCTGGGCTGTTTTGTCTTCATCCGACCCGATGGATGATGCCGAGTTGGAATGCTGGCGTGACAACTGGAACCGCGTGGTACTTGATGGCCGCAATCCAGAGTTGTTATTGAAAATTGGCTGCAATGGTGAACGCCTGTCGGTACAGGATTGGGGTTTACGTGTCTTTACAGAGCTGGAGCAAGTTGCTCAAGCGATGGATGCAGCTGCGGGCAATAATGATTACCAGCAAACGGTGGCTCGTTTGAAAGCATGGATCAATAATCCGGAGCTGACCTTATCTGCTCAACTACTAAACAAGATTAAGCAGCATGAGGGTATTGGCCGGGTAGGGGTTGAGCTGGCGGATAAGCACGCTACGGCGCTTAAAAAGCGTGAATACGCATTTTATTCTCAGAAGGAGTTTGAGCAGGAGGCTGAAGCCTCTAAGGCCAAGCAACAGCAGATAGAACAAAGTGATGCCCTGTCGTTTGATGAATTTCTGGATGAGTACTTCGCGGATCTGAAGTAGTCTAGCTGTCAAAATTTAGATAAAAAAATGGGCAGCGACCTTGCTGCCCGATAAAAATTTCGCAGGGATGACGACAGCGTTACTGTCAGTCATTAATTATGACCACCAATACCCCGTTTGGTTCCAAGTTTGGGTGAAAATATGCGTACTGCGCCCCGCTTATTCCTATATACCGGCCTAGCACTCGCTTTGGCTGGCTGCGCTACACCTCCCCCTAAAGATCAATCTAATCTGTGTAATATCTTCCGGGAAAATCCGGATTGGTATGAAGATGCGCTAGATATGCAGGATGAATGGGGAACCCCAATGCATGTTGCGATGGCATTTATCAAGCAAGAAAGCAGCTTCCGCCATGATGCCCGGCCGCCAAAGGACTATATTCTGGGATTTATTCCCTGGGGCAGGGTAAGCAGTGCCTATGGTTATGCCCAGGCACAGGATCCCGCATGGGAGGATTACCAGAAGGCGACCAGAAATGGCGGCTCGCGTACAGACTTTGCCGACTCGATGATGTTTGTCGGCTGGTACACCACTGAGACTCAGCGCCAGTTAGGAGTATCAAAGTGGGATGCCTACAATCAGTATCTGGCCTACCATGAAGGGCGTGGCGGCTTTAAGCGCGGAAGTTACAAATCCAAACCGACCTTGATGAAAGTGTCACGCAAGGTTGAGCAGCAGGCGAAGAATTATGGCTGGCAGCTGAAGCAGTGTCGGCAGGAACTGGAAGATAATCGTAGCTGGTGGCCGTTCTGACTTAGGCTATGTTTATCTGTAAGGTAATTATCAGGCAAAGGAGAAGGAAGCAATGCCATTACTAGATAGTTTTACCGTTGACCACACCCGGATGCATGCCCCGGCAGTTCGTGTGGCAAAAACGATGCAGACACCCAAGGGAGACACCATCACCGTGTTTGATCTGCGCTTCTGTCGCCCGAATATCGATATTCTGAGTGAACGCGGTATTCACACCCTCGAGCACCTTTATGCCGGGTTCATGCGCAATCACCTTAACTCTGATCGTGTCGAAATCATTGATATCTCGCCGATGGGATGCCGTACCGGTTTCTACATGAGCCTGATTGGCACCCCGAGTGAGCAGGAAGTGGCAGCCAGCTGGACAGCTGCCATGGAAGACGTGCTAAATGTGGAATCTCAGGACAAGATCCCTGAGCTCAACGAATACCAGTGCGGTACTTTCACCATGCATTCACTCGACGAGGCCAAGCAGATAGCCAAAACAATTCTGGAGCAGGGGATCAACGTTAACAAAAACGATGAACTGGCATTGCCGGACTCTATGCTTCAAGAGCTGAAAGTGAAATAGCCGTTCTCTGCGAAAATTTAGCAGAGAAGTATAGGTTACCGTAGAAATATAACAAAGCCGGCAAGATGCCGGCTTTATTAGTTCGTTCTATATCAGCCTGGCTAACCCGTTTTCTGCAACTGGGTCGGCAGAACTTTAACCAGTTTGATCATATTCTCCGAAACCTCGATGATTTCCATCTGGTGGCCGCCGACTTTGATGCTGAGCTGGCTATCCGGAATATCTTCAAGGTGTTCCAGAATCAGGCCGTTGAGGGTACGCGGTCCATCGGTTGGCAGGTTCCAGTTCAGGCTCTTGTTGAGATCGCGGATATTGGCACTGCCCTCGATCATCAGGCTGCCATCGGCCTGAGGGGTGATTTCTTCTGCCAGTGTCGGTGTGATCGAAGTGGTAAACTCACCAACGATCTCTTCCAGGATATCTTCTAAGGTGATTAATCCCTGAATATCGCCGTACTCGTCGACAATAAGACCGATACGTTCCTTGTTACGCTGAAACTTGAGTAACTGGATATTTAATGGCGTGCCTTCCGGAATGAAATAGACCTCATCAGCAGCACGCAGCAGGTTGGCCTTGCTGAAGTCATTGCGGTCCATCATCAGGCGGTAAGCTTCCCGTACCCGCAGCATACCGACCACTTCATCGATATTGTCGCGATACAGGACGATACGACCGTGAGCGGAATGGCTTAGCTGGCGAACAATCGACTTCCAGTCATCATTGACGTTAATCGCGGCAATATCACTGCGTGGTACCATCAGATCTTCCACCGTGACATTTTCCAGATCGAGGATCGACAGCAGCATATCCTGGTGGCGGCGAGGAATTAAGCCGCCGGCTTCATTAACGACGGTACGCAATTCGTCTGAGCTAAGCTTGGAGTCGTTTATGTTATCGACTTTGAGCCCCAGCAGCATCAGGAAGCCGTTGGTGATCCCGTTGACAAACCAGACCAGCGGATAAAGCAGCTTCATCAATATCTTGAGCACAATACTGCTGGTGTAAGAGACCCGCTCGGGGTAAAGGGCTGCAAGGGTTTTTGGGGTCACCTCGGCGAAAACCAGTACGACTAATGTCAGTGCACCAGTTGCAATCGCAACCCCCATATCGCCATACAGGCGCATCCCCAGAATAGTGGCGATGGCAGAGGCAAGAATATTGACTAGGTTATTGCCGATCAGGATCAGCCCGATCAGGCGGTCAGGGCGCGAAAGCAGTTTTTCAACTCGTTTGGCCCCGCGGTGTCCTTGGTTGGCAAGGTGTCTCAGCTTGTAGCGGTTGAGTGACATCATGCCAGTTTCAGAACCGGAGAAGTATCCGGAAATGACGAGTAGTAATATCAGGAGGGAGAATAAGACTCCCGTGGATATGTCGTCCAAAAAACTATTTCCTTAACGTTTCTGTTACAAGTACTTTGTACCCAGAGTGGGTAGGTGTCAATGTTAGTATGGTAATAAAAGGGGCACTTGTTTATGCCCCAATGATGATTTCCTTAACGAAGCGGCTGCCGAAATAAGCCAGAGTCAGCAGGAAAGCGCCTACCAGGCTGAACCACACGACGCGGCGCCCCCGCCAGCCAAGCTGGTAATGTCCCCACAACAACACGCTGTAGACCCCCCATGCCAGCAGTGACAGTACCGCTTTGTGAAGCTTTCCCTGGGCCAGCATATCTTGGATAAAGATAAAACCAGTGATCAATGTCACGGTCAGTAGTGAGTTTCCGACCAAGATGATCTTGAAAAGCTGCCTCTCGACCATCATTAAAGGAGGGATATTAGGATTAATCAGCAGGCTTTTCTTATTCTTGAGCTTATGATCCAGCCAGGCTAGTTGAATGGCATAGAGGGTGGCAATCATCAGGGTTGAATATGAGAACAAGGCCAGAGAAATGTGCAGCAGCACTTGCGGGTGTGCTTCGAGGTGGGTAATGAACGCACCGGGTAGCAAGACTGCGGCGGATAAGTTAATCGCGGCAAAGCTGTATACCACCGGCAGCAGGAACCAGACGCGCATGCGCAGCATTGCCAATGTGGTTAGCAAGGCGATGATCAGGCTAATCAATGAAGCCACATTCAAGATACTCAGGTTCTGGCCCGTCCCGCCAAGGATTAAGTCTTTTATTAGCAGGATATGTAAGGTGATCGCTGCCAGCGCTGACAGGAAAACCGGTTTGGTTTTGATACCATTACTGTTGGTCAGGCCTGGCACGACCAGCCCGAGAGCAAGAAAATATAAGCAAGCAGCCATTAAGGCTATCAACATATCCATAGTAAACTTAACTATTTAAGATGGTTAGAATTCGCAATTATACCCTGCTCAATGTCTCGCCGCCAATGCAAAGCCCTCCTGAATCTGTGGGACGAGGCCCAGTTCGTTATAGAACTCGCATCAAAGTGGTGGCGATAACATGAAAGCAGACCCTGTATTGCGGTATACTAGCCAGATCACTCAGATTTTGTTGCGTAACGAGCGAGTAGCACATGTTCGAAAATTTATCGGAGCGTTTATCGCGAACGCTTAAGAATATCAGCGGCCGTGGTCGCCTGACGGACGACAACATCAAGGATACGCTGCGTGAAGTACGTATGGCGTTACTCGAAGCCGATGTTGCGCTTCCAGTTGTCCGTGACTTTGTTAAGCGTGTTAAAGAGCGCGCTGTCGGTACCGAGGTATCGAAAAGCCTGACGCCAGGTCAGGAGTTCATCAAGATTGTTCAGGCCGAGCTTGAAGCGGTAATGGGCGAGTCTAACGAAGACTTGAACTTGTCGTGTCAGCCGCCGGCAGTTATTTTGATGGCTGGCCTTCAGGGTGCAGGTAAAACGACCAGTGTTGGTAAGCTGGGTAAATTGCTGAAAGAGCGCCAGAAGAAGAAAGTACTGGTAGTTTCTGCCGATGTTTATCGCCCGGCGGCGATTAAACAGTTGGAAACCCTGGCCAGTGATATCGGTATCGATTTCTTCCCTTCATCGGCTGACCAAAAGCCGGTGGATATTGCCAAGGCGGCACTTGAGCACGGTAAGCTGAAGTTTTATGACGTGGTGATTGTCGATACCGCGGGTCGCCTGCATGTCGACGAAGAAATGATGGGCGAGATCAAAGACGTTCATCAGATCATCAACCCAGTCGAAACCCTGTTTGTGGTTGATGCCATGACGGGTCAGGATGCCGCTAATACCGCTAAGGCGTTTGACGAGGCACTGCCGCTGACCGGTGTGATCCTGACGAAAGTCGATGGTGATGCCCGTGGCGGTGCGGCCCTGTCTGTTCGCCACCTTACCGGCAAGCCGATTAAATTCTTGGGTGTCGGTGAAAAGACCGATGCCCTAGAACCTTTCCATCCGGATCGTGTTGCTTCCCGTATTTTAGGTATGGGTGACGTGCTGTCTCTGATCGAAGATCTAGAGCGTAATGTCGACAAAGAAAAAGCCGAGCAGCTGGCGAAGAAGTTTAAAGAGAAGAAAGGCTTTGACCTTGAAGACTTCCGTGGCCAGTTGCAGCAGATGAAAAACATGGGCGGCATGATGGGAATGCTGGACAAACTGCCTGGTATGTCCCAGCTACCTGAGAACGTCAAAGATCAGGTGGACGACAAGATGTTCGTCCAGATGGAAGCTATTATTAACTCGATGACACCCGGTGAGCGTCAGCGCCCGGATATTATCAAGGGGTCGCGCAAGAAGCGTATTGCAATGGGTTCAGGTACCCAGGTACAGGATGTTAACCGTCTGCTTAAGCAGTTTACCCAGATGCAGAAGATGATGAAGAAGATGCAGAAGGGCGGGATGAAGAACATGATGCGCAATATGAAAGGCATGATGCCGGGCGGCGGCATGTTCCCTGGCCGCTAGGCAAATAATCTCTTAGGCCTCGGGGTTATTTTTCCTTAACTGGTGAAAAAGTAGCTAAAGCGGTTGCATTCGTCAGTTTTAAGAGTAAAATTCCCGAGCTTAATTTGGCACGGGCCCCGTTTATTTCAAGCGGGGCCACTTTAATTTACAGTAATGCAAAGAGGACGATATGGTAACCATTCGTTTGGCACGTCACGGCGCTAAGAAGCGTCCATTTTATCAAATCGTTGTTGCTGATTCTCGCGCTGCACGCGACGGTCGTAACATCGAAAAAATTGGTTTCTTCAACCCGCTAGCTAAGGGTCAGGAAGAGCGTCTACGTCTAGACCTTGACCGTGTTAACCACTGGGTTGGTCTAGGCGCAACTGTGTCTGACCGCGCAGCTAAGCTAATCAAAGACGCTGCTAAAGCGGCTTAATTAGTATGTCTGGTAGCAGAGAAACGATGAGTTCAAATAACCAAGACCACATTGTTGTCGGTAAACTAGGTGCCACCTACGGTATCAAGGGTTGGCTCAAAGTTTTTTCCTACACAGAAGATTCCGAAAGCATTTTTTCCTATCAGCCATGGCTTGTGAAAGTTAAGGGTGAGTGGAAGGAGTTCCGCGTTGAATCGTGGAAACGTCATGGTCAAGGTATGGTGGCGAAGTTAGAAGGCATGAACGTTCGTGAGGACGCTCAGATGTTTACTAACGCTGAAGTTGCAATACCGTCCGATAAGCTTCCAGCGCTGTCAGATGAAGAATTCTACTGGCGCGAGTTGTTTGGTATGACAGTAGTGACTACTGAAGGTTACGACCTGGGTAAAGTTACTGACATCCTGGAAACAGGTTCAAACGACGTACTGGTTGTGAAGGCAAACCTAAAAGATGCTTTTGGGCAGAAGGAACGACTAATCCCGTTCCTCGATGAGCAGGTCATCAAGTCGATTGATCGCACTGCTCAGCGGATCGAAGTTGACTGGGATCCTGGATTTTAATCCCCGGTAATAGGTGAACAAATGAAGGTAGGCATAATCAGCCTGTTTCCTGACATGTTTAATGCCATTACCAATTTTGGGGTGACAGGCCAGGCGGTAAAAAAAGGCCTTTTGTCGGTTGAAACGTGGAATCCCCGCGATTTTACTCATGACAAACACCGTACGGTTGATGATCGACCTTATGGTGGCGGACCTGGCATGCTGATGATGGTACAGCCTTTGCGCGATGCTATCCATACAGCTAAACAGTCCGTTGAAGGTCAGGCTAAAGTCATTTACCTTTCGCCTCAGGGCCGTAAGCTTGATCAAGCTGGTGTTGAGGAGCTGGCACAGAACGAGAACTTGATTCTTATCTGTGGTCGCTATGAAGGGGTAGATGAGCGCATTATCCAACAAGAGGTAGACGAAGAATGGTCTATCGGGGATTTTGTGCTGACAGGGGGCGAACTGCCTGCCATGACGCTAGTTGATGCAGTTGTCCGGTTTGTACCGGGTGTGCTGGGTGACTTTGCGTCTGCAGAAGAAGATTCTTTTGCCAATGGCTTGCTAGATTGTCCGCATTATACGCGTCCAGAAATGTTGGACGGGCAGGAAGTACCAAAAGTCTTGCTGTCTGGAAATCACAAGGACATTAGCCGCTGGCGGTTGAAACAATCGTTGGGCCGAACCTGGCTGAGAAGACCAGAGCTCCTGGAAAACCTAGCTCTGACTGACGATCAGGAATTCTTGCTCGCGGAATTTATACGCGAATATAAAGCAAGCAATTAATTAATTTAGTATCAGTTTATTCTAGGGTATACCAATGAGTAACATCATCAAGCAGCTCGAAGACGAGCAACTAAAACAAGACCTACCTACTTTTGCACCAGGCGACACTGTTGTTGTTCAGGTTAAAGTAAAAGAAGGTGACCGTGAGCGTCTACAGGCGTTCGAAGGCGTAGTTATCGCTAAGCGTAACCGTGGTCTACATTCTGCATTCACAGTTCGTAAAATCTCGAACGGTGAAGGTGTTGAGCGTGCATTCCAGACACACTCTCCACTAGTTGACAGCATTACTGTTAAGCGTCGTGGTCTAGTACGTCGTGCCAAACTGTACTACCTACGTGAGCGTTCTGGTAAAGCAGCACGTATCAAAGAGAAGCTTGCTCGCAAGTAATCTTAAACGTATGACGTTTATTGAAAAAGCCCACCGCAAGGTGGGCTTTTTTTATGGATGAAAAGCAGGGGCGGGATCCTAGAGCCTAGTTCCTGGAAGAATGTGGCCGCTTATCGTTATTACCCAATATCCTTCCCTTAATCTTGATATCAATTCACTGCAATCAGTAATACCTTCGCAGAGTTATAGCAACTCGTGCTTAGTGTTAGAGAACCGATATTTCGTTTGAAGTAAAGTACCGACTTTCAGCATCGAATGTTGGGGGAGCAATGTCCTGGAAACATTCTTATCTCAAGAGGGGATTTCGCGCTATTACTCTGTCTGTCGTTGAGAATAAGCTATACGACGTGCCTGAGAGGTACGAACAGATATAACCGCTAGATAAAAAGAAACCAGCCGATTGGCTGGTTTCAGAAGTAAGGGGGAGAGGTGAAATCCTTATGCAGTTTCCAGTGCGGCTTTGGCTTCTTCCTCGTCAGCGAGGTCAGTCTCGCCTTTGCCTTTCGAGCGCTTAATCACGTAGCCTGCGATACTGATGGCACCGACAACACCGGCGATGGTAGAGACTGTCATTGGCAGCCCGAAGCCAAGCTGGCTGTTGTTCAGGATAAAGGTAATACATACCGTGGTCATGAACATCGCCGGAATCGTCGTTACCCAGTGCAGTTTGTTATGACGCAGTAGGTAAGCCGAAGCCGTCCACAGCATCATGACTGCTGTGCTTTGGTTGGCAAAGCCGAAGTAGCGCCAGATAATACCGAAGTCAACCTGGGTCAGAATGCCGCCGATAACGAATAGCGGTAGTGCCATGATCAGGCGGTTACGTAGCGACTTCTGCTCCATGTTGAAGTATTCAGCCAGGATCAGGCGGCTTGAGCGGAAGGCTGTATCGCCTGAAGTGATTGGCAGGATAACCACACCAAGGAAAGCAATGATACCGCCGAATACGCCTAGCAGGCCGATAGAAGAACTGTATACCACATTACCCGGGCCACCGTTGGCAACAGCTTCTTTCAGGGCGTCAACCGAGCCGAAGAAAGACAGGGCAAGCGCACACCAGATCAGGGCGATCACACCTTCGCCAATCATTGCACCGTAGAAGATGAAACGACCGTTTTTCTCGTTTTCCATGCAGCGCGCCATCAGTGGTGACTGGGTCGCGTGGAAGCCAGAGATAGCACCACAGGCAATGGTGATGAACAGAGCTGGCCAAAGTGGTAGATCATTTGGGTTCATGTTGGTGAACATCTGGCTCATTTCGTAGTCACCCAGTAGCGAGTGTTCACTTGAGAAGGCGATAGCCGTGATAAGACCAACCGACATGAAGATTAGCAGGGCGCCAAACAGCGGATAGAAACGGCCGATGATTTTATCAACCGGA
The DNA here is from genome assembly GCF_026191635.1 of Photobacterium obscurum. Lineage (GTDB taxonomy): Bacteria > Pseudomonadota > Gammaproteobacteria > Enterobacterales > Vibrionaceae > Photobacterium > Photobacterium obscurum. The sequence goes on from NZ_JAKRRW010000015.1 coordinate 103,711, forward strand.
ACGATAGTCGCGATGATGTAGTAGGCAAAGATAATCACGACCATGGTGGTCATCGACATCCCCATGCCTGTCTGCTCGTTTACCAGATTGGTGATCATGCCTGCAGGTGCTGATACGAAAACCACGCCAACCAGTAGCAACAGTACGATAGCAAAAATATTCATAAAGTGTTTTGCACCGTTGCCCAGGTAACGACCGGTGATAGTCGGAACAGAGGCGCCACCGTTACGAACAGACAGCATGCCGGAGAAGTAGTCATGTACTGCGCCGGCAAAGATGCAGCCCAGTACGATCCACAGCATGGCTGCCGGGCCGTACAACGCACCCATGATAGGACCGAAGATCGGACCTACACCGGCAATGTTCAATAGCTGTACTAGGTAAACTTTCTTGTTCGACATTGGCACGTAGTCAACGCCGTCTTGCTTGGTAAAGGCTGGGGTTTGACGCTTTTCGTTAACGCCGAACACTTTTTCGATAAATGCACCGTAGATGAAGTAACCACCTACCAGCGCTGCAACGCACATCAGGAACCAGGTCATACTCTTGTCTCTCTATTCCGATTGGACTTCCAGTTGTATTGCTTTGCGACTATCGCGCCTAAATACCAGCCAGCATAAGAATGATCTGAACACTTACTTATTCCGTTTGGTATTACACCCTCGGCCAAACACTCGCAAAACTTCTTTTGATGGCTGCCATGTTAAAGCGCTGGAAAACAGATGCACGCGATAAAACAGTGAGTGGTTGTATGGCATGGTGAGTGGTCGGTAGGCTGAGTGAGCGGCTGTTGGCGATAATAAAAGGATGTTGGGAATTATTAGAAGTTTGCGAGGCATGTCGGAATGGGAACGGAGGGTTCAGTCTAGATTAAGTAATATAAGTTACTGTAATTTATGGGGTGTTCTGTTCTGGTATAAGGAGGCAATGATGATAAGACAGGTGATTACCGTCGTTCTGCTGGGAAGCCTATTACAGGGGTGCTCTACTTTGGGCTCCAGGCAGTTATTGATGGCTGACGAGAACTGGCACCAGTTAGGGTTCAATAAGGGAAAGTGGGGAGAAAAGGCCACGGCTGAGCAAACCTTACTACGGGATGCCAAGAAAGTTGGTGAGGATATTTCCGTTGACTATCCGGCATATTTACAAGGCTATCAAGAAGGTCTTGAGACGTACTGTACCCTAGAGCAGATGAAGCAACTTGGCCTTGAGGGAAAAATGGAATGGGGCGTGTGTGAGTTTCGTCGCGAGGAAGGGGGACTATATCAGATGTTCTGGCAGCAAGGCTTTGAGCGGTATGTGTCGTTTGATGGTGTTGGTAGACACTAGCCCTGTCTGGTGACAAGGGCTAGCTGCTGTTTTCAGCCTAAACCAAACCGGTCTTTGAGTTCTTTGAGATACCGGCGGCTGACAGGGACTTGGTGCCCGTGTTGAGTGGTGATTTCGGCCAACCCGTTTTCAAGCAGTCTGATCTCGCGGATAGCCTGAGGGTGGATCAGGTATTGGCGATGGCAGCGGATCAGTGGGGTTTTTTCTTCCAGTACTTTCAGGGTCAGTTGGGTGGTGGCTTTGGCGTCTTTGGTGATGATATGAACACCGGAAAGATCGGTATACGCCGTTTCGATCTCGGCCGGATCAAGCAGCAGAATTCGGTTATGGCCTGTACAAGGGATGAGTTCCAGCATTTCAGCAACCAGCGGAGAGTAGTCCTGGCTCTGACATTCCTTTTTTAGCCGTTTGATGGTTTTTTCCAGTCGGCAAGTTTCTACGGGCTTTAGCAGGTAGTCGAAGGCGTTGTCTTCAAAAGCTTTAAGGGCGTATTCGTCATAGGCGGTGACGAATACGACTTTCGGCATGGTGTCCGGGTCGAGCATACTAAGCATCTCTATGCCAGTGATCTGCGGCATCTGAATATCGAGGAAGATAGCATCAGGCTTCAACGCATTGATTTTTTTAAGCCCTTCAATGGCATTGCTACATTCGCCGATGACTTCAACCTCACCGCTTTCGGACAGTAAATCGATGAGTTCTTCTCGAGCATAAAGTTCGTCGTCGATGACGAGGGCCTTAATCATGCGGCGGTTTCTCCATTGTTTCCGTTTGCATTGGCGTGTTGCTGGTTATCGACAGGCATCGTGATGGTTGCCCGAGTCCATTCATTAGGTTGGTAGGACATCGATAATCCGTATTGGCGACCGAACATATTCTTCAAACGCTTGTCTACAATCTTCATTCCCAGTCCGCTTTCTTCGCTGATCGGGGCATAGCTTCCGGCATTGTCTTCCACTTCCAGAATGATGCATCCATTGTTGTTATAACCGTGAATCGTAACTTTACCATTTTCCAGCAGCGAAGAGGTGCCGTGTTTTATCGCATTTTCTACCAGGGGCTGGAGGGTAAAAGTCGGTAGCTTAATCTGCAGTAACTCTGGTGCGACATTGACCTCGATACTCAGCCGGTCTGAGAAACGTGCCAGCTCTATTTCCAGGTAAGCGTTAACATGCTGAAGCTCTTCTTCAAGGGTGACAGTCTCGATATTCTGCTTCAGGTTGCGGCGAAAGAACTGGGAAAGGTGCTGGATCAGTTTACGCGCTTTATCGGGATCGCGACGGACCACAGCGTTGATGGTATTTAAGGCATTAAACAGAAAGTGGGGATTCACCTGGGCTTGTAGCAGGCGGAGTTCGGCCTGAGTGAGCAGTGCCTGTTGCTGAGCATAACGTCCCGTCAGGATCTGGTTCGACAGCAGTTTGGCAATCCCTTCTCCGAGCGTGACGTTTACCGTTGAGAACAGCTTGCGCTTCGGCTCATAGAGTTTAATGGTGCCAAGGACTTCGTTATTACCGCCAACGAGCGGGATCACCAAGGCGGATCCCAATTTGCATTTATCATGCAGTGAACATTGATAGGGAATGTCGTAGCCGTCGGCATACACTAACTCACAGCCGTCGATGGCGCGTCGAGTATAGCCAGACGATATCGGTGTGCCCGGCAAGTGATGATCGTCACCGATGCCGATAAAAGCCAGAATCTTATCTCTATCGGTGATCGCGACAGCGCCTACCCCTGTTTCTTCATAGACGATTTGAGCTATTTCTTTGGTGCTTTCTTCATTGAAGCCCTGGCTGAGGATCCCGACCGAACGCTGGGCAATTTTCAGGGCCCGGCTTGAAAATGCCGCAGAGTATTTTTCATAAATGGTTTTGCGATCCTGGATGATGCTCATGAACAGCCCGGCACCTACCGAGTTGGCGATCACCATCGGCAACGCAATTGCACTGACTAAGTGCAAGGCCTTATCAAAGGGCTCGGCGACCATCAGAATGATAAACATCTGGACGATCTCGGCTACTAAGGTCACGGTAAATACAACAAACGGTTTGAAGATTTGGTCGATTTGACCGCGGCGGACAAAATAGCTGTGCATCAGCCCGCCTATCAATCCCTCCACGGTGGTTGAGATTGCACAGGCAACATCAGTAAAGCCTCCCATGCTGTAGCGGTGCATGCCACCCGTCAGCCCGACGGCAAAGCCAACTACAGGGCCACCGAGTAAACCTCCCATTACAGCACCAATCGCACGGGTGTTGGCGATTGCATCTTCTATGTGAAGTCCGAAGTAAGTGCCTAAAATACAAAAGAGGGTAAACAAAACGTAGCACGAAAAACGTTGTGACAAACGTCCTGATACCGTGGTGATCGGCATGAACAGCGGGGTCTTGCTGAGTAGATAAGCGATAACAAGATACACGCTGAGCTGCTGTAGAAGAGAAAATATTAGTTCCATTGCCATAAGGTTAAGCGAGTGGGCATTGCAATTATGGTAACTGGCTTTAATACGGATAGCCAAAATCATAACGGTGTAAATAATTATTTACGACCGGTGTTTTTTCTTTACAGGGTGTTGCCAAGGGAGGAAATCCCTTGTTATGGTGAAGCCACATAGCAGGGCAAACCTGTTTTAACCTCATTATAAATAGCCAATTATTGACGATTACAGGGAAGCCGACATGCAAAAAGACCAGCTGAATAATGTCCATATTCAAGATGAATCTGTCCTGATCACACCAAAAGAGTTGCGCAGCAAGTTGCCAGTCAGTGACGAAGCCTTGAATTTCGTCCGCCAGTCGCGTCAGACGATTGCCGATATCATTCATAAGCGCGATCACCGCTTGTTGGTGGTGTGCGGCCCATGTTCAATTCACGATGTTGAAGCGGCAAAACAATATGCGGTGAAGCTGAAACAGCTTTCTGAGGAACTGAGTGATCAGTTATATATTGTTATGCGGGTTTACTTTGAAAAGCCGCGTACCACCGTTGGCTGGAAAGGCCTGATTAATGATCCGCATCTCGATGGCTCGTTTGAGGTCGAGGAGGGGCTGCATATTGGCCGTCAGTTGCTGATTGATCTTGTCGAAATGGGGATCCCGTTGGCCACTGAGGCCCTGGATCCGATCAGTCCGCAGTACTTGGGCGATCTGTTCAGCTGGGCGGCGATTGGTGCCCGTACTACCGAATCGCAAACTCACCGTGAAATGGCCAGCGGCCTGTCAATGCCGGTTGGATTTAAAAATGGTACCGACGGCAGTCTGGGGACCGCCATCAATGCAATGCAGGCGGCGGCATCGGGTCACCGCTTTATGGGGATTAACCGAGAAGGGCAGGTTGCATTGCTCAATACTCAGGGGAACCCTGACGGCCATGTGATCCTACGCGGCGGTAAGCAGACCAACTATGATTCAGTTTCAGTAACCGAGTGTGAAAACGAGATGACAGCATCAGGCCTTTCTGCGTCCTTGATGATAGACTGTAGCCACGCTAACTCGAGGAAAGACTACCGTCGTCAACCGCTGGTGGCTGAAGATGTCATTCATCAGATCCGACAAGGCAACAAATCGATAATCGGTTTGATGCTGGAAAGTCATCTGAACGAAGGTAATCAAAGCGCCGATTTGCCGCTTGAAGAAATGGCCTATGGTGTGTCTATCACCGATGCCTGTATCGGCTGGGATGATACGGAAAAGTTACTCCGTCATGCTCGAAACGAGCTGGTTCCGTTTCTGCAAGAGCGCAATTAGGTTGGATTTTAGGGTCGTGTAGCAATTTATCGGTAGATCCATTAACGGGCCGGTACAGCAATGGCTGTACCGGCTGCCTGTCTCTGGATGGCAGAATGATAAGTGCTGTGGTGGATAAGAGCAGAATTAATACGGGTCGCAAAATCATGGTTGCTGAACTGAGTAAATTAAGAGATCAAATCGATGATGTTGATCAGCAGATGGTAGAGTTGCTAGCTCGCCGTCTTGCACTGGTAGAAGAGGTTGGCCACGTGAAAAGCCAGCATGGCTTGCCGATCTATGCTCCGGACCGGGAGGCCGCGATGTTGGCTTCTCGTCGTCAGGAGGCGGAAAGCAAAGGGGTTCCGCCGGATCTGATTGAAGATATATTACGCCGTACTATGCGGGAATCGTATGCCAGTGAAAATGACTCTGGTTTTAAGTGTCTGAAACCCGATTTGCGCCCGATTGTGGTCGTGGGGGGACACGGTCAGCTGGGTGGACTTTTCTGTCGCCTGTTTGAGCTTTCAGGCTACCAGGTCCGTAAGTTGGGTAGCCAGGACTGGGAGCGCGCTGACGAACTATTGTCTGATGCCGGCATGGTGGTTGTTTCGGTGCCGATCAATCTGACTGAGCAAGTGATTGCTAAGCTGGATAACTTGCCCGATGACTGCATTTTAGCGGATTTAACCTCGGTGAAAAGTGGTCCCTTGCAGGCGATGCTGGAAGTCCACCGTGGACCGGTGGTAGGGCTGCACCCGATGTTCGGTCCTGATATTGCGAGCCTGGCAAAACAGGTGGTGGCTTACTGTGATGGCCGTAACCCGGAAAGCTACCAGTGGTTGCTGGAGCAGTTCCAGATCTGGGGAGCCAGCCTGAATCGGATCAGTGCGATTGAACATGATCAGGGAATGACGCTGATCCAGGCATTGCGTCACTTTACCTCTTTTGTGTATGGCGTTCATCTTGCCGAAGAAGATCCGACGCTGGAGCAATTGTTGTCGTTGAGCTCGCCAATCTACCGTTTGGAACTGGCGATGGTAGGCCGTTTGTTTGCCCAGGATGCTCAGCTTTATGCTGATATTATTATGTCGTCGCCGCAAAACCTGGCGATGATTAAGCGCTTCCATCAGCGTTTCGGTGAAGCGATTAAGATGCTGGATAGCCAAGACAAAGAGGCTTTTAAGCAGGCCTTTGGCCAAGTTGAGCATTGGTTTGGGGACTATGCACAGCATTTTTTAATCGAGAGCCAGGGATTGCTTAGACAGGCGAACGATTCAACGCATAGAAAATAAAAGGCTTCGCCTCTGAAGCGAGTTACGCTTCGGGAAGCGGGACGGGAAAAGCAGCATAACCTCAGTGTTCGTGCAATCCTGCTTGCAGGACCCAAAAACAAAAAGCGAGAGTCAGGAATGGCTCTCGCTTTTTACTTATAAACGTCTACGATGTTTTACACTTCATCAATAATCTCAACTTCTGTCGGCTTGACGTTCTCGCTCGGGTAACAACCCAGTACCTTGATAAAACGCGTCAGACGGGTTAGCTCCTCAAGGGCTTTTTGCATCACTTCCGATTTCAAGTTTTCTTCGACATCCACGTAGAACATCTCTTCCCATGGGTTACCAATCACTGGGCGGGATTCCAGCTTGGTCATATTGATGTTGAGGTTACGCAGTACCACCAGGCACTCTACCAGGGAGCCGGCTTTTTGTGCCGTAGACATGATCAGGGTGGTTTTCGCTGGGATCAGCGAGGTAACTTCTACCGGTTTGCGGGCAACGACAATGAAGCGAGTAAAGTTTTCCTGCTGGTTGGCAATGTTGCCTTTTAGCGGCGTCAAGCCATACAACTCCCCACTGGTCGCATTACCGATGGCTGCAATATTTGGCTGCTTCAGCTCGGCGACCTTTTTCATTGCTTCGGCCGTGCTGGAACAGTATTCCTGGGTAATGTTCCCCATTGCGTGGAGGTACTCGCTACACTGTTGATGCGGCTGTGGGTGAGAGTATAGGGTATCGATTTGCTCAAGGCTGGTATCGACAGCGGTGAGCAGACAGTGCTCGATGGGCTGGGTGATTTCCCCTACGATCGACAGGCTAGTATGTTGTAGCAGATCATACACCTCGTTAATTGAGCCGGAGCTGGTGTTTTCAATCGGCAGAACCCCATAATCCGCATTGCCGGTCTCGACAACGCTCAGCACATCACGGAAGGTTGAGCAGCTGATTTCAACCAGTTTGGTCTGCTTTTTACTGAAGTAGTTACGACTGGCCAGATTGGAGTAGGAACCCTTGGCACCAAGGAAGGAAACTCTGGCGACAGGCTGCAGGCTTTCTGGATTGGTCAGTTTCTGCAGGTAAGCTTGCTGGAATAGGACAGAGTCTTCAATGATGGTATGGAAAATTTGGGTCACGTATTGCGCATCTAACTGCTCGGCTTTTCCGGTTTCAATCAGGCGTAACAATAACTCTTGCTCGCGGCTCTGATCGCGAACAGGCTTGGCGGTCTGGATTTTACTTTTGGCAACTTCCAGACTTAGCTGGCGACGTTCTGCCAGTAGCTTGATGATCTCATTATCTATGCGGCTGACATTCTTTCGGATGTCGTCCAGTGAATACTGTTGTTCTGTCATTGTGGTTCCCTGTCTGTCTGCTACCGATACAAAAAAGCCTCCCTGGTAAGGAGGCTGTCTGTTCGTCTTTAGCTTGTTTCTTGCGTAACGAATAGCCCCCACTAAGGTGACATAAAAAAGAAGCTAAAGAAAAACAGGTTAAGTGATCGCATTGCTCGTAACTGTGTAATTTATGATGAATATGACTCAACATTATTCAGCCTGTAGGGGCTTGTCAAGCAGAATGTAAACAGCCCTGCAAGGGCAGGGCTGTTTGGGAATCCTCTAAATAATTATGCTTCAGCTTGTTCTTCTTGTTCCTCAACCTCGGGCTTGCTGCTATGGCTAGCACGTCGCGCTGCTGGCTTGTGAGTTTGTTTTTTCAGTTGGCGTTCCAGTTTTTGATAAACTTCAGTGATAGCACCGTACATGTCATCGTGCTCTGCTGAGGCGACAAGTTGACCTCCTGGAATTGCTGCAGATGCCTCAACTTTGAATTGTCGGTTTGGTTCTGTGCTGATGACTGCGTGTTTGCTGATTAGTGGGACCTGGTACTTTTCTAACTTCTTGAATTTAAACTCAATGCGTTCGCGGATAGCAGGGGTGATATCAAGGTTTTTGCCGGTGATGTTTACTGTCATAATTATCTTTCCTCTTTTGCTACCCTTCGTTGGGTTAACTTCAGATTACTAAAATCAGGACTTAATAATGTGACTCTAATCACGTTTGCGTGCATGCGATAATGTCCAGAAAAATTCTGTGATCCGTCTTCGCTTGTTGCAAAAAAGTTTGATGAAAGTGCTTGTCGAGCACGGATTAATTAGGGCAGTATGAAGAAATCAGGAACGCTGGTGGCTGGTGCTAACTAGGGAGTTAATTCGAGCTATAACAAAGGCTTGAGTGAAAATTGACCGTATTGCTAGCGCTCAAAAGAAAGTCACCCTTCCGAGCCAGTTAGAAAATTTATGCAGAATATAAAAACAGCAGCCCATGGGCTGCTGTTTTGTTTTATGGTTTGGTACCAATCTGCTGTAAGGGCAAATTAAGCAGAAATGGTTCCGTGAAAGCGATTAGCAAAAAGCTTACTGCGGGTTCAGTGCGATGAGCTTCTTGGTGTTTTCAATTGGCTCTTGCAGTCCGAGGGCCTCGTAGGCTGTAAGCATTAACTCCAATGACTGACGAGCAGCATGCGTGTCCGGGTATTGCTTTTGGATCAGCTGCGCACGATTAATTGCGGCGACCCAAGCTTCACGGCGCACGTAAAAATCGGCTGCTGCCAGTTCATATTCAGCAAGACGATTTTTGAGGGAGATCATTCGCGCTTTTGCATCGGCTGCATAGTGGCTGTTCGGGTAGCGCTCCAGCAGGCGTTTAAAGTCTCTGAATGCCTTGCGGGATGGCTCCGGATCACGATCATGACGATCAATGCTGAACATGTCGTGCATAAAGCTGCGATCTTGCGCCATATTTGTCAGACCGCGCATATACAATACCCAGTCGGCTTTTTCATGAGCCGGGTTTAATCGGTTGAAGCGATCAATTGTGGCCTCGCCGAGGGCTAGATCATCATTTTTGTAATAGGCGTAGATCAGATCGAGTTGAACTTGCTCTGAGTAAGCACCAAATGGATAGCGTGAATCCAGCGTTTCCAGTCGTTCGATCGCAGTTACCCAGCTCCCACTCTGTAGCGCTTGCTGAGCTGTTGTATATAGCTCTGATGGCGGTACATCTGGTACTACTTCTTCAGTGCTAGAACAGCCTGAAAGAATGGCAACGGCAAGAAAAGTCGTAATTGTCAGGCGTTTCATTGCGGCGTCTGTTTCCTTGATAAAAATTTTATTTCGGTGGATCCATTACGGACAGAGCCGTTAACAGATACAATGACACTATTAATGTTATTTTACGCAGCGTTTGACGTTTAGTCCCACGCTTTTTGAAAAAGTTCGCTATGGCACAGCAAATTGAGTTAACAAATACAGTAAATGAGAGTCAGTTGGGTTTACGTCTCGACCAGGTTCTTGCTGAATTATACCCAGATTATTCGCGTTCGCGGATTAAAGACTGGATTTTGAATGGCATGGTTTCAGTTAACGGCGAGGTCGTTAACAAGCCGCGTGCCAAAATGATGGGCGGTGAAGAGCTCTTCGTCCAGGCAGAGATCGAAGACGAAGTCCGCTGGGAAGCCCAGGATATTCCGCTTGATATTGTTTACGAAGATGAACACATCCTGGTGATCAACAAACCACGCGATTTTGTTGTTCACCCTGGTGCGGGTACGCCTGACGGTACCGTATTGAATGCACTGCTGCATCATTGTCCTGAACTGGCTGAAGTGCCACGTGCGGGGATTGTGCATCGTCTGGATAAAGATACCACTGGCCTGATGGTAGTGGCTAAAACCATTCAAGCCCAGACTCGCCTGGTTCGTGCGCTGCAAAAGCGTAAGATCACCCGTGAGTACGAAGCAATTGCAATGGGCAAAATGACCGGTGGCGGTACGATTGAAAAGCCAATTGGCCGTCACTCGACTAAGCGTACCTGCATGGCGGTACATGAGCTGGGTAAACCGGCGGTAACCCATTACCGCGTTGCGGAACATTTCCGTGAGCACACCCGCATTGTACTTCGCCTTGAAACGGGTCGTACCCACCAGATCCGTGTTCATATGTCTTACCTGACTCACCCGCTGGTGGGGGATGCGACTTATGGTGGTCGTCCTCGTCCGCCGCGTCATGCATCGGAAGAGCTGATCCAGGCTCTTCGAGCTTTCGACCGCCAGGCTCTGCATGCGCGTATGCTGCGTTTGGATCACCCTATTACGGGTGAGCTGATGGAATGGCATGCACCGCTACCGGTTGATATGGTTGCGATGATTAACATTCTGCGCAAAGACAAAGAAGAGCATATCGAGGACGATTACTAAGATGTTCATTTTCCCTGACTGGCCAGCTCCTGCGAATGTAAAAGCCGTTACCACCACTCGCTTGGGCGGAGTAAGCCAGCAGCCTTATCAGGGGCTGAATTTAGGCTTGCATGTCGGGGATAATGCGAAACATGTTCAACGTAATCGAATGCTGTTACAGCAAGAGCTGGGGTTAGCTGATTCACCTGCGTGGTTAAATCAGATCCACAGTAACTCAGTGCTTGAGCTTAATGCGTCATTGTCGGTGGTGCCGGATGCTGATGGGAGCTATACCCAGGTCGCAGGTATCACCTGTATAGCAATGACCGCAGACTGCTTGCCGGTTTTGTTTTGTGACAAAGCGGGGTCGCAGGTTGCTGCAGTTCATGCGGGGTGGCGTGGGTTGGCAGACGGGATTATCGAAGCCGCTCTGGACAAGTTCACGGTACCTGCCGAGCAGATCCTGGTTTGGTTGGGGCCGGCTATCGGGCCCGATGCCTTTGAGGTCGGGAGTGAGGTACGCGAACAATTCATGGTTGCGTTACCGCAGGCTGAACAAGCATTTAAGCCGCATGGTGAAAAATGGTTAGCAGATCTGTATTTGTTGGCTCGTCAACGCCTACAACAGAGAGGTATCACTGATATTTATGGCGGGGAATATTGCACGTTTGGTGATCCCGAGCTGTTTTATTCATACCGCCGTGATGGTGTTACCGGCAGACAAGCCTCACTCATCTGGCTTGAGAGATAAAATAAAGACGGCTGTAATGCATTAAGCCCTCGTAGGATTACGGGGGCTTTTTGTATCGGTAGACTTGGTTGGGATAGAACCAATCGAGGCGTTACGCTTAATTGATGATAGAGATATTGGTCGGGTTGGCAGGTGACAGCTCAACAACCTTGGCGCCATAAGGGACTTGGTATACGGCATAGCCATGATCAACCGCACGGTAGAAACGCTGATTGACAGTGTCATGTAACAGAACGATACCTTTATAGCTGACAGTTCGCAGCATTGCATTGTGGATGATTACGACATTGTTTGCCGGGGCGGCATTGCGACGATTCTCGATACGCGCTTCGGTTCTTGCCTCGATGCGTGCTTCTTGACGAACTTCTTGTCGTTTTTCCTGAATATCACGTTGTGCCATAACGTGAGTCGATGCAGTAAGTGCGGTAAAAATAATAGCTAGCGAGGTGAGGCGTTTATTGAGCATGGTTGTATTTCCTCCATATGGGATAATGTACGGTTAAGTGGTGTGCTATTCCGTAAAAAGGTGTCAATAAACAGAATGCCGTTTAGTTAAAAATGGAGAAATTGACTGTAAACCATCATGAAAATGGTTAATTTGCTCAGTCCTATCTTTTCCCCTAAGGCTGGATAAAGGGTGAGCCGTAACAATAATGTTTATTAATCATTGGTTGAAAAGCGCTTTCTATACCACCATATCTATCGAGAGAAACGTGATATATAGGATAGGGAGGACTTATGCGTCTTGACCGATTTACCAGCAAATTTCAAATGGCGATATCTGATGCACAATCGCTGGCGTTAGGGCGGGACCATCAGTATATCGAACCTGCCCACCTGATGGTGGCATTGCTTAATCAGGATGGCAGCACCATTCGCCCATTGTTGACGATGCTGAGTGTCGACATTTCCCAGCTACGCTCTGGCTTATCTGAACTATTGGATCGCCTGCCAAAAGTCAGTGGCATCGGTGGCGATGTCCAGTTATCCCATGGTATGGGTATGTTGTTCAATATGTGCGATAAGCTGGCACAAAAGCGTAAAGACAAATATATCTCTTCTGAACTTTTCATTCTGGCGGCGGTTGATGACAAAGGCTCTCTGGGTCAGTTGTTAAAACAAAAAGGCTTGACGGCAGATAAGATAGAGAAAGCTATCGAGCAAGTACGTGGTGGTCAGAATGTTGATGATCCCAATGCAGAAGAAAATCGTCAGGCATTGGAAAAATTCACTATCGATTTAACAGAGCGTGCAGAGCAGGGCAAGTTGGATCCGGTGATTGGTCGTGATGATGAAATCCGCCGTACGATTCAGGTGCTGCAGCGCCGAACCAAAAATAACCCTGTTATTATCGGTGAACCGGGAGTCGGTAAAACAGCCATCGTTGAAGGCCTTGCGCAGCGTATTATCAATGGTGAAGTACCGGAAGGACTTCGTCATAAACGCGTATTATCCCTCGATATGGGTGCACTGATCGCCGGTGCCAAATATCGTGGTGAATTCGAGGAGCGCCTTAAGTCTGTATTGAATGAGCTGTCACAGGAAGAAGGTAATATCATCCTGTTTATTGATGAGCTTCATACCATGGTTGGAGCCGGTAAGGGCGAAGGGTCAATGGATGCCGGTAATATGCTTAAACCCGCTCTGGCTCGAGGTGAGCTGCACTGTGTCGGAGCGACAACCCTCGATGAATACCGTCAGTATCTTGAAAAAGACGCGGCGTTGGAGCGTCGTTTCCAGAAGGTGCTGGTGGATGAGCCAACCGTCGAGGACACGGTTGCTATCCTGCGAGGGCTGAAAGAGCGCTATGAGCTGCATCACCATGTAGAAATTACCGATCCGGCGATTGTTGCTGCAGCCAGTTTATCGCATCGCTATATTTCTGATCGTCAGTTACCCGATAAAGCCATCGATTTGATCGATGAAGCGGCATCCAGTATTCGGATGCAGATTGACTCTAAACCAGAATCCTTAGATCGCCTCGACCGTCGTATTATTCAGCTGAAAATTGAGCAGCAGGCGTTGGAAAAAGAAAGCGATGATGCGAGCCATAAACGGTTGAGCGATCTGTGTGAAGAGCTTGATAGCAAAGAGCGTGAATACGCAGAATTGGAAGAAGTGTGGAAAGCTGAAAAAGCGGCACTGTCGGGGACTCAACATATTAAAACTGAGCTGGAGCAGGCACGTACTGATATGGAGATCGCTCGCCGAGCTGGTGATCTCAACAGAATGTCCGAGCTGCAATACGGCAAAATCCCTGAATTAGAAAAGCAGTTGGATCTTGCTGCTCAAGCTGAAATGCAGGAAATGAGTCTGTTGAGAAACAAGGTCACGGACGCTGAAATTGCTGAAGTATTATCACGCCAAACCGGGATCCCTGTTGCCAAAATGCTGGAAGGGGAGCGTGACAAGCTACTGCGCATGGAAGAATCCCTGCATAAGCGGGTGATCGGGCAGAGCGAAGCGGTTGAAGCGGTTGCTAATGCGATTCGCCGTAGCCGTGCCGGACTATCAGATCCGAATCGCCCTATTGGATCTTTCTTGTTCCTCGGCCCGACTGGGGTGGGTAAAACCGAGCTGTGTAAGTCGCTTGCTCACTTTATGTTTGACAGCGAAGAGGCCATGGTGCGGATAGATATGTCCGAGTTCATGGAAAAACACTCTGTTGCTCGTCTGGTGGGCGCACCTCCGGGCTATGTCGGCTATGAAGAGGGGGGCTATCTGACAGAAGCGATTCGTCGTCGACCTTATTCCGTGATTTTGCTGGACGAGGTTGAAAAGGCTCACCCCGATGTATTCAACATTCTGCTTCAGGTACTTGATGATGGCCGACTAACGGATGGCCAGGGTAGAACGGTGGACTTTCGTAATAGTGTTATCATCATGACATCTAACTTGGGCTCGGATCGTATTCAGGAGCATTTCGGTGAGTTAGATTATGACGGCATTAAAAGCACAGTCATGGAGGTGGTTAGTCACCATTTCCGCCCTGAGTTTTTAAACCGAGTCGATGAAACTGTTGTCTTCCATCCATTGGGTGAAGAGCATATCAAGAATATTGCTAGTATTCAGGTCGCCCGATTGATCAAGCGATTGGAAGAGAAAGACTATCAGTTGGTTATGCAAGACAGTGCGTTAGAGTTAATTGCTCAGGCTGGGTTTGACCCTGTTTATGGGGCAAGGCCTTTGAAGCGTGCAATTCAGCATTATATTGAAAACCCGCTGGCTCAAGATCTGTTGTCTGGCAAGTTTGTCACAGGGAAGGCGATTAATATTATCGCTGAAGATGAGCAGATTGTTGCTCAGCAATAGCGGTTAATTCACTCAGTACGGTAATTCAACTTGTACTCTAAACACCTGCTTGGGAGCAAGCAGGTGTTTTTGTATCTACCCCTGCGACTTCCATGATACCGTCGTCTTTACTTTCCTTTACCTAGCTTTACCCTAGATTCATATTCGATTCATTTTAATTGCGTTAATCTGCTCTCTCATTTTGATTATCCATTAACGCTTACATTTATCGCCCTGTTGTCATGTCTATTTGTTGATGGGAATTAGCGGAAGTGTATGTGAATTCCAAGGAGAGCCGATGAAAAGCCTAATGGATCAATTGCTGAGCCATGCCAGTAAGTATGTCGACAGTTCTTCTCAATCATCATCACCGGCAAAAACCGATCTATTAAAAGGTGTGGCGGCCGGTGGGTTAATGGGAGCGGTACTCGGAAATAAGAAGAGCCGCAAGTTGGCTTCTAAATATGGTAAGAAAGCGGCTGTTGTCGGAGGGACTGCTGTTGTCGGTACATTAGCCTATCAGGCGTATAAGAAATGGAAGCAAGGTGAAGGCGACAATTTACAATCAGCCTCAGACTTAAACCTGGGAAATAAAGCCGAGCAATCATCTTATCCCCATACATCAGTTGTTGAACCACTATTGCTGATAAAAGCAATGGTGTTTGCTGCAAAAGCGGATGGGCATATTGATAGCAATGAAAAGCAAGCAATAACAGAATGGTTGCAGCAGAACACTATAGGGCATGACGTTGAAGAACTGATCCGTCGCTGGATTGATGAACCGCTCGATCCGCAAGTGATTGCCGCAGAGGTAAATGGCTTAGAGCAGGCATCCGAAGTTTACCTTGTTTCATTACTGGCGATAGATGTCGACCACTTTTTAGAGAAGGCTTATCTGGACCAGCTGGCGAATTCGTTATCTTTACCGCAGGACTTGGTATTACAAATTCAGGAACAGGCTAACTTATAAGTTAGTATTGATGGAATGCAGCCGTGCTGGCTGCTTTTTATGCTTAAACTGGGTTGTTGATTATATCTTGCGCGGTTGATTTGTTTTTGGTGATTTATTTCAAAAAGCCTATTGCCAATGCGATCGAAGTCTCTATAATGCCGCCTCACTGACACGGAGTACGGCAACTTAAGCCGCTAACCAGTCAGTTTGTTCTTTAACAATTTGACCATGCAATCTGTGTGGGCACTCGTGAAATGATTAGTCAAAAGATTTATCAATGAAACTGAGTGACCAATACAAATACTAAGTTTACTTATTATTTGGCACAGTCAATTCTTAGTTAGAAATAACTAATAACAGTATTCATTGAGCCGGTCGCAAGACCAACAAAACTTTAATTGAAGAGTTTGATCATGGCTCAGATTG
>NZ_JAKRRW010000016.1 GCF_026191635.1 Photobacterium obscurum
GCTGAGCTAGTGTCGCATAATTCTCAAAAATGAGAAAGTGGTTGCGGGGGCCGGATTTGAACCGACGACCTTCGGGTTATGAGCCCGACGAGCTACCAAGCTGCTCCACCCCGCGTCCGTACTACCGAAAAACAAACAATTTGATATTTGCCTTTCGAGGCTGCGCATTATACGAGGAAAATTTACGGATGCAACAGTTCTCAAAAAAAATCCGTAGATTTCCCTCCAAGCGCTTATTTTACCATCAAATATTGAAAATGTGCTCACGATAGTAGCGCAGTTCAGCAATCGAATCACGAATATCATCAAGAGCCAGGTGGCTACCTTTCTTCGAAAAGCCATTTAACAGCTCTGGCTTCCAGCGTCGGGTTAGCTCTTTTAGGGTACTGACATCTAGATAGCGGTAATGGAAATACTGCTCCAGCTCCGGCATATGCTTATATAGGAAGCGGCGATCTTGGCCAATACTGTTGCCACAAATCGGAGATGCGCCTTTCGGTACCCATTTTTCTAGGAATGCAATTGTCTGACGGACGGCTTCTTGCTCATCAACCTTGCTCTGTCGAATACGTTCGACCAAACCGCTGTTGGTATGCGTGGTCGTACACCAATCGTCCATTTTTGCCAATTCGGCTTCTGGCTGATGAATTGCCAACACCGGACCTTCCGCTAATACATTAAGTTGAGCATCTGTCACTATGGTTGCGATTTCAATGATTTGGTGTGTCTCTGGGTCCAAGCCCGTCATTTCCAGATCGATCCAAATTAGGTTCTGATCGCTGATTGTCATCGGATATTGCCTATTTTATGAGTAAACCATGTATGATGATACCAGACGGAGCCATTATCTGAATCCAAACCGAGCCAGATAATCAATCCAATGGGTATATTACCGTAAGCCAACCAAACTGAACGATATTCTTGTGGCAAAAAAGAAAAAGCTGACTAAAGGTCAGAGTCGTCGTGTACGCTCGAACCAAAACAAACGACTACGTCGTGAAAAAGATGACGTACAGTGGGATGAAACCCTGCTGGAAACCGCTCGTGAAGGCCTAGTGATCACTCGCTTTGGTCAACATGCCGATATCGAAGACCCGGAAACAGGAACAATCCATCGCTGCAACCTGCGCCGGAGCATCCAAAGCCTGGTTTCAGGCGATCGTGTCGTCTGGCGTCCGGGGGTTGAAGCCCTGCAAGGGATCGCCGGTGTCGTCGAGGCTGTTCACGATCGTAAATCAATGCTAACGCGCCCCGATTACTATGATGGGGTCAAAGCCGTTGCGGCCAACGTAAACCGAATTATCATCGTATCGGCGGTACTGCCAGAGCTTTCTCTGAACATTATCGACCGTTATCTGATTGCAGCTGAAACTGTCGGTATCGAACCGCTGATCGTCCTCAACAAGGTTGATTTACTGGATGCGGAAAGCCGCCAGCAGGTTGAAAAGACGCTTTCTCTGTATCAAGACATTGGCTATCAGCTTCGCTATGTCAGCACCGATACCGGTGAAGGTATGGAAGCTTTGAAAGATGATCTGAAAGATCATATTAGCATTTTTGCGGGCCAATCCGGCGTAGGCAAGTCGAGCATGGTCAATGCACTGATGCCTGAGGTCGATGCCGAGATCGGCGATGTCTCTGAAAACTCCGGCTTGGGCACGCACACCACCACTGCGGCTCGGCTGTATCATTTCCCTGGAGGCGGGGACTTGATTGACTCACCGGGGGTACGTGAATTTGGTTTGTGGCACTTAGAGCCTGAGCAGGTAACAGAGGCCTTTATCGAATTCCGGGAATACCTCGGCGGATGTAAGTTCCGTGATTGTAAACACGGTAACGATCCTGGCTGCATTATTCGTGAAGCGATGGAAGAAGGTAAGATCAGTCGCGAACGCTACGACAGCTATCACAAAATCATTGATAGCATGTCGGAGAACATCGCCAACCGCCAGTTTTCTCGCAATAAACCCGACTAATGACCGATCCCCTGGCAACAGGGGATTCTCCCTCCCTCTCCTAGCAACGCACCGCAATTAATATCAAACTGACTTTGTTCGGCATTTTAGGTATTATTAACGGTTCGAGTTATTCTTAAAATGTTATAAGGGTAACCAGGTTGTTGATTAGTTGACACTTTCTGGAAAACATACCGTGCACGATAATCTCAAAATCGGCCTGCAGTATTGCGCGCCAAAACATGCTCTGACCCGTTTAGCGGGTAAGCTGGCTTCTTTAAAAGCTGGCATGCTGACCACTGCTGTCATTCGCTGGTTCATCGGCCGCTACAAGGTTGATATGTCTGAAGCGCGCAACCCAGATCCTGCGGCTTACGCAACCTTCAATGACTTCTTTGTCCGTGAACTAAAAGAAGGTGTACGTCCGATCAATGACGACGCCAACATCATCTCGCATCCGGCTGATGCGTGTGTCAGCCAGCTTGGTCCAATCAAAGAAGGCCGCCTATTCCAGGCCAAAGGCCATTACTTTGATGCCGTTGAGCTGCTAGGCGGTGACGCGGCACTGGCTGAAGAATTTAAAGAAGGCGACTTCGCCACTCTTTATCTTTCGCCACGCGACTACCACCGTGTTCACATGCCATGTGATGGCACCCTACGCCAGATGGTTTACATTCCTGGCGATCTGTTCTCGGTCAACCCACTGACTGCGCAGAACGTACCAAACCTGTTTGCTCGCAACGAACGAGTCGTTTGTATCTTTGACACCGACCATGGTCCTGTCGCGCAAGTTCTGGTCGGTGCGACTATCGTTGGCAGCATTGAAACAGTTTGGGCTGGTACAGTCACACCACCAACGGGTCCGGATGTCCGTCGATGGGATTACCCTGCCACCGGCGACCAAGCCGTGATCCTGAAAAAAGGCGATGAAATGGGCCGCTTCAAGCTAGGCTCGACAGTGATCAACTTGTTCCCGAAAGACATGATCCATTTTGTCGAAGACATGCAACCTGAGCAGCCAACACGTATGGGCCAGCCTTATGCGGAATTGACCCGCCAAGAAAGGGCTGAAGCATAACCAATATCAAACTACATAATGATCTTAACAGTTTGGTGTAGGTAACATTTTCAAACAAAAGGGGCTTCTGCAGCCCCTTTTTTAGTATAAAAAATTGACCATATCGTGGAAATTTCCAGCGCTCAAATAGTATGCTGATTTGTAATCTATAAACTATAAGCAAACCAACATACTATGAAGAAGATATCCATCGCACAGCTGGTCAAGCTGTTGATTGCCTTCGGGATACCGCTTGGTATTTTGATGCTCCCCATCGATGCTATCCCGATAGAAGGCCTGACCCTCATCCAACACCGACTGCTGGCCATTTTTGCCCTTGCCGCCCTTCTCTGGGTGTTAGAACCGGTTCCCGTCTTCGCCACTTCCATCCTCATCATCGCCCTAGAGCTCATCATGATCTCCGACAAGGGGCTACACCTGTTCCGCACCCCGCCTAGCGGGCACGAAATGGGGGATATGATGAAATACACGGATATTTTTGGCGCCTTCTCATCACCGATTATCATCCTGTTCATGGGTGGTTTCGCCCTGGCAATCGCCGCCTCCAAATATGAACTGGATAACAACCTGGCCCGAGTCCTACTCAAACCCTTCGGTACACAGCCGAAATTCATCATGCTCGGCCTAATGCTGATCACCGCCGTGTTTTCGATGTTCATGTCGAACACCGCCACCACTGTAATGATGCTGGCCCTACTGGCTCCGATCGTTGCCTCCGTACCTAAAGGCGATATCGGAATCAAAGCCTTGGTACTCTGTATTCCTATCGCCGCTAACACCGGGGGTATTGCAACGCCTATCGGTACTCCGCCCAACGCCATTGCGCTGCAGTACCTAACCGGGGAACACAGCATCAGTTTCCTTGGCTGGATGATGATCGGCCTGCCCTTTGTGACCCTACAGCTGGCTTTTGCCTGGTGGTTGCTGCAGAAGTTATTCCCATCAACCCAGCAGCAGATGGAGCTCAAACTCGAAGGCAGCTTTCAGAAAAGCTGGCAGGCTATCGTAGTCTACATCACCTTTGCCCTAACCATTATCATGTGGATGACCACCTCGCTGCACGGCATGAACACCTATGTGGTATCCATCATTCCATTGGCGGTCTTTACCCTGACCGGGATAATGGGCAAAGAAGAGCTAAAGCTGATTAACTGGGATGTGCTATGGCTGGTTGCGGGGGGGATCGCCATCGGTCTCGGCCTAGACAAAACCGGTCTGGCTGCGGCATTGGCCCACGCCATTGATTACGATGCTCTTTCACCGGTAGCAGTAGTACTGACCCTATCACTTATCTGTTGGCTCATGGCGAACTTCATGTCCAACACAGCGACAGCAAACCTGCTGATGCCGATTGCCGCCGCTGTTGCAGCATCAATGGAAAGCCTGGCCTCAATCGGCGGATTACAGGGTGTTCTGGTTGTCGTCGCCTTCTCGGCATCACTCGGGATGATCCTGCCGGTATCGACACCGCCGAACTCACTGGCCTATTCCACAGGCTTAATTGAAAGCAAAGACATGGCCAAGACCGGATTGATCATCGGCCTAGTCGGCCTTGCCGTCGTTTATGCCGGTGCTATGGTCCTGACCTAAGCAATAGGTAAGCACACGACCACAATTGACGAAGGTAAGCCAGCTTACCTTCGTCTACAGAATTTCTGCCATGTCATTTTTCTGCAACACTTTGGTACTAAAGTCACACTCTTTTTACTATGAATCACTAATGTTAGCCGCTTCGACGCCGATATATTAAGCAACAAGTTCCTCACATAATCATTGTGCCGATAATTACAACAACCAGGCCAACCGCGAGAATTCCAGAGATGAAATATACGATCAAATTGAAAATACAGATCGCAATAGCCGTAATTATTGCATCTGTCAGTGCCGTACAGGCCTGGATATCCATCAACCAGCTTAAACAAGAAACCACGGCGGAAGTTAGCAATCAAATGCGAGATATCGGCCAGGCCACCAGCCGCTATATTGCCGACTGGCTCAGCACCCGCAGTGATATGATGCTGGCCAATGAGTCCATTATTGCCAGTCAGGATAATGTGGATCGCGAACTGTTGCTGACCAAGCGCGCCGGCCACTTCCTCTCGGTGTATGCCGGCTTCAGCGACGGGACCATTGCCTATGGCGATAAAACGGAAGACTGGCCTGCCGATTACGATCCCCGCTCCCGCCCTTGGTACAAAGACGCAATGAATGCCGGTAACCTGGTGCTGACCGAACCGTATCAAGACTTTGACGGTAGTATCGTAGTGAGCTTTGCCAAAGCTTTCCAAGGCCAGCATCGCGGCGTACTGGCCGCCGACCTCACGGTAAGCCATATCATTGATCAGGTACTAAACCTCAAGTTGGAACATAACGGCTTCGCTTTCCTTATCGACGGTAACAACAATATCGTTGCCTACCAAGATGAAGCACTAAGCCAGAAGCCTATCACCCAGCTCGATAGTGAGCTCACCACGACCCTAATCCGTCAGCTACAAACCGAGCAGGCCATCCAGACTTTCACTCTAGATAGCGACGGCCAGGAAAAGCTGATCTACGCCACACCAATCGCCGGCACCGACTGGACACTAGGGCTAGTTGAAGATAAATCACTGGCATTTGCCTCAATCGGTGAGCAAATCAAATTTGTTCTTATGGCATCTGCCTTGCTGTATCTCGTTATTTCCGTTATTGCCACAATGGTTATCAACAGCCTACTTCGCCCGCTGAATAACCTGAATGAATCAGTCAGCCAGCTGGCACAGGGTAGCGGTGACTTAACCCAACGTATTGAGATTGAGCGGATGGATGAAATCGGCGAACTGGCCGATAATATGAACCGCTTCCTCGCACAGCTACAAGGAATGATCAAAGGCATCGTGGCACACTCCCATACACTAGGTGAGCATGCTGACATGTCTTCCAGACAAACGGCGATGGCTTCTCAGAAAGTCGCGGACCAGCAAAATGACGTAAACCAAATTGCTACCGCTATTCATGAGATGTCAGCCACATCAGGTGAAGTTGCCAGCCATGCCGAAATGACTGCCGCCGCCGCGCAGGCCTCAACCAATGCCTGCGATGAGGGTCAGCATGTTATTGGCCAGAACCGTGATGCCATTACCTCTCTTGCCAATCAGGTACAAGAGGCGGCAACGGTGATTCATGAGCTAGAAAATAATGCTCAGGGCATCAACCAGATCCTATCAACGATCCAAGGCATTGCCGAGCAGACCAACCTACTGGCTCTCAATGCCGCCATTGAAGCGGCACGTGCCGGCGAACAAGGACGAGGATTTGCCGTGGTTGCAGACGAAGTCCGGGTATTGAGCCAGCGCACCCATGATTCAACGGAAGAAATTCGGAGCATGATTGAAACCCTGCAGCAAAATACCCATCAGGCTGTTGATAGCATGCAGGCCAGTACGGAATTAGCCGATCAAAGTGTCGGCTATGCTGAGGCCGCGAATGACAGCCTGACCAAAATTACCCAAGCCATCACCGAAATTTCCGACATGGCGACCCATATTGCCAGCGCCGCCGAGGAACAACGCGCCGTCAGTGAAGACATTAGCCGTAATACTCAGGCTATCAAGGACGTATCTGATCATCTTGCCGATCAGACAACGGAAGTCAGCCAGAGCGCGCGGGAAATGAGCGACTCTGCCGAGGCAATGCGCCAAGACGTTTCACGCTTCAAAGTATAATCTCCCAAGCCCTTACGACAGCCGCCAGCTCTGGCGGCTTTTTTATAGCTGACTATCTGAAAGTCACTCAATGCGTATTTGAGCTTGGAATCACTCCACAACCAACACGACGCAAGTGATAACCATTTGCATTTGGGGTGTAAATTGCTTATAGTTTACGCACTTCGATAAGACGCCTTGGAATCCTAACTTGCCGCCTTGCAACGGAGTACTCGCTGTTCCCCCGACTTCCGGCTTATTGCCGGGAGTTAAAGTCCGTCTCAACTGGCTAGAGACGGCAATACCAACAGGTATTATTGGCCACCCTCGCACCAGTGCAGACGTACTGGTAACTGCCAGATACAAACAGCGCGGCATTTGCCGCGCTGTTCGTATTGATCACCTCTCGGGAAGATCCATGTCGATAAAACTAGGCAATATGGATCGGAAATGCCGTTACCTGATCAATATGATCCAGCCCCTGCGCCAACATGATCAAACGATCAATCCCTAATGCTACACCTGCACAATCCGGAAAACCTGCTCGTAGCGACTCTACCAAATGCATGTCAATCGGCTGAGGCTGCAAGCCCATTTTAAGCCGTTTCTGGTTATCTTCCTCAAAGCGTGCCAGCTGTTCGTTACCGTCGGCCAGCTCGTGGAAACCATTGGCCAGTTCAATACCTTTGAAATACACCTCAAACCGCTCTGCCACTCGTGGATCTTTGGGGTTAATCTGTGCCAGCGCCGCTTGTGATGCCGGAAAGTCATAAACAAAGGCCGGAACGTGCTGGCCAATTTTCGGCTCCACACCAACACTAAACAATAACTGCAACAAGGTATCACGATCTTCTTCAGGATCTGCGATATCAGCCAGCCCCAAGCTGTCAGCAGCTTGTTTCAATTGCACCATGCTACCTTCCAGCGGACATACTCCAAGCACTGCAATAAAGGCTTGCTGGTAAGTCATACGCTCAGCTTGACCAGAGCCCAGAACCAGCTGCAGCAGTTCATCCATCTCATCCATTAGATCATGGTGATCAAAGTCCGGACGGTACCATTCCAGCATCGTAAACTCGGGGTTATGGAACCGACCCGACTCCTCGTTACGAAATGACTTACAGATCTGATAGATAGGGCCACTTCCGGCCGATAATAACCGCTTCATGTGAAATTCAGGGCTGGTCATCAGATACAAAGTCTGCCCCTTTGCATAGCCTGGCCCAACGAACTCGGTTTGGAAAGTATGAAGATGAATATCCGTTACTGTCGCCTGGCTCATCGCTGGTGTATCGACTTCCAGGACTTGTCGGCGGGCAAAAAAATCACGAATGGAGGCAATAGTAGCAGCACGCTGTTTCAGCTGTGCGATCGAGGCGGTTGGTTGCCAGTGCAAAGTCATAGCATCACTTCTTATCTATTAGGTGATCAATTAATCGACCAGTTTACCAAACTTCCGGCAGCAGCTGTTGAACCCGATCCAAAGCCCTGTGGAATATTTCACAGCTAATTATTAAAAGTTATGAATAATTGCATCCTACTCACTTTATAACCGCGCATCAAACCCGACACCAAAACAACACAAGTGGGCAACAAAAGAACCACCAGACCGACATAAAGCCAACATTTAGTTACATACAGATACCACTAACGATTTAGTTTCTTTTTTAAATGAATGAGTTGCACCTCAAACACGAAACACATCATTAATGAGCCAGAAACAATTAACACAAAATAAAACGGTGAATTAACAACCACAAAACATTACAACTTGTGACAATAATCACACTTTCTGTAATCACCTTATACTTTTGGGCTATTTCAGTGAAAAAGCTGCGTCTAAATCAAATTTTCTATCGATATTGTTTCATAAAATGAGGACAGGATTTCAAGGGAAAGTACGCTATGCGTACTTTTTTAAATTTTATCGTCTTACCTTCGGAGGATAGCTGTGAAGACTATTACCACAGATATCGCTGTAATCGGCGCAGGTGGTGCAGGCCTACGTGCTGCCATCGCTGCTGCAGAAGCAAACCCAGACTTAGAAATTGCTCTAATTTCAAAAGTTTACCCAATGCGCTCTCATACCGTAGCTGCAGAGGGTGGCTCCGCTGCCGTCATCAAGGATGAGGATAGCTTGGACAACCACTTCAACGACACCGTTGGCGGTGGTGACTGGCTATGTGAACAGGACGTTGTTGAATATTTTGTAGAAAACGCGACTCGCGAGATGACCCAGCTTGAACAGTGGGGCTGTCCTTGGAGCCGTAAAGAAAACGGTGACGTTAACGTTCGTCGTTTCGGTGGTATGAAGGTTGAGCGTACTTGGTTCGCTGCGGATAAAACCGGCTTCCACATGCTACACACACTATTCCAGACTTCTATCAAATACACACAAATCAACCGCTTCGACGAGTACTTCGTGGTTGACCTACTGGTAGAAGAAGGCGAAGTACAAGGCCTTATCGCGATTCACATGTCTGAAGGCGAATTGATTTGTATTAAAGCTAAGTCTGTTGTACTGGCAACTGGTGGTGCAGGTCGTGTTTACAACTGCAACACTAACGGTGGTATCGTAACAGGCGACGGTATGGCAATGGCTTTCCGCCACGGTGTACCACTACGTGATATGGAATTTGTTCAGTATCACCCAACAGGCCTACCAGGTACCGGTATCCTGATGACCGAAGGTTGTCGTGGTGAAGGCGGTATCATGCTAAACAAGAATGGCTACCGTTACCTGCAAGATTACGGTATGGGTCCTGAGACGCCAATCGGCCAGCCTAAGAACAAATACATGGAACTGGGTCCACGTGACAAAGTTTCTCAAGCATTCTGGCACGAGATGCAAAAAGGTAACACTATCAAGCACCCTCTGGGTGATGTAGTCCACCTTGATCTTCGCCATCTAGGTAAAGAGTACCTGCATGAGCGTCTACCGTTCATCTGTGAGCTTGCAAAAGCATACGTGAATGTTGACCCAGCAGAAGAGCCAGTGCCAATCCGCCCTACCGTACACTACACCATGGGTGGTATCGAAACCGACAAGAACAACGAAACACGCATCAAAGGCCTATACGCGGTTGGTGAATGTTCATCTGTTGGTCTGCACGGTGCAAACCGCTTGGGTTCTAACTCACTGGCTGAGCTTGTGGTCTTTGGCCGCCTGGCGGGTGAAGGTGCGGCAAAACGCGCTGAAGAATTCAAGGGCTGGAACGAAGAGTCTATCACTAAGCAAGTGAAAGCTGTTCAAGACCGTATTGACACCCTAATGGCGCAAGAAGGTGACGAAAACTGGGCTGACATCCGTACTGAAATGGGTCACACCATGGAAGCGGGCTGTGGCATCTACCGTCAAGAAGATCTAATGCAAGCGACTATCGACAAGCTAGCAGAACTTCGTAAGCGCTACAAAAACATCAGCATCAAAGACAAAGGCAAAGTATTCAACACCGATCTGCTATACGCAATCGAAGTGGGTTACGGCCTAGAAGTTGCTGAAGCCATGGCTCACTCAGCGATTCAGCGTAAAGAATCTCGTGGTGCACACCAGCGTCTTGACGAAGGTTGCACAGAACGTGATGACGTAAACTTCCTGAAGCATACACTTGCTTTCTTCAACGGTGATGATGCACCTCGCATCGAATACAGCGATGTAACCATCACTAAGTCACAGCCTAAAGCTCGCCTATACGGTGCAGCGGCAGAAGAAGCAGCAGCGAAAGAAGCAGCTGAAGCGGCAGCGAACAAAGAGGAGCAGGCATAATGTCAGGCAACCGTATCCAAAAAGTTGAAATTCTGCGTTATGACCCAGAGAAAGACGCAGAACCGTACTTCGAAATGTTCGAAGTACCGTTTAACGAAACCATGTCTGTGCTTGATGCACTGGGTTACATCAAAGATAACCTAGACAAAGATCTGGCTTACCGTTGGTCTTGCCGTATGGCGATCTGTGGTTCTTGCGGCATGATGGTCAACAAGGTGCCAAAACTGGCCTGTAAGACTTTCCTACGTGACTACCCGAACGGCCTGAAAATCGAGGCACTGTCTAACTTTGCTATCGAAAAAGACTTGGTTGTTGACATGACGCCGTTCATCGAGCGTCTGGAAGCCATCAAACCGTACATCATCGGTAACGATCGTAAGCCTGAAGATGGCCCGAACAACCAAACACCTGAGCAAATGGCGAAATACAAGCAGTTCTCTGGTTGTATCAACTGTGGTCTTTGCTATGCAGCTTGTCCTCAGTTCGGCCTGAACCCTGAGTTCATCGGTCCAGCTGCTCTAACCTTGGCTCACCGCTACAACCTTGATAGCCGTGACAACGGTGCTGATGAGCGTATGAAGCTGATCAACGGTGAAAACGGCGCATGGGGCTGTACTTTCGTGGGCTACTGTTCTGAAGTTTGTCCGAAGAGCGTAGATCCGGCAGCAGCGGTTAACCAAGGCAAAGTGGAATCATCTAAAGATTTCGTTATTGCCATGATGAAACCTCAGGAGGCATAAGGATGAGCAATCGTAAACCTTACGTTCGCGAAATGAAGCGTACCTGGTGGAAGGATCATCCTTTCTACCGCTTCTACATGGTTCGTGAAGCAACAATTTTACCACTGATTTTCTTCACTATCTGCCTGACTTTCGGTCTTGGTAGCCTGGTGAAAGGCCCTGAAGCTTGGGCAGGTTGGCTAGAGTTTATGTCTAACCCAATCGTTGTGGTTCTGAACATTCTGGCTCTAGCAGGCAGCTTGTTCCACGCACAAACTTTCTTCAGCATGATGCCTCAGGTAATGCCGATTAAAATCAAAGGCAAAGCACTTGATAAGAAAGTTGTTGTTCTGGCTCAGTGGGCTGCAGTTGCTGCAATTTCACTGTTCGTTCTAGTACTAGTTTAAGGAGAGCCACGTGGTTAATCTAAATCCTAAACGTTCTGACGAGCCAGTATGGTGGGGTCTGTTTGGTGCTGGCGGTACTTGGTTTGCAATGCTGACACCTGTGACTGTACTGGTACTGGGTATCATGGTTCCGCTAGGTATGCTTGATGCCGAAGCGATGAGCTACGAGCGTGTAACAGGCTTCGTAACCAGCATCATCGGTGCACTATTCACGATTGCAACGCTTGCCCTGCCAATGTGGCATGCAATGCACCGTCTACACCACGGTATGCACGACCTGAAATTCCACACTGGCGTGGCAGGTAAAATCGCGTGTTACGCGACGGCTTTCCTAGTGTCTGCACTAGCTGTTATCTTTGTTTTCATGATCTAATCATCAAGATAGCTGTCATGTTAAAAAGCACCGCTTCGGCGGTGCTTTTTTATTGCTGGTATCGAGGCAACAAAAAAGGCCGCCTCAGCGACCTTTTTTACAGCAGCAGGCAGTGATTACTTCACACGACCTACATATTCAGCGCTACGCGTATCAACTTTGATCACTTCGCCAATCTGAATGAATAGCGGAACACGAACAACTGCACCAGTGTTCAGTGTCGCAGGCTTGCCGCCCGTACCTTGAGTATCACCTTTCAGGCCTGGATCAGTTTCAACTACTTCCAGCTCAACAAAGTTTGGTGGCGTAACCGTGATTGGGTTACCGTTCCAAAGCGTCAGCGTACAAGTGTTGTTTTCTACCAGCCACTTCGCGTTATCACCAACAGCTTTAACATCTGCAGCAAGCTGCTCGAATGTTTCGTTGTTCATGAAGTGGTAGAATTCGCCGTCGTTGTATAGGTAATCAAGATCGATGTCGATTACGTCTGCAGCTTCAACCGACTCACCAGATTTGAAAGTCTTTTCAAGAACCTTGCCTGAAAGTAGCTTACGGATCTTAACGCGGTTGAACGCCTGGCCTTTACCTGGCTTAACAAATTCGTTTTCGATAATGACACATGGTTCATTATCTAGCATAATTTTCATTCCGCCGCGGAATTCATTGGTGCTGAAAGACGCCATTTCTATCCTCTTAACATCTTCGAGTTGTATTTAATGCCGCACATAATAACCCGAAACGCATCAACTGTTGAGCAAAACTGGCTTAATGATCTAGCTAATGCGATTTCCGATCCCTTTCAGCTGCTAAAAACCCTGAAAATTGATCCCACCCCGTGGGAAAAAGGCCTCGCTGCCCGGAAACTATTTGCGCTGCGTGTCCCTATGAGCTTTGTCGAAAGAATGGAAGTTGGCAACCCTTACGATCCATTGTTGCGCCAAGTGCTCCCGCTCGAGCAGGAATTCGAGGTTCATGAGGGCTATTCTCTCGACCCGCTGGAAGAGCAGGACAACGCCATTCCCGGCCTGCTGCACAAGTACAAAAATCGCGTTCTGATGATTGTTAAAGGTGGCTGTGCGGTGAACTGCCGTTACTGCTTCCGCCGGCACTTCCCATATGAAGACAACAAAGGCGGCAAGCGCCACTGGCAGGCTGCACTTGACTACATAGCCACCCAACCAGAAGTAAACGAGGTTATCCTTTCAGGCGGCGATCCCTTGATGGCGAAAGACCACGAATTACAGTGGCTACTTGAGGGGATCAGCCAGATCCCGCATATCAAGCGCCTTCGAATTCACTCTCGTCTACCTGTGGTACTCCCGGCTCGTATCACGTTAAACCTGTGTGAACTGTTGCAGCAAAGTCGCCTGCAGACGATTTTGGTCACCCATATTAACCATGCCAACGAAATCAATGATGAGTTTCGGCAGGCAATGACCAAGTTAAAGCATGCCAATGTCACACTGCTTAACCAAGGTGTGCTGCTAAAGGGGGTCAACGACTCAGTCGGGGCGCTGGCTCAGCTCAGCGAGGCCTTGTTTGACGCCGGTATTCTGCCCTACTACCTCCATGTGCTGGACAAGGTACAGGGTGCCGCCCACTTCATGGTGGATGACGAACAAGCGCGCCGATTGATGGCAGGGCTGCTAGAAAGTGTCTCTGGCTATCTCGTGCCCAAGCTAACAAGGGAGATCGGGGGACGCAGCAGCAAGACCCCGCTCGACCTGCATATGGAATAACCACCCCCTCAAACCTGGTTTTGCGTCAACAATGACGCAAAACCACCCCCACCAGCTCCTCCGCAATCGACTCCGTCCCCAAGTTCTTGGAAAGAAACCGCTAACACCGTTCACAATCTTAAGTCTCTGGTTTTTATGTCGCCTATTCCATATGAAACACAATTATGGAACGAAAATCACACCTTCAAGAAGCAAATTAACTATGAGCCTTAAAACCAAATTATCAGTGTGCTTTGCTGGTCTCTCACTCCTCATCATTTTGTTGTTATCCACCTTTTCCTACCAAGCGTTACAAAACGCAACGATTGACAGACTGAACACGGAGCTGCTCACCGCAGCCAATGCGACCAAAAAAATCATCGGCGACGAACGCCATGATCATCTCGACAAGGCCAATAGTCATTATGAAGAAATTTCCCGGGATTTGACCAGCTTTACCCAAGCTTCGGATCTCGACTGGGCTTATGCCACCGTAATGAAAAATAACCGGGTGTATTACACCTATATCAATCAAACAGAAGATGAAGCTCGCTCTGGAAACTATCAGAACTGGTACTTAGAAGAATATAAAATCGTTCCGAAAATGCTGCGCAGAGCATTCACAACTCAACAAATCCAATTTGAAGAGTACCAAGGCGAATACGGCAGATACCGTTCTATTTTTGTGCCGTTTCGTAACCATCGTGGCGATCTCTATGTCATAGGCGTGGATATCTCGATGAGCGAGATTGATGCGCTGTTAAGCAGCGAGCTCAAGCAAGTATGCGTCACAGCACTGCTCGTTCTCGTAATGGTACTCATCGTCGCCCGTCTGCTCGCTAACCAGCTTGTAGCCCCAATCAACACGCTCAATGGCGTGCTGCTCAACATTGTCAATGGTGACTGGAATCTCGCCCAGCAAGTGCCAGTGACCAGCAGGGACGAAATTGGTGCCATGTCGCACTCGTTCAATACTTTTATGGCGGCATTGCGCCAGCGCCTAACGGAAGTGAGTCAAAGTACTGAAAGCGTTGCGACAATCACCATCCAGCTAGATCACTTAGTACAGGCTGTCACCAAGCGCTCGGTCGAGCAAGCAGAAAATGTCAGCAACAGCGCAGCGGCAATCGAAGAGCTGGCCACCAGCTCGCAGAGTATCTCGGAAGTGGTCAGCGTCGCCAACCAGAAGATGACCCGCTTTGAAGAGCACACCCAGAATACAGTGAGAGCAATCAACCATGCCGTCACCGGTATGCAAAGTGTCCAGCAAGAAACCAATACCGTTGCCGAAAAGCTCCATCAGCTTGACAGCCGCGCCAACGATATCAACTCCATTGTCGAGGTGATCAAAGATATTGCCGACCAAACGAACCTGCTGGCGCTCAATGCTGCCATCGAAGCAGCCCGCGCCGGGGAACAAGGGCGAGGATTTGCCGTGGTTGCCGACGAAGTCCGTCAACTGTCTGAGCGAACCGCCAAGGCAACAATTGAGATTGGTTCAATGATCAATACCATTCAATGCGACACCAGCGGAACCACCGACACCATGCAACTTGCCGTCGGCCAGGTCGACAGCTGCGTGCAGCACGCCGATCAGGCCAACGACTCCCTCAATGGCTTCCGCACTGAAATCACCTCGGTGACTGAAGGAATGGAAGAAATCGCCGAATCCGTCAAAGAGCAGGCTTTTGCCGCTGAGCACCTGTCTTCCAATGTTGCCGCCCTCAGCAACAGCGCTGACGAAAACCGCTTATCAACTCAAGATGCACAGCAAGGGGTAGAAGAGCTCAAGCGCAGGGCAACTGCGCTTCGTGATGTCGTGCATCTATTCACACTGTAGCTTCACTACCCTTTCACCATTAACAACAGGAAATATATTTTGAAACTGAAACTTAGCCTAGTAGCACTCGCCCTGATGGGTCAAACAGCCGCCAATGCTGCCCCTCTGCTGGTCGATTTCGATAACAGCGAACGCGAAGAGCGCGTGCAGTCTAGCAATGCATGGCTGGAAATTGATACCCAGGCTTTTTCTGGCAATATTCAGTTACTCCAGAACCAACTCGAAGCTGATACAAAGATCTGCGCAATCATGAAAGCTGACGCTTACGGTAATGGTATCGCAGGCTTGATGCCAAGCATCATCGCCAACCAGGTGCCATGCGTAGGGATCACCAGCAACGAAGAAGCTCGCGTGGTGCGTAAGCACGGCTTCACCGGCAAAATCATGCGGGTGCGTGCCGCAAGCAAAAACGAAATTGAAGGCGGCCTAGAATACCAGATGGAAGAATTAATCGGCACCAAGGCACAAGCCGATCAAATCATCGACATCGCCCGGGAACACGGTACTACAATTCCGGTTCACCTTGCTCTGAACACCTCTGGCATGGGACGCAACGGCCTGGATCTGACCACCTATGAAGGCCAAGTAGAAGGCGTGGAAATCGCTGGCGATCCTAACCTGGAAATCGTCGGCATGATGACCCACTTCCCGAACGAAGGCCTTGACGAAATCAAACGCAAGGTAGAACGCTTCAAGGTAGAAACAAAATGGCTGATGGACAGCGCCGATCTGAAACGTGAGGACATTACCCTACACGTTGCCAACTCTTACATTACGCTGAACCTGCCTGAAGCTCACCTGGACATGGTTCGTCCGGGCGGCATGCTTTACGGTGATTACCCGGCAACTGCACCGTACCAGCGTATCGTATCTTTCAAAACTCGCGTAGCATCGCTGCACCACTTCCCTGCAGGCAGCACCATCGGCTACGGCAGCACGAAAGTACTAGAGCGAGACTCTGTTCTAGCTAACCTGCCTATCGGCTACTCAGACGGCTTTGCCCGCTCCCTAAGTAACAAGGCTGACGTACTGATCAACGGCCAGCGTGCTCGCGTTATGGGCATGGCATCGATGAATACCACTATGGTCGATGTAACAGACATCGTTGACGTACAGGCCAACGACGAAGTGGTTATTTTTGGCCGCCAGGGCTTTGAACAAATCACCGGCGAAGAAACCGAAGAAAAGAGCGGCCGTATTCTGCCTGAACATTACACGGTTTGGGGAGCAACCAACCCTCGTATCTACCGCTAATTCACCGCTTACCTCTCTTCAAAGCCAGCCTCGAGCTGGCTTTTTCCACAGCATTAAAACACAAAGCACGTACAGCTTTTAACGGCAAACACACCTTAAAGCAGAACGAAATTAAAACCCGAATCAAAATCATGTAAAACAAACCTAACTAACTGTTTATAAACACATTAAATATCGTACAGCTTTTTAAGGTTTTTCCACGATAAACCCATCAATCCTACCAGTGTCATTTCGCCTGGCTCACGTACAGCTTTTTGCCTTTAAAACAGCAAAATTATGAACCTCTTGGCCATTCATGGTAAAAATACAAATATCACACTTAAGTTACTGATTTAAATAAGAATAAAAACGTACAGCTTTTCTAGCTTTTTTCCTGACAAGCTAACGCGTTACTTTTGAGGTTATGATTGATCAAAAAGTCTGCAAATAGGCCTTCACAACCAATCAAATTTCTTTCTGCTGATGATAAAAATATATCATCGCCATTTCGCTCGCTTTTCAGCCACTTTGAGCGCATAGTCGCGCTCCATTCAGCAAGTCCATAAGGCTGCCAACCTTGCCTTGCTGGTTAATCCTTTACTTATTGATGACGAGTAACGCAATGAAAATTGGCATTCTATCCCAGAACGAGAACCTGTATTCCACCCGCCGTTTACGCCAGGCCTGTGAAGAGCGAGGCCACGAAGCGGTAATTATCAATGCCCTGCGTTGCTATATGAATATCAACTCGGTACAGCCTTCTATCCATTTTGAAGGGAGTGATTTAACTGGCTTTGATGCCATCATTCCCCGTATAGGCTCGGACATTACTTTCTATGGCTGTTCGGTACTACGTCAGTTTGAAATGATGGATGTGTTTTCGGTCAACCAGTCCATTGCGATTTCCCGTTCACGCGACAAACTGCGCTCGCTGCAGCTTCTTAGCCGCAAAGGGGTCGGCATGCCGATCACCGGCTTTGCCAGCAAGCCTGATGATGTTCCCGACCTGATCAAGATGGTCGGCGGTGCGCCACTGGTGATTAAACTGCTGGAAGGTACCCAGGGTATTGGTGTCGTGCTGGCAGAAACCCAGAAGGCAGCAGAAAGCGTGATCGAAGCGTTCATGGGGCTCAAGGCCAACATCATGGTGCAAGAATTTATTGAAGAGGCCGGTGGTGCCGATATCCGCTGTTTTGTGATTGGCGACAAGGTTATCGCCGCCATGAAACGCCAGGCTGCTGACGGCGAGTTCCGCTCAAACCTGCACCGCGGTGGCAGCGCCACGCTCATCCGGATCAGCCCGGAAGAGCGCAAGACAGCCGTTGCGGCGGCAAAGGCGATGGGACTCAGTGTCGCTGGAGTCGATCTGCTACGCTCCAAGCGTGGCCCCTTGGTCATGGAAGTGAACTCCTCTCCGGGCTTGGAAGGAATCGAAAGCGCGACAGGAAAAGACATTGCCGGCCTGATTGTCGAATACATTGAAAAACATGCAGCCAAAAAAGGACGCCGCCGCTTGCCATTTCAATAGACCAGCACTGAACTCGCTCAGATTGGCAACCTAACCTCCATGTGTTGCCATATAAAACTTAAAGCAGCCTGTTGGCTGCTTTTATCATTTAACCAGGAGAAAAATGCAATGTGGCCTGACATTGCCCCTTTTGCATGGTCGGCACTATTAAAGTGCGGGATCTGCGGCGCACTGATCGGACTCGAGCGCCAATTACGCGGCAAGCCGGTGGGGATCCGTACCTCGACCCTAATCATCGTCGGCACCTATTGTTTTATCACCCTCGGCCGCACGCTGTCTGACAGCAATGCCGATATTGCCCGTGTCATGGCGCAGGTGATCACCGGCATCGGTTTTCTCGGCGCCGGGGTGATGATGAACCGCGACGGCCAAATTCACGGTGTGACGTCAGCTGCTGTGGTATGGATGCTGGCGGCTCTCGGCGTCACCATTGGCCTCGATTACGGCCAAAGTGCGGTGATCATGACCGGGGTAATGATTGCCGTGTTGTTGGGCGTCGACAAGCTAGAAAACAGCCTGCGTTTTTTGCGAAAAGGAGTCCACGCCCATTGGTCTGACCGCCGCCAGCGTAAGCTAAAAAAGGGTAACCCGCCTCAAATACACCCCGAGGAATAACCCACACACCTTTATCGTCGGTGTACAGCAAAGAGCTGAACAAAATCAACCATAAATAAAGATATGCTCTAATTACTAATAAGCTATTGTTTTTAATGGTAAATATATTGTTCAGCTTTTTGAGCTTTTTCCCTTCAAAGCTTGCCGTGATTAAAATGCGACATTACTCTGGATCATGTACAGCTTTTCTTTTCTGAGACAGCTTTTATGTGAGCCAATAGAGCACCTAGATCTAACAACCCCACCTTCGGACGTAAATATCTGAATTTAAACAACAAAAGTGTAGTACAGCTTTTCCAGCTTTTTCTCCGGAGAACCCTGCACAGTCTTTTTATGGCTTTTCCCTTCTCATAATGTCGCACATGATCAGCAAACAGAGCTTTGTTCAACAAAAAGCTGAGTAAAAGTAACGCCGTGAGATAGAGACTCCAAAGTTGACAATAAGCTATTGTTTTAAAACAACAATAATAAGCGTACAGCTTTTTAAGGAAATTTACGGATGAACTGTTCGAGAAAAAAGTAGCCTAAACCGTCAAGGAAGATAGTCGGTACGAAAACATTTTGCCAGGAAGCCGCCGTTTCTTTGCGATATACGACAGACACAAAAAAGCTGGAGACAGAGCTCCAGCTTCCAATCAATCTGCTAGTGCAGAAGGGAGTAATGGTTCAGCTCAAAGCAGCATTGTTCCAATACCGCAAAGAGATGAGCTATTACGGCAATTACATCATGCCGCCCATACCACCCATACCACCCATGCCGCCCATATCAGGCATTGCTGGCGCATCTTTCTGTGGTAGGTCTGTAACCATTGCTTCAGTTGTGATCATCAGGCCTGCAACAGATGCTGCGAACTGAAGAGCTGAACGCGTTACTTTAGTTGGGTCCAGGATACCCATCTCGATCATGTCGCCGTATTCGCCAGTTGCCGCATTGTAACCGTAGTTACCTTCGCCTGCGCGAACGTTGTTAGCAACCACAGATTCTTCGTCGCCTGCGTTCTTGGTGATTTGACGGATTGGTGATTCCATTGCACGTAGTGCAACACGGATACCTACGTTTTGCTCTTCGTTGTCACCTTCAAGGTCTACAACTTTAGAAGCTGCACGGATTAGGGCAACACCACCACCAGCAACCACGCCTTCTTCTACAGCTGCACGCGTTGCGTGTAGTGCATCTTCAACGCGGTCTTTCTTCTCTTTCATTTCAACTTCAGTTGCTGCGCCGACTTTGATAACGGCAACACCGCCAGCTAGCTTAGCGACACGCTCTTGAAGTTTTTCTTTGTCGTAGTCAGAGGTTGCTTCTTCGATCTGCTGACGAATCTGAGCCACACGGCCCTCGATCATCGCTTCTTCACCCATACCATCGATGATAGTCGTAGTTTCTTTGGTGATTGTAATGCGCTTCGCCTGACCCAGGTCTTCAAGCTGAACTTTCTCTAGCTCTAGACCGATTTCTTCAGAAATCACAGTACCCGCTGTCAGTACCGCGATATCTTGTAGCATCGCTTTACGACGGTCACCAAAGCCAGGAGCCTTAACCGCTGCAACTTTCACGATACCACGCATGTTGTTCACAACTAGTGTTGCCAGTGCTTCGCCTTCTACGTCTTCAGCAATGATAAGCAGAGGACGAGATGCCTTCGCAACCGCTTCTAGAGTCGGCAGTAGCTCACGGATGTTAGATACTTTCTTGTCTACAAGCAGGATAAATGGGCTTTCTAGATCAACGCTGCCCGCTTCCTGGTTGTTGATGAAGTAAGGAGACAGGTAACCACGGTCGAACTGCATGCCTTCAACCACGTCTAGCTCATCGTGTAGAGCCTGACCTTCTTCAACCGTGATAACGCCATCACGACCTACTTTTTCCATTGCTTCTGCAATGATGTTACCCACAGTCGCATCAGAGTTCGCAGAGATAGTACCAACCTGTGCAATCGCTTTGGTGTCTGCACATGGAACAGATAGCTCTTTTAGTGACTCAACAGCAGCAGCTACAGCTTTGTCGATACCACGCTTAAGATCCATTGGGTTCATGCCAGCAGCAACAGCTTTCAGGCCTTCGTTCACGATAGACTGTGCAAGAACAGTCGCAGTTGTTGTACCGTCACCTGCAGCATCGTTCGCTTGAGAAGCAACTTCTTTAACCATTTGCGCGCCCATGTTCTGGAACTTGTCTTCCAGCTCAATTTCACGCGCTACAGATACACCATCTTTAGTGATTGTTGGTGCACCGAAAGATTTGTCTAGTACGACGTTACGACCTTTAGGACCCAGTGTTACTTTCACTGCGTCAGCCAGAACGTTAACACCTTCCAGCATTTTAACTCGTGCATCGTTACCAAATTTAACGTCTTTAGCAGCCATGTCAGTCTTCCTTTCTTAATTTTTAATTTGAAGTGATCGGATTATTCAACGATTGCCATGATGTCATTTTCAGACATGATCAGGACTTCTTTACCGTCGATTTTTTCAGATTTAGTGCCGTAGCCTTCTGCAAAAATCACAGTATCACCAACTTTAACGTCCAGCGGCTGAACAGTGCCGTTTTCCAGAATGCGGCCCTTACCTACGGCTAGTACTTTACCGCGCGTAGATTTTTCGGCTGCAGAACCAGTCAGAACGATGCCGCCAGCAGATTTTGATTCAACTTCTTGGCGCTCAACGATAACTCGGTCATGTAAAGGACGAATATTCATCGGTCGTCTCTCCTGAATTTGGTAATATCCATACAATTAATAAAGTCAGGGCGATTTCGCGCTAACTTTTTCTGATACATAAACATGTTGGGTCGTTTTTCTGGATCCCAAGTCCCCGATACCATTTTTTTCAAAAATATCTCTGAGAATTTTTGCCCGATCACACTCTTTGCTTTAGGGTAAGCAGGCATCCCAATACCGAGACCACTATGTCAATTGCGAGAAAGACCGACAAACATGGGTTGTTGTCAGAGCCCATCCCTACAGTCCTGCGCCAATTAACCGTTCCAATGGTATTCGGGATGGTGGCGATCTTGATGTTTAACCTGGTCGATACTTTCTTTATTTCGCTATTGGGAACCGAGGCGCTGGCCGCAGTCAGCTTCACTTTTCCGGTTACGTTTGCCCTCAACTGCATCACCATGGGAGTCAGTGTCGGGATCTCGACCAGCATTGGTCGCCTGCTTGGTGGTGGCAACAGCCATACTGCTGCCCGTTTCGCCAGCCACGGGCTATTGCTGGCTGTCATATTGGTGATTATGGCCTCCGGCCTTGGCCTGCTCACCATTGAGCCGCTGTTTACCCTCATCGGCGCCTCGCCCGAGTTACTGCCGATCATCAACCAGTATATGACGATTTGGTATCTGGCGATCCCCTTGTTGGTGATCCCGATGGCGGGCAACAGTGCGATCCGGGCCACCGGCGATGCCAAAACCCCAGCCAAGATCATGATGCTTGCGGGAGTGATCAACGGTGTACTCGATCCTTTACTGATCTTCGGGTACGGTCCGTTTCCCGAACTGGGTGTCCGCGGCGCAGCGATTGCCAGTGGGATCAGCTGGGCCTTTGCGCTCGTCAACTCCCTCTATATATTAACCAAAAGAGAAAAACTGCTCGCCCGTCCAGACATGTCACGGCTAAGAAAAGATTGGCAACAAATCATGCAAATCGGTACCCCGGCAGGTTTATCAAATGCACTGAACCCGTTATCCGGCGCACTGCTGATGTCACTGCTCGCCGCCCAGGGTACCGCTTCTGTCGCCGCCTATGGCGCGGCCATGCGAATTGAGTCGCTGCTGGTAATAGTGATGATGGCGCTGGGCTCGGCACTGATGCCGTTTATGGCTCAAAACCTCGGTGCCAACAAGCCGCACCGGGCATTTCAGGCTTTGTTTACCGCCATGCGCTTTGCCATTGTGTTCCAACTACTGATTTTTATTATGATGGTGCCGCTCAGCTGGCCGCTGTCCTCGCTGTTTAGCCAAGACAGTGCCGTGCAGGAACAGCTATGGCACTATTTGATTGTCGTACCCGTCAGTTACGGGATGCAGGCCGTGTGCATGTTGCTGATCAGCGCGCTCAATGCCATGCATAAATCCATGCATGCCTTGATATGGAACCTGCTGCGTTTATTTGCCTTCTTGCTGCCAGCCGCTTGGTTAGGCAGTTGGATCAATGGTACCGAGGGGCTGTTTATCGGTATTGCCGCGGCCAATATTCTGAGCGGGATCGGCGCGTACTTATATGCCGTCAGAATGCGCCGCAATGTGTATGGTAATTTGGCCAAACATCATTAAACAGATACCCGTTTTTTCCACTCGGAAAATATGAACAGCATGAACAAAAAAGGCAGCCTCAGGCTGCCTTTTTGCTATTCAACTTGTTGCGTTTTATTGAGAGCATCACTTAATGAAGACGGGGATTATTATCGTTGTCTTTATCTTCGTCCTTACGCTCAAACTCACCATCAAACACGTCACCATTGGAAGGTCGCTGACTAAACGAATCTGAGTCATGATGCTCAAACGGACTTTGACCATTGAAGCCCTGTCCACCACCAAAACCAGCACTGAAGCCGGAGCCGGAAGCCATTCCCTGAACCTTGACTCGGCTCATCAGCTGCTTGGCCAGCATCGCCCGCGGTGCCGG
Source organism: Photobacterium obscurum (assembly GCF_026191635.1). Classification (GTDB taxonomy): domain Bacteria; phylum Pseudomonadota; class Gammaproteobacteria; order Enterobacterales; family Vibrionaceae; genus Photobacterium; species Photobacterium obscurum. The sequence goes on from NZ_JAKRRW010000016.1 coordinate 23,544, forward strand.
AAGCAGTACCAACATGCCCAGCGCATCCGTCATAAAACCAGGTGTTAGTAGTAACACGCCGGAAACAGCTAACATCACCCCTTCCACAATCTGTTGTGCCGGCAGTTCGCCTTTCTGCAAGCGGCTTTGCACCGACATCAAGGTCGCAATCCCCTGGCTACGAACTAACGACGCTCCGACTATGGCGGTTACAAGAACCAATGCAATTGTTGGCCACATGCCAAGAAAGCCCCCTACCTGAACAAACAGGGCGATCTCTACAATCGGCACAACAATAAACAGAAACAGTAAAACAGAAAACACGACTCACCCCTTTGTGGTTGTTATCTGGCATGAACAGTTCAGTACTTCATAATTAAAACTTCAGCAGAAGTCGTCACCATTCTTTCTATAGTCTATATATTGGGAACGAAGCGGTATTTTTCAACCACCAGGGCGTACGATAACCTGTAAGAATTGATTACAACAACCCATAATGACAACCCATACACAACCTTCACATTTTGTCATATTTGATCATTTCTCAACACAAACTGAGCGGTGATTATTAACAGTAAGTGTGAGCTGGATCGCGTTTTTGTGCAAATGTTTTCAGTCAAATTAAAAAAGTGATCTGGGATATGTTTTTACCACTAAAGGGGAGTATTATCAGCTTCAGACAATAGGTGTCAGGTACGATCATCTAGCCAAAATCTCTGCAGAACGGATTCTAAATTTCAGAATTGGCTCAACATTTGAATTTTATTAGCAGATTCCACTAAGGCTACATCATGTCTCAGATGATTGATCTAGAAAAAAATGAAGCAACTCTAAACGTTGCAACCCGTATCGAAGAAGATCTTCTTGGCGATCGCCACGTCCCAGCTGACGCATACTGGGGTATTCACACTCTTCGTGCTGTTGAAAACTTCAACATTTCCCAAACCACTATTTCTGACGTACCAGAGTTTGTTCGCGGTATGGTTTTCACCAAGAAAGCTGCTGCAATGGCGAACAAAGAGCTGGGTGTAATCCCATCTGATGTTGGCGAATACATTATTAAAGCGTGTGATGAGATCCTTGAAACAGGTAAGTGCATGGATCAGTTCCCATCAGACGTTTACCAGGGTGGTGCCGGTACTTCAGTTAACATGAACACCAACGAAGTAATTGCAAACCTTGCTCTTGAGCTTATGGGCAAAGAAAAAGGTGAGTATGACATCGTTAACCCTAACGACCACGTAAACAAGAGCCAGTCAACAAACTGTGCTTACCCAACAGGCTTCCGTGTTGCTGTATACAACAGCATCATGAACATGGTTGAAGCGCTTGAGTACCTTAAAGGTGCATTCGACGCGAAGGACAAAGAATTCGCAGACGTGCTAAAAATGGGTCGTACTCAGCTGCAAGACGCAGTTCCAATGACTGTAGGTCAAGAATTCCACGCATTCGGCGTACTAATCAAAGAAGAGATCAAGAACCTTCGCCACACAGCTCAGCTTCTTCTTGAAGTTAACCTGGGTGCAACGGCGATCGGTACTGGTCTGAACGCGGCAACGGGTTACCAGGAGCTAGCCGTTCAGCGTCTTGCTGAAGTAACAGGTCTTCCATGTGTTCCTGCAGAAGACTTGATTGAAGCAACGTCTGACTGTGGTGCATACGTTATGATCCACGGTGCTCTTAAGCGTACAGCCGTTAAGCTATCTAAGATTTGTAACGACCTACGTCTACTATCTTCAGGTCCTCGTGCTGGTCTTAACGAACTTAACCTACCTGAAATGCAGGCTGGTTCTTCTATCATGCCAGCTAAAGTAAACCCAGTAATCCCAGAAGTGGTAAACCAGGTTTGCTTCAAAGTGATCGGTAACGACACAACTATTACTTTTGCAGCAGAAGCGGGTCAGCTTCAGCTAAACGTAATGGAACCAGTTATCGGCCAGGCACTGTTCGAATCTATCGACCTGCTGAAAAATGCGTCTATCAACCTACGCGACAAGTGTATTGAAGGCATCACGGTAAACAAAGAAGTATGTGAACACTTCGTGTTCAACTCTATCGGTATCGTGACCTATCTGAACCCGTTCATTGGCCACCACGAAGGTGACATCGTCGGTAAGATCTGTGCTGAAACAGGCAAGAGCGTACGTGACGTAGTGCTAGAGCGTGGTCTTCTGACTGAAGAGCAGCTAGATGACATCTTCTCAGTTCAGAACTTGATGCACCCAGAATATAAAGCGAAGCGTTACAACTAATAAACGCAAAGCGATAAAACCCGGCGGATTTTCAGGATGAGGATCCGCCACTTTTTGCTACAGATTCCCCCTTTTATTTTTTTAACTTTAAAGACAGGACAATCTAATGATTGGTGTAGAACTCTTTGTCGTTCTCGCGTTTATCTATTTAGGCGCACGTATCGGCGGTATTGGTATTGGTTTTGCTGGCGGTGCCGGCGTATTGGTACTTTCCCTTATTCTAGGTATGGATGCAGGTAATATTCCTGTAGATGTAATCCTGATTATCATGTCAGTAATTACTGCTATCGCAGCCATGCAGGTTGCCGGCGGTATGGACTGGCTTGTTGACTTGGCAGAAAAGTTTCTGCGTAAAAACCCTAAGCGCATCACCTTCTATGCGCCGGTGGTAACTTACTTCATGACACTACTTGCTGGTACCGGTCATACCGCGTTCTCTACTCTGCCAGTTATCGCTGAAGTAGCCAAAGAGCAAGGCGTTCGTCCTTCTCGCCCACTTTCTATTGCAGTTGTGGCATCACAAATTGCAATTACCGCATCGCCTATCTCCGCAGCGGTTGTATTCTTCTCTGGCATTCTTGAACCGCTCGGAGTGGGCTACCTAACCCTACTGGCAATCTGTATCCCAACCACGTTTGTGGCTTGTATGGTAGGTGCCTTTGCTTCTAACTTCCTAGGCTGTGAGCTAAAAGACGACGCTGTTTACCAAGACCGTCTGGCTAAAGGTCTTATCAAGATCCAAGGCGCAACCAAGCGTGAAATCTTACCTACAGCGAAAACAGCAACTTATATCTTTATTATTGCAATCATCGCAGTAGTTGCTTACGCAACCATGATTTCTAGCGCCGTAGGCCTAATCGAAGATCCTGCTCTTGGCCGTAACGATGCCATCATGGTGTTCATGCTGACAGCAGCAATGGCTATTGTCACTTTCACTAAAATCGATGCATCTAAGATTGCCAACGCGGCAACGTTCAAGTCTGGTATGAGTGCGTGTGTCTGCGTACTGGGTGTAGCATGGCTAGGTGATACATTCGTATCTGGCCACATCACTGAAATCAAAGAGTTTGCCGGTGAAGTACTTGAGCAGTACCCTTGGATGCTTGCAGTAACTCTATTCTTTGCTTCTATGCTGCTTTACTCTCAGGGGGCAACAACAACAGCCCTAATGCCTGCAGCACTAGCAATTGGCGTAGCACCACTAACAGCTGTCGCTTCTTTCGCAGCCGTAAGTGCACTGTTCGTACTACCAACTTACCCAACGCTGCTTGCTGCGGTTGAGATGGATGACACAGGCTCTACCCGTATTGGTAACCTAGTGTTCAACCACCCATTCTTCATTCCGGGTGTTGTAACTATCACAACCTCTGTTGCTCTGGGCTTCCTTGTTGGCGGTATCTTCCTGTAACAGCACTAGCTAGACACTAAATTACAAAGGCTACCTTCGGGTGGCCTTTTGTTTTATGGGTACTGGGTACTGGGTACTGGGTACTGGGTACTGCAGGCAGTTTGTAACAGTCAAAATGTGGATGTAAAGCTCTGCTCTTCCCTAGAACCTGTTCTTCCAAGGGCCTAGGCCATGCTCTACTTATAAACCAAGTGAGCAATCACTAACAAAGCTTATGCACTAAGAGTTATAACGATAAATCTGGTTACTTTTTTTCAGGAAAGAGTGAAAGAATTGGAGCATTAAGAAAGGTAAAATGAAGAATTTATTGTCTCCGCCTCATCCCGAGGCGAAGACAGTGAACAGATACGGATTCCAACGTATTTGTTCAGCCCGGCTACATCGTCAATCCCAACGATCTATCCGGAATCATGTCTCAATTTGCTACAGATCAGGCTTAAGACAGGAAAGCCTGTCCAACTATAGTAGTGATTGAGCGAGCTAGGCGATAGAGGTAAAAGCGTTATGCAGCGATGCAAAAATGGTATGAAGTTAGACGACCTACGCACTCTGATTGCGATTGCTCAACAAGGAAGTTTCAGAGCCGCAGCCAGTGCGCTAGATATTCCCCCGGCGACCCTGAGCCGCCGGTTACAACGGCTGGAGGATACCCTTGGCAGCCAACTGGTGATCCGCGACAGCCGCAATGTATCACTGACACCCTTGGGACAAAGTTATTTTGAGCGTTGTCAGCCTCTGATTGCGGAGCTCGAAACCACAACCACCGAGCTCCAGGACAGTAGCCACAGTAATCCACGCGGCGCCCTGAGGGTTTCTGCACCGGTCGGCCTGCTCACCTACCAGCTGATGCCGCTGTTTAACCAGTTTCTGGCCCAGTATCCGGAAGTCACGCTATCGCTGAACCATCTGTCAAACCAGCACCACGACTATAGCCCGGAACAATACGATGTGGTGTTTCGGGTCGGACAGCAGCCGGATTCCAGCTTCGCCGCCGCCAAAATCGGGGAATCGCAGCGAATACTGGTTGCCTCCCCGCACTATCTGGCCAGCCACGGCACCCCGGAACACCCGCAAGATCTGAATCATCATGCCCGCCTGGCCAGCGTACCAGAGTTTGAGTGGGCACTTACCGACAAATGCTGCCCTACACAGCCGGAGACTATCTGGATCAACTCACCGGTCAGAATGGCGATCGCCGATCTCAACAGTATCAAGCAAGCGGCTATCAACGGACTGGGTATTGCCAGCCTGCCCAACTATGTCGTGGCCGATGCCTGCCAGCAGGGGCAGCTTACTACCATGATGGACAACTGGTACTCGCCGCCACGACCAATCTACATGTTGTATCAGCGCCTTGGCTATGTCCCGGCCCATATCCACTGTTTCACTGATTTTATGCGTAACGCCCTCGCGAGCGCGTGCTAACATTTCAAACTTCGACTTATAATTCAAACCGATAGAACACCAAAAGCTATCATTCGTTTTGATACTCTTCTCAGTAATGAAGGGAGATTGGGTAGCAAATGAAACCAAACGCTGAATAACACGGTCTGAGGGAGTATAGTAATCATTCCAAACGGAATAGCTATCTGGCTTTTTGGTGGTTCCAAGGAGCAGACAATCTTCCGTTTGGGCTAAACCCTTTCTGCATTTACAGGGATTCCCTGCGGACGAGCCAGATCAGAATGATAAAATTACAACTAAGCCACGGGATTTCCCGTTTTCTCGCCCTTGTTGCGCTAAGCGGTATGTTACTGACCAGCATAGTCAGCCAGCCTGTCCGGGCCGAGTTCTCCCTACCGGGATTTTCCAGCAACAGCACCAACCAATTTGTCACCGTCGATGAAGCCTTCCCGTTTAACTTCAGCCAGCAGGGTGATGTGGTTTACCTCGACTGGCAAGTCAAACCCGGCTACTACCTCTATCAGCACCAACTGTCTGTTACCTCCGACAATGCCAGTTTAGGGCCGATCAATATTCCCGCGGGCCAGCCTTACAAGGATGAATTCTTCGGTGACGTCTATATCTATACCGATCCGCTGACCGTCAGTGTACCGGTGGTCGAGGCCACAGAGAACTCGATGCTAACCGTCCGTTACCAGGGCTGTGCCAAAGCCGGGTTCTGTTATCCGCCGGAAATCCGTCAGGTACCGCTATCAGCCGTTGTTGCAGCCTCGAGCACAACGCCACCAGCTGCGACTGAGAGTAGTAATAGCCAAGAAATAAACGGTGAAAACTCGCAAGTAAGCACTAACATACAAACCTCACTGACTAGCACCTCGCCGGCTTCTCAGCAGGATCAGCTGGCCAGTGATCTCGCCGACCAATGGTGGACGCCACTGGTCTTCCTGGCACTCGGTATCGGACTGGCATTCACTCCGTGCGTACTGCCGATGTACCCTATCCTTACCGGGATTGTGCTGGGCAACGGCCAACTCAGCCATGGCCGAACATTCCGCCTGTCGTTTACCTATGTACAGGGGATGGCACTGACCTATACCCTACTGGGGCTGATTGTGGCTTCCGCCGGAATGCAGTTTCAGGCCGCCTTGCAGCACCCGTATGTGTTGATCGGCCTCAGCGTCATGTTTGCGCTGTTGGCACTGTCGATGTTTGGTGCCTATACCCTGCAACTACCAAGTAGTGCCCAGACCTGGCTCAGTAAACTGAGCAACAAACAGGAGGGCGGCAATACCGGCGGTGTATTTGCGATGGGGGCTATTTCCGGTCTGGTTTGCTCTCCTTGCACCACCGCACCGCTCTCCGGTGCCCTGATCTATGTGGCGCAGAGCGGTGACTTGCTAACCGGAGCCGTTGCCTTGTATGCGCTGGCGATTGGTATGGGGATCCCGCTTATCCTGGCGGCAATGTTCGGTAATAAGCTGCTGCCTAAAGCCGGTAACTGGATGAACCATGTCAAAGTCTTCTTTGGCTTTATCCTGCTGGCCGTGCCGGTGTTCCTGCTTGAACGTATCCTGCCGCACGACCTGATTCCATACCTATGGTCGCTACTGGGGCTCGCCGCATTTGGTTGGTTGTACCACGTAAAAAACACCCTCGTCGTATCGTGGCGCAGCAGTACGCTGGCTGTCATTGCGATTATCGGCCTGTTTGTCTCCGCTCAGCCGCTGTACCAGTCTCTGAGTGGCAGTTCACCGGCAAAAGTCCAGGAACAAGTCACGGTAGAGTTTGAGCGCGTAAGCACCATTGATGATCTAAACCTGGCACTGGCTGAAGCCAAAGCCCAGGGCAAGCCGGTCATGCTGGATTTCTATGCCGACTGGTGTGTGGCCTGTAAGGAGTTTGAAAAATACACCTTCCACGATCCGGCGGTAGCACCGAAGCTACAGCAGTTCGTCCTGCTGCAAGCTGATGTCACCAAAAGCTCACCGGCAGACATCGAATTGCTGAAGGAAATGGATGTGCTCGGATTGCCGACCCTGGACTTCTGGGATAGTCAGGGCAACCGCAACAACAGTGCGCGACTGACAGGCTTTATGGAGGCGACGCCTTTTCTCAATCATCTGGATAACCACCAGCTACTCAGATAATTGATTATTCCCTATGAAAAAGAGCACCCAAGGGTGCTCTTTTTCATTCCGACCGATAGCAACCAGGCCATTATCGATGGCTATTTTGCGGCTCATAGCGGGCAATAACATCGGCCTGTTCGCAATCCTCGTCCTGCTCATACTCTTGTCGTAATTCATTAATAGCATCGTGCATGCACTTACGCATTTTATTGACACTATAGTTCGGCGCCCACTCCATGACTGAAATCATCACACTGATCGGCTGATCAAGATCGGCCTTCACCAGATTGTCACAGCAACGGTGCACATGCCTTTGCACCCGCTTCGCCACAACGTCAGCACCACTCAAGTCGGTATCAGGTAGCAAAATAGCAAACTCTTCACTGCCTACCCGGGCAATAAAGTCACGGGGACGATACACACTACGCCGAAGTCCCTTGGTCACACGATTTAACAACAGTTCATATGCTTGATGACCACATGTCATGGTGTATAAGCGTAATGGTTCGACGCTCACGATTACCAAAGTTAGCTCGCTGTGATGACGACGAGCCGCCATGATCTCCCGATCGAGCATCAACTCAAAATGCTTGTTGTTTTGCAGTCCGGTAACCGGATCCACCAAGGCCACAGAGGCAAGTTCAAGGCGCAAACGCTGCTCTTCAAACTCATGACATACCGAAGCATGAAACCAATGATATAGACATTCACGAACCACAATCACAATCACTAATCGACTTGCGACACTCAACACAGTGATCGCCTCATGAGTGAGATCCAAATACATGCCGGAGAATAAGAACGAGCAGAACACTGGTCCGATCGCCAGATACATCGCGGGACGATAGCTGAAAAATGCCACTACCGAGAGAAAAATAAACAGATCGCTGTAAACGTAAAAAGAGGAAAAGTGAGAGTAATGAATGAGTAGCGGAAACAAGACCGCCCAGCAACTTCCCAGCAAACCGGCCAGTACCAAAGAGGCTGTCTGCCATCTGACTTTAATTGGTATAACTTGCACCACCAGCCACAAGACGAATGCCACAAGCCCCAGTACCGCAATCCCTCCACTAAAAAGGGATTTCACATAACTGGACACCGTAGGCTCTAACCAGAACAGCTCAGCGATAACCAAGCCCAACAGCAACACAGAGGTTACAATGATCAGCTTCCAGCCTTGCTCCTGACGCATAAATTGCTGCAGTTCAAAATAGTCTTGCCCAGTAGCCCATGTCTCGATGCGCCGAATCATTCCCTATCCCATCATTGATATATTCCATAGCCTAAAAGCGACCATGTTAATCAATCCCTTAATAAACGATCTGCCATTGTCCGACTTGTATCACAAGAGCCGATCCAGTTCAGATCTTGAGTGTTAACAAATTGATCTACTCTATAAGCAGTGATAGCGTTATTAAAAACAATCAGAAATGGCTGCCATGGACGCTCAGTACACTATTGTTATTGCCGATGATCACCCGCTATTCCGCAATGCCCTGTTTCAGTCGGTGCATATGGCAATTAGCGGTGCCAATTTGCTGGAAGCAGATTCGCTAGATACCCTACTCGCCCTGCTGGAAAAAGAGCCGGATGTTGACCTGCTACTGCTGGATCTGAAGATGCCCGGAGCCAATGGCATGTCCGGTCTGATCCAGCTGCGCAACCAATATCCCGACCTCCCGGTGGTGGTGATTTCAGCCAGTGAAGAACCCAATATCATTCGTCAGGTCCGTAGTCACGGCGCATTTGGTTTTATCCCAAAATCCAGTGACATGCGGGCGCTGATCAGTGCCCTTAACCAGGTACTCGACGGCGAACCGTTCTTTCCCGAAGGGCTCGGTGACGATGACGACGAAATCAACGAACTGGCCGAACGTATTGCCACCCTTACCCCACAGCAATACAAGGTTCTGTGTATGCTGTCAGATGGGTTGCTCAACAAACAGATTGCCTATGAGCTCAATGTGTCGGAAGCCACTATCAAAGCCCATATGACCGCGATTTTCCGCAAGCTTGGCGTCAAAAACCGTACCCAGGCTGTGATCCTGCTACAGCAAATGGATCTTACTCCGTAACCGTTTCCCAACCTTCCAAAAAAGTTGGAACATCAAGTTAGACTTTCGGCTAACTTAACACTTGTGTAACACACTCAATTCTCAGCCCAGCTCACAAAATCGCCGTTTTAGCGGCGATTTTGTCGTTTCTGTCTCGACTAAAGTTGCACTGTTTCCTTGCCAGAACGTTGCTATTGTCATTACGTAACATTTCATTAACGCGAATTATAACGACGTGAAAGGAGATGATAATGGCGTTTGAATCCAAGGAGCACGCTCAGGCGTACTGGAAAGAGAACCTTGCAACGATGGGCTCCCTACTGGCCATCTGGTTCCTCGTATCTTATGGCGCTGGCATATTATTTGTCGATGCCCTCAACAGCTTCCAACTGGGCGGCTTTAAATTGGGATTCTGGTTCTCGCAACAGGGCTCAATTTATACCTTTGTTGCCCTGATTTTTGTCTATGTAGTGCGTATGAACGCGCTCGACCGTAAGTTCAACGTACAAGAAGACTAAGAGGTTATTCATGGATATCCAAACCTGGACGTTTATTTTAGTAGGTATAACCTTTGCGGTTTATATCGGCATCGCAATCTGGGCCCGTGCCGGCTCAACCAGTGAATTCTATGTAGCTGGCGGCGGTGTCCACCCGGTAGCAAATGGTATGGCAACCGCCGCTGACTGGATGTCAGCTGCATCTTTCATCTCCATGGCCGGTATTATCTCGTTCGTCGGTTATGACGGCGGGGTTTACCTGATGGGCTGGACCGGCGGCTATGTCCTGCTTGCCCTCTGTCTTGCTCCTTACCTGCGTAAATTTGGCCAGTTCACCGTGCCGGATTTCATCGGTGAGCGTTACTACTCCAAAACTGCACGTATGGTTGCCGTCTTTTGTGCCATCTTCGTTTCGTTTACCTACGTTGCAGGTCAGATGCGTGGGGTTGGCGTCGTCTTCGCCCGCTTCCTCGAAGTTGATATCAATATGGGTATCATCATTGGTATGGGAATTGTGTTCTTCTATGCGGTCTTAGGCGGTATGAAGGGGATCACCTACACTCAGGTTGCCCAGTTCTGCGTCCTGATCTTCGCCTTCCTGGTACCGGCTATCTTTACCTCTATCATGATGACGGGCAACCCGCTGCCGCAAATCGGTATGGGCTCGACGCTAACAGGTTCGGAAACCTATGTGCTGGATAAACTCGACGGGTTAACCACAGAATTAGGCTTTACCGCCTACACCGACGGTTCGAAGAGTATGGTTGACGTATTCTTCATCTGTGCCGCACTCATGGTGGGCACGGCTGGTCTGCCACACGTAATCATCCGCTTCTTCACCGTACCGCGTGTTAAAGATGCACGTATCTCTGCGGGTTGGGCGCTACTGTTCATTTCTATGCTATACACTACAGCACCTGCCGTTGCCGCCTTTGCCCGTGTCAACATGATTGAAACCATCAATGGTCCGGAAAACCAAGGTGTCGCGGCTGCAGAAGCACCAAGCTGGGTTACCAACTGGGAAAAAACTGGTCTGGTTAAGTGGGAAGACAAGAACGGCGATGGCAAGATGTTCTACTCGGGCGATGACCGCAACGAGATGAAGATCAACCGTGACATCATTGTACTGGCAAGTCCTGAGCTGGCGAAACTACCGAACTGGGTGGTTGCCCTGCTGGCTGCTGGTGGATTGGCTGCCGCACTATCAACCGCAGCAGGTCTGCTACTAGTGATCTCGACTTCGATTTCCCATGACTTGCTGAAGAAAGGCTTCAAGCCGAATATGACCGACAAACAAGAACTGCTTGCCGCCCGAGTGGGTGCTGCTGTGGCGATTGTCGGTGCCGGTTACCTGGGTATCAACCCTCCAGGCTTTGTCGCCCAGGTTGTTGCCTTTGCCTTCGGACTGGCAGCGGCCTCCTTCTTCCCGGCCATTATCCTGGGTATCTTCTACAAGAAGATGAACAAGGAAGGAGCCATTGCAGGGATGCTGGCAGGTATCGTATTTACCGCGTCTTACATCATCTACTTCAAGTTCATCAACCCGGCGGCAAGTACGCCTGACAACTGGTTCTTCGGTATCAGCCCTGAAGGGATCGGTACGCTGGGTATGTGTCTGAACTTTGTTGTCTCGATTGTTGTGAACAAGTTCACCGCCGAAGTACCGACAGAAGTACAGGATATGGTTGAATCTATCCGTTATCCAAAAGGCGCCGGTGCCGCACACGATCACTAATACTGCCTGAAAAGTCAGTGGCTAGAAAACAAAAACGGAGCATCATGCTCCGTTTTTCTTGTTCGGTTTGGTATTACCATAAACCTTTCTTTTTGACCTTCTGCATATTGGCAATGGTCGTCGTCAGATCTGGCACCTCCTCAACAGGAGTCGAACCCGTCGAATCGGCTGCGGAAGTCAGCGACAGGTTTTTGATAAGCTGGCTTTGCGCCTTGATCAGGGCTTTTAGTTCCGCAATCTCGCGCTTGTGATTATTGGCTCGAATCTCTTCGGTCAGGGTCTGCTGCAGCTCGGTCATATCAGGAATTACTGGCTCACTGCTAGGCTCTGTCACCTCGGGAGCGGTAACCTCAGGAGTTGTACCTTCAGAAGCGGTGACCTCGGCAGGCTGAACTGCATTAGCCGATACTGATTCGGCCAGTTCAGAGCAAAGACTAATCAGTGTTTGGCGGGTTTCGACCAGCTCCTGCTGAATATTCTGCTGTCTCTGTAGCAACTCATTTTCACGCTCTGATGACTCGGTGCATAAATTCACCAATGTCTGTCGTGTTTCAGCCAGCTCCTGCTGGGTTTTCTGCTGGCTTAGTAGCAGCTCGTTTTCACGCTGAGATGATTGACTGACATGACGCAAATTATCCTCGCTCGCTTGGCGCAAATCATCACGCAACGACTGGATCTCATTAAATAGCGGCGTCATATCAACCGCGGCCTTGATCGCATCAATATCCTGGCGGGAAATATCCGGCGCCTGACCAGAAGCCATCGGGATCGCTAGGCCACACGCATCAAAATGCTGTTTCAGCGTCGCCATTTTGATGGAGTCATCACCAAGAGACGTTGCCAGCCCGGCACTCAGTGCCGGACTAAGCAAATGCAGGAACATCCCTGACAGGTAGATGTTTTTATGCATGTGCAGGCTGTTATGCAGGTCGAGCCCTGCATCCGGGTTATCGAGCATATCTTTTCGCTCGTTAACCCATTTCTGCATAATGCCGACCGCATAGCGGTCGGACAATGAGTTGACAGGATTTAGATAAATCGAGTAGTTAACTCGCTTTAACTGGCTACTACTCATCTTCTACCTCAATGAGAGTTTCGCGCTCGATATGAACATCGTCTTCTTCGGTATTGTACAGGCACAATTCACGTGCCAGCGCCGACTGGGCATCCTTGATCAGCACCACGCGATCACCCAACGTTTCATAGGCCGCCATGATTGCCGGATAGACTAACGGAGCGCCGCCACCGACCAGGTAAACACGGTTCGGGTTTTTGGCAAATTTCTTCGCTTCATAGGCAACCGCATTACCCAGCTCTTCAATCTTGATATCAATCTTTTCCAAGATGCTGTCGAGCTTAGATTCATCATTGACAACATCTTTAACGAACTCCAGATCATTACGACGTTTGATCAGCTCGTTGGCAACCAGGTAGCTAGAGTCACTGTCGGCAGAAGCCAGTGCCTTGCGCGCGGCATCCGTCACCATTGACACGCCGATTTCATTGTTACCATAGATCGCTGACACGTCATCAAACTCACCAACCACGATCCCCATATCCAGGGTCGTACCGCCACAGTCAACCACCAGCGAGCGGGTGAATTCATTGCAGTTTGAATTGATTAGCGTCGACATCACGGCCGGCAGACTTTCAGGCATCACTTCAACATCAGCAATCTCGAACACTTCACCTTTGTTCAGGCTGATTTCGCGCATTAGGTTCTGACGCTTTTTGGCAATTTTCTCTTCGTTGCGCTGACAGTCTTCAGAGTTATAGAACTCAGTAATTGGCAGAGTAACCACTAGGGTAACCGGACATGGTTTCAGCCCAGTCTGTAGCAGTGCATGGTGAACAGCCAACAAGTTCAGATCATCATACTGATAATCGACATGCGTCGTTTCCAGTGCTTTATCCGATGTCGCATCGTACGTGTACTTGGTGGTACCAATGGTGTAGTTATATACCTTCTTATCGCGTCGTAGTGCAGCACTCTTCCAGTCTTTACGGAAAGAGTTCGGTGATACAATCGTTTTCAACTGGTTGTTCTCAATCCAGCTAACCTTTACATTCGTTGAACCATCATCAACCGCAATTTTAAACGCAGATACCGTCATAACTTTCACTCACAATAACTATTAAGAATTAGCAACGATATTTATTAAAGTAGCCTCAAAAAATATCGAACTAAAACAATCAAATAAAAACAACCAACTAAAAAGCAATGCAACCTGTTTTATTTACTGAAAAACAAAACAAATATTATAAAACGTCGCAAGCCAGCCATAAGATATAAATATCTTTCATTTTTAACTGCAGCAAATATACATCACTATGTATAACTCAGTTCCCTTTAGCGCTTTCCCAAAGGACCGCTGAGAGTACGCCAGAGCGCAGCATTATCTTGCAGCTAGCACCGAGAAACAATGGTTATCTACGCGCTACCTGCTATAAGTTTCGATTAAAACACCCACCCACTCATGACTGAAATTCTCACCAAATATTATGAATTTCAAAAATCACAACAATAAGAATTGGTTACCAATAGTGGGTGGCTATTTAAATTTTTCGGAACAAAATCCGTCGCAACTTTTAATCCAAAACAAAATTCACAATAGCCGCCAATATTTTCAAAAATCAGCGAAGATATTAATTCACTAACATATCAAGCCGTGAAACCGGACGGTTGGCTTCGGCATAGTTTCTCGCCTTATTAACAGCCTTACCTTCATTGCTTTCCGGCTGCCCCTTACCAAACAGCAATGCCAATTGTTCGTCGGCTTGCTTGGTGAGTACCATCATTTCAATCCGGCGGTTTTTACCGCTTCGGGTATTCTGTTCGTTTACCGGCATCCGCTCTGCCATCGCAGCCACCTGCAACACGTTACCACCGGGCAAGCCGGAATCGACCAGCACCTGACGGGCCTTCAACGCACGAGAGCCGGACAAATCCCAGTTGCTGTAATCACGACGCTGGAACTGAGTACTATCGGTGTGACCACTGATCACGATACGGTTTTTGATCTGTCCCAAGACAGGGGCGATATTAAACAGCATATCTTCAAAAAACGGCGTGATCTGAATACTGCCACGCTCGTACATATAATGATCGTCATCATCCTGGATCAGGATCCGCAAACCTTGCGGGACAATTTCCAGCACAATATTGTTTGATGCCGAAAGTTCTTCTGCGATTTGATTCAGAGCCTTGGCCAACACCCCGAGCTCCGGGATCGACAGGTTCTTACCAGCCAGGGCCGAGTTCAGCTTGCGATCTCGTCCGCCTTTTTTCTGACTGTCCGATGACGGAGCAGACATCGACGAACCAAAACGCTCAGTTCCCGGATTGACTTCACTCATTGGTTTCTCAAATGGCGACATATTGCCATCAAAATCAATCGGAAAAGGACTGTTAGTAATTTCAAAAATATTATCGAATACTGTCGCCGTCTGTAGACGCTTTTCAATTTCGATCCGCTCTTCCTGGGTGGTGATCCCCATCAGCCACAGCACCATGAAAAAAGCCATCATCGCCACCGCAAAATCGGCAAACGCGACTTTCCAGGCACCACCATGATGCTCGTCGTGATGACCGCGGGCTTTTTTCTTAACAATAATAATATGGTGATCTTTGCTCATGGTTTACTACTGCCCTGTCATCCAGTTTTCCATTGCGGCAAAGGTCGGCTTGTACTCGGTATGCAAAACTTTTCGACCGGCATCCAGCGCCAGCAAGGTCGGTTTCCCCTGAGCCTGGGAGACCAGAATGGCCGAGATCATATGCAGTGCCATCATCTCTTTTTTCACCTGATTGGCAATTGTCGCCGCCAACGGTTCAAACACCGCATAACACATCAGGATCCCGAAGAAGGTACCCACCAAAGCTGCGGCAACTTTTACCCCGATCAGAGCCAGGTCGCCGCCAATGCTCTGCATCGTCACCACAATCCCCAGTACCGCAGCCACGATACCAAAGCCCGGCATCGCTTCACCGACTTTGCCCAACGCTTTCGACGGTCGCATCAAGTCTTCTTCCAGGGTATGCAGCTCGAGTTCCAGCACTGCCTCCAGGTCATGGTGGTTCATTTTGCCCATCGCCATCATACGCAGGTTGTCGGTAATGAAACTCACCAGCACATTGGATTTAGCCACTGCCGGATATTTATTAAAAATCGCACTGCTTTGCGGATTTTCAATGTGGTCATCAAGCTTCTTGATCCCGTCCTTACGGATGGTTTCCAGCAGCTCAAACATCAACTCTAACGTCGATTTATAAAAATCGGCACCATAGCCCTTGCCAAACGCCATTTTGAGGCGAGTCAGGGTATTTTTCAGCACATAGGTCGGATTCGAAATCACCATTGCACCAAAACCGGCCCCGAGAATAATAATAAATTCAGCTGGTTGCCAAAGCGCCAACAAGCGCCCCGAGGCATGGGTGTAACCATATACAATGCACCCGAAAACAATGACAAAGCCGATAATAATTTGCATCTTGTTACTCCGTTACACTGACGCACGCCAGTCAGTTAACATACTGTTCAGGCTTTTCAGAGCCTTTTTATGGATCTGGCTAACACGGGCTTCGGTCAGCTCAAATACCAAGGCGATTTCTTTAAGATTCATTTCATGCTCATAGTAAAAACTCAAAATGACCTGCTCCCGCTCGGGCAAACGAGACAAAGCCTTGGCCATTGCTTGTTTTAATTGCGCACGTTCATAGGTATTGCATTGGAAGCTCAGGCCAAAAAATTGCTCACCATCGTCCTGCAAGGCTTCCAGGCTACCAAGGTTTTCAGCCTGGGAATCAAGCCGGCGACGTTGTACATCCCCCAGATCGATCCCCATCTCTACTGCCAGCTCCTGATCCGTCGGCACCCGCCCCAACTGGCGGCTAAGCTGACGCTCAGTATCTCTGAGCTCATGGCCGTTTTGGCGAGAGCGGCGAGAACGCCAGTCCATCCGACGCAGTTCATCAAGAATGGCGCCACGAACACGCTGCGCAGCCAGACGTTCAAGTGCTGCATCATCTTCATCCGGGTAACGGCGAATAATATCAAGCAGGGCCACCAGGCCAATTTGCTCCATATCTTCCGACGACATCACAGTCGTCACCTGGCCAGCCAGGTGCCTCACCACACGCTTTACAAGACCGGCAAAATGATTAACCAAACGCGTTTCCCGCGCCTTCTGGACCGGTTGGCGGTTCTGCTGGTAGGCATGAAGCCCCTGAGATTCATAAGACATTGCTGCACTGTGCACATCAGACTCCTTACTGGATCACCATCTTGGTGATCAGTACCTGATCGATCCCTTTGCTGCTCGCCATGTCATTCATAACACTTTGAATCGCATCGCGTAGCGCCGCCTGCAGTGGCTTCATCACACCTGACTGAGTCAGGTCGCTATAATGCAGTTCACTTAATAGCGTAATCACCGCATTACGCACGACCGGCATGTATTCCTGTACCGTGTCGAGCTGGTCCTGGTCGTAACTCATTAAGGATGCTTCCAACATCAGGTAATGCAGGCGATCATCGCCAGGCACGCTTACCACAAATTTGGTCAGCGGCAAAAAAACCGGTTTCTTTACCAACGCAGCCACGGGCACACTTTCTGCCACTTCAGCCACAACCTGCTGTTTAGCCTGCTGCTGGAAATACCACCAGCCCCCGCCTCCGGCCAGGGCAACAACCAGCACAACCGCCGCAATGATCAGCGGGAGTTTGCTTTTCTTTTCTGTTGTTTCATCTGTCATATCAATTTCTTACTTATCATCAAACCGCATCGTCAAACCGCGCCATCAAACCATGGCTTCGTAACGACCTTCCAGGCCCGATAGCGCCGTCGCCGAAGTATCTTCAGGCTGCATCATCACTTGGTTTGCCATGATGCCAGTTTCATCTTCCGCCCCTGACTGCTGGTGCGACTGCTGATACTGCCCGCTAGAAACAGAAACGTCTGCCAGCTGCATCTGGCTGCCATCGAGATCAAACCTTAGCCGCTCGGCATTGGCCGCGAGTGCCTCACGCAGCTGCGGATGAGCAGCGGTAAAGTGCACTGAAACCTTGTCTCCCTCCAGGCGCAGGTTCACTTCCAGTCTTCCCAATTCAGGCGGGTCCAACCGTACATGGGCCTGCTGGATCTGATCGGTTTTACTCAGCTGCATACGCGAGCGTAACTGCTCAACCAGATCACGGCCCCATTCCGGCTCAGTCACATCCACACTGGCATGAAACTGCTGCGTAGCACTGGTCGTTGCAGACGATGATGGCATAGTCATATTGGTACCACTGTTGATCTGGCTACTGATATTGCTGTGCATATTCATTGCCGGTACCGATAGCGAGGTCGCCGCCAGCTTATCCATCAGGGTGCCGCCATCGACAGGTATCATCATCTCCTTGGCAAGTGGCAACGCATCACCTGCAACCGCCTTTTGCTGTTTGACCAACTGTTGCACTTGTTCAAGCAACTCGGCGTTGGCCGGGTCGGTTTGCGCCGCCTGTCCGGTTAACCGAGCCAAAAACTGGTTCATCTGCTGAACCGCATCCTGGCCCTTGCTCTGCCCTGCTTGCTGTCCAGTAACCTGTCCGGCTAGCTGCGCTAGCAACTGCTCCTGCTGCCCAGCTTCCAACCCGGAAAGCGGATTGCCTGCCTGCAAGCCTTGAAGCTGCGGTGTCACTGTGGCTGCCGACGAGGAAACCGGCAAAGCAGCCGCCGAACCAGCCAAAGCATTCTGCTGCGCCAGACTCATTGCTGCAGATTCCGGTGTTCCGCCCTGTAACCTCAGCGCTTCGGCCGATAGCTGTTGCGACTGCGGTTGCGATGGCTGTTGTGAAGATTCGGCAGACTGCAACGGTTGGTCACCGTTCTCTGCAACTTCAGCGTGTTCTTCTTCCGAGACCGCTGATTGATCCAGCTTCTGCTCGAACTCAGCAAAACTTACCGGCTCACTGTTATTGGAGCCGTTAGGTTGAATGCTTGGGGAGCCCACAGATGAGGAGCTTGTTTGAGTAGCGTTTTTTACGGCTACATTGGCTGAAACTTGCATGTCACTCTTTATTCTTGATGTTGCAGGTAGGCGTGCATTCCTTCTTGATTACACGCCTGCTGCTGGATTTGCTGCTGGGTGCGCGCTTTTTCTCGCTCGCCCTCAGCAATCATGGTGCTATAAAACCCGTTAAGTCGCTGAAGCTGTTGCTTCTCGGCTACGGTCAATCGCTGCTGCCTGATTGTCGGGATAGCTCGTTGAAGTTTGCCATCCAGCTGCGCGAGCGCATCCCAGTCCTGAGCCGCCAGAGCCTGCTCAAAACTGTCGTGCAGTCTCTTCAACTGCAGCTCAATCTTCACTGCCGACCTGCACGCGATTTGGTTTCAGCACAACCCAGCCTTCGAGAATTTCGCTGATCAGGTGGCTCACCTCATCAATGGCTGCCACATCGTTGCCAATGTTGGCCTCGAACAAACGGCGACCGCAGTAGTCGTAAAGGCGAAACAGCTCCTGAGTCACTTCGCCGCCTTTCTCTTCATCCAATACGGTGCTCAAACCGTTCAAGATATCGAGACACTTGGAAATCATCATGCCCTTGTCGGCAATCTGACCGCGCTCCATAAAGCCGCGGGCACGCCCGAGGTTTTCCAGTAGCCCTTCCAGCAACATCTGGATCAGGCGGTGCGGACTGGCCGACGCCGCCTGGGCATGGTTCTGTGAATGTTGGTAAGCACCTAGACCTTCGTTATTCATCACTTTTCGCTCTAATTACATCAACATGCTATACAACATGCTCTGAGTTTGGTTCATTTGGGCAATCTGGCTGTCCATCTTGGCGTAGTAGTTACGCAGGTAGATAGTCTTGGCTTCCATTCGCTCGTCCAGCTTTTCGCGGTCTTCCGCAATCTGCTTATTGCTGTATTCCAGCTGGTCAATCCGGCGATCATAGGTACCGCCATTTTTATGGTAATCATCCATAATAACCAGCATCTCATCCATCATGCCGGTTTGGGTACCATCGCCCAAAAACAGGGTCGAGACCGCTTCAAAGTCATCTTCCAGCGCCTTGTCGAGCTTCTTCTGGTCGATTTCCAGCGTCCCTTCACGGGTGGTGGTAATACCCAGTTGAGACAGCGTCTGATAGGTAGATGCGGTGTACTCGTCACCAATCACCCCACGCATTCGGCTGATCATGCTACGCGTAGCCGAATCGCCAGATAGTGCCGCGGCGCCGTCTTCGCTCGATTTGGTGTAGGTATTGACCGTCTCGATGACTGAGTTATAGGCTTCGACAAACGCCTTAATATTGGTGTTGACCGCCGCCTCGTCACGCTCGACCTTGACGTTAACCGTGCCGGTATCTTTCAGGTTCAGGCTGATACCGTCGATCACGTTTTCCATCTTGTTGGTGGCCGAAGTCAGCTCCATCGAGCCATATTTCACAATGGCATCTTCGGCTGTCTGCAGGTTCTTCTGGCTATTTTCAGGCTGAGTGATATCCAGCGTGTTGCCTTTAATATCTGCAGGATTGATCGTTACGCTGATGGCACTGACGGCATTCGCTACCCCGGTATCTTTACCGTTCAGTACCATGCTGATCCCGTCACCGGAACGAACCAGTGTCGCTTTCACCCCGTCATTGTCAGGATGGTTATTGATCGCCGACTGCAGCTCTTCAATCGTCACCCCGTCATTGGTCAAACGGGTAACTTCATCGTCGTAAGCTTGCTGACGGGTGTTGTAACTGTCCAACCGACTCTGGTCAAAATCCGGGTTAGCTGAGTTTTCCAGAATATCTTTGATTGCAGCCTGATCGGTGGTGACATCCAGGCCATGCTTGTCAGCAATATCCTGGTAAACCTGATCGGTATGGGCTTGTTTCTTGTCGTTTTGCTCGGTGATCAGATCCGTTTGTACGGTTGCAATATCAATGTTAACCGAGTCAAAACTGATGCTGCCTTTGGTGAACGTACTGCCTTCCGAGACCTTGAAAAGCTGATCGCGCTGGGCCTGTGCCAGCTGGGTTACTTCAAAACTGTATTCCCCGGCGACCGCATTGCTATCGACGGTTGCCGACAATACGTCTTCGTTGCTTAACACCGATTTTAGTTTTTCGAGATCGCTGCTGGAGTTCAAATCCTCAACTTTGTCGCGGAAGCTGTTGATGGTGCTCTGAATCTCTTTCAGCGCATCCATCTCGGCACTATTCATGCCCTCGGTGCGATCGAGCTGGTTATCTTTTGGCGCGCGTTCGGCAGCAACGATTGCACTGATCATGCTTTCATAATCAATGCCTGAGCCTAATCCTGTCATTAACATATTCTAATCTCCGCCAAGAGTGCCTTTACTCAGGTTCAGCCAAGCAACACGTCCCAGAGCAACTTAAAACGATCTGAAACAACCCGAAATGACACTAAAAGCAAAATCCATACCATTTTTAAAATGGTGATTTTAAAGGGCCAGATAAAAAGAAAGCGGAAGTAAAACTTCCGCTCTGAATAAATATGGCGACATAAAATAGCCGCCTACAGTTATGCAACTACAACAATTAACGTAGTAGCTGAGAAACCATGCTTGGCATCTGGTTTGCTTGAGAAAGTACGGTGATACCCGCTTGCATCATTGTGTTCTGCTTAGTCATGTTGGCAGATTCTGCCGCGATGTCTGCATCCATGATGCGGCCTTTCGCCACAGACATGTTCTCTTTGATGTTGCCCAGGTTGTTGATAGTTGACTGGAAACGGTTCTGCGTCGCACCCAGGTCAGCACGGATAGAACCTACGTTATCAATCATTGCATCGATTTCTTGGATCGCTGTTTCAGAATCAGCAATCGTATCAACTTTACCTAGTGAAGCTGTATCTAGTGATGCACTGTCTACTTTTACGTTGATTACGTTTGGATCAGCAAATGCAGTCGAGGTTACGCCTGCCGTATCCATTGCCGTTTTAAGCGCACTCAAGTCGTTTGTACCAGTACCATCAGCTGCATCTGCAGTCAAAGTGCTACCGTCAAAGTTCACAGTTACAGCATTAGCTAGGTCTACCAGCTTTTGCTCTTCAGCAGTGAAAGCTTCACCAGCAGCATCAACATCTAAACCAGTGGTGAATCGATCGGTACCAAGAGTGTTGTTCAATAGAGTCGCTTCACCAGCCGTTAGAGTTTTTGCTGTACCAGAACCTGCACCTACCTTTGCCTCAAGCGTTTTGAAAGTGGCTAAGTCAGCATCACTGATACCACCAAGGGCACTCTGAACATCTGCCAATGCTTTGGTACCATCAGCCTTAGAGGTAACCGTTGCATCTTTTGGCTCAACATCAGCACCTACCTGGAAATCAACACCGGTAGATAGTTTGTCAAACAGTTTCTCGCCCTTACCGAACGTCGTTGTTTCTACGATACGATCCAGCTCTTTGCTCAGCGCCTGGAATTCTTTGTTCAGTGCTGCACGGTCAGAATCTGAGTTAGTGCCGTTTTTAGACTGAACCGCCAGGTCACGCTGACGTTGTAGGATGTTGGTAAATTCTTGCAGTGAGCCTTCTGCCGTCTGAGACATTGAGATGCCGTCGTTAGCATTACGCTGAGCCACACCCAGACCGTTGATCTGAGAATCCATGCGGTTAGCAATTTGTAGGCCCGCAGCATCATCTTTCGCGCTATTGATACGAAGACCGGTAGACAGACGGTTCAGAGAGTTGTTTAGCGAAGTTTGCGTACCCATCATGTTACGCTGTGCATTCATTGATGCGAAGTTGGTGTTTAGGCTCATTGCCATGGGAAAATTCCTCAGTTCAGTATTAAACGGTCAATGTCATAACGGATGTCAAAACCAGCGTCGAATTGCTTGGGTCGAGGTTCGAATGACAGTGCTTCTTGTCTTGTTACTTTTTTAATGCGACCTGGCTGAGGAATGCTTAAACCTTTTTTAGGACTTTTTTACGAATAATTCTGATATAGCGTGATACCGCTTCCAATGCTAGTGGCCGTGTTTTGTGATGACTTGTTGTCAGAAAAGGGAACAAGCGGCAATAAGAAAAGAGCCAAACAACAGGCAATAAAAAAGCGAGCCGAAGCTCGCTCTATTTTTAACTATCTAAATCAAAAGAATGATTATGGCTCAAGTAACGCCACCACGTTATGGCGCGAGGCATTCGCCTGGGCCAGCAGGGTCGGTACTGCATTATCAATCAGCTGCAGCGATACGTTACCAGGGGCCTCCAACCAGCTGGCTTCAATCACTCCGTCGCTACTAACCACGCCGGACTTCATCATATTGGTGCTCATCAATTGCTCCAGATCCAGGCTCACCTGACGCTGCACTTTATTCATCTGGGTCAGGGCCTGCTGAATTTTCTGCATCATGCGTTCAATATCAGCCAATGCCTTGCGGGTAGACTGCGGTTTGCCGAACTCCAGTTCCTGCGGCTCAACCGCATTCTTGTCTTTCGGCTCCAGCTTGGCTTTTACCGGATTGCCCGCCGGTAGGATCTGTCCGCCACCCGACATCCAGATCCCTTTTTTAATTTCCGGCCACTGTTCTTTCGGCACCGAAAACGCCAGATCGCCATACTTGTCGACCTCAACCTGAATATTGCGCGGGGCAAACGCCTGATTCAGCTTGTCGGCGATTTCATCAATACTTTCATCGTTATCAATCCTCGCCCGCACCGAGTTCGGCGCTCCGGAGTCAAACTGGAAACGCAAAATCTCATCTTGTTGGCGCAGGGTATTCAGGCGCAGGCCCTTCATCGAAAAGCCTTCCTGCTGCGGCTGCTCGCTAATGCGCGGAGTCAGATCATGATGCAGCACCGGCTCGCCTTCATACTTGGCTTCACGGGTTAACTTAACCAGCTTGTTTTTCATCTGATGCAATGACTGCTGCAACTGGTCTTTCTTATTTTCCTGGGTATTGAGCGAACGGCGTGCCATCTGGCGTAGCTGTCCCAGTAGCTCGCCCGCTTCTTGCAACGCTTTCTGCGCACTTTGCGCCTGGGCGGCCTGACGATGCGCCTCGCTAGTCTTTACCAGCAGGCTGCGATTCTTGCCACCCAGGCTCGAATGCTGTTGCTGCTGTTTCGGTTGTTTCTCACTAACCTTTGCCACCGCGACAACAGGCTGCTGCTTCGCTATACGATCAGGTTGTGTACTGTCACTGCTACGCAGAGTACTGTGGCTGGAGGTAATTTGATTAACCAATGTGGCCTCATCTATCAGTCAGACAGGGCCGATAAACTGTTACCGACCCCACTCGGGTTGCCCCGATTACATCAATTTAAACAGGGATAAATTCTGGATTTTACTGTAAGTCATCTGGGTTGCCTGCAGTGCCGCCATCTGAGAGTTCATCTCTAGAATCGCCTCACTGTAATCCAGATCCTTCACTTCGCCGATCAGCTTATCATTGAGCAATTTATTGTCTTCATGAGAACCGTCGACCATGGTCAGTGCATTACGCTGTCCGCCAACGTCCGTCCACACCTTGTTAATAGTGCTCATCGTGGCATCGAGATCACTTTGAGCATTGGTTACACTGGCGGTTAGCGTGCCTTGCTCAATCGACGGATCACGCAAATCCGTCACTAGCTGATCCAGGGTGTTGAATATATCACTTCCGCCGCTGAAAAAAATCGAATCTGCGGTCTGATTGGCAGGAATTGTCATCGATTCGGCCACCTGTACCATCCGCTGGTCACCATTGCCCATATAAGTGTACTTACCTGTCGTAGGGTCTTTTACCACTGGCTGGGTATCGGTTTTGGTACCGGCAAAAATATAGTCGCCGTTAGGGTTCTTGCTGTTAGCGGTATCGGCCAGCTGCTCCAGAATCGAATCTAATTCTGTTGCAATGGCCTCACGGCCCGCTGTAGTGCTGTTGCTGGCATTCATTACGCTGGTCACCAGCTCCTGCGCCCGCAACACGGCATTGTTCGACGAATCCAGGTGGGATTCGGTCTGGCCCAGCTGCGCTTCCAGGTTAGAAATATTTTTCTGAAACTGGTTAATGTTGGCCTGCTCGCGATCGAGCATCATCAGCTGAACCGAGCCTAGCGGATCATCCGACGGCTTGAGCATTCGCTCACCCGAGCTCAGCTGCATAAACGATTTGTTGACCCCGGTGGTCGAGGTTTGCATGCTGGTGAGCATGACACTATTGAGCTGAGCCGTACTTAAACGCATGTCACTTTCCTCTTGTTTATGACCAATTAGCGAAACATCGACAAGGTAATATCAAACAGCTGCTGCGCCGTTGAAATAACCTGGGCATTGGCCTGATACATCTGGGTATAGGTCATGATATTGGCCGCTTCTTCATCGAGGTTAACCCCGCTGACACTGCCACGTTCGCCCTCGGCCTGCTCAACCAGCGATTTTGCTGCGCTGGTATCAGCCTCAAGCTGGGCGGTTTTGATCGCCCAGTCGCCCGTCATACCGGTATAGCTGCTGTAGATAGTTTTACCGTCGAGGGTCGCAATCGCGTTTTTAAATTGTTCCGCCTCTGAGGGAGTCAGCTTGGTGGTATCAATCGCTACCGGGGCATTTTTCAGGTCAATTAGCTGCTGCAAGTTCTCGCTATTGCCCGGCTCTCCTGGCTTGGAGGCAAATGCCAGCTGCTTAGGATCATCGATCATCAGCGTCAGGTTCTTAGCCGCGCCGTCAATCTGATCGACTCCACCAAATACTGCCTGACCAGGGTCGCCATTCAGATCAAAGCCCTGACTATGAGTGTCGTTAAACTGAGTGGCAAAGCTGTAAGCCATCACATCAAGCTCTTTCTGCAGATCTTTCAGCTCGACATCACGGTAGTTAATCAGGCCGCCAATGGTTCCACCCACTTTGTCATCCAGGACAAAACGGCCATTACCGCGCTGCAGTTCCAGCCCGCCGTCCTGAGTTTGCTTCAGGGCGCTGGCCTGGGAACCACTCACCAGGGGCTGTCCCTGGTCAAGAGTGATCGTCACTGTACCGTCATCGTTGTAGGTAGTATTGATGTCCATCTGCGATGACAACTGACGGATCGCTTCATCACGGGCATCGAGCAGGTCGGTCATTTCCTTTCCGCTCCCCCCGCTATCGCGCAGGCTGTCGTTCATACTGGCAATGCTGGCCACCAGAGCGTTGGCTTCAGACACAGCCGCATCAAGCTGCCCGCCGACTTGTTTAGCCTGACTGTCGAGCTGAGCATTCAGGTTATTGAAACGCTGCACCATCGACTGGCTCTGGCTGATAATCGTCTGGCGGTAAGCAATATCCTGCGGGTTGGTTGATGCCTCGCTGAGCGCGGCATTAAAACGATCCAGCCCAGTGTTGATACTGGTGCTGTCATTATTGAGCAAGGTTTCGGTTTTCGCCATGTACTGAGAGCGAATCGCGTTATAACCCCAAGAGCCTTTCTGCTTGTAGATTTGCTGGTTGAGGTAATTATCGGCCATCCGCTCGACACTGCTTACCCCGACACCCGCGCCACCCTGACCATCGGTCTGGGCACCAAAACCAACACGCTGACGGCTATAGCCGGGTGTCATCGCATTGGATGTATTGTGTGCTGTGACTGACAGCCCAGCATTAGCGGCACTCATGCCGGATAAACCGATATTAATTATGCTCATAATTCTTCGTCATCAAGATGGATATTCAGTTGCTGCGACAAGGGTGTGGTATTTCCCCACCAGTGGGGCCGTTGAACTTTGCTATAAGTCAGTTCGACATCACTGATCAGCGGACTGGCTGCCACAGGTGCATTTTTCAGCTCCTGTTGATTAACAGCGACCACTTGGTGCTGCGGCTTAAATGCTTCATGCTGTCCAAGTTGCCTTACCAGCATATCGGCAATACCCAAACTTTGCTGCTGACTCATTTCCATCGCGATCTGGCTGTCATGCATCGAGCGGTAAAACTTCTGCTGACGGCTGTTAAACAACGAGTCTTCCTCATCATTCAATGCATCAGAGGCCTGACGCATATGCTTGAGCACACTCTGTAAAAATACCGCTTCAAACTGACCCGCAGCCTGCTTGAGAGCCTCGGTCTTATCGCCGTTAGCCTTGATATTCTGCAGGCTGGTCAGGTCGTTATACATCGCCGGATTAGTGTCGTTGTCGAGGATTTTCATTACAGCACCACCAGTTCACCATCTAAGGCACCAGCTTCATCCAGCGCGATCAAAATTGCCATCAGATCATTGGGGGAAGCCCCCAAACTGTTCACCGCATCCACGATGGTTTGCAGCGAGGTTCCCTCTTCGCTTTCCGGCCAGATAAAGACCTTGCCGCGCTCTTGGTCAATCGACACGTCAGACTCCGGCGTAACAGTTGTATTGCCGCGGCCAAACGCATTCGGCTGGCTGACGTTGAAGTTTTCCACCACGCTGACCGTGAGGTTGCCGTGGCTGACGGCCGCGGTATGTACCCTAACGTCTTTGCCAACCACGATAGTACCGGTGCGGGCATTGAAGACCACTTTGGCCTTGCGCGGGCCGGGCTCAACCTCAAGGTTTTCCAACATAGCAAGGAAGGTCACCCGCTGGCTTTGCTCATGCGGGGCGCGCACGGTGATTCGGGCATGGCTCTGAGCCACCGCAACTTCCGGACCAAACACCTGGTTAATCGCCTTCTCGATATTACGGGCGGTATTAAACCCCGGCCGTTTTAGATTCAGTACCACATCGGTCGCAGTCAGGAACGAAGACGGAATTTCACGCTCGATGATCCCGCCGTTGGGGATCAAACCGGCCGTCGGTATATTGATGGTGATCCCGCTGCCGCTGCTGCCCGCGGCCTGAACACCACCCACAACAAGGTTACCCTGGGCCACCGCATAAATCTGGCCATCGAGCCCTTTCAGCGGTGTCATCAACAGCGTACCGCCACGCAGGCTTTTGGCATCACCAATGGATGAAACCGTAATATCCAGCAACTGTCCCTTACTGGCCAGCGGAGGAATGGTGGCGTGAATAGCCACCGCCGCGACATTCTTAAGCTTAGGATCGGCATTGGCGGGCAACTGAACCCCAAACTGGCTCAACATGTTCTTGACTGACTGGGAGGTAAACTTGGTCTGACTTTTGTCACCGGTACCACTCAGGCCAACCACCAGACCATAACCAACCAATTGGTTGTCACGCACGCCCTGGATATCCACCAGGCTTAACAACGGACGGGCTTGAACTAGCAAAGGGGTGGCCAGCAAAAGCAGGCCCACAAGTAATTTTTTCATCGCCATCAGATTGGGAACCAGGAGCTGTTAAAGAATCGGGATAGCCAGCCGGCTTCATTGGCATCCGCCAGTGCACCACGGCCGGAATAGGTGATACGGGCATCACCCAGGCGTTGCGAAGAAACCCGGTTGGAGCCGTCGATGTCATCCACCCGCACCAAACCGGACAGGCGAATATATTCATCGCCCTGGTTGAGCTTGAGCCACTTTTCCCCTCGGATCCGCAGCACCCCATTCGGCAGCACCTCGGCCACCATCACGGTAATATTGCCCGACAGCGAGTTTTGCTGCGAGCTCGACGACGAGCCTTTAAAGTCGCGCTCGCCCTCAAGGGTAAACTGCCCTTTCGGCTGTAGTTTCCCGGCTATCATTGGAGCGGCAATACCGACATTACTGTCTTTACCATAACTGGTGCCGGCTTTTTTGCTAGAACGGGTCTGCTCGTCGAGCTCCACCGTCAAGATATCACCGATACGAAACGCCCGGCGGTCCTGGAACAGCGCCATCCCATAGTTGGCACTGAACAAGCTGCCATCAGGATCAACGCTATACTCCGGAAATTCCATATTGGGCACATTTTCCTGAGGCTGCACATCGACAATGCTCGACACGGGCGCGCATCCAGTCAGCAACAGAGCACCGAGTAAATAAATAATGCGTAACATGCCTAAAGACTCACATTGACTGGCTAACGAATTTCAGCATCTGATCGGCGCTCGATACTACCTTGGCATTCATTTCGTAAGCGCGCTGGGTGGTGATCATATTCACCATCTCTTCTACCACGTTGACGTTAGAGCCTTCGAGACTGAACTGACTGATCTGGCCTAAGCCATCTTCACCGCCCACCCCTTCGATCGGTGCACCGGATGCACCCGACTCTTTAAACAGGTTGCCACCCAGCGCCTCAAGGCCAGCCGGGTTGGTAAAGTTTGCCAGGGTGAGCTGACCAATTTCCTGCGGCTGTGGATCATCCGCAGTCGAAATTGTTACCACGCCATCAGAGCCTACACTGAAGTTGGTCGCATTTTCAGGGATCTCGATATTCGGCATCAACGGTAGGCCCGACGCGGTTACCAGTGCCCCTTCCGAATTACGATGAAACTGACCGTTACGGGTATACGCGGTATTACCATCGGCCAGTTCAACCTGGAAAAAGCCCGAACCGAGGATCGCCAAATCCGTTGCCTGCTCAGTATTCTGGTAGGCACCAGTTTTCATCAACTTTTGGGTTCCGATAGTGCGGACACCGTTACCCAGCTGCAAACCGCCCGGGGTTTCATTTTGCTGATCAGCCATGGAACCCGGCTGTTTTTTCATCTGGTAAAACAGATCTTCAAATACCGCGCGGTCTTGCTTAAAACCGACCGTGTTGACGTTAGCAAGGTTGTTCGAAATAACCTGCATCTGGGTATCTTGAGCCGCCAGACCGGTTTTACTGACCCAAAGTGCTGCGTGCATGTTGCGTTGCTCCTAAGTAATATGCGACCCCTATTCAACAGGAGCGACTATTGTTCTGATAAGCTGGTTTAAGAACCGCGTACAATTCGGTTGCCGGCGGTGGCCAGGTCTTCTGCGGTTTTCATCATCTTGACCTGAAACTCAAAATTCCGGGACAGTGACATGTTATTGATCAGCGAGTCGATGGCGCTGACGTTGCTGCTTTCAAGGTAACCCGACGCCACCGAAACGGTTTCATCCATCTCGGCCTGTCCAGCGCCTCCCTTGACACGGAACAGTCCATCTTCACTCTTGTGCAGGGTGGCCAAGTCCGGCTTCACCAGTTTCAGTCGCCCCACTTCCTGCACCAGACCACCGCCCTGCGGCACAATCGAAATCGTGCCGTCAGTGCCAACATCTAGCTGCTGATATTGTGGGATCACCACTGGGCCACCCTCGCCCATCACCGGTCTGTCACCAAGCATCAGACCGCCATCGGCATCAAGGTGAAAGTTGCCAGCGCGGGTATAGGCTTCGTCATTATCCCCGGCCTCAACCGCGAAAAAGCCCTCGCCACGGATGGCAATATCAAACGGATTGTCGGTATTTTGCAGGGCGCCACTGGAAAAGTCGGTTCCACCTGCCCGCGCCGCAACCAGGGTCCGGCTGTCATAGCCCTCGCCTTTTACCGCGATGCTTTCCGCCTGCTCGATATCGGCACGAAAACCTGTCGTATTGACGTTGGCCAGGTTATTAGCGTGTACCTGCTGTGCCATCATGACGCGGCTGGCACCAGACATTGCGGTATATAACAACTTATCCATGACCTGCTCCTATTACAGATTCTGGAACAGGATCTGGGTCATTTCCTGAGCAGTCTGAATTGTCTTTGCGTTGGCCTGGTAGTTGCTCTGCGCCGACATCAGACCGACCATCTCACTGGTCAGATCCACGTTCGAACCCTCGTACATTCCGGTACGCAGTGCGCCTAACTGGCCAGTACCAGCAACACCAGTCAGAGGGGCGCCGGATGCAAAGCTCTGGGTCCAGCGGGTACCGCCAGCCTGCTGCAGGCCTTCCTGGTTAGGGAAGCGAGCCAATACAATCTGTCCTTGAGCCTTGGTCTGGCCGTTGGAGTAACGCGCATACACCGTACCGTCGGTTTCAAAATACCAACCGGCCAGCTTGCCTGGCGCATAACCATCCTGAGCATTTTTATTGATCGAGAACTCGCTGCCGTACTGGCTGACTTCAGAAATATTAAAGGCCAAGTTCAGGTCATTCGCGCCATTAGTCAGCTGAAGATTTAAATCAACACTATTCGCGTTAGAGTTACCATCAATAGCAGCAAGCTTACCGGCAGCATCAAACGCGACATCAACAGATTTTGTCGGTGCCGTCGCATCATCCAGCATGTAATGCACTTTCCATTGGTTATCGCCAGTTTTGACGAAATACTGGGTCACTTCGTGCTCACCACCAATAGAATCAAACACGGTGGTCGTGGCACTTGAGGTAAACGTGGTTGGGTCTTCTTTATCAAACGGCTTAGCTACCGGATCAATCGCTGAAGAATTAGCATCCAGGTTCAGGCCGAGGTCCACTTTGGTCGAAGTCTTCGCTGGCATATCACCGGTTTCAACAGTCAAGTCCTTCATCGTACCGTTCTGGATCTGGCCAGTATCTGTCGCATCATAGCCTTGCAGGCGATAACCATCTGCAGTCACCAGGTAGCCTTCGGCATCCAGGTTCATTACCCCGTTACGGGTAAACATCTGCTGGCCATTGCTCTGTACCATGAAGAAGCCTTCACCATTGATCGCCAAATCGCTGTTGCGACCCGTTGGCGTGGTTGTACCGCCCGTGAAGCTCTGGCGGGTTGCCGCCACCTCAACACCGTTCATCTGACCACCGCCAAACTCAGGTGCATAGATATCCTGAAATTCGGTACGCGATGACTTGTAGCCAATAGTGCCGACGTTAGCGATATTGTGGCTGATGGTGTTCATTTGTTCAGTGGTGGACTTCAGGCCACTCATACCAATGTTAATTGACATTACCTTTCCTACTCTAATTCTTGTTCGCTGGCTTACGCCGTAATTTCACGCATATCGTACATAGACATCTTGCCCAGCCCTTTGAGGCTTAGCAGGGTCGTTCCGCCATCGGACGGAATGTTGACCGACTCAACCTCTGCCGCGATCATCATCTTTTGGCTCCAGGCATCGTTACCGTGCTCAGCTACCACCTCAAAGGTATAGGTACCAGTGCCCAGCTCATCGCCGTTGATTTCAAACTCAGCCATACCGGCGCCTTGCGGGCCAATCTTGATTTCATCAACCACTTTGCCTTCTTCGTCATAGACCATTACCTTGGCACTATCGACGGGCTGATCGAACTGAACTCGACCATCGATCATCTGACCTTCAGATACATCCAGCCCCTGGTTAACTTCCATCAATACTTTCTTGCCGACCAAGTTAGTGGACTGAAGCATTTCAAGGTTGGTGATGCCGATGTTCATGTTCATCATGCCGCTCTTGACCCCTTCCAGGCTTTCGACAGCTGACATCATGCCCAGCTGGGTCAGGTACTCGGTACCATCGGTCGGATTGAGCGGATCCTGATTCTGGATCTGAGCCACCATCATGGTCAGGAAATCATTGCTGGACGGGCTCATTCCGTTACCGGATACCTGAGGCTCCTGGGATGCCGCCTTTGGGCTGTACTGACTGGTGGTCGTAATTTGTGGCAAACTCACTTAAGGCTCCTAACTTGTCTTACCCAAACGCAAAATACTTTGCTGCATGCTGCGAGCCCGGCTCATAACATCAACACTGGTTTCAAAACTTCGGGATGCCGCCATCATGTCTGCCATTTCTTCCACCGCGTTCACCGTTGAATGAAATACATAACCGTCTTTATTCGCCTTCGGGTGGTTAGGTTCATAACGTCGACGCAGCGGCTCGTCACTTTCAATCACATCGTCAATCTGCACTTTGGCTCCCGCCGCCGGGCTATCAAGATCAATCATTACCGTGGAAAACACCGGTCGCTTGGCGCGGTACCCGTCCTGCTCAGAACCAGAGACCACGTCCGCATTGGCCAGGTTACTGGCCACCGTGTTCAGACGTACCGTCTGTGCCGACATTGCGGAACCGGCAATGTCATAAATCGTAGAAAAAGCCATAGCTGTTACTGTCCGTTAATGGCTTTTTTCAAGCCGCTGAGTTTCATATTCAAAAAAGTCGTGCTGGTCTGAAAGGCCATCGCATTGGAGGCAAACTTAGCCTGCTCAACCCCCAGTTCAACGGTATTACCATCCTGGGCTGGCTGCTGCGGGTTACGATAGAGCAGCTCGTAGTTCTGAGGCCGACGGCGGGCCTGGTGCCGGGCTCTTGCCTCATTGGCTACCTGACTCATCGCATCTTCGAAACTGATATCGCGCGCCTTGAAATTCGGGGTATCGACATTGGCCAAGTTACCGGCCAATACTTTTGCGCGTTGTGTTCGAAACGCCAATGTATTAGGGTGTACCCCCAGAGCTTGTTCAAAGTTAATTGCCATTGTTCGTCGCCGTTGTTGTCGCAATCGTGCCTAGATGCACACCGTTGTGATGGTCAAACCAAACCGACAACAAGCATGAAGCGTGCCAATAGTTATACCCCTTTAGACTCAATTAGTTACGGTTGTATCAACGTGTGTTTCAAGCAAATGCGGAAGTGCCACTTCCGAGCGGAAATTATCTTAATCACCAGCTTACTTATGGGCGTCCTCCCAAATACCAGCCTGGCGAAAAATGTACCGACAGCCTCACCTGGCAAGGCTTCCGCCCAACAGGAAGTCTCCCGCTACCTGGAGCAGCAAGTCCGACGCTACGCCACTAGCATCGGCAGCCAAGACTATCAGATCAGCCTGCAGCCACTTGCAAAACTTCCCCGTTGTGATCAACCGCTTCACCAGGCGCTGAGTGAACCGACGCAACCTGTCGGTCGACTTTCCGTCACGCTTGAATGTCATCAGCCCAACTACTGGAAAGCCCGGGTCAAGGCCGAGGTGGCCATTTTTCTTCCGCTTGTTGTTGCCAAGCATCCGCTAAGCCGGAAGCAAACTATCACCCAGGCCGATCTCAGCCTCAAGCGCAGTAATTTGGCCTATCTACGTCATGGTTATTTCACCGATATCAATGCCGTAGCCGGCCTGAAAAGCCGCCGAAAAATCACCGCCGGCAAAGTGATCAGCCCGCGAATGGTCGAGGCGCCGCAACTGGTGCAGCGCAATGAAGAAGTGATCATCGAAGCCCGGATGGGCAGTATGACCGCAAAAATGAAAGGGGTTGCGCTTGAATCAGGCGCGATGGGGGATTCAATCAGAGTCCGGAATCTGTCGTCCAACAAAGAGATTTTCGCGACGGTTACCGGGCGGCAACGGGTGCAAACCACCTTTTAATGATAAAATGATTTAAGCATTCCGCTGATCGGTCGCTTTAGATCAGTAACCGCACATCTGTTTTTATGTGAAGACTATGATTGGAAAAATATCTCACTCGCAGCCCGTCGCATTACCGACTGAGGCCGCAAGCAAAACTGCAGAGCCAAAAACCGCCTCTGTGGCACAAGTTGAACTCAGCCATGAGATGAAATCGCTGCAATCTGCCAAGCAAGCTATGGAGACAACCAGCGATGTCGATATGGATAAAGTCGCTGAGATGAAGGCAATGCTGAAATCAGGCAAGGTTTCGGTCAACCTGGATTCGCTGGCAGACAGCATGCTCGACTTCTATCAGGGACAGAACTGATGGCCTCTCAAGCCCAGCTGATTAAAAACCTGTTTAGTGAACTGGCCCAGGATGTGAAGAGCTATCAACAGTTAGAACGACAGCTGCAGCACCAGGAGTCTCTCTTGGTCAACCGCGATAGCCAGGCACTGCTGTCTCATAACGCCCAGCTCCAGCAGCTAATGCAGCAACTCGGAGAGCATGCACAGCGCCGATGTGAATACCTAGAAGCCTTGGGAGTGAGTGCCGATGATACCGGCATGAAACGCCTGCTCTCTGCCCTGCCAGCCCAATACCGTCAGCAAGGCAGTACATTGTGGCAGCAGCTTTATGAATTAACGCTGCAGTGTCAGGAGCGAAACAACAGCAACGGACGCCTGTTGGCACAACAAAAACAAATGATTGATAAGCTGCTGAAGCCAGAACAACAGTATTGCTATAGCCCCGGCTGCTGAACCTCCGGCAGCTAAACCCGCTCAGCGGCGAT
This sequence comes from Photobacterium obscurum, assembly GCF_026191635.1. GTDB lineage: Bacteria > Pseudomonadota > Gammaproteobacteria > Enterobacterales > Vibrionaceae > Photobacterium > Photobacterium obscurum. The sequence goes on from NZ_JAKRRW010000016.1 coordinate 57,910, forward strand.
GAAAAAAACGATTCATCGACAGTTCATCCATCACTTTTTGCTCCTGCCGCTCCTGCTTACGCTGGATTTGGGCCAGTCGCTTATCTACGATCTTATCGCCCATTTTGACCTGACAGTGCTGCTCGACCAAACGGGCATTCATACTGCGGAGTTCTACCTGCGACAACGCCAGCTCCTGACGCTGGAGATTGGTTAAATTATCCAGCTGATGACGGAAGCGACCAATCCCCTTAAGCAACAAGGCCGACGCTTCGCTACCACTGGCCACCGCATATTGCCCCGAGAGGCTTTCCAGTAACTCCAGGCGCTGTTGGTGCGCATGGGTCTGCTGGTTGAGCTCTGAACACTGCTGCTGCAGCTCATCAAATTTCTTTTGTTGCTGATCCCGCCAGCCCTGTACCACTTTCACCCGCTTCATCATGGTTTAGTGTCCTCCGGCCAGCTGCATCAATTGCTGCTGACTATCGGCAAGGAGTACCTGATCATGCATCCCTTGCTGCAGAAAGCCACAGATTTCCGGGTAATAGTGCACGGCCATATCTAAGTTCTGATCCTGTCCTGGCTGGTAACCACCGAGAGAAATCAAGTCCTGTACCTGGCGGTATCGGGCATAAAGCTGTTTCACCCGCTGGGCTTTTTGCAACTGCTCCGGCGTAACCACTTGGGGCATGGCACGGCTGATAGACTGCTCGATGTCGATCGCCGGATAGTGTCCCTGTTCGGCCAGTTCACGATTAAGGACAATATGTCCGTCAAGAATCGCCCGCGCGGCATCGGCAATCGGATCCTGTTGATCATCCCCTTCCGACAACACGGTATAGAACGCGGTAATCGAACCACGCTCCGTCGCGCCATTACCCGCACGTTCAACGAGTTGCGGCAACAGGCTAAACACCGACGGCGGATAGCCCTTGGTGGCTGGCGGCTCGCCCACTGCCAAGGCAATTTCACGCTGTGCCTGTGCGTAGCGCGTCAACGAATCCATCAGCAGCAGTACGTCATGCCCCTGATCGCGGAAAAACTCAGCAATACGGTGGCACAGCATCGATGCCCGCAACCGCATCAACGGCGGATCATCCGCCGGTGAGGCGATCACCACCGCATTCTTCATTCCCTCGGGACCCAGCGAATGCTCGATAAACTCACGTACCTCACGGCCACGTTCGCCAATCAGCCCGACCACGGTAATTTCTGCGGTGGTATTGCGGGTCATCATCCCAAGCAACACACTCTTGCCGACACCACTGCCGGCAAACAGCCCCATCCGCTGCCCCTTACCGACACTCAGCATGCCATTGATCACCCGAACCCCGACATCCAACTGAGTCGAAATCGGCAAACGCTGCAACGGGTTAATGGTATCGCCATGGAGGTTGATACGTTGCTCGGCAGTGATAGCGCCGCGGCTATCCAAAGGTTCACCAAGGCCGTTTAACACCCGGCCCAGCATGCTGTAACCAACATTGATTTTACTGTCGCCCTGGAGCGGAAGGACCCGGCTGCCCGGACGCAACCCGGTCGTATGGCGGATTGGCATTAATACCGAGGCATTGCGATCAAATCCCACTACCTCGGCTTCGACCAAGGTGCCGAGATCCGTTTCAATCATACAGCGCTGACCGGTACACAGACGACAGCCTACGGCTTCCAGGGTCAAACCCGCCATCCGAGTTAACCGCCCGTAGGTGCGGGCAACCGGCACGTCAGGAACCTGCTCAACCGCCGAGGATAAACGAGCATTCAGCTCCTGGAATAAATCACGCATCAGTTAACAGGTTGTCCCGTATCGATTCCATGCAGGCCTCAAGGCGCTCTTCACTATCGGCAAATGACTCCGAATCGCGGGTAACCACCCGACAGCTACCAATCGTCAGAGAATCATCCGGCTTGAGATTCCAGGCACTGACTTGCTCAGGCACCAACTCAACCAGCCGCTGGCAATCCTGCGGGTTAAGATAGGTCACCAGCTCAGGTTTTTGCTCGGGCATCTGCGCCAAGGTTTCTTCAATCAAACTGACCATCTGGCTCGGTTTGAGGGTCAGCTCGGCGCGGATCACCTGGCGGGCAACCTTCTGCACCAGATCGCAAATCATCTCGCTCTGCTGACGAACATGCTGGTGGAAGACCTGCTGGATCTGCTGCATCAGGTGATCAACCGAGGTTACCGTTCCGCCCATTTGCTGCTGCACCTGGGCAATACCTTCGCGGATCCCCTGCTGGCGACCTTGCTCCAGTCCCTGCTGCTCACCAAACTGCTGGCCTTGCGCCAACCCTTCCTGATAGCCCTGTTCATGACCTTTTTGCTGGCCGTCCTGAAATCCGTTGTTGAATTCATCCTGATAAGAACCTGTCGGCTCGTCACCGAACAAATCCTCCTCCGGCTGGACCAGCGGCGGAAAGTGATAATTCCGATACTGGCCCGGCTGGGGGTGAAGAACTGTTGCACCCTGCTTCTTCATCATTACTCCACAACCGGTTCACTAAAGAGCTGCAGCTCAATCTCGCCGTCATCAGCCAACTGGCGCAACGTCGTGATCAACTGTTCGCGTGCTTCTTCGACCGCACTTAGACGCACTCGGCCTTTGCCTTCCATCGCCTCGCGCAGGTACTGTGCGGCACGTTTCGGCATAGTTGCAAAGATCTTGTCTTGCAGTGCTTGCTCGCTGCCTTTCAGTGCCGTTGCCAGCAGCTCCTGGTCGACTTCCTCCACCAGACGCTCCAGCGTATCTTCGGTCTGGCGTACCAGAATATCGAAGTTATACATCTTGCTTTCCAGGGTCGCGACCAGTGTCGGATCCAGCTCTTTCAAACCGGTCATTACTTTCTGGCTCTGTTCACCCTTGAGGCGATTGATGATTTCACTGGCTTTTTCGGTACCGTCAACCAAGGTGCTATTCTGCTGGCCAACCTGGGCCAGGAATTTCTCCAGCAGGACATGCACCTCGTCAATCATGTCGGGGTGAATTTCTTTTAGGTTGGCAAGGCGGTATAGCAGATCGTCCAAGTTCTCGGTCGGCAAGCGCGCCAATAGCTGGGTGGCAACCTCTGGTTCCAGATACGCTAGGAACACCGCCTGCATCTGCGGGTGCTCGCCAGAAATCAGTTCAGCAAGCTTGGCAGGCTCAAGCCACTGCAAACGTTGCAGGTTATGCTTGAGCGAATCGCCATAAATTGAATCCAGCAACGGCTGTGATAGTGACAAGCCCAGAGCCTTATTCAGAGTTCGCTCGAGATAGCTGCGCGAGGCGCCGGAAATGCCGGACTCACTCTTGAAGTCATTAAAAAAACGCTGAAAAACTTTTTCTGCCTGATCTTTTTTTACGGCCGGAATACCGGCCATAGCGATCGAGAGCTGGCGAACCTGCTCACGATCAAGCTGCTTCAATACATTCGCTGCCGCTTCTTCACCCATGCTCAGCAACAGAATCGCAGCTTGTTCAATGCCAGGGTTATTCTCAGTTGTCATCTTTCGGTGTGATCCATTGTTTAACGACATGCGCGACACGCTCAGGCTCTTTCTCAGAGAGCATCTGCAGATAAGACGATTGTACTTCTAAACCAGTTTCAGGGCTTGGCAGTTCAGGCAGATCGCTACTTGCTACTACAGAGCTAATGCCAGCCCCTGTCGCCAATGCCTGTGCCTGCTCGGCAGGAACATTGGCTTCGGTTTCATTGCTAAGCTCTCCAGCTGACGGAACGGTAGTGACTGCCGCCGGCGTTTCGCTTTCTGGCTGGAATGTGGCTTCCGGTACAAGTACATCGGTTGATTTTGCCCCGCCGGACAATTGGCGGATCGCTGGACGAACCACAGCCAGCAGGATCACCAGTGCCACAATCGCCGACAGGATATAGCGTAGGTAGTCCAGCCATACCATCTGTGTCCACCAGGCAGGTTCGTCGCCCAGTAAATTGGCTTCGGCCAGGGTAAAGGGATAAACCAACACGGTAAACTTGTCACCGCGTGCTTCGTTGATTCCCATCGAGTCCGCCAGCATCTGCTTGATATCAGCCAGTTGCTGAGCACTAAAAGTATCCGGCTGGCCATTAAGCAATACAGATACACTTAAACGCTTCAACTGCCCCTGCTGATAGAGAGTATGCTTCAGAGTGCGATCCAGCGCATAATCACGGGACGACTCGCCGCGTTCGTTGTCACCTTTCGCGTCTTCTTCCTCATCCTCTTCCGGCGGGCGGTTACTCAAGGCACCAGGAATGCCTGTAGCGTCCTTGGCCGAGCGGCGGTCATAGGAATCAAATTCGTTCCTAACCGCCCCATCTGGTGCATAAGTTTCTTCGGTTGCCTCTGTCCGATCGAAGTTAATGTCTGCGGCGACTTCGACCTGGAAGTTATTCATTCCGACCAACGGGCGAAGCATGCGCGAAGCACGCTCGATATGGCTGCGTTCCAGTTGCTGGACGTATTCCAGGTAACGGCTGCTATTTCTGCCATGCTGATCACTATCGTTGATCACCGCCGACAACAGGTTGCCTTGCTGGTCAATAACATTGACGCGCTCAGCCGTCAGTTCCGGCACACTTCCCGCAACAAGATTAACAATCGCTGTGACCTGCTCCGTACCCAGGCTCTGGCCAGGACGCAGCGACAGCACCACAGAAGCCGATGATTGTTCTTTTTCCCGGCGGACAAACAAGGTTTGCTTCGGAATCGCCAAATGCACCCGAACATTGCTCACCGCTTCCAGCGTCATGATGCTGCGGGCCAGCTCACCTTCCAGACCATGCCGATAGCGAGCACTTTCAATAAACTGGCTGGTTCCAAGGCTGGAATCTTGCGACAAAATTTCTAGCCCGGTTGGCAATTGCGCCTCAACCCCCGCCGTCGCCAAAGCCAGACGCGCCTTGCCCAGACTATTGCGCTCTACCATGACATTGCCTTGCTGGGGCTCGATATAAAAATCCATCCCGTTCTGCTCAAGCACAGACAGCACTTGGGTTCGGTCAAACTGCTCATGTTCGCCATATAGGGGACGGTACTGACTACCCCCCTGCCATAGGCCAATAACAACCACGACAGTAACCAAGGCGGCAATCACCCCGAGTAACGCGACAAGACGGGCACCGGATATTACCCGCCCCATACTAGAAGGGCTGGCCATATTGGCCAGCCTTTGTTTAATTAATTCGCTCACTTACTTCTTCTCATTACACTGGCATTTTCATGACATCGTCATAGGCGGTCAGTAGCTTGTTACGGACTTGCACTAAAGCGGCAAATGACAAGCTGGCTTTCTGGCTGGCAACCATTGCCCCGACCAAGTCGTTGCTCTTGCCGGTATCCACGGCCGTCATCAAGGCTGAGGCTTCTTTGCCCTGCTGATCGACACTGTTTAACGCCTGCGAGATCACATCCGTAAAGTTCACCGGATTCACTTGGTTAGCCGTCATTGGATTAGGCGCGATCTGAGTCGTCTCCAGCACATTCATTTGTGCCTGAACCTCACTCATCTGGCTCAATGGCAATTGCATGCTCATCACTTTATCTTGCATGTCAGGTTCTCGTGTAATAGCGATTATGAATAGTTAGTATTGGCTACAGAAAAATCCGTATTTTGCCCAGTTAGGATCTGTTCGATATCCAGCCCCTGCTCGCGCATTGTCTGAATCTTATACCGCAAGGCACGGGTCGAGACTCCAAGCTCTTCCGCGGTTTTACTACGGTGGCCATCAAAGCGACGCAATGTCTCGATGATGGTGTCAAACTCGGCTAATTTGCGACTTTTCTGCAAATTTGGCTTCGAGCGGCTTGTCGTCGTTTTGCGCGGGCTAATTGGAGCGGCCCATGTTTCCAACGCAGCAGCAGGATCCTGGGCTGTTGACTCCTTCCCCTCGAGCTGGATTGGCAACATCAGGTCTTCCGCACGGATCAGACAGCCGCGGCTCATAACCAACGCCCGCTGAATCACATTCTCCAGCTCACGAACATTGCCCGGCCAGTCGTACTGACGCAGTGCCTCCTGAGCCTCACTGGTAAACTCAATGGTCGTTTGAGTATTAGGCATATGGCGCATCATGAGATAACTCGCCAGCGGCACGATATCGTCCTGCCGCTCTTTCAACGTGGCGCAATGCAAAGGAAAAACATTAAGCCGGTAGTAGAGATCGGCGCGGAACCGTCCGTCGGCCACCGCCTGCTCGAGGTTACGGTTGGTCGCCGCCAGCACCCGAATATTCAGTTTAATTTTCTGGTGGCTGCCAAGACGTTCCACTTCACGCTCCTGCAGCACGCGCAATAATTTGGTTTGCAGGGCCAGAGGTAATTCGCCGATTTCATCAAGCATCAGGGTACCGCCATTGGCAACTTCCAGTTTCCCGGGCTGGGCAGATGCCGCGCCGGTAAACGCCCCTTTGGTATGGCCGAATAGAATTGATTCAATCATCGTTTCCGGGATCGCGGCACAATTGATGGCAACAAACGGGCCGGCAGAGCGGGGCGATGAATCATGGATAAAACGCGCTAGCACCTCTTTCCCGGTACCGCTTTCACCATTGATCAGTACGGAGGCATCGGTCTGCGCCACCCGTTGTGCCAGCTGAAACATCTGCTTGCTCAAGCGTGATTCGGCAACAATCGGCTGCTTTTGCTGCTGAGGTTGCACCAAGCGCTGAACAAGTTGACCAAGATGCATATGACCAAACGGGAGCAACAAATAGTCTGTCGCCCCCTGCTGCATTGCTCGTGTTACCTGCGCAACGTGCTGCAACTCAGAGATCACAACGATAGCCCCCTGATAGCGAGGCTTAACCAGCTTGATCAGGTCAGCAGCTTCGGTGCCGTCTACCAGACATGTCGGCAACAACAATAAATCCCATTGCTGAAGCGATAATAGGTGCAGGCAGTCCGCCATACAGGAGGTCTGGGTTAATTGGTACCCTTCCGCTTCCCCGTCTATCAAAACCTGATCCTGGACCGGGTGGTAAGGGTGAAACATTAAAACTTGCCAGTTATTTTTCATGACTTACCTGCCGCAGACTTCTTAATTAAACGTACTGTCACCCGACGATTTTTCTTCCGCCCTGCCTCATGGGCATTATTCGCAATAGGGTAGCGGTCACCATGAGAGCGGATTTGAATCATAGTATGAGGAATGCCGAACTCGATGAGCAGCGCTGCCACTTCCTCGGCACGCTCTTTGGACATACGCAACTTTACGCCCGTACGCCCGCGGTTATCCGAGTAACCATCAATCAATATCTTGCTAATCGATGGCGTAGCCTTCACATATTCCGAAATGCCTCCGAGCGCCCTGTGACTATATTTTGACAGCGTTGTCGAGCCAGATTCGAAATAAAACTCACTATTCCTAACTTGTTGATAGTTAACTGGCATTAAATTATTACGACAAGCAGCAAACGCTTCGGCAGGCACCGCAAAATTAATATTGGATAAAACAACCCCGTCATTAATTTGACGCCCATTATTTAAAATGACTTTTATCCAGGCGCCTTGCTTCAAATGCTCAAAGACTGAATTGGCGCTATTAATAATAAGGTTACCAGTGGCTTGCGAATAAAAAACCTCACCAATATCATCAATATATTTAGCGGTATCGCGACTCCAAACTGGAGGCACTCTATATACAGAACGATATTCCGTTAATTCCGTCAACTGATTAGACTTAAGCTCAAGCCTTAATTCCTCGCCAGCTTCGGCAATTATTTTTGCAACACCTAAGCCTTTAATTTCATGCGCCATTGAGCATATTGTATTATTACCAGAAAACACCCATTGGCTGTTATCCAGTGCTGATATTTTTACATTTTCACGGCTATATACCGAGAAAGATAATAATAGTATCAATAGAATAATACTGCTTCGTCTAACCATCAAAGAGCCTAAAAAACATAACCATATAAAGATTTGATAACACAAAAAGGTGAAAGCCTCCCCCAATAACAAAGGGCCTCATCACCTTAAATACTTAATTGAGCACTCAACTAAGCACTACATTTCATTTGCTGTATTAATAATAAAATGTTAAAACATTGTAAATCCGATGTGGTAACTCAAATAACCTTGTAGAACCAGTAAGATAAATCGGAAATAAAGGCCCTATCGTCTACAGGTTGATGGCTATTCTGATATCGAGGATTTATCAATTTATATATATAACCTGAGTGAATGAGAAAACATTCGGGATAGTATGTCAACTGTCAATAAAATGAACGCGTATAAAAGTCGTGTGATAATTTTTTGACATACCTCACCAAAGAGATATTTGTTTGACAAACCTATTGCTCAAACGGTAACCTCCCGCGACTGAATTTAACGAACACTGATTATCGATTAAACGCCGAGAAAATAATAATAAACAATACAACAAAGCCAAGCCAACAAGAGTAAAAACAAGCAATTACAAAAATAAACACTTATCGCAAGGCTAAAAATCAACCAATTAAGTTGTGCTTTGTTCAATTGTGTTATTTTCTTAACAACTAGATATATAAATTCATATTGATAATTGTGAACTTGATTCCAATGAGTTTAGAAACAGCGTTTAATTAAATCAAAATTAAAGATTAAACATTGATTTTTAAATTAAATACAACTTAATGAAACAGTGTTTATTATTTGCAAGCAAAATAGCGTGTGTCTTTTTTTTATTTAAGCCGCACTTAACTATTTATTTGAATAAGCATATTCAACGTACTGTTACGTTTAACGCAAATCTATTGGTTGCTAAAAGGTTATGACGAAAAAGAGCAAAATAATCTCAGAACTTGACCAGGTGGAAGTTCGTGCTTTTGATCTCGCAAGCCCTGAACACCGTATCGGCGCCTTACAAGCCATCATTGATAATGTCTGCAAGCAATTTGAACGATCTGCTCGCCAGTCTTTTCATCACCTGTTGCGCCATCCTGTTGAATTTCGCTTTGAGCAGCAAGACACGCTGAAACTGCAGGACTACTTACAGCAGCTCCAGAAACCGAGCCTGTATCGAGAGTTTACGGTTAGCCCACACGATTTACACGGCGCAGTCTCTATCGAAGGCGATCTGCTGTTTTTTATGGTGGATCTGTTCTTTGGCGGCAGCGGCAATAATGTTCGGCGCCACAGCGACATGAGTGATACTGAACTGCGACTGGTTGAGCGTTTTTTCAACCTGGCTCTGGATCAGTTTGCTAATGGCTGGCACAGCATTACCAGCTGGCACAGCCAGCTTACCGAAAAAAATACGCTGCGCCTTGGCAACCCAATCCAAAACAACCAGCTGTACCAGGTATGCCGCTTTACGATTGATGTCTGCGGTCACCAGGGCTGGTTCGACATTGCCCTGCCTTTTGCCGGACTGGATTTTTTGCGCGAGCAGCAATGCAAGCCGACTGACGTGGAAACCGATCCCGAGCTACAAGCCAGAATCCAGGCCAAACTGTGCCAGACCCCGATGCGCTTAATGACCACCCTGTGTGAGCGGCGCCTGTCCCTGGGCGAAGTGATGGACTTGAAATCAGGTGATGTCATTCCTGTCGAGCTACCGAGCGAAGTCACGGTCCGGGCTGGCAAGACGTCCCTATTCACCGCGCGTATTGCAGAAAACAATGCAAGTCTTGTACTTCAAATTCAAGATGTTATTAAACAGTAACAGGAACTACCATGTCTGAACAAACCAATGACCTGAATATTGACCTTGATGAACTGGACTTAGGCAGCCTAGGCCAGGACCCGGCTCTCGGCGCACAAGCCACCGCACCGCAGGATATGTCATTTATCCGCAATATTCCGGTAAACCTGACCCTGGAAGTCGCCAGTACCGAACTGATGGTAGGCGATTTAATGAATGTTTCGCTCGGCACGGTTATTGAGCTCGATAAACTTAGCGGCGAAGCCATGGATGTGAAGGTCAACGGTACCCTGCTGGGCCACGCTGAAGTGGTTATCGTCAATAATAAATACGGCCTGCGCCTGGTCAACGTCGTGGATGACAATGACATGCTGAAAGGGTTAACCAAATAATGCGCCGGATTGGGCTATTGCTGACGCTCCTGCTATTCAGCCTTCCGTCGCTGGCGCAGGACTTGCCGCTGCTGACCATTAACGGTCCAAATGGCCCGGAGGAATACAGCGTCAAGCTGCAAATCTTCCTGCTGATGACTGCACTGGCCTTTTTGCCGGCCATGCTGCTGATGGTCACCAGCTTTACCCGAATCATCATCGTACTGGGTATTCTACGTCAGGCTATGGGCTTACAACAAAGCCCGCCGAACCGGGTGCTGATCGGGATCGCCCTAACACTGTCGCTGTTTATCATGCGCCCTGTGCTCTACGACATCTACGACAATGCTGTTGTCCCCTATCAAAACGGGACGCTCACTATGTTAGATGCCTTCAATACCGCGGAAAAGCCATTGCGCCAGTTTATGCTGCAGCAAACCCGTGAAACCGACCTAGAGCAGATTTTGCGAATTGCCAATGAGCCAGTACCGCAGAACATGGATGACCTCGATTTTCTGATTGTCATGCCTGCTTTCATTCTCAGTGAACTGAAAACTGCATTTCAAATCGGTTTCATGCTGTTTATCCCGTTTTTGATCATCGACATGGTTGTTGCCAGTGTCCTGATGGCTATGGGGATGATGATGCTGTCACCATTAATTATTTCGCTGCCGTTCAAGCTAATGATTTTTGTCATGGTCGATGGCTGGTCGATGACAGTCGGTACACTAAGCGCGAGTTTTGGATAGGTATGGGCACTGAATTTCTTGCAACCTTCTTTGGTGAAGCGTTAATGATCATCGTCAGCATGGTCTGTGTAATGATTGTCCCTAGCCTGCTGGTCGGCCTACTGGTGAGTATTTTTCAGGCTGCGACCCAGATTAACGAGCAAACCCTGAGCTTTTTGCCTCGTTTGCTGATGACATTTGCGATGCTGGGGTTTGCCGGCCCCTGGTTGCTCCGTACTTTTAGCGATCTTTTCACTCGCTTATTTTTAAACATCCCACACCTGATCGGCTAACGTCATGCTAGACATTTCAGCCGCCCAGCTCACCGCCTGGCTAGGACAAATTTGGTGGCCATTTATCCGTCTCAGTGCCGCAATGCTGATGATGCCGATTTTTGGCGGTTCCAATATCCCGGCCCAAATCCGCATTGGGCTGGCATTCATGCTCAGCATGCTGGCGGCACCACTGATGCCGCCGATGCCCAGTGTTGACCCCTTCTCGCTTGATGCCATCCTGTTCGGCGCCCAGCAAGTGGTTATTGGCGGTATCATGGGACTCATGCTCGAGTTGCTGTTTGCCGTATTTACCACCATGGGGCAAATCTTATCGATGCAGATGGGCCTCGGCATGGCGATGAGCAATGACCCAATTAATGGCGTCAGCATTCCTACCCTTGGTAAATATTATCAGCTGTATATCCTACTGCTATTTCTCGCCCTCGATGGCCATTTAGTAGCCCTCGATGTGGTAGTGCAGAGCTTTAAAATATGGCCCGTTGGTGACATGCCTAGCCAGGACGCCCTATACAACGTCATCATGCGCCTGGGCTGGATGATCGCGGCCGCTTTCCTGTTGGCACTGCCCGCCGTCTGCGCAATGTTGCTAGTTAACGGGGCGTTCGGCATGATGAACCGCGCCGCCCCGCAGCTCAATGTGTTTGCGCTGGGTTTCCCGATGACCATGCTGCTTGGCCTGATGTGCCTGCTCATTACGACGTCCGGAATTCCGGAAAACTTTACCCGTCTTTGCAGTGAAACCCTGCAGATGATGGCTAACCTGGAGGCAAGTCGCTAATGAGTGACAATAGCAGCCAGGACAAAACGGAACAGCCCAGCGAACAGAAGCTTCGTAAGGCCAGGGAGGAAGGTAACCTCCCCCGTTCGAAAGAGCTGGTGACCGCACTGATGACCCTGGGAGCCGCACTGCTGCTCAACGCTTTCTCGGGGGCGCTGGCAGAAATGTTTCAGGTGATCACCACCCTGAATATGAAATTACCCAAAAGTGCCGCCTTCGAGCCTGAATACATGCTCAAGCACCTCGGTATCAGCCTAAAAGCGATGTTGCTGGCTATCGCCCCAATGCTGGGATTGCTTGTGCTCGTTACCGTACTTGCCAATATCGTCCGTGGTGGCTGGAATATCTCAAGCAAAGCCGCCCAACCCAAATTTTCCAAGCTTAACCCGATATCGGGGATCAAGCGGATGTTCTCGACCAAATCACTGGCCGAGCTGATTAAAAGTATCCTCAAGGTGGCCCTGATTGGCACCACCCTGTACCTGCTGCTGAGCAACAACCTGACCCAAATTGTGATGCTCCAGCGGCTGCCGCTCACCGAAGCGATCCTGCAGACCATCGATTTACTCTGGCAGGGGCTGTTCAGTTATGGCTTGGCCCTGCTATTGATTGCCGTTTTAGAAATGCCGTACGCGGGTTGGGAATACACCAAGCAGTTAAAGATGACCAAACAAGAGGTCAAGGAAGAGCACAAGAACAGCGAGGGTAAGCCCGAGGTCAAAGCGAAGATCCGACAGATGCAGCGCCAGATGTCACAGCGCCAAATGATGAAGGCCGTGCCTCAGGCCGATGTCGTGATCACCAACCCGACCCACTATGCGATCGCCCTGAAATATGATCTGGACAAGGCCAATGCCCCTTTTGTTCTGGCGAAAGGTGTTGACCAAATGGCACTGCAAATGCAGCAGGTGGCCCGACAGCATGATCGCCCGATTGTTGAGATCCCGGCCCTCACCCGTGCAGTGTACTACTCCACGAATGAATGGCAGGAAATCCCGGCCCCGTTATATGTCGCCGTTGCCCATGTACTGACCTTTGTCTTCCAAATGGAACAGTACCGGCAGGGACGTCAATCCCATAAACCTGAATTCCCACAAGTCACAATTCCTAAAGAATTGCGCCGCTAACCGGAACTGAGCTGAAATGAAACAAAAACTCACCCCGTTGCTACAGCTACTCGCTAAAGGACAATTGGGGATCCCGCTGCTCCTGATGATCATACTGTCGATGGTGATCCTGCCTATCCCGCCGTTTGTGCTGGATATGCTATTTACCTTTAACATCGTCCTTGCACTGCTGGTGATGCTGGTCAGTGTTTACAGCAAACGGCCACTCGACTTCTCGGTATTTCCAAGCATCTTGCTGGTTGCGACCCTACTTCGCCTGATGCTAAACGTTGCCTCGACCCGGGTGGTGTTGCTCAACGGCCATGAAGGTGGTGCTGCGGCCGGTAAAGTGATTCAGGCATTCGGTGATGTGGTGATCGGCGGCAACTATGTGGTCGGTATGGTGGTGTTCGTGATCCTAATGATCATTAACTTCGTCGTGATCACCAAAGGTGGCGAGCGGATTTCCGAAGTCAGCGCCCGCTTCACCCTTGATGCAATGCCTGGTAAGCAGATGGCCATTGATGCCGATCTGAACGCCGGCATTATCGATCACAACCAGGCCAAGCGCCGCCGTGAAGACGTCGCCCAGGAAGCCGACTTCTACGGTTCGATGGATGGTGCCTCGAAGTTCGTCCGCGGCGATGCCGTAGCCGGTATGCTGATCCTGTTCATCAACATTATCGGCGGGATCAGCATTGGGGTATTCCAGTACGGCCTGTCTTTTTCTGAAGCCTTTGAAACCTATGCCCTGCTGACCATCGGTGATGGTCTGGTCGCCCAGATCCCTTCACTACTGCTGGCTACAGCCGCTGCAATCATTGTGACCCGAGTTGCCGACAGCAACGATTTATCGAAACAAATCAGCAAACAGATGCTGGCCTCGCCAGTCATTATGTTTGTAGTCGCCGGTATTATGCTGGTGCTCGGCCTGATCCCGGGGATGCCGCACCTGGCCTTCCTCTGTTTTGCCGCCGTCATCGGCCTCGCCGGCTGGAAAATGCGCCATATGGACAGTTCGGCGGTTGACGATGAGGACTTGGCACGAGCCGAAGAAATTGTCGAGCAGCACGACCAGCCAGAGAATAAGGAGCTGGCTGCCGGCGATATTCCTTTGGTCCATGCCCTGAGCCTGAATGTCGGTTTCCGCCTGGTCAACCTGATTGACCGCCGTCAAGGGGCCGAGCTGCTCAGCCGGCTGGTCGGGATCCGTAAAACCCTCACCGAACAGCGGGGGTTTGTGATCCCGCAAATCCATGTCAAAGATGATCTCGCCCTAGAAGCCAGCCAGTACAAGATTGCCGTCAGGGGAGCCACTATCGTTCAGGCTGAACTCGAGGTCGACCGCTTGCTGGCGATCAACCCGGGCCAGGTATACGGCAATGTTGATGGCATCATCACCAAGGATCCTGCTTACGGGATGGAGGCAATCTGGATTCTGCCAACCGATAAGGATAAAGCCGTCAACCTCGGCTATACCGTTGTTGACCATGCGACCATTATCTCGACCCATGTCAGCAAGGTGGTCAACGATCATATTGACGATATTCTGAGCCCGGAAGAAGTCTCGGGCGTCGTCGAGCGACTGGCCAGCCTGAATAGTAAGCTGGCAGATGATCTACAGCAGAAATTGAATCCGCAGCAGCTACTAAGGGTATTTCGCCAGCTGACGACCGACGGAGTGTCGCTGGCTGATATTGTCACGATTGCCAACTCACTGGTGGAATCGGCAGAGCTCTCTCAGGATCCGATTTTGCTTGCTGCCGATGTCCGCTGCGTGTTGCGCCGGGTGCTGCTCGGTAGCTTAATTGGTATGCGCGCGGATGTTCCGGCGGTCACCCTGTCCGGCGAGCTGGAAAATGTGCTGCTTGGCGCCCTCAGCCAGGCGCAGTCTGGCGGACATGTCCAGCTAGACGGATTTGCCCTGGAACCTACCGTTATCGAGAAGCTCCAGCGCAGCCTGCCTGAGGTGCTGGACAATATGCGGCTTCACGGCCACAGCCCAATCCTGCTGGTTCTGCCGCAATTACGCCCGCTGCTCGCACGCTATGCCCGGGTTTGCGCCCGAGGCTTGCATGTCTTGTCCTTCAATGAAATCCCGGATGATAAAAACGTCTCTGTGGTCGGAAATATGGGCTAACCAGAGCCATACTTTCATCCCGTGACATAAAGCCTCTTCGAAAAAACACCGCGCCAGCCTAGTTGCTGGCGTGACTTCTTTCAGCTCACCCCATCTCCCGTACATACTGGTTAAGCAGCGCCCGCAGCTTCAGTGGTTTTACCGGCTTACTGATAAAGCTAAAGCCATGGCCACGAATCGTCTGCTGAGTTTCCGTTGTTCGATCCGCGCTAATTATCGCCCCCTTAAAGGTTTTGCCAAGCCGCAAGCTACACTGTTGCAGTACCTGCAATCCCGTCTGGCCGTTGGTCAGGTGATAGTCACTCAGCACAAAGTCAGGCAACCAGTCATCATCAAGTTGCTGCATCGCACCAGCTACCGTTTCGGCCAATCGGACATCGCACCCCCAACGCGCCAGCAGCGTTTCCATTCCCAGCAAAATATCTGGCTCATTATCGACACACAGCACTTTGATATCCGCCAGCGGTGCAGCCTTTGCCTCAACCGGTTTCGCCGGCTCCACCTTATGAGTAACAACACCACGTTGAACACCGAGTTCAAAGACCGTGCCTCGCCCGGGCCAAGACCGCAATGACAACTGATGTTCCAGTACCCGGCTTATCCCGCGAGCTATCGCCAAGCCGAGGCCAAGACCATGTTCCACCCCGCTCCGTTCAATACGGGTAAACTCATCAAAGATATGAGCCTGCTTTTCCTCTGGGATTCCCGGCCCATTATCCCAGACTTCAATCTGTAACTGCCCCTGCTTTCGACGTACACCCAGCACCACTTTCCCATTCGGGTTATAGCGAAAGGCATTGGTCAAAAAGTTCTGCAATGCCCGCCGCAGCAGCTTGGGATCAGAAACAATCACTGCATCGCTATTGACCACCTCAAACGTGATCCCCTGCTGGCGTGCCAGCGCACTGAACTCCGCATTCAAAGTATTGAGTACTTCACTGACCGGAAACGGATGGAGATTAATCTGCAGTTTGCCCGCCTCAAGGCGCGAAACATCCAGCAGATCACCAATCAAATCTTCGGCAGCCCCCAGCGCACTTTCGATATGGTGGGCCAGTTTGGTCGTTTCCTGATCTTTCGCCACCTCCGTCAGCGAGGAGGAGAACAGCCTTGCTGCATTGAGTGGCTGCATCAGATCGTGGCTCACCGCCGCCAGAAAACGGCCCTTCGAGTGAGCCTGCTGCTCCGCCTGCTGGGTTGCCGAGACAAGCCTGCGATTAAGCTGCTCCAGCTCCTGGGTTCGCTGCTTAACCCGCCCCTCGAGGTTTTCATTGGCTTCTTTGAGCGCCTGCTCGGCCTTGCGAAAGGCAGTAATATCGGTAAAGCTCATGACGAAACCACCGCCTGGCATCGGATTGCCCTGCACCTCTATCACCTGGCCATCCGGCCGGATCCGCGATGAAGTATGGGCCGTCCCCCGCTGAAGGTGCTCGACCCGTTTGGCAACATGCAACTCGGGATCTCCCGGGCCGCATAGCCCCAACCTGGCATTGTGGCGAATCACATCGGCAATCGGCCGACCAACCTGGATCAGCCCCGGCGGGAAAGTAAACATCTCCAGATAGCGCTGGTTCCAGGCCACCAGCCGAAGCTGCTTGTCGACCACCGTTATACCTTGGCTAATGTGTTCAATCGCCCCTTGTAACAGACCGCGGCTGAAATCAAACAGCTCGGATGCCTCATCGACAATCGTCGCAACCTCCTCCAGTTGCATATTTCGCCCCTGCAGTGCCGAGGTCAGTACCAAGCGGGCCGATGAGGCGCCAAACACCCCGGCCAGCACCCGCTCGGTATGACGGATCAGTGCCGCCGACGCCTGCTGCTGGGGCAATAACGACTCCTGATGCTGATCGGCAAACTGGCGAAAGGCATTGCGGACCCGCTTGCGGCCAACAAAACGGGCGGCCAGCATTTCCAGCTCGGCAACCGTTACTCGAGTCTGGTACAGGCTGGCATTGTCTGTTTCCGGCAAAGGCGCACCGACAAACGTCGCCGCTTGCAGGCGCTCAGTGAGCGACGAGCGGGTCGCCAGGGACACCATGACATAAAGGGAAATATTGACGATCAGGCTGAGCAACATCCCCCAGTCGACGGCACTGAGATCATGCAGAATCGGCCACTGCGGCGGCGTCAGCAGCCAGAGCAACAAGTTTGTCTCGGCTGTGCCTGCCAGCATGTTGGTCTGGCCCATCATGGTGATCACCCATATTGCCGAGCCCCCCAGCAAACCAGCATAAACCCCCTTTCGGTTACCTTCACGCCAGTAAATACCGCCTAACAAGGCAGGGGCAAACTGGGCAATCGCAGCAAACGACAACAAGCCAATGGCCGATAGCGACGGGATCTCATCCAGCACCTGGTAGAACCCCCATGCCGCCAGCAATAGCAGCAAGATCAAGGCGCGCCTGACATTCAGCAACAAACCGGAAAAGGCACTGAAGTTGCGGTCAGAAACCCGTAGCCGTCGCAATAGCAATGGCAGAACCAAATCATTGGATACCATGATCGCCAGCGCAATCGTCGAGACAATCACCATACCGCTCGCCGCGGAGGTACCGCCAAGGAAAGCCAGCAGGGCAATACTATCGGCACCTTGCAGCAACGGCAGGTTGATCACATAGGTATCAGCAGCAATACTCGGCAGCAGCACCTGGCCGGTCAGCGCCAAGGGCACGACAAAAACCCCCATCAGCAGCAGGTACAGCGGGAAGACCCAGCGGGCCATGTGCAGATCCTGGGCCCGGTTATTTTCGACGACAATCGTATGGAACTGGCGCGGCAGACAGATAATCGCAGCCATCGTGAGTATCATGTGGATCAGCAGGCTACCAATATGCGGTGTGCTCGGCTGCAGGTATTCCTGCTTCACCGCCTGCAGATCCGGCAGTTCGAACAGTAAACCCACCGCAAACACCCCGACAATCAAAAAAGCGGCCAGCTTGACCAGCGACTCAAACGCAACCGCCATCATCATTCCGCGATGGTGTTCGGTGGTATCGATATGCCGGGTACCAAACAGAACGGTAAATGCCGCCAGTGCCAAAGTTACCAGCCAGGCGGTATCAATCTCGCCATCTTGCTGGCCCAGGTCCGGCGCAATTTGTTCCAGTCCCATGGTAATGCCACGCAGCTGCAGGGCGATGTACGGCAAGATCCCGACCACCGCAATAATCGTCACCAGTACAGCCAGCCCCTGTGACTTACCGTAACGGGCCGCAATAAAATCGGCAATAGAGGTGATGTGCTCACGCTTGGCGATCAGGATCAGCCGCGCCAGAATGCGCCAGCCAATGGTAAACACCAGGATCGGCGCAACATAGATAGGTAGAAAGGACCAAATATTTTGGCTGGCCTGCCCGACCGTGCCATAGAAGGTCCATGAGGTGCAGTAGACTGCAATCGAGAGGCTGTAGATCCACGGCCGCCAGCTTGCCATCCACTGTGTTTTTTTATCGCCATACCAGGCGATAAAAAACAGCAGCCCGAGGTAGGCCAGTGAGACCGGCACGACAATCCATCCTTGTGCCATGATACTTCCCTGAAATGTTAAGAGTGAGTTACCAACATGGTAACGAATCCACTCGGCTTCACTCAATCAGGGCGATCACAGTTCTTCGGCCAGATCGCGTTATTGCCGGTCTTACAGGGTTATATTGGGGTTAGCTGTGCGTCACCACACTCTGGCGAGGCTGAGATTCGACCTTCATCAACAATACCGGCACGCCCATTACCGCCATCAGCCAGAACAGATCGGCTCCCCAGATCCCGTAAAGCCAACCGCTCAGCGCAGTCATCATCGCCATAAACGCCCCCATCGGCAACGCATTATACAGCGCCTGCAGTGCGACCATCTGGTTGCTCTGGGCATGCTGAATATAACGGATCGTCGCCAAATGACAGGCAGCAAACGTGATCCCATGCAGTGCCTGCGACATCACCAGTGCCGGCAGCTCGGTCATCGTCGCCGTTAAACCCCAGCGCAACAATACGCCAAATGCGGCTAAGCGGAACATCGCCGAGATACTCCAGCCCGCAAATAACCGCTTGCTCATGGCAAAGACAGCGACCTCGGCAACCACACTGAAGCTCCACAAATAACCAATCACTGCCTCACTGTATCCCACTTCTTTCCAGTAGATCGCACTGAAGCTGTAGTAAGCCGCGTGGCTTCCCTGCAACAACGCAACCGCACCAAGGAAGCGAACAACCTGGCTGTCACGCATGAGCTGCATCAGTGCCGGGCGAGCCTGATCATGGCTCGTCTCAGACTTGGGAGCAATAGTTGGCTGGCGCATTGACAGTACCAACGCTGCCATCAAACCCGATGCGGCGACCCATGGGATCACCTCAGGGCTATATTCAGCAGCCAGCAGGCCGACCACGGTTGAACCAGCGATAAAGGCAATGGAGCCCCACAACCGGGTACGACCATAGTCTAAGTGACCATCTTTGGCATAATGATTGGCCAATGCATCAGACAACGGCACAATCGGACCGACCAGCATATTATAGATGACGGTAACAATAGTAAGCGCCCACAAACTTCCACCACAATAGATATAGACGATACAGCTGATCAATGCCGCCAGGGCAAACCAGCGCAGTGCCGGGATCAAATGCTCTGCCTTGTGGATACGCGGGGTGATCACCAGGTTCGCCAAGCAGCGTACGCCGAAGCCCAACCCCAGTAACAAGCCAATATTCGAGGCGCTTACCCCCAAATCGGCCAGCCACAGCGCCCAGAAGGGAAGATAAACACCATAGTTAAAGAAAAATCCAAGCAGGTACTGCGAGGTCCACCCATAAGGGCTACTACGAAACATGCCATGTCCTATATGCAGAGAGAGGTATAAAGAGCGCCTATTATGCCGAATTCGACAGCATCCCCCCAACGAAATTATCAGACAATTTTGCTTCCTCTTTTCTGACTGTAGACTAAAGTCGTCTGGAGCCAATGCCGATCCTGGGCGACACTGCATGCATGACTGCCAAACCTTTTACAGTGCCTAACGCACTCAATAAGCCGGATGGTTGCTATGCCTGATAAGTTCGATACCTCACTGCCCCCCTTTGATCGCCTTAGCCATCAGCAACAACAGGCGTTGGTTGATGCCCTGGATGTCGCTTACTACCGGGTTGGCGACATCATTATTGATGCAGAGGAAGCCGCAACCCAGCTGTACATCATCATCAAGGGCAGTGTTGAAGAGAGCTCGGCTGACGGCAAGGAAATCTACGCCCACTATACCGCCGACGACATGTTTGATGTCCGTTCGCAACTGGAACACCGCAGCCGCCACCGCTATACCGCACTGGAAGATACGCTGTGCTACCTGCTACCACGCGATTTATTTGTCACGTTTTACCAGTCAAACAGCCAGTTTTCCGCCTACTTTGACAGTAATCTCGCCCGCCGACAGGAATTACTGGAAGAAGCCCAGCGCCAGCAGAATCTGGCAGAATTCATACTGACCAAGGTCAATGACGACAACATCCAGCCCTGCCTGGTCGTGCCCTGTGATACCGACCTCAAGACAGTCACCGAACAGATGCGCAGCAAGGGGATGGATGCAGCGTTGGTAAAGCTCAATGCCACCCCGCAATATGGCATCGTCACCCGAACCAACCTGCTCCATGCGGTGATGCTCGACAACCTCAGCGCGACGACGCAGGTTAGCCAGGTAGCCACGACCCCGGTTATCAGTGTCAACAAAGGCGACTTCCTATTTAATGCCATGCTTGCCATGACCCGACACAAGGTCAAACGGGTTCAAGTTTTGGATGGTGGCCAGGTTGCGGGCATGCTGGATCTTACCCAGGTGCTGAGTCTGTTCTCGACCCATTCGCACGTCCTGACCCTGCGAATCGCACGGGCAGAAACCATTGAAGAGCTCGCCATGGCAGCCAGCAGCCAGCACCGACTGGTGGAGACCCTGTTCAACAATGGCATCCATACCTTATTCGTGATGGAGCTCATCGCAACCGTCAACGAACAAATCATAGAGAAAGCTTTTCAGCTTGTGGTACCGCAAGAGATGCACAATCACTGCTGCTTTATGGTCATGGGGTCAGAGGGGCGCGGAGAGCAGATTTTAAAAACCGATCAGGACAATGCTCTGATCATTCAAGACGGGATCGACTGGCCAGAATGCCAACAGGTGATGGAGCAGCTGACCCATACCCTGCACCAACTCGGTTACCCGTTATGTCCCGGTAAGGTCATGGTCAACAACCCCAAGTGGGTCAAGCACCAAAGTGAGTGGTTACATACTATCAGTGAATACACCCAGGCTGGTAACGAGGCAACGATGATGGAGCTTGCGATTTTGGCCGACAGCCATGCTGTCGCAGGCAATCGCGCCCTGCTAGCCCCCCTGCAAGCACACCTTCACCAACAGTTGGCCGACCAGGAATTACTGCTAGCCACCTTCACCCGGCCGGCTCTGAAATTCAGTGTGCCGCTGACCTTATTTGGCAAGCTCAAAGCCAGCAAGGAAGGGCTGGATATCAAACGGGGCGGTGTCTTTCCTATCGTGCATGGGATCCGTGCCCTTGCCTTGGAACACGGTATCGCTGACAACAATACTTTCCAGCGTATTCAGCAGTTAGAAAACCACAAGGTGCTAGAACCCAGTACTGCATCAAACTTGAGTGAGGCGCTGAAGCTCTTTATCAAGCTCCGGCTCAGGCAGCAACTGGATCATCAGACCAACGGCCTGCATCAGCAGCTCAATATTAGCTATCTCAGCCGAACCGAACGAGACCTATTGCGACACAGCCTGCACGTGGTCAAAAAATTCAAAGAATGGCTGGGCTATCACTATCAAATAAGAGACTAGAAACCAAAAAGACCAGGAATTAGTTGGCTAAGGACAAGAGAAGATAATGAATCTATTACGACGGTTATGGTACCAGCATAAATTCAAGCACAGCCCCTATCAATCGCTGTTCGAGCGCTACCGGGGGGATGAGCTAGTCTCACTCGACTGCGAGACCACCAGCCTCGATCCCCATAGTGCCGAACTGGTGACCATTGCCGCTACCCGGATTAAGGCTAACCGTATCCTGACCAGTCAGTCGATTCACCTGACCTTGCGTGCTCCTGCCAGCCTCGATGCCGATTCTATTGCTGTTCACCGGATCCGCCATCAAGATCTCCAGGAGGGACTTGATGAACAACAGGCGCTGGCAACCTTGCTGACCTTTATCGGTAACCGACCGCTGGTGGGCTACCATATCCGGTATGACAAAACGATCCTCGATCGTTATTTCCAGCGCCTGTTTGGCTTCACTCTCCCCAACAAGATAGTTGAAGTCAGCCACCTCTACCATGAGCGCCTCGAACGCTTGTTGCCCAATGCCTATTATGACCTTAGCTTAGAGGCTATAAGCCGCCACCTCGACCTGCCTCTTCCGGCGCGTCACGATGCATTGCAGGACGCGATTACCGCAGCCTTGATTTATGTCCGCCTCAAGCATGGCGATATCCCAACACTCAGATCTGCCTGATGGTATCTCGCCCGCCTTTATCACCGGGCGCAAGTTTTTTGATGCAAACTCAATGTAACAAGCTGCTTTTTTCACTAGCCCTTCCTCTCTCATCCTAAAGTCTAATTGTGGCTAGCTGCGATCTATCAGAAGTTAGTATTACACAACAGACACAATGACAAGAATTATCCGGTCCGGTACGGACATAGACGGAACACAAGGAGAATAGAATGAGTGAGGTTCATATATATCCGGTACACAAGGACATTGCTGCCAACGCCCATGTTACTGACGAGCAATACCGTGAGATGTATCAGCAGTCGGTGATCAACCCGGCAGGCTTCTGGCGTGAGCACGGCCAGATTGTTGACTGGATTAAGCCTTTTACCCAGGTAAAAAACACCTCATTTGATACTGGCCACGTCAGCGTTAAATGGTTTGAAGACGGCACTCTGAACGTATCTGCCAACTGCATCGACCGCCACCTGGCAACCCGTGGTGAGCAAGCCGCGATTATCTGGGAGGGCGATGACCCGTCCGATGATGCCACTTTGACTTACAACGAACTGTACGAGCAGGTCTGTAAATTTTCCAACGCCCTGAAAAGCCAAGGGGTACGCAAAGGTGATGTGGTGTGTCTATACATGCCGATGGTTGTCGAGGCCGCCGTCGCCATGCTGGCCTGTACCCGTATCGGCGCTGTCCACACTATCGTCTTTGGCGGCTTTTCCCCGGAAGCGCTGGCTGGCCGTATTATCGACTCCAACGCCAAGGTTGTTGTCACCGCTGACGAAGGCGTCCGTGGCGGACGGGCGGTTCCACTGAAGAAAAATGTCGACGATGCTCTGGCCAACGACAACGTTACCAGTGTCGAAAAAGTATTAGTACTTAAGCGTACTGGCGGTAACATCGAGTGGGACAGCGAGCGTGATGTCTGGTGGCACGACGCCACCGCAGTCGCTTCGGCCCACTGCGAACCGGAAGAAATGAACGCCGAAGATCCGATGTTTATTCTGTATACCTCAGGCTCTACCGGCAAACCAAAGGGCGTTCTCCATACCACTGGTGGCTACCTGGTTTATGCAACCATGACCTTCAAGCATGTCTTCGACTACCAAGAAGGCGAAGTTTATTGGTGTACTGCGGATGTCGGCTGGATCACCGGCCACAGCTATCTGGTATACGGCCCACTGGCTAACGGTGCAACCACCCTGCTATTTGAAGGCGTGCCAAACTACCCATCCACCAGCCGCATGAGCGAGGTCGTCGACAAGCATAACGTCAATATTCTCTACACCGCTCCCACCGCTATCCGTGCCT
This sequence comes from Photobacterium obscurum, assembly GCF_026191635.1. Taxonomy (GTDB): domain Bacteria; phylum Pseudomonadota; class Gammaproteobacteria; order Enterobacterales; family Vibrionaceae; genus Photobacterium; species Photobacterium obscurum. The sequence goes on from NZ_JAKRRW010000016.1 coordinate 81,718, forward strand.
TGATGGCCAAAGGGGATAAAGCGATTGAAGGCACCCACCGCTCATCATTACGCATCATGGGATCAGTCGGTGAGCCGATTAACCCTGAAGCCTGGGAATGGTATCACCGCACCATCGGTGACAGCCGCTGCCCGATTGTCGACACCTGGTGGCAAACCGAAACCGGCGGGATCCTGATCACCCCGCTACCGGGTGCCACCGAACTGAAACCCGGCTCAGCCACCCGTCCTTTCTTTGGCGTTCAGCCAGCGATTGTCGATAACATGGGCAACATCCTTGAGGGTGCGACCGAAGGTAACCTGGTGATGATTGACTCCTGGCCGGGTCAGATGCGCACCTTATGGGGTGACCATGACCGCTTTGAGCAAACCTACTTCTCGACCTTCCAGGGGATGTACTTCACCGGTGACGGTGCCCGCCGTGATGAAGACGGTTACTACTGGATCACTGGCCGTGTCGATGACGTGCTGAATATCTCCGGCCACCGCATGGGCACCGCCGAGATAGAATCCGCCCTGGTGGCGTTCGATAAGATTGCCGAGGCTGCGATTGTCGGCGTGCCGCATGATATCAAAGGTCAGGCCATCTATGCCTACATCACCCTCAACAACGGTGAGGTGCCGAGTGCCGAACTGCACAAAGAAGTAAAGGAATGGGTACGCAAAGAAATCGGCCCGATTGCGACGCCTGACTTCCTGCACTGGACAGACGCGCTACCGAAAACCCGTTCCGGCAAAATCATGCGCCGCATCCTCCGCAAGATTGCCACCGGCGATACCGGTACCCTGGGCGACACCTCGACCCTGGCCGACCCAAGCGTAGTCGACAAGCTTATCGCCGAGAAACAAAAAGTGTTATAAGCACTTTTCACATTATACTCAGCCGCCCTCGAGCGGCTTTTTTCTAAATACCTTCGCCAATCACGCTCAAGAGATGAAAAAACCGCTAAACTGAGACGCATTTTTCGCTAACTCTCCTAATATTGAGATGGGTTAGAAAAAACACGCATCAGTAACAAATAATACGATCGCCGCCACAACTTGAACCAACCCGCTGAACTCTACGAAGAAACAACCGTCTAATCCTATTGCATGAATGAATACAGCGTACAACTGTCCACATAAAAAGTGGTGATTAGACCAGTATTTTGCTGCGATTTGCCGTGAATTCTCTATAATTGCTCATCAAGCATGTTTTGGCAGCAAAAATTAGGACACAGGGAAGCAAATGTGCAGCTACCTGCACGTTGTTAGAGTAAAACGTCAAATACAAGTGATATAACGTCAAGATGTCGACATTTCAACGAATTTTACTTATCAATGGACCTAACCTGAACTTATTGGGTCTCAGAGAGCCAGGCCACTATGGCCAACAAACACTGGCTCAAATCGTTACTAATTTAACTGCCAAAGCAACTGAACTTGGTGTGACGCTAGATCACATTCAATCAAACGCAGAGCATGAGCTGATTGATGCCATCCATAGCGCCCATGGCAACGTGGACTTTATCATCATCAACCCGGCCGCCTTTACGCATACCAGCGTAGCGATCCGCGATGCCCTGCTCGGGGTCAATATCCCGTTTATTGAAGTGCACCTGTCTAACGTTCATGCCCGAGAGCCATTCCGTCACCATTCCTACCTGTCAGATAAAGCAGTCGGGGTGATTTGCGGCCTAGGCCCGGATGGTTATGAATTCGCCCTGCATGCAGCGGTTCGTCGCCTGCATGCAGAAAGCTAAATGAACAACAGATAAAGAGAAAGATAAATGGATATTCGTAAGATCAAAAAGCTTATTGAACTGGTTGAAGAGTCTGGTATCTCTGAACTTGAAATCTCTGAAGGCGAAGAGTCGGTACGCATCAGCCGTAGCGCTCCTGTAGCAGCGACAACTCAAGTTGTTACGGCCGCGCCTGCACCGGTAGCCGCTCCGGCACCAGCTCAAGCAGCTCCTGTAGAGGCTCCAGTTGCTGCTGCACCAGCGGCTCCTGCAGGCCATCAGGTTCTTTCTCCAATGGTAGGTACTTTCTACCGTGCGCCTAGCCCTGAAGCAAAAGCGTTCGTTGAAGTAGGCCAAAGCGTTAATGTTGGCGACACACTTTGCATCGTTGAAGCGATGAAGATGATGAACCAAATCGAATCTGACAAAGCAGGTACCGTGGTCGCTATTCTGGCTGAAGACGGCGATGCGATCGAGTTCGACCAGCCGCTAGTTATCATCGAGTAACCGGGGCGTCCTATGTTAGATAAATTAGTTATCGCCAACCGCGGCGAAATCGCACTGCGTATTTTGCGTGCGTGTAAAGAGCTGGGGATCAAAACCGTCGCTGTTCACTCAACAGCAGACCGCGACCTTAAACACGTTCTGCTTGCCGATGAGTCGATCTGTATCGGCCCGGCAAGGGGAATTGACAGCTACCTGAATATTCCTCGCATTATCAGTGCAGCAGAGATCACCGGTGCAGTGGCTATCCACCCAGGTTACGGTTTCCTGTCTGAAAACGCAGACTTCGCCGAGCAGGTTGAACGCTCAGGCTTTATCTTTGTCGGCCCGAAAGCGGAAACCATCCGCATGATGGGTGACAAGGTATCTGCGATCACCGCGATGAAGAAAGCCGGTGTTCCTTGTGTACCGGGCTCTGACGGCCCGCTGGATGATGATGCCGCGAAGAACAAATCTTTTGCCAAGCGCATCGGCTACCCGGTGATCATCAAGGCATCAGGTGGCGGCGGCGGTCGTGGTATGCGTGTAGTTCGCACAGAGGAAGATCTGTCAGAAGCTATCGCGATGACCCGTGCCGAAGCAAAAGCCTGTTTCAACAATGACATGGTTTACATGGAGAAATTCCTTGAAAACCCTCGTCATATCGAAGTTCAGGTTATTGCTGACGGCCAGGGCAATGCCATCCACCTTGGCGAGCGTGACTGTTCTATGCAGCGTCGCCACCAGAAGGTAGTGGAAGAAGCTCCTGCTCCGGGTATCACTGAAGAAATGCGCAAGTACATCGGTGAGCGCTGTACCCGTGCATGTATCGAAATCGGCTACCGCGGTGCCGGTACCTTCGAGTTCCTGTACGAGAACGGTGAGTTCTACTTCATCGAGATGAACACCCGTATCCAGGTTGAGCATCCAGTAACCGAAATGGTAACCGGCGTCGACCTAATCAAAGAACAGCTACGTGTCGCTGCCGGCCAGCCGCTGTCATTCACTCAGGAAGACATCCAGGTACGTGGCCACGCCGTTGAGTGTCGTATCAACGCCGAAGATCCAGAGCGCTTCCTACCTTGCCCTGGCAAGATTGAACGTTTCCACGCGCCAGGAGGGATGGGGATCCGCTGGGAGTCTCACATCTACACCGGCTACACCGTTCCACCACACTACGATTCAATGATCGGCAAACTGATTGCCTTCGGCGAAAACCGTGACGTGGCGATCTCGCGCATGCGCAATGCCCTGGGCGAAATGATCATCGACGGTATCAAAACCAACGTTCCGCTGCAGCAAGATATTATGGCTGACGAGAACTTCCAGCATGGTGGTGCCAACATCCACTACCTAGAGAAGAAGCTTGGCCTACAATAAGCAGGTTTGTAATATATAACTTACCTAGTTACATAAAAGGCTGCCTCAGGCAGCCTTTTTTCGTTCTGTTATAGCCAATTTGATGTGGTTTGTTTCTAGCACTAACCTCTAACTTTTGCCACAATACCTCACCTTTATTTGTATGAACATTACTCACTTTCCGTATTTCAATCACTTCTCTGAGTAGTGTTACTAAACGACTGGAGACGACAGCTTGAAAACGCTCTCTATGCGCTATCGCCAGGCTCACAAGGAAGCCAAATGGGCGATAGGCCTCGCCCTCGCCTATTTTATCTGGTGGTATTTCTCGGCCTATGCCTTTGCCCCCAGTGACGTACACACCACCTTGCCGGAGCTGTATTGGGGATTCCCACTCTGGTTCCTGCTCGCCTGCATCATCGGCCCGGTTATTTTTACCCTGCTGTGTGGCCTGATGGTGAAGTACATCTATCAGGATATGTCACTGGACATTGAAAAGGACACCCCGGATGAATAACGAACTACTAATCCCCTTGGTTCTGTATCTGGCCGCCGTGTTCGGGCTGGCGCTCTTTACACGTCGCCACCGCCATTCCGGCAGCGGCTTTCTCAATGAGTACCTGGTTGGCAACCGCAGTATGGGCGGCTTTGTCCTCGCCATGACCCTCGCCGCTACCTATGCCAGTGCCAGCTCCTTTATTGGTGGTCCGGGTGCCGCCTACAAAATGGGGCTTGGCTGGGTTCTTCTGGCGATGATCCAGCTTCCGGCAGCCTGGCTGACACTGGGCGTACTTGGCAAAAAGTTTGCTATTGAGGCCCGTCGCCACAATGCCCTGACTCTCAACGATATGCTCTATGCCCGCTACAAAAACCGCGGCGTGGTCATCTTCGCCTCGCTGGCGCTGTTGCTGGCTTTCTTTGGCACCATGGTGGTGCAATTTGTCGGCGGCGCCCGCCTGTTGCAGACGGTCACCGGCCTGTCCTATTCCCACGGGCTCATGCTGTTTGCGGTCACCGTTGGCCTGTATACCACGATCGGCGGCTTCCGCGCAGTGGTGATGACCGACACCATTCAGGGCGTGATGATGATTATCGGCACCATCGCCCTGCTGGTCGGTATCGTCCATGCCGGTGGCAGCTTTGGCGAACTTGTCACCGAGCTACATCAGATCAACCCAGAACTCGTCACCCCTTTTGGTCCGGATAACTTCCTCACCCAGCCGTTCATGCTCAGCTTCTGGGTACTGGTCTGTTTCGGGGTGATCGGTCTGCCGCATGCTGCCGTCCGCTGTATGTCTTATAAAGACAGCAGCTCGCTACATAAAGGCATGGTGATCAGCACGGCCATGGTAGCCTTCCTGATGCTGGGGATGCACTTGGCCGGCGCGCTTGGTCGTGCCATCGTGCCGGACATTGCCAGCCCGGATCAGATCATGCCGACCTTGATGATGACTGTCCTGCCTCCAGTGGTGGCCGGCGTATTTCTGGCAGGACCGATGGCCGCAATTATGTCGACCATTGACTCCCAGTTGATCCAGGCCTCGGCGACACTGCTGAAGGACCTGTACCTCAACTACATCAACCCAAAGGCCGCAGAAGGCCCAGAGGCCGAATCCCGCCTACCTAAGCTGTCACTGTGGGTTACCGGTATTTTCTCTGCCCTGGTGTTTGTGGCGGCAACCAATCCACCAGACATGATCATCTGGCTCAACCTGCTCGCCTTTGGCGGTATGCAGGCGGTGTTCCTGTGGCCACTAGTGCTCGGGCTATATTGGAAAAAAGCGTCGGCAACCGGTGCATTCGCCTCTATGGCCACAGGGCTGACGTGCTATATCGGACTGTCGGTGGTCAAACCCGATCTCGGCGGTATGCATGCCATTGTCCCGACCCTGGCTCTCGGCCTGGTGGCCTTCGTTCTTGGTAGCCTCGCTAAACCCGTTGTCGCACCTAGGCCGCAACATCAGCTCTAAGCTCACTAATTTCCCCGCAAGATAGCACCATTTGGTGCTATCTTTTTTTCAGACCAGCCTCCTGCCATTGCGGGCAGCAAGCCGATGAAGTAGATGCGAGCTGACTAAATTTCATGCTAGACTCCGCATCCTTAAACCGTAGCCAAACAAAAAGCGAAATAACCATGCCTTGGATTCAAATTAAACTGAACGCAACTGCAGAGAATGCTGAAGCTATTGGCGATATGCTGATGGAAGAAACTGGTGCCCTGTCTGTCACTTTCCTCGATGCACAAGACACCCCGGTTTTCGAACCACTGCCGGGTGAAACCCGCCTGTGGGGTGATACCGATGTAGTTGGTTTATATGACGCTGAAACCGACATGGATTTCGTTCTCAACATGTTGAAAAACAGCCCGCTGATCGCCGATGACTTCGCTTACAAGGTAGAACAGCTGGAAGACAAGGACTGGGAGCGCGAATGGATGGAGAACTTCCACCCAATGCGTTTCGGTCGCCGTCTGTGGATCTGCCCAAGCTGGCGTGAAGCACCAGAGCCAGAAGCCGTTAACGTACTGCTAGACCCAGGCCTGGCGTTCGGTACCGGTACTCACCCGACAACCTCACTCTGCCTTGAGTGGCTTGACGGCCAAGATCTGACAGGCAAAACGGTTGTCGACTTCGGTTGTGGCTCAGGGATCCTGGCGATTGCCGCTATCAAGCTGGGAGCAGCTAAAGTCATCGGTATCGATATCGATCCACAAGCGATTCTGGCCTCTCGCGACAATGCAGAACGTAATGGTGTTGCCGACAAGCTAGAGCTGTTCCTGCCACAGGATCAGCCAGAAGGTATCCAGGCTGACGTCGTGGTTGCTAACATCCTGGCCGGCCCGCTTCGCGAGCTTTCCCCTGTGATTAAGAGCCTGGTAAAAGCTGGTGGCGATCTGGCAATCTCTGGCGTACTGGAAACTCAGGCCGAGGACGTCGCAGCTTACTACGGCGATGAGCTGACTCTTGACCCGATTACGGCCCGTGAAGATTGGTGCCGTATTTCAGGCCACAAGGCGTAATTAACTAATTTCCTACAGCAATTTTGCTGTGCACAAAATAGCCAATCGATTGAAAATCATACGTTTTTGTAAATCAAAAACTAAATGCTCAATTATTGGCCTTTTCAGAAAGGGAAAAAATGCGTAAAATGCGCGCCCTTACTGGCACAGTCAGGTACAGACGTTTGAAGATCGGTCCTTATCAACTTAAAAACCAGCTGATAGTCGCGCCAATGGCGGGTGTGACCGATCGGCCATTTCGTGAACTATGCCTGCGTTACGGCGCGGGGATGGCTGTTAGCGAGATGATGTCTTCTAACCCAGACTTGTGGAAAACGTCTAAATCCCAGAACCGCATGGTCCACGAAGGCGAGTCGGGCATTCGCTCGGTTCAGATAGCCGGCGCGGATCCTAAGCTGATGGCTGAAGCGGCGCAATTTAGTGTTGAGAACGGTGCGCAAATCATCGATATCAACATGGGTTGCCCGGCTAAAAAGGTCAACAAGCGACTTGCGGGCTCAGCACTGCTGCAGCACCCTGAACTGATCGAAGAGATTCTTCGCACAGTGGTAGATGCTGTCGATGTGCCTGTCACGCTGAAAACGCGTACAGGCTGGGATCTGGATAACCGTAACTGTGTCTATATCGCACAGCTTGCCGAGCAGTGTGGCATTCAGGCGCTGGCCCTTCATGGCCGCACCAAAGCCTGTATGTACAAAGGCGAGGCAGAATATGACTACATCAAAGCAGCTAAACAGGCTGTTTCCATTCCGGTGATCGCTAACGGTGATATCGACTCTCCGGAAAAGGCACGCTTCGTACTGGATTATACCGGTGCAGATGCTTTGATGATTGGCCGACCTGCACAAGGACGGCCGTGGATTTTCCAGGAAATCCACCATTACTTAACAACTGGCGAACACCTGCCGGCTCCGTCCATGGATGAAGTTGGCGGCATTATGCTGGGCCATGTTCAGGAACTTCACCGTTTCTACGGGGAGTACTTAGGGCTGCGCATTGCACGTAAACACGTGTCTTGGTACTTAAAAGAACATGCACCAGCAGGTGACTTTCGCCGGACCTTCAACGCTATCGAAGATGCCCAACAGCAACTCGATGCGCTGCAAGGCTACTTCGAAAACGTTGCATAAATACTAGAAGAGCTTACAGAATATGTTCGAACAAAATCTGACTTCCGAAGCATTAACAGTGACAACTGTAACTTCACAAGACCAAATCACACAGAAGCCACTACGTGACTCTGTAAAAGCGTCGCTTAAAAACTACCTTGCTCAGTTAAACGGTCAGGAAGTCGATGATCTGTACGAGCTAGTGCTTGCTGAAGTTGAGCAGCCGCTACTAGACACCATCATGCAGTACACTCGTGGTAACCAGACTCGCGCAGCAACCATGATGGGTATCAACCGTGGTACGCTTCGCAAGAAGCTGAAGAAATACGGCATGAACTAATATTAGTTCCTCACCTATTTCCAAAGGCCTGACCCTGTGTCAGGCCTTTTCTTTTGTGGCGCAATTTTTCCCCTCAGTGAACTATACTGCTTTCCTGGACGTATAAGAAATTCGGTATAACACCTAAACACAAAGAGGGTTCACCCAATGAAAACAGTCCAGCGTTTTTTCACCAGCTCCTTCATTACCCTATTGCTGCTCTCCCTGTCCGGTCTGGTGACGGCGGCCTATCAGAAAGGCGAGAAAATAAACCTGGTCGAGGTCGCGGCCAACAACGATGACTTCCAAACCCTCGTCATGGCGATCCGGGCAGCCGATCTGACCGGCACGCTAGAAGGCAAGGGGCCCTTTACTCTCATGGCACCCACCGATGACGCTTTCGCCAAGCTCCCGGCCGGCACTCTGGCTGACCTGCTAAAACCCGAAAATAAAGAACAATTGCAGGCCGTGCTCAAATACCATCTCCTGATCGGGGCTATCACCTCAGAAGAAGTCAGCAAGCTGAAACTGCCTGAAACCGTTCAGGGAGAAACAGTACAAATCGAAAGCGGCGAGGATGGAGTGACAATCAACGGTGCTAAAGTCATTGCCGGTGATCTCAATGCCAGCAACGGGGTTATCCATGTGATTGACACAGTCTTAATCCCCGGTAACTTGTCCAGTTTGACGGTAGCAGGTTATAAGAAAGGCGAGAAGATAAACCTGGTCGAGGTCGCGGCCACCAACGATGACTTCCAGACCCTGGTCATGGCAATCCGGGCATCCGGTCTGACCAGCACTCTCGAAGGCAAGGGGCCCTTTACTCTCATGGCACCCACCGATGACGCTTTCGCCAAGCTCCCGGCCGGCACTCTGGCTGACCTGCTAAAGCCAGAAAACAAAGAACAACTGCAGGCCGTGCTCAAATACCATCTCTTGATCGGGGCTTTCACCTCAGAAGCAGTCAGCAGGCTGAAACTGCCTGAAACCGTCCAGGGAGGGACAGTACAAATCGAAAACGGCGAGGATGGTGTGACAATCAACGACGCTAAACTCATTGCCGGTGATCTCAATGCCAGCAACGGGGTTATCCATGTTATTGATACCGTCCTGATCCCTGAGTAAGGTTTGGGCCGGAGATAAAAAAGCTTCGCTATGGCGAAGCTTTTTTTACCGCTTAGGCAAACTCAGAGGTAATCGCATAGGTAGGCCGTCGTATCCGTCACCTTCACCTGGAAAGATGAATCGCCCGGCACTTCAAAGTCATCGCCGGCATTGTAGGTTTCCCAATCGATATGGCCCGGCAGCTTCACGGTCAGCGCGCCTTTCACCACGGTCATACGCTCTGGCGCAGCCGTGCCAAAAGTATATTCACCCGGTACCATCACCCCGACGCTGGTGCGCTCCCCCTGAGTTTCGAAGCCAATAGACTTTACCTGGCCATCAAAATATTCGTTTACGTTTAACATGACTTTCCCTATCAGTAACTACGTGATAATTCGAAGCTATCACAATTCGAGAGCTTTCCCTAATGAAAAGCCTCTCCTTCTATTTCCCCTCTGAAATTTATCTTTCTCTGACAGGAAAAATAACTACACTAATACGCACAAGCTAACTAATGGAAATAAAATCAATGACAAAGGAAGCGGTATATATAGGATTAATCTGCAGTGTTGTATTACTGGGGTGCTCTAGCCAGGATAAACAAGCGCTGAAGGAAGGCTTTACCGAAATTGGCCATGCCACTCGTGATGCCACTCGAGCAACAGGCCACTTCTTCCGCGATACCACTAAAGACGTCATTAACAATGCCCAGGCAGCCGGGGCTTCAGCGGAAGAATAAGCAAAGCTATGTTTTGCCCTTACAGCGCCCCGAGCAACACTGGGCCGCGGTATCGGACTTATGCGTCTCATCATCATGCTCGCCCAGTGCCTCCAGTATCGAGCAATGGCTGGCATTGTCATCAGTATGGCCGCAGCAGGCATCATTGATCCTTTTCAACGCCAAACGGATACGCCTCAGCTCGGCCATTTTCCGGTCGACCTCGTCCAGCTTGGCCTGAGTGATGGCTTTGACTTCCGCACAGCTGTGCTGGCTGGCTTCGAGCCGGATATCAAGCAGCTCCCGGATTTCATCCAGACTCAGGCCAATGGCCTTCGAGCGCATAATAAACTTCACCCGCGACAGATCGGCCTCGCTATACAGGCGATAACCGCTATCGCTGCGGCCTGCCGGTTTGAGCAGGCCGTTCTTCTCATAAAACCGCAGCGTATCGCTACTGACATCACATAACTTTGCCAGCTGTCCAATCAAATACATACTCGACTCTTCTGTTTGTCTACCGACCGTATCCACCGTAAGTTCTGTGAAACACAAAAAGCAAACGTTTGCGCAAAGCCGGAATTAATGTAAAATACGCGCCGTCAGCAATAAAAAATCCCCCATAGCAGGGGCTGGTACTCTCCCCCGATTCTAGCTGAGGGTATTTACCAAAATCCAGCACCAATTCGATGCTGGTTTTTGGTAAATATTCCCCGTGTATAAAAGAGATGGTAGCAATGGAAAACGCTCGTCCTATTCGCCGTGCACTGATCAGCGTATCAGACAAAACTGGTATTGTTGAATTCGCACAAGCTCTTGCCAACCGTGGTGTTGACATCCTTTCTACTGGCGGTACTGCTCGCCTGCTTGCCGAGCAAGGTATCAAAGTTACTGAAGTTTCAGACTACACTGGCTTTCCAGAAATGATGGACGGCCGGGTAAAAACCCTTCACCCGAAAGTACACGGAGGCGTACTCGGCCGCCGCGGCCAAGACGATGCCATAATGGCACAACATGATATCGACCCGATTGATATGGTTGTAGTCAACCTATACCCGTTCGCCCAGACAGTCGCCAAAGCAGGCTGTACACTAGAAGATGCCGTTGAGAACATCGATATCGGTGGCCCGACAATGGTTCGCTCTGCGGCCAAAAACCACAAAGACGTGACCATCGTGGTTAATGCCCACGACTATGACCGTGTGCTGTCTGAGCTGGAGGCCAACAGTGGCTCTCTGACCCATGCTACCCGCTTCGATTTAGCTATCGCGGCCTTTGAGCACACCGCCGCCTATGACGGCATGATCGCCAACTACTTCGGTACTATGGTGCCGTCATACGGTGACAATAAGGAGGGCGACGAGGCCTCGAAATTCCCGCGCACCTTCAACCAGCAGTTCGAGAAAAAACAAGACATGCGCTACGGCGAGAACAGTCACCAGGCAGCGGCGTTCTATGTCGAGAAGAACCCAGAAGAGGCTTCAGTTTCTACGGCCCGCCAAATCCAGGGCAAGGCACTGTCATACAATAATATTGCCGACACCGATGCCGCGCTTGAGTGTGTAAAAGAGTTCGACCTGCCGGCCTGCGTGATCGTCAAGCACGCCAACCCTTGTGGGGTCGCGCTGGGTGACAATATTCTGGAAGCCTATGACCGCGCCTACAAGACGGACCCGACATCAGCATTTGGCGGTATCATCGCCTTCAACCAAGAGCTGGATGCGGCAACCGCCCAGGCGATTGTCGAGCGCCAGTTCGTTGAGGTGATCATTGCACCAAGCGTCTCAGCAGAAGCTATTGAGGTTGTTGCCGCCAAGAAAAATGTTCGCCTGCTGGAATGTGGGCAATGGGCCACCAAGACCACCGGCTTTGATGTTAAGCGCGTCAACGGCGGCCTGCTAGTACAAGACCGTGACCAGGGCATGGTAAGCCAGGACGACCTCAAGGTTGTTTCTAAGCGCCAGCCAAGCGAAGACGAGCTGCGAGATGCCCTCTTCTGCTGGAAAGTCGCGAAGTACGTGAAATCGAATGCCATTGTCTACGCGAAAGGCAACATGACTATCGGCGTGGGTGCCGGCCAGATGAGCCGCGTTTACTCGGCGAAAATTGCCGGTATCAAAGCTGCTGACGAAGGCCTGGAGGTTGCAGGTAGCGTGATGGCATCCGATGCCTTCTTCCCGTTCCGTGACGGTATCGATGCCGCAGCAGAAGCCGGTATCAAGTGTGTTATCCAGCCGGGTGGCTCGATGCGCGATCAGGAAGTCATCGATGCAGCTGACGAACACGGTATGGCGATGATCTTTACCGGCATGCGCCACTTCCGCCACTAAGGGACAGAGCCTGGGTCCTGGGTCCTGGGTCCTGGGTCCTGGGTCCTGGGAAATCATTTCAAACCACCGCATCTTTTTTGGGGTGGTTTTCATAATTTTTGCACGGCCATTTTCTCCAGTGATGGAGCATGGCAAAGCGATGAGGGATTGTAGATGAAAGTTCTTGTTATCGGCAACGGCGGCCGCGAGCACGCCTTAGCATGGAAAGCGGCACAATCGGCACAGGTTGAAACCGTCTTCGTGGCCCCGGGCAATGCCGGTACGGCACTGGAACCCAAAGTCGAGAATGTGGCCATTGGTGTTGAGGATATCGGCGCCCTGGTTGAGTTTGCAAAAAGCCATGCTATCGAGCTGACCATTGTCGGCCCTGAAGCCCCGCTGGTTATCGGTGTCGTTGACGCATTCCGCGCGGCAGATCTGCCAATCTTCGGCCCGACGCAAGCGGCTGCCCAACTAGAAGGCTCCAAAGCCTTCACCAAAGACTTCCTGGCCCGTCATAAGATCCCAACGGCCGAATACCAAAACTTCACCGAAATCGAGCCTGCGCTAGCCTACCTGCGCGAGAAAGGGGCACCTATCGTTGTTAAGGCCGATGGTCTGGCTGCAGGTAAGGGTGTTATCGTAGCAATGACCCTGCAGGAAGCAGAAGATGCGGTACGTGATATGCTGGCAGGCAACGCATTTGGCGAAGCGGGCCACCGCGTAGTTATCGAAGAGTTCCTCGATGGCGAGGAAGCCAGCTTCATCGTGATGGTTGACGGCAAGAATGTATTACCTATGGCCACCAGCCAGGATCACAAACGCGTCGGCAACGGCGATACCGGTCCGAATACTGGTGGCATGGGGGCTTACTCGCCGGCACCAGTTGTGACGCAGGAAATCCACGACCGCGTGATGGAAGAGGTGATCTATCCAACCGTACGCGGTATGGAGGCGGAAGGAGCACCTTATACCGGCTTCCTGTATGCCGGCTTGATGGTCATGGCAGACGGTACGCCGAAAGTGATCGAGTACAATTGCCGTTTTGGCGATCCGGAAACCCAGCCAATCATGCTGCGTATGCAGTCCGATCTGGTTGAGCTTTGTCTCGCGGCGATCGACGAGAAGCTAGATACCGCCGAGTCCAACTGGGATCCGCGCGCATCAATTGGTGTGGTGCTGGCTGCCGGTGGCTATCCGGCGGCATACGATAAAGGCGATGTGATTTTTGGCCTGCCTCAGCAAGAGCTGGCCGGCGAGAAGGTTTTCCATGCCGGAACAGCCAGTAACAACGGCAACATCGTAACCAACGGTGGCCGTGTGCTATGTGCTACCGCAATGGGAGATAGCGTCTCAGAGGCCCAGCAGCGCGCTTACGAACTGGCAAATCAAATCTCATGGAATGGCATGTTCTACCGTGACGACATCGGTTACCGTGCGATTGCCCGAGAGCAAGAAGCCTAACCCCGACTCTCTCGCCAATAAAAAAACGCGCTAGCTAGCGCGTTTTTTTATTGCCCAAGCACAAGATGGCTACCCGAACGGCTACTTGTCTAGCAAGGCAGGGGGGCTAATGCAGTCCTGATCTTCTTCAGACAAGATAAGCAACTGACTTGCAACCAGCTTGTTCTTGCGAACCTTACCGGTTACCACCATAAAGCTACTCTGCGACTGTTGGCTAAGTTGCTGGGCACTGAAATCAGATAAGTCAGGCTGGAAGCTCACTTCCAGTGGCTTTTCGTCACCACAGCGCAAAAAACGGTTGCCCTGCCAATATCCCTGTACCAGCGACTGATCATTTTTACGCTGCTGCTTCACCACTCTGATGGCATTGTCTGCTTGTTGAGTTAGTTGGTACAACTGGGAGTTCGTCAGCGGTAAAACTGAACCATCGACAGTATTACGTTGGAATACCGCACTGCCCTGGGTATCGTAGCGAACATGCAGGCTAAACGGCTTGAGCGTTTCATCACTCAACTGCAGGCCAATGCGCTTGATCTCCCGTAATTTACCCTCACGCCAGCGATAGTCGGATTGATAGCTACCATAATCTCCGGCCGTGACAACTTCAGCCAGCTTCACCGGTCGGTTTTGTTGGAAAGAATACCAGTAAAGTGAAGTTGCATCGCCCTGGGTCTGGCCACCTGAATGGGTCAGAATCGGAGTAATAGAATTTTCGGGAACGGTGGTGGTTTCACATCCAGCCAGGAGTGAGAGAAGAAGAAAAGGAATAAGACGTTTCATAAGAATAACTCCGCCAGATGAATCACCTGGCGGAGTATAGATTATTTCACTGAGTCTTTCAGTGCTTTACCCGCAACGAATGCAGGAACGTTCGCTGCTGCGATTTGGATTTCCTGACCAGTTTGTGGGTTACGACCTGTACGTGCTGCACGGTGGTTTACTTTAAATGTACCAAAGCCAATTAGTTGAACCTGGTCACCTTCTTTAAGCGCATCAGTAATACCGTCTAGAGTAGACTCTAGAGCAACTTTAGCTTGAGCTTTAGAAAGATCCGCTTTTTCAGCGATCAGGTCAATCAGTTGGGTCTTGTTCATTAGGTTTCCCTTCTAAGGTTTTTCTTCAGACGCAACAACTCTAATTCAAAAGAAGCCCGTGTGGCAAAGGTTTGTCAGCCATCATGTGGTTAGGTGAGGAGTCTTTAACCATAAACTGAGCGCAAGTTCACAAAATGTTACCAATAGGCCCAATGAAATAGTTGTATTTATTAGCTGTCGCACCAATTAATATAGGTGTAATTTCCTTATTAGCTGACAAGGTAAGCATGATCCTCCTTACGATTTACATCGCAATTGCGATTGGTGTTTCGTTCATTTGTTCGGTTCTAGAAGCCGTACTCCTCAGTATTTCGCCAAGTTATATTGGTACTCTGCGCCAGCAGAGCCACCCTGCGGCACCTCGCCTGGCGGCCCTCAAAGATAATATCGACCGGCCGCTGGCATCGATCCTGACCTTAAATACCATTGCCCACACCATTGGTGCGGCAACAGCGGGCGCCCAGGCGACGGTAGTCTTCGGCAGCCAATGGTTAGGCGTTTTTTCCGGCGTACTGACAATTGGTATCCTGCTATTTTCAGAAATTATTCCTAAAACAATTGGAGCGACCTACTGGCGCCAGTTGGCTCCCGCTTCAGCGTCGGTATTGCGCTGGATGGTATGGGCCCTGACCCCGTTTGTCTGGGTATCAGAGCAAATCACCCGCCGCCTGTCTCGGGGCCATGAAGCGCCGAAACTGCGTGACGAGCTGTCCGCAATGGCGATGCTAGCCAAAGAATCTGGCGAACTGGCCGAAGGCGAGTCAAAAATTATGACCAACCTGCTGCAGTTCCGTGATGTCAGCGTCACCAAAATTATGACACCACGTCCAGTACTCTTCCGCGTTGAAGCCGAACAACCGATCAATGAGTTTCTATCCGAGCATAAGGACAGCCCGTTCTCCCGTCCGCTGGTATACAGTGAGCAGAAAGACAATATCCTGGGCTTCGTCCACCGCCTGGAGCTCTTTGCCGAAAGCCAGGCAGGCCGTGGCCAACAAGAACTCGGTACCCTGATGCGACCGCTACCGGTCATCATGAACAATTCCAGCGTCCCCAAAGCCTTTGAGCAGCTGATGAAAGAGCGCTCACAAGTGGTGCTGGTGGTCGATGAATACGGCACAGTACAAGGGCTAGTTACCCTGGAAGATATCTTCGAGCACTTGGTCGGCGAGGAAATTGTCGATGAAGCCGATAAAAACACCGACATGCAGCAGCTGGCCTACCAGCGCTGGGAAAAATGGAAAAAACTACACGGTGTGATTGAAAGTAAAGATGATGAGTGATCGCACTGAATAATAAACAAAGGGGCCAATGGCCCCTTTGTTTTATCTTCGCTCTATAGACGATAACTATCGCTAGGCCTCCGCCAGCTGCGGCTTCTTGGCTGTCATCCGCGACCATACTAGTCCCGCCACCAACATACTGACCGTGGGTACAATCCATCCCGCATAATAATGATACAGCGGTAGATGCTGTTCTAAAGCCTGATCCAGATCTTGCGGCATCTGCCCTAGGATATGGACCGCATCAACACAGCCAAACACCAACGCCGCCGTTACTGTCATCAGTACCATACCTGGTGCCAATACCTTTCTTACCGGGGCTATAATCAGCAGGGCAATCGCAATCGGGTGCAGGGCTACCACTGCCGGCAAGGTCACCGCAAGTAGCTGCTCCAGTCCGACATTAGCTACCAAGCCCGACAGGAGCATGGTTCCCCATACACTACGGCGGTAGGTGATCGCCGAAAACGTACTGCTATAAAACTCGCTGCCGGCAGTCGTCACCCCAATTGCTGTAGTCAGGCAGGCCAGCACCATCACGCTTCCCAGCAACACAATACCGAACGTACCAAGATGGTAGTTGGTAAAGGCCGTCAGGATTTCCCCACCGTTGGTAAAATCAGCCCCCAAATCCGCGCTGGTCGAGCCGATATAGGCCAGCGACAGATACACTGCCGCCATTGCAGCGGCATACATAACAGCAGCGATAAAGGTATATTTGGCCGTCGCTCTCGGACACTCTACTCCCATATTCTGAATGGCGCGGAAAATCACCCAGCCAAAACCGATAGAGCCAAGGGCATCCATGGTCATGTACCCCTGAGTCAGCCCCTCAGCGAACGCGCCGTCAATATACGGTCCGCTCGCCGTCATCACCTGACCCGATGGGTACAGGTAGGCATAAGCCGCTAATATCGAAAGGATCACCAGCAACATCGGGGTTAGCCATTTTCCTAGCGTATCCACCAGCTTGCCCGGAAACAACGCAAACAAAATCGTCGCAAGACAAAACACCACGGAAAAAGGCACCAGGCCAGCATCACCGATAAAAGGAGCCAGGCTGAACTGGTAGGCTACGGTGATAGCACGGGGGATCACAAAGGCCGGGCCGATAACGATAAACACCATCACCCAGAAACTGGTCGCCAGCGAGCGGGGCAACGCCGCTGTCAAGTTATCAGAACCTTTCACCAATGCCACCATAACCAATGCCATTGCGGGTAATCCGACACCGGTCAGCAGGAAGCCAACCATACCGCTCATGAAGTGTTCTCCAGCCTGAAAGCCCAGGAAAGGGGGGAAGATTAAATTGCCAGCACCTAGATACATGGCGAAGGTCATAAAGCCTAAGGCTGCGATATTACGTACGCTTAACCGAGTCGATAGCATGAGTATTCCTCTGGACTGCTTTCAGCTTGGAGGAAACGGGGAGGAGAAAAGAGATCGAAAGGGACCCTGCCAGCTTCTTCACAAGCCGACAGAAAAAAGATAAAGCCTGTCAGCTCCGAATAAGGTTCAGAGAGAGCAGGAGGAGCGCGCGAGCAGCAATAGCTGCATGGCGGCTATTGTTTGCTGGTACTGAAGGCTGAGATGCTTTCATGCGATGTCCTACTTTGACAGGTTGAATATGTTCCGTCAGCGATAGTGAGCTGCGGACCTGTCTCTGTTATATACGCCCTAAGAGACTCCGCACAAGACGGCGGCATTAAATAAGTGGATTGGGTTGAAGATGAATCAGCAAGCAGTTAATAAAACCAGAAAATAGACACCAGACTAGATTTATCGACTTAACAAGATGACAACAATACCCCCCAAAAGCCAAAGCTCCTCCGCTCTTGCCACAGTATGAATATAAAGGAGGTACAAAAAAGGAGCCTTCCGGCTCCTGTTTTTTTTCAATTTGGTAATTCGGCTTACAGCTCGATACCGATATTGCTGACCGGCTCGTCACGCAACTCTTGGCGTAAATCCTTGATCAGCTCGATGTCACGGCGTTCAGCTTCTTTCAGGGCACGGAAAATTGCCCACTGCATATCCCACTCGGCACAGACGGCTTCGTTCTCTTTTTGATTCTCGTTGGTAATTTCAACACCTGTCTGAGCAAACTCAAGATCGGCCACCGTTTCTGCCGATAGGGAGCTCAGCTTGGTCAGGGTTTCCAACATCAAATCACGATCTAGCATCGCATGCAGTAAGTCTGCCAAGGCAACACAGGCATCAATTGCAGGGTTGACCGCATAAAGATCATGCTCATCGGCACTAGGAACCAGTTCTTCTAGTTTTTCTAGTTGCTTTTCGAAATTAATCTTGGCCGTTTTTACCGTCAGAATTTCCCAGATACTGTCCAGAATCGAGCGGTATTTCTGCTCATCGGCAAACTCAGTTTCCTGGCAGAAGAACGCATAATTGGGATACATGCGTTCACACAGTGAAACCATAAATGTGATGTGTTGCCACGGTTCTAATTTTTCTAAACGAAGCTGAACTGGATTCTTTAGCATGGGATAATCTGCAGTTGTGATTTGCACCGGATTTTACTTGATAAGCCGCCTGCACAAAAGGAAAAAGGAATGAACAAAGTACTGATTGTGTCGAGACAGCATGCGACCTACCGTCAATTGCTCGACCAGGCACAGCTCCCCGCCCTCGAAATCACGGAAGAGCCTGAGCAAGCCACCATTATTTTAGCCGATCCGCCTCGCATCGCCGCACATCTCGACGCTTATCCGGCCCTGCAGTGGTTGCAATCTACCTATGCGGGGATTGACGCCCTGACCAAACAAGGTTTGCGTCGGGATTACACCCTGACCAATATCCGTGGCCATTTTGGTCAGCTTATTGCCGAATATGTAATGGGATACACCCTCGATCACATCCGCCATCTTAGCCTTTACCGACAACAGCAGTTATCAGCTCAGTGGCAGCCGCATCCCTACTCCTCACTGGCCAACCGAACCA
Source organism: Photobacterium obscurum (assembly GCF_026191635.1). Classification (GTDB taxonomy): domain Bacteria; phylum Pseudomonadota; class Gammaproteobacteria; order Enterobacterales; family Vibrionaceae; genus Photobacterium; species Photobacterium obscurum. Next base: position 100,657 of record NZ_JAKRRW010000016.1, read on the forward strand.
TAGTCATTCTCGGCACCGGCTCGATTGGGGCGCATTTGGCTCGTGTGGCAAAGACCTTCGCTCTTAACGTGATTGGTATCAATCGCTCTGGCCATACAGCAGAGTCCTGCTTCGATCAGGTTTACCCGCTGACTCAACTGGCTGAAGGGTTGGCACGGGCTGATATTCTGGTCTCTACCCTGCCCGCAACAACTAATACTGACGATATCCTCAATGCCAGTACCTTGAGCCATTGTCACAATACACTACTGTTTAATGTGGGCCGTGGTAATGCAGTCAGTGAAGAAGGGTTACTATCCGCGATTGAACAAGGCTGTGTGGTCCATGCCTTTCTCGATGTCTTCAAGCATGAGCCGCTTGATAACAAGCATCCTTTCTGGCGGCACCCCAATGTGACCATCACGCCCCACATTGCCGCAGAAAGCTTTCCTGAACAGGTATTTGAAATATTTGAAGCCAATTACCAACGCTATATTCGGCAACAGGCATTGATGTATCAAATTGACTTTGATCGTGGCTACTAGATACAGAGAGGCAACAACCATGGCGTCGCAACAACTTGATAACCTTCTGGATCAAATTCGCCGCTGCGAGATCTGCAAAGATCATCTCCCTTTAGGGCCACGACCGGTAATACAGGCTGCCAGTAGCGCAAAACTGATGATTGTCGGTCAAGCGCCGGGCACCCGAGTCCACGCAACCGGGATCCCTTGGAACGATCCCAGCGGTGATCGCTTGCGGAACTGGTTAGAGCTCGACAGAGACACCTTTTACGACCCAAGCCAGATAGCCATTATGCCGATGGGGCTTTGCTACCCGGGCAAGGGAAAATCTGGCGATCTCCCGCCAAGACCGGAGTGCGCACCACAATGGCACCCGCAAGTCTGGCCGCTGTTGCCAGATGTCGGAATGACCCTGTTGGTTGGCCAGTATGCCCAGCAGTGGTATCTGAAAGACAAGCCGAAAACCCTGACAGAAACCGTCAGGGCCTGGCGCCAATGGTCACCTAAATACATTCCTATGCCGCACCCTTCACCACGTAATACGCTATGGCTAAAGCGAAACCCGTGGTTCGAAGAGGAAGTCGTGCCGTATATCCGGGCGTATGTCCACCAGCACCTTGGATTGGCGAAGGGGTAGGCGCGAAAAGAAAGAGAGAGCTGGTCCTGGCAACCAAGCTCACCAAACCTCAACACTTCCTCAAGCTCTTTAGCTCTTTAGCTCTTTAGCTCTTCCCAGAACCTAGGGCCTGCTTTTCCTAGCACCAAACAAAAAAGCCCACGCAGCGAACTGCATGGGCTCTTAATGCTCTTCCTAGGGCCTAGTAACCGAGGTCCCAGGACCGTTTTTACTTATGATACGGCTTTGACAGCTCATGCACCGCCTCAACAAACACGCCTGCATTTTCTGGCGGCACATCTAGGTGGATACCATGGCCAAGGTTGAACACATGGCCAGTACCTTCGTCACCGTAGCCTTCCAGGATTGTTGCCACTTCCTGACGGATACGCTCAGGTTGTGCATATAAGATAGATGGATCCATGTTGCCCTGCAGTGCGACTTTGTCACCAACACGGCGTTTGGCATCGGCGATATTGATGGTCCAGTCCAGACCAACAGCATCACAACCCGTTGCGGCGATTTGCTCTAGCCACATACCGCCATTCTTGGTAAACAGGGTGACAGGTACACGACGACCATCATTTTCACGGATCAAGCCGTCAACGATTTTGTGCATGTAGCGTAGCGAGAACTCGTTGTAGTCACGTGGCGTCAGAACGCCGCCCCAGGTATCAAAGACCATCACTGACTGTGCACCGGCTTTGATCTGTGCATTCAAGTACTCAACCACGCTGTCAGCCAACTTATCTAGCAACAGGTGCAGTGTCGCAGGCTCTGCGTACATCATTTTTTTGATCTTGGTGAACGCTTTCGAGCTACCACCTTCCACCATGTAAGTCGCCAGCGTCCACGGACTACCTGAGAAACCAATCAATGGCACTTCGCCCTTAAGATCCTTGCGGATCTGACGGACAGCGTTCATCACGTACTGTAGCTCACCTTCAGGATCTGGCAGACCAATCTTGTCAACATCGGCCTTACAAGTGATCGGACGCTCAAATTTTGGTCCTTCACCAGTTTCAAAGTACAGGCCTAGACCCATCGCATCAGGGATAGTTAGGATATCCGAGAACAGAATCGCAGCATCCAACGGGAAACGGCGCAATGGCTGAAGCGTCACTTCACTCGCTAGCTCGGCATTCTTACATAGCGACATAAAGTCACCTGCAACGCTACGTGTTGCACGGTACTCAGGTAGGTAACGGCCAGCTTGGCGCATCATCCATACTGGTGTGCAATCTACTGGTTGCTTCAACAACGCACGTAGGTAGCGGTCATTCTTTAATTCGCTCATTCTGTACTCCATGGGTAAATTCTGCGGCGTATTGTATCACTCAATGGCGCTAACAAAAGAGTCCAATTGTTAAGCAGATCATGTTTATAGCAACAATCTGTTCACCAGGTTTGCGACTCACCAGGCTCTCATGGTACAAAATCTGCGCGCTAGCAATAATAACAATGACTTTGCTCGTAGAGAGCAAATTAACTGCACCTTAATCCCTCCAATTAGGAGGGTTTTTTTATTCTAACGATCAGACATTAATGAAAGCGTATGGTTAATCAACGCTCTGGCAATCGTTCCTTCAGGAGCCAATTCAGGTAAATCCTCTTCACCTGCCCAGATAGCATCGCTCAGCTCCTGGTAATCTGGGTTGAGCTCACCGCTGTCATAGTCTGCCAAAAAGCCCATCATCAGGTTGGACGGAAATGCCCACGGCTGGCTGCCGAAGTAACGGATATTGGTCACCTTGATCCCAGTTTCCTCTTCCACTTCCCGCGCGACACACTGCTCCAGGGTTTCACCGGCCTCGACAAAACCTGCAACTACGGTATACATACCGGTTTTATGCCGAGGATGCTGGGCCAATAAGATTTTATCTTGCTTGCGCACCGCGACTATCACACAGGGGGAAACCCGAGGATAATGGCTGGCATGACACTGCAGACAACGCATCGCCAGCTCATTCTCGGCTAGCTGACACTGACCGCCACAGGCTGAACAAAACGACTGGCTATGCAGCATATGAGAAAGCTGGGTCGCCTTACCAGCCAGATTAAACAGTTCACTGTCGCTCCCCAATAATTCTCTTTGAGTGAAGAAGTGCTCCTCACTCACATTTTCCGGCGCTTCAAGCCACATCACCGGTCGCTGATGATATTCGCCGATCTGGCGCGCACCTTTCGTATCAAACCCTAACTCGGATTCAGAGCTCAACGGTAGTGCACCATCAAGCAGCAAGAGCTTACGGTTTTTCACTACGCACCAATACACTAATTCTTGTTTTTTTAACATCAATGTCACATCCATCCTTGCAGGGTATCGTTTTTACTGGCAATCTAAACTTATTGACGGAGTTTTGATCCGTAATACAAGGTTCTCTTTAATAAGAGTTTCACAGGTATCTTATTCAGTACCCCTTGTTTTGGTACTGTAGATCATGAGGGCATGGTCATGTTAAGTAAATTCGAACAAGTACAAAAGCAGTGGGGCGGCACCAGTGATGTCATTGATCACTGGCTGATGTCACGTCAGCAATTGCTGATCGATTACTGTAAGCTAGCGGGGCTTCCTCCCTTTGAGCAAAAAACACGTCAGCTTCCAACTTCTTCCCAACTTCAACTTTTCAGCCAACAACTCGTCGACTATATATCCGAAGGCCACTTTAAAATCTACGACATGGTGATGGCGCGTTGGAATGCGACTGGGTATTCCCCTACCGAAGATATCTCTCAGCTATATGCACAGATCACCCAGACCACAGATCCGCTACTGAATTTTACTGATCGGTACTGTGCGATTGAAGAAGGTGACGATATTCCTGACTTTGATAACGATCTGTCTTCTATCGGTGAGCTCATTGAACTGAGGTTTGCACTGGAAGATAACCTCATTGAGCTGATCAGTGAAAGCTTAGCGTGTCCGCCGGGGGCATAAACCACAGAGATAAGCGTTGACACAGAGAATGATGTAGCCTGAGCCTGTTTGTGGGTTTAGGTTAATCTTAGCCCCTGTGTCTCTGAACAGCAGAAGCAACCGCTTCCTGCCTTCTCGCAACTGCGCCATAAAATGGCACACTAGCTGACCTTGCCCTGAAATTCTTCTATCCCTAGTGCCATTTAAGCTCTGGGGATTTTTTCGCTACCAAGCTGAACAATTTGGTATAAAAGCCTAAAAACAAAAAGGCACCCGATTGGGTGCCTTTTTCTTGCTTAGTTCAAGAAACGAAATCTATTAGTTTTCGTCGCTCAGACCAGCGTTTAGCAGTGCTGCAAGATCCTGAGACGCTTGCTCTGCATCAACCTGAGGTGCTACAGGCTCTAGCTCTGCATCACGCTGACGCTGACGGTTCTGGTGGTACGCGAAACCGGTACCAGCAGGGATCAGACGACCAACGATTACGTTCTCTTTCAGGCCACGTAGTTCGTCACGCTTACCAGAAACCGCAGCTTCTGTAAGTACGCGAGTCGTTTCCTGGAACGATGCTGCCGAGATAAACGATTCTGTTGCCAGAGACGCTTTGGTGATACCCAGTAGGTCACGCTCGTACGTAGCAGGTAGCTTGCCTTCAGCTTCTAGCTTACGGTTTGCAATTGTTACGCGAGAGTACTCTAGCTGTTCGCCAGGTAGGAACTCAGAGTCACCAGAAGAGCTGATAGTTACCTTACGTAGCATCTGACGAATGATAGTCTCAATGTGCTTATCATTAATCTTAACGCCCTGTAGACGGTAAACTTCCTGCACTTCGTTCACGATGTATTCTGCAACTGCGTGTACACCACGTAGACGTAGAATATCGTGCGGAGCTTCTGGACCATCGGCGATTACGTCACCACATTCAACCTTCTCACCTTCGAATACGTTCAGCTGACGCCACTTAGGAATCATCTCTTCGTATGCGTTACCTTCTGCAGGTGTGATGATCAGACGACGCTTACCTTTCGTTTCTTTACCGAACGAAACAGTACCTGTGATTTCCGCTAGGATTGCAGGCTCTTTAGGCTTACGCGCTTCGAATAGGTCAGCAACTCGTGGTAGACCACCGGTGATATCTTTCGTACCGCCAGATGCCTGAGGGATACGTGCTAGCGTATCACCGATACCAACCATTGCACCATCTTCAAGCTGGATGATTGCTTTACCCGGTAGGAAGTACTGAGCTGGCATTTCAGTGCCGGCGATCATTACATCGTTACCGTTTTCATCAACTAGCTTGATAGTCGGACGCATGTCTTTACCAGCACCGGTACGCTCTGCAGCGTCTAGTACAGTGATCATAGACAGACCTGTTAGCTCATCAGTCTGACGAGAAACAGTAACGCCATCAATCAGGTCAACAAACTGAACACGACCAGCCACTTCAGTGATGATTGGCATTGTGTGCGGATCCCAGTTAGCGATAACTTCGCCAGCTTTAACTTCCGCAGCATCACCTTTGCTTAGGTGAGAACCGTATGGCAGTTTGTAGTTCTCTTTGGTACGGCCGAATTCGTCGATAACGCTCATTTCAGACGCACGAGATGTGATAACTAGCTTGCCTTCGTTGTTAGTAACAAACTTAGCGTTGTGTAGTTTCACAGAACCGTTGTTCTTCACCTGGATGCTGTTTTCTGCAGCTGCTGCAGATGCCGCACCACCGATGTGGAACGTACGCATCGTAAGCTGTGTACCCGGTTCACCGATTGACTGAGCAGCAACAACACCTACTGCCTCACCCTGGTTAACCAAGTGACCGCGAGCTAGGTCACGACCGTAACAGAACTTACAACAACCGAAGTCATTCTCACAGGTTACAACAGAACGTACTTTTACCTGGTCAACAGAGTTCGCTTCCAGGATGTCACACCACTTCTCATCAAGAAGCGTGTTACGTGGAGCAAGAACTTCGTCAGTACCCGGCTTGATAACGTCTTCAGCAACAACACGACCAAGAACGCGATCACCTAGCTGCTCTTTAACATCACCACCCTCGATTAGAGGCATCATGGTGATACCAGCGTGTGTACCACAATCATCAGTTGTGATAACCACGTCCTGCGCAACGTCTACTAGACGACGCGTTAGGTAACCGGAGTTCGCTGTCTTAAGTGCGGTATCCGCAAGACCCTTACGAGCACCGTGAGTAGAGATGAAGTACTGTAGTACGTTCAGACCTTCACGGAAGTTCGCTGTGATCGGCGTTTCGATGATTGAGCCATCCGGCTTAGCCATCAGACCACGCATACCCGCTAGCTGACGAATCTGTGCTGCAGAACCACGAGCACCCGAGTCGGCCATCATGTATACGCTGTTGAACGATTTCTGCTGCTCTTCTTCACCGTCACGGTTAATCACAGTGTCGAAAGACAGGTTATCCATCATCGCTTTAGCAACCTGCTCGTTGGCTGTTGCCCAGATATCGATAACTTTGTTGTAACGTTCGCCGGCAGTAACAAGACCAGACTGGAACTGTTCCTGGATTTCAGCAACTTCTGCTTCAGCTTCAGCGATCTTGGTGTATTTCGCTTCTGGTACAACCATATCGTCGATACCAACAGAAACACCAGACAGTGCCGCGTAAGCAAAACCTGTGTACATGATCTGGTCAGCGAAGACGACAGTGTCTTTCATGCCCAGCTCACGGTAACAAGTGTTAAGCAGTTTAGAAATTTGTTTCTTACCCAGAGCTTCGGTGTTTACTAGGCTGTATGGCAGACCTTTCGGTACGATAGTCCATAGCATTGCACGACCAACAGTCGTATCAATCAGCTTAGTATCTTCAGCTAGGTTACCCTGCTCGTCTTTAACGAACTGAGTAATACGAACTTTAACGCGAGCATGTAGCTCTGCATTACCTGTACGGTATGCTTTTTCAGCTTCAGCAGGACCTTCAAGGTACATGCCTTCGCCTTTAGCGTTAATCTTTTCACGAGTCATGTAGTAAAGACCCAATACAACGTCCTGAGAAGGTACGATGATCGGATCACCAGATGCTGGTGATAGGATGTTGTTCGTAGACATCATCAGTGCACGAGCTTCTAGCTGTGCTTCCAGAGTTAGAGGTACGTGTACCGCCATCTGGTCACCATCGAAGTCGGCGTTATATGCCGCACACACTAGTGGGTGAAGCTGGATCGCTTTACCTTCGATTAGTACTGGTTCAAATGCCTGAATACCTAGACGGTGCAGTGTTGGTGCACGGTTAAGCATTACTGGGTGTTCGCGGATTACTTCGTCCAGGATATCCCAAACGACAGCTTCTTCGCGCTCTACCATCTTCTTGGCAGCTTTGATTGTCGTAGCCAGGCCACGAGTTTCTAGCTTGCCGTAGATGAATGGCTTAAATAGCTCAAGTGCCATCTTCTTAGGAAGACCACACTGATGCAGACGCAGGTATGGACCTACGGTGATAACAGAACGACCTGAGTAGTCTACACGCTTACCAAGAAGGTTCTGACGGAAACGACCCTGCTTACCTTTGATCATATCAGCCAAAGATTTCAGAGGACGCTTGTTAGAGCCAGTGATAGCGCGGCCACGACGACCGTTATCTAGCAATGCATCGACAGATTCCTGAAGCATACGCTTTTCGTTACGTACGATGATATCAGGAGCAGCCAGGTCTAGAAGACGCTTCAGACGGTTGTTACGGTTGATTACGCGACGGTACAGATCGTTCAGATCAGACGTTGCGAAACGACCACCATCCAGCGGTACCAGCGGACGTAGATCCGGCGGCAGAACTGGCAGTACAGACAGGATCATCCACTCTGGGTTGTTGCCTGACTGTAGGAATGCTTCTACAAGCTTAAGACGCTTGGTTAGTTTCTTACGCTTGGTTTCAGAGTTAGTTTCTTCTAGCTCTTCGCGCATTAGTTCGATTTCAGCATTCAGGTCCATGTTGGCCAGCAATGCTTTAACCGCTTCTGCACCCATCTTAGCGTCGAACTCGTCGCCCCACTCTTCAAGTGCATCCAGGTACTGCTCTTCAGAAAGCAGCTGGCTACGCTCAAGGTTGGTCATACCTGGTTCGATTACTACGTAAGATTCGAAGTAAAGTACACGCTCAATGTCACGTAGCGGCATGTCCATTAACAGACCGATACGAGATGGCAGTGACTTAAGGAACCAGATGTGGGCAACAGGTGAAGCTAGCTCGATGTGACCCATACGCTCACGACGTACCTTGGTCTGAGTAACTTCAACACCACATTTTTCACAGATAACACCACGGTGCTTCAGGCGCTTATATTTGCCACAAAGACACTCGTAGTCTTTTACCGGGCCAAAGATACGTGCACAGAAAAGACCGTCACGCTCAGGCTTAAAAGTACGGTAGTTGATGGTTTCTGGCTTTTTAACTTCACCGAAAGACCATGAACGGATCATGTCAGGTGAAGCAAGACCGATTTTGATTGCATCAAATTCTTCAGTCTTGTGTTGTGCTTTCAGAAACTTAAGTAAGTCTTTCACATTCGGCTCCTGTGAGGAGTTGACCCATAAAGGCGCCAGTCTACTGGCGCCTTCATATTTATACCGGAGTAACTAAATAAGTATAGGTAACTAGCCTAGGCTTATTCGTCTTCCAGCTCGATGTTGATACCCAACGAGCGGATTTCTTTCAACAATACGTTGAAGGATTCCGGCATACCAGGTTCCATACGATGGTCGCCATCGACGATGTTCTTATACATCTTCGTACGGCCGTTAACGTCATCCGACTTAACAGTTAGCATTTCCTGTAGAGTGTAAGCTGCGCCGTATGCTTCCAGCGCCCATACTTCCATCTCACCGAAACGCTGACCACCGAACTGAGCTTTACCACCCAGCGGCTGCTGAGTAACAAGGCTGTAAGAACCGGTAGAACGGGCATGCATCTTGTCATCAACCAGGTGGTTCAGTTTCAGCATGTACATGTAACCAACGGTTACAGGACGCTCAAACATATCACCGGTACGACCGTCAAACAGTTTCAGCTGACCAGACTCAGGCAGGTCACCCAGTTTCAACAGCTCTTTGATTGATGCTTCAGGCGCACCATCAAATACAGGTGTTGCAATCGGTAGACCGTTACGTAGGTTCTTAATCAACGTACGTACTTCGTCGTCAGATAGCGCAGCGATATCTACTTCCTGGCGCGTATCGCCCAGATCGTAGACTTTCTGCAGGAATTCACGGAACTTGTGAAGTTCTTGCTGCTGCTTCAGCATCTCGTTGATCTTGTCACCGATACCTTTCGCTGCAAGACCCAAGTGAGTCTCCAGGATCTGACCGATGTTCATACGAGATGGTACACCCAGTGGGTTCAGTACGATATCGACTGTCTGTCCTTTTTCATCGTACGGCATGTCTTCAACAGGGTTGATCTTAGAGATTACACCCTTGTTACCGTGACGACCCGCCATCTTATCACCAGGCTGGATACGACGCTTAACAGCTAGGTATACTTTAACAATCTTAAGTACGCCCGGCGCTAGGTCATCACCCTGTGTGATCTTACGACGCTTAGTTTCAAACTTCTTATCGAACTCAGCTTTCAGTTCATCATACTGCTCTGCAAGCTGTTCCAGCTGGTTTTGCTGTGCTTCGTCATCAAGTGTCTGTGCAAACAGTCTCTCGCGGTCCATTGAAGCAATCTTGTCTTCGCTGTAACCGGCAGAAAGTAGAAGCGTACGAACACGAGCAAGAAGACCACCCTCAAGGATCTGGAATTCTTCTGTGATGTCTTTCTTCGCTTCTTTCAGCTGCATCTCTTCAATTTCAAGCGCACGCTTGTCTTTTTCTACGCCATCGCGGGTAAATACCTGAACGTCGATGATCGTACCAGACACTGAGTTTGGTACACGTAGTGAAGAGTCTTTAACATCAGATGCTTTTTCACCGAAGATAGCACGTAGTAGCTTCTCTTCAGGCGTTAGCTGAGTTTCACCCTTAGGTGTCACTTTACCAACCAGGATGTCGCCACCCTTAACTTCAGCACCAATGTAAACGATACCTGATTCGTCCAGCTTAGAAAGCGCCGCTTCACCCACGTTAGGGATATCCGCAGTGATTTCTTCAGCACCCAGCTTAGTATCACGCGCCACACAAGATAGCTCTTGAATGTGGATAGTTGTCAGGCGATCTTCCTGTACAACACGCTCAGAAACTAGGATGGAATCCTCGAAGTTGTAACCATTCCAAGGCATGAACGCGATACGCATGTTCTGACCAAGCGCTAGTTCACCAAGGTCTGTTGAAGGACCATCAGCAAGAACATCACCGCGAGATACAGGCTCACCCGGCATCACAGTTGGACGCTGGTTGATACATGTGTTCTGGTTAGAACGGGTGTACTTAGTCAGGTTGTAGATGTCGATACCCGCTTCGCCTGGTACCAGCTCGTCTTCGTTAACTTTGATAACGATACGAGATGCATCAACTGACTGTACTTGACCGCCACGTTTAGCAACTGCGGTTACACCGGAGTCAACTGCCACGTTACGTTCGATACCTGTACCAACTAGCGGCTTGTCAGCGCGCAGTGTCGGAACAGCCTGACGCTGCATGTTCGCACCCATAAGGGCACGGTTCGCATCATCGTGCTCTAGGAATGGGATCAGAGATGCCGCCACCGATACAACCTGGTTGGTTGCAACGTCCATGTACTGAACATGGTCACGTGGGTGCAGACCTGAGTCACCTTTCTGGCGAGCTGTGATCAGTTCGTCAGCGAAAGAGCCGTCTTCGTTAAGCGCGGCGTTCGCCTGAGCGATTACATACTGACCTTCTTCGATTGCAGACAGGTATTCAATTTGTTCGGTAACTTTACCATCAACTACTTTACGGTAAGGCGTTTCCAGGAAACCGTATGGGTTACACTGAGCAAACGCTGAAAGTGAGTTGATTAGACCGATGTTTGGACCTTCAGGCGTTTCGATAGGACATAGGCGACCGTAGTGAGTCGCGTGTACGTCTCGAACCTCAAAGCCAGCACGTTCACGAGTCAGACCACCTGGACCAAGCGCCGAAATACGACGTTTGTGAGTAACTTCTGACAGCGGGTTGTTCTGGTCCATAAACTGAGACAGCTGAGAAGAGCCGAAGAACTCTTTCACTGCCGCAGAAATTGGCTTCGCGTTGATTAGGTCTTGAGGCATAACAGCATCAAGATCGCCTAGGCTTAGACGCTCTTTCACTGCACGCTCAACACGTACTAGGCCAACACGGAACTGGTTTTCAGCCATTTCGCCAACAGAACGGATACGACGGTTACCAAGGTGGTCGATATCATCAACTTCACCACGGCCGTTACGGATGTCGATCAGTTTGCGCATTACATCAATGATGTCTGCGTGATCTAGCGTACCCGCACCCGTTGTCTCATCACGAAGAAGAGAGCTGTTGAACTTCATACGACCAACAGCAGATAGATCGTAACGATCTTCTGAGAAGAACAGGCTTTCGAATAGCTGCTCTGCTGCTTCACGTGTTGGCGGCTCACCAGGACGCATCATGCGGTAGATTTCAACTAGCGCACTTAGACGATCAGTCGTGCTGTCGACACGGATGGTGTCAGACATGTACGGACCGTAGTCAAGGTCATTGGTGAACAGAACTTCTAGTGACTTGTGGCCCGCTTGTGAAAGCAGAGCAAGAGTCTCTAGGCTAAGTTCTTGGTTAGCTGCTGCGATTAGCTCGCCGGTTTCCTCGTTCACGTAATCACGTGACGCGATTTTACCCACGATGTATTCAACAGGCACTTCAATATGATCAACACCGTCTTTGCCTAGCTGGCGAATATGACGGGCTGTAATACGGCGGCCTTGCTCTACGTATAGCTTACCGTTCGCTTCAATGTTGAAGCTTGCAGTTTCGCCACGTAGACGGTCAGGCACAAGTTCCATAACCAGAGACTTACCTTGAACTTCGAAGTTTACTTTCTCGAAGAACATGTCAAGGATTTGCTCGGTTGTGTAACCTAGCGCACGTAGAATAATTGAAGCTGGAAGTTTACGACGACGGTCGATACGTACGAATACGTTATCCTTAGGATCAAATTCGAAATCCAACCATGAACCACGGTATGGGATTACGCGTGCGTTATAAAGCACTTTACCTGAGGAGTGGGTTTTACCCTTATCGCTGTCGAAGAAGACACCCGGGCTACGGTGCAGCTGGGATACGATAACCCTCTCGGTACCATTAATAACGAAAGTACCGTTATCAGTCATGAGCGGAATCTCGCCCATGTAAACTTCTTGTTCTTTAATGTCTTTTACGGTGCCAGCTGGCGCGTCTTTGTCATACATGACAAGACGTAGCTTCACACGCAACGGTGCAGAGTACGTTACGCCACGAATTTGACATTCTTTGACATCGAAGACCGGCTCACCGAGACGATAGCTAACGTATTGCAGCTCGGAATTGCCGTTATAGCTCTGAATCGGGAAAACAGAACGAAAGGCAGCTTCAAGACCGTAGTGCCCTTCCGGATCCTGCTCGATGAACTTTTTAAAAGACTCAAGCTGGATCGACAGCAAGTATGGTACATCCAAAACTTGTGGACGCTTACCAAAATCCTTACGGATACGCTTTTTCTCGGTATAAGAGTAAACCATAGGTTCCTCAGATCGCTGATAAGTGATCCAAACTGCTCAAAACGAGGAGCAGTGACTAATAACACTGTTTGTTGTAGGAACAGCTCTAAAGGTTTAGGGCTGTTTTTTTGCACAGCTAGTGGTTGCAAAACAATGTGAAAAACACCACTACCCTACAGCGCAAAAAGGCCGGTGGCAATTTGCCACCAGCCATTAGCCTTTTCAGGCTAAGAAATTAAGTAAATATTACTTAATTTCAACAGAAGCACCAGCTTCTTCTAGCTGAGCTTTAAGAGCTTCAGCTTCTGCTTTGTCAACGCCTTCTTTAAGTGGAGAAGGAGCGCCGTCTACAAGAGCTTTAGCTTCTTTAAGACCTAGGCCAGTTGCGCCACGTACAGCTTTGATAACTTGAACTTTCTGTGAACCAGCAGATGCTAGGATTACGTCGAATTCAGTTTGCTCTTCAGCTGCTTCTGCAGCTGCGCCGCCTGCTACTACTGCAGCTGCAGCAGAAACACCGAATTTCTCTTCCATAGCTTCGATAAGCTCAACAACTTGCATTACAGACATTTCTGCAACTGCGTCTAGGATTTGCTCGTTAGTGATAGACATAACAATTCTCTTTGAAATCAACAATTAGTTTAAATAGCAACCAGTGAAAAAACAGGGCAATTAAGCCGCAGCTTCTTCTTTCTGATCGCGTAGAGCTGCGATAGTACGTACCAGCTTGCCAGCTGAAGCTTCTTTCATGCACATCATTAGGCGTGCAATCGCTTCGTCGTAAGTTGGTAGAGTCGCAAGAATTTCTGCGTCAGCAACAGCGCCTTCGAATGCGGCTGCTTTGATCTCGAAATCTTTGTTCTCTTTAGCGAAGTCTTTGAAAAGACGCGCTGCAGCACCTGGGTGCTCATTAGAGAAACCGATCAGTGTAGGACCAACAAAAACGTCTTGTAGACATTCAAAGTCAGTACCTTCAACTGCACGACGTGCTAGTGTGTTACGAACAACTTTCAGGTAAACGCCGTTTTCACGAGCTTGTTTACGTAGAGAAGTCATCGCATCAACTGCAACGCCACGAGAGTCAGCAACAACTGCAGACAGGGCACCATTGGCAGCTTCGTTGACTTCAGCAACAATTGCTTTTTTGTCTTGAAGATTTAATGCCATTGGATTAGCTCCTGGATTTAGCTGGGTTACCCCAGTCATTACACCACTCACTGTCAGTATGACAGGAGAGTCTTTACGGCGCAGATCCAAGAATGACTTACATCAATCATGTTCTGGCACCGTCTACGTAGGTAAAATTAAGTTCCTAAGAACGCCTACGGTCTTGGACGAAGGCTAATTTACAAGCAATTAGCCTCAGCCATGAATTTGTGAACGCCAGATTATACACTAACCTGGCAGTTCTGCAAATTATTGTGCGTTAGTATCCAGAGTGTTCTGGTCTAGCGCTACACCTGCACCCATAGTGGTAGAGATGCTTACTTTCTTGATGAAAGTACCTTTAGCAGAAGAAGGCTTAGCTTTCTTCAGAGCCACTAGAAGTGCTTCTAGGTTCTCTTTAAGGTTTGCTGCGTCAAAATCCACTTTACCGATAGTAGTGTGGATGATGCCGTTCTTGTCGTTACGGTAACGAACCTGACCAGCTTTAGCATTCTTAACTGCTTCAGCAACGTTAGGAGTTACAGTACCAACTTTAGGGTTTGGCATTAGACCGCGTGGACCAAGAATAGTACCCAGCTGGCCAACAACGCGCATTGCATCTGGAGATGCGATAACTACGTCGAAGTCCATCACGCCTTTCTTAACTTGATCAGCAAGTTCTTCCATACCTACTAGGTCAGCGCCAGCTTCTTTAGCAGCTTCTGCGTTAGCACCTTGAGTGAACACAGCAACACGGATTTCACGACCAGTACCGTGTGGTAGCACAGTTGCGCCACGAACGTTTTGGTCTGATTTACGTGCATCGATGCCAAGGTTAACAGCAACGTCAACGCTTTCAGTAAATTTAGCAGTAGCTAGTTCTTTAAGAAGAGCAACAGCTTCGTTGATTTCGTACTCTTTAGTTACGTCAACTTTGTCACGGATAACGCGCATGCGTTTAGTCAGTTTTGCCATTGTCTTAACCCTCTACCACTAGGCCCATTGAACGAGCAGTACCAGCAATCGAACGCTTCATAGCTTCGATGTCAGCACCAGTCATATCAGCCGCTTTAGTTTCAGCGATTTCCTGAACCTGAGCGTCAGTAACAGTACCAACTTTCTCAGTGTTAGGACGGCCAGAACCAGACTTAACGCCTGCTGCTTTCTTCAGAAGAACTGCTGCAGGTGGAGTCTTAGTAACGAACGTGAAAGAACGGTCGTTGTATACTGTGATAACAACAGGAATTGGAAGACCTTTCTCGATTGAGTCAGTCTTAGCGTTGAACGCTTTACAGAATTCCATGATGTTCACACCGTGCTGACCAAGAGCTGGACCAACTGGTGGACTAGGGTTTGCTGCACCAGCTGCTACTTGCAGCTTGATGTAAGCTTCTACTTTTTTAGCCATTGCTATATACCTAAATTTGGGTTCGAACGTCTATTTCTTACAAATAGACTCCCCGTCTAACGAAAGGGCGCGAAATTATAGTCCAATTTCACGCCCCTGACAATAAAAACTGACTACTAATTAATCAGCTTTTTTCTACCTGACCGAACTCCAGTTCAACTGGTGTTGCACGGCCGAAGATCGACACAGAAACCTTCACGCGGCTCTTGTCGTAATCGACTTGTTCAACAACACCGTTAAAGTCTGCAAACGGACCATCGGTAACACGGACAACTTCACCCGGCTCAAACACAGTTTTGTGAACTGGTGATTCACTTGCCTGCTGAAGACGGTTAAGAATGGCATCCGCCTCTTTATCAGAGATAGGAGCTGGACGGTCTGAAGTACCGCCGATGAACCCCATTACACGAGGGATACTACGTACCAGATGCCATGTCTCGTCGTTCATCACCATCTGTACCAGCACATAGCCAGGGAAGAACTTACGTTCACTCTTACGGCGCTGGCCTGCACGCATCTCAACCACTTCCTCGGTCGGTACTAGTACCTCATCAAAGTAGTCTTCCATGCTATGCATTTTGATATGCTCACGTAGTGATTGTGCTACACGACCTTCAAAACCTGAAAAGGCCTGTACTACATACCATCGTTTTTTTGGAGCTTCGCTCATGAACTCTTACCTCACACACCGGTAACTAGGCGGACTAGACGGACCATGATGCCGTCGATGCCCCACAAGGCTAACGCCATAATGACAGTGACAGCTAAAACGATAAAGGTTGTCTGCGTAGCTTCCTGACGAGTAGGCCATACTACCTTGCGGACTTCCATGCGCGATTCACGGGCAAACGTAATCGCGGTTTTACCTTTTGCTGTAAGTGCGGCAATACCACCAGCCACAGCCACTAGGACTACAACGGCAGCAGCACGTAGCACTACAGAAACATCACTGTACAGGTAATTACCAACCACAGCGGCAGCTAGCAAAGCAAATACAGCGACCCATTTCAGGCCATCCATACTGCTAGAGCTGCTTTGGTTTTCGGCATTCGCTTTCATACAACCAACCTGTAACTAGTCTCAATATAGACGAAAATAACCCCGCAAGTGCGAGGCCATAAATGAAGGAAAGCGCTAACGCCTTAATTACATGGAAAAAACTTCATCTCAATAATCTTTAATCCTGCACTTTTGACCAAAAAACAACCTGACCAAAATTCAAGCGCAGAAAAAGGGCATCAAATGATGCCCTTTTTGGTACCGTGTCGTCAAATATTATTCAACGATTGTTGCAACAACACCAGCACCAACTGTACGACCACCTTCACGGATAGCGAAGCGTAGGCCTTCGTCCATCGCGATTGGGCAGATTAGAGTAACAGTCATAGAAACGTTGTCACCAGGCATTACCATTTCAACGCCTTCTGGTAGCTCGATAGTACCAGTTACGTCAGTTGTACGGAAGTAGAACTGTGGACGGTAACCTTTGAAGAAAGGAGTGTGACGG
>NZ_JAKRRW010000017.1 GCF_026191635.1 Photobacterium obscurum
AACCAATGTCGACCAATTCGATTACGGACGGAATGAGTTCGAACTTCACAACAAAGCTCTTATCTCAGAACGGAACATTATATAAAATAAAGCCCCGGATTACGCTCGGGGCTTTGTTGAAAGGTGTCTTCTCTTATACTCCCATCAAGCTTTTGGTTTACCTTCTTTAGGAGTGAGCATTGCCTCCATCTGCTGAGTATCCTTGCCTATCAAACGTACAGACAACGCGTTAACTTCAGCCAATGTCAGTGTCGACATGATCTTCTCAGGATGAATTACCGCTTGCGGGTCTGCACCAAACAGCAGGAAGCTACTGAGTATCCGCGCCTGTTCATGCGGGTTAGTTAATCCTAATTTCAGATCTGCTGCCAGCTGTGACTTAACGGCAGCATACTCAGCGGCGGTAAATCCCTTCCTTGCATTATCCAGTACCCGTTGAGTGCCCGTTCTCACAGCATCTAATTTATCGGGCGCCGCGTTAACAAGAAATGCCACCAGCGCCTCACCACTGCCATCAAACCAGGTCAGCTGGACATACGGGTCATAACTCAATCCCTGCGCATTGCGCAGCTCATCACGATACCTCTTATCCAGTAACCGATAGAACAACTCAGAGGTAAACCGATCCCGGGTTGTTTTCGGCTCTCCCTGAGAAAACAGGTTGAGCTCATAATTAATCGTATTATCGACCGCTTCCGCTACTTTCTTCGACGCAACTGAGACCTTCGGCTCAGTTCGATAATCAGTAATTACACCCGCGGGCTCAAAATCAATACCGGCCACATAACGTCTGAGCATCCTGTTGAAATCCCCGACCTCGATATCAGCACTGACAACCAGGGTATAATTACGTTTTTTCCTCATCAAGGTATCAAAAACAGCCTGCACCTGATCGGGTGTGACTTGCGCAAAATCATCCCCAGTTACGATCTGCATCGGACTCTCGGAAGGGTAAAGCGTCCCGACAACCTGACTGACAAAGCTACCGAACGGAGATGACAGCCAATTATCCTGCTCGATGACTAATTCATGTTGTACCGCCGTAAATTGCTGCTCATTCACTTTCGCAGCAGTTATTGCCTGGTTGAGCACCGATAGTGCAAACGGAAGTTCCTGCTTGCCCGTTTCACTATATAAACCATGTGAGGTTTCCCAAAGAACCGACTCAAGATAGGTATTATGGCGAAGTAATAACTTATCTAATTCCGATGCGGAAAAACCTGCCAACCCGCTACGGTCAAAGACAGGCCCCACCATTTTAGCCGCAGGGTGCAATTCTGGTTGCAATGCCGCCATCCCGCCGGATGACATCAGATATAGATGAACATCACCACCGGCTTCGGGCATCTGCCTTAACCAAACTTCGATACCATTTTCCAATGTCCAGCGATGTGTCGTTGGCTCAATCGCCTCATAAGAAGTGATCTCTCCCCCTTTCTCAGGCAACGGAAAAGTATCTGAAGAGGAAGCCATCAACAGCTCCTTGCCTGCATCTGAAAATTGCTTCTGGAACTGAGCAAATGTCGCTTTGGCTTTCTCGGTGTTCTCTTCCCTTGTTAGCAGTAAAACCGGCTTATTGTTTTCTGCACTAAGATACTGTTTGATTGCTTTATTCAGCTTTTCTTTATCGAGCAATGCGACAAATTGCTTTAGCTGGCTGCGAACCGCTTCCTTCGGCAATTGTGTCTTACCCTCCATTAGGGTGTAAAGGCGATCTTCGGAAAAATCGACAGCTTTTTTGTTCAACCACTGTGTATCTAGGCTATTGACCTGATTTCGCCACGTTTCTTTAATCGTGGCTAACTCAACATCACCTACACCGTGATCTCGCAAGCTAGCTAATTCTTCAGCAAAGAATAGCTGAGCCGCCAGCCGATCCGCTTCAGCAAATTCAACGACTATCTCACCGATGTAACGATTGATAATAAGGCTAGTGCTGACAAATGAATTAAGCAGTGGCGACTGAGCTTCTATATGCCGATCTTTCAACCGTTGTGCGATAGCCCTGATCACCGTATCTTCAAGAAGCAAAGCCTGATACTCAATATCAGTCGTCACCTGGCTGTCACTAAACTCCATCAACAAAGCCATTCCGGCCTGTTGCCCTGCTGCGCCAGAAATAAACAAAGGCTCTGATGTAAGCCCTGCAATCCCTTCCTCTTGAGGCCTGGCTGTGACGAGCTGATCGGCGGCTTGCTCTGATTCACCGAAATAACGTGAAATCATCGGTTCTAGCTGCTTACGATCAATATCACCAGTAATAATCAGCTCTGTCTTTTGAGGTAAGTAATGGGCATGATAAAAAGCCTGTAAGCCGTCACGACTCAGGCTCTTGATACTGTCTTGGGTACCAAGCACATCTCTGCCTTCATAACGACTACCTTGCAGTAACGCCTCGAAGACTTTGAGCTCGGCGGGTTTGTCACCACGTTGGGCAAACCGGAATTCGCCTAAAACAGCCCCTTTTTCATTCTCAATAAGCCCAGGTTCCAACGTTAACTTTCCAGTGGCAATATCACCAAGCCAGGTCATCGCACTCTCCAGCCGCTGATTATTCGGGAGATCGATTTGATAACTCGTTACATCATGCGTCGTAAACGCATTCAGGTCATGTCCAAACGACACTCCCGCATCAACAAACAAGGACTCAACATTCTTAGCACCAAAACCGGCACTGCCAAGAAACGCCATATGTTCAAGGAAATGTGCATACCCGGCCTGCTCAGCCGTTTCATCAACGGCACCAGTATGAACAAGCAAGCGAAGTGAAACTGGCTCCCCGCTAACTGGTAGCAAATGATATTGCAATCCGTTTTTCAGTTGCCCTTGCAGCCACTGGTTATCCACCTCAAGCGATTGTGGTTCATGCAAATGCTGGCAAGCCACCAGCAACAAGGTGGCAAAAATAATTCCCCAAGGTCTAACTAACCTTTTTATTTCCATATACTGATACCGAATCTAGATATTCAACCAATTTATTATCATACAATTATCAAGCGGCTGAAATATATAATTTTTCAATATCAGTTAATGGATAAGGTTAATATGCTGATAAGCGTATTGAATGACTATTTGAATGTGGTGGCTATGACCAGTACCGTTAACGGTATTGGCCGTGGTATGTGTATGAAACAAAAAGTTGGCTTAGATCTAATAGAGGGGGGAAACTTGCACCCTTAGCGCAATAGTTCAACCAGTTGTTCTGGCTTATCGAACAAATAAGTTGGCGAGGCCTGCTTCAGCTCAAACTCGGAACCATAGCCCCACAAGACTCCCGCAGAGTCGAGCTGATTATGGCGGGCAGCGGTCAGGTCTACCGCACGGTCTCCGATCATTACTGTAGAATCACTAATCACACCATGTTGACGAAGTTGCTCAAGCTGTTGCCATTTTTCAATCCCGATATCGCCACCGCTTACAAACTCGAACAGCTCGCCAAGGCCAAACATTGCCAAAATTTTCTCGGCAAAGTCAGCCCGCTTTGACGTACAAACTCCGAGATGGCACTTCCCACTCGCCTTCAAGTTAATCAATGTTTGCTTGATTCCCGGATACAAATGGTTCTCTGCATAACCTACATCAGCATACCGTTCGCGATACTTAGCCACCATCATCTCAATAAATAACGGGTCATGATTCCCGGTCAACTCGATAAAAGTCTTATCTAGCGGTGGGCCAATATACGTTGCAATCTCCGCTTCACTTCGTGGAGCAAAGCCATTTTCCAACAGGGCAAAATTGAACGATCTCACGATCCCTTCCTTAGGATCACTAATCGTGCCGTCTAAATCAAAAACCAACCATTCATAACTCACTGAAACCTCCTTGTTCCCTATGGCAATTATTATTGTGCAATCAATAGATATCAGCTCAGGTAACTAGTCAACTTTGACAAAAAGCCGTCGCCAGTGCCTGCTTGGACTCATCAAACACCACTGACAGTTCATCGACTTCAAGGTGGTCGATATTGCCCTCTTTGGCCGCTTTTTCATACGCCAAGCACACTTTGTGTAATCGAGTCAGCCCCATGGTACCTGCTGCCCCCTTTAAGGTATGGGCGTAATTTGAAACATTATTCAAATCCCCCTCGGCAATTGAGCCCAGCAGTTTGCTGAGTGTCTCCGAAGAAGAGTCAATAAACAGGCCAATCAACTTATTCACCTGTGCCTCGCCCAGCACCTTGAGATCGCTGCCCAGTACGGACTCATCAAGTATCGGCCACGTTTCACCTTGTACCACGTCTGTTTGCTCCTGTTGTTCTATTTGGATTGGTTGCGTGTCATCGCCGGTATCAACCATCACGCGTTGATCACCTGATAAGATCCCGCCTATCACCTCTATCAGCTGCTTCTCAACCAGCGGCTTAGGAAGAAAGCTGGCAAAACCTGCAGCCAGGTAAATTTCAACCTCTTCACGGAATACATGCGCAGAAAAGGCAACCATTGGCGTTGGTTCATACCAACTGTCACTATGCCGCACTTCTTCTATCCGACGTAACCGGTGAAGTAGCGTTACTCCATCAGTATCCGGTAGGTTGATATCCAGCAAGGCAATATCAAATTCTTGCTCTCGATACACTTGCTCAGCCTGCTTGCCATCTTCTGCGATCACCACGCTATGGCCCAGCCGGTGTAAGAAGCCCTCAGCAACTAGGCTATTTACCGGATTGTCTTCCACCAGCAAAATATGTGCGGCAGGCGCGGATTGGCTGGCACTCTCAATAACCTGAGAGCGCTCCCCCGGCTCCATACTCAAAGTAAACCAGAAACAACTACCGACATTCGGTGTCGAGCGAACCCCGATCTCACCATACATCGCCTCAATAATTCGCTTGCTGATTGCCAGGCCGAGTCCTGTTCCTCCGACGGTTTGGCGTCCTTCCAACGACTGCTGGAAAGCATCAAACATACTCTGTTGTTCGTCGGTCGCAATACCCACACCGGTATCTTCGACCTCAAACAATAGCTCATCGGCAAACGTTGGGTCTGGCCTTACATTAATCCGAACCTGACCTTCATCCGTAAATTTAATCGCATTACTGACCAGGTTCACCAGTACCTGACGGATACGAGTTGCATCCCCAATCCAGTAATCATTCATACCGGCTTCAATATGGCAGCTCAGCTTAATCCGTTTTGCCAGCGCACGGTTTTCCAGCATGTCATAAACATCGGAAACCAGCTCTGAAAGCGAAAAGTCACTCTTACGGATATCAAGATGACCAGCCTCTATCTTTGAGTAGTCCAGAATATCGTTGAGGATGTCCAACAAAGACTCACCACTACGGTTGATCACTTCAAGGTATCTGGCCTGCTTCTCTGTCAGCCCCGTATCGGCAAGCAAAGATGCAGTACCCAAAACTCCGTTCATCGGCGTACGGATTTCATGACTCATGGTTGCGAGAAATGCCGACTTGGCACGGTTAGCACGCTCAGCTTCTGAGCGCGCCTCGGCATGGTTCTTCACTTCCTGGTTTAGCTTACAGTTGGCTTTCTCCAGCTCGCTAGTTCGCTGCGCGACCAAACGTTCAAGGCTTGTTTTGTGTTGCTGTAATTCATGGCGAATTTTTCGCTCAACCTGAGCCAGACGATGGCGCTCGGAAGCGGTATCACGGGCAACCATAATCGCCCGCCCCATTTGCGCCAGTTCGTCTTCTCCGCGAATTGATAGCTGGATATCAAGATCACCGCGCGCCAACGACATCAGAGCCTGGCTATAATCATTGATCCGACGTATGACCCTGGCATAGACGTAGCGCCACATAATCAAGACCAAAGCAAGCATACCGACGGCGGAAATACCGATCAGACTATTCCTTGCAACTGTCAATGTCTCATCGACTCGAGTTATCGCTTGCTGTGTCCCTTCATTTGCGGCAGTGATAATCCCATCCACCGTTTGGTTCAATTGCTGAAACAGCACCAGATTCTGCTGCTCCATCCGCTCAACATCCTTTTTGGCATATAACAGCTGCTCTTGGGTACCAAACAGCAAACCGCCCCGCTTCAGTGTCTGGGTCAACACCAACAACTGCTTAGAGCGACTTGGATCTTCCACTGACTTTACCCGCCGGTGCATGACAGATACGGCGTTGTTATAACGGCGTTTCAACGCTGATAACGACTTAATGTCACTCACCTGGTTGGAGTCATCAAGCATATTGATGACCTGCAAAGAGAGAAAACGCAATTCAAACAAACGCTCAGATAAGTCCATATCGACCTCGACCAAACTATCCAGCGCTTTAAAAACAGCTTGGTCATCACCAGCATCAACCAAATCGTAGATACGCGAGACATTTGCCACAGCAATGGTATTGGCATTAGAAACCTGAGACTGGGACAGAGAATCAATTTGCAGCGTCGCCTTGGACATTTCTTCAGTCAATGCTTTCACTTCGGCCTGCAAGTCTATCTTTCGCCCTACAAGTAAGCCTAACATAGCCAGGTTATCAACAATTCTTCTTACGTCATCCTCCAGCTTCTCCATCAGCTGCGGTTCAAAAGAGTATTGCTCCAACTCATTAAGGCTATGTTTTAATCCCTGAATATGAATCGTCAGCGCTTTTCCCTGACGATCCCTTTCCCGCTCATCATTAGACTTTGCCAATACCTGTGCCGTAAAAATAATTCGGGTGCTCAAGTCCGAAAGTTCACGCGCCTCTGCCAGCGCCGGAACCGCAGAGTTAATGACCGTACGTTCCGTCTTGGCGACCAAAGAAAAGCCAGCTACGCCGATAACGGCTGCAATTATCATCAGCCCGGCCATCATCGAGAAGGCGATCAGAAGTTTTCGACCAATGCCGCTAGGAGTGAATGTCATACAGAAGAACCACAACAGGAAAAAATTAGGTTTAACCACACAAAATAAAACATTACTATTTTGCCAGCGATGACGGTATAGATGCTATTAATCATGAATAAAATACGGCTTTTTTCTTTCTTATTACTCATTTTCTCTCTCGATTCAGCTTATGGCGTCGAAGTCGTCAGCCACAAGCCAGCTTTTGCGGAGAGTAAGCAATCACATTCGCTCAAATACCAGCCGCTTAAAACCGCAAGCAAGGCCTGGAAAATCTGTGCCGTATATCCCCACTTGAAGGATTCCTACTGGCTATCTGTTAATTACGGCATGGTCGAGCATGCAAAAGAATTAGGCGTCAAACTGAAAGTCTTGGAAGCTGGTGGTTACCCTAACTTGGCGAAACAACAGGCACAGATTTTGGACTGTCGCCAATGGGGAGCAGAGGCCATCATCCTCGGCACCGTCGACAGTACCGCCTATGATGGAATGCTATCGCAGCTCACTGGCAATATTCCTGTTTTTGCTACCATCAACGATATTAATATGAACGATCCGGACACCCGAAAAAACATTACCGCGAAAGTCGGAGTCGACTGGTATGACATGGGGCAAAAAACAGGTGAGTTTCTGGCAGCACGGCACCCGCGAGGAAGCGGTATTGTTAATATCGCCCTGTTACCCGGCCCGGCAAAGCGTGGCGGAACCAAACCTGTGACCCAGGGCTTCCGTGACGCCGTCAAGGACAGTGACATCAATATTGTCACAACCCGATGGGCAGACAACAGCAAGGAATTACAACGCAACCTGATCCAGGAACTATTGGCCGGGGGACTCCACCTTGACTACATCGTTGGCGGCGCAGTCGCAGCTGAGGTCGCGATCAGTGAGCTACGTGCCAATGAAAAATCAAATCAAATAAGCGTTGTCTCCACGTATCTCAGTCACGGTGTCTACCGTGGGTTACGTCGCGGAAAAATATTGTTTGCGCCAACCGACAAGATGGCTCAGCAGGCTATGCTATCTATTGACCAGGCTGTTCGTCACCTTGAAAACAAGCCAATCCAGCGCGATGTTTCCCCACTCATCGAGGGACTAACACCGACACACCTGCCGAGAAAGGTCATCACAGACTCTCTGTCACCGGCAGAATTTCGGCCGGCATTCAATGTCTTCGACCACCAGGTACAGCGATAGAAATATATTATCGTCACTATATGCTTCTATCATTATTGTTAGCCACCTTTGATTTCAACGCTTTGCGTTGTACTTCTCTGACTGGCTCTGATATTAATATCAATCGATTTTTCTATCAGTAATATTTTCACGAAACGTATCTTAGTGGAGTCCTGGATGCACGTAACGACCCGCAAAATGGAAACTAACAAGCACATTGCACTTGTAGCGCACGATAACTGCAAAACACATCTTTTGCGCTGGGTAGCAGAGCACAAAGACAAGTTGCAAGGCCATTCCCTGTATGCAACAGGAACCACCGGACACATGATATCCCGTGAAACAGGCCTTCCCGTCAATTGCCTGCTAAGTGGCCCAATGGGGGGTGACCAGCAGCTCGGCGCCCTGATTTCCGAAGGCAAAATCGACATGATGATTTTCTTCTGGGATCCACTCAATGCCGTTCCGCATGATCCGGACGTAAAAGCCCTGCTTCGAATTTCTGCAGTCTGGAACATCCCGGTCGCAACTAACCGTGCCAGCGCCAATTTCATGATTTCATCACCAAAACTGGCAGAAGAAGTTGAGATCGAAATTCCGGATTACGATGCCTACCTAACAGAACGTTTAGGCTAATCTCGACTCTGCAACCAACATAGTTCGCCAAGTTAAGCCCTCTTATTCACAAGAGGGCTTTTTATTTGCTCCAGATAACAAACCACCGAACAAACAGCAATAATCTCAATCCTTATCAGGCAAGCTGCTGAAATTCGGTTTATGTTTATAAGCATAAAAAAATACAGGAAAATCGGTGGTGGCACATGAAAGCTTGGAAACTTACCCGCCCGGAAGGACTCGACTGCCTTAAACTTTCCCGCGCAGCAAAACCAACGCCCGCAGCTGACGAAGTCTGTATTCATGTTGCGGCTGTCGGGCTCAACCCGATTGATTACAAGCTGACCAGTTGGGGATATGCCACATGGCAATACCCGCAAATTATCGGGCTGGATGTTGCCGGTACTGTCGCCTTAGTCGGCAAAGATGTGAACCACTTTCAGCCCGGGGACCGTGTGGTATGCTTCGCCGATCCCCGCCATGGTGGTGGTTTCGCCTACTACGCGACCACCAAAGCGTATACCCTGAGTCGTATCCCCGAGCAAGTCAGTTTTGAACAGGCCGCCGCCCTGCCCTGTGCCGGGTATAGCGCGTGGTTGGCTGTCCACGATAAACTCCATGTTCATCCTGGACAAAAAATCGCGATTACTGGCGCCGGAGGCGGTGTAGGAGGGTTTGCCGTGCAACTGGCCAAACTGGCAGGAGCTACGGTTTACGCGATTGCTGAGAAGCGGCATCACCAACGCCTACTCGGATATGGCACCGACGCGGTTCTTGACCCGACAACCGACAATATTGCAATGAAGCTCATAGAGCTAACTGAAGATCAGCTCGTTCATGCCGTCATTGACTGTGTATCGGCAAAATCAGGCAGCGTGATGAGCGCCCTTATTCGCTATAACGGTGAGATAGTCATGGTTGCCGACCAGTTCAATCAGGTACCGCTATTGGCCACCACCAAAGCGTTAAGCATACATGAGGTTGCCCTGCATGGTACCTACGCCCACGGTACCCTTGAACATATCCACCATCTGGCCGATATCGGCAACACCTTAAGTAACCTTGTTGCCGAGGGAAAGCTCGACCCAATGATCGAGCAGGTATTACCTTTTGACAGGCTGGTAGAAGGACTGGAAACGCTGAAACAGCAGACCCACAGTGGCAAGCTGGTTGCGACTGTCACCACACTATAGTTGTGACGAACACAGCCAAGAACCTCGATCAGCCCTTGGTAACCTTCACCCGTTTGATCTTGTTCATTACCGGGTATTTTTCATCAATGAGCTCATTAACAAAAGGCGATGTTTTTTCTGGATCGGCACAAACCCAAACGTGTTTTTTTGCTCGAGTCAGTGCGACATAAAACAGCCTGCGCTCTTCTGCATCAGTAAAGTGCTCGTTTCTCGCCTGCAGGCAACCCGCGAGGCCTGTCTCACGATCCGGAGCCGGGAAAACCCCTTTATTCACATCCAATACGAAGACATAGTCCGCTTCACGCCCCTTGCTGGCATGGCAGGTCATGAAATTCAGTGCCAACTGCGGCCACTGTTTCTGCCACGCTTTCAGTTTTTCTGGCCGTTGGTTGTTATTACGCCCAAGCAACAACACTGATACCGGCGAGCTATCTGCCGACTTACTGTTCTGCGATGCCAGTTGTACCAGCTCCTGCTCAAGTAAATCCTGGCAAAGCAATGTCACCGCTTTACGTTTTTGTTTCTTGAAGCTAGTCAGATTTTTCTTCAGCTGCTGCGGGTTTTGCTGAATGAACACATTAGCGACTTCGCCAATCATACTGTTAAAACGAT
This sequence comes from Photobacterium obscurum, assembly GCF_026191635.1. Classification (GTDB taxonomy): domain Bacteria; phylum Pseudomonadota; class Gammaproteobacteria; order Enterobacterales; family Vibrionaceae; genus Photobacterium; species Photobacterium obscurum. Next base: position 10,398 of record NZ_JAKRRW010000017.1, read on the forward strand.
AGGTCGTTCCAAGCTCAGTAATATGACTCGATCCAAAACGGGCTTCAAACCCTGTCGTCAGATTGACATCGGCACCGGCAAAGCGATAAATGGCCTGCCAGTCATCCCCCACTGCAAACAACGTAGGGTGTGGCATATCACTTTTCTTCGCCTGGCATAATGCTTCAATCAACGCCAGGCGGTGCGGTGAGATATCCTGATATTCATCCACCATAACAAAACGCCACTCCGGCACAAACTTCCCTTCGGCCACGTACGCCGTCGCCTTTTGGATCATGCTATTGAAGTCGATCTGTTTATTGGCCTTCAGGTATTGCTCATAGGCTCGGTAGCACGGCCATAGCAGTGCCAGCTCGCTTTTCATTTTTGGCTTGGATGCCTTGCCTTCACTCTCTTCAATGCTCTGGCTCAATTCAGATTTATTGGCTCCCCGCTGGCCAATCAGCTCGATATGGCGCCAGATCCACGCAGCCAGTTGCTCGCTTCTGGCTTGCTTCTCCAGTGAATTATCAGCTTTGAATCCGGGGATCCGCCATTGTGTCAGGTGTTTTTGCCAACGCTTGGCCGACGCTGCGGTCTGCCATTGCTCGGTCAGCATCTCGGCAATCCAGTTCGCACGGGCCTTTTCATCCAACGCCAGTGGCGATACGTTCGGCATCCCCCCTTCTACGGCCTGAATAATTTGGGTTCCCAGGCTATGGAAGGTGGCAACCTTGATATTGCTGTTTACTTTCAGGCTTAGGCGTTCGCTCATTTCTTCCGCCGCTTTACGGCCAAACGCCAACATCAATATTTCTTCGGGTTGAGCAACCTGATTAGCAATAAGATACCCAGCTCGAGCCACCAGCACGCTGGTTTTTCCGGTCCCAGCTCCTGCCAACACCAAATTGTGGTCTTGATTGATCAGTACGGCTTCCCGTTGCGAATCATTAAGTGGTGATGATTCGAATTTATCGAACCAAGAAGACCATTTATCGGCCTCCTGTCGTAGCCACTGCTGATTGGTACCTTCAACCCAGTCGGTATTGTCTTCCAGCCAAGGCTCCACCCTCTCAAAGGCCATTGGCCTAAATGAGGCTGCCAATTCATGGGTTAGCCCTGTCATAGCCAAAGACTGCTGTAAATACTGATGCAGGCTATGGTGATCAGACTGGCGTAGGTACGTCGATTGTCCCATGAAGTTATCAATCCGCTGCAGCATATCAGGCAGCACCGCATCCAACTTCTCAACCCGCCCCTGAGCCCAGCTCCGGTAGGCATCGAGCAGTATGCTGGCAAACTGCTTACATTGCGCCCATGGCAAGCCATGTACTATCCAGCAATAATCCTGATCGGCTGAGGTTATCTCCAAAGACCCCCACACCACACCGCGGTGAACAGCAATCGCGCCATCCCAGTCATCAAAAGGAATTTCTTCCGTTTCACTCTGACTATCTAAAATCAGGCAATTTTCACCCAGTGCGATACTGCAATAATCACCCTGAACTAACCACTGTGCTAGCCAACCGGCCGTTAAACGCATGCTGCCACCAAAAGCTATCCAAAAACAAATACACTCAAATCACATCAATAAACTAAATAAGATCTTTCTATAGATGCGGCTTGGATATAAAGAGTAGCAAGAACTCCGGTAAGGCCATAGCACCGAAACAGCCATTTGCGTAAAATTTCTGCTAATAAATGCGTTCGTCATTATTTTTTATAGAGGAGTTATACCCTTTGGTATACGAACTTTGCTATCTTTACCGCTTCATCTAACTAGCTGAGCCAACATGCAAACCAGCCGCTTAAAACTCTCTTTACGCCGCTATTGGGCGAACGACAGAATTAACTACAGTATTCGTGTTTTTATTGCCTTGGTCGGGGTCGCCCTACCGTGCTGGTACTTGAATGCCACCACTGAAGTCACGCCACTGGTTTTAGGTATCATAGCTTCTGCACTGGCAGAAACCGATGATAACCTGACAGGACGTATCAAAGCGTTGGTAATGACGTTGGTCTGCTTCCTGATCGCCGCGCTGTCGATAGAAATTTTATTTCCCTACCCGCTGTTGTTTGCACTTGGCCTGTTTACCTCAACGTTCGCTTTCATCATGCTCGGGGCTATGGGGGCTCGTTACGCCAGTATCGCTTTTGCCTCATTATTATTGGCGGTCTATACCATGTTGGGTGCCGATAGCAGCACCAATCTCTGGTACCAGCCAATGTTGCTACTGGCAGGTGCCTCATGGTACGGCTTGCTTTCTCTCACCTGGCAAGTGTTATGGCCAAACCAACCGGTGCAGCAAAGCCTGGCTTCGGTATTCAGTGAGTTTGCTCTTTACCTGGACAGCAAAAGTAAGCTCTTCGAACCGGTTTCAAATCTTGTTCCCCAGCCATTACGTATTGAAGCGGCAGGAAAAAATGCCCGGGTAGTCGCGGCACTCAATAGTGCCAAAGCAACCCTGTTGCATCGTGCCCGTCGTGGTCAGCCCAATGAAACCGGCGACAAATTTCTTAAAATTTACTTCCTGGCCCAAGATATCCATGAACGTGCCAGTTCATCGCATTATCGATATCAGGATCTTGCAGCAGCTTTCCAGCGCAGTGATGTACTGTTCCGCTTTCAGCGCCTGCTTGCTACCCAGGCCAATGCCTGCCGGGCAATCTCGCATGCACTGGCCATGGGGAAACCTTACCGCCATGGCGCCGAGAGTGTCAGGGCCCTCGACGAGCTGCAAGAATCACTGCTGTATCTGAAAAATCAGCACAACCCACAATGGCGAACATTTCTAGTCCAACTTGAGTACCTGTTTAATAACCTCGCAACCGTCGAGCGCCAGCTGTCGAATGTCAGCAATCCGGACGTAGCGCAGACAGGCAATGATATTGAATTGGCCGATACTGAAGCGCGCAGTATGAAAGAGCGCTGGCAGCGTCTGACCAGCCAGTTCAAGCCGGATTCCATGCTGTTCCGCCATGCCCTGCGTATGGCGATTGCCCTTACGGTCGGCTATGGCGTTATTCAGGCGCTTGAACTGGAGCGAGGTTACTGGATCCTGCTTACCACCCTGTTTGTCTGCCAGCCAAACTACAGCGCAACACGCCAAAAACTGGTACAGCGCGTTTTGGGTACGCTTGGCGGACTGCTGGCCGGGATCCCGTTACTATATCTATTCCCGGGACAGGAAGGCCAACTGGTGCTGATGGTACTCGCCGGGGTACTGTTCTTCACCTTCCGTACTGTACGCTATGGCCTGGCAACGGCGTTCATTACCCTATTGGTACTGTTCTGTTTTAACCAGCTTGGTGAAGGCTATGCGGTGATCCTGCCGCGCCTTGGCGATACCCTGCTGGGGTGTTTGCTGGCCGTACTGGCCGTCAGTTTTATTCTGCCGGACTGGCAGGCTCACCGCCTGCACAAAGTAATGGCGTCGGCAATTACAACTAACCGAGATTACCTCGGTCAGATCATGGGTCAGTATCGCATTGGTAAAAAAGACTGCCTCACTTACCGTGTAGCCCGTCGAGATGCCCACAACACAGATGCCCAGCTCAGTACCGCTATCAGCAATATGCTAGCCGAGCCCGGCCGATACCGTATGGCGACTGACGAAAGCTTCCGTTTTCTTACTCTCAACCATGCAATGCTGAGCTATATCTCTGCTCTGGGCGCACACCGTACCCGCCTTGAGGACGAGCGCCATCTTGTTTCGCAGGCGCACCGCCAGATCCATGCTCACCTAGACTGTCTGGCGCAACAACTCGACGGCAACCATTGCGGACAGGCCCCGGACTCCGATATCGAACTGGAGCAGCGCCTTGCCCAGTGGCGGGACGAGGACTGTACTTCTGTGCGTATGGTGTTGCAGCAACTTCACCTTATCCAGCGTATGCTGCCGGAGCTGCACTCGCTGGCCAATAAGTTGGCAGCAAGGACCCGCAAAGAAACAGCTTAACCATCCCTCAATAGCTAGATGCCGGGAATCACTGAGAGCCAAGCTATTGGGGAAAAAATAGATTACTGAAAGGAGTCAGTATGTCAGGAATAGCAAACACACCACAGCCGCCTTATTATGCCGTCATCTTCACCTCGCTAAGAACCGATGGCGATGACAGTGGCTATGAGGCAATGGCTAAAAAAATGGTGGTATTAGCCAGTCAACAACCGGGTTTCTTAGGTATGGAATCAGCCAGAGAAGATACTGGAATTACCGTCTCTTATTGGCAGGATCTAGAAGCAATCAAAGCATGGAAGGCAAACTCAGCCCACCAAGTTGCTCAGGAAAAAGGACGTGAAAAGTGGTATGCAACCTTTAAGCTCAGAATTGCCAAAGTCGAGCGCGACTATGGCCTGTAACTAATAAGGCAACATGATGTATATTGCAGAAACCAAGTGGCTCCGTATCCGACAACTAACAGAAAGCGCACCTGCATTGGATCTGTATGACATTTCGTTATCATCATAATTCATACAATATTGGCACTCTCAGCATGTCGACAATCTTCTCAATGCACAGCACTTTACTATCATTGCTATATGAAAAAACCCCAGTATAAACTGGGGTTAAATGTTTAATCATCAATCCACACAGCGTGGAAGCAAATAATTAGTGGTTCAGCAAATCACTCTCCAACGTTGCTTGAGTATTATACACAGGCAAGTTTTCAAGGCTTTGCTTCTGATAGCCATACTGTTTGACTAACACCGCTCTTTTCGCCGCATCTTGAAAGCTCTCTAACGCAATCACCTCAAGTTTAACGGTCGTTAAGTCAGTACCACTCTTCTCAGCTGCCACCAATGCATCAAACTCACTGATAAATTTAATCATGTCCTGAGCATAGGTATTATCTGATGCCGCATAGTAAGTTTTGCCATTACTGCGAACATATAGTAAAGGCTCAGGTTGCCAGCCTGGCTCACTTCGCATCGTAATCGAACGCGCAAATTCTTCATCTCGCTGATCAACCATATGGCCAGCGGAATGCTCCACCATCGCCGTCAAAATCGCTTTATTCAAAGGCACTTCGCTATATTTTGGCAACTTAAAGTAGTTACGGACTGAGTAGCTTCCGTAATATGGCATACGCTCAATCGTCTGAGACCATGACCAAGGTTCAAAGTCACCCTTCGGCGAATAATAAACTCCGTTTGCATCTTTGAAATTCAGAAATATACGGTTTTCCCCTTTGATAATGGTATCGAGAACATCTGCTTTTGGATCAAGAACATTTGGCCTACCATCAATCATGACAACATCCAGCAGATCAAACAATGCCATCGTTGAGCGATCGGTTGTGCGACGGACACCAATGCGCTCAACCAGCCCAACAGCAGCCGCCAGACGGTCTGGCCAGTGGCCGATATAGTCAATATAGTTAGAGTAGTTGTTAACCGGAGCCGGACGTGGCGCGCTTCCGCTATTTAGGTACTTACCGACTTCTCCCATTACTACCCGTGGGCTCTCGTCTTCTGCTAGCGATTTAATCACGCCTGGATCAAAACAAGACTCCGGAACATAGTTAACATCGAAATTATTCCGATAACCATACTCATCAATAATGTCAGCTAAACTACGATAGCTATACTGGCCGCTAGCCTCATCTTTCAACTCACAGGTATGATCCGGTGTCATTAAGATATTAACAAATTTGTCCCGAACGCTATCAACCGCTGTTGGCGAGCCGCAATACATATCATAAGTAAAGGTGGAGGCATTATTCTCGTCGCTACAATATGGGTCTGCCAACGGAATATACAGACGGTATAGATCATCGGTAAAACTACCAGACATGAACTGTCTCCAACGATCGAAGTCCTGAATACTGTTGCGCCAATCCATAAAGGTCGATATACGGCCATTCGCATAGTCTACGATTGTTTCTTCACTGAACTTATCACGCAGACCACGGATAGTACGGTTAGAATAAAGATCCTCGTAGCTCTCTAACTTAAATGCCGCAATTTCACCGCGGTTACGCCCTTCATCATGGCGGTTACAGTCCTCATTCAAAGAGACATTTTCGTCAGTACAAAAATCAAACTCTCTTAGCGCGATCTGATCACCGTTATTACTGGCCAAATACTGTGCAATGCCTTTCACTACACCATCAAAGACATCATCAGACAAACGACTGCCATCTGCGAACATTTCTGTTCTTAGCTTTTCGTCCAGCTTGGAAACACCGATATAGCCGACCTTAACAGCTGACTTTCCCTTGCCTTCTGAGTCTTCAACCTGAACCGTTTGGTGCAATTCCAGCTGACGGGAATAGCCAAAACGCAACGCTGCCAAATCATACGGTCCGTAAACCGGCAATGCATTCAGCATGGAAGGGTTATAGTCCATGATAGACGAATAGCCCGGTACCGTTTTCAAGCCGTGCGCAGCAAGCTCATCTTCGCGGAAGTAATTATCCTGGTCATTGCTGCCTTTAAAGTTATGACGCAAGCCCAAGTTATGGCCCAGCTCGTGAACCAGAGTTTTAGTGTAATAGGCGCCGGCCAAAAAGATACCTAGCTCATTGCGGATATGGCTTGGCAACTCTTTCCACTTCTTCAAGTAACCCGGTTCTCCCACTTTTCCTTCGCGCCACAGAGCAGGATCCTGATAGTCAAAAGTACGATCGCCCACCTTCGTCGGCAATGACTTAAAGGTCGAGCCTGCTCGTAGATTATTGACCGAATACATGTTGTTTTCTGACCAGAAACGCTGCTCAAGGTTCTGCAACGCCGCTAACTGGCTAACTGTTGGTTCATAGCCCTCGTTACTTTCGCGCTCTTCCTGATAGGCTTTCAGAGCCTGCATCATTGTCTCATGAGCCATTGGCTCTGATCGCATATGCTCTTCGAGGTACGCATCAGCGATTACCGGTGCGGCTGAAGTATCTAGCAGTGGTGCCGCCGACTGAACACTCGTTCCATCGGTTGCTCTCTTGGCTGCTGGCATTGCTTTCTCGGCACTTTTTGCGACAACTTGCTCAACTCGACCTTTGTTGTAGTCGATAACCGCCTTATCCCAGAGCCAGTCAGAAATTGACTGAAGAACACCAGAGTACTGATTGACATGGGCATGAACGATCTCACCGGTTAACGGGTTAACTGCAGAAGGGCCATAACCCGCCAGTCCATTTTGCAAAGGCTCATCGATCAAGTTGATCACATTGTAACGAAGATCACCAGATTGTTTGCCTGACGGTTCGATCAGCTTGATTTGCGGAACGCCTACTCGCTTGAGCTGCGGGTTAATCCTGGCAATCACATCTTTAGTGATCGTCTTGAAAAAACGCGTATCATCATTCAAGTCAAAACTGTTAGAGAGGTGGTAATCAATCGTTTCAAGCTTGGGGTTGAAACGATGCAGATAGTTGAATTTCTGGTCGAACTGGCCACCAACATACGAAGCATCAGGACGCCCTTGCTCGTTAGCAAAGAATCCATAGGTATCTTCATCACCTTTTTGGTAAACAATCGGCTCGTAGGCATTGCTTTTTTTCGAGCGGAGAGATGGCGAACGTACCATATCCAGCGGCACCAATGAGTAAAAATGCGAAACCGTAAAAGTCAGGTTACTCATATCAAAATCAGCATTGTCCAATGCATTGATTAAACAGCTGAAGTTGTTGGCGATACTGTATTCCTGTTCAATTTCAAAGTTAATGACGCCATCTTGGGTAACTTCATAGCCCTTCCAGTCCGAATTAGGATCCCGAGCCAGACGCGGCTTGCCAGATTTCGTGTAACAGCCGGTCGAATAAGTAAATACGTCATCCCAGCTCTTTTCATGAACTTCCACATTAGCAAAGTCTGGCACAAAGAATTTTCGATCTTGCCAAGAGACTTCATTCTCATCGACCTTCTCTTCTTTGTTTGTGCAGTCTCCGTAATCATCTTCCTGGCATTGATAATCAACAAAATCACCCGGGATAGTCATAATCGGGCGTTGATTTGACTGCTCGTCCGTCCAGCGGCCTAGCTGCTCTTTATCAATCTCGTCTTGGCTGATCACATCGGGGCTGATCATTCGAACCAAAAGACCACCAGCCTCACTTTCGTCTACGTTACCTTCAAACTGCAAGGTCACCAGCTTTTCCTGCCCCTGTGTAAAAGGCGCCATACTGACAGCATAATCCGGCGCTTTTGCCATTGAAGGCATATAAAGATATACCTGATCTGTTTTTATTTGGGTTTTATCAACCTGACTATCAGGCTTTGCTAGCGTGTCATAGGCTTGGTCATCAGCCCCACAGCCAACCAAAGCGGTGGCAATGGCCGACACTAAGGCCAGTTTTTTATATATCATGTCGCATTCCTTTACATGCTTGTCCCTAAAAAGAGAAACTTATCGTTGCGTTATATACCGCTTTGTCGGCATCAAATAGTTCAAGGTCGCCCAAATTTCCTCGTTCTGCATCGGTATAGAAGCCTGATGAAGAAATACCGAGAGCCCCCGAAACAATGTCTGTAAATTGATAGGCTACGTACGCTGATGTTCCGTAATCGAAGCTATCGCGCCTAGTTCCCTGATAGCTGATAGTATTCCCAGCTAGGGCTGATAAGCCGGCTGAAAATTTATCCGCAGAATAATCTGCCGCCAGTGAGATGCCATATATCCACTCCGTCAATGAACGCCCACCCGCTGTTTTATAACGGTGAAAGTTCTTCCTAATTCTGGGCGTCATTGAAAGATTGGTATTTCCATATTCGATACTTACAGGCATCGCAATACGAAATGCCGTGATCAAATCATCCTTTCGCGAGGTTTCAGATGTCGGTATGGTAAATTGTCCTGCAATATCAACACTACCAGTTTCTCCAAAACTCAAAATGGAGTAACGGGTCAACCCTATAATTGTATCGTTCCAAAAATCGCCAGTTTCATCTTCTAGTGCTCGGTATGCGCCGGTTGCTAAATACAACTTATATTGTTCACTGAGAGGTAATTGTAACGAAAGGTCCCACGATAAATTCCGTTCAGAACGATAATCATCTTTATCGTAAAAATTAGAGTCATAACCAATTGAAAAGCTTCCATCTATAATAGAGACTACGCTTTTGCAATCGGTATCCTCCCCATTCTCAATAACACTTCCGGTACTTTCTGTCGCAATTGCTGAGAAAGAAATCAATGAAGAAATAGCCAGTGCAATTAGCCGAACACGATGTGATTTTGTGTTCTGCATTTTAAATTCCTGTAAAACAAACAAATAAAGATACTGTATAGCCCTTTTCCTTTAGCATGAGAATAATATTGGTTATTATGCTAACGGACATCATTTGACAATATCCCTAGTTCCTAATTATCGTTCATTACCCTCCTATTCAATTTAAATACAATAGTAATAACCATGTTTAACTACTTACTACTAGACATATAAATAGACACAACGAAAGCCTGGTTTATATAACAGCTAGGCTTTAGTTATATCTATAGCTAATTTTGAATATGCCATAAATACAAATAACAGAGAAACCTATAGTCGAGTATTAATTAATACTGAATATATAATTTTGGATTCGTCTTAGCACTATCGTCTTAGGGACGAATGTCAGTGGGATATAAAGTAGTACTGCATATTAAAAGAAGTCCATTTCAGCTTTATAAGGATTGTTACCTTCCTGTAACAAGGCGATTAAATTTCCATCTAGAGTAAAAAATCTAACTAAAATCATTTAAATATGCAATAGGATGGGATGCAAATTAATTCGTATTACTTGACGGCCCCAAAAGTATCACCAAGCGATACTCTGCTTTTAATTTTTGAGATCATGAAACGAGCATCAATGAATCAATCTCTGTATAAATGACAAGCTAAAACGCAGCAGCGCCCAAGGGCGCTGCTTCACTGCTTTGCTCTCTAACACCTAATTCTCAATCAAGGCTCCAACTTTTTCCTGTAGTCGACTTGCAGAAACATCTTTGGGATCAACGGCCCTGTCTGCAATGATTTCTACCTTCGACCAGAAACGGGAAGGCAAGGTTGTGAATGCCCGCCCTTTCTTGTGACTGAAAAAAGATCCCCAAACACCTTTAAGCCCAAGCGGGATCACCGGCACCGGATTCCTGCTAATAATCTTTTCGATCCCTTTTTTGAATTCATTAAGCTCCCCGGTTCGGGTTAGCTTACCTTCAGGAAAAATACACACTAGCTCACCGGCCGCGAGTTCTTCACTGATCCGCTCAAAGGCCTGCGCGTATATTTTCGGCGACTTCCCTTGGGCACAAATGGGTATAGTTTTCGCCCACCTAAACACATATTTGGCCAACGGCATATTGGCAATATTTTTGTCCATGACGAAGCGGACCGGGCGGCGACAGGAACCAGCAATCAGCAAGGCATCGACATAGCTGACATGGTTACACACCAGTACCGCTGCCCCCTGTTGCGGGATGTTATCCAGATCTTTATGACTTACCCTGTACATCGTATGGGTCAGCAGCCACACAACAAAACGCAGTAGAAATTCATGCACCTGAGAGAACACATAAATTGCAACCAATGCATTAGCTACCGAGAGGGTAAGAAAGAGCTGAAGAATTGTGAAATCAAAAACATTGAGTAGCAAAACAGCAGCCACTGCGCTGAGCACCATGAACAAAGCATTCATCACATTATTGGCCGCAATGATCTGGGCCCGGCATTTCTCATCACTACGTTTCTGGATCAAGGCGTTCAACGGCACCACAAACACACCGCCAAAAGCGCTGACCAACGCAAGATCAACCAGCATTCGCAAATTACCGGCCTGTGCCAGGAATGCGCTCACTGTAATATTGGCTTCTACAACAACCTGCTGGCTCGCAAAAAACAGGTCAATGCCAAAGACACTGATCCCACATGCGCCGATAGGAATAATGCCCAGTTCAATTTGACCGCCGGATAGCTTCTCACAAATTAGCGAGCCCGTCGCGATACCGACAGAAAACACGGTCAGGAGCAATGTAACCAACTGCGGGTTACCACCAAGGTAATCGCGTGCAAAATTGGGAAGTTGAGTGAGATAGGTGGCTCCTACAAACCAAAACCAACTGATAGCCAAAATAGAGAGAAAAATAGTCCGGTCTTTCCGCGCATTGTTTACTGTTTTCGCCAGTTGCGTCAGCGGGTTCCAATTAACGATTAACGCTGGGTCATTAGCTTTTGCCTGTGGAATAAACCGACTACTCAAGTAACCCAATATCGACAGTGCCAATACCGATATCGCCACTAGCATCGCCGAAGCGACGGTGCCAAATAATAAGCCAGCAACAACCGTACCACCAAGAATAGCGACAAACGTTCCCATCTCGACAACCGCATTTCCGCCAACCAAGTCTTTCTCATCAAGGTGTTGGGGCATCAAAGCGAACTTTACCGGGCCGAATAATGCCGATTGCGCCCCCATCAGAAACAGAATCACCAGCAAACCCGGTACGAAGTTTAACCATAGCGCGACAGCACCGGCAGACATAATCGCAATTTCAGCCAGCTTTATTTTTCGGATCAAAGCAGACTTTTCATACTTATCTGCCAGTTGGCCGCCTATCGGAGATAACAAGAAAAAAGGCAGGATGAACAGTCCAGCAGCCAGGTTAATCAGGGCGGTACTCGCTTCTTGACTATAAAGGCCAGAGAAAGAAATAAACAATAGCAGGACATTCTTAAAAAGATTGTCATTGAATGCACCAAACGCCTGAGTTAGAAAGAACGGCAAAAAGCGCCTTTGGCTGAGCAATGTAAACTGATTCATAACCTTTCCTCGTGGTTATCTCGATTTGCGATGAATGTTACTTCGGTGTGTTTTTAATCTACACCACAATCGAACAGTGTACAATTACTTATCAGAGATAATTTTAACTTACGAGGCAGATCAACAATATTATGAAAGTTGAAAGATGGCTGAGTGAAAACAACCTTATTGTTGCCTTCACTCAGTTTTATTGACGATCAGACGAGCATCTAATCGAAGGTTTCTTGCAGGGCAAACTTCAAATCCTGCTCCGCCTGTTCTAGTGCCTTACCAGCTTGTTTACGCTTGATACGTCCTTCTTTGACGTGGTTAAGCGTATTTTTAAGGGTGTCGATCGTTAACTGGTTCACGGTCTGCAGTGACTCAATATCCAAAATACCACGTTGATAGTTTTCCGATATCTGCTCTTCCAGCGCTTTTAGTTTTTCGGCATTACGAACATACTGCTTGTTGGTGTAGTCTTTGACTGTTCGAGTTACTTTCAGCGCTTTTTCTTTCTCATAGTTCGAGATAGCAATCAGGAACTGACGCTTCCACAGAGGCAAAGTGCTATGAATGATATCTTGGATATCTTCCATCAGCATCTTATTACCCTCTTGGGAGAGGCGGATTTGAGGCGCGGTCTGAATGGCCGCCAATCGGGCCAGAGACAAATTATGAACACGTTTTTCAAGCCGTGACATCACCTGTAGTGCATCTCTATGGGCCTGGCTGTCCAGAGGATCAGAGCTCTCGTTAGCCTTGTCTTTTAGAGCGACCAACTCGACAGTTTTCAACGTCTCAAGCCGAATATTGCCAGCATGGATATAAATATCTAACTGCTGTAACAGAGTTAGATTTTCCTCATAGAGGCCGTCCAGTTGCTGGATATCCTGAGCCAACTTTACTTCTTGAGCTTCCAGCCGGCCTGCCAGTTCATCTAGCTGGGCCTTGATAGTATCAAACCCTTTGACAAACTTACCGAAAGACTGGAACAACTCACCAATCAACGGTAGGCGCGAAAGAAAACTCGACTTATTAAGATCATCAAACTGAGAGCTACTCATGTTGGTGACCATAGCATGGAGAATATCTCCGGCCTCGCCGCTATCTCTTGCCCTGACATCTGCCAGTACCCGATCCGAGAAAGCAGTAATACTCTGCAGTGCCTCTTTACCAAAGACCAGCGTAGATACCGTGTCGAACGGATTGAATTGCTCTGCCAGTGCTAGTGCCTGCTGGTGGTCGGCTTCATCTAGCCGCCCCCCAATTGCACTCGATAATTCTTGAGTCATAACTTTCCTTATTCACTGTAATTGGGGAAAGAGCGCCATAATTGCTCGAAATGGCGAGAAAATGCCTGAACATGGCGTTTATCATCGGTCAATGTTAAATCTTCCGAATTATATTGCGATGCGCTCCGGGTCCAGTTAAAGCTGCCATTAATCAGTCGCTCATTATCAAAAAGCGCAAATTTGTGGTGCATGTGATAGCGAGTATCGTCCACTTTAACCTCAATTCCCTGGCGGGAAAGGTGTTCAATATCACTGCCAATATCATTAATCTTATCGTTATCGGTAATAATCCTGACCCTCACCCCACGTTTATATGTTGCAACAATCGCTTCGGTCAGATAATCGTCAGCGATCGTAAACACGCAAATATCGACGGATTTCACGGCTTGTCGAAGCTGATTCTTAATTCCGTTTAAACAACTATTTCCCGGAGAAAACCAAGACTCTGCCACCGCTACGCAATCTCCGCCACGTGCTTTGTCGAGTTGCTTAATAACTTGCTCAAGCCACTTTAATGCCGACAAGCCATCTCCGCCTTCTCTCAATGTTTTTTGAACCAACTGAAAGCTCTGGTTGCGCAAGTATGCTAGTTCATCAGCCTTCAACTCCGCCGACGCTAATAGTTCAGCCAACGAACGGCGCTCAGAATTATCCAGCTTACTGTCTTCAAAGCTTTGTAGGAGCAAATCCTGAACCTCAAACTTTGTCATTGCCGCTCTCCTTACCCACATTCATATCAGAGCGACAAGTCAGAGTCCGGGCCACTTGGGTCAAGTTCTGATTCAACGCCACCATCTGCTGGACCATCTGACCGGCTCGATCATTAGAATCCCCGACCTGCTGCTTGCGACAATAGCCATCTTTGATCAGCTGCCAACGTTGCTGCTGCTCATCTGTCATCTCCCCGCGTAACTCCGCCAGCTTCAGCAGGTTCTCTTCAGTTCCAGCGGTTAACGTCTGCGCCTCTCCCTGATAGTGATCCTGGAGCAATGTTTGCAGCTCATCGTCCGTCATCACGGCAGATATTTTCTCACCCAGCTTATTCATATTGCGGTACGAACCCTGCAACTTAAATGGCGGCTCGACACGGTACTCGTCAGCGGTTGCAGCCGAGGCAATATATTGCTGGTTAACCTTAAGTACGGTTCGCTGGACCTTCAGCAATTTCTCAAGTGTCGCAACAATTTCATTGGCTTCGGTCGCTGAATAAGGGTGCGCCAAATCACTCAGCGCCACCTTCTCGCCGTTAGCCATCGCTATCAGCTGATAAAGATCATTGAGATCCCGAGTAGCTAGCGGGGCAAGCACAGCATTTGAAGTAAGGGAGTTTTCGATAAACGACAGCTCAAAGGCCGATTTCTGATCTGAGAGCATATCGCCCAAATTATAAATATCGGCGCGGTTAGCCAGCATATCGGGGATTTTAAACACATCTCCAGACTCGGTATACGGGTTACCGGCCATGACAACTGCAAACTTCTTCCCGCGCATATCATAGGTTTTGGTTTCCCCTTTCCAGCTTCCTTCCACCCGTCGAGTACCATCACACAACGAGATAAACTTCTGCAGGAACTCTGGGTTGGTATGCTGAATATCATCGAGGTACAGCAAGACGTTATTGCCCATTTCGAAGGCGAGGTTTATTTTCTCAACTTCCCGGGCAGCATTCTGATCAGGTGCATCCTTGGGATCGAGCGATGTTACCTCGTGGCCAATCGACGGGCCATTGATCTTCATGAAAACCAGTCCCAGCTTGTGGGCCACATATTCAATCAGCGTTGTTTTACCATAGCCCGGTGGCGAGATAAGCAGCAACATACCCATCAAATCGGTACGCTTATTATCTCCCAATGCCCCCATCTGCTTCGCAAGATTGTCACCGATGAGCGGCAGGTAGCTCTCGCTGATCAGTTTGTTACGGACAAACGATGTCAGCGGACGAGGATTAAACTCATTCAGTCGAATAGTCCTCTTAGCAACTTCCAGCAATGCTGCTCTTTGTTTCAGGTAAGCATCGTACTGAGGAATGGTATGAGAATCATGATGCTGACAGCGAAGCAAGAAGTCATCGAGGGTAATGACTAGCTCTCCGCCATTTACCCGCGGGTGCTCGCCCAACAATCCAGTTACCGTTAGCTGCAGTGAAAAATCGACGGCATGAAGCTTAACCCGGTTGTTGTCACGGATAGTGGCCAATGCTGCCGCTTCGGTCACAAATGCCAGCCCTTGCTGCTGGTGTTTGGCGTAGGCGCTCAGCCACTGCAAGTGATCGGCAAATTTACTGGCATCGACCGTCTTCTCCGGCTGCCAGCCTAAGCTACGGCGAAATGACAGATAGACATCGCACAGCTCGATCGCATCCCGGCTCACATCAGCCTGCAATCCGGATTGCCCCAGTAGCTGGATGGCGTAATCAGCGCTTTGCTCACGACTGCAGGGAACATTCTCGGGCATCTGGTCAGCCAGCGAAGCCTTAATTGCCTCGAAGGCCGTATCTGAAGAAAGGTGCTGCTTCATCAACATGGCATTGGTTGCCTGCTTGCGCCATTGCTCTGCCTGATCATCCGGCGTGGTAACCAGCCACAACAGAGCATTTGCCCGCGATGCCTGGTCAAAGCGCAGCAATCCGGCCTGCTGATAGCATGGCAGCAATGCTGACAGTACCTTCTCAGCATCGTGGTCATGGACCCCTTTGACGTAGCCCTCGCGGTAACGGGGAGCTGCATAGGACTGAATCAACTTTAACAGCACACCGCCTTTGCTCGCCTGCAGCAAGTCATCTATCGCCAGGCCATCTTTGCGTTGCTGGGCCGCTCTTAGCAGGCTGTAGGCAAGATACTCGGCGCGATAGACTGTCTCAGTCTCCGAGGAGACATCCAACTTGGCAAAAGACTGTAGTTCAAGGAACGCCTGATCGGTCACTGGCTCATAGTATTCCGTGCCCGAAATATGCAGGCTGAGCGCCTCACTATGCTCAACTAGGCTAAGATCCAGCGCCTGCTGATTCACACTGAACCTATGCTTGCCGAGGCGAAGCACCTTGCCACCCTGTTCAAAAATATCTTTGTTGTCGCGCAACGCACGCAACGCCTGATCCTGGGCTGCTTTGATCCGGCTATCAATCGCATCGGCTTTAACACTATCCCCCAAGTCACAAATAGACTGAGAGAGCTGGTGCAGTTTCTGCACCATATTGTCGGTAGCAAAAAAGCTGTTCAGCGCCGCGACATCCTCAAACCGAGCCACCCGCTTTTCGATACTCTTGAAGGTAACATCAGCCGCCTGATTCAGGTTTTGGATTCGTCTCTGCTGGGCGGTAACCAGTTGCTGTTTGTGCCCTTCCAGCGTCGACTGGATTTCATCGCGCTTGGCATAGATCTCGGTCAGAAACTCATCAAAATCGGCAAAGCGCGATTCTAGTTTTTCCAGCTGACCAATCAGCTTTGCCAGTTGGTCATCACACTGCTCCGGAGTCTGTGCCTGCTCCATCGCACTATTGACAGCCTGAGCCAGTAACTTGAACTGGGAGCTAAACTCCGCCTTGGCCTCATCACCGCGCAATGCCTGCTGCTTCTGTCTCAAGCGAGCCGAAATAGCATTAAGCTTGGCCGTCACTTCTGTGGTCAGATCGAGGATCCGGGTTGCCTGGGTCGGGTCATCGGTTTCGATCTCTGCCACTTCTTCTGTTACCAGCGCCAATTGTGCCCGAACTTTATCGGCGCGCTGCTGCAACGTTGCCAACTCAGCGGTTTTCTCAATCGTTAACAGCTGATCTTCAATCGAAGCAATATCCTGCTTATAGGGACGGTAGGCTTTTTCTTCCTGCAACAGGCCAAGAAGGATTTCATTCAAGCTTTGCCGTTGATGATCGAGTTGCTCCTGCATCGCCACAACGGAATGCTCTGGCATATACCGGTGCTGGCGTAAGGCCATCACATTACCGACTTCAGATTTAATCTGAGCCAGTAATGTCAACAAGGTATTCGCTTCATCACGGGGGGCCAATTTCAGCATACCGACCAAGTCGCTGACTGCTGTCTGCTGCTGCTCTAGTGCTTTCTCGGCATGAAGCTGTAGTTGGCGCACTTTAGCAAACTCATCAATGATGCGATCGGCCGTCGCCATCAACTGATTAACGGCCTCGCCAAGTCCAATAGCAGCCGTATGCTTCAGCCAGTGATAGTGATCCAGCGTTGTCTGACATGTTTTGAGCAGCGATTCATAGGCCGCCTGACTGACGTCATCAGCCTGTGCCAGCTGACAAATTGACAAGAGCGAAGAAAGGGCTCGTACCAGCTCGGCATTCCCCAGGTTAACCAGAAACGGATCCGCTCCGGGCCGGTTTTTCTGGGCATAATGCTCAACATCGGTAAAAGGTGTTTGCCAGATGCGAAGCGGGTGAATAGTCGACGCCTCGGCATTTTCCGAGACCTTGAACATCAACATCCTGCCATCGGGATAGACGCTATATCCATGGCTATGCATTGGTGACGAGAAGGCTTTTTCAATCAGGTTGTAAGTATAGAGAACGTACGAACCGCGCTCGACGTCAAAAAAGAAATAGAGAAGATCTTCACCATTGGGCGAGCTGACATGCTTGAAGAAGCGCAGCCCCTGCCAGTACTCGTCAAACTGCTTGGTTTCACCGTTGGTCAGTACATAGCCATGCGAGTACAGGATACCGTGATCTTCCGGCAGCGCCTTGGCGCTGATGCCAATCGCATCGGCCCTGACGACCTGCTGGTTAAGGGGATTATAGATAAAATAGCGGTAATCTTTTTCCCGGTTGGGCAGTACCTTCAGAACAATGAGTTCGCCCACCTCGGCATAGGCAATCTCAGCGTCAGCGATGGTCTGGTAGGCATCGTCCACAGGTTCGGCATAAATGCCCTGCCCTTGAGCGGTGTTATTTTCGACCTTGATTGTCAGATCGCCCCCCACACACTCGACAAACAAACGGTCTTTCACCGATACATGCGGGTGCTCACCGCTTATATGATTATCACGAGTCGTATCGGTCCACTCAAAATCATGCTGCAACGCGGCAGTTAGTGCCTGTTGTCCATTGGCATCAAGGTATCGCACCCCATCATGGCGGATCTCAAACCTGAAGACTTTTCGATCCTCCGCCCGCATACCGATTTGAAATGCCAGATACAGCATATTTTCATGGCGGGAAATTTGCGACAGGCGAGCATCTTTATAGTAGGTAAAGAGCTCGGTAAACTCATGGTTAAACTGGGGATCGCTTAAAAATGAGTTGTCTAGCCCTAATGGCTCTATCCGATATGTATCATCATTTTCAGACAGGTTATACAGGCCAAAAACATCACTCAGCGCCGGTGCGGTTTTTAATCCCATATACACTTGATAGCCAAACAAAAGCTGGCCATTCACCTGCGCCATATCCACCGGAATACTGCGCGTATCGGTCTGAACATTGGCTTTG
Organism: Photobacterium obscurum; assembly: GCF_026191635.1. GTDB lineage: Bacteria > Pseudomonadota > Gammaproteobacteria > Enterobacterales > Vibrionaceae > Photobacterium > Photobacterium obscurum. The sequence continues at coordinate 28,831 of NZ_JAKRRW010000017.1, forward strand.
CCGGTCAGCGCAAATTCACTGCCGCCAAACGTTTCCTGCCGTTTCGTGTTAAACGCCTGAGCCAGGTCTTTTAGGCTTTCGCCTTGCTGCGAAAGCCGGGACTTGAGAACCTCATAAGCCCCAGCCTCACTAACCGCTTTGTCAATCGCGTTATCAGTTGGTTCTGTCACTTTACCCAATCCTTGAAAGCTGGTTCTTGAAAGCTACTCATTAAGAGCAGGCTGTGTCTTTGAATACCCCCTCACATCTCAACGTGAGGGGAATATTGTCGATCGACTAGCTATCGAAGGAACTATCACCAGCGCTATCAGCACTACCTGATAGGGTCTTTTTCAATGCGGTTACCAGATCAGAGGGACTCTTTGCTGAATTAAGCAAATTAGCAATCGCGATATTACTGATATCATTCGATTTAAGATCGGTATTTTCCAGAATATCTTTCAAGTCTTGCGGCAAGCTTCGGCCACCGTTCATATATTCGCTCACCAGAGGGGACAAGACTTCAGATTCGGTGAAGCGGTTGTCCAGAGCCGCTGAATCGATAACGGTACGACGGATTTGTTCCATACCTTCACCACCGAACAGCTTGATGTCGGCAGCAGCCAAGGCCTGAGCCAAGGCTTTCGCACTCTCAGATGAAACTTCCTGCTGAGCAGTGATACGGGCAATCTCCAGCTCTTTCTGCTGCTGCAGCTGCATTACCCACTTGTCGTGCTCGCGGGTTTGATCATCATACTGACGAGCCGCTTCAAAGCGGGCAGTCTGCGCTTCAGCTTCCGCCAGCCCTTTGGCACGCAGTGCTTCGGCTTCCGCTTCGCCTGCCGACTGCAGTGCAAAGGCTTGTGCTTCGCCAGTTTCTTTAATCGCTACAGCGCGCTCGCGGTCAACTTCCACGGAAGCTAGGCCAGTTGCACTGATATGCTCTTTCTCAGCCTGCGCCATACGCTCTTTCGCCGCCGCATCACGCTCTTGCTTAATGTATTCAGCTTCAGCTGCTTTCTCTTTGGCAATGTAATCAGCTTCTGCTTCCTTGGCTTTTACCGCGTATTCAGCCTCAGCAATACGCGTCTTGACCGCTAGCTCGTTCTCAGCATCGCGGGTTCGGATCTTAATTTCTGCTTCATTCTCGATCAGCAGGGTATCTGCCTTCTCTTTGGCGGCTTCTTTTTCCGCTTTCGCTGCCACGATAAGCTCAAGCTGTTTCGCTTCCGCTTCGGATTCAGCCTCTACCATCCGCACTTTTTTCTGACGGTTCACTTGCTCGGTAACACGCAAGTTTTCAGTTTCTTCCTCTTCGCGTGCAATCTTACGTTCAATTTCAACGCGCTGAGAACGAGTTTCCGCGACCGACTTCAATGCCTCTTCCACGGTCGTTTCTTTGTCCATTTCTTTTTGTGCGACTTCCGTTTCCGTTCTTACCTTTTCCGTCTCGACAGCACGGTTTAGCTCTTCCTGCTGAATAGCCACCTGACGCTGATTGGCAATTCGCGTCATTTCAACTTCCATGTCGACACTTTCTTTTTTCTTCGACACTTCTTCTTCAGTTTCAAGCTGTGCCAATCGAGTAATACGCTCATATTCCTGGCGCTTTTCCTCGGCCAGTGCATGTTCCTGGGCCTTAATAATATCCACTTCGCGCTGGGTACGGGCAATACTCTCTTTTTCCTGCTTGTCTAACTGCAGGCGGTTTGCCTCGGCTTCAACATTTTTCTTTTTAATCGACGTTTGCTCATCCTGGCGGATCGCATTGGTCTCAGTATTTTTAACTGACGTGATCGACGAGATCTTACGGATCCCTTCAACATCCAAAATATTATCCGGATCGTGCGCATCAAGGGCTGTCTGATCGACCTTATCGATAACCACATCATAAATTTTAAATCCGTCCATCTCGCTGCCGATCACGGTGACAACAGCATCCCTAAAGGCACGGCGATTGGTAAGCAACTCTTCAAAGTTGAACTGCTTGACGGCTGTTTTCAATGCTTCAGAAAACTTAGGCTGGAAGTGTTCCTTTAGACGATCTGGGTTTGATGCCCCAATTGTCGTAAATAGCTTGGCAACTCTAATGATGTCGTCTTCTTCATGGTTGACACCAATATAAAAATCCACCTTTAAGTCAGCACGAATATTATCTTTGCAGTGCAGACCTTCGTATTCCTCACCTTCCTGATCCTTTCGTCCGCTGCGAATTACCGAAATCTTTTTCCGGGTAATATCCATATATTCGGCACGATTAACCACCGGCCAGACGAAGGTACCCGTTAGAGATGCACGAGTACGATCAATACCATTGATAATTAATGCTTCCCCTTCATTACGCACTTTGCGGTAACGTGCTGTCAAAAACATTAAAATCACCAAAGCGATTCCAATGCCAGCAAAAATAAATATCATGGTTGGAGACAAAACCATCGTACAACTCCTTTGTAAACAAAATAGAATAGTGTGACTCTTAGTTAACTTAGTATTTAAGTTAACTACGTCGTCGAAACGTCAATGACGAGAGAATTTAAATCTTGGTAACGAGGTATTTATCCTGATCAGGATGCTTAGAAATGATGACGACTTCATCGCCATATTGAATGTCATTCTCTTCCTCGCTATAAACATCCAGCTGGATTTCATTAGCCCCTTGGCGAATAACAACCTCGCCGTACTGCTTAGAGATCTGGCTACTTCTGACCACAGCCCTCATCCCCTCAAAATTAATCTTGGCAAAGGCATTCTTGGCATTGAATACCGGGCCCAACGGCTTTAGCAAAAATGCCGCGATATGCAGCGAGAGATAAAAAATCACCAGTAAGGCAACGGCAGTGACCGCATAAAAAATAATGCCACCCAATACACCGAACAGAAACTGCTGTAGGTAGTAAGTCATCACCATCGCGACAAATGTGCTGACGGTAAGCGCTACGGGCAAAGGCACTTGCGAAACGATAGGCGGCAAAAATAACTTGGCTGACCAGGCAGAATCGAGTTCAACCCCTTCGGCATCCCCCAAGCTCCCGTCTGATAAATCAAAAATCAGATCAATCAGCATTAATGCAAAAAATAAGCAGAATGGCACTGAAAAGACAATTACCGGATAAGACATCAAAACATCAAGAAAAGCAGTCATTCACAGACACCACAATCAATAAAACAAATACAACAAAGCCCAGCTATCCTGACATAATATGAAATTGATTAAACATCAACAAGGTGAACGGTGTTCAGGAAGTCATTTTGCGGCTTGGCTCACACCCGATACCAGTCAATAACTGCAGGTATAGACGGCATTTGTCAGGGCTAGCATCACAGCCAAGAGATAAGAACACTCAGCCTTCGTCGAATTAGATTAAAAAACCACCAACAATAAGAGGTGCAGAAAATTTAACCACGTTGACGCAATTTAATGTTCAATTGAGCTGGATTTAGATATAGAATCCAGCCCTAATTTCTGAACAGCACTGTAACAATGATCGATTTCTCCATTCTTCCGGTTTACCTAACCGCTGTAGTTGCCCTTTTACTGATCCCCGGGCCAGATATGTTATTAATTGCCAGCTCAAGTTTGAGCTACGGCAAAAAGGTCGGTGTTTTCGCCAGCTTGGGGAATGCAACATCGGGAGTGGTGTTAACAATTCTTGCGGCTATGGGCGTATCAGCACTAATCGCTGTCAACCCGCTAGCGCTGCAAATACTGCGCCTTTTAGGCGGGGCCTACCTGCTAAAAATGGGCTGGGACTGCATGCGGACCAAACCGGCCGATGCACCTGATGTCGAACAGGCTTCCGGTCTGGCAATGACGCTTTACCGCCGTGCGGTAATCAGTAACTTACTGAACCCCAAAGCACTGATTTTCTTCGTGCTGTTCCTGCCACAATTTGTCTCCGCCCAGGTTACAGCAACGTCTGGCGAGCAAATGTTAGTACTAGGCTTGCTGCTTAACGTACTAGGGTTACTCTTCAACCTGTTTCTTGTCACCATGGTAGGTAGCCTGGGTCAACCGCTGCTAAAGAACGAGAAGTTCAGAACCAACCAGCACAAGTTTATGGGGTTAATATTCTTTGTTCTGGCGATTTGGCTATTAGCCTCACAGGTTCCTACTCCGTAATTGCCGAATCTGGATACAAAAAAAGAGCGCACAACGCGCTCTTTTTTATTCTTCACGTTGACCCGTTAGCAGGCCAACTGCATAACCCCAACTTGATATCGTCAAACCGTGCTACAAAACTTGAATCCTGCGGACTACAGGCATAATAGCCCACGCTGATAGGTAATGAAGCCGGTGGCGGGGGATCCACCCACCCCATCTCCCGTTTCGTTTCCCCCAACAGATGAAGATGAAACACACGCATCTGCTGATAATTCCTGCCGTCCAACGACGATTCAATCAGGAAATCCGGTCCACGGCGACTGAGTCTAAACCACACCTCATTCACCGATGCAATATCATTACTCGCCCAGTCTGAATAGCCAAAGTTTGTCACAACACTGCCTAACCGCGACAAGTCTGAATTTTCATACTCAATAGATGCCTTGAACCAGTTGTCCTTGTTGAGATATATGACGATCCCAGCCTGGTCAAAACGCATTTTGTATTCAAAGCGAACTCTGACCGACAGGGTAAAATTCTCGTCAATGGTCGCCAGCAGCGCCGGGGCATTTTCGTTTTGAAAACCATAATAACTGCGCTGCCAGAAATCCGTTTCAGGTTCGGTCACGATTGTCAGTTCCCCGTCGTTCACCGAAAATTGTTTTGGCCTGTTAAGCCACGTCATTGCTTCAGCATTCATTACCTAATCCCTGTCAACACTGCTTGCTGCCATTAACGATTAATCAGCAATACTCGGGTTTCATAAGGTTGCAAAACAAAACAGTGCGACGGAGTTTGTTCGCTTACACCCGCGTAGTTTGACAGCACATACTCACCCTGCTCGACCGCAATGGTTTTCGGCAAAAAGCACTCAACCGCTTCGCCATAATAGTTATTGATACAAACCAAAACCTGCGATTGTGACTCGCGCTTATAGCAGAAGAGACTGTCGTGGTCCGGCATTAAATCGGTGTAATCGCCAGTAGTGATCACCTCTATGTCTTTGCGTAGCGCAATCAGCTGTCGGTAGAAATGAAAAACTGAATTGTCATCGGCAACGGCTTTTTCAGCATTCACTTCCGGATAGTTTTCAGCGACATCCAACCAAGGCTGTGCTTTCGAGAAACCAGCATATTGGCTGTCATTCCATTGCATCGGCGTTCTTGAGTTATCACGGGACTTCTGAGCCAAAATCGCCAGCATATCCTGCTCGCTTACACCATGCTGGTTCACCATGATGTCGTACATATTGGTGCTCTCGACATCACGGTACTGCTCAATCGAGGTATAGCCTGGATTGGTCATCCCAATCTCTTCGCCCTGGTACACATACGGTGTGCCCTGCAGCATATGTACCGAGGTCGCCAACATTTTGGCCGACTCAACACGGTATTGCTGATCATCTCCAAGACGGCTAACAACGCGAGGCTGATCGTGGTTACACCAGAACAAAGCGCCCCAGCCTTTGCCGTTGAGCCCTTGCTGCCAGTGATTGAAAATCTGTTTTAGCTGATGAAAGTCAAACGGTGCCTTGGTCCACTTCTCGCCGTTAGGATAATCAACCTTCAAATGGTGAAAGTTAAACACCATCGACAGCTCTTTCGCATCAAGTGAGGAATACTGCTGACAGTGCTCCAAGGTAGTTGAAGACATCTCTCCGACAGTCACAGAGCCGTACTTCTTGAATGCCGCCTCACTAATTTCCTGCAGGTATTCATGCACCCGTGGCCCATCGGTATAAAAGCGACGGCCATCGCCCAGGCAGTCGTTCGGAAAGTCTTGCTGCTTTGAAATCAGGTTTATCACATCCAAGCGGAAACCATCGACCCCTTTCTCGGCCCAGAAGCTGATCACTTCTTTGACTTCCTGACGGACCTTTGGGTTTTCCCAATTCAGATCAGCCTGCTCTTTGGCAAACAAATGAAGGTAATATTGACCGGTTGATTCATCCAGCTCCCAGGCATTTCCGCCAAACTTCGACTGCCAGTTAGTCGGCTCAGCGCCATCGACCGGGTCTTTCCAGATATAGTAATCACGGTACGGGCTATTTTTGTCACCCAGCGCTGACTGGAACCAGGCATGTTCGGTCGAGGTATGGTTAACCACGATATCCATAACAATCCGGATCCCTCTCTGATGCGCCTGTGCTAACAACTGCTCAAAATCAGCCATCGTGCCGAATTCAGGGTTAATATTGTAATAATCCGAAATGTCATAGCCATTATCGATCATCGGCGAGCAGTACACAGGCGTCAGCCAAAGCGCATCAACACCAAGTGTTTTCAGATAATCGAGCTTTGAAATAATCCCTTTAATATCGCCCGTACCCTGACTTCCGCTATCACAAAAGCTTTTAGGATAAATCTGGTAAATAGTCGCCGTACGCCACCACTCAAATTGCTCTTTCATCGTGTCTAGCCTGATATTTTGTTGAATTTTGATAAGGCCGCCGAATGATGACGGCGACCTGATAATACCCATCGAGAAAAAGATGTTGCCATTCAGCGAGCATTCTTATCTCGTTGGATATAGTTGCTTGTTAAGCAGTTTGAGGGGATTGCTCGATCTCGCCTTTAGCCTGTGCTCGCTTGTACATCACCAAGGTCATGGCAATTGGTACAATGATAGCCACCAGCATCGCAATCAGATAAACCATCCAGTATTGAGGTTGAATTGACAGGATCCCCGGCAGACCACCCACACCAATACCATTTGCCATTACTCCCGCGCTACCGCAGATAGCCGCAGCAATAGCAGAACCAATCATGGCGCTCAGCATCGGGAACTTATACTTGAGGTTGATCCCGTACATCGCAGGCTCTGTTACCCCTAGGTAGGCAGAAATTGCAGCTGGAACTGAGATTTCACGCTCGTTGTCTTTTTTACTGATCCAGATAATGCCGACGACTGCCGATGCCTGGGCAATATTTGATAGTGCGATCAACGGCCAGATTGGCGTTCCGCCCATGTCCTGCATCAACTGAAGATCGATGGCATTGGTTGTGTGGTGAACACCGGTAATGACCAAAGGTGCATACAGGAAGCCAAAAACCATCGCACCAAGGATTGCAAAATCACCAGTCATCGCGACTTTGGCTGCATAACCAACCGCGTCACCGAGCATACGGCCGAATGGACCAATAAATGCGTGGGCAAGGATTACTGACAGAATAATTGATACAAACGGGACAATGACCAGATACAGGTAAGCCGGAATAATGCGTTTCAAGTTGGTTTCAATCAACGCCAGCGCAATACCGGCCAGCATCGCAGGAATAACCTGGGCCTGATAACCAACCTTTTCAATCACAAACAAACCAAAATCCCAGGTTTCCGGAACTTGCTGACCAATCAGGTAGGCATTCATTAATTGCGGTGATACCAGAGTGACCCCCAGCACAATACCTAAAATAGGCGTCCCGCCAAGTTTCTTCACTGTCGACCAGCACACACCCACCGGCAGGAAGAAGAAAATCGCTTCACCAATCAACCAGAGGAAAGAATGAACCGTCGCCCAGAACTGACTGATTTCTGTCAGTGTCTGGCCGTCAAACATCCGGATATCACCGATGACATTACGGAAACCAAGAATCAGACCACCGGTAATAATGGCAGGAAGCAATGGAACAAAAATTTCGGCAAGATGTGAGATTCCACGCTCAAGCAAACTCATATTCTGGCGGGCAGCGACCTTGGCTTCTTCTTTACTGGCACCGGCACTGCCGGTCATCTCAGTTAAAACTTTATATACTTCATCAACTTCCGTGCCGATCACAACCTGAAATTGGCCAGCATTGGTGAAACACCCTTTCACCATTGGAATGTTTTCAATCTCTTTGACGTTAGCCTTGTCAGTATCGCTAAGAACAAAACGCAGGCGGGTCAAGCAGTGGCTGACGCTAGCAATGTTGTCACTGCCACCGATTAGTTCCACCAGGCTCTCGATATGCTGTCGATTAATCTTACTCATGCCGATGTCCATGTTTGTATTTAATAGGGAATGTCGTTATCGTTTTCTGTTTGTGGGAATGTTCCCACTCTGCGACACAAATCATGGCAAACCCAAAGCGATAAATAAATGGGAACATTCCCATAGCGTGAATCAGTTCACACTGTCTGGTTGTTTAATGTGCTGGCAATTGCCTATAAAATGATCTTAGAACGCTTACTGCAAGCTCGCCTGTTGGGTTAGGTGAGTAATCGTCTGCTGGCCACTCAATTGCTGAATAAGCAAGTTGGCAGAAGCACGCCCAGCCTGATAATAACCGGGATCGATACTGAAGGTATTGGGAAAAATAAATGAAAGGAGATCGGTGGCTCCGACACCAGAAACCTGAATATCGGTACGATTAAGCTCCTGAAGCCGTTTGGCAACCCCCATTGCCAGGGTATCACTGGCACATACAATGGCTTGGGTATCGGAGTGAATCAGCTCATCAGTTAACTGATAGGCACTTTCATGGCTAAGCTGGCCTGTCCTGTAGCGCGGTTCGATACTTGCCTGCTCGCAACACGCTTTATAGGCATTTAAACGCATTAAACCTGTTGTTTTATCACTCGGGTCAACACCAACATAGCTGATCTGACGCTTATCCTGCTCAATAAACCGGTTCATCGCCAACTCGATAATACCGGCATTGTCATAACCCACAGACGAAACTCTGTCGGTATCGACCGCAATGACGACAGCTTTATGCTCGAGAGATTCAACAGCCTGTATGTCACAGCCAGAGAAACCAAATACTATCACCCCATCAACATTACGCTTTTGCAACACGGCAAGATGTTCATTGGTTTTCTCGGCACTGAACTGACTTTCCATGATAACGGCATCGTAACCAGCCTGATATATCACTTCCAAGATCCCACTGACCGCTTTATTCTCCGAAGGCGAGTCCAGGCGAGAAAGAATGATCCCAACCACTTTTGCACTTCCTCCGCGCATGGCCTGAGCTGATTTTGAAGGCACATAGCCCGACTCCCGGATCACCTGCTCAACCTTTTCACGGGTTTCAGGCTTCACTTTTGGGTCATTGGTTAAAACCCGAGAGACCGTTGATTTTCCAACGCCGGCTAATTTCGCAATATCTAAAATAGTGAGCTTTTGAGTCATAAATCAATACTGGCTAATACAATCTTCCCTATTGTCACTGTCAGGCTCAGGATTTCAATCATTTTCAGCACTGCAATATCAAAATCACTTTCAACTATAGCTAAATTGCGTCGAATACCCCCGCAATCAAAATAATGACAAACTAACGATTAATGACAAATACTTACAGTAAGCAGACATAACTTGGAGCGAAATCAGATAAATTGAGCCCAATGGCAGTAGTGACTTGAATTTTCAATTAACTGCCCCCATATCTGGTATCAAACCGAACAATGTCTGTTTGGTATTATCAAAAAATAATTAAAGCTATAAATTGCTATCAATCGTGTCGGCTTATTCTTTTGCTTTCCCATTTTAATGTGCCCACACGAGTAAAAGCATAAGGATGATTATGATTACTCACGTTGGCATTATCGATCAGGATCCGGTAAGACTCATAACCCCCTTGCTCGACCATGGTATTCCCGCTGATAAAATGATTTTTATCGGTACTGAGTCGCAACGGGAGCAATATGATCGCCTGGCTTCGATTCTTATTCCGAGAAATATTCAAGCCGAGTTCTTCGTCATTTCTGACTCAATCAATATTTCATCAATCCGCAACCGTCTTAATGAACTCGCCGCACAGCTAAAGCAACAGCAATCCGAAGTCTGGTTTAATGCCAGTTGTGGCCTGCGCCACCGTCTTCTTTCTGCCTATGAAGTTTTCCGTACTTACCATTGGCCGATTTACGTGATCGAACCGTTCAGTGACGAAATGTGCTGGCTATATCCATCAGACCGTGAGCAACAGCAAGTCGAAGACCGTATTCAACTCACTGACTACCTCACTATTTTTGGTGCACGCTGTGAGTTGCCGGAAACCACTGTGCCAGAATCGCTCAACGATCAATTGTGGGAACTCGGGCAACGCTGGGCAAGTTCGGCACTGGAACTCGGCCCGGGCCTAGCCACCCTGAACTACTTGGCAACCACCTGCCGCAAAGAGCAAAAACTGGATGTTGCGCTCAGTGAAAAGCAGCAAGGCTACAAAGAGCTCGGTATGCTGCTGTCAGACCTTGAAGAAACCGGTCTTGCTACCTACCAAAACGGCGTACTGACTTTCAAACACGAAGAAGCGCGGCGCTTTGCCAATGGTGAGTGGCTAGAAAATCTCGTTCACAGTACGGTACGTGCAATTCAGAGCGAATTGCCAACTATTCAGGATCACTCCTTGGGGGTTCAGGTCTACCGTAAAATTGGTGAACGTGAAGTTCGCAACGAACTGGATGTCGCAACGGTGGTCAATAACAAGCTTCACATCATTGAGTGCAAGACCAAAGGCATGCGTGACGATGGTGATGATACACTGTACAAGCTGGAATCGCTGCGAGACTTACTTGGTGGCCTGCAGGCACGCGCTATGCTGGTTAGCTTCCGACCATTGCGCCACCATGATTTAGTCCGCGCCCAAGATTTGGGGCTGGCAATTATCGGCCCGGACCAACTTGGTGATCTGCAAACTCACCTGCACAACTGGCTCAAAGATGCCGGCGGCCAGAGCCACAATATGGCTTAAACACAGATAACGAGCTCCTGGTTCATTGTGTCTGGATTAGATTCTATGAACCATGAACTAGGAGCTTTGTTTACCCCCTAAAAGCTCCACTTCAGCTGCAAAAAGGCCAAAGTACTGGCCGTTTGCCCGAACAAGCTCTCACTATCGCCATCGAAACGCTGCAAAACCGCTAACAACTGCCATTCATCTGCCAGTGAATAGCTATTGCTCGCCCCAAGGAAAAATGAACCGTCATCATAGTAGGTGCTAGAGAATGTCAGCCGGCTCAATGAGGATATATCAAAGCTGGCATCGGCATACCACGTCAGATTGGTGAAACTCAGTGTGCGAGCTGTCAGCGGAAGATTCAGAAATAGCAATGCACTTTGCGGCTCTTGAGGATTTGATATATGCAGCAGCGCCGCGCGTGCCATCCAGTTTCGCTTGCCGCCAAAACTGTAATCAACCTCTACGCTGGCTACTGACGATGACTCCAGTTCTTCGCCCTGCCAATCATCTCGCACCGGATCAAACCAACTGAACTCGCCTCGGAAACCGGCTCCTTTGATATCCCCGGCAAACCCGGCACCAATAACTCGATCTAGCCCCGATTTTCCCACAAGCAACTGCATATCCCAGCCCTGACGATTGAAGAGATAGCGCCCGGCATAACTTTCCAGCTCGCTGTCTTGGCTCGGGTTATAAACGACGTCAACTGAACTGGCAAAACCAAGCTTTCGGCTCACCATTACAGCATCACTTCCTGACCGCTCTTCATAGTCAAAATCATAAATAGAATAAGAGTTAAAGATGTCGTTGGGATTCCATAATGTCGTCATCGCCCAGTTGATCCTGAATCGGCCGGCACGCAATTGCCAATCCTGTTTCTGCCAGTCAAGATAGATCCGATCGAGCTGGGAATTACCGACAACTCCGTTCTTGTCCAACCAATTAGTAGACAAGTCCATATAGCCGGGGTCAAAACCAATCAGCTTGCCATAACCTGGTGTTTCGGCGGTATCACCGAACAATAGACGATTTCTCATCCCGAGATTAAAACGAACATCACTGCTAAACCGATACTCGAAATTGAAGCGCTGGTGTACCAGGTGATCAAGGCCATTATTTTGTTCATCAGGAAAAATGCCGGTCGCCATGTATTTCACGTAACCGTTCAAATCCCAGTTTTTTTCGGGTTCCAGTCCAGGGATCTGTGCCAGCACCGAAAAGCTTAATTGGCTAACGAAGACACCTGCAATCAAGGTGTTTGTCTTCACTGGCGACGATCCTCCTTCAGTTCACCGTCTTCAAATACAATGACCCGTCGGGCCCGTTTGATCACCCTAGGATCATGGGTGGAAAAAATAAACGTCGTGCCTTCTTTTTCATTTAATTGCTGCATAATATCAAGCAGCTCTGCGGTACTCTGCGCATCAAGATTGGCGGTGGGTTCATCGGCCATCACAAAACGAGGCCGCGGGGCCAGGGCACGTGCTACTGCTACCCGCTGTTGCTGACCGCCAGAGAGTTTGGCCGGGATCTTATGCTGCTGATCAGCCAGACCAACTTGTGTCAGTAGCGCGCTGGCTCTTTGCCGGCACTCCTTTTCGCTGTGCCCTTGCAACTGCATGACGAATTCGACATTTTCCAATGCAGTTAAGACCGGCAGCAAGCTATAGTCCTGAAAAATAAAACCAATATGATCACGGCGAAAAGCGATTAGCTCTTTTTCTTTTAATTCGCAAATATCGCAATCATCAATACGAACTTCACCGGATGATGGCTGATCGATCCCACCGAGCATGTTCAGCAAGGTGGTTTTACCAGAGCCTGACGGTCCCATTACAGCAACAAATTCCCCCTGCTCAATGGTTAAATCGAGGTTTTTCACCGCATGGACCGGATAGTCCGAGTCCTGGTTATAGGTCTTACACAGTTGGCTGGTTTGAATCGTCATGATTAATGTTTCTCCGCCATAGCATCAACCGGGCGCTGCTTGAGGATCTGGCGCGCCGGATAGAGTGCAGCCAGCATGCTCGCAGCAACCACAGTCATAAAAATCATTTGATAATCACTCATGGAAACTATTGGGTATAAGATGGTATCGACACCAAAGGCTCCTAACCCTTCAGCCATGGTGCCAAGGGGAATACCCGTTTGCTGTAGCATGTGCATTAGCCCGACACCGCCTAATATTCCTAATGATGCCCCTGTCGTTCCGAGCCATGTCGTCTCCAGCATGATCAGCAGAAATACCTTGTGTTTCTGCATACCCACAGCCATCAATACCCCAAATTCACGAGTACGCTCGAATACCGACATCAGCATGATATTGACGATCCCAAAACCCAGGGCCGCCACAAAAATACCGAGCATAATTGCATTACTGGTCCCCATCTGGTTAATGATCGATGCCAGCATTGGCTGTACCTGCTGCCAGTCACGGACGGTATTTTTCTCTGATGTCAGGCCTTGTAATTTATCACTGAGCGCAAAGGCTGCATTATCGTCATCAAGCAATACCGCTATTTCATGAACACCGCCAATACCGGCCAATGCCATAAGATCGGCACGCCTGACAAATACATTGCCCTCGTCAAAACCCGACGATGGGGTTTTAAATATTCCGCGTACCCGAAATGCAGCACCCGTTACATCACCGCTAGCATTGGTAAAAGTCAGCACCACTTTAGACCCAACCTTCAGCCGTAACCGCTCAGCGATTTTACCTGACACTAATACCGGATTTCGCCCCTCTAACGACAACCACTCGCCTTGCTTGATACTACTGGCCAACGGGGTTACCTGCGCTTCTGACGCCAAGTCGATACCATTTATCCTTACTCCGCGGCTACTCCGCGCCGACGCTACCATGCCATCGGCTAGAAAGCGCGGAGACCAGGCAATAACACCAGGCTGCTGCTGAATTCTGTCGATTATTGCCTTAGCATTCACAATGGTTGAATTGATGTCGGGGTTATTGAGATAGCGGGTGTTGTGTACCTGAATATGGCTCGTTTGCCAGGCTATCGCGTTATGGATCATGCTGCCATACATGCCGGTGAGAAAACCCATCATGCTGACAACACCAATCAGTCCAAATATCATGGCACTAAGCATGATGCCGGTTCGTAATTTATTGCGCCATAAGTTACGCCAGGCCAACTTAACCAGCATATTAACCTGCATGGCCACCTCCTTTCAGCGCACTGACTAAATCCAGGCGGTATACCCGCCACATCGGATAGATCATGCAAAGAACCAGCAGAGCCAAGACGATCACAATCTGGTTGATGAACAACCAGGGCTCAAGCAACACAGGGAGAACAGGATCCCACCCCATCTCCAGGATCATCTCGGCTGTCTCGCCTGTGAGCTCTATCGGATTAAAGTAAAACCAAGTTAAAACCGGCGCTGAAATAACCAGCCCGATAGCCACACCAAACATTGCGATAAACATCGATTCAATACTGATAAGCACAAGCAGCTTTCGTCGTAACAGCCCTGTAGCCAGCATGACACCGAATTCACGCTGCCGCTCTAGTGTCATCATCAATAGCGTGGCAAACAGACCAAAACCCACTACGCCATAGAGCAGATACATCATGATAATACCGCCGACTTTATCCATCACAATTTGCTGCGCCATCTCCGGAGACAAGTCCTGCCAGTCACGTACACGCGCCTGCCCGTTATAACCTTCAGCGAGCTCTGCCAATGTCTGGGGAAGGTCAGACAACACATTGGTATGCAGCACCCAGGCCGTTACCTGCGACCCGGAGCTATAAAGTGTCTGGGCCAAAGCCAACGGCATATATACCAACTGGTTATCAAGCTGGGGCATCGGAAAATCCAAAATTCCCTTGATGCGATACAGACCGGCAGCTGTCTGCCCCCGATAGCCCTGGCCATAAAGAATAATTTCATCCCCGACTTGCAACTCGAGAAAACGGGCCAGGCCTTCACCAATCAAAACCTGCTGATCATCGGCAGTCAGAAATTCCCCCTCACTCAGCTTGTCGGCAATCCCCGAATAGTCATTTTCCTGTTCGGGCATCACCCCCATCACCATGACCCCTTTCGACTTATCCCCCGCAGCCGCTAACGCAAAGGACTCTACACGGGGTAAAATCCGCTTGATGTTCGGGTGGTTCTTAGCAGGTGCAATAAACGGTTCACTCAGGGGCAGTAAATCATCAATGCTCTGGCTTTCGGAAAATTCAGGATGCTGAATCTGCAGCAGCCCGGTATAGAAACGGGCCGCATTCTCAATATTGTTGGCATAGCTCCCTTCTTGAAGACAACGCATAAATAACGACAAAGCCAACGCCAGTGCCAATGCCGACGCTGTCAGGATCGTCCGACGTTTTTGACGCCACAAATTTCTCCAAGCTAATTTCACTAACATATAGACTCCACGTGCCGAGCAAGCTTAGTCGCGCAATGCTTTCATCTGACTTTGAGAGAAAAAGCTGTCTTTGATGTCAAAGTCGAATTGGGCCTGGTGAGTGACTATCTGGGTTTTGTTTCCGGGTTTATCCGCTGGGATCATCTCCATTCTCGTTGCAAGTTGGCGCCCACCAAGGATTTTCACATCGTAAGTTGTCATGGTGTTAACCAGTTCATCAAACTCATCATAGAACTCGACCTTGCGTTGCAGATAGGTTTTCTGGGAAATCCACAACCGCACTTTATTCCATACTACCGGCGCATTAGGCTTGGCATAAGCATCAATCACCCAGGCAGGATCATTATCAAACGTTTCCTTACCAACCATCTGATGCCGGTAGTCAACCACAATAGAAGATTGGTTGATCAAATCATCATTGGTGAAATCTGAGCCCATCCATGACTGGCTTAACATCGAGGGGGCTATTTTTACCACTCTTTCGATACTTGGGATCCAGTTCCACATTTCACGGTAACGCTTGAGTGAGGCACTCCCCTTGTCTTTTGCCGGTGCTGTCACCAACACCAAGGATAAATCCAGCCCTTTGGTCCAGCTTTTCATACTCATCGAGCGAGTCCAGGTTGGACGGATGATCTTCATGGTTGCTTCGGAATAGCTGGAATCTCCGCGCATCTGCAGATCCGATTTTCTTACGATATCGGTCGCCGTCTGTGCGTAGAGCGATACTGAAAACATGCCTATCAAACAAAGTACGATAGTGGATAAAACACGCATAATCTCTCCCTCAGTAAAGGTTACGATGCAAATCGGGCGCTTACTCAAACCAAGCTGATAACGTTTCTGGCTCAATCAGCAATAACGAACCAGCAGGTGCTCCTAGGATCCGCTCTACCGAGGCTTGTGTCGTCCTAAGCTTGGTTATTGCGCACTGCAGCGGTTGCTCATATCCCTCTTGATTGAGCAACAAATCCGTGAGCCCTTCAGAAAATGCCTGCAACACCGTAACCACCAACTCTGCGACAACAACAGGAGACTCGACATCAAACACACCTTCATTAATCCCTTGCTCAATAATCGCGGCATAATCGACAACAAGTAGCTTGATGCTTTTAGTCTTCAGCTTATGCTTAAGCGTCAAGTTCTCTTCCATATTGATAATTTTGGTAAAGCTAAGCAGCCCCTCTTTCTGTTCAATCTTCCAGTTATTGGTTATCTCAAGCAGCCGGTTCCATTTACTGATTGCATCTAATTTAGGATCAGTAACAAGCCCCCCCACCAGCTGGCGGTAATCCGACAGCATGTCATCAACCAGAGCCTCAAGAACCGCCTGCTTTGAATCGAAATAATGATAAAAAGCCCCTTTTGAGACTCCAACGGCAGTGATCAGGTCATTAACGGATGTGCTCTCATACCCTTTGGTGTAGAACAGGCTCTGCGCGGCTACGATAAATTCACTACGTCGCTCCTCTGGGGCTTTTACAACTCTGGCCATAGGACTTTTCTCTGCAATCGTTCAATAAACACACAACCGACCGACCGTCGGTATGTGCTTAAAATATATACACAGCATTTATGCAATACAAATTAAGCTGCCACTCTTTTGTTTAAATTATGATCAACGCAACATTCATGCATAGTTCATCAATGACTAGTTATATCTAGCTAAACCAACAAAAACGCCACCGATCACGGTGGCGTTTTGTATTGCTGTATTATGTATAGCGCTCTGTCTTACTTGAAAAATTCACGGTATAGCATATACATGTGGGCTGAGCTCCAGGAGAAGTTTGTCGCCCCCTGTACCGCTCCGGTTTCCGGGTTATAATTCTCGCGAATCGCGCCGTTCCCTGTCATTCCTTCCGCATTGGCAAATAGCTCATTGGCCATATGGATTGCCTCGGGACCATAACCATACTCTTCCATTGCCCGCACTCCGAAATAGAACTGATCCAGCCAGACTCGGCCACGCCAGTAGATATCGGCATCATAAGCGGGGTTCGATTGCGATGCTGTTGGCAACGAAATCCCTTCACCAAGGTACTTCTCAGAAGTATTGAACTCATCCTGATCCATCATAGTTGCGACAACTTTATCAGCATGTTCTTGTGTCGCTGCGCCGTTGAATAATGGCCCCCAACCTTCTGGGCCTCGGCCCCGCTCTTTAATTGGTAGTCCAGCACAGCCGTTAGCCAAAGGCTTAGGTGTCGTACCATCCGCTTCAACATTCATATGGATGTCGTAATAGAAGTTGGTCTCAGAGTCAAACATACAAGTATTAATATAATCTTTGATTTTTTCTGCGCCAGTCAGGAATTCCTGGCCACGATCTTTACCTTTAGTCCCCTCTGATACTAACTTAGCCAGCTCTGCCAGGTATTTGTTATCCGAGTACATGTAAGAGGCCTGATCGACTGACTCCTGCAGCATGGAGAATCCAAGCAACTCATCTTCAGCCGAACGGTTTTCTGCAAAGCGGACTTCCCAGTCTTTTTTCGCTTCTTCAACCGTTTGATTGGTGTCTAAGGCATATTGCGCTAACTGCTCAGAGTTAATAAAACCAAAGCGGGCGGCGTTATCCATGCCCGATTCCCAGCCGGCCGCTTCTTGCGAACCTACGTGCAACGCTTCATAGGTGATCTTATCCAGTACCGTGTTGTAGTTCTTCATGCCGACAACCTGGTACCAATCTTCGTTTTTAGGGTCTTTAATGACCGCAGGAACACCATCAATGGTTTGATCCAGATCGGTATTTTCAGTCAAATCACTTGCCGACTTCACCCATACGTACATATGACCATCATCGGTATTATGCATCGGATCCACCGCCGCGCCATACTCTGGCACCCCATTGCCATTATGATCACGGTTAGCCAGCCACCAATCGTGATACGCAACCAAATGTGGATACATTTCATCAATCCATGCCTGAGCATCGGCCGGACGATCAAATTCGTTCCTCAGGGCGTTATATACCTCCATGACTGACCATGCAGCCAGTGATGGTTTGGTATTACGCTCATTCCAGTTCTCTGAACCTGCACCACCACGGCTTTCTGGTTTGGTGTATGTCACCACATCCAGCAAGTAGCCTTTGTCTTGCGGACGAATCACGTCATCAGCCTGCACTTGGAATTGGAAGACAGTACGAATGTTATCCATCGCCACATCTGGGTTAAAGTGCGCCATGGCATAAGCTTGTTTCCACGTATCCCACGGCCAAGTCAGATTCCCTGAGAAGTAACGAGCAGTCACAGACGGCGTCACCGTCGCCTGCTCGATGTCACCGGCAGCCGAACGCCAGTTACCGTTTAGGGTCATGATAGATTTCACCCCTACGCGAGCCTGCTCCGGTGTTGCCTGGTTGTTGGTGATCCCTTTCGCCAGGTAACCATCCCAGCGCTGCTGGGCTTGTTCCATATATCGCTGCGGGTGTGCCAAGATATCAGCAACTTTCTCTCTTTCTGTCTGTACTTCTTTAAAGTTATGAAGGTTTGAATAAGTGGTATAGATAGTCGCGGTATCTTCAGCTGCCACTGACATTTCACCAACAGATTCAAATGAGGTATCTTTTGCAACCGTATCAGTATCAATAGAACGTTCGATACGGAATTCGGCATCGGCATCATTTCGAATTGCCCAGTTTCCTTTCATATCACCGAAATTAATTTTGATACCATTATGAAGGGCGCTGATCTGACGATTGTATTTTGGATACATCTCATCGACAGATTTAGCTTCGAGCTTGTCATTCAATAATGCATTTTGCAGTAACTCACCATCCCAGACGAGCTGCAGATCCATATCCTGTTCTGTCAGGTTTGTAATTTGAGTCTCAACCAATGACGTGCGGTCAGTGACAAAACGCAAAACCATTTGAACATTAACCATGTCAGTCTTCAGAACCTGGACCAATGAGCCAGGAGTACTGTAGACAGTTGCCTCAGCCGCTGACAGGTCAATCGTCTGGCCTGTGGTTTGATCAACGAGGTGAAGCTTGTCGAACTCCTGATTCGACATAAAGTGGGCATACTCTTGCGTCACCTGCATGATGCCACCAAAAGCCCCGTAACCGTCGGAATCAGCAGGAAGCAGATGGCCATGCCAAGCACCGTTATCAACAAATGCGTTATATTTCAGGTTACTGTACTCATCATAATCGCGTAGGTATTCAGGGTTACCAGCACGGTCAATCACATTGATGAAATCACTTACGGGAGGCGTTGGAAGTTCGATGGTTTTACCGTCGTTACTACTGCTACTGCTGCTGTTACAGCCAGCAAGGACCACAGTCGAACCGATTAAAACGGCTAAGAGCGTTTTGCGAAATGTCATTGGTGTTCCCCCATTATTATCTTTGTATTCCCGTGTCTGGATTGTTTGTCGTGATGCACGGGTATTTGTATGCCACTGCCTAAGTTTCATGGCTTGTAAAACGAGGGAGATAATATGAGGTAAAAGTTTAAGTAAAATAGATCGCTATCACGGTTTTATTTTTCACTAAATCAATTATGTTTTTAACATTTATATACTCATTCAGTATTTATTCAATCTCACTCATTTGCATAAATCATCCTTGAATCAACATCACATACTCTTTGTAATCAATAATATAAAAATCAATAAAACCTCGATGTAAAACAGGTGTATAAAAAATTCATTCGTTACATTAATCATCTTTAAACTAAATTTTAGCCACTAATTTTTTCGTGTAGCATCACAGAAAATAAATCAGAATCATCTCACCAAGACCTCGAATATACATTTTACTAAAAATAATGTAACAGCTATGCAAACAAGGTTTCTTCAAAGTCTCGTGCGTTACAATAACAAGCACAAAAAACAGACATGGGAACAAAACGTAGAGGATGAGAATAAATATGTAGAAAGATTAAGTGGCAAAAATGAGAGCTATATCAATGTAATTGAGACTGCTAGATCCAATAGTTTCATCCAAGCTAAACTCATACAT
Organism: Photobacterium obscurum; assembly: GCF_026191635.1. Lineage (GTDB taxonomy): Bacteria > Pseudomonadota > Gammaproteobacteria > Enterobacterales > Vibrionaceae > Photobacterium > Photobacterium obscurum. The sequence continues at coordinate 48,942 of NZ_JAKRRW010000017.1, forward strand.
CAACCATATCTATTGGTTAAAACAAATAGAAGCAAACCAGATAAGCATCAATAACAATAAGTCGAATAGAAAAATTTAAGAACAAAGCTACAGCTCGCAGTTAATGATGTGCAATAAGTATTGCCAACGTTAAAACCCAGACAATAAAAAGCCGATGCCTGAGCATCGGTTAGAAAAGTTAATGGTATACAAACTCGACGAGATTTTATTGGAGAACGAGGCGGAAGCGCGCTGTTGATGATAATCAATGAGCACTTCCAACGCTAAAATCCCAGGCAATAAAAAACCGATGCCTAGGCATCGGTTTAAGAAGTAGTAGCTCGCTAGCACGCAGGAATTTGCCTCAAGCTCGAAGAGGGAACGCGGAGTTTATAACCATAAATGAGCATTCCCGATAATGAGATTGAGGCAAATAACCAGTGGTAACAGTTACTCGGCTAGCATACGGCGAGCTGCTTCAACTACCACCTTAATAGAACGCGCTTCAGTTTCTTTCAATGTCGCGTGATCTGGGATTTCTTTCTGAGTACGGTTGATGATGACACCTGCAACACAACCAGCACGTAGACCTGAGCTTGCACACATGGTTAGTAGTGTTGCTGATTCCATTTCAAAGTTAAGAACGCCCATTTCCTGCCATTCTTTCATTGAACCTTGGAAACGTCGTACTACGCGGCCAGAGAATGTGTCGTAACGCTCCTGGCCTGGGTAGAAAGTATCTGAAGACGCTGTTACACCTGTGTGTACTGTCGCGCCGTCTGCATCACAAGCTGCTTTCATTGCTGTTGCTACGCTGAAGTCTGCAACTGCTGGGAACTCCATTGGAGCAAAGTGTAGGCTTGCACCATCTAGACGTACTGAACCTGTCGATACGATCATGTCACCCACATTGATGTGTGGCTGGATTGCACCTGTTGTACCTACACGTAGGAAAGTATGAACACCTAGCTGAGCCAGCTCTTCTACGGCGATAGATGTTGACGGACCACCGATACCAGTAGAACAAACAACAACAGATTTACCATCTAGCTTTGCGCGGTAAACAGTGTATTCACGTGCACTTGCTAGGAACTCTGGCTCATCCATTAGGTTGGCAATTTTTTCAACTCGTGCTGGATCACCTGGAATAATTGCTAGCTCTGCGCCGTTAAGATCTGCTTTGTTTACGCCTAAATGGAAAACTGTGTTGTCAGACATAATCATATCCTTTTTATAGTATGCCGCTTCGTTAGGGAAGTTTGAGGCCAGCGGCTATTCATCAAAATTAATCATTGTTTTGGCAGTACTCAGCAATAAGTACTCTCAGAACACCCGTTAACGATAGCTGATAGAATCACAGTTTTTAGTGACGGTAATCACATTGATCAAAATACACTTAATTTCATTTCTCACAAAAGAGAGAGGTAGATCACAGAAAATCGATTACTTATGCTCTGTATCACAAAAACAAAGACAAAAAGAGCACCACTTTGGTGGTGCTCTTTTTGCCATTTACGACCGCTTTTTGACCACTATTCTTCTGTTTTGGCTTTGAAGCGCAATAGTCTAAGCGCATTAAGCGTCACTAAGGCTGTCGCTCCGCTATCAGCCAGTACCGCCACCCATAAACCGGTTAGACCAAACAAGGTAGTCACCAAGAACACGCCTTTAAGTCCCAGCGCCAAAAAGATATTTTGGCGGATGTTTACTAAAGTCGCTCTTGATAGGGCTATCATAGTCGGCAGCTCGGACACTCGGTTATGCGTCAATGCTGCATCTGCTGTTTCAAGCGCAACATCCGCACCGCCTCCCATAGCAATCCCTACAGAAGCCGTCTTCATTGCTGGCGCATCGTTAATTCCATCACCAACCATTGCCACTTTTGCATTCAGGTTAGCCCGTTCAACCTCGGAGACTTTATCTGCCGGAAGCAAGCCTGCCCGGTAGTCGATATCGATCTCTTTGGCAATGGCCGCAGCGGCTCTCGGGTTGTCCCCAGTCAGCATCACAGACTGGATTCCCATTGCCTTGAGGCTCTTTATTGCTTTTGGGGTATCGTCACGAAGGTTATCGCGCCAGGCTATCATTCCCACCGGCAGGCCATTTCTAACAGCAACAACCAATGTTTTACCTTCGCTTTCAAGGTGGTGAGCATCAGATTGCTGCTCTTCACTCAGGACAACAGATTCTGGCAAACGATCAGCCGCCGCAAGCAACAGGGTATCGCCATCAACCACACCTTGGATACCTCGTCCTGGTAACGCTTCGCGATCTTCCGCTTCAGTTACCGGCCAACCACGCTGCTCGGCAGCCTTGACGACGGCCTGAGCTAACGGGTGCAAAGAACCAGCCTCTACTGCAGCTGACTGTCGGAGTAATTTGTTATTGTCCCCATCCCAGCTAACAATATCGGTCATTACAGGTTTACCCTGAGTCAGAGTACCGGTCTTATCAAACGCAATCATTTCTATATGGCCGAGCTGCTCTAATGTTGCGCCACCTTTGATCAGTGCACCTCGACGTGCTGCAGCAGCCAGTCCCGAAGTGATCGCCGCCGGTATTGAAATCACCAGCGCACAAGGGCAGGCAATCAACAATAGCGTCAACCCTTTATAAATCCATTCATCCCATGATTGGGCAAACATCAGAGGCGGCACGACGATAACAAGCGCAGCCAACACAATCATCGCCGGAGTGTACCAGCGACTAAACCGATCCATGAATCGTTCTAGCGGAGCTTTGCGGGACTCTGCATCTTCAATAAGGTGCAAAATCCTATCAATGGCGTTCTCACCTTGCTCTGACACAATCTTCAGGCGAACAACCTTATCCGAGACCAAGGATCCAGCCATAACCTGCTCACCAGGCTGGCGCTCGACAGGCACCGATTCACCGGTCAACGCACTTTCATCAAAACTGGCAATGGTATTGAGCAATTCCGCGTCCGCCGGTAAACGCCCGCCCGGTGCAACCTCAATAATGTCTCCTTTCTTAAGATCTTCGGCTGCAACCTTTGTTTTACTGCCATCAAGATGGATAACCGTTGCCTGTTCAGGAACAAGATCCATTAAGGCCTTAACACCACTCCGGGCACGGGAGGAGGCATATCCTTCAAGCTGTTCACCAATTAAAAATAGCAATAAGACCATTGCCGCTTCGGCGGTTTCGCCCAGATACAATGCGCCAATAGCCGCCACGCTCATCAAGGTTTCGATAGAAAACGGGGTTCCACCTTTAGCAAGCGCAATGGCTTTTTTTACAATAGGAAGCAGACCTAGCAGAGTCGTCAAGGTGAATGCAATCAGACCGTAGGTTTCCGAACTCCGGCTTACCAAGAAAGACAGCAGCATCATCAATGCGATGATAATGACGGGAGTATTCTGCTGTAGAAGGCTCTTTCCTTCCGTTTCACTGTCTTTGCTGCGCGCTGAAACCAAAGGGAATCCTGTTTGTTTCGCTTTTTGTTCAATTGTTGCAGCCATGTCTTCGGAGCGACAGCTAACAACCAGTTTTTGTGTCGCAAACATCACTTTGGCAGTTTCAATACCCACAATGCTGAATATGGCTTTTTCCAATTTACTGGCGCAGCTAGGGCAATCCATATTCTGTACTTTCCAGCTCAAGGTCTTGCTATGAGTTGATTGGTTCAAAGCCTCTTCGACTGCCTGCTCGTCTTCTAGTAATACTGCCGATTCGCAACAACTTCCTGAACAACTGGCCGCCTCCTCAGAAGGCGCCGCTTGGTGATTCATATCAAGGCTATGGCTGAAAGATTGCTTCGTTTTTTTTGAATGCAGAGCAGAGGATGCTGATGTCATTGAGAATACAGCAGGTTTTACCCCACTATCAGCGAGAATTGATGAAGAATGTATTAGACGTCGACCGGCCGCGGGGTCATCGTCGGAGCCGGACTCACAGTTATTTTCTGATTCTGTCGACTGAATATGAGTGCAGGTTGTCGCACTGCAACAGCCCTGAGTAGCGCCGCTCTCAACCTTAACTGAAGTTGCTGATGCCGTAGCGGGTTTTACGGAATGAATATGTGGTTTCTTATTATTGCATTGTGCACACATGATCGCTCTCCTCGGTATGCTTTGTATGACCAATACACTAACTATAAACCTTGGAGTCGGGTCTAAGGTCAAGGGAGAAAAGAGTAAAAATACATGAGGCGGGAGAATATTTCGACAACAGTGGAAAGAGGCTATGCATTACTGTTTATTTTGAGTAATTCACAGCAATCTGCGCAGCCAGTTTCGCATTGTTAAGTACTAGCCCAATATTTGATTTCAAGCTTTCTCCAGCCGTTTTCTCGGCTACTTTTGCCAATAAAAATGGCGTTGAAGCCTTACCGCTGATCCCTTTTTTCTCCATCTCATCCAATGCGTCAGCAATGGCGCTATCAATCACCACCTTGTTCATCGAATATTGTACCGGTATCGGATTGGCAATAACCATTCCCCCCTTCAGCCCCATCTTCCACTTTGTCTTCATTACCGATGCAATCTGCTCGGGTGTATCAAGCTGATAATCAACGCCATACTCACTCTCCTGGGTATAAAAAGCCGGTAACATCTCCGTTTGGTAGCCGACGACCGGAACGCCCTGTGTTTCCAGATATTCCAGTGTCAGGCCAATATCGAGAATCGATTTGATACCCGCACAGACAACGGCGACGTCGGTCTGAGCCAATTCGAGTAAATCTGCCGAGATATCAAAACTTTGCTGAGCCCCACGATGAACACCACCAATACCGCCGGTGGCAAATACCTTTATTCCTGCCATATCCGCCAGGATCATGGTCGATGCAACCGTTGTTGCTCCGTCAAGCTTCCTCGTAATAATAAATGGGATATCACGGCGGCTGGTTTTAATTACCCGTTGCCCCGCTTTGCCTAAAGATTCAATTTCCTTTGGGGTCATACCTACTTTCGGTCGACCTTTTACAATCCCAATCGTTGCAGGTACGGCACCATTTTCCCTGACAGCCTGCTCCACTTTGAGCGCAGTATCGACATTTCGAGGATAGGGCATGCCATGAGAAATGATGGTCGACTCAAGGGCAACAACAGGCTTATCTAGGTTCAGGGCTGTTGCTACCTCCGGATGAATATCCAGATAATTTTCTAACATACAGCCTCCTTTGCAACTTCGTTGCCCTACAAACCTGCTCTGTTTGGATAGTAGTAAGCCTTTGCAAGCACAGCAAATAGACAGGTCATCTGATCACTATTGGTACTGGGAGTTAGAGTTTTAGAGCCGGGATGGAAGATAACTGCGGAAAAACGAAAGGGAATGCAGGAAAGAAACGTCCCTGCATTCATACTTACACTGAAGTTGTGGCGTCAGGCACTAGCGAAGGCGTCTGAATACCACACTGTTATCCAGAATGTCGGTCCAAGGCTGGTAATCGAGCCCCATATCGAACACATATTCGGTGATCAGGCTGCGCGCCGTAGTTAGCAGTGCATCAGCTTTCCATGGCTTTTCAAAGTAGCTCTCGATACGGGCGCGGTTAATGGCCGCAATGGTATCTTGGTGGGTCGCCTGACCGGTCAGCAATACTTTTTTCGTCTTCACAAACCGTGGATCCTGAGAAATATCCGTCAGTAGCTCAACACCGGTTTTCCCCGGCATCACGTGATCCGAGATCACCAATGCAACAAACTCGCCTTCAGCATCCAGCTCGTCCATCAGTTCCAATGCTTCATCCGCCGATTCACAATCTTCTACATGAAAAAAATCATTCAGCGGTGACAAGTCCTTCAGTACCGCACTCAGAACTTCCCTTTGGTCATCTACACAGATGATATTTAGCTTTTCCATAACCATCCCTTACGCGATTGGCAATTTAATCCGAAATTTGGTTTTCTCTGGGTCGCTCTTTAGCGCAATCGTCCCGCCATAGCTATGGACAATGCGCTGAACGATGGACAGACCCAGTCCTAAACCAAACGACAACCCTCCTTTTTTGGTGGTGAAGTTTGGCTGAAAAACTTTTCTCCGCGTGGCTTCATCAATCATCGGCCCATTATTACTGATGGTGATGAGCAAGCGGTTTTTTGAATGTCGGGTGATAATCTCTATCTGCGGCTCGGAAGTATCTTCCATCGCATCACAGGCATTTTTGATAATGTTCACCCACACCTGCACCAACTCGGTGGCACTGGCAGTCATTGTTGGTAGCACTGCCGGACGCAAGACCACATTGACCCGACGGAGATTGCTCTGCAGCAACGAAAGCGACTTATGGATCGTATCGTTGATATCGAGATCCGGCTGCCGAGCATTATCCGTGCCGCCAAGTTGCTTTACCGAACGCACAATACTGGCGGCATGCTTCGACGCTAAGCGCATATCATGCAGATCGCGCCCCATATCCCAGTACTGCAATGCCTCATCAAGGTTTTCGAGCCAGTGATCCGGGATCTCTCCTTTCGGTTGAGCACGAGCAAGCTGTCTGGCTTTGTCACGACATAAATCATGCTTTTCCTGCAGTTCTTTGGCGCGTTTTCGTACTTCTGCAGAAGTCGATGACTGGCCGTCACAAATACCAAGATCAAGATAGGGGCTGACTTCTGGCTTGTTTTCTTCCAAGAAATAGCAGATAGCATTCTGTAGCCCTTCGGTCTTGCTGCTCAGTACCCCGACGGCATTGTTCAGTTCATGAGCAATACCGGCCGCCAGTTGACCCAATGTCGTCATCTGCTCTGCAGCATAGAGCTTCTGCAATGCCTTCTCTTTCTCCAGTGCCTGCATCCCGGTAAGCATCTGACGCTGTGCCAGTTCATGTACCATGACAGGCATAAACTGTTCGCTGAAAGAGCCGTATGTTTCGGGCTCCACCGCTTCAGTTTCTAGGTCAATCCAAGCTAACTCGCTATCTTTCTCGGCGATAACCGTGGTCGATGCCATCAAAGTCTGGGCGAAAAAGCTGTGCACACCGAAAAACATGCCCTGTTCGACACTAAATACTTTTGCCGTCAATCCACTGTTTTCGTTATAAAGATAACCAGAAAGCTCTCCCTTCTTCACCCAGTACAACTTATCGTTAAAACCATCCTGCTTGAGCACCTGCGTGCCAGCTTTAACTGCAATAGTTCGAGAGGGTTCCCGAAAATAGACATCAATGATGCGCTGTAATGCTTTCGGTTGATGCATTAGTTCTCCGCTTCCTGTCAAATATGATCAATGAGGTGTAATGCCCAGATCATGACAAAGCTTAATAACACCCCCACCACACCAATGATCACGCCGACGCGTGCCATTTGGTTGCTTTCGACATGGCCTGTTGCATGAGCCAGTGCATTCGGCGGGGTACTAATTGGCAATGACATGCCCAGCGATGCGGCGAACGTTACTACCAGAATCAGGGTGATTTCACCACCAAGCGGAACCAGAGATGTCATTGACGTACCCAGCGCCGCCATGATTGGCATCAGTAAGTTGGCTGTAGCTGTATGCGACATAAAGTTAGCCATCAGAAGGCAAAGTAGTGCTGAACCGCCAAGAACGATATAAGGTGAATAGCTATCGAATGGAATGCTGTGAACCATCAGCCGCGCCAAGCCCGTCTGGTCGAGAGCCAACCCCAGGGCAATACCGCCAGAGACTAGCCAGAGTACATCCCAGGAGATTTTTTTCAGATCTTCCTTGTTGATAATGCCGGTTAAGGAGAAAACAGCCACCGGGATGAGTGCAACGGTATAGGAGTTCATTCCATGCGATGAGCCCATCAACCACAGAATAATGGTCAGGGCGAAAGTAATGTAAACCGTCATAGCCTTAGGCGTTTTAAGAAACTTACCTTTGATTGTCAGCTCGATTTTTTCCTGCTTGGCCGGATACAGCATATTGATCAGTACCCAGGCGAAAACCAGCAGTACGGCAACGAAAGGCACCCCGAAAAACATCCACTCGCCAAAGGTGATCAGGTTCTCGCCGGTCAGGTACTTCAGGGCGATGGCATTCGGTGGTGTTCCGATTGGGGTGCCGATACCGCCAATATTAGCTGCCACCGGAATACATAGCGCAAAGGCAATTTTACCCGGGTCTTTAGCTCCAAATAGCGCGATAACGGGTGCCAATATCGATAGCATCATCGCCGTTGTCGCGGTATTCGACATAAACATAGAGAAGATTGCAGTGATCAGCATCAAACCGAACATGACGTACTTAGGCTGGGTGCCAAATGGCTTCAGCAACACCCGCGCCAAGTTCACATCCAGACGATATTTGGTCGCTGCCATCGCGAGAAAGAAACCACCAAGGAACAGCATGATAATTGGGCTGGCAAACGTCGCCATGATATCGCTATACGTCAGTAATTCACCGAAATGAGGCTGCCCCTCAGCCTGCCTGAACAAATAGAGCCCCTTATTGGACAGTAGCAGCAGCTCCAGTACGATGATCACCACAGAGGTGGCATAAATCGGGATAGGCTCCAATACCCAGCACAAAGCTGCAAGCAGGAAAATGGCTATCACTCGCTGCTGGATCACGGTTAGACCTTCGACCGGAAATGCCGACGCCGGCAAGATTAATATCAGGAGAGGTATCAGAATCGGTACAATGTACCTTATGTATTGACGCATGACGTGGTTATTCCCTTAAAACAAAAAAATTGTTCCCTCATGGCTGTATTCATCCTTTGTGATATTCCGAAGCTTTTATTAGTCGGAAGAAACGACAACAGACATAAAGTCCTACTGCAAGATGTCCTACTTGCGTGGTAGGTATATACCCAAACGGCTCTACTATGCTGCCATCGATATAGCTCCCTGATGATACCGAGAATGCAGCCGAGATCCGTGCCATGGAACCGTTTGGGTATACAACTCTTTAGTGGTATGTATTATGCGAACTATAAGGGGGGATTTCTTCGAATTGGATCAATAAACAAGTGAAATGTAACTAATTTTTCAACTGGGCCATCACCAGCCCAGAAAGTGAATTTTCGCTTATAACGCTATTTTGTTTCAGGGAGCAGCTGCTCATCCAGTGCATCTTCCTGTCCCATATAAGTTCGAGACGAACAGAACGGTGTCAGCGGAACATGCGGTTCTAACACTTCGAGCTCTGCCTGCTTCAACTCATGTTCCCGTGCCATAATTTTTACCTGTCGAGTAACCATTACGGTTCCCAGAATACCAAACACAATCGAGCCTATTGCCTGGCCTATCAGTACCCCACCAGCACCGGCGACATAACCTCCGACAATCACAAAAGGAATGGTACCAATGGTCGCTTTACCCATATTCAGTGCCGTTGACCACGTAGGGCGGTTCAAATTATTAAATGCCGCATTGGCAACGAACAATGCCCCATTAAAAATGAAGGTAATTGCGACAAACGAACAAAAGATCGAAACAAGTTCAGCAGCATCTCCCTGCAAGCTAAAGAAGGAAATAAGACTATTCTGACCTGACCACAATATGATAGAAACCAGCACGCAATAGAGAGAAACAAACAACATTGCATTACGCAGTGACTGTAACACCCGATCCCAGCGTTCAGCACCAAAATTCTGACCGATAATAGGCCCAATAGCCCCAGATAAAGAAAAGACCAGAGCGAAGCTAACCGGCATGATACGCCCGATCACGGCATAACCGGCAACAAAGCTCTCGCCATACTGCGCAATATTACTGGTGACAATTGCGTTGCCAATCGGCGTAGCCGTGTTGGTTAGAATTGCTGGAAAAGCAATTCCCGATACAGGCAGCAACGATGCAAGAAAAGGCTTGAGGGCGGGTCTGGCAACCAGGTTATGGCGCACAATCACGGCGTGCAACGAGAAGCACATAACCGCCAAACGGGCGAAAACCGAGGCAATCGCCGCCCCCTGTACACCCATTGACAGGCCAAAAATAAACAGAGGATCGAGAACCGCATTAGTTGCACCACCGATTAATGTGGCTACCATAGAGCGCCTTGCATCCCCCACACCACGAAGTGCCGCACCGGCTGACATAGATATGGCGATCATTGGTGCGCTGGGCAGTAAGATCATCAAATACTCGGAGGCAGCTTCTGCTACCCGACCTTCCGCTCCGATCACCGACAACAAGTGTGGTAGCTGCCAGATCATCAACGAAACCAGTAGCCCACTAATGATAAAGGCAAAAATCATCACGTTGACGGTAATAACCCGGGCTTTATCTCGCTTGCTTGCTCCCAGAGCACGGGAAACTAACGCCCCCATCGCGATAGATGTCCCTATGGAGACTGAAGTAGAAAAAAAGACAATGGTACCGGCGAACCCAATGGCCGCAGCCAGTTCAATCTCACCCAGCAAACTGATGAAGAACATGTCGAGCAGGTCCACCAGAAACAACGCCATTAAACCGATCGCTCCAGTGCCCGACATCACCACAATATGCTTCATCGTCGAACCTGTGACAAACTTGGCGTGGGGGTTATGCTGGTGTTTTTTCTCTTGCTCTAAATCTGCCACTGCGAATCCATTCCCCTTAATACCAATCGGTATAACTATCAAATCTGAGATTTTCCCGCAATAAAAAAGGCGCTTAAAGCGCCTTTTCTGGTATACGTTAGTTGCTTGTTTTATACCGGATGTTTGAAACAATCGACTATCTGGTTACTGATCGCCTGCAGTACATCCCGGCGGGTAATAACTCCAACAAGCTGGCCACGATCAACAACCGGATAAATCTTCGGTTTCTGACCCGACATAGTATCTGCCAATTCGATAATTGAATCATCAGGTGTTACCGTCAGTACATCCGGTCGCATACATTCACCCACGGTGTGGGTATCCTGACAGTAGTATCCAACTTTCAATAATTTATGGATCATATCCTGTTCAGATAAAAATCCCACGACTTTTCTATTTTCATCAATAACGGGGCCACCAATTTGCTTAGCGGTCAATAATTTATCGAGAGCCTTAGACAGTGACATCTTGGGATCAAATGTAACCGGGCGCGCATTCATATAATCTCTAACTTTTAATGATTCCATGCATCCCCCTAAAGTGATAATAAATGCAAGAAAACAGGCTGTTTCGTCTTTTTCTACCTGCTCCATTAAATTAAGTGTCGTCGATTTCTTTGAAAATACTAAATAGAAATAAGCAATTTCATCAATAGTTTTGTTCTATGAAGAAACAGCATCGATCGCAGGCATAAAAAACCCGCATTAGAAAATGCGGGTCTTTATATCCAAACGGCCTCAAGGTGCTCGTTTGGGTATAGGTATATTCAGTTATTAAATAAGCTACATAAATAACATCAATAACATAGCTAGAGGTAGCTGATCGCCTGAGGCAAGAATGATCTTATCCCCTTCAATTTTCATCTGAAGTGAATAGTTTTCTGCATCTTTTTCGACAATGCCTCCCTGCTCCATCATCGTTGATTTTTCAAGCAGTGCAGGATCGGCTTCAACGAGCTCAATAGGTAAAACCAAATTAATGTCACCCGTTAGCTTTTCAGCAATTTGAGCCATATTCTCAGATGCGCGTGCAATTCCAGGGGCTAGCACTAGGTTGATATTACTTTTCACATCCCCCTTGGGCGTCTGAACACTCAGATCTTCGATAGTAAATTTCACACCTTTCGCAACCAGCAAATCAAGTGCCAGCGCAGCGTCTTTGGCCTGCTGCTCGCTCATCTGCTGATCAAAATCATCTGCCATATTTCCGAGGCGGCTAATCGCCTGGTAATTTAAGTCCGAAAAAGCAACTTTGAAATTAAAGTTACGGTATTCGTGGCCATCGAGCGAAACAATCTTATCAATACTCATCATATTGGTATTGGTAAGTACCTGCTCTGTTTGGTCAGTCGACTGCTCCGGTTGTGTCAGCACATTATTCATTGATAAAGCGACATTGTCGACTTCGACACTTTTCTTGTTAATCAAATCTTTGAAGCTGACATGCTCGAGAGTAAAATCCTGGCTACCAATCCAGAACTGGCCATCAAGTACACCTTTACCACCACCTTTAAGCCCGGTCATCACCATCGCTTCATCTGCTGTCGTGGTTACTGTAGCCTCAGGCAACTGATAATAGAATTCCCCGGCCCCTTTAGCATCAACAGTACCTTCAAGTACAAACGCTTTAATGTCAGCCTGAGCACCTTGATCATTTTTGAAGTTCAACGGGTGAATCGTAATATTAAAGTCCGTTTTACGAGTCAGAGCCGTTGATGTAGTAAAACTGATCGGAGAAATCCCTTTACCCCACAATTGATCGGCAACGGGTTGTAATTCTTCATTCAGCACCAGCTCGCTGGTCGAGGTTACTCCCATAAACCCGTGACTGACTTTATGATGGACATACCAAACGGTAGGTAAGCCTTCGTCATCAAAAACAGGCTTCCAGTCATCTTTAATTTCAATTCGGGACACAGCATCCGAAGTCATATAGCCTCGGTCATAGCTTTCACTGCTGATAGTCAGGTAAGGGTTTTCATACTTACCAACAGTATCAAGATAAATTTGCTCACCAATTTGCCCTGTTGCAAATGGCCAGCATAGTGCGATTGCCACAGCACCACCAACAGCACCAATTTTTTTTAACATTATGTGTCCCAGCTTCCAAAGATGATTAAGTCTACCCGAGTGACTTCAAGGTAGTTGGCTATAAGCTTATCACACCAAACTGAACAATCGTTGCATATAGTCTATTAATACCAAAGGTTTGTAATCGGTATCTCAGTCTCTTGTGGTGCTTTCTTATACAATTAAAGTGATAACATCATAAAATAGGAATTTGAGGGTGAACAGTTTTGCCATTGTCTGTCTCGATGACGATCCGGAAGTCGTTGAGCGCTTAAACCGAGATTTGGCTGGATTTTCAGCCCTATTCGACATCTGTAATGCCTACAGTATCGAAGAAGCTCATGACACTCTGCAGTTTATTGAGCAGAACAACCAACGGGTCGCTTTGGTGATCTGTGATAACGAACTCGGCAATGACAACGGCGTAGATTTTTTAGTTCAGCTCGATCAATACCCTGTAACCAGCCAGGCTCGCTCCATTTTGCTGAATGACAAGCCGCAACTTGATGCCATCATGCAGGCGGTCAATGAAGGTCGCTTGCATTACTGCCTTACCAAGCCTTGGAACAAAAAAGAGCTACATCAGGTCCTGCTGAAAGAGCTAACGACTTTTGTTCTTAAACATCCAGCGGAAGACTGGCTGCGCTATAGCCAAATATTGGATCACCGCCGAATCTTAAATGCCCATATAGAAAGGCAGATGTCGAGCTTTCGTTCCGGTTTTATTCAGCATACCAACGACCTGGATGACGCCAGCCTTGCCCGCCAGGTCGCCGATGCACTACATGACTTCTTTGACGGCAACGATGAGGACCGAGCCTGCCGGATCTATAGCGAAAACCACTTGCTAACCAAGGAAGGAGAAGCAAACGACTTTCTGTGGTTTATCACTCAAGGGGAAGTCGCACTGTATAAAAAAGATGAACACGGCTGCAAGCATGAGGTTGTCCGTGTCGGCCCCGGGAACCTGGTCGGTGGTATGTCTTTTGTGACCGGAGAGCCTTCTTTCTCGACCGGTGTGACTCTTGGCACGACCAATGTCATCAAGCTCGACCGGCAACTCTTTAATAAAGTGATGAATTCGCGCAGTGAGCTCCTTCCGCTGTTTACCAACCTGTTACTACGCAATTTCAACCGCCGCCTTCAAGGCAGTATCCAAACCGAAATGCGGTTACAACAAACTCTCAAATCACTCGATGACGCCTACCACCAACTGGTTGAGAAAGAGAAAATGGCCATGCTCGGTCAACTCGTCGCCGGGGTTGCCCACGAACTGAACAACCCTGTTTCTGCGATCCTGCGCGGCAGCGATACTCTCAAGCAAATCATTTGCAAGCTCACAGACTCGCAGCTAAGCCATGAAAACCAGACCCGGGGTAACTTTATTCTCCAGCAAGCGATGAAATCACGGCCGTTGTCAACGTCTGAAACCCGCCAGCGTGCTAAACGACTTGAATCCACGCTGGATGATCGCCAACTCGCCCGCAAGGCGGTACAGATGGGAGTTGATAACTCCGAGCACCTAGATACCTGGTTATTATCACAAAAGCCTCAACTCAAGTCAGTGATGGCAGAATGGGACAATTACTATCAAATGGGTAATTTTCTTCGTTCAATCAACGTCTGTGCCCAACGAATTGCGGATTTGGTCAAAAGCCTGAAAAGCTATGCTCGCCAGGATGACGAAACAATCCACACCGTTGATCTGCACGAGGGCCTTGAAGATACTCTGGTTATTTTTGAAAATCGGCTGAAGCGTCATCATGTAACCAAAGAATATACGGATCTTCCTGCCCTGCACTGCCAGCCTATTGCCCTCCAGCAAGTCTGGACCAACCTGATTTCCAATGCCCTTGATGCCATTGAAGAACCAGGAGAAATACATATTTCTACCCATTACACCCCGGGCTCAGAGCAGCAAGCAATTGATATCGTGATTGAAGACAACGGCAAAGGGATCCCCGTCGAACAACAACAACAAATATTCGAACTTAATTACACCACCAAACGTGAAGGCAACTTCGGACTAGGCATAGGTTTGTCGGTTTGCCAGCAAATCATCCACCAGCATGACGGAACAATTCGGGTTGAATCAGAACCCGGAGAGTTTACCCGGATGATTGTGACACTTCCGCTGAACCCTTAAAAGGAGGCCATATGAACAAATATCTCATCTTATGCGTTGATGATGAAAGAGAAGTCCTCGACAGTGTATTGCACGATCTTAGCAGCCTTGAAGAGAATTTTATCCTTGAAGCTGCCGAATCTGTCGATGAAGCCAAGGAAGTACTCGCCGATGCAATTGCAGATCATATCCCCCTCGCTTTGATCCTTTGTGATCATATTATGCCAGGTGAAACTGGGATTGATTTTCTCATCGAGCTACAGCATCAATCAGAAACGACTCGCGCACGCAAAGTCCTGCTGACCGGACAAGCCGGATTGGAAGAAACTGTTCAGGCTGTCAATAATGCCAGCTTGGACTACTACATCTCCAAACCGTGGGATGGCGACCAGCTCAAAGACATTGCAATCGACCAACTAACAACATATATCATTGATAATGAGAAAGAATTAATGCCTTGGGCTAGGGTGCTAGACACCAGTAGAATCATGACCGCACTCAGTGACAAGCGCTTGACACTGTCAGACATATAATTGTCATACAAACCTTTTCGGGGAAATAGAAAAGTGTTATGTTCATCACATAATCAGTTCTCCGAAAAGGTGACTTATGAAAGTAGCAGTCTTTAGCACCAAGAAGTACGATCAAAAATCCTTCGAGCTCATCAATACCCACTTCCAGCATGAATTAGCTTTTTTTGACTTTCGCCTCACTGAGCAAACAGCCCGCATGGCATATGGGTTTGATGCTATTTGTGCTTTTGTGAACGATGATCTTAGTCAGCCGGTTCTCGAAGAACTTGCCAACAACAATGTTCGCCTGATCGCCATGCGTTGTGCCGGCTTTGATAAAGTTGACCTTGAAGCTGCCAGGTCGCTGGGCATTCAAGTCGTCCGTGTACCGGCCTACTCGCCAGAAGCGATAGCCGAGCATACCCTTGGCCTGATGCTGAGCTTAAACCGTAGAATACACCGAGCCTATCAGCGCACCCGTGATGCTAATTTCTCGCTCGAGGGGCTCACTGGTTTTAACTTTCATGGTAAAACCGTCGGGGTAATTGGTACCGGTAAAATTGGCATTGCCACAATCCGTATTCTCAAAGGGCTAGGAATGAACATTCTGGCCTACGACCCGTATGAAAACCCGATTGCCCTAGAACTTGGTGTCACCTATACCTCTTTGGATGACATTTACCAACACGCCGATGTGATCACCCTGCATTGCCCAATGACACAGGAAAACCATCATATGCTCAATGCAGAAGCCTTTGACAAGATGCGCGATGGCGTGATGATCATCAATACCAGCCGCGGTGAACTGCTGAACTCCAAAGATGCCATTGAAGCACTAAAAAATAGCAAAATCGGCTCGCTCGGTATTGATGTTTACGAGAACGAAAAAGATCTGTTCTTTGAAGACAAATCCAATGACGTCATCAAGGATGACGTTTTCCGTCGCCTGTCTGCTTGCCATAATGTGCTGTTTACCGGACACCAGGCTTTCCTGACCGAAGAAGCCTTAGGTAATATCGCTGATACGACTCTCAGTAATATATCCCATTTTGAAGCTGCTACAGCCTCTGGTAACGAGCTAATCAAATAACCCTTATTGCGGGAGAGCGCTCCCGCTTTATTCTGCCTGTCTGACACAATATTCGAGCTTCAGATCACGTTTTTATGTGATTATTGCTGCATTTTTACTCTGCTGTCCGGCTAAATAGCAACTAAGTGCAGTAAAAATCTATGATTGGTCAAGTTTGTCCATTAAAATAACCGGATATTTTTGGCTCCATGGACTAATTTTCATGCGTAAAACACTTCTTGCCACAGGCATTATCTTGGCATCTATTTCAGCCGCTCATGCTAACTCAGCGAATACGATGAGTAATTTTAGTTACGATTACGCTGAAGCGCGTATTGGTATTAGCCCACTAACCTATGGTGCTGGCTTTAGTAAATCAATTCACCCCAACGCCCACCTGACGGGTCATGTTGATTCCGAGTTCGACAGCGACTGGGATGCTGCCCTAGGGGTTGGCTTTCATGCTCCTGTTAACAACTGGGCTGATATTACGGGTGAGATCAAAGTAAGAAATGCCAAGAACAAAGGTGAATTTGACAGCTCTGGCGGCAAGTTAGGTATGGAAGTCAATATTGGCGTACGCCAGTGGCTTGGTCCTCAACTAGAAGTTGGCGGCCAAATCGGACATCTGAATATCGATGATCATGAAAAAACAATTGGCACAGTATACGGACGCTTCCATGCAACTGAGCTGTTCTCAATTGGCGTTCAGGGCCGATTCAATGAGATCTACGGTGATCAGCTGATGCTGACCACTCGCTTCAAGTACTAATCAGAGCTTGAACACAGGCTACCACGGCTGCATCCCTAGGGGTGCAGCCAAACACCAAATTAGCTACTCATCATTGCTCAGCTGCTGGTTTTTATTTCAACTTTTAGCCAGTCAAGAAACGCCTCGATTCTAGGCGATGACGCCATTTCCCGGCGATACACAATGTAATAGCTCAGCGGCGATAATACCGACATTTCAAAAGGCGCTACTAATCGCTCAGTATCTAGCTGCTCGGCGATAAAGGACAGCCGTCCCATCGCAACACCGATACCGCGCTCGGCAGCCTGCAATGCCAAGTCTGAACGGTCGAAAGTACAGCCGGCTTCAGGCAGCACAACACCATGGCGCTGCGCCCAGTACTGCCATTCATCATTACGCCCCGCTCTTGCCCATGGGGCCGCATCGTGAAGCAACAGGCAAGCGCTCAATTTTTCCGGCTTGCCATACAGATCATGACTGACTGCATATTCATGGCTGCAGACCGGCAGCATGCTCTCATCCATCAACTTTTCCGAATGTAGCCCCGGATATTTACCGTGACCGAAGTAAATCGCACAATCAAACGTTTCAGTTTGAAAATCGACCAGTTCATTTCGGGTACGAAGGTGAAACCGTAAAGCCGGATATTTATCGATGAAGTGTTTCAACCTCGGCAATAACCAGGTCTGGGCAAACGTAGGCGGCACAGCAATATTGAAATCACCACTGAGTTCAAGCGTCTTCAGGTCTCTGATCTCGTGTGCGATATCACCAAAATTATGCGCAACAACGGCTTGAAGGCGTTTACCTTCCTCAGTCAGCGTTAACTTCCTAGGCTGCCGGATAAAAAGTTGCACCCCAAGACTTTCCTCAAGGTTTTTAATTTTATGGCTGACAGCACTTTGAGTAAGGCACAAAACCTCGGCAGCTCGGGTAAAGCTCATTTGGTCAGCAGCAATCAAGAAACAATGTAACCCGGAAAGAACCGGGCCTGTCAGTCTAGGTAGTCGCATATTGCCTTAATATAAAGTCACGAAATTAAAGCCATTTTATACCAATATGCTTAACTATTTGATCATTCTTGCTGATTAAACCCACTAACTTCTTCCGATTGCTATTGCCACAAAAAAGGCCACCAAAATATGACGGCCAAAAACTACCAACTGGCAAAAAGCGATCTCTACGTTTCAATAGCCCTTAATAATCGTTTTTTATGGTCATCTTTAAGCAAGGTCCAGTGGCAACCATCAATTGCGCCAGCAAACATCCACAGCAATTTCAGATCAACATCCTTGCCATGTGAGTTACGTACCTTACGGTAGACTTCAGCCGCCCCTAAAGAAATAAAGCTGCTAACATCCGGAATACCCGCCTTCTTAACCATACGTTCAAGAGTTAAACGCATATTCGGTAAATCTCGTAGACGCTTGCTCTGTTCTGAGGATTTGAACGCTTTCTCCTTCTGAGAAATCTGAATGGATTCTTTTATTAACTCATCGCATTGAGTTCTATTGTGTAGGAACAGGTGTGTTACGTCATAGTAATTTACAACTGCCGTGGTACTGCGTTTTATGTGTTTAAACTTACTGCACTCGAGCAAAACCAGTTTTTTATCAAGCTGTTCACCACCGCGCAGAAACATCGATTGATCAGTTAAAATGGCATACATGGCATTGTTAATAAAAACGCCTGTTCCACCAAACATTGAACGTTTCTCGTAATTGCCAAATTCGCGTAGATAATTAAATAGGTCATCCTTGATCGATCGCACTACATTTTCCCCCGCAAAACGTTATTGGTCGTTTTCTCTCCAGTAACGCCAAACAAAAAAGCGTCAACAAATTGACAATGACACATCAAATTCATAATTTCCACATATGAAACAGCGAACACTTGGTTTTGAGATTTGAGGCATATTATTAGAAGCGAAATAAGTAAAAAGGGGCAAAAGTTGACCATATTTTTTTGCGTATAACATCCCAAAAGCCGTGAGAGAATTCGCCACCAAGCTATCGTTATTCTTATCAGTGGCGACTATGGTTATAAATAATGAGTGGAGGGTATATCATGTCAGGCATGGCACTATTTCCGTCATCCCACCATCTTCTTCCTGGTGGGCGGCTAGAAGTTACAATAGCTGAAGAAAAGTATCTCCGCATGATCAAGCAATCACTGAAGGCCGAACGGAGCTTTGCCCTTTGTATGCTTAATGAGGGGGAAGAGCATGATGAAATAAAGAAAATTCCCGCGATAGCAACAGAGGCTGAAGTCATTGACTTCAATAATGCCGGTAATGGCTTGCTAAGTGTTATTCTTGAAGGTAAACAAAAGGTACGCTTAATTGCCATCAGGATAGAAGAAGATGGCCTATTGTACGCAGACTACCTACTGTATCCCAACTGGTTAACAGAGCCGATAGATGAGAGCACTCTCTGTTTGGCTGAAAAACTCAAACTGTTTTATGCAACGATGCCAGAAATAGGCTCACTATACCCAACCCCTTCCTATGACGATATCACTTGGGTCAGCCAACGCTGGGTTGAAATTCTGCCTCTTGAAGTACAGTACAAACAGCTACTCATTACTCAGGAAAGTATCAAACTGACCGTACGTTTCCTGCTCAAGTTACTAGACAATGATGAACTCCCCATCCCTGAACTGGTATAAATACTGCTTATATAAACTATTTGTGTTTATTTTAGATTCTATTCCTGTCTATAAGACATCGCTCAGGCTAGAATACAGGCATCGATTTCAAGTTAGTAGTTGTAATGGCACACGTATCTTTTTTTTGGCTTAAACCTGAAAATGAAAAAATCGTCAAAGGGCTAGAGTCTGAGTTCTGCTCCCTTGTAAAAGACGCCGTCAAGCAAAATCGGCTGACGCTACCTCCTATTCCCGATGTTCTCGTCAAACTTCACGCCATGTGTAATGCAGAAGATACAACCATTCGTGATGTTGCCAATTTACTGCTCGATGACCCAGGCATGGCAGCTTCCATTGTCACAATCTCCAATACCATGATGTTTAATCGGCGTAATGTCATCTGTAATGACATCCAGACCGCAGTCAGCCGCCTAGGCATTTTACGTGTCCGCGATATTATTACTGCCAGGGCCATTGAAGAGCTGAAAAACTCGAGTAACTTTAGCACTGAATGCAATAACCTATTACTTCAAAGTGCTATTCGTTCACGACAGCTAGCTGCCACCATGGCAATGGTGAGTCAGGGGTTAATCAATCATCCTGAGTCTCCAGCAGCAATTGAGCAGGAGAAGTCATTACTTGCAGGCCTATTTGCCGATATAGGGTTATTTAGTTTAGTCAACGAATACCAAACCTATCTAGACAACGGTAACTACCTTGATATAGAAATTGCCAAGTATGTCTTCGAGCACTGCTGCCAGGAAGCGAGTTTGTTAATCCTAAAACACTGGGGATTTGATGATGACTACCTTGAAGTCGCCAGTAATACAGAGCTGCCTTATCGCGGCCAACGCCCAAATACAAGCTATCTCGATATAGCACGAATGGCCAATCATCTTTTATTGTTCAAAAGTAATGACGAAGCAATAGATGAGCATCATGTTGAGCTCGATCTGGCTGGAGCCGAAGTGATGTACGAATTAACCAACCTACCCGAAGCCGAGTTTAACTCTCAGATCCGAAATGTCATTAAGGACAGCGGCTTTTAATTCCCAATTAGGTACTAAGCTGACCACACCAAACATTAGCTAAGCCGTTGTATTGACCCTATCAGATTAATACTGATAAGCTGCTTAGCTCATGGACGAGTGGCAGCTTATTCCGCTGGATTTACTAAGTATTGAGGTTGATAAATACCAAGCCCACTAATTATCTGCTTAGTTCAGCGAGAGTAAATTAATGGAATTGGTATAACATGCCTTTCACCTCAAATCACTTTACTGCATAGGCTCCGCATTACACTTATTTTATTGTTGTAAGGACACACATGTTTTCGGGAATGCTATATATCTTCCTGCCGCTTGTGATCGGTTACCTGATCCCGGTGCACAAAGCGCAAGTACTGGATTTCATCAACACCCAGACGAGCCGTTTGGTATTGGTGATACTGACTTTAATGGGGCTAAGTCTCGCAGGATTGGATAACCTAGGGCAGAACCTTAACCAGATCATTCTCTATACCAGCGTCTTTTTTATCTCTATCAGCGCATGTAACCTACTTGCATTACCGCTTATAGATAAACTCTGGCCAACTGACACCAGCCAAGATCATCGCCAACTCCCATTCATGAAAATGATGATGGAGTCGGTCAAGCTAGTATTAGTTGTCGCTGGCGGACTAGTGGTTGGCTTGGTATCAGGCCTAGATCTTCACTGGGTCGATCAAGCCAGCGAAGTCATTTTGCTCATCCTGCTTTTCTTGATCGGTATTCAGCTTCGCAACAGCGGCATGACCTTACGCCAAATCCTGCTCAACAAGAAAGGGATTACCATTGCGCTGGTTATTGTAGCGACCTCTCTACCTGGCGGGATCATTGCGGCTACAATTCTCGGCATCCCGGTGACTCATGGCCTCGCTATGGCCTCGGGCTTTGGTTGGTACTCGCTTGCAGGTATCCTGATGGGAGATGGACTCGGACCCATTTATGGTGGGGCGGCATTTCTAAATGAATTACTACGTGAGCTCATTGCCTTGAGCCTTATTCCTGTAATGATCAGCCGTTATCCCAATACAGCCATTGGTTATGCAGGGGCAACAGCAATGGATTTCACCCTGCCGGTGATTCAGAACAGCGGCGGAATTCGCTGTGTACCGATTGCCATTGTTAGCGGGTTTATCCTCAGCCTATTAGTACCGATTTTAATGCTGTTCTTTCTGTCGCTTTAGGTCCTGCAGGGCAGATTCTACGAACCTTGAAACTTGAAGTCCGTACTCCTTCATAGTCTCATCAACCATCATCACGGTCAGAGTATCTCTGCAACATCGCACTAATTCAACGCTATTACCGATTGTTCAGCACAACTAGGAGTTTCGGATATTCGGCAACATAGAAAGCTTCAAAACCATAACTTAGTATTTTCATCAATCCGACGTTAAACAGAATAAGAAAATTGCACGTATAGTGACCAACTCCTAGACTGAATACCTATGTGAACATTGATAAAGCAGTTTTTCAAACTATCAATAGTGCTCATAACAGAGGGAGAACAAAAAATGTTATCTAAACGTTTACATTGGATTTTAACGTTGCTGTTGGGTATTGTTTTTGGCTCCTCAATCGCTTGGGGAGGCCCTCCGGTTGAGCCTCCAGGTTTGGCTCGCGCCATTGAGGTACAAGAACGACATACTGATGTGTTAATGCTGCAAGAGGGGGTGGTTGGCACCGCCGTGGGCCTGCGTGGTGACGGGGTGCCGGTGATCAAGATTTTGGTTGAATCTCCAGCCGTGGGTGGGCTGCCCGAGCGTCTCGATGGTGTGCCAGTAGCGATGATGGTCACGGGAAAAATCTATAGTCGTCATCATAGACCTGGCCATAACAGAGGGGACGGAGGTGCTGATAGCGAAGATGGTGCGGTGGATCCCACAGTTCGCTTTCCCCGGCCGGTGCCGATTGGCGTTACCACCGGGCATCCAGCTATTACCGCAGGCACTATTGGCGCAAGAGTCATTAGCGGTACTAATATTTATGCGCTCAGCAACAACCATGTCTACGCTGATGAGAATCTAGCAAGTCTAGGTGATGAGGTGATCCAGCCCGGCGCCTTTGATGGAGGCAAACTACTCCCCCCTGAGGATACTGACTATATTGGTGATTTGGCTGCTTTTGTGACTATCGAATTCTCGACCAGCGCAATCAATAGAGTTGATGCTGCGATCGCCTCGACCACGACCGAGCTTCTGGGGAATGCGACCCCCAGCGATGGCTACGGTACGCCGCAATCCATGACTATTGCGCCTTCTATCAATATGAGGGTGATGAAATATGGCCGTACCACGGGGCTGACCAAGGGACGCATTAGCGCCATCAATGCCACGGTGAACGTAGGATATAGTACTGGTGTAGCCCGCTTCATTGATCAAATCGTGGTCAGCGGAGGAGGTTTCAGCGCCGGCGGCGATTCGGGCTCACTTGTAGTGGTGGAAAAAGGTACAAATATGAGAAAGCCGGTGGGGTTGCTGTTTGCTGGTAGCTCCTCTGTGACAATTGCCAATCCCATAGGCGCCGTACTCGGTGCTTTTAATGTCTCGATTGATGGCGATTAGCGTTGAGATACTTGAGACGATTGCGAGCCATAATGGCCTTGATGGCCGCCCTGTTGACCAGCGTGACAGGATCGACTGAGCGGCTTACGGAGGAAACGATGACTCAACCCGAGGTGAGTAGGCTGTTACAAGCCTATAGCGAGCAACTGATGGCGCTGCCCGGGGTAGTGGCCGTCGGCGAGGGGGTGTATCAGGGGCAGCCCTGCATCAAGATCTTCCTGCAGAGCCCTCAGCCTGGCCTCTGGGCGCACTTGCCTACCGGGTTGAAGGACGCCGCGATCGTGATCGAAGTTAGTGGCGAGATCCGCGCACTAGGGCCGGAATAAAAGCGTATCGAAGCCAAGCGTGCTTAATACACCATATGGAATAACAACGCTGGACATTACATCCGGCGTTATTAGTTATATCTTCGCGTTAACTGCAGTTATCAGGTTTAATAAAACCGCTTCTCACTCAACAACACTGATTTGTAAACAGCTTGTCGTATGAGATAAATCCCGTATTCGCTCTTATTCAATCTGCACTTAATCACCATTTTTGTACCTGCTTTTTTGTACCCGTCAGCGTATACGCCGAAGAAATAGAGCAAAATTATGCTACAAAAAAAGGGAAGCCGAAGCTTCCCTTTTCAATTTATAGAGTAATGGCCGTATTAGTTATTACGGATCCACTCATCCATATCAGATTTCAGGTTGTCAGACTTAGTACCAAAGATAGCCTGAACACCGCCACCAGCCACAACCACACCGGCCGCACCTAGTTTCTTCAGTTTATCTTGATCAACCTTATCAACGCTTGCCACAGCAACACGTAGACGGGTAATACAAGCATCAAGACCTGTAATGTTGTCTTTGCCACCGAATGCCATTACTAGCTCTTTCGCCAGCTCAGATCCCGTTGCGGCTGCTGCACCTTCCTCTTCCTCATCTTCACGACCAGGCGTTTTAAGGTCAAGCTTCGCGATAACAGTACGGAACACTGCGTAGTAGATAGCCGCATAGATTAGGCCCATGAACGGGAATAACCATAGCTTCTGAGAGTTCGCAGACAGAACAACAAAATCGATGAAGCCGTGAGAGAACGACGTACCGTGTACCATGCCTAGCATGTTCGTCATCACGAATGCAGAACCGGCTAGAAGTGCGTGAATTCCGTACAGAACGGGTGCCACGAACATGAATGAGAATTCAATTGGTTCAGTAATACCAGTTAGGAATGACGTTAGTGCCGCAGAAATCATGATACCGCCAACTTTCGCGCGGTTCTCAGGTTTTGCTGAGTGCCAGATAGCAATAGCAGCAGCAGGCAGGCCGTACATCTTGAACATGTAACCACCCGCTAGCTGGCCAAAGCCATTACCAGCAAGACGTGTCGCTTCATTCGCTTCCAGGTAACAAGTAAGAACACCGTTACGAGCTTCACCCGCAGCATTGATACAGCTACCCGCTTCGAAGAAGAACGGCACGTTCCAAACGTGGTGCAGACCAAATGGAATTAAAGAACGTTCAACGATACCGTAAATACCGAAAGCCAACGTTGGGTTCTGGTGTGCAGCCCAATCAGAGAACGCCGCAATGCCAGCACCAATTGGTGGCCATACGATAGAAAGAACAACAGCCAATGCGATCGCACAGAAACCTGTCATAATTGGTACGAAACGCTTACCCGCAAAGAAACCTAGGTAATCAGGAAGCTGGATACGGAAGAAACGATTGAAGGCCCAGGCAGCAACACCACCAACCAGGATACCACCAAGTACACCAGTGTCGATTTTATCTACGCCCATCACGCTTGCCATTACAGCAAGTGTTGCAGCCATGATACCGTAACCAACGATAGCAGCCAGACCCGCTACACCATCGTTATTTGTAAAGCCTAGTGCTACACCAACTGCGAACAGTAGTGGCATTTGACCAAATACAGAACCACCCGCTTGTTCCATAATTTGAGAAACAACGTCTGGTAGCCAGCTAAAGTTAGCTGCACCAACCCCCAGCAGAATACCTGCTACCGGCAGAACCGATACAGGCAACATAAGCGCCTTACCGACTTTCTGCAGGTTAGCAAAAAGGTTCTTAAACATATTGTG
This sequence comes from Photobacterium obscurum, assembly GCF_026191635.1. GTDB lineage: Bacteria > Pseudomonadota > Gammaproteobacteria > Enterobacterales > Vibrionaceae > Photobacterium > Photobacterium obscurum. Next base: position 74,242 of record NZ_JAKRRW010000017.1, read on the forward strand.
CTCCTGAGTGAGATGTTTTAATTAGATTTCAAGTCAATGCAAGCGACCTACCCCCGTAGTCATAATGCTAGCACCACTTTCTTTTTTATTACTGCATAAGTATAAGATGCAGCATTAAATATAACTTGATGACTATCAATAATGCCAACGACGTATGAAATTTAATTTCAAAACCAAATATAGATCACAGTCACACTTTTTATGAAACACGCCACCATAACCACATAAAGCATTGATATTAATGAATATATTGCAAACTTGGCCACCGTCGCGAGAATTGTAACTTCCTTTCAGTTTTGTAAGCAAAGTTACTTAACGTTACAAAATTACATCCCGCAGATTTTGTATAAACAGCGAGCAAGTATAAGATTTTATTTGAATAATTGCTGAATAAGTTGAAGCTTGCGGATTTGAGATATAAAAAAAGGAGCTTTCGCTCCTCTTTTTTATCAATTAGCGTTTCGATCGCGAAAAAAGGTTGAAGAAGTTATTTGTAGTAATTTCTTCCACCTCTTCAACAGATACACCTTTTAACAGCGCAATATATTCAGCGACTTCACGCACATACGCTGGTTGGTTTTGTTTGCCTCGGTACGGGATCGGGGCTAAATAAGGTGAATCGGTTTCAACAAGCAAACGTTCAAGCGGTAAGCTACTGACAACATGTTTCAACTCACTCGCTTTATTGAAAGTGACAATCCCCGAAATTGAAATATAAAATCCAAGTTCTATTGCTTCTTGGGCCATTTCTAGACTTTCGGTAAAGCAGTGTAATACACCGCCGCACTTTTCAGCACCTTCTTCACGCAGAATACGCATGGTATCGTTACGCGCCATACGAGTATGGATGATCAACGGTTTATTCAATTCGACCGCCAAACGGACTTGCTGACGGAAAATCTCTTGCTGCTTTTCAGCCAACTCCGGCTGATAATGGTAGTCCAGCCCAGTTTCGCCAATTGCAACCACACGCTCATGCTGGGCATAGGCTTTGAGTTGTTCAAAGTCGAACCCTTCCTCAATATCTAGAGGGTGAACCCCACAAGAAGCAAATACATTTGCGTGTGGCTCAATCATTTCCATCATAGCCGGAAAGCTTTTAAGCGTTACACCAACAGACAGGAAGTACTCAACGCCGCGAGCTTTGGCTTTGGCCAACACATCATCAATCCCTGTATGAAGCTTCTCGTAATCCAATTTATCCAGGTGACAATGTGAATCAACTAACACGATTTATTCCTCAATTTTACTTATCAAAATTAATGGGCAATGAAGCCAGTCAGCCACTCTACAATCAGCAACTCTTCATTTAAGCCAGTATGCTTTTCTAACTTCTTGTGCAACTCGTTGGCTTTACGTACCTGGGTCATAAGCACGGCAGGGGTCACCTGAGAAGCAACGGCCTGTACCTTATCTAACGATTCGCGATGAACTAAGTGTGCAGCGGCGCCCTGTTGAAGTTTAATACAATCGACCAGGAAGTAACTGAGCCATTTTAGGCTGATAATTCCTTCCTTGGTACATAGTGCTGCAATATCATAAATACCGGTAAACGGCGGCTGTAGAAAGCGGCTAAAGGCTTCTAATAAGTTACCGTGGCGGATATCCTGCCCCTGTTCAATAAACTGCTGTGTGGCCAATGGAGCCCCACCGTTTAGGCGTACAGACTCCAGTTTGACGCTCTGCATCATCTGTTTTTCGACCCAACGCCGCGTTTCCTGCTCATCAGGAACGGCGAGCCGCCATTTATTGCAACGGCTGTTGATTGTCGGTAATAGACTGTCCAGCGACTGGGCTGTCAAAATAAACTGACAGCCAGAGGGCGGCTCTTCCAGCGTTTTTAGCAAAGCGTTAGCTGCGGCTTCGCCTAAGGCATCGGCATGCTCAATCATAATCACCCGCTGCCCGGCCAATTGTGATGTTTCCACCGCCCAGCGATTGCACTGACGAATCGCATCGACACCAATCTGCTTTCCTTCCTCTAGCGGAGCTACGTGATGGAAGTCAGGATGGGTTTGCGCAGCAAACAGCTGACAGCTATGACACACACCGCAAGGCTCCGTATCACAGTTCTGGCATAAGACAGTTTGCGCTAATTGCTTTGCCAATTCCTCCCGTCCGCTGCCTTTTGCCGCAAGCAATAATATCGCATGATGCAGGCGTCCCTGACTCAGCAACTGCTGCCAGTTCTGCCATAAGGTTTGCTGCCATGGATAAAGCATATTATTGCTGCTCCAACCAAGTCGTCAGCGCACGAGTAATATCGGCTGTTACCGCCTCCAGAGGCTGACTCGCATCAATGATGACAACGCGCGGGTCGTTTTCTGACAACTCCAGGAAACGAGCACGAGCACGGTGGAAGAAGTCGATATTCATCTGCTCTATACGGTCAAGCTCACCTCGTCCGCGGGCGCGTTCAAGACCGAGTACCGGGTCAATATCCATGTAGAGCGTAAAATCAGGGCGAAAATCACCAAGAACAGTATCTCGCAAGTTTTCCATCAGCGCGGTATCAAAGCCACGGCCGCCGCCTTGATAAGCCTGAGATGACATATCGTGGCGATCTCCTACCACCCAACGCCCCTCAGCTAATGCAGGCTTAATGACATTGTCGACCAACTGGATACGAGCGGCATACAACAGCAACAACTCAGCCATATCCGTCAGAGGCTCGTCTGGATGCCCTTCCTTGACCAAAGCCCTCATTTGCTCAGCCAGCGGGGTCCCCCCCGGCTCGCGTGTCAGCTCAGGGCTTTCAATCCCGTGCTCTGCCAATACGCTTGCCACTTGCTTGATCGCCGTACTTTTACCTGCCCCTTCAAGGCCTTCAATTACGATAAATTTACCAGTCATCATTTTTTCTTTAGTGTTCTTAGATATGCACGAACAGCACGATTGTGCTCGCTAAGTGTTTTCGAAAATTTATGGCCGCCTTTGCCATCAGCCACGAAATAGTAGTAACCGCTGTTCTCGGGTTTTACCGCAGCCAGCACCGACGCCTTGCTCGGCATGGCGATGGGTGTCGGTGGCAACCCGAAAATGGTATAGGTGTTATAAGGAGTCGGGGTACGCAGGTCACGCTTGCGAATATTGCCATCGTACTTGTCACCCATCCCGTAAATTACTGTAGGATCGGTCTGGAGCCGCATCCCTTTATTGAGGCGATTCATAAATACCGACGAGACCACGGTACGCTCGTTATCAACAGCCGTTTCTTTTTCGATAATTGACGCCATGATCAGCGCTTCATACGGATTCTTCAGCGGTATCGCCTGATCACGTCCATCCCAAGCAGAATCAAGCAAGCTAACCATCTGGCGATATGCGCGCTTAAGGAGCTCAAGGTCTGTCGTTCCTGCAGTATAGTGATAGGTCTCTGGTAATAGATAACCTTCCAGCTTAGTAAGCTCAGCACCAATCGCCTCGGCAATTTCTGCCTCGGTCATCCCTTCTGTCTGATGAATAATCTCAGGAGCCGCACTCAGCTGGGTCAACCAATCGACAAAGCGATCCCCCTCGACTAGAGTAATGGCAAACTGGTGCTCTTTTCCGGAGGCAATCAGCCCCAGTACATCACGCAGCGTGCCAGTATTGGGAATTTGATATGTACCCGTTTTAATATGAGTTAATTCAGGCTCTAAGCGGTAGATCCAGCGGGTCCATTTCGATGCCGGTACGATCTGCTTTTCAGCAAGCTGGTTCAACAGACCACGAAAACTGGTCCCTGGATTTACCGTAATAAATACTGCAGTTTCATTACTAACCGGTTGCTGGAGTGATGCCTTCACCTGCTGATACGACCATCCCAGCCCTCCAGCAGCAATCAACCCCATCAAAACAACTGCTATTACCAACTTTTTTAGCACGTGTACAACCTCTTGTTTAATGCATTCAGCGCACTGCGCGCTGTAAATCGAATTCCGTTTATTTCTGTTACAGGCACTAACGCCATCAGGGCATTAGTAATAAAGACTTCATCTGCGCAAAGCAATACATCAAGCGGATTTTTGACAAACTCTAAACAATAACCAGTGCCGACAATCAACTCTATAATATGTGCGCGCATCACCCCGTGAACACCTGACATATCCAATTCCGGCGTATAAAGCGTATTCCCCTTACGCCAAAAGATGTTTGAGGCCGACGCTTCAATAACATTGCCTTCAACATCCAGGGCCACGGCATCGAGCCAGTTATTATGCTCGATTTCCTGTTTAAGCAACACTTGCTCCAGTCGGTTAAGGTGCTTGAAACCGGCCAGCATCGGCGACAGCCCCAAACGCTGCTGACAAACGCCGAGGGGGATCCCCTGCTGCTGCCATTGCTCATAGTGGGGCGGCCAAGCAAAATCGGACACAATGACTTGGGTGGAAGCGCATCCTGTAGGGCTGTACCCTCGCCCGCCCGCACCGCGACTTATCAAGACTTTGACACCACCTTTGCCCGGATAACGGGCTGCGAGTTGATGAACCTGCTCAGTCAACTGCTGCCAATCTGGTTCGGCAACATTAAAAGCCACTACATTCTTTTTCAATCGTTGAAGATGCAAAGACCAAAGCCTGGGCTTACCCTGCTCAACAAGAATCGTCGAAAAACAACCGTCACCATACTGCATGGCGCGATCTGTAACGGACACTGTAGATTGCGCGAAGCCGTTTACCAGTATCATCCCTATATCACTCAAAACTAATACCAAACTGAACAGCCCTCAGTACCTCTCAATCTTGCAGCTAAGCCAAATAAGGATTCCGTTTGGTATGGCAAATAAAAAAACGGCCCGGTGCAAAAACACCGGGCCGTTCAATGATAACAGGTTATCGTTAGATTTTCTTGAATAGCAACGAGCCGTTAGTACCACCAAAACCAAACGAGTTACACAGTGCGTACTCAAGTTCAACTTGGCGAGCTTCACCTGGAACATAATCCAGGTCACAGCCTTCATCTGGGTTGTCTAGGTTGATTGTTGGTGGAACAACCTGATCAACCAGCGTCATTGCCGTAATGATAGATTCTACAGAACCAGCAGCACCAAGCAGGTGTCCAGTCATTGATTTAGTAGAAGAAACCATTACTTTATCCGCTGCTGAGCCCATAGCACGCTTAATGCCAAGTGTTTCAGCAACATCACCCGCAGGTGTTGAAGTACCGTGAGCATTAACATAGCCAATTTCTTCTGCATTGATGCCAGCATCGCGGATCGCAGCTTCCATCGCTAGTGCGCCACCAGAACCGTCAGCACTTGGTGATGTCATGTGGTAAGCATCGCCACTCATACCAAAACCAACTAGCTCTGCATAAATTTTCGCACCGCGTGCTTTAGCATGCTCATATTCTTCAAGCATCATCATACCGGCACCGTCACCAAGAACGAAACCGTCACGGTCTTTATCCCATGGGCGAGATGCTGCTTGAGGATCATCATTTCGAGTTGATAGCGCTTTTGCCGCGGCAAAACCACCCATACCTAGCGGAGTTGATGCTTTTTCTGCACCACCAGCTAGCATTGCATCTGCATCGCCGTAAGCAATCATACGCGCAGCATGGCCAATATTATGAAGGCCAGTAGTACATGCCGTAGAAATAGCGATGTTTGGACCACGAAGACCATGCATGATAGACATGTGGCCAGCGATCATGTTTACAATCGTTGAAGGAACAAAGAACGGGCTGATTTTGCGCGGACCTTTTTCCATCAGAGCCTGATGGTTAGCTTCAATAAGACCTAGACCACCAATGCCGGAACCAATAGCCACACCAATACGTGGAGCGTTTTCTTCAGTAACTTCAATACCAGAGTCTTTTAACGCCTGTACGCCTGCTGCAATGCCATATTGAATGAACAAGTCCATTTTGCGGGCATCTTTCTTAGTCATGTACTCTTCGCAATTGAAGTCTTTGACCATACCAGCAAAACGAGTAGCAAATGCGCTTGCATCAAAATGCTCGATAGCACTGATACCGCTTGTGCCAGCCAGAAGGGCCTTCCATGATGATTCAACAGAATTGCCAACCGGTGACAGCATACCCATGCCAGTAACAACTACGCGACGCTTTGACACGATTAATTTCTCCGGGAATTGAGGATAAAACAGGATTCGAAATAAAATCAGGCGGTCATGGTGACCGCCTGGGGGAGTTCTTTAATTACTCAGATGCGCCAACAACGTAGTCGATCGCAGCTTGAACTGTAGTAATTTTTTCAGCTTCTTCGTCAGGAATCTCAGTATCGAATTCTTCTTCAAGAGCCATTACTAGTTCAACTGTATCTAGAGAATCAGCACCTAGATCGTCAACGAAAGAAGCTTCGTTCTTAACTTCAGCTTCGTCTACACCTAGTTGCTCAACAATGATTTTTTTTACGCGTTCTTCGATGTTGCTCATTAATCTATTTCCTTAAAACAAGAATTCGCTAATGCGATTTGCTGTAGTTTATTCATTACTGCAAAAGTTGCAATACTCAACACGCTGGTCAAACCACGATTTTCAGTGAAAACTAGATGAGTTTGACTTGCATCATCAAGTTATGCAACTTTTTTGATTAAATCATGTACATGCCGCCGTTAACATGCAGAGTTTCGCCGGTTACATAACCAGCGTCTTCTGATGCCAAAAATGCAACTGCTGCTGCAATTTCACGCGGGTCACCCAAACGACCAGCAGGAACACCTGCAAGTGTAGCAGCACGCTGGTCATCATTCATGGCTTTGGTCATATCTGTTTCGATAAAACCAGGAGCGACAGCATTCACGGTAATACCGCGAGAAGCCACTTCGCGTGCCATAGACTTAGTAAAGCCAATCAGGCCAGCTTTCGCTGCTGCGTAGTTTGTTTGTCCAGCATTACCCATCGTACCCACAACCGAACCGATACTGATGATGCGACCATGACGTTTCTTCATCATCGCACGCAGTACCGCTTTGGACAGGCGGAAGATTGACGTCAGGTTAGTATCCATGATGTCTTGCCACTCGTCATCTTTCATACGCATCAGCAAGTTATCACGGGTGATACCCGCGTTGTTCACCAAGATATCGATATCACCGAACTGCTCTTTGATTTGCTTTAGCACTTCAGCAATTGAATCAGGTGAAGTCACGTTCAGTGCCAGGCCTCGGCCGTTATCACCTAAATATGCGCTGATTGCTTCTGCGCCACTTTCAGATGTCGCAGTACCGATAACTGTTGCACCGCGTTCAACCAAAATTTCAGCGATAGCGCGGCCAATACCACGACTAGCACCTGTTACCAGAGCAATTTTACCTTCCAGGCTCATTGTCATTCCTCTTTATATAAATAGCATGCAGCCTGTCTGTCAACAATGTTGATTAAACAGTAAGTGCCTGAACCAACGATAAAGACAGGCCACAACCTTACTTGGCAGCTTCCAGGCTAGCTGGATCGTTGACTGCAGCACTGCCAAGTGCGCGATTAATACGTTTCGTCAGGCCAGTCAGTACTTTGCCCGGACCCATTTCAAGTAGTTGCTCGATACCTTCTTCAGCCATGCGCTCTACCGACTCTGTCCAGCGTACTGGGCCGAATAGCTGCTTAACCAGCGCTTGCTTGATAGCAGCAGGCTCGTTTTCTGTTGCCACGTCTGCATTATTAATTACAGGAATTGCAGGCGCGCTAAATTCAATGCTTTCCAGAGCTACGGCCAGCTTTTCAGCCGCAGGCTTCATTAATTCACAGTGAGATGGTACTGAAACCGGTAGTGGAAGTGCGCGCTTAGCGCCAGCTTCTTTACACAGTACGTTTGCACGTTCTACAGCTTCTTTGTTACCCGCGATAACGACCTGGCCTGGTGAGTTGAAGTTCACTGGAGAAACTACCTGGCCTTCAGCAGCCTGCTCACACGCTGCCGCGATAGCATCGTTATCCAAACCGATGATTGCAGACATCGCACCAACACCCGCAGGAACCGCTTCTTGCATCAGTTGACCGCGAAGTTCAACAAGCTTCACCGCTTTTTTAAAGTCAATCACACCAGCACAAACCAGTGCCGAGTACTCACCCAGGCTGTGACCAGCAAGAACTGCCGGCTGCTCGCCACCCTGCTGCTGCCATACACGCCAGATTGCAACTGAAGCTGTCAGTAGTGCAGGCTGAGTACGGTGAGTTTGGTTTAGATCTTCAGCGGGGCCGTTCTGAACAAGTGCCCATAGGTCGTAACCTAGCGCTTCAGATGCTTCAGCAAAAGTTTGCTTAACAACATCAAACTGTTCCGCTAGCTCTGCTAGCATGCCAACGGCTTGAGAGCCCTGACCAGGGAAAACAATCGCGAACTTAGACATTCGAGAATCCTTATTCATTATTACTGATGATTCAGTATATTAACGAGCTGTCCGTTTTGACAAACATGCTGCCATTCCAACAGTCGACATGCGACGATGCAGCAAAAACGCACAGCTACCTATTTGTTTTTAATGGCTTAGCCAGTCTATCTATTCAGTGCTAACTGACTGAACTAGAATTTCACTAATGCCGAGCCCCAGGTGAAACCGCCACCAAAGGCTTCTAGCAACAACGTCTGGCCACGTTGAATTCGGCCATCACGCACTGCTTCGTCAAGCGCAGTCGGTACGGTTGCCGCAGAGGTATTGCCGTGACGATCAAGAGTTACCACCACTTGATCCATCGACATCGACAGTTTCTTCGCTGTCGCGGAGATAATACGCAGGTTAGCCTGATGCGGCACCAACCAGTCAAGTTCAGACTTGTCCATATCATTGGCCGCTAACGTATTTTTCACCAGGTTCGACAGCTGAGTCACAGCAACTTTGAATACTTCGTTACCTGCCATGTACAGCCATTTGTCTTCGCTGAACGCTTCACCATGCTCTGGAACGGCAAGGCTTAGCAGACCACCGAAATGGCCATCGGCATGCAGGTGGGTCGAGATGATCCCCGGCTCCTCGCTAGCACCAACAACAACGGCGCCGGCTGCATCACCAAACAGGATGATGGTAGAACGGTCCTCAGGATCACATTTGTGTGATAACGCGTCAGCACCAATAACCAGCACATTCTTGGCCATGCCAGTTTTGATGTGCTGATCGGCAATGCTCAGGGCATAGACAAAACCTGAGCACGCTGCCCCGATATCAAATGCCGGGCAGCCTTTAATATCCAGCATCCCCTGGACCTGACAGGCTGCCGAAGGAAAAGAGTGACTTGCACTGGTAGTCGCTACAATAATGAGATCGATGTCTTCTTTATCAATGCCCGCCATCTCAATGGCGTTTAAAGAAGCTTGATACCCCATTACAGCTACAGTTTCATCTGCAGATGCAATACGACGTTCACGAATACCGGTACGAGCAACGATCCATTCGTCAGTGGTATCAACCATCTGTTCTAAGTCAGCATTAGAACGTACTTGAGCTGGCAGGTAGCTGCCGGTACCTAAAATTTTGCTATACATGAAGACTAATAATGCCTCTCGAGTAAGACTTCTTCCAAACGGTCACTGATTTTTGTCGGTATTTGCCGTTTGACCTCGTGTACCGCTTCGCCAATTGCATTAGAGAAAGCGGCAATATCAGCACTTCCATGGCTTTTGACCACAATACCGCGCAATCCTAACAGACTTGCGCCATTGTACTGGTCGGGGTTCAACTGCTTAAGGCTGGCGAATAGGTCATTAAACAACCATTTAGCCACTAAACGCTTAAGTGGATTGCCGCCGATTGCATTTTTAATGCTATCAATAAATAAATTTGCGACTCCTTCACTGGTTTTCAGGCTCACATTGCCAACAAAGCCATCGCACACAATCACGTCGGCGCGGCCGCTGTAAAGCTCATCACCTTCAAGATAGCCGATATAGTTAAGATCGGGGGAGTTTGACAACATTTCTGCGCAACGTTTGACTAAATCATTTCCTTTAATCTCCTCCTCACCAATATTCAGCAAGGCAACCCTTGGCGGCGTCATACTTCCCTGCTCGGCCAACACCGACCCCATCACCGCAAACTGGAACAAGGTATCGGCATCACACGAGACATTCGCCCCGAGATCTAATAGCCAGGTTCTGTTCTTCGTTTTTGTCGGAATGGCTGAAACCAAGGCCGGTCGATCGACACCAGGTAGCTGCTTTAGGATATAGCGAGACAATGCCATTAGCGCACCGGTATTGCCGGCACTTACGCATGCATCGGCCAGGCCATCTGATACCGCATCAAGCGCGGTTCGCATAGAAGATCCTTGGCTACGACGCAGGGCCTGAGAAGGGCGAGTGTCGTTGGCAATGACGTGTTCGCAGTGAATAACACTGATTCGAGGGTGATTAAGCTGGTTTAGAAGGGACAGTTGAGATGTGATCGCACTTTGATCACCATAGAGAATAACTTTGAGCTCTGGGTGTTGTAACAATGCCTGCACGGAGGCAGGCACTGTTACATGGGGACCGAAGTCCCCGCCCATTGCATCGAGTGCAACGGTTAGACCACTCAAGGTTCAACCTTATTTGTTGATAACCTTACGGCCACGGTAGAAACCGTCAGCTGTTACGTGGTGACGTAGGTGAGTTTCACCACTTGCAGAATCTACAGATACAGCTGCAGTTGTTAGTGCATCGTGAGAACGACGCATACCACGTGCTGCACGTGATTTTTTGCTCTTTTGTACGGCCATTAACCCTACTCCTGTTAAATTACTTACTTAGATTTTTCAATACTGCAAACGGATTCGGACGCTCATCAGCAACGGGGATCTCACCAAAAGTCATGTTTCCACTGGCTTTGCAGTCAGCTTCATCATGCATAGCGACTTGAGGTAATTCCAGAATCAACTCGTCTTCAACGATTTGAATCAGGTTGATCTCACCATTTTCGTCGACGTCAGCCGGCTCATAAGCTTCCGGAAAATCATCTGCTTCCTCTGGTTTGAGGAGCGGACTATAACAGAATTCCACACGATATTCGTGCTTGAACTCTTCCTGACATCGCTGACAGGTCAACTCCACTTCCACGTCTGCGCGACCGCGCATAAATGCAAGGTGACGTTGGTCAAAGTCAAATGATAAGGTGACGTTTGCATCACGTGTTACGCTCTGTGTTGACTCGGCCAGACGCTCAAGTAATTCGGCTTTGATGATGCCATCATAGTCGAGTTTTTTTTGAGCAGCGCGAACCGGATCAACCGTTAGCGGCAATTTTACCTTTTGCATAGGGCGCGAATATTAGCCTTCTAATTTGTTTGAGTCAAAGGAAATGTGCGCGAATTAACAGCATTTAGCCAATTCACTAGATCCCAATAAAGCGTGATTCGCCAAACGGGGACATTTCCACCGTTTTGTCTGTTATCTGCCTGAGTCTCAACAACTTGATGGCAGCCGCGGCGCAGTACAAATAACACACAAAAAGTGACTAAAACTCCATCAGAGGCATCCCTTTTTATGCATACTTCCAGTATGGTGCGAGTTGAGAATAAACGCTGCGTTTATTCACTTCATCCGTGATAAAAATCTGCCATAGCCTCAGCAAGATTTGCGGGCTAGACTATCACAACCATCAACACTCCGGGTACAACTATGATTCAGCCTTTGCTTCTTGCCTCAACCTCTCCGTTTCGAAAAGCCTTATTAGACAAATTGCAATACCCTTTCGATACCGCCAGCCCGGATACCGACGAGTCCCCCCTACCGAATGAGAGCGCAGAGCAGCTTGTCACTCGATTGGCCCAAGCAAAAGCAACCGCCTGCGCTGCAGCGCACCCAGAACATCTTATTATAGGCTCAGACCAAGTTTGTGTTATCAACGGGAGCATCGTAGGGAAACCGCATAGCGTCGAAAATGCCTGCCAACAGCTACAAGATGCCAGCGGACAGGTCGTTACCTTCTATACCGGCCTGTGCCTGCATAATGCGAAAACCAATACCAGTGAAGTGATTTGCGAGCCGTTCCATGTTCACTTCAGAAAACTGACTGAAAAAGAGATCCGACACTATGTTGAGCGAGAAATGCCGCTAAATTGTGCCGGTAGCTTTAAAAGCGAAGGACTAGGCATTGCATTATTTGACCGGCTAGAAGGGCGAGACCCGAATACCCTTGTCGGCTTGCCACTGATTGCCTTACGTGAAATGCTGGCTAAGCAGCAAATTCATATCCTATAAGGGCACCTACTCATTCGACACTTAATAAGTAAAAGGCGAGATACTGTTTACAGTACCTCGCCTTGTTTCACCCAGCGTCAGATTTACCGTCAATCTTTACGTAACCGTTCAATCGCTCGAGTCAGCATAGGTTCCATTGGGGCACTGATATCCATTTCCTCGTCTGTTTTCGGGTGCGTGAACTTAATATTCGCCGCATGGAGGAAAAGACGACTGAGGCCCGTTTTTTTCGTATAGGCATCGAAGCGTGGGTCACCATAACGATCATCCCAGGCAATCGGGTGGCCAGTGTACTGACAATGCACTCGGATCTGGTGCGTACGGCCGGTCACAGGGCTCGCCTGAACCAAGGTCGCCTGCTCAAGACGTTCAAGTACCTTAAAGCGCGTATCCGAGGCCTTACCGTTAGGGTTGACCCGGACAATGCTATTTACTTCATTTTTCAGCAGTGGGGCCGTGACTTTTTTACAGCTCGCTTTCCACTCCCCCATCACCAATGCAAAATAATATTTCTGTACCGTTTTGTTTCGGAACTGCTCTTGAAGCTTGCGCAGTGCAGAACGCTTTTTCGCGACCAAAAGAATACCTGACGTATCACGGTCGATTCGGTGAACCAATTCCAAGAAACGGGCATCCGGGCGCAGTGCACGCAGTGCTTCAATCGCACCGAATTTAAGTCCGCTACCGCCATGTACCGCCGTACCAGACGGCTTGTTCAGGATCAGCATCTGATCATCTTCAAAGATGATGCAAGACTCCAATTCCGCGACTTTGTTCAACTTGGTGCTGACCGGGGCCTGCTCTTCTTTCTCTGGCACTTTGACCGGCGGAACACGGACAAGGTCACCGTCTTGCAATTTATATTCAGGTTTTATACGTTTTTTGTTTACTCGAACCTCACCCTTACGCAAAATACGGTAAATCATACTTTTTGGAACGTTTTTAAGCCGAGCACGGAGAAAGTTATCGATCCGCTGGCCAGCAAAGTCATCGGTAATTTCGATGAATTGCACTTTAGGTTTATCATCTTTCATAGGTGCTGATTGTATACCCAAACGACTTCATGATGCTATGTTCAGCAGTGTATCAATGTTATTTAGGTTAGGCTGGACATTAAATACTTGGAGTTTCTGAGTAGAAATGCCTATATCGCAAGATAAATAACACAGAAACACGCCCAATTGCGCCCTAGAAGAAAGCACATTTCAGCGTAAAATTGATTTCAAAAGATAACCATTTTGTCATCTATTACCGTTAAATTGCATTCCCGGAAAGGCGCTAAAGCAAGCAACATAAAGCAGTTTGACCATAACTCGCATACAAAGCAGATTGCCGCAAAAAAGGCACCCTGCTATGATTGCGTGCAAGAGTAGGAAAAAGTGCCTACTTTTGTAACACGGTGAATAGAACGTCACCTAATTGCTTATTATTCATACAGCTCTGGCGAGAAACGCAGCACATGGCGTAAGACGTTATGATCTCCGGAGTGTTTTTTAGCGTGTTCGATTATAGATTTTTTATTGGTGTGACAGATACCGCCGCGTGAAACGGTGATGCCAGCTGTATATATCCTGATCTAATCATCTTGATACAGTTGGATGATACGTGTTGCCAGATAGCACTCCTGAATTCCAGCCGTGAGGTTGCATTTGTAAATCAGACTTGGAGTCCGGCACCATCAATACTAGCTCGTTAATCGACTCGCTAGCACAACGACAAAAACGAGTACAATATAATGAAAAGAATGTTGATTAACGCAACTCAAAAGGAAGAGTTGCGCGTCGCATTAGTTGATGGGCAGAAGCTGTTCGATCTAGATATCGAAAGCCCTGGCCACGAATCTAAAAAAGCAAATATCTATAAAGGTCGCATCACACGTATCGAGCCAAGCCTGGAAGCAGCGTTCGTTGACTATGGTGCTGAACGCCACGGTTTCCTTCCGCTAAAAGAAGTTGCCCGCGATTATTTCCCTGCTGATTACACCTACCAAGGCCGCCCTAACATCAAGGAAGTGCTGAGAGAAGGTCAGGAAGTTATTGTCCAGGTTGACAAAGAAGAACGTGGTAACAAAGGTGCCGCACTGACCACCTTCATCTCTCTTGCTGGTAGCTATCTAGTCCTGATGCCTAACAACCCTCGTGCCGGTGGTATTTCACGCCGTATCGAAGGTGAAGAGCGCACGCAGCTAAAAGCAGCACTTAGCACGCTGGAACTGCCACAAGGTATGGGACTTATTGTCCGCACTGCCGGTGTTGGCAAATCAGCAGAGGATCTGGAGTACGATTTAAACTACCTGCTTAACCATTGGGAACGTGTGAAAGATGCGGCAGACTCTGCACCAGCACCTTTCCTGATCCACCAAGAAAGTAATGTTATTGCCCGTGCTATCCGTGACTACCTTCGCCGCGATATCGGTGAAATTGTTATCGACAGCGCGAAAATCTATGACCGCGCACGTGATCATATCCAGCAGGTTCGCCCAGACTTTCTGTCTCGCGTAAAACTGTATGAGCACAGCGAAACCCCACTGTTCAATCATTATCAGATTGAAAACCAGATTGAATCTGCGTTCCAGCGTGAAGTTCGCCTGCCTTCTGGTGGTTCGATTGTTATCGACCCGACAGAAGCGCTGACATCGATTGATATCAACTCGGCCCGTGCAACCAAAGGCGGCGATATCGAAGAAACTGCGCTGCAAACCAACCTTGAAGCAGCCGATGAAATTGCACGCCAGTTGCGCCTGCGTGACCTTGGTGGTCTGGTTGTTATCGACTTTATCGATATGACCCCTGTACGCCATCAGCGAGAAGTTGAAAACCGCCTACGCGAAGCCGTTCGTATGGATCGCGCCCGTGTTCAGATTGGCCGTATTTCGCGATTTGGCCTACTGGAAATGTCTCGCCAACGCCTAAGCCCTTCTTTGGCAGAAGCTAGCCATCATGTATGTCCTCGCTGTACAGGTACTGGTGTTATCCGTGATAGTGAATCACTGTCGCTGTCTATTCTTCGTTTAATCGAAGAAGAGGCACTTAAAGACAACACTTCGCAGGTTCTGGCTATTGTGCCTGTCGCAATTGCATCATATCTGTTGAACGAGAAACGCCGTTCGGTGCAGCACATCGAAAAATCTCACGATGTACGTGTGATTATCGTACCGAATGCAGAGATGGATACACCACACTTTGAAGTGCTGCGTGTCCGTTCTGGTGATGAGCAAGACACTCTGTCTTACCACCTTCCTCGCACATTGGAAGCACTGAAAGAAGCAGAAGCGGCAGAATCACCTCAACAAGAACGTGTGGTTAAGAAGCGTGAAGAACCTGTTTTGCAAGGTTTTGCAACGCCGAAAGAAGCTGCTCCAGCGAAGAAAAAAGCACCTGTTAAGAAAGACGTAGTCGCGAAAAAAGAAGAAGAGAAACCTGGTTTATTCAGCCGTCTTTTCTCTGCGATTGCCAACCTATTCTCAGGCACTGCTGAAGCGGAAGAAGTTAAAGAGCAGCCTAAAGAAACCAAAGGCAAGCGTAACCGTCGTGGCGAGCGTCAAGAAGGCCGTCGTGGTGGCCGTCAGGAAGGTCGACGTGGTGACCGCCAGGAAGGCCGTCGTGGTGAGCGTCAAGAAGGCCGTCGTGGCAAAGAGGGGTCACGCCGTAGCCGTCAGGAAACTGAACGCGATACGCGCAGCGCGGCAGGTGGCGAACAACGTCAGCAACGTCGTCGTACTGAAAAGCCTAAGCAGGATCGTCAGCAGCAACAGCTAGATAAACAAGCTAAGCAGCAACGTCCACAGCGTGATGACGAAGCAAAAGAGCAAAAACGTCAGTCTCGTCGTGAAGAAATTCAGGCACAGAAACAGCGTCGCCAAGAAGAGCAATCACGTAAAACTGACAAGCCAGCTGCAGAAGAAAAGCGCGAGAAAGAGCAGGAAAAAGCGAGCAAAGTTAAACAGCGTCGCCAACGCCGCCAGCTCCGCAAGAAAGTTCGTATTAGCGATGAACTGGAAAAAGCACCAATTCAAAGCCAACAAGCTGAGCACGTTGCTGAAGAGAAGAAAAAAGCCTCTCCTCTACAAGAACTTGGTACTGCAGTAGCAAAAGAAGCATTGGCCCAGGAGCCTCAAACTGAGAAGCCACAGGCGAATGTCGAACAGCCAGAGCAAAAAGACGAGCAGGAAAACGGTCAGCGTCGTAACCGCCGTTCACCGCGTCATCTACGTGCAAGTGGACAACGCCGTCGTCGTATCCGTGATACTCGCCCGGAAAAAGCCGAGAACGTTGATACTGCGGTAACTGAAGCTGTAGGCCACGCGCTCGAAGAAGCTTCAGATACCCTTAACGCAATGGAAAACGTGGTATCGATTGTTGAGAAGCCGAAGGCTAACCGTCCGGCATCGGGTGTGGCATCTCCTGAAATGGCAATGGGCAAAGTATGGGCTCCAGCTGCAAAACCTGCCGTTGAAGCGATTACCGAAGCGCCTGTTGAAGCTGCACCTGCTGTAGAAGCAGCAGAACCTGCTGCAGTAGAAGCTGAAGCGCCTGCGCTTGGTGGCGTTGCGATGCCTGAATTGGCAATGGGCAAAGCATTCCCACTACGTACTACTGCAACAGCAGACGTTATCGCTGAGAAAGCCGTCACCAAAGAGGCTGCCACAGAAGCTGAAGCTCAACCTGCACCAGTCGAAGAAGCGCCTGTTGTTGTTGAAGTGAAGGCAGAAGAGCCAGTGGCTGCTCCCGAGGTATCCGTTGACGCTATCGTTGAAGAAGCCCCTAAAGCGGCGAAGCCAGTAGCTGAAGCGAAAGTGACTGTTGCTGCTGAGAATGTTGCAGTTACAGCAATCAGTCCACGTGGCCGCCACGCGGTTTCACCGATGACTAAAGCGCCAGCACCAGCAGAAGCGGCTGATAGTCATGTTGTTGCTATCGCTCCTTTGCGTGAAGAGCGTGCGACAACGCGCCAGGCAGGCAGTGTAACAGCAACCAATGTTGCTGCAGCACCTATGACGAAGCCTTCAATGGACTAAGTCGTTAAAAAAAGTAGAAAAGCCATGCTTAATGCATGGCTTTTTTTTTACTTAATTTTTTCACTCGCCTAATGTAAGAAAGCATCATTTTTCACAGTTAACCTAATTGACATCAAAGTTTCCTACAATTTGAACAAAATTCGAGCTCAAACCCCGCTTGAAAGTTGAACTAAATCACATATTTCTGTAGGATTCGCGTCTTCCTACGCTCTTTACATAACCGAACCGGAACAAAACTAAAGAAAATGTTTGAATTCCCACAATTTTCGCGTCAATCCGTCAAAAATGACGTCCTTTCAGGGCTAACTGTAGCCTTGGCCCTAATACCTGAAGCTGTAGCCTTTGCTTTTGTTGCAGGTGTTGACCCTATGGTCGGCCTATATGCAGCCTTCATCGTTGGTCTGGTTACAGCTGTTTTAGGTGGCCGTCCAGGTATGATTTCTGGTGCGACAGGTGCGATGGCCGTTGTGATGGTTAGCCTTGTTGCCGAGCACGGTATTCAATATCTATTTGCTGCTATCATGCTGGCAGGTGTGCTGCAGATCCTGGCTGGGATATTCAAACTGGGTAAATTCATCCGTATGGTTCCTCACCCAGTGATGATTGGTTTTGTTAATGGTTTGGCAATTGTTATTTTCCTTGCCCAGTTAGGCCAGTTCAAAGTGCCTGATGCCGCGGGCGTAATGCAGTGGATGCAGGGCCAGCAGCTATACCTTATGCTGGGCTTAGTTGCTCTAACCATGTTTATTATCCACTTCCTGCCAAAACTGACGACTGCCGTTCCATCTTCTCTGGTTGCCATTATTACGGTTACAGCGCTGGTTCATGGCCTGGATCTTGAGTCTCGTACTGTTATCGACTTCGTACGTAGTATGAGCGGTGATGCGAATGCAACCCTAGCAGGTAGCCTACCAACATTTGCGGTGCCTGAAGTGGGCTTTAACATGGAAACGCTGCAAATCATCTTGCCGTACTCTTTGGTTCTTGCTGCGGTTGGTCTAATTGAATCGCTACTGACGCTAACTGTTATTGATGAAATGACAGGTACGCGTGGCCAAGGTAACCGCGAATGTGTCGGCCAAGGCCTTGCGAATGTGACTTGTTCTGTTTTCGGTGCTATGGGTGGTTGTGCGATGATCGGCCAGTCAATGATCAACATTAACTCTGGTGGTCGCGGACGCCTGTCCGGAATTACTGGCGCAGTTGGCCTACTGCTGTTTATCTTGTTCGGCTCAGCATTGATCGAAATGATCCCGCTGGCAGCACTGGTTGGTGTCATGTTCATGGTAGTTATCGGCACCTTTGAGTGGGCGAGCTTTAAAATGGCGCGTAAGGTACCGAAACACGATTTCTTTGCGATTATTTTGGTTACCGGTGTAACTGTTGCAGCCGACCTGGCACTGGCTGTTATCGTTGGTGTGATTTACTCGGCACTTGTTTTTGCCTGGGATCATGCAAAGCACATCTATGCATCAAGCTATGTTAATGCTGAAGGCTCGAAGGTCTACGAAGTAAACGGTCCGCTATTCTTTGGTTCGGCTTCTCACTTCCTGGAGCTATTTGACGCGAAGAACGACCCTAAAGATGTGATCATCGACTTTGCTAAGTCACGCGTATCTGACCACTCAGCAATTGAAGCCATCGATACGATTGCTGAACGTTATGCAAGCCAAGGTAAAACTCTGCACATTCGCCACCTAAGTACTGAATGCCGTTCACTACTTAAGAAAGCCGGTAACCTGGTTGAAGTGAATATGCTGGAAGATCCAACCTACAAAGTAGCAACTGATACCTTAGGGTAATCAATGCTTTCATAAAAACGCCCGCATATGCGGGCGTTTTTTTATTGCAAGCTAAAAGGTATCCAGTAACCGTTCAGTCGCGTCTTCAATCAGATCCAGCACTTCCTCAAACTCACGAGGGCCACCATAATACGGATCCGGAATTTCAGTGATCCCGCTATTAGAGTAGCTAAGGTATAACGCCAGCTTAGGCTGATGCTGCACGGGACAGATCGCTTTTAAATCTCTCAAATTAGCTTCGTCAGCAGCCAAGATAAGATCAAACCGCTCAAAATCATCAGCTTCAACTTGTCGCGCTCGTATACCAGAAAAGCTGTATCCCCTCGCCTCACCAGCGGTCTGGGCACGGCTGTCGGGTTGCTCTCCTTGGTGGTAACCGATAGTTCCAGCCGAATCAATGTCCAATTCAACACCTCGGATCCTGGCCTTGGAACGAAGTACCGCTTCAGCCGTTGGAGAACGGCATATATTCCCCATACAAACAACAAGAACCCTATTCGTATGACTACTCATACCCATCTCTCCCTACGACAATATGGTGCCATCATACAATACCCAAATCTCTTGAGAAGGAGCTTTGGCACAAAGCAGGATACTCTCCCCGCAAAAAGGATGAAGTCTAATTAGCCTTGTTCATTCTCATTAATTGTCGCCTGATACGCAGTGAGACGAATGAAGTGGACAATATCCTGAGTGAAACGATCAACCGTCTCCCTGATCTGATCATATTCCAACTCGACGGTATCATTCTCCAAGATACCTTTTGCCAAAATCACCCCGACTCGTTCAGCCAGCACCTCGTCAGTCTGACTGTCGACCAACTGTGATTCCACCAAAATTCTGACATTCCGATCCCGAGTTCCTAACAGTGCCTTGGCACCGCCAATTAAGGCGCCATACGGCAATACCTCGGTGATCTGTAGATCTTCCATATCGGTGCTTGCACGGCTTATCATAACTTTTAAGGTCGCTGCCTGCGGTTGAGGCTTTTCGACCAGCGGAACCCCTTCGCCAAGTTCCTGCGTAAGCCTCTGGGTTAATCGTCCTGATACCCTTTTCAGAACAGCAGCAGGGATCTGGCGAACAGCTCGGGCATCCTGATGCAATCCAACCGGTTCAATCTTGAGCTTATCGTATTGTGAAATTTCCAAACTCGGTGATACCCACTGTAAACCGGTTGCATCATGGATATATTCAACCTCTACCATTTGATCGCTGTTCTGGATCAAGCTAGTTGGTTGTTCGCTGTCTGTCGGCAAACGACTTGAACATCCAGCAATGAACATTACTAGAAAAATAACTGCAAACGCCTTACTGTTCATTGAACCTACCCATAATTATTGCCAATAATTAATGGAACATCATACCATTAAATGAAGGCAAAGTTATGCGCTCAACTCTGTTTTACGAAACAGTAAAAAACTTTTCTAACTTTACCATTGCCTTAGTTACTGTAGTGGCGCAAAATTTCTGCTCAATCAACAGCAATACAACTGATACACTGCTGCAGCGGCCCCCCATAGCCAATAACAGGGAGAGTGGCATCGATGTTTACCATCACCTCACCAGATACTTCGGTATTAGCACAGATCCAGCATAAAATTGACGACAAAACCAAACCACAGGGCTCGTTAGGCCAACTGGAAGATATTGCGGCCCAACTTGCGCTGATACAACAAGCCGAGTCAATTTCTATTACCCAGCCTCACCTACTCGTTTTTGCAGGCGATCACGGTATCGCACAGCATGGACTGAGCATTGCCCCCAGCGAAGTGACCACCCAGATGGTAATGAACTTTCTCGCCGGCGGTGCTGCCATCAACTGTTTCTGCCGAACAAATGACATGGCATTAAAAGTTATTGACACTGGAACCAAACTTGAAGCAGATGATCACCCCCAACTTGTTAAGCAGCGACTGGGCAATGGCACAGCAGATTTCAGCCAACAGGCGGCAATGTCTGTAGAGACCGCGACCCAAGGACTGATGTTCGGAGCCAGCCTGGTTGCCGACCTGCACCAACAGGGCTGCAACCTAGTCGGCTTTGGTGAAATGGGGATCGGAAATACCAGTAGTGCAGCCGCCATTATGGCTGCAATACTGAATATTCCTGCCGATGAGTGTGTTGGCCGCGGAACCGGTATTTCCGACGAACAATTACAGCGCAAGCAGGCACTAATAACCCAGGCGCTTGACTTACACCAATCACAGCTTGAGGACCCGCTAACAATCCTGGCTTGCCTCGGTGGCTTCGAAATTGCCCAAATCACCGGCGGAATGCTGAAGGCGGCCGAGCTAAAGATGACCATCCTGGTTGATGGTTTCATTTCAACAGCGGCCGCAATGTTGGCTACCGCCATGCATCCAGAGGCAAACCACTACTTCATATACTGCCACTGCTCTGAAGAATCCGGCCACCAGCGTATGCTGCAGCATCTCGAGGCCAAGCCCCTTTTTGATCTTGGTCTACGACTTGGAGAAGGTACAGGCGCAGCACTGACACTACCGATGCTCCGCTCGGCCTGTGAGTTTTATAACAATATGGCAAGTTTCAGCGAAGCCGGAGTAACGGTGTGAGTGACCCAAGCGACAAACTAGCACCCTGTACAGACAGTGCGATTGTCAAAACGGCAGATTCAGATACTGTCGGGCTGAAAAAACAATGGCAGATATTTCTCATTGCTTTGGCATTCTTTACCCGGATCCCGATCCCCGCCAATACACCCTACTCGACGCAGCGCCTAAATCAGGCGAACCGCTACTTTGGTGTCGTAGGTATCATTGTCGGTGCAATCAGTGCCGCCGTCTATTTGCTGACGCTAACACTGTTTCCACCAGAGATCGCCATCGCCTTTGCCATGGGCTGCAGCCTGCTGGCCACCGGTGCCTTTCATGAAGATGGGCTGGCTGATGTTTTCGACGGCTTTGGCGGCGGGTGGGATGTTGAACAAAAGCTCAACATCATGAAAGACTCACGACTTGGTACCTATGGGGCTGCGGCGCTTGTTATGGCGCTTGGCATAAAATGGCTGACCCTCGCAGCTATCGCAGAAATAGACCCTTTTCTACCTGCACTGCTGCTTGTGGTTATGCATACTTTAAGCAGGATCTGCGCTGCCAGCCTGATTTTTTCATACCCTTATGTAAGAGCCGATCAAACCAGCAAGGTAAAACCGCTAGCAAATCAACAGAGTCCGCAAGATTTGTGGGTTTTAATTGCGACAGGATTGATTATATTGCTTCTGCTGCCGCTAAACGCGGCGACAGTGCTGATACTGGTCTTGCTCGCAACCCGGGTGCTGTGCGGGAAATGGTTTGAACACCAGCTTGGCGGCTATACCGGTGATTGTCTTGGGGCCACACAGCAGCTTACCGAAATAGCAGGCTACATGGCATTACTCGCACTACTCTAGGTGAAACGTAGTCCGGCTACAAAGAATCAAGAGATTGACTCGAATTCAGATAGATTAAGGGAAACCAATGGTTGATCAAACCAATAAGGACGAACGATATAAAGCACGCCAGCAAAAAGTGAAAACAGAAGTTGATGCGCGTGTTGAGGCCGCACAGGAAGAAAAAGGCCTGTTTCTTATTATTACCGGCAATGGCAAAGGTAAATCGACGTCGGGGTTTGGAACTATCGCCCGTGCAGTCGGTCATGGCCAGAAGTGCGGCGTCGGTCAGTTTATTAAAGGTACGTGGGACTGCGGCGAACGTAATCTACTCGAAGGGCACGGGGTCAACTTTGCCGTGATGGCGACCGGATTTACCTGGGAAACCCAGAATAAGGCAGCCGACACTGCAGCCGCACAGGCGACATGGGCCGAGTGTAAGAAGATGCTCGCAGATAACAGCTACGATGTCGTACTGCTGGACGAGCTGACCTATATGGTGACCTATGGCTACATCGAGCTAGATGAAGTTGTCGAAGCAATTTCGAACCGTCCGGCAATGCAGTCAGTAATCGTGACTGGCCGTGGTGCACATCGCTCGTTGATTGAACTGGCCGATACCGTATCCGAAGTTCGCAGCATCAAGCATGCCTTTGAAAGCGGGATCAAAGCCCGCAAAGGGGTAGATTGGTAATACCAAACTGAATCTTTCTATGAAAGTCCGGTCTAGATCTCCAAAGACATCTAGACCGGACTACTTTCTACTGCGCAGTCGACAAGTAAGTTTTCACTACTTTCTGCAGCTCGATTACCTCAGGCTCCGGAATATTTTCCTCCGGATAGGCATTGCGAACTTTGTCCGTCAGCCCCTTGGCGAAGACCTGGTAAAGCACCCGAGTCGACACCGTTAGCGGGTACTCTGCATCCTTCGGCAACTCAAACACTTCATTGCGGGTTTCACCCGATTTAATCCGAGTATCTTTGCCAATCTTCACATAGCGCCAGAAACGCAATCCAACCGGCTTGCCATCCTTATCTACGCCGATCTTGATAAACTTGCGGGCGTCTTTCGGGATCACACCGTTTTCCATCACACCACTACTGTAGACACGCTTACCGTTGGCATCGGTCGCAATCACTTCTAGCCACACCTGGCGGCGCGCCCCACCCGGCATATCATGGCCGGAATTCACATTGGTGATCTTCGCGGTTAGCTGGCTGCCCTGCTTGTCCACCTCAAGGCTCAGCGCCGTCTTCAGGATATCGACACTCATCTTTTTGTGTTCAGGATTGCGCATACCGGTAAAGAAGTAATTTCCCCCAACCAGGTGATGGGAACGCAGGTTCGACTTCATCGGCCCATCATTGGTTGACTGGCCACCGACCTTATTGTCGAAGTCAGTCACATCCTGGGTCATATGACAATCAATACAGGTTTTATGCTGTTTCGGATCATTTGGCGCATTAAACGGAGATGCCAGCCACTCACCAAAGTTATCATTGATATTTGCCCCCTGCCCGGTTGTGAATTCGTTATGGCACGTCGCACAATAGAGCGAACTCTGGTAAAGCTCAGGATTTGAATATGACGCCTTGTGCTGCTCAGGTGAGGCATTGATCTGTTTCTCAGACAGCCACTTCAGCATACTGTTCTTGGCATCTTCGAACACATAGCTATCACGATCTTTGATGTTGACTGTCATATCAGTGTTACCCCCCGCGTTTTCAGCCTTGGTAACCCGGTGGCAAAATACGCAGCCTGTTCCTCGTTCACTCACCGACTGGCCATGGGCATAAGCCTCTTTCAGAGACGCTCCGCCTTTCTCCCACATATCACCAAAATCGGTCATCGGTTTGTTGTCACCATTGATCACCATTTGTGGCGCGTGACAACCACGGCACAACACGCGGAACTCCTCGCCTTCACTTTGCGCGGCAACATCTTCCTGAAAGCGGTAGTAAGGGTGATCCATATTCATGCCATGGTTTGAATCCGCCCACTGATCGTAAATCGTGGTATGGCAGTCGGCACATTCCGCAGAGTTGATCCACTCATCGGGGTGGGTATAACGCTTGTTATCGTCCAGCCGTAACCAGGTCGATAGATATGGCAGGTTTTCCGGCGCACGTACATACTCGTTCAGCGCCGACATCATCTTGGCCGCCTCAAGCGGCGGATTCTCAATACTGACTGGCGGTAGTGTTTCTTCGCGAGGATCTCCCCCCATCCCGCCCTGGGTTTTCTGGATGATATCGATGTAAGCTCCAATCGGATCTCCCGCGATCATTTTACGAACATCAACATGGCCAGTAAGCGCGTTACTGAAACGATCTTTCTTTCCATCTTCCATTAACTGACGGTTAGTAAAGTTAAAACCATCTAGGTGGCACGAATTACAGCTCATCCAGAAATCGCCAGCCATTGGAAAATCAGGCGAGTCGGCCATATTGGCACTGTTAAATAAAGTTTTACCCTGGCGCAATTGCTTTGGTAGCGGATCGACAGAGACCAAATCAGCAAAATCTGCCTGTGTCAGCTTTACCTTGGCAAACGGACCGGCAGCACCGGTATCAAACTTGGCAATATCCAGTGACATTGCATTTTGCACGTAAAGCTCACGTCCGGTAACCAGCAGGCCGCGAGGATTATCACCCGGGACATTGCGATAGATCTGAGTTGCTTTCACCCCACCCTGAAACTTTTTGCGACGATGACGCTTTTTGTTTTTCTTACCCTGGCGCGACAGGTCAAACACCATCAGATCTTCGGACCCGGCCAAGGTAAAGATGATCTTTTTACCGTCATCCGTAAACACGGCATCATGTGGGTTAGAAACAATACGGATCCTGTTGCCGCTTTCGATGATATTAATTTGCTTAAATAGCTGCTTACGCTCGTCAACAATTTCATGCTCATTCCCTGCCTCCAAGTCGAGGATAGAAACAGTAGGGAATACCGTCGACTGAAACTGAAAATCATGGCCGAATGACCATAGCACATGAGGTAGCCATGCCTGACGTCCATCAGGGGAAATAGCAATATTATCCAATAGACGAGGCTTGCCCTGCGGATTCGTTTTGACTGGGTCAGCAGCACTGTCAGCCAGCTGTACAACCTTCTGCAACTGCGGCTGCTCGCCAAGCACGTTGTAAATAGAAACCTGACCTGACAGCGAGTGAGTCACCAGCAGGCGACCATCATCGGTAAGTGCCAGCCCTCGCGGGGTAGAAGCCGTGTCCAGTATCAAGGTGACATCACCCTCAGTATTGATCACCAGAAGCTT
Source organism: Photobacterium obscurum (assembly GCF_026191635.1). Lineage (GTDB taxonomy): Bacteria > Pseudomonadota > Gammaproteobacteria > Enterobacterales > Vibrionaceae > Photobacterium > Photobacterium obscurum. The sequence goes on from NZ_JAKRRW010000017.1 coordinate 99,851, forward strand.
ATCACGCTCAAAGCTCGTAACGTAGAACTGCTGATGCCGCGAATCATAAACGACCCCGAATGGTCGCGAAGGCACTGCTGTTACTCGCTTGGCTTCTAAGCTTTTAGCGTCCAGCAGTACTACCTGATCATTTAAATAATCCGTTGCCAGCAATAGCTTGCCATCGTCAGTAAGGGCAATTCGACGAATATCTCGGCCGATTGTCGACTCGGCAACAAGGCTGCCACTGTCTCGTGCAAGAAGACTGACGCTTCCAGCATCAAAGTTGGCACTAATTATCTGGCTCTTGTCCAAATTAAACAGCATCGAACTACTTTTCTCGATTGCCAATGCCGACTGGCTGAGCAACACCAGCATCAACAATAAAAATCGTTTCGCAGGCTTATATTTATTTCTTACTATCATTCGCCTATACACTCACACTACATTCAAGCCAGCGACCGAAATCACTGGCTAATTTGATATACAAAGAGGCCCCTTTCACCATGGAACCTTGGTTTAAACTCGGCTACTAGCCGCTGACAGCTAAGGCGCGTGCCCGATATACGCCACGCACTTTGAGGATTACGTTTGTCTGAATTAACCAGTACCACTTGGCTACTGGGATAATACATGTCATAAATTGCGAGACTTCCTAACTGATCGCGGAGCAAATTCACGCTGTAGTTGGTACCGACAACCTCTACCTGCGGGTTAGCCTTGATCAAGGCAATGACCTGCTGAATCGGTGCCTGACTTGAAGCTGAAGCAATACTCAGAAACCCCAGCACCAAGCAGTACAAAATAGAGCCGGCCGCAAGTAGTCCTGCAGTATTTCCCCTCCAGCAACCTGCTTCTGGCTGTTTACCAAGTACGACTAGCTGCACTGGCATGACAACCAAAAACAAAAACAATACCGGTGCCCAATGACGCAGGTTGTCAGGATTTTGCCCGAGCGTGATCCAAAGCCAATACAGCCAGGCGATTGCCACGATAACAGCCAGATCTTCTCTTTTAATACTCGTGATTATTAGACGAGCGCGACCAGACACAGCTATTTCGAAAAAGCCAAGAGTGACAATAACAAACGAGATAACAACCGTGACTAACCCCAGCCAGCCAAAGCCTTTACCCAGAGCCTGTAGCCATTGCCATACACTTGAGCTATCACCTTCGACGGTATTACCCCAGATCGCAAAATGTCCCTGGGTAAAGCGGAGCCCTTCTTCGAAATAGGCCGCGCCATCATGAAACCAGATAAAGCTCAGGCTAAGCAGGCCAATCATCGCAACGGCACTGCCCGCCTGCAGGTATGCGCGTATTTTCGACCCGGTATAACTCCCCCACCATGGCAGCATCACCATGCCTAATGCCAACGGGAAATAGGATGGTCGAGACGCAAGCATCAGACCAATCCAAATTCCAACCATGCCATTTTTCTGCTGTATCGCGGCCATTAACGCCAGCATAAACAGCATAATTGCGGCAGAGTCAGAAAGTCCGCTCAGAGCAATCGAGGCTAGCAGTGGCTGCATTAAGGCCAACAGACAGCCCAAAGTGGCAGCCGCAAGCGAATTCGACAGCAGAAAAACCAGCCGAGCGATGAGTAGCGGGATCAGCGTCGCCGATAACAACGAGACCCAGACAGGTGCGATCATCGGCTCGCCCCAGAGAGCCGCCAGTCGGGAAAAACCGATAAACGCCGGATATCCTGGGAAATGGGGGCGAAACTCCAACACCGAAAAACGCTCAACCGCCCGAGAGAAATTGAGCGCATCATCACTGGTTAACTCCAGCGGAAAACTACGTATCCATTGCCACCAAACCACGTAGGCCAAGGTAATTACAATCACATACTTAAGCTTACCAGCCAGATGCCCAAGCTCGCTTGTGGTCGAGAAAGCTCGCAACTTACCTTGATACCTATCTTGCGACATAGCAGAACCGGCTATTTCAACTGGCTAATTGCATCAACAAGCAACGCGCGCTGATGCTTGAAAGCCTCAGGATCTGCCGGTGCCTGCCCTACACCAAAAACCCCAGGGTTACCAATAGCAGCCAGTACTCCCTGAATCGCTGTTGTCGCTTGCTGCCTGCTAACTTGATCCAGCTTCGGCATGATCAAATCAAGAAACAGCTTACTTTTGACGACCAGCACCTTGGCTACCTGATAGTCACCGAGGTTCTTCTCGGCCCCCTCCAGGCGACGGATGATCTCTTCGATCACGGCGTGATCCATAACGGCCTCCACCTTGGCCGCATCCTTATTTGCCAAGGCCTGCGCCATCGGGGTCAGCAGATCGACCTGATGCTCATTAAGCAAGTAGGAAAACTCATCATGCAAACCGTCTGCCGCCTCTTTCGCGGCTGCAAAATCGTTATTTGCTATCGCCTGCATGATCGCCTCACGCCCGTCAATAACCGGCTCTTTCCCAGCCGCGGCATACGAGTAGGCGTAACTGGATGTACTGATAGCCAGACCCAATAGGATGGAAAAGCCGGCACAAAATACACGAGTAAGCATTATTGGTTTCATTCTTTTCTCCATGTACAGCAAATTGCGTTAAGCAACGCTCTGAACTTCAATCACCGTTTTCTCATTGCGGAAGTCAAAGATTTCCCGTCGGCGGTCATGACCATCAATAACTGACTGTGCCGCCATCATGCCCATTTCCATCGCAGTATCGGTGAAAATATAGCGGAAGGTCCCCTGACGGCCGGTCATGATCAGGTTGCCAAACTGCGATAAATGCGTGATCGCCTTTTCGCGCTTGGTCTGATAAGTCATATCCATCAACGGGTATGCATGCTCGGTATAGGAAGTAAAATACTCGCCGGTTGCCAGTTTCGGATCGACGCCTAGCGATTCAAGATCACTAAACACTCGCTGCTGCAGACGGTCGCCTTCCATAGACCAAATGTCATCATCTTTGTCACAGGGGATCTCGATCATCACCGATGAGCGACCTTCAGGAGCCATATGGGCCGAGCGACGCTTGGGCTCTTGTAACCTTGTTCCTAAGATTTCGGGATCAGACAAGTACTGCCATGTGTTATCAGAAATATTGTCTGTTTCCATCGGCATATTCATAAAGCGTAATGACCTGAACTCCAGGCCACTGTCAAAGCCGGTCAGCTTGCACATCAGCGACAATGGCAATGTCGAAATTACCTCGTCGCAGAATAGGCTTGTTACAGCGCCTTCATACTCGTACTCAACAGCCTCAATCTTATTATCATGAGTGACAGTCAATCCGCAGACATCGCTGTTTAGCACAATCTCCACCCCCTTGGTTTCCAGCACTTCAGCCAGTCGGGTATAGAGCTGGCCAAAACCCAGCTTCGGATATCGGTATTGACGGGCATAGGTGCGAACCGATGAGCGGCGGCCCGGCAGCAGTCGGCGCGCCACATCTTTCAAATCCATCAAGCTGATGCGTTGTGAAGCCCAATCACCAGACAAGAAACCCGGATCAATGCCCCATAGCTTCCCGGTATAACCTTCGAAGAAATGTTTATACAAGGTGGTACCAAAACGGCTTTCAATCCATTCGGCAAAACTGACTGTCGACTGGTCTTGCGGTTTGGGTTTAAATAGCTGCTTACCAAGATCAATCGCACCACCGACCAATAAAGGCAGAGGCGCGTTTTTGATCAGATCAACCATTGCCAGCGGATACTGATAGATCCGGCCACGATAGCGGATCACGCTTTTGCGCTGCGCGTAAAGCAAGTCCTCTCCCATCAGCTCATCAACAAACTCAAGCAGCTTGGGGTTCTTGGTTATAAAACGGTGCCCACCGAAGTCAAAGCGATACTCGCCATGCTTGCCGCTAAACGTCTGGGTCGCACACATTCCACCAACATGATCATCGCGCTCAATAATGGTCACTTTGAACCCGGCCTCAACCAGTTCCCACGCTGCCATCAAACCTGCGGGGCCCGCCCCGAGTACGGCGATATGTTTTTCAGTAGAAACACTCATACCTGCTGATAACCTCGTTTCCAGAAAAAGATAAACGTCAGCATGTAGCCGCCCCAAACCACCAGCTGCAATAACCCCGGTGACGAGTTATAACCAAACAATGCTCGCAGGAAGGTACCAAAGACGCCACGGTCATCGAGAATATGGGATATATCAAAAAGCTGGGCATGAATAATTGGCAGTACATGGGCTGCCTGCAACATATTGATCGCCGATGACAGCAAGCCTGCCGCGATAATAATGATAAATAGGCTCGTCCAACGGAAGAACGAGCGCAGAGGAACATTTCGCGTACTTTTGAGCATCATCCAAACCAATACAATTGACAGGATCAACCCCGAAACTGCACCAATCAACGCATCCTGTGTACTGAACTCACCAAAATTCGAATACATCAAAGCTGAAAAGAACAAAATGGTTTCAAAACCTTCGCGCAATACAGCAAGGGTCGAAAGCAGTACCAGACCAAATAAATTGCCGGTGCTGACCATATCTGTCAGCTCGCGTTGTACCTGAGCGACTTGGTTTTTGGCCTGCTTCTGCATCCAGATGGCCATATAAGTCAGCACAACGGTAGCGAACATTAAGATCCCAGCCATTAGATAGTTGCGATATAGCTCATTGCTAAATTGGTCGACAACCACCTGGAACACAACGGCTACCGCCAGGGAAAGCAGCAGACCAACAAATACGCCCAAATAGATATACTTGTTGTAGTGGCGGGCATTGAGCTTGGCGAGATACGACAAGGCAATACCGACTAATAGAAAGGCCTCGAGCCCCTCACGTAGGGTTATTAAAAAGCTGGCTAACATGTGCTCCCCAATATAAATAAATTCAATGAATTACGGCCTGTTCAAGCTCTTATCGATTTAGAAACGTGTTCACGTATTTGCTTAGGTTCAATACGCTCCAGCGCATTGCATGCCGAAACACCAGAGGTGCCAGCAACCATGATGAGTAAAAATGCACATCCTGAATAAACACCCCTAAAGGGTTCCCCGGGGTACCATAGAAAAACAAGTAGAAACCACTCAGGCTGCAGGTAATCAGTAACCACTCGATAGCTGTTCCCGTCTGGCGTAGAAAAGGCTTATTACTAGAAGTGATCAGACGTCGGTGAGCTCCCCAGAAAGCCCCAACGATAAGCGTAAAAAGCGTGGCCCCCACCAGCATATGAACCAGTAAGCTCCAACGTTCTAGCTGCCAGGCTACATTTACCGTATCCCACAGTAATAGCCCACTAAAAAACATCACATAAAGCAACGACTCAGCCCATTTGTGATGGTAGGCCAACCGGTGCCACCACAGGCTAAACCCGCCAACTTGAGACTTCTGTCCCGAACTCAGAGATACAGACATAACAAACCTACTAACAGCAACAACACTTCATTATTCAGATACGAGAAATAGAAACGACAAAGGCAGCGATCTAAAATCGCTGCCTAATTGGTATAGATTTACACTTACCTTTTACTTCACGCTGGCTTTGTTAGCCATTGTCATTGCAGTACCGAACTTACCGCCAGCGGCAATAATCTGGTGCACGCCGTCTTCATCGGTATCGGTAGAGTTGCTGCCTTTGATCTGGTTCTCACCCGAATCACCCATCCACTCAGCTAACTGCATACCGCCGTTAATAACACCGCGGAACCAGCTTACATAGCGATCGGTTAGCATTGTCAGCTCAAGCGCCGGCTCGTTTTCACCTTCTTCGTTCTTCAGGTGAAGGATAGCCTCGCGTAGACCGCCAGAAATTGCCGCTTCAGTGTAAGGAGTATGAATCGTTGCTTTACCCGGTACCGTTGCCCATGTATTGATGTTTTCATCAAACATGTTTTTCTCTACCGCAAGGTAAATTGAGCGTGCAGCCTGCTTGTACTTCACATCATCTGTCGCAAGGTACGCAGCAACCAGACCACGGATAGCAGCAAACTGTGCATCCAGTGACTTGTCTTTGCTTAGCTTGTTAACGTTTGCCAGCGTCAGACCGTCAAACACCAAACCGTCTTTGTCAACTAGCTGATTGATAATAAAGTCAGCCTGGGCTTTGATCATCGCCAGTGCCTCTTTACCTGCCGCCGTCTTCAGATCGACATCACCAGATTCAGCCGAAGCGTAGCCTACCGGCAGGGCATCTTTCGCACGCTGGTAAATTGACAAAGCCACAATGGAGTATGCAGCATCATATGTGTCTACCATGTTGCCCTGCTTACCGTCTTTGTATTCAGTGACAAATGTGCCACGAGCTTGGTTGTAGTGCAGAGCCGCAATGTTTTTGAACAGTAGGTTTGAAATGTTGTTAGCCAACGAGAATGCGTCATTAGCAACCACATCGTTGTTCTCGTTCGTATCGATATTGGCTTTTGGTGCAGATGCAAACGGAGCACCGTCAAATACCGCAAGGAAGGCAGGATTCTGTGCGCTATTAGCCGTACGCTGATCGCTGTAGGCAAAGAATTCAGCAACAGGCCACAGTGTTGACCAGGTATCACGTAGTGTCGATTTACTATCAGTGACTTTCAGGCGTGCAATAGATTTCACTCCGTTGTTGGTACCTTCTGTTACCGCCACTTTATGCGCAAACCAAATCGGGCCTTTGGCCGGATTGTAATCAGGGCCGAACTTAACACCTAGGTTCTTGCCGTCAAAACCTAGCTGCTGTTGCATAATTTGCAGCTTGTCGATCGACATTTCAGTCAGCATCATGCCGTTAAATCCATCGGCCGCCGAAACACCTAGGCTGTGCTTGCCATCGTGATCCATCGTTGCCGAATCCGCTTCAACTTCTTCGTCTGTCTCAGTAACGTGCATGCCACCAAGGAAGTCTTGCGACCACATCACTTCTTTCAGAAGGATGCCGCCAGTTGCCGCCGGATTGAAAGATTTGTCGAATGTTGTTTCATCCCACGCCAGTGACTTATAGTCACGGAAATAGGCAGGAACAACAGTCTGAACCGTTTTACTATTTCCCTTAGCCGTCAAGATTTCTACTTCATCACCATTTACGGTCGTCGTGTCAGGCTTTTGTGCAAACTCCGGGCTACCTGATACATAAGGGATAGAAATTGGGTACATATTCTGCGGAATTTCGCTGACCGGGAAGCCTACAGCTTCTGCCATCTCGATCACTCGTTTGCCCAAATCTGCTAGCTGACCGCCACGTGCACGGTTAACCGGACCATTGACAAGGTGCGGACCCATTGTCGACTGGTAGTTAAGTGCGTACATTGCTTCTTCTGAGTATTCATAACTTTCAATACCAGCAGCAAAATCAAAAGGGGTTGGTTCATCGGCCATATTTGGGTCGAGAACATCAAGATCCAAACCAAGAGATTCAGCTAGCGGTTCACCCGACAGCTCAAACTCGGTATAGGCTAAAAAGCTACCAGCTGGTTGATGTGTTTTATCTAATACTTCTACTTGAGCTGTGGCACTCGCCGCTGTTGTAAATACAGCGGCGGCAATTGCAACGCTAAGAACTGACTTCTTCACTACTTTTCCTTCTTATAGTATCCATTACAGAGCGGGTAACTCTTCATTATTATTGGACAAAGCTGAAACGAGAACGATTTGCATTCTATATGTTTCAAAATGTAAATCAAGGTAGTGAGAGTAATTATCATTTTTATTCTTGATCATAATCAACATTTAAAATGCATGTTATGAATCAAGGGGCATTACACTTAGGCTGTTTCTAGCCTCACCATCATCGATACCAGACAGCAATAATTCATCGCTTTTATATGCGATATACACTCATATAATATACCTACAGATAATAAACATAAGCGCGTAGCGCAAAAGGAAACTTAGATGCCTTCTAGTCTGCCAAAAGGGTTCACCAGCCCTTTTTTGAAGTTGTTTCACATCCTCGAGGCGATTCTTCTCGTTGCTATCACTCTTGCCACCATTGCAGCAATGGTAACCGAGTTCATACATGTCTATGTGAATAAAGAAATCTTGCTAACCGATATTCTTCTGATGTTCATCTATCTGGAAGTATTGGCAATGGTGCAGCAATTTGTTGCCCACGGAAAAATCCCGGTACGTTATCCGATTTATATTGCCATTATGGCGATAGCTCGCTATATCACCCTGGGCATGAAAGAGCTCGACGGCATCTTCGTGGTGTGGCTGTCATTGGCCGCATTCATTCTAGCTGCAGCAACCCTGATGATCCGCATCGGCCATCATTACTGGCCTTACGAACAGGTTACTGACCCGACTAAAAAACAACCTGAAGATTAAAACAATCACCACCGTCCAGAGCGATGGTTTAGAGCTAATAAGTAAAAAGGGAGCCTAGGTTATATATAGTAACTTAAAAGGTGTATATTATGTATGAAGGCAGAGAAATCTGCCTTTTTATTGTGCAATGCTTATATTAGGTATATAGTGATTTATGTGTACAGCATGTATAAGGAAAGCATGGTTTGTCATCAGTAAAAGTTAGAGCAACGATTGTAGAGGACAATACGGGCATCAAAAGCCAACTGCCTATCTTGCTAACTGAGCAAGGAGAGTTAAGGACGGTCACGGACTACCTACTCAAGCTAGAGGCGGACGGTGTGAGTAACTCCGTCATGAATGGGTTTCTTCAAGCGGTGTCCTTGTTGCTGGATTACATGGAAGCCAATAGAGGGTTGTTTGACGATCCGAAGTTGCTTTTCCAGACCTTTTCTAAGCGGTTGTATACAGGAACGATTGGTGAGGATGGACTTGACCCATCAGGTTTGTATTGGGTGCCCAGTTCGACCAGTAATGTTAATAAGCATATTCACCGACTGACGGCATTCACCGATTGGTTGGCAAATAAGCAAGGCACTGTGTCAATGAATCCCTTGCGTGATGCCACACCTCATGAACAGCGGCTCAATTACGCCGCATGGTATCGAAAAAACCAAAATGATTTCCTTGGTCATATCGAAGATAAGACCGTCAATAAAACCATCCGTAAGGCGCGAACCATCAAGGGGCGCACACCACTCACCAAAACCGAAGATGACGCTATCGCCTTTCCTGAAAAGCATTGGGAAGATTTTTATATGAACGGCATCGGTGGCGCGAGCGACCCACGAGTGGCACTCAGGGACAAATTAATACTCCTGCTTATGCACGGTGGCGGGTTACGGGAAAGTGAGGCTTTAACGCTTTGGGTCACAGATGTGCTTGAAGACCCCTACAACCCAGATAGCGCAATCGTTCGAATTTATAATGAAGTCGATGGCAAAGCGCCAAGTGACCCTGAAGTTCGCTCTAAAAATCAGAATAGAGAAACGTACTTAAAAGAAAAGTATGCGCGTATCCCTCGCCAGCGCATGAAAGGTACAGCTCATCTTGGCTGGAAGAATCGTGTGGTTGACCATAAAGACAACTACATACAGGTTCAATGGTTTCCAACCGACTATGGCAAAGTGTTTATGTCACTGTGGAAAACCTATCAAAAATACCGTGCCAGCATCGACTGTCACCACCCTTATGCGTTTATTTCGTTTCATCACCGTGCGTTAGGCAACCCTTACACCATTAATGCATTCCATGATAACTACGCCAACGGCTTGAAGCGTGTCGGCTTAGCGCCGAACAAGGCAGAAGGTTTAGATCCCCACGGACATCGACATAATTACGGCAGACGACTTGAGCGTTCAGGGCTGAACCCTTTGGTAATCCGCCGTTGTATGCATCACAAGTCTCTGGACTCACAAATCCCCTACACAGGCAAGAGCCAGCAGGAAATCTCTGACGAACTGACCCAAGCTACACTGCAACTGGCAAACCTTGAATCCAAAGTCAAAGCACTCGATTGGAAAGCGCTGGTCGAGGATGGTTTCGATGACATCGACCCGCAGGGCTGCTTCACTGGCAAACATCCTAAATTGAGAGGTAAATAATGGCGAAAAAAATCAAAAAGTATGACGGACGCTCATCGGATTTAGCCTTCTCTTGGATGCTTACTACGCTCGGTGCTGAGTGGCAGCAGTGGCAGGAACTGGCGGCTGAGTGGATAGCGACACAAACAACTGGCATTGATGATAAGAAGAAAGCGTTAATCTACTTCTTCGAGTCCTACCTTGATAAATATGCATCTTATTCAATTGATAATATCGAGTTGTTTTTTAAGGGCTACAAAGGACATCAATGCTCTGGCGAAGAGTTAGAAAAAGTAGTAAGAACAACTATCAACGCACCTGTTCGGTCTGCAATAACAGTGAACTATCCTTGTGATTTCATCGACTTTGTTATCGAAAAAGTGTTCTTGGAAGAAGATGACAATGGCAATCTTGTGCCACTGGTTCAAAACCCTCTCAGCAAAATCAAACGGCAAAATAGTGCGACGGAAACTGTCCGCAATCCCTTGCCGTATCGTTACATTCAGGACTTACGCCAAATCCTTTGTCCGCTGCCAGATAAAGCCGAACTGGCCGTCATTGAGCAAAACCTCAAGGACGATGAATCCTTGCTTCCAACTTATCACTACCGCCATTTTAAGCACTGGACATGGGCGCAACAGCAAACAGGACAAGGAAATATGAGTGGTGACTGGTTTGAAGTGGAACCTGAGCTGATTGATAAGTCCGACCCCGACTGTGTGTGGCGCACCAAAGAGGTGACTCGCAGTATTAAAGGAGAGGGGAAGAAGAAAATCACCCTTCACCAAATCTGGTCGCCCGTCAAAGCGATGGTGATTTTCATGAAGTTCCACCTACCACTGCGCACTTATCAGGTGCGTATGCTGGACAGCGGTGAAGCGGACACATGGTGCTACGAGCAAGGTCAATGGGTGCTGAACACCAAGCATGATTTTGCCCTTGGAAGTGAAAAACGCCCATTTGGTAAAGGAGTCTTCCGCCGCATTCACGACACCATAACAGGGTTGTATTCCACAGGCTTGTATATCAACACCAACAAGACTGCTGATCAGAACAAAGACGAACTAGAGCGTGGTTACATCATCCCTTGGCAAAACGAGGAAGTGCTGCATTGGCTGGAAAAACTGCGTAACTGGCAAGAAAAATACAATCCAATTTCTAAACCAACCGACTGCACTACATTGTTGAGAAAGCATACTGGCGCGAAGAAATCGGATAAGCAGCTAGAAAGTATGGGGGAAATAGCCTTTCTTTTTCGGGATGCCTCGGCAAAAGGTGAGGATAAGCACAAACCAATTGCAGGTGACGCAAATATAGCGCATTTCTGGTATCAACTCTTATTGGCGCTAGAAAACCAACTCGCAGAGCGTGGCAACACCCTTGATAACGGCGAGCGCTTGAAACTGGTTGTGGATTACCCAGAAGATACGCAAGAAGGTGCTAAGGTTGCCACGCTCTTTCCATTGCACAGTTTGCGAGTCTCACTCATCACGGCTTATACGATGGACACTCAATTGCCATTGCCTGTTATTTCTAAATTACTGGCGGGACATACGCGCCTGTTGATGACCATCTACTACAACAAAATTACCCCATCAGTGATGGCAGAAAAAATGGACGAAGCGCATGGAGAGCTAGACGCAAAATCCAAGCAATCGGTACGCAATTTCCTTAAAGATGCCTCGATGGAGCAAATCCAGTGCAAGATGGTGTATCACAGCGATGACAGCATTCAGGCAGCACTGGTTAACCGCAATCCAATCGGTTGGGAAGAGCGCTCGTGTGGTCTGTGTTTGGTGGGAGGCAACACTGTGAAATCGGATGAAGTCAGCACTCTTGGCGGCTGTTGGAACGGTGGAGAGTTGATTAAGGATTCAAAAACTGCTGCAAATCGCGTTTATGCCAGCGTGCCACATGGCGCTGAGAACTGTATTCGCTGCCGCTGGTTTATTACCGAAGCACGATACCTTCCAGCTCTAAATGCCCACTTCAATCAACTGAGCTACAAAGCGCATCAGGCCGCTAACCTATCTGTTGAGATTGAAGGTGAACTGGAAGCCCTCAAAGACGAACAATTCTTTTGTGAAGAGCAAGGCAAACCGTTTATCAAGCACGATGAACTGCAAGCCCTACAGCGCCGCTATGAAAAACAGCAAGTCGAAGCCGATGAATACGCCAAAGATTGGATAGCGTGCTTTGAACTGATTCGGAAAATCATTCGTGTCGAAGAAGCCAGAAATGAGGATGACACCAAAGATAAACTGATTGCGGTTGGCTCTGAGCAAGATGTCAGCCATGCCTTGAAGTTTATCGAAACCGACTCAGAGTTACTGCACTTATCGCTGCTTTGTGATGACGCTGAATTCTACCCTGATTTGCAGGACGAACTGCGTAAAACCCCTGTTATTCAAAAGCGCTCGATGCAACTCAGTAGAGTGCTGATGAAAAAAGGCTTTGAGCCGATTTTCATGGAAATGGACGATAAACAACAACTCATCGCCGCCAATGCCATGCTGCGCCAAATGGCAAAAATCGCCGACCCTGACGACAAACTTGAAGGCTACCGCAAAGTGGCGAGCTACATCGAAGCGGGTGAGTACCTGACTGATAACAAACTGTTCTCTCAGGGTATTCATGCACTGACTGGTAAAGCCATTCACCTAGATGGCATCGCACTACCGAACTTATTGGAGGGCTAATGGAACTCGATATTGATGTCATTCTGGCTGACTTAAAAGAAGGGAAAGTACCTCGCACTCAGCAAAACCTCGATAAGCTCAACGACACGCTAAAAACCTATGCGGAATCAGGTCAGCGTGACTTCTCCATCACGCAAATTGGTCGAGTTTCTGCTGAAAATGGTGGATTGGCGTATGAGGCTCTGCGTGCTACCCGTAACAAGCACTACCGAACACTCATCGAAGCATGGGCGGCAAAGTACAATACCAATACCAAAAAACCGCTATCCAACACCTCACGGTCTAAATCCATCCCTGCGGATAATAAACTGTTAGAGCGCATCCCAGACCCTGCGGTACGCGCCTTGTTTGGTCAAATCATTGCCGAGCGTAACCGTTACCGCAAAGAGGTTAATTTGCTCAAGCAACACGCCAATATTACCATCGACAAACGCCCTGTGCGCCAGTTTGACACCACCGCAGAACCAAGCGTGGAAGTGCTGCCATCCCTATCAGGCGTACTCACCGAATCAGAGAAAAAAGCCTTAGCGTATGCCATTTCTGATGAATGTATGGAAAAAAACGACTGGCTATATACTCAGGCGGGTCAGGTAAAAGACATGGAATACAACAGCGAAGTATTCCCTAGAGGCTTTGTCACAGGGCTTCGCAAGCTATTGGGTGAGGTAGATGACTAATGGCAAGTGGGCAGCAGAAAGCGCAACAAAATCTTGAGGCATTTGAGGTCTGGAAAGCCACACAGACGGACGATGAGTTTAAGCAAATCGTGTTCAGAGGTCAGCTTAATCGTATTGAAGTGGCAAAAGGTATCGGTTGTGGAAAATCGGCTTTAAACCAAAATCCTGCCCTCAAGAAAGCACTCAAAGCCTTAGAAGATGAGCTGCGCGGTAAAGGTGTCCTGCCACCGTTGACCGACGCTGCCAAGAAGAATGAGGGCAAACCTCAAGCCTACGACAACACAGCAAATCGAAAGCTTCTCGATTCAAAGCGGGTGTCGTCATTGGAAGCTGAGAACATTGAATTGAAAGCCAAGGTCAAGGAGCTTGAAAAGCGACTTGAGCGCTTCGGTGAGCTGTCTGAAACCTTATCCGAAATGGGGTTGATGCCACGATGAATACCGCATTGCATGAAGACCAAATGCGTGTAACCAGTATCCCTTATCGCTCGACCAAGATGGTGATATTCAGCGGTGTACCGCTGGCGAAAGACTCTTACAAAACCAATAGTGGGAAGTATTACGTCACCATCAAAGCCGACCCCGATAGCATCCCTGTGCTTCCAACGCTGGGTCAGCATTGGTCAGTCAAAGGCGCTCGCCAGATAGAAAATATGGAGATGGGTGATTATGTAATGCAGCAGCACACTTATGAATCACCCAAGCATATTGAATGCACTTTACCCGAAACAGGTGAGCAACTGATACGCTTTATCGCCAGAGAAAGTGACTTCAAGGGTATTGGTGAAAGCAAAGCTAGGGCGCTCTGGCATCTCTTGGGTAAAGACTTCCATGCCACACTGAGAAATGACACCCCAGAGTCCAGAAAGCGTCTGACATCGATTCTGAGTGAAGATTCAGTGGAAGCACTCTTTAAGGGGTACGCCAAGTATAAAAATCTGGCACATTGCAACTGGATGAGCGAGCACAACATCCCCGCCAGTGTGCAGCAACGGCTGCTCAAGCATCACGGTGAAGCCTCCATAGAGGTAATTAAGGATAATCCTTATGCTTTGATGGGCTTTGGTCTTTCGTTCAGTGCCATTGAAGATATTATCAAGGTAACGGATTTTAAGAGCGATGTTGCGAAGGATGACCCAAGAAGGCTCAGCGCTGCTCTGGAAATGGCGATTCGCAAGGAGATTGAAAAAGGTCACACCTATACCACTCATGCCAATGTGCGCCCTTATCTCAACAAGCTACTGAAAGACAAAACACTGGTCACTCAGGCGTTCCAATCAGGTCATGATAAAGCTCAGTATATTTTAAATCCCGACACAGGAGCCTACCATCCAACGGCGCAACTTCTGATGGAAAGTGTCGTTGCCAAACGGCTAAATACACTGATTAAGCGAAATGACTTGTTTGATGAAAACGCCAATGCTGCGTATTGCTCTGCGGTTGCGGAACTTCCCTACGAATTAACTCCTAAACAAATCGAAGCCGTAACAACGTGTCTGGATAATTCGGTAAGCTGTATTACGGGCGGTGCAGGAACAGGCAAGACAACGGTACTCAGAACAGCTCTCAGGGCTTACCATCAACTTGGGTTTGAAATACACGCCGTTGCGCTCAGTGGTCGTGCCGCAATGAGACTTCATGAATCAATCGGTTTTGTTACCTCAACCATTGCCAAATTGCTGCGTGAAGAACCTATTGAACCCAGTGCCGAGAAGCCCAATCACCTACTGGTCATCGATGAAGCGAGCATGATTGACCTACCGACTATGTATCGCCTTGTGAATCACATTCACCCCTCTGTACGATTGATATTCACTGGCGACCCTGACCAACTCCCACCAATAGGTTGCGGCAAGGTGTTGGCAGACATCGTTGAAGCAAAAACGGTGGCTAATACGATGCTAGATATCGTCAAAAGACAGGATGGTTCAACGGGTATCCCTGAATACTCAAAGCTCATCAATCAAGGTGTGATGCCTGAACAATTAAGCACAGGTGCAATACACTTTCACGAAACCAGTAAAACAGACATTGCCAAAGTCTGTTGCGATCTTTACCAAGAATCCCCTGATAGCAGTCGTGTCATGGCTCCAACCAAGGCACTCGTATCAGAAATCAATAAGCTCACCCAGCAAGCCGTTAACCCAGATAGCGCCAGCCTTGAGTTCGAAATCAATGGTGACAAGTTCTTTCTGCCACTTCGCCTCAATGATGCGGTGTTATTTACGCAGAATCATTACGACAAAGGTATTCAGAACGGCTCCCTTGGTATGCTAACCAGCGTCAAACCCTCTGGTGATAGTTACGGTGAAGTGACGCTAGATACAGGTGAAAAGATCGAGATAACACAATCCGTTCTCGACTGCATGGAGTTGGGTTATGCCATCACCTTACACAAAGCCCAAGGCTCACAGTTCCCACGCATCATTATTGCTCTGCAAAAAGGAAGAATTGTAGATAGAGCGTGGCTCTATACGGCAATTACTAGAGCTGAAAGTGAAATCCATATCGTTGGCAGAAGAGATGACATGAAGCTGATCACCGAAGCGCCTAGTCACTCTCATAAGCGGAATAGCTACCTAAAAGAACTGTTGAGTTAGCAATTTCAAACTCGTTTATGCCCCATTGTAAGTTAACGTAATTACTTATTCACAGGCTGTTAATGTTGGTTAGTGATACTTTCGCTAATCTCTAGTCCAAAAAGTCAACCTGAGGCTCACTTTTGGGTGGTACATAGAACGGGTTTTATGTTTAATTCAACTTAAGGTTTTGACACATACGAGCATTTGCTATTTTGGCAAATGATTTTATATCCACCCCTTGAGGCTTTCCTTGCTGTGTATAAAGTTGCCCAAATACAGCTTGCGACATACCGATAGAGTAACCAACCATGAAACCACGCTTTGTATTGCTTAAATATTCGCTATCTACGTAAGTATCCAGCTTGTCATACATGTAGTTTGTGATTTGATCATGGAGCTCATTGTTATTGGTATACGTGGCTATAGCTGCACATAAGGAATGCTTACCCATTTGTTCGTAAAACTCTTGATTATCCTGTTTCGAAATTGCGTATACCCTGCATGACAACAACAGAGTGGCAAGTAGTACAAATCTATACATTTTATGTCCCTATTAATCAATCGGTAAAAACTTCGGGAGTTACGAAATGCATCACTCGTTAATTATGCGCTCCCAGTCTTTAAAGCATGGATTTTCAACAAGGTAGTATCCATTTCCATCCGAAAAAACATTTGATAATATTTTTTGATCACAAATGTCAGTAACATGAATAACAATATGACGGAAGGCTGAGAAAGGGTTACATGGTTCGCTTCCAATTTGTGGTGGTTGCATTCCATGGAAAAGACACGTGAACTTCAGCTCTTGTAATTTTTCTGTACACACTTCTGTGCCTTCATCGGTACAACCTTCTCCTTGACCATCTCTTACTTTGTAAATTGTAGCCATAGACCTACCCCTCAGAAAATAAAAACCTTTACTCAATATTTGTATACATAATCGCCTTTTCAAGGTTTGTTTGTTGGTGCGTTAAGTGGCTGTTATGTTGAATCATCCTCGAACAGGAGTGATCGTGTAACGGCCAGATACGAGAAAGGCCGCCAAATAGCGGCCTTAATGAGGAGTGAAATACTTATCTGTAGACATGCTTGCAAATTGGCACTGCCAATAAATTACTTGCTCTTCAGCATCGACAAACACAAATTGGTTTATAAATATCTCTTCAGCTTCGCTTCACAGCGGCTTATCACCGACAAACCACATCACCAAATCCTCTCTTATCCTCTAACAACCAATTAAACTTTCCCACGAGAAAAATTTTCTACAGCTCAAGGTCACTCATTTGTAGGGTCATAGTTAATTCCCCCTCAATTGATAAGCCATAAAATTAGCGGATAAGTATTCACCTTAACACCTTATGCCATGAATTGCACTCAGTACGATAATTTTGCCTCGCATTTTTTCTGTTTGTTAGTGTGTTAAGTACCCAATATGTTAAATATGCCAGATCAGGCTCCTTTTTGGCACTTCTAGTCCCTCAGAAGGCTATAGCGATGTTTTTGGACACCTGATCAAAGCAATATGCTTCCGATAGCGATTGAAAGTGTAGTGAAAAGATGAAATTGGTAGGCAAACTAGAAGATTGCCACACTTGAGCTAATTCATGTTTTTCTAATTTAGCAAAGTCGCTAACTCAGAATTGTCCAGAAACGTGTTTCGCGGATGGTCAAGAAAAA
>NZ_JAKRRW010000018.1 GCF_026191635.1 Photobacterium obscurum
CATTCCCCATAAGGTGTAATAGCTTAGATAAGTTATCAGTTCCAAAATCTTTGATCCCGAGAGATTTGATTGCTTCGATATCTGAACCAACTTGCGAAGCTACTTTGTTTACCAAGAAATCAAGATTCAATGTCATACATAATTCAAATCCTATCCAGTCTATACGTTCTAGAATAGCTTCAATGTACTCATCTTTTGTGATTTCTTTGTTTCTTATAGCTCGTCGATATTCAACTGATTTTTTATTCTTCTCTAAGAGGTGAATTTGAAGTTCAGGATAGTCTTCTAGAGCTGACGGATTTTGAGCCAGTATATCTAGAAGCTTTTCTTGGTCTGTTAGTAACAGTCCAAGCTGGCAACGTGATTTTTCATCCATAATTGTGCTCATTTGAGAATATCTTTAGTCTTACCCGATATGGAATTGAACTTTGAACTGTAGCATAATTTTGATATCAACACTTATGTAATATCAATGAGTTATAGAAAACTAGATTTTATGTTATTGCATAATTAATGCGATACATTACCACCTAAGTTAATGAGAACAACACCACTAACAATCATAATCATGCCTAGTACTGTATTCATGTTTGGTATATTTCCCATCAAGGCTTGAACAAATGCCACCAAAATGATGCCAGCTCCACACCAAATAGCATAAGCCGTTGCACTAGACATACCGGCAGCAGTTGCAAGAGATAAGAAATAGAAAGCACATACATAACCAATAGCGCAGCCTATGGACGGCAGGATTTTTGAAAACCCCAATGTCATTGGGAGCAAAGTTGTCGCTGCCACTTCAGAAACTATTGCAAGTGCTAAGTTAAACATGATGTTACCCTCTTGTTATTGAATAGAGAGATAAGGCTCTCTATTATATGCTGATTTATTTCAACTTCCGCTTGTTCAGAACCAAGTTTGATTGTGTGAGATTTTTAACATTTTATCCTCTGTATCAGAGGTGTCATAACGTGTTCTCAATCGATGGGTAAATTGTATCCCAACAGTTTTTTCAAGTAATTTAGAGTGTTATTAGATGTAATTAGAAATGCCATATCGGCGTAAAGGGTGGGCATCCTTGCCCAGAAGGATTACTTTTATTTAGAAGTAATAAGAGACACCCAGGGTGAATTATTCGTACAATTATCACTGTGATATGAACGTATCTCCATGACTCCACAGTATGCATTGAATGAATTTAATAAAAAGGCAGTTAAGATAATGGAAAATACTTTTTAACGACATAAGTTTCATATGGTGACGAGTAGTTAACTACAAGTAGATGAACATATTAATTCAGGTGTTTATTATCTGGATAAGCGCCAATTAGATTTTATTTTCTTGGCTTGAATTATTGTCTTGTACATGAGCATCAGAGGCTGGACTAATTTGCGTCAAAAGCGCCTTATTTTCATAATGAAACTCATAACAAGTTCGAGATTCCCAGACACCTGAACGGTTTTTCCCTGCCGTTGCGACCATGCCTTCTTTATTTTGTGCCAGCCATTCGTTTGCCGCATCACGGAGAGGTTGCTCATTCGTGTCACCGAAAAGACCACCATTGGTGTAACAGACAAGCATTCGGTCTTTGTTGCTATCATGTGCCGGTGGGATAAGGTATTGACTGCCATCTTGTGAATTGAAGATAGAAGCCCCGCCAGCAAGAAGGTTATAGTCCAACATCAGACCAGCGGCACGCGTCATATTGATAGCTTCACAGCCAGACATCGCGAAAGTAGCAAGTAGAACCAGAGCAATAGTTTTTTTCATATAATCACCAATAAGAGGCAGCCTAAGACTGCCTCTTGAACCTATTTAGTTAGAAGCTAAATTGTGCGCCAACTTTCCAAACGTTATCGTTCTTCAGCTTCAAGCCGTCAAGGCTGCCGTCAAAGTCAGTATCGCCCTTGATGGTATATTGGAAGTAAGGTTTGAAGTTATCAAAGCCGGTATATTGCGCTTTTAGCTCAAGTTCTGCTTGGCTATAGTCAGTATCGAGTGACTTTTTAAGTTTGTATTCTGACACTTTGTTATCGATATCGAGCTTACCCATTTTGATAATGTAATTGGCAGATAAATCCACCATATCGCTAACAACATAACCAGCAGTAAGATCAAAACGATGTAGTTTTTCTTTCTCTTTAGAAGAAAGTGTGGCGTCAATGCCTTCCTTCACTGATAAGAACTTCGCTTTTAATTTGCCGTCACGAACTTCATAACGGTAACGAGCACTTGTATAAAAGCCGTTATCGAAGCTGTAGCCAGTCTCGATACCCAATTTAGCTGTATTGCTAGATTTATAGTTCGCATCTACTTCATCACCACCCGGCATCATTGCACTACCGTTAATATTGCCATAGTAAGAAGCACGACCTGCATGGTGAGATGGAATTGTTAAATCGAACTGAGGCTCAATGTACCAAGCATCAGTTATGTCAAAATTGTAAGCAAGCGAGAAAGTAGTTTCTTTGTGGTATTTAAGGTTATCCATGGCAACAAGCTCAATGCCACCATGTAAGCCACCGATCAATTCCGAATCAAATTTTGCAGTGGTTTCTTTGTCACCATCATGTGATAGTTCATAAGTTGTATTAGCTAGCGCCGCACCAGAAAATAGTGAAATTAGAGTTGCTGCTAAAATAGTCTTTTTCATTTTTAAACCTTATTTGCTTTGTCTATTAAGCAATCCATCGCAAGGTTTTGTATTCCGTTGATTGTGTTGATGGTTAAAATCGACGCGCCAAAATGCAGGACAAATGCTGAAGTGAAATCGTTTATTTCCCCTTTTGATTCAGCATATTAAATGATTTTGTATAGCGATTTATTCAACGGGGTGTATAGTATGTTTGATGGGATTTTGAGTAAAAACAAACGTTATTAGAAATCGTTAGAAATGGTGAGATGAAGGAGAAAAAGGCTGAAACTTGTCAGCCTTTTATTAGGTGTTTATTTCAGATAACGAACGATAAGATGGTTCTTGAAGTACTCTGCATTAAGGCGCTCACCGGTTGCATCGATCAGCAATTGGTCGGTCGATACCGTTGATGCCTTCTTCCATACATGGCGATCAAGCCAATTGAAGATCGGCTGCAGGTTACGCTCGCGGATCAGGTTTTCCACATTCATTTCTTTGCGCATGGCTGCCATAAACTGGGCGGCATACATGGCTCCTAGAGTATAGGACGGGAAGTAGCCAAAACTGCCATCGGTCCAGTGAATATCTTGCATACAGCCATCGGTATAATTTCCTTTGGTCGACAGGCCTAAATATTCGGTCATTTTCTTATCCCAAAGCTGTGGGATATCAGCGACTTCAATGTTGCCTTCAATCAAGTCACGTTCTATCTCGTAACGTAAAATAACATGGGCAGGGTAGGTCACTTCATCGGCATCAACGCGGATAAATCCAGGATTAACCCGGGTGTTGAATAAGGTCAGGTTTTCTGTTGATAGGGTTTTGTCCTGACGGGAAAATGCCTCGCAGGCTAGCGGCGCGAGGATTCCTATGAAAGGCTCACTGCGTGAAAGCTGCATTTCAAAAAACAGACTTTGCGACTCATGGATACCCATAGAGCGGGCTTCACCAACAGGCAGGCCGTGCCATTGTTCGGGTAGGCCCTGCTCATAGCGGGCGTGGCCGGTTTCATGAATAACCCCCATCAGCGCTGATGTGAAATCATCTTCATCATAGCGAGTGGTAATACGTACATCTGTCGGCACGCCGCCGCAGAAGGGGTGGACACTGACATCTAGCCGGCCATGATTAAAGTCGAAGCCAAGTTTATTCATTATCTCGAGGCTAAGATTCTGCTGCTGGTCAACAGGAAATGGTCCAACGGGTTTTACTACACTTTCTGTCGCCTGTTTCTCTCGGATTTGAGCGATTAATCCCGGCAACCAGCCTTTCACTTCACTGAACAACTGATCCAGTTCGTGGGTAGTCATACCCGGCTCGTAGAGATCTAGCAACGCATCATACCGACTCAAGCCTGTCGCTTCGGCGCGTATTTGCGCTTCTTTGCGAGATAACTCAACGACTTTCTCTAAGTTTTTGCTGAACTCATACCAATTATTTTCAGTACGTTGTGTACGCCAGGCATGCTCGCACTTTGAACCGACAAGAGATTGCTCTTCAACCAAATCGGCAGGCAGTAGGTTGTTCGCCTGCCAGGAGCGCTTCATTTCTTTCAGGCTGGCAATTTGGCCGGCATCAAGTGATTCGGTCTCAGCCTGTTCAAACCAATCGGCAAGGTGTGGGGCTGTTGCCAGTTCATGCTGGATTACTGCAAGTTCCGCCATGGCTTCAGAGCGGGCTTCATTGCCTCCCTCTGGCATTTTCGCAGCTTGATCCCAGCCACAGATCGCATCTAGGTGGGCTAATTTTGAAAGCTTCTTATGATGTTGTTCTAGTTTCTTATAGAAAGTCATTACCAATCCTTATGCTGACCACTAGCTGGCAGATAAAACCCTAGCCAGACACTAGCTCTTAGCATAAAAGTATTTGATGAAATAAAAAATGGCAGAATGCGAAAAAATGCTTTTCCACTACAAAGTGGTAGTCACTACTTGGTTTCTAGTGTGATTAGGGATTAAATATCAGGTTTTCAGTGAATTATCGCCACAATGGAATTGCTCTAGCATTAGTTGCAGTAACTAAGTACTCGGCAGAACTTGATATCATTCTAACTAATGCGGTGAAATGATGTACATGTTGTACAAAATCGAGCTATCGTAGGTTGCAGGTAGCGAGTGACGCGCGATATGTGTAACCAATTTTACAATATCGTAAGACTTCGTAAAGGTCGCAAGCATTGGTATCTCTGTTAGTTATACTGCTTGCATCATCATTGAGGGCTAGTTACATCATCATGCAAAAGAATTCTAAATTTTATGCTTTACTTGTTGGCACAGCTTTGTTTTCGTCCGCGACCTTCGCCGCTCCAACAGTAATACCTGATGCACCATCGTTAGGTGCAAAAGGTTATGTACTTATGGATTATCATACCGGACAAGTACTTGTAGAGCAGAATGCACATGAGCAACTAAACCCGGCAAGCTTGACTAAGTTGATGACAAGTTATGTTGCCGGACAAGAGATGAAAAGTGGCAATATCAGTAAAGATGATCTTGTTGTGATCAGTCGTAATGCCTGGGCTAAAAACTTTCCTGACTCTTCAAAAATGTTCATTGAGGTTAACACTGAAGTGAACATGATGGACCTTTACCGAGGTCTGATTGTCCAGTCTGGCAATGATGCCAGTGTTGCTATTGCCGAGCACGTTGCAGGTTCAGAAGGGGCATTCGTTAGCCTGATGAACTCTTGGGCGAAAAAGTTAAATATGAACAATAGTTCGTTTTCAAACCCCCATGGTTTAGATAGTAATGAACTGTATTCAACACCTTATGATATTGCTCTTTTAGGAAAGGCGTTGATCAGTGATCTTCCTGATATCTATTCACTATATAGCGAGCGCTCTTTTACCTATAACAGGATCACTCAAAGAAATCGAAATGGCCTGCTAGCCGACAAAAGTATCAACGTCGATGGAATGAAAACGGGCTATACCAGTGGTGCCGGTTACAGTTTGGCTAGTTCTGCAACACAAGGCGATATGCGTTTAATCTCTGTGGTTATGGGGTCGAAGAGCGCTAAAAGCCGAGAGGCTGAAAGCAAACAGCTGCTGAATTATGGTTTCCGCTTTTTTGAAACGGTGTCACCACATAAGCAAGGTGATGAAGTATTGAATGAGCAAGTGTGGATGGGCACTACTGGTACGATTTCTCTTGGAACCATGGAAAACTCTTATGTGACATTGTCACGTAATGATGTAAAAAAACTGTCTGCCAGTATTGAGTTAAGTGATGACTTAGTTGCGCCGATCAGCAAAGGGGATATTGTCGGTAAAATCTTCTACCAGGTTGATGGGGAGGATATTACGTCGGTACCTTTAGTCGCGCTTGAGTCCATTGAGGAAGGCGGGTTCTTTAGTCGACTAGTTGATTACATCAAGTTGTTCTTTATGGGCCTGTTTAAGTGATAACTTCAATTGGGTGTCATGATCAAAAAAGAGCCGCGAAATGCGGCTCTTTCAAATCAGTACTCTTGGTGGTTAGACAATAAAAGTCTTAGTGTGTACGTCTCGGGCCATTACGGACAAGATCTTTACCTTTTTCGTAAACGTCTTTAGTTACCCAGCGCGCCAGAATAAGTTTCTGGCTATTATCGAATACTGCTACGAAAGGGCGGCCATCAGAATTATTGGTTGCCATGCCGACACCTGCAACACCTTCTAAACCCAGGCCACCATTTTCAATAGATAGTAGAAAGCGCTCTAGTTCTTCCAGGCTATCAATCACATCAAGTTCATTATTCATCTGTTACACACTCTTTCTTACTTAGCAAATCTAGCTGCTTTTACAACGCTGACGCTGTTGCCTCATCTAATGATAGGCAAAAAGCCAATATCTTATTTGTTTGATTCATTAACCTTTCTTTAGGGATGTTAGAGCCCTAAGAGGGAATGTTTTTGCGTACTTTACAGGTGATAAGGAGGGATTGGAACCGTATTGATGACAACCGCTGTAAAACATATCAGTGCATCTAATTGCTCTCCTGTTGCACGAAGTAAAAGAGAACCTGATGAATAATTTGAAAATTGATGGATATGCTTAGTAGTCTTAAGTACACAGAGTGTTCCAACCTAATACAAAAATCCGTATAATCCTCGCCCTACAAAGAATCCATCTAGGAAATCTACAGTCGATGTAGTCGACAGTGTGAGAAGTCGCAATGAATCAGAATGATATTAGAAAAGAGACACTTGAATTCAACAAACTCCAAAAGCGCCTTAGGAGAAATGTTGGAAATGCAATTATCGATTACAACATGATTGAAGAAAATGATGTTGTGATGGCATGCATCAGTGGCGGTAAAGATTCATTTGCGATGCTAGATATCCTTTTGAATCTTCAAAAGGCCGCACCAATCAAGTTTGATGTCGTTGCTGTTAACCTGGATCAGAAGCAACCAGGTTTCCCAGAGCACATTCTGCCGGATTATTTTGAAAGCTTGAATATTCCTTACTACATCGTAGACAAGGATACATATTCAGTTGTTAAAGAAAAAATCCCTGAAGGCAAGACAACATGTGGCCTTTGCTCAAGACTGCGTCGTGGTACGCTTTACTCGTTTGCAGAAAAAATTGGCGCGACGAAGATTGCCCTTGGCCACCACTTGGACGATATCGTTGAAACCATGTTCTTGAACATGTTCCACGGTTCGCGCTTGAAGGCAATGCCACCAAAATTGCGCTCTGATGATGGTCGCAATGTGGTAATTAGACCACTAACATATTGCCGAGAAAAAGATCTTATCAAGTATGCGGAACACAAAGAGTTCCCAATCATTCCTTGTAACCTATGCGGCTCTCAAGAAAACCTTCAGCGTCAGAGTATAAAAGCAATGCTGATTGATTGGGATAAGAAAACACCTGGTCGAGTTGAGAGCATTTTTAAGTCGATTCAAAATGTAAGTCCAAGCCAACTAGCGGATAAAGAGCTTTTCGACTTTGTTAACCTGCCGTTAGATCGTGAGGGTGAAAGGGCTGAGTACGCATTCAGCGAGGCAATGGTATCCTCAACTAACATCGATGAGTCAATGTTTATTGATGTAACCAACGTTTAATAACGCTGGCTGAGTAGGGCGGCAATTTGCCGCCCTTCTACATTTTTTAGTTTTCCCCAATATAACTCTTTTCCCTTTCATTGCTCTTTTTGATTTACTTCCCACTCAAATTCCCCAAGCCAAACCTATAACGTTTTTAGTCACTCTGTCTCACCCGTGCCTTCAGTTGCTGAGATTGATGTTGCATGACAAAATTAGTTATTTTGTATTGACCTGTCTATAACTTCATAGTTTAAAGTCTGCTTACTATGATCGAGTTAGCACCCATATAGAGGAATAGGTGATGTATCGAATATCAGAACTCGCTGAACAAGTCGGGCTATCACGTACCACGTTACTCTATTACGAAAAGTTAGGACTGATCGAAGGGCAACGTCTTGATAACGGCTATCGTATCTATAGTGATAGGGATGAGCAGCGTGTTCGGCTAATACAACAGCTTCAGGCTGGCGGGTTAACACTTAAGGAATGTAAGGCTTGCTTGAATGCCAAGGTCGAACGCCAAATTCTGCTCAATCGCCTGCAACAGCTTGATGAGGAGATTGCCAAAAAACAACAATCTCGACAGCTACTTGCAGCTTTGTTGGGCGAAAGTGGACTCAAGGAGTGGCATGAGTCGATAGACAAGATAGCCCCCAATGCACACTTAGACTGGTTAATTAAACAGGGCTTTAATGAAAAGGAGGCCCTAAGATTGAAATGGCTATCAAAAGACATGAATGAGCACGAGCAATATATGACTGATTTCAATCATATTTTTGATGGACTAGATAGATTGGGGCCTGGTACTGAAGCGGAAACACTGAAGGCGCTGAGGAAAGTACCATTTTCTCCGCAGACGCTCATGGAAGTGGGCTGTGGCAAAGGCATTGCCACAACGGTCTTGGCCAAGAACTCCTTTGCGATGATCACTGCTGTCGATAATGATGAACCAGCACTTGAGCGCTTAACTGAGCGGTTAGCAGATGCTGGCTTGGCCGACCGGGTGACGACTCAGTGCGCAAGTATGACCGATTTACCCTTTGAGGCCGCAAGCTTTGATGTTATCTGGGCAGAAGGGAGTGCTTATATCATGGGGGTCACCAATGCAATGGAACAATGGCGCAGTTTGCTTACAGACGGCGGGGTGTTGGTGATTAGCGATTTAGTTTGGCAAACCAAAAATCCAAGTGCTGATGTGCAGGCGTTCTGGCAAAAAGAATACCCAGACATGACCACCACTGCGAAGAGGATTGAACAGGCGCAAGCAGCTGGTTATCAAGTACTTGATACTTTTACATTAAGTGAAGCTGCGTGGAAAGCCTACTTCATGCCGCTTCAAACACGTGTTGATGCCTTAAAATCTGAGATGCAGGATTCGACAGCACTGCGCGATATTGAAGTAGAGTTAAACATTTATCGGCAAAGCCTCGATGAGTTTGGATACCAGATGTTCATACTGAAGAACTCCCGATGCTAATCTTTTTGCGTCGAAGCAATCAACAAACCTGAATTATGGTAATTACTTCGAGCATAATCTAATTTTCAAACAATACCATACAAGGTCCAAAGCGCCATTCAGTTTAAATAAAGTGGATAATTCAGCTATAATCGGTGAGTTTGGGTATACCTGTCTGATTTAAAAGGAAATGAAATGGCTTCGTCGTGGGTAGTGAAATCGGTGACGTTAGGTTTAGTGACGCTGTCACTGTTAGGATGCTCAGCACAACAGGCTCAGTCTCTTGGAATGCGGAGCAGTACAGTACAACAGGTGCCACAACGAATGACAAATCTTGAACTGTGCGAAACATATGCCTATGGCAGAAGTGCAAAACATTCACGAGTAGCCATTGCCAGTGAGTGGAATCGCCGAGGTCTTAGCCACAAGTATTGCGATAAGATTCGTAAAGAGCTTTACATTACAACGGCAGTTAAAAAGCTCGCCAATGCAGAGGAGCGTCCAGCCAGCAAGCAGGCGAAACCTGTGCAGCCAGTAAATTGACAGTGCCATTACGCCTTTCTTTATGAGCTTGTCTATGTAATCTGAATCTTTAACAATAAAAAAGCCTCCATAGGAGGCTTTTTTATTGTTTGCTGAATACGGCAACTATTCTATTGTTGGGCTTAGCGGACTGACATAGCCATCAGGCTTCAAAGCTAGCAGGTCACAGTTCAAGCTGTCGATGGTATGTTCTGCTGTATTACCGATAAACACTGCCGAGAGGCCTGAACGACCTGTTGTTCCTAAAATAACGAGCTCGGCATCCAGCTCTTCCGCTACTTTCGGTATGACGTCTTCAGGCAGTCCTTCAACTACATGGGTTTGTTCTTCGGGCAAGCCGTGTTTGTGACGAAGTGCTTTCATCGACGTAAGGTGATGACCGCGAACGGCATCCGTGTATGAAGCTGGATCAAATTCTGGAAGCTCGATAGTAATGTTAACCGGTGTAGCCGGGTAGGCGTTGACCAAGTTAACTTCGGCATCTAAGACTTCTGCAACGGACATTGCTTCTGACACGATTGCATCGTTAAGCTGCTCATGCGTTTCATCATCAGCAGCCAAGTTAACACTCGCCAGGATTTTTCCGTTTTCTGGCCAGCTGTGTTCTTTAACCATCAACACAGGGCAGGGGCATTTGCGTAACAGGTGCCAGTCGGTTGGAGTAAAAATGACTGAACCAATTCTATCGTGATCATGGGTGGCTTTGATCAGTAAATCATGATCATTACTGAAGACTTCAGCAATAATGGCCTCATATGGCCGGTTATGCCAGACAACGGTAATCGAAATATCAAAGCCGTCATCAATGTAAGGACGAATGATATCTTTTAGCCATTCTTCTCTCTGCATAACAACACCGCGGCGCATGGCTTGGCGTTCATCAGCTGATAGCATTGATGTCATTTCATAAGAGAAGTCATAGATAGCGAGAAATAGAGTAATTTTTACATCTTGTGACTTTTTGGCGAGATGTACAGCGCGAGACAATGCTGGTTGATGATCCTGAGCCGGATCGGCAACAACGAGAATATTATTATACTTGGTCATAACTGCCCCCTTACACAAACCGTGTTGGCAACAAAACCAGTCTCTGATCCCTAGTTGAGGAAAAATATCTGTCGCTCTTGATCTTGTTATAGAGCTGATAGATAAATCAGATTTAGGTTTACTCCACTTGAAGTTGATAATTACACCCACAGCAAGCGCCTTGAATCTGAGCCGTTTCAATCTCGCGGATGGGCCAGAAGTGATTCGGCTTGATATAACTGTAACGTATAGAAGGAATTAAGGGGAGTTCAGGTTAGGGATAAATATAAAAAAAGTGATACGGCTCATAGCTCGTATCACTTTCTTTGTAATCAAGAAATATCTTAAGCGACAGGATTCTTGCTTACACCAGCAAGACGGGCTAACTCTTCATGATCCAAGATAGTAATGTACTTACCCTTGACGCTAAGCATTTCAGACTTTTGGAAACGACCAAGTAGGCGACTGATCGTTTCAACAGTCAGGCCTAGGTAGTTACCGATATCACCACGGGTCATCGTTAGACGGAACTCGCGAGGGGAGAATCCACGCTGTGAGAAACGTAGCGATAAGTTATATAGGAAGGCAGCAAGACGTTCTTCGGCATTCTTTTTAGAAAGCAGAAGGATCATTTCCTGATCACCCTTAATTTCATTACTCATCAGACGCATAATTTGCTGACGAAGTTTTGGCATTTTCCCTGACAAGTCGTCAAGAATCTCAAATGGAATTTCACAAACCATTGAAGTTTCAAGCGACTGAGCAAAACTCGGATGCATCATTTCGTTGATAGCATCAAAACCAACCAAATCACCAGCCAAATGGAAAGCTGTGATCTGCTCATCACCTTGTTCGGTGATAGTGTAGCTTTTGATAGTACCAGAACGAATGGCATACAGTGATTTAAGCTCATCACCAGCTTTAAAAAGCTCCTGACCCTTTTGGATTGGCTTTTTACGCTCGATAATTTGATCTAGCTGATCTAGCTCAGACTCATTCAATGTAAATGGAATACACAACTGACTAATACTGCAATCCTGGCAGTGGATAGCACATCCGCCTGACTGGATACGTTTGGTTGTAAGTTTGTCTGAAATCATAAGCCTGTCTAACCAATTTGATGTAGGTCAATATTTTAACATATTATGAAGCAATATGACGAGTATTAAAAAGCCTACAACATTTGTTTGATTGCGATATAACCAGTATGAACCCCGTAACCCAATAACAACAAGGCACTGGCACGTTTAAAATATAGGTTTTTTAGTACGTTTTGTAGCTGCTGGGCCATCGAGCCGACAGCAATCATGGCCGGAAGTGTTCCTAAACCAAAGGCCAACATAACTCCAGCGCCAGAAAAAGCACTGCCTGATACTGCAGCCCAGCTCAGGGTTGAGTAGACGAGGCCACACGGTAGCCATCCCCATAACAACCCAAACGGCAGTGCTGCTGCAGGAGACTTCAATGGTAACAACGACTTTGCTGTAGGTGAGAGATAGCGCCACAAGAATTGTCCAAGACGCTCTATTCTAGTGATGCCTTGCCACCATTGGCCGATATACAAAGCCAGCAAAATCATCATGATAGCGGCAAATAAACGAAGTGAAACTAGCGCCGTTGAATAGCCCCCTAATGACGCGACGCCAGCAAAAGCTCCGCCGATAATAGCTCCGGCCATAGCATATGAAAAAAGCCGACCAATGTTATAGCAAAACAGGTAAGGCCAACGGCTTGAGTGTTGTTGACCTGGCATGCCCAGAGTTAATGCGGCAGCAACGCCACCACACATTCCAAGACAATGACCTGCACCCATCAGGCCAATAACAAATGCAGCGTAAAAGTCTATATTCACGGTGTTTTGTTACTTTCTGATGGAGGTGTGTTGGCCTTGCTTGGTTTCTCTGGCTCGCTTTCATCAAACAGAATGTCGTAACCCTGACGCTCAAGATCTTCGAACTGCTCGCTTCTGACCGCCCAAAGAAAGATGGCGACGGCGATACAGACAAAAACGATCGCAATTGGTATTAATAGGTAAAGACTAGCCATTTTCTTTTAATAACCTTAAAGAATTTGAAACAACGATGATTGAACTGGCCGACATACCGACAACTGCGATATAGGGGGCAACAAAACCAGCAACCGCCAAAGGCAGGATAATTAAGTTGTAACCTAGTGCCCAAGCCAGGTTCTCGCGAATAATCCTTCTTGTCTTCATAGCCAATTGTCTAGCACGCAATATTCGCGAAAGCTGATCACCTAGTAATACCATATCTGCCGATGATTTCGCTACATCCGTGCCGCCTCCCATCGCAACAGACAAGTGAGCCCCAGCCAGAACAGGGGCGTCATTTACGCCGTCACCTATCATCAGAGCAATATTGTCTTCGTGTAGGCCACGCAGATAATCAAGTTTGCCCTCCGGTGTTGCGCCTGCAATAAGGTTATCGACTGCCAGTTTATCCGCTACGATCTGTGCGTTTGCTGAATGGTCACCCGTTAACATGGTTACTTTGATGCCTGCAGACTGAAACTGCTCAACAAGCTCTTTACTATCGTTACGAATAGGATCGTCAAGCTTGAAGCCTGCGATAAGCTGACCGTTTCGAGATAACCAGACTTGGAATCGGTTATCGCATTGTGAAAGCAGGGCTTCACTTTGTGGATTGGACTCCAGCACAAACGCGGCTTGCCCAATTCGCCATTCATCGTTATTCAATGTTCCCTTCAGGCCACATCCGATGACATTCTCGACGTCGTCAAAGGCCTTAGCTTTATTACGGTAATCAGTAAAAGCTTTGGCTATCGGGTGATTGGCAAAACGTTCCATCTCTGCAGCGTAAGCTAATGCATCAGACTCTGATATTTCAGCAAACAACTGCGTTTCAACCAGCCGAATATTTCCTTCCGTCAGGGTGCCAGTCTTATCGATGATCAGCTGGTTTACTTTACAAAGTGTCTCAAGAACATGGCCTCGACGCAGAAGAATACCTAAACGTCCCAGGCTTGAGGTTGAGCAGGTGAGAGCTGTAGGTGTTGCTAAAGACAGTGCACAAGGGCAGGTTGCAACCAATACCGCCAAGGTGATCCACAGTGCATCTTCAGGCTTTTGCTGATGCCAAAACAACCACGTGCCTGCAGAAATTATCAAGATACCTGCAACAAAATAACGGGCAACAATATCGGCGACTTCAGCTACTTTCGGCTTAGAGCTTTGTGCTTCATCTTGAAGTCGGACAATATTTGAAATAAGCGAGTTTTGACGGTCTTTAGAGACCTTCAGTGTAATATTGCCGTCACCGTTAATGGTACCGGCATAAACAAGATCGCCTTGCGAGCGAGGAACAAGCATTGGTTCGCCTGTTAACATCGACTCATCAATGGCCGTTTCGCCTTGAAGGATTTCACCATCGGCTGGCAAACTTTCACCCGGTAAGACAGTAATGATATCGCCAACTTTGAGCGTCTTGGCAGCAACTTGTGAGCCATCGTCAAGGGTTGCCATTGTCGGGACAAGCTTAAGCAGGTTGGCACTGGCAGCTGCGGCATGGCGACGAGCACGCATTTCAAGAAACCGTCCTAGCAACAAGAAGAAAGTGAACATTGAAATTGACTCAAAGAACACTTCTCCCTTTTCCATGACCGTCGCATAGAGGCTGGCTACATAGGCAAAGAGTAGGGCGATGGATACTGGAACATCCATTCCCAAGGTGAGAGCACGGAGATTACGCCAGGCATTCAGGTAAAAAGGCAGAGCAGAGTAAAGTAGTACCGGGGTTGCAAAGATTAAGCTAACCCAGCGTAGGTAGTTCTTAAACTCCGCATCGAGATCGCCAAATATTTCGAAATAGAGGGCAACAGCCAGCATCATAACTTGCATTGTAGCGATACCTGCAATACCCAGGCGGTAGAGGTATCCCTTCATGGTTCGGTGATATTGCTGCTCTTGTGCATCAGCCTCAAAAGGCGCGGCCTTATAACCGAGTTGATGGATGACTGAGAGTAGATGACTGAGTTTAGTTTGAGCAGGATCCCAGGCGAGTAGTGCACGGTGGGTAGTGGTATTCACACGGATTGAAATAACCCCGGCTTCTCGCTTGAGCTGCTTTTCAATCAGCCAGGCACAGGCAGCACAGGAAACGCCATCTAGAGATAGAGAGACTTCTTTGCTGTTCTCAATATCACGAACAAACTCCTGCTGAATTTCCTCATGATCATAAAGTAATAGGGATTGTAGTTGCTGAGGGACTAAATCTGCTTTCTCAGCAGGTGCTGTTCGGTATTCATAATAAGAGGTTAGGCCGCTTTCAACGATAGTTTGCGCGACCGCTTCACACCCTGGGCAACACATTTCACGCATTTCGCCCAGAATTTCTACTTGGTGCTGGCAATCCTGAGGAACAGGATCGCCGCAATGGTAACAGTCTTTTGTCATTCCTTGATCTGCCCGTACAACGAAATCGGGTCGGATGTTGGCAGGTTAACGCGTCCTTGCAACATCCAGTCGCCATCAAATGGTTCTATTTCAACAAACCAAGGTCCATCGAGCTGCTCTGGAGAGTTGAAGCGATAAGCGCCAGACAAATCGGCACTGACCATTTGAGTAAAGTCTTTATTGGCTAGAGTACGGTGTGTGAAAGTGACACGCAAGTTTGGATAACTATCAAGATCACCTTTATCAAAATTAACAACGATATCAGTGCTCTTCACATTGACCGCTGCTTTTAAATTGAGCGCATCAGCTACTCGCAGGCGTGAAAGATCCAAGTTAATGGCTTTGCCTTTCTTGTAATAGTCCTCTGCCACAAGGTCGACTTGGTTTTGAGAAAAGATATAAACGGCAGTTAGACTGTATACAATCGAAGTTGCAGGAATGGCAAAAACGAACCAAGGCCAAAACTGCTTATACCATGGTTTACGCATAGTGATTACCTTTGAAGCTTTGATGGAAAGAGCCCCTGAAATTAACAGGGGCTAAGTCTTATGTCTCAGTTTTAGTTGCCAATTTTTCAATTAACATGTAACTGAGTGTTAACCTGATTGTTACTTGTCAGTGTTGTTGCTTAAACCCCAAACATAGGCAGAAATTAGCTGAACTTTCTCTTCACCTAAAATATCTTTCCATGCTGGCATTACGCCCTGACGGCCATGAGTAATTGTGGATTCAACCGCACGGCGAGAACCACCATATAACCAGGTGTTGTCAGTTAAGTCTGGTGCACCAAAGGCAGGGTTACCCTTACCATCAGTACCGTGACAAGCGGCACACACAACGAAGCGTTGCTTACCAGCGGCGGCTTCTTTGGCATTCACTTTACGGCCAGACATACTTAGTACATAGCTGGTCACTTCCTTAACGCCATCTTTACCTAGTGTGTCGATCCAAGCCGGCATTACACCTTGACGACCTTCCATGACAGTCGTTTTGATGGTTTCAGCTTCACCGCCATACAACCAAGCATCATCAGTCAGGCTAGGGTAACCTAGCTGACCACGCGCATCCGAACCATGGCACTGTGCACAGTTTTGGATGAACAGGCGTTGACCAACTTTAATCGCTTCTGAGTCAGCTGCGATTTCAGTGATAGGACGAAGTGCTTGCCCTGACTCATCGTAAGCCAGTGTCTTAAAGGTCTCACCAAATTTAGCTTGCGCGTCATCTAGCTCTTTAGCGTACTGATTCAGACGTTGTTCTTTTTGAGCATTAGCAATAGCTAGCTTTGATTCCTCAACAGAACGTACCGTTTGATCAGAACTTTGCCAACCCAAAATACCTTTGTAATTACCTAAGCCCGGGTACAAGGCTAAGTAAAGAAGGCCAAAGATAATGGTGCCCCAAAACATGTAGGACCACCATTTCGGCAGTGGGTTGTTAATTTCACGAATACCATCGTATTCGTGCCCCATGTCTTCACCTTCTTCGACACCCATTTTGTCTTTGCTACACCAAACAAGAATGGCGGCGATACCAAAAATTGTGCCGAGCGTGATGATTGTTATCCATAGACTCCAAAATGTAGTCATGCTTCCTAGCTCCTGTCTTTCTCACGCGTTGCCAAATCTTGCTCTTCGTCAGCAAATACAAGGTTGGCTGCTTCATCGAAACGAGATTTCTGGCGTTTACTGTAAGCCCAAAGGACGATACCAATAAAGCTTGCGAACAGAATCACTGTCCAAATGCTATGAATGGTTCCAATATCCATGGTGCCTCCTTATTTCATTGCGTGACCAAGCGACTGAAGGTAAGCAATGACAGCATCCATTTCAGTCTTGCCTTTCACTTCATTGCCAGCATTTGCCACTTGTTCTTCAGTGTATGGAACACCGAAGGTATCGCGGAAAATCGCCAGTTTTTTAGAAGTTAACTTGCCGTCTAGCACGTTCTCTTCAAGCCATGGGAAGCCAGGCATGTTCGATTCAGGAACAACAGCGCGCGGATCAATAAGGTGAATACGGTGCCAGTCGTCAGAATAACGACCACCAACACGAGCCAGATCAGGCCCTGTACGTTTTGAACCCCATAGGAAAGGGTGCTCCCACACACTTTCACCCGCGACAGAATAGTGGCCATAACGCTCTGTTTCAGAACGGAAAGGACGAATCATCTGGCTGTGACAAACGTTACAGCCTTCGCGGATATAAACATCACGACCTTCCATTTCTAGCGCCGTATAAGGGCGAAGATTTTCAACCGGTTCAGTGGTCTGGTCTTGATATAACAGCGGCGTAATTTCTACTAGCGCACCAAAACTGATGGCGATGACGATAAGGATCGCCAGAAGGCCGACATTTTTTTCTACAATTTCATGACGATTATTAGCCATTGTCGGAACTCCTTATGCTGGTTGCTCAGTTGCTTTTAGGCTTTCTTTTGGCGCAGCAATTGTCTTATAAGCGTTGTATGCCATTAGGAACATACCAGCCAGGAAGATTGCACCGCCCAGGAAGCGAACAAAGTAGAACGGATAAGAAGCCTGTAAGGACTCTACGAAGCTGTAAGTCAAGGTACCGTCGGTATTAACCGCACGCCACATTAGGCCTTGCATAACACCGGAGATCCACATTGCTACGATGTACAGTACTGTACCGATGGTTGCCAGCCAGAAATGCACGTTGATGAGCTTAATAGAGAACATGCGCTCTTGACCGAATAGATTAGGAATCAAGTGGTAAACCGCACCGATAGAAACCATTGCAACCCAACCTAACGCACCAGAGTGAACGTGACCGATTGTCCAGTCAGTATAGTGAGAAAGGGCGTTAACCGTCTTAATTGACATCATTGGGCCTTCGAAGGTCGACATACCGTAGAAAGACAATGAAACAACCAAGAAACGTAGGATAGGGTCATAGCGTAGTTTGTGCCATGCACCAGACAGTGTCATGATACCGTTGATCATCCCCCCCCAAGATGGAGCGAATAGGATCAGTGACATCACCATACCTAGAGACTGAGTCCAGTCAGGTAGAGCAGTGTAGTGCAGGTGGTGAGGACCAGCCCAAATATAGAGCGATACAAGGGCCCAGAAGTGGACGATAGACAGGCGGTAAGAGAAAACCGGACGGCCTGCTTGCTTTGGTACGAAGTAGTACATCATACCCAGGAAGCCGGCAGTCAGTAGGAAACCTACTGCATTGTGTCCGTACCACCACTGAATCATCGCATCCACCGCTCCTGAATAAATCGAATACGACTTAGTCATTGAAACGGGGATAGCCATGCTGTTCACGATGTGAAGGACTGCTACCGTTAGAATGAAGGCACCAAAGAACCAGTTCGCAACATAGATATGCGAAGTGTTTCTTTTGATCATGGTACCGAAAAAGACAATGGCATAGGATACCCAAACAACTGCAATCGCGATATCAATCGGCCATTCCAGTTCTGCGTATTCTTTACCAGATGTCCATCCCATTGGCAGCGAAATTGCTGCTGCAAGGATGATGGCTTGCCAACCCCAGAAGGTGAACGATGCTAACTTCCCACCGAAAAGCCTTGTTTGACATGTGCGCTGTACTACGTAGTAAGACGTAGCAAATAGTGCACTTGTACCGAATGCGAAAATCACTGCGTTGGTATGCAGTGGACGTAAACGGCTGTAAGTCAACCAAGGTAGGTCGAAGTTTAGCGCCGGCCACACCAGTTGAGCGGCAATCAATACACCAACGCCCATTCCTACAATACCCCAAAGTATGGTTACTAAGGTGAATTGACGAACGACCGTATAGTTGTAGTTTTGTTCAAGCTGCTTTACTTGGCTCATGTTGCATGCTTCCAATTTTAATTGTTCAACTACACTCTCTTTCCTTGTGCGAACAACAAGTTGTCGCAATGCCACCCAAAGCTTATTTAATTGCCTTGTTGTTTTTTTGCACAACTCAGCATTTAAATTGCTATTTTGTTGTAAAAGTGGCATTTTCAGTGCACATAATACGTTACTTAACAAGTGATTGACAGCTTTAAGCCCACACTATGTTTACGGTTAAGCAACATTTATGTGAAAACTTTGAACTCTGTAACACGGGAAGCACGGTGAAATCATGGCTGCAGAAAAGCTAACCAAGGCAAGATTAATTCAAATTTTATTTTTGATGGCAGTATTGATAACTGCATTTGTATGGAGAACAGTCACCTACGAACAATCCACACCGCAAGATGAAGGTGCGGTTCGATGCCAGATTTCAGAAGAATCTTGCTTGGTGGAAGGGCAAGGTGATGTTTTGGCGATGTCTCTAAAACCATTCCCGGTAAAGGCAAATTCGGAGATTACCCTACAAATTAGTAACACAAATGTAAAGCCGGTTGCGACGGTGGCCGGTGTTGAAATGTACATGGGAGAAATCCCAGTTATTTTTGAACAACAGGGTAATAATTGGCTAGGAAAGTTCAGTGTTCCTGATTGTGTTCATGAGAAGATGACCTGGGAAATAACAATCAAGCAGTCTAACGAGACAGTTATTGCAGAATTTACAGTTGAAAAGTGATTTTTAATTAACCAGTTACAGGATACGTCTGTATATTATAGAGGCTTGGGGCTGCAAGCCTCTATAAGGTTACTTATTCGGCATAAATCATCTTTTTTGTCATTCCGCCGTCTACAGTAAAGTTTTGGCCGGTAATGAAGCTAGCATCTTGGTCCAACAGGAACTTCACCATCGCAGCTATATCCCGTACATCACCAACGCGACCTGTTAGATGTTGGTTATGATCGATGGAACGTAATGGCTCGCCAGCTGTATCAATCCACCCTGGAGAGACACAATTCACTCTTACTTCTGGTCCAACACTACTTGCCAAAGCATGGGTAAGGGCAACCAATCCACCTTTTGAAGCGCTGTAAGCTTCTGTATTTGGCTCAGATTGCTCCGCGCGTGTAGAGCTAATATTCACTATCGCTCCTTTACTGCTCTTAAGCATTGGTATGCATATCTTCGTTACCATCAGCGGTGCCGTAAGGTTAGTCGCAATAACCTTATTCCAATCATATAGATCCAGTTCTTCAAGAGGTGCATTATACGGGGTTGCAATTGCAGCATTATTGACCAGGCCGTCAAGCCGTCCGAACTGTTCCTGCAGATCCGTAACTACCGCTGTCATTTCTGATTCACTGGTAACATCAGCCTGACGGAAACGAATCCGAGGGTTTTCTGAGACTAAAGCAAAGCCCGCATCTTCATTGACATCAACGGCTAAGACAGTGACGTTTTCAGCCGCCAAGAGATTGCAAATTCCTTTGCCTATGCCACTTGCTCCACCTGTCACTAAAACTACTTTGTTGGTCATGGTTCCCTTCATCTGCACCAAAAACATACGATTCTATAGGTTAGCGGTAAAACAAGAACGGACTTTAGTCATAAATTAACAAAAAACGAATTAGTTTGCTGAATGCAAAGAAAAAAATGACTATGATTGTTTCACCCATAACAATAAATAAGAAAATATGGATATAGCCACAAGTTTTTCTGCTTTCCATGTTACTGAACATGCTGCTTTGGATGCAATTCGCAAGCTGGAAAGTAAAATCGCGAATCCTAAATTGATTCTTGTGTACTTTTCTGAGAACTACGACGAAGTACTTATTCAACAAGCCTTGACTGCGGCATTTCCAAACACACAGATACTAGGTTGCTCATCATGCCAGGGGGTTATGACAGACGAGGGCTATAACCGTGGAGAAGGTATCGCATTGTGGGGGATCTGTGACTATAACGGAGCCTTTGGCAGTGCTATCGTTTCAACTAATCAAACTCCCTATGATATGGCCCGCCAGGCTTTGCTTCGAGCGATAGAAAATAGTGGTCGCCCTGGTGAGATGCCAGCACTGATCTTGCTACACGCCAGCCCTGGTAATGAAGAAGATGTGATTAAGGGAATTGAAGATGAACTAGGTATTTCAGTTCCGATCATTGGAGGCAGTGCGGCAGATGACCATGTTCAAGGAAACTGGAAATTATTTACCCATGAACAACGATGCCGCGAGGGTGTCGGCCTAAGCGTTTTCTACCCATCTTGTAATGTCAGCTACTCATTCCATTCGGGCTATGCCAGTACAGGTAAAAGTGCTATTGCGACATTGACAGAGGGTAGGGAGCTCGTTGAGCTTAACGGTAAGCCTGCAATTGAGATCTATCAGGAGTGGGTGGGACAGGTGCTTTCTGATGAAAACAGCATTATTTCAAAAAGCAGCCTCAACCCGTTAGGGCGAATTGCCGGTAAGGTTCACGATCTCCCATATTTTAAACTTTCGCATCCGCTTAAAGTCACACCAAGAGGCGGTATTGAACTGTTCGCGACAGTAACTGAAGGTGAAGAATTGTTCTTCATGGAAGGCACAGAAGAACGCTTAATTACGCGTGCGGGTAGGGTAATTGACTCAGCGTTTGACATCGGCAGTGCAAGCCGTGAGTTAGATCCGATCGGTGGCATCACGATCTATTGTGCTGGGTGTATGCGGCGAGTGCAGCATCGAATGGATGAGGTCGCACATTATGTAAATAAGGCGATGCACCATGCTCCATTTGTCTGTCCATTCACTTTCGGTGAACAGGGCCAATTTATCGGTGGTGAAAATGCACACGGTAACCTCATGATTTCAGCAGTTTTATTTCATAGGGACTAAGCAATGCCAAGTTTTGAATCAGAAAAGCTACAAGAGACATTACTTGATCTATTGCGCAGCCAAGAGCGAGAGAAACAGCTCCGAGATGAAAATGCCGCCATTCTTGCCGGTATGTCTGCAATGGCCGGCGCGAATAATAAACGACAGGTTTTCAATAGCTTGTTGTCAGTACTTAGGAAGTACATAGGTTTTGAACATGCCCTTGTACTAACTCGGGAAGATGAAACTGCGCCACTTCAAGAGCTTGTGACAACGTGTCGTTTCTTTGAATCTAGCATCTGGCCGGTAAGTAACACTTTCATTCGATGCATGAACGGTGAAAGTATCGCTCTGTTTGATCCTAAACAAGTTCATGAATTTAAAGGCCTTCCCCAGGAAATGCTTCATTACTGCCAGTCAGTATTGCTGACTGGTGTAAAAGTAAGTTCAGGTGATGCTTTACTGTTATTTTTGCACTCTGAACGCGGTCAGTTCACGCCTCAATGTCGAAGGGTTCTGGAACGTTTCAGGCCATTGCTTGAACGGGCAATTATCGATATTGATTACCGTGAGCGACTTCAATCTCTGGTAACAGCTCGAACCCAAGAACTAACGCATAGCCAGCAGCGATTCAAAGACTTTGCCAAAACTGTCGGTGACTGGTTCTGGGAGGTCGATACTGATTTCCAGTTTACTTATATTTCTTCGCCGAACCTTGCCAATCATATTGTTGATAACGACAGTATTCTTGAAATATTCGAAGAACAAGCCTCGCTGAGGAAAAAACTCCGCGCCAAGTTCGAAATGAAAGTCGCTTTTGAAGATCTTGAGTGGCAGCTGCCTGAAAGTGAAGGGGGGTTATGGATAAGCCTCAGCGGGACGCCATACTTCACCAAGCAAGGTAAACTTCTGGGCTACCGCGGTACGGCGAAAGACATTACTCATCGCAAACAACGCCTGTTTGAGTTGCAGCAAGCACGAAAACAAGCTGAATCAGCAAACAAGGCTAAATCTCAATTTTTGGCCATGATGAGCCATGAAATAAGAACACCGTTAAACGCTGTATTAGGCTTTATGGATACGCTGGCAGACTCAGGGCTTAACCAAGAGCAGTCCCTTTGGGTTAACCAGATGGATCAGTCTGCCCAATTATTATTAACCATAATCAATGATATTCTTGATTTGTCGCGCATAGAATCTGGCAACTTTGAATTATTCAATTCTGAGATGCGGCTAGAAGACTGCATTAACTTGGTTGTAAATCAGTTAAATGAACAGGCTGTTAATAAGAATATCTCCCTGACGTCAAACATTGCTCCTAATGTGCCGAAGACCATAGTTGGTGATAAAAACCGTATTTCCCAGGTTATGTTTAACCTCATCGGTAATGCAATTAAGTTTACCAATGAAGGATTTGTATCCGTAGATATAACCAGTGACGGTAAAACAATATCTATTGCGGTTACAGATACAGGTATCGGCATTGCACCAGAAGCGCAGAAAAACTTATTTCATCCATTTATGCAGGCAGATGGCAGCATCACAAGACGCTATGGTGGTACTGGCTTAGGGCTGGCTATTAGCCAGCACTTAATTCATAAAATGAATGGGAAGATAACGCTCGATAGTACTTTACATGAAGGCAGTTGTTTTACTGTTTATATTCCAATTTTACCGTTGTCTGATGTAACTGTGTTAGATGAGCCTGTTACTGAAGCGACCTTCGAGCGGCCTCTGAATATCTTGCTGGCCGAAGACAGTGATACCAACCAGCTGATTGCCAAAGTTATGCTAGAAAAACGAGGCCATCAAGTCAGCATAGCGAATAACGGAGCGGAAGCTATTGAGTTACTTGAAAAGAATCATCAGCAATTTGACATAGTGTTGATGGATATTTCAATGCCAGTTCTTGATGGTATTGAGGCAACTCGGCAGTTGCGTCAGAGTAACATCGATATACCGATCATTGCGTTGACAGCTAACGCAATGCAGTCTGACCAAGTGGAATATAAGAAAGCCGGTATGGATGGTTTTTTAGCGAAGCCAATCCGTGCTGCAGAATTAAATTCAATGCTTAATCGTTATCAGTCGTTGACCTTAGTCGAGTAAAGATGATTGTAAAAAGCCAGACTTAAACAGTCTGGCTTTTTTTAAGCTTGGTTTATACAAACCAAGCTTGTAATCGACATCTTATTTTGAAGGACAAGGCAAACTGAACATTTGCAGCAGAGCTTAAAAATAGGTGTTGATTACCTATTTTATGGTAAATAGTCAATACTGTTAAATTGTACAGTAGTTCGCAATAGGTGGTGAGATGAGTGAGAGTAGGAGCACCGGGAGGATAATGAAAGCATTATATGAATTGACTCCAATACACCCTATTTAACATAATATACATAATGCGTACTGAGGTGTCTTAATTTAACATGTAATGTGTCAGTTGGGAAACCTCTTAAAATGCCCGGCAAAAAGTCTCTGGAAACAGTTAGTTATCTTCGAACGTTGGTCTTTTCTAGCCACGTACCAACCGGTAGTTTTTGTCTGTAATAAAAAGTTTGTTCAAGGACACCATGACTTCGTTGCCCTCATTGATTGCTACCGCCAATCAGCAAGCCTTTTATTAATCGGAAAAAACTTTTGTTGGTCATAATTTTTTGCGAGGTACTTCATGCTCCATGAATCGTTTGTAAAACTGTTTTGGCAGAACTTCGACTCGATTGCCGACGCGGCGGCGTGGTTTCATGTCCAGCCCGTGACGGTCAAACGCTGGCTGTCCGGCTGGATGGACGTCAACCCGATGGCCGAGAAACTGCTGATTATTCGTGCCCGTGGCTACCTGCCGGATGATACCCGCTGGACGGGATTCAAGATTGACGAGCACTACTGTGTGATTGTCACGCCGGATGGCCGTCGGTTCAGTCCCAAGGAATTAATGTCGTGGGCACTGCGGTTTGACGAATACCACACCCTGAAACGGATGTACGAGCTGGACTATGTGCCGCGGCGCTCTCACGTGGTCACGCCGTTGCCGTTCCGTGGTGGCCGTCGGATCAAGGAGCCAAGAAGTGACACCGTGACAAAGAAAAAAAAGAAAGCCTATCGTAAGGTTCAGGCCAAAGCGGAAGCCAAGAAAGCGCAGCGACTTCCCTAGCCTCCGGGCATAAAAAAGCCCGCGATTGCGGGCTCTTTTCATATGATTTGATTCATTATCACTCGAAAAAAATCCCGCGAATGAAAAAAAACACAACCAACCCAACAATAATGGGACCTAAGCCAATAGCGCCACCTAGTAAAGCTAAACCAACAGAACCGATATAATAAATTGCAATAAGGCTAAGGATAGCTGCAATTATATTTTTTAAATGAGGACCTAGAATACACAAAGCAATAATTATGATAATAGCAGCAACTATAGGCATGCTCGCTCCAACAACTCATCGAAAAATGATGCGAAAATTATTTTATTTTCACTTGCCAATCATACGCTTGAGTTATTATTGTGCAATTAATTATTTGTTGCATTGTTGATTATTTCCGCCAAACTCCCATTCTAACTTCATAATTCGTTTCTCATGCTGCGCCAGCATCTTTTTTAGCTCACCTAAGACAGATTCATGTGCTTTGACCGACCGAAAAAGCAAATAACAAATGATAAGAGTTGGCGGCGTAACTCCCAACTCAGTAAACAATTTAATGAGCTCTCCCATCCAAGCACCCTAGCCTTTTTCCTTACGGATCATGTCCCATAACCCAACCACTGCACCAACTACCATCGGAATAGTACCGCCTAACTGGGCGCCTGATTCACCCATATTGACAGTGACTAGCTCGGCGTTTCCGGTAATAAGTCCGGCAGCAACACTACCAAGCAAAATCAATCCCGTTTTTGTGCTTGGCTCTTTGAAATTAATCATAACCATCCTTTTTTTCGTAGGTATTTGAGTGTGTACGCGCCGAGAACCATCCCGGCGACGCTGATTGCAATTGAAGTTGCGGCTTTCTTGGTTGTCATGCCAGTGCGACTCCTTCCATCACTTCCGCAGTGCTGTAGCTGTGTCCGACTTCCATTCGTGCCATGGCTTTGATGACTACCATTGCCGTGTCATCGTTGTGCACATCAAGCTGTTGGTGTTTGCCGTAGCCTGTCCATTGGGCAACCATATTGGCGTAATGGTCGCTTTCGTTTTCATTGTCCGGCGCAAAGGTATGCACGATGCTGTGAATGGTATTGATACCGCGTCGCTGGTAACTACGCAGTACACGCGCGGCGGCGCGGAAACCGTATTTGTCATCTTCAAAAATAACAAATCGGCCATCAGTACCGACTTGGCCACGCCATTTATTGCGCTTGCTGTATTCGATGTTCAGCGGGTTGTTGTTACGAATCCCGCGGGGTTTCCCTGAGGTCATGTCGTCTGTCATCCCTGTTAAGTTACTCCATGATTGACCGCTATCGCTATGCTGGGCGCGATAAAGCATCCAGACAGCAGCGATAGCGGATAACGCCCAAAGCCAGCGCATTTAATAGAATCCAAGGCCAACAGGCATGGCGCTATATTGCATCCCAATCATGCCCATGAATTCGCCTAGTTGGTTGGTTTGACTGTTAAAGTCGTCTTCACTGAATGTCAGCGTGACGGAATTGCTATCAATGGTAGTCACCTGGGCACTGGGCTTCATCCGGCTTTCAACAATCAGATGCTGTTCAGGATTAAAGACATACGGCAAATGTCGCTTGAAATGGAATTTCACCACATTGGGCGCGACAATTTCCGCATTACTACTGACTTGATTGCGCCAGCCAAAGGCACGGCGGTAGGCATCGCCATGGTGCTGATTAGCAAACTGCTCAGGTGCGTTGCCGTACTTGTCGGAATGCCACAACTTCGCGTTATAGATGCGTCCAAACTGGGCACCTTCAACCCTGATATACAGTGCCAACGTTCCGGCATTGCCATAACGTTGGCAGCTCACCGCCTCGGTTTCGACTGTAACGGGTAGCCAAGGATCATTTTCAGTTAGCGTGTAGGTTTTCTCACCCATAGGCTGACTGATAACCAGCTTGCCGTGGTAGTCATGCCATAGTCGAGCAATGCCGATAGTCACCGTTTGCCCCGCGACACCCGACAAGGAAAAGCGGCCTTTTAAGGCTTGGTGGTGTTTGCCGTTAAACGGCACGGAGACCACTTGGTACAAGGTAAAGGCCGAAGAAAAATACGACAGCACGCCACTGTCTTTATCAATAGTCGGGTATTCTTCGTAATATGAGTCAGAAAGCCCTTCAACCTTAAAACCTGATACCGAGTCCTTGTCGGTTGGGACTTCGACAGCCCAATCAGGCGCGACCATCATTGAGCAACGGCCATTAGAAATGGTGCGCGTCAAATCGGCGGCTGTTCCCGCTTGGCTGATTAGCTGACGATAGTTAGATTCAAGT
This sequence comes from Photobacterium obscurum, assembly GCF_026191635.1. Taxonomy (GTDB): domain Bacteria; phylum Pseudomonadota; class Gammaproteobacteria; order Enterobacterales; family Vibrionaceae; genus Photobacterium; species Photobacterium obscurum. Next base: position 27,225 of record NZ_JAKRRW010000018.1, read on the forward strand.
TCCATGTTTTCATTGAACTGTGAGTTCGCCAGCAAGTTAACCGCTGCGGGCTTCAAGGCTGCCAGAAATTCATGAATTTCTGTGGCTGTCGTATCCATGGCATCCGCCAAGAACTCAATCTTGTTGCGGGCTGAACCTTTAGGCAGACGCTCGCGCAACGAGCTCATTACTTCTTTAGTCATCGAATTACCTCAATGATTTGAATGGTGTCACCGTCCGTCCCGGCAAAGACCAGCTCGGCGGTGGTTTCAAGTTTTAGCTGCTCGCCCGGTGCCAGTTCCCAACCGTTACCTAGGGTAATTGGTTGGGTGTTTGCGCTCGGCACCTTCATCAAAACGTGACAACGTGACGGGTTTTCTGCCAGTGTGGCGGCGCTAGTTTCTATAGTCAGTAACGAGGTACCAATACCCGAACCGCCAACGGGTTTGGTCAGCAACGGATTGGTGGCATAGACACGAACCGCCTGCCCGGTTTCAAACTGGACTTTGGGCAAAGCCGTGATAGCAACCTGTTGGCCTGCTGCCAGTGATAATTCCGGTATTTGTGACACGGTCACTTGCTGGTTGTCGTCTAGCTGAACCTTGGGCAGTTGCGAGACAATCACTTGCTGACCGTCAACCAAGGCCACCGCGGGTAGCTTGGCGACTTCCACCTGTTGCTCTGGTGCCAGTACCATTTCGGGCATCTGTGTAACGGCGACCTGCTGACCATCGGCGGGCGGAATGTAGCGACCGAAACCACAGAGAATGGTCACGGCTCCCGCCTCGCCCATGTTCTCAACGGTGACCCGACCGGACAGTTGCGGGTCAATGATTTGGGCGCCGGGCTTGAGTCGGTATTCGCCACGTTCGGTGGTAATGGATACCGATGCCGGGCAGCTTTCGATATACAGAAACTCCCCGACCGCCTGAAACTGTGCCCGCTGGCGCGGGTGCATCATCTGGTGAAAACTCATCCTTTCCCCTTAAACATCATCACGGTCACAAAGAAGAACACGATCCCAACGATGATGGTCATTTGCTTCGACGTGGCGACCTGACCGCCATCGACTTTCATTGCCGCCAAATCCTTGATGGCCTCTAGGCTTTCGCTGTTCTGCGCGGCCTGATTGCCCGCAAGTCCTGCCATCATTTGCAGGTTCTCACCGTGGGCATTGGTCACCACTTCCATGGCGTTATTCGCCACTTCGGCATTGGCCGTCATGGCATCCCGGCCAAATTCGAGTGATTCACTCAGCACCGCGGTATTGGATGCCAGTGCATCGCGGCCAAAGTCCATGGCAGAATCGACGGCGTTTTCACCCATCACCAACGCGGCTTCAGTGGCAGCGGTATTACTTTCCAGTGCCGCTTCACTGACTGCCACGTTGGCATCCAATGCTTCGGTGGTCACTGCGGTATTATTGGTTATTGCCAGCTCGCTAAGTTCGGCGGCACGTTCCATGGCACCGTGGTCGGTCATGGTGACATCAATCTCTGAGTCGTTAATGCCTGACAGTGCAACACCGAGGTTGTCACCTTGAATCGCATTCTGACCACTGGTATTGACGCTGGTATTTTGGTTGGTACTGCTACTGCTTCCACCTTTACCCATGCTTCCCCCTAGCGTCTAACCGGACGGACACCGAAACGGCGCTTCTTGCTCAAACTGGTTTTGGACAGTTCGCCAAGCTCCGACCGTTGGTGCATCCGGCCTGTGTGTGTCGAAATCGGCTTTTTAATCCGCTTGGCCTTGCGGTTGATTTGGTCACGCTCGAAACCACCAATCCCCATCCTGAGGTTGTTCGACTGTGACTTTTTCGGCTTAATGCTACGACGTGCCCTGCCGCCTTTTCCGATACGTGGCGAACGCGACGGACGTGCAACCGCACGGCTTCCTCCCTTAGCCATGTTTCCCCCTGATTAAATCCAATTGATGAACGGTCTCGGTGGTACCGTCGAATTCACGGGCTTGCTCGGTTTGCTCAAAGCCAAAGCGGCTTAGAATCCGACGCATGCCATTGCGGTAGGTGTGATAGCTAATGGCCTGATAGCCACAGCGACTTACCCGCTCGATAATGTGACTGGCAGCCTGCACTAATCCGCGCCCTGTCATCGCAATGATGTGGTAACGACCATCAATCACCCGGCTGACAAACCACAGTTTGATACTCTTGCCTGTCAGCAGATAGAAGCTGGCTTGCTTTTCCCTCAGCAGTGACCGCACATAGTTAAATTCCCCCTTGGGGTCATCCGAACCCGTGAAGGCTGGCTTCAACAGGTTCAGATTTGCCATGAAGTCGGCGGCGGTTGGGCGGATAATTCGGAAATACATCAGCCCACCTTTTTCAGCAGAAACCACACGACGATTAACGCCAGAAGAACGGGTAACCAGCTTGATAAATTAGCCGCACCGCCGCCCCCCATGTTGATGGCGCCGACACGGAAACCCATGTTGGATTCAGAGGTGGCCGTTGATGGTCCGGCAGAACCGCCCCCGGCATCGACGGGCATTCCGCCGCCACCTGTCAACGAAGTCATTGCTCCCAGCATTACTTCTTCCCCCACACAATGTCATACAACCAAAGCCCCATGACGACCGCGATCAGCATCTTCAAGGTGCGCCCCACGGCATCACTGGTAAACAGGCCGCCGACATAACCGACGGTACCCGCCAAAAGCGGCCAAAATAATAACGGCATTATTTCCCCCGCATCATCAGCATGAAGAACATCATCATTACGACAACACCGCCACCGACCATTAACAGTGTGTTCGTGGACGGCATACCATAGTGAATTGGTTGTCCGGTTGGCTGTTGGGCTGGCTCTTGGTGCGTAGCCGGGCGATTTTCTTCCGGTGCGGCTGAGGCTACTTTGTTGGCCTCGTTGTCGAACCATGAATCAACAAACTTTTCGCCACCACTCAGCACCGAATCCGTCAGACCGCCCAAGGATTCCCCCAGGCTATCAAGTAGACTCATTTCGCCCCCTTAGGCTGCCGTCGGCAACGGGTTCACCTGCTCGACCGCTTCGACAATTACCGGCACACTGCCCACGGCGTTTTTATCCAACTCGAACGCCAACTGGCTACGGGCGGCCGTATTCAACATGCCATCGGCGCCAAAGCCGTAACGGATAAAGTCGAGTGTAAACGCGCCTGCCATCTGCTCTTTCTTCGACTGGGTCAAATCAAAGGCGTTATCGGCCTTGGTGACGTTCATTTCTTCAAAGGAATCACGCAACACACGAACACGCTGGATAGACTCGTCCATGAAGTGAATGCGCTTGAGGTTCAGTGCTGGGCTACGCTCGGCAAAATCAAACGGCGTTCGGCCAGTTGCTGACGCAAACCACGTGATTTCATACAGGCGCGGCATGTAGTAACGGACGCTTTGGGCTGGCAGAACGTGAGCACGAGCGCGGATTGATGGCGTTGGCGCATCTTTGGCACGTAGCGTGATATGGACAAACCAGATTTCACCACCCAAGGTAACAAGGTCTGTCTGACGGACACCAATTTTGGTGCGCAGGGTTGGATCACCAAACGACAGGATATAACGCCCCGGTTCGGCGTAGTTTTTACGATGAGCTTGCAGGCCAACCAGTGTTTCACCGCTGACACTGTATTTTGCCGAACCGTTCAATGACAGTTCGACACGCTCAATGTCTTTGGGATCAAGAATATCGGTAACAAGCTCGATACTGTGATACGTCGGGCCAGAAACCAGACGCAACGAGGCACGGTTGCCCCAGCCGACACCTTCAATCGGGTCTAGCTCTTTGGGGCGCGGTGCGAACGGGGTTTGAAGTAGTTCCATTATCCTACTCCTCAACCAATCGCGTCTTCGACGGCATCAACGTTATTCGATGCCCAGACAACAGCCCCGGCAACCAGTAACGCAATCACCCCGGTGACCACATAGCCTTTCGTTTTTGCACTCATGATTTACTCTCTGTTGGTTAATTCTCGAAATAAGCACCAACAGAAAAGCAAGCGATTTGGTTTTAAGGCAAACGAAAAATAGCCGGTAAGGCTATAGGGAAAACAATTAAAAGATATGCGACTTGAACCTAAAATCTATGTAGATACTAACTTAAGAAAATCGTACTCACGCTGTAATTAAGCTCGAAATGAACACTATTATGTTTGATATCAAAAAAGTAGATGTCTTTACTGTTTCATGATTGAAATAAAATCATTGTTAAGATATCTTCGCGCGTAACTAATTGTTTAGACATGAGTTTGATTTTGTATCAATTTACAAATACAGAGATTAACAACGAAAAAGCATCAGATTATGAAGCAAAATCGATGTTGTATTTAGTTGGTATGAGGCCAGATAGTGACGAAGTTGAGCTAATTATCGTTGATTGCTTTAACGATGTTAATGGTGCCAGTGAGTCATTTTCCAAGATCTGGGATATACAAAGTAAAAATTACGCATACTTTCCACCTGCAAAAATAGGTGAAAGTTTATACACACTGTATGATAATTACATATCATCAATTGATTTTGCTGAATACATCCTTTTTTGCCCTCCTTTAAAGGACGAGTATTTAAATGACCCATCTGTAAATTATTACAGCTACAACAACATTAAAGAAAAAACACAAAAAAGAATTGAAAACAAATTATTAAGTATAATCAAAGATAAGCACAACATTTCAGAGCCACCACTTTTCATTGACTTCTTAGAAAAAGTAAAGTTCTACCAAGATACTCATAGTAAATCTGAATATATTAAAAAAGTATCAGGCTTCGAAAATACGTCGATTATTGAAAATAAGATATATGATAATATCTTTAATGAAATACGAAATATTCAAAGCTCATTAAAGAATTCATATATCGAAGGTAAAGTAATTAAACTCCCAGAAGAAGTGTTGAAATTCAATAGACACATTACTAAAGTCCAAATTCACACAATGATTATAAGTAAGCTTGTAGGAATTGAAGTTTTTAGTTATGAAGGTATTCCGTTTCCATTTTATCCATATACTATGAATATAGGTGATATAGATGATATTGAAGACCTAGTGCAAGACTGCAAGGCAAATTTGAGCAGAGCGTTCTTTGATAAAAATTCAAACATACACTTTTGGAAAGTAGTGGAGTGTATAATTGAACAAGTTCACTTGAAAGACGAAAAAAGAATTGAAGCTGTATTAGATGCCTTGTTAACCAATATTAAAACAATCCCCAAATACCTTGATAAAACAAGTTTGATCTATCTGATATCACTACTTATGACAGGGAAGAAAAATGTTAATTAAAAAAGTTGCTATTGGTGATTTCAATCAAGCATATATTGAAAATGAATTGAAAAATGGCGTTAATGTAATTTTTAGTGATGATAATAACCGAGGAAAAACACTTCTTATACAAGGGCTGATGTTTTCTTTGGGGAACAGTCCTATTTTTCCAAATGGTTTTAACTATAAAGATTATTACTTTTATACTTTGTTGGAATTTAATGGCGAAGATTATGAGCTATTAAGAAAGGGAAACTCATTCTTCATTAGAACAAAAAATGACATGAGACTCTTCTCATCAGAGTCTGAATTTAGATTTTATTTTAGTCGGAATATTATTGAGCTACCAAAAATAATTAAAAAAGGCTCACCTCAAACAGTTAGTTTTGAAATGTTTTATGAGATGTTTTTTATTGGTCAAGATAATAGAAACCCTTCAAACATTATTTACCACGGCCGTTTTAATAAAGATGATTTCAAGCTAATGCTGTGTGATTTAGCCGGCGTTAACTCAGTGGTGGACTGTAAAGATGAAAAGCTATCCATAAAAAAGCAACTTTTGACTCTTAAGAATGATTTAAAGGCTGTCAAAAAAAAGCTTAATCTTGTAAAGAAAAACCCCACTATCGCTTCATTTACATCTAAGTATCAAGATCTGCTCGATGCTCAAGATACAATAAAGCTCATCGAAGATAAGAATAATAAAATAGCAAAGTTAAAGACTAAAAGAAATCGACTCTCAAATCGAATATCAAAGTTGAAAACCCTCATAACTGAATTAAACTCTCTAAATAGAACCTTATCTGAAGGTAAACTGATTTGTGGAGAATGCAGAAGTGATAAAATCATATATGCAAATAAAGATCTTGAATTTGACGTAAGTAACAGTGATGTAAAAAATGCCATTCTAAAATCAATTGGAGAGGATATTGACTTAAAGTCTCTAATTATAGATGATTTGACATTTCAGATAAATGACATTCAGGATTCTTTGAATGATCTTATGGAAGTCACACCTCCAGATATTTTTCAAGTGGCATTATTTAAAGATGAAATACTTACGCAAGAGGAATATAGTGATAGAGCTTTCGAAATACAACTACAAATAGATGCCTTAAATGATGCAAAAGAAAACAACATCGAGACTATTAGTATAAGCAAAGTTGAACAAGCAACTTTAGTCGAGGATATATCCTCTGAAATGATGAAAGTGTATGAAAGTATAGATAAAGAAGGAATATTGAATTTTGATGATATCTTTTCAAAAAAGGATGCTGTATTCTCAGGTAGTGACCAACAAGAATATTACTTCTGTAGGTTAATTGCGCTTAATAACAAGCTAAACCACAGCTTCCCTATTATTGTAGATTCTTTTAGAGATGGTGAATTATCCTCAAGAAAAGAGGAAGCAATGTTAGATGTATATAATCAACTTAATAAACAAGTGATTTTAACATCAACACTGAAATCAGAAGAGTATAATTCTAACAAATACAGCCAGTCATATATAAATAGAATCGACTATAGTATATATCCGAATCACAAGTTAATGGGCGATAAGCATTTAAATGATTTTGTTTCAATTTTAGAAAGTTTTAACATATATCATTAAGCTTTTAATAGGCCACTTTCAAAGTGGCCTATTAAAATATACTTGCCTACCAAATAATCACATTTTTATTCCATTTCTTTCCATCTTGCAGAATATATTCAAGCTTTTGAAGCGGTATTATCTCATTCGCAGGTATTCCTGTCTTTTGCTGTAGGTACCGGGCACTATCATCGGCTTTCTGCATCATCACACAGGCGTACTGGCAGTTGTCGATAATGGTCTTTGAGACTTCCTGCCCACGCTGGAACATGTTGATGGAGTGCAGGCCATACTTGCGCCCTAGCCTCAATATCTTGCCATGGTACCCGGTGGCCTTCGCGGTGGTATTGCTGTGCTCGGCCACTTCTTCACAGATTACCTTCAGCGGTTTTTTGTGCTTACCGTTCCCCATGCCCCAAACCACAGAACAGAATCTATCAAAGTCGGCTTCGGTGGTTTCATGCTTAGGTGTATACGCAATCTTAAAACCCTGATTGGTTTTCCGCCCTGCAATCAGTGCCGCAGCAAAGTCCTTGAGCTTGTCATAGCTGCGAACCTTTCGCCCGGCGAGTATGCCTTGGTAGTCATTGAGCGGGTCAAAAATTGCGACTTGGTCGGTTGCCTTGATAAACAGCTTTTTGGCTGCGGAAGTCTTCCCGCAGCCTGACATACCAACCGCATACGCATGGTGATTATCTAGCGCATTGTTCTGGTTGATAGGTTGGAGTTTCAAGCGGCCTCCTGTTGGTGATCATCATTAGCGGCATTCTTGGCTTTCTCCTTCGCCGCTTCAATATCGGCGGCCTTCAATTGCTTGATCTGCATGAAGCTACTTAGCCCCAACATACCAATCGCAGCAACGGCCATGATTTCATCCATGTAAGCCGCCAACCACGGTGGCGGATTACCACCGTATTTCACAATCAGCGGCGCCACTTTATAAGCCACACTTTCGGCCTGCTCAGGGTTAAATGCAAAATCAGGATGCACCATGGTTTTCATGGTTTGCTCGACGGTCATCAGGCCAATGAAGACCACTCCGGCTGCGGCTTCGATTTCGGCTTTTGTATCCTGCTCTTTTGCCTGCACCGATGCCGGGTCAAAGTCGTGGCTGTCATCATCCAGCGTGTTTAGAAATGCTTTTTCTTCCTGCTCTGAATGGGTTTCGATGGCTGGGCTTTCGCCATATTCGCCATCGTTTACGGCTGGGTTTTCAGTTTCCATTCCAATTCCTTTGGGTTGTTTACGATAAACGGGTGATCACACCGCCAGTTAAGCCACCAAGTACAATCCCGGTTAGGATCACACGCCATGCTTTTGGCTTTGTTTCGGGTTCAGGTTCGGATAGTGTTTCGGTTTCCGTTGGCATAGGTTCGGGTTCAACCTTATCGGCAACGGCTTCCGGTTCGCTTTGTTCTGGCTCTTGGGGCTGGCGCTCTGCCTCCTGCAACGCCTCGACACTTGAGTAATACTGGTTAAACTTGTCCTGCCAGAATTTCCCGGTCTGCTGGTTGGTACCGCAGTCATCACAGATTGAATACAGGAACTTAGCCCGCTTGCCTCTGGCGCGGTGGATAGTACGGACACTGCCGCACTCACATCGGTTAATCCCTTCGACTTTGTTCGTTGAAGTGCGAACAGGCATCACATCAGCCATGCTTTCCCCCTTGCTCCAATTCCATCAGTTTTTGGTTAACGCCATTCATCCAAACCAGTACCAAGCGCAGCGGCGCCACCACTTTGGCAATGAACATGTTTCCTTTGGCTTTATCGAGTTCCTGTTGCAACTCGGCGGTAATTTTTTCCAGTTCCATTCGTATTTCAGTTCCTTTCTAGGCTGCTAATTGCAGGGATTCGTATTGTTCCCGAGCCATCATTGACCGTGATAATGCGAGTTCGGGATCACCTTCCGTGGGTGGCGCAAGCGGATCAGTTAACACGCTGTGCCAATAAGCTCGTTTAAGCTGAAACTGTTGGTACTGTTTGGCGTACTCTTGCCGGGCAACGGCTTTGGCTTCGGTGACTGACTCAATGTATTCGGTATCGTCGGCAACGGGCGTCATCGACCACCCCCGTGCGCCAGCCGCCCAAAGCAAAAAGTCATAGGCTTTGTCTTCGGCGTTCTCGCCATCAAACGACAGGCAGAAAATGTTTTTGGTTTGGGCAAAAACCTCTCGGCTTTTTAACTGGTCTCGGACCGTCTTCATTTGGTTCTCAAGGCGGATAATACGGGCGGTCATCTTGTTGACTGCTTCTTTGGGCTTTTTGGCCTGTTTGGCTATCGCTTTGGCCTTGATGGTTTGGTCTAGCTGCTTTTCCAACCGCTTGAGGCGGCGGTTTATTGGGGTGCGCCATTGCTCCAATTTGTAACCACACTCTTTGATGATGGCGGCCATGTTGTCGGCCTCGAAGCTGGCGACACAATCCCATGCCGGGGCGCGGCTGCATCGGGCTATGTTGTAACGGTTGCCTTTTATCAATCCTTGGTCGGCGTTTTCGCCTTTGGCGGCATACCCTACGGCTTTGATAATGTATGAGCCCGCCGCCTTGGGTTTATTAATCCATTGCAGGTTTGCAAAGCCATTGCCCCACAATTTTTCTAATCGTTTTGACCAGGCGGAAAATAGCGGTTGAGGAACCGACCAGTTCAGCAAGATATGGACGTGGGGATTGGGTTCACCGTGTTCGTTGGCCGGGCACTCTGCTACCCAAATATAATGAAAATCTGCTGGCTCTTGGGTTGGGCCAAACTCGCTGGCTCTGGTGTAACCACTGACAGCTTTTTCTGCCAACGTACAATATTTCGCGCCACTTTCAGCGTCAACCTCGACAGTATGCGAAGCCACCCAACCCCGCTGGTACATCTTTTTTGCACCATCCAAGAATCGCGACACCTCTTTGCCAATGGTGGTTTCCGCGGTTTTGGTTAACGTGAACTCTTTTTCCGGTTTGAGGAACGTCGGCGTATAGGGCCCTGCGATTTCACCGTTTTCATTCATGACTTTGACGGAGCCATCATCAAGAATATCGACCGTGGCCGCGGGATCATCTGCCATGGTGTCGATATAACAATATGGCCCAGCAATATCTTCGATATACGCGGCCATGTTGCGTTTGATTTTGACCGGGGTGTTGGTGCCGTCGGTGCATTTGAGCTGCGGCCGCCCGCGTAGCATCGAACGCGCCCCGCGGGTTTTGCTCGGTGGCAACGGTGGTTTAGGCAAGGTGCAATATGGCGCGGCATCGCCTTCAACCATCCCGCCCATGATTCTGGCCCGCTGCTCTTTGGTGAATGTCAGGGTCAGGAATGTGGTGAAGCCACCGTGACAGGTCGCGACATAGGCGCCCGATTCAAAAATCTTGCTGACTGCCCGCTTGGTCAGTTTCTCGGTATAACGGTCACCCTGCTGTGCGTCCGGCGCGGCGCTGCTCGGGGTCTGGGTGTAATACTGGATTTTGTACTGTCCCGACCAATCACGGTTCATCAGCCGGATCATGTTTGGGGTGACTTTGGGTTCAACAATTTTGCTTTTGCCCTTCGGGGACAAAACACGGGCTTGGTTTCCGTCCTCTGTGATCGCGTACAAGGTGTCGTGATTGTAGACGGCCTCTGTGCTTACCAACTCGGTATTACCGCGCTGTAGCTTACGCTCCTGTCGCAGAATCTTGTCTAATTGGGCCTGTTGTGGGTGTGTCGGACTTTTGCGCCCTTGGACAAGCCTATTGTTTTCGTCACTGCGTGCCGCCGCTTCGCGGATGAGTTTATCGCGATTAACGTCCGGCATAGCTTCTTCATGCGTTTTTTGCATGTCGGCAAGAAATTCATTTTCTCGGCTAACCCGACCAAGCCCCCAAGCGGCAGTCGTATTAAGCGACGAAACCGCACCTTCTGGCTGCGGGCCACAAAAATGGAATCCTAAAAAACCGCTATCATAAGCGGCTTGGTTATTTTTAGTTTCGTCGGCGGGCTGAACGGCACCCGCCACATACAGCAATTCGTTAGTCGATAGCATTGAGCAACCCCGCTAACTCTTGGCGGATATTGGCCGCATCGTTCATAAACTGGATTGCAGCCCGACGTTCTCCTGCCAAGCGGTAGTTCCGCGCCAGCACTAAGCTGGCACGAATTTCCCTTTTCAGTAGGTGGCAAAGATGATGATTCATTACAGGCCACCCATCAGTTCAACGGCTAACGTAAATTCACGGTGGATACGGCGAAACTCCCCGGCATCATTGAGCATGAACGCGGCTTGGCCGCGGTCGCCTTCCAAACGCAGTTGCTTCGCCAACCTCAACGAGCGATGGAATTCATCACGGGCATGGTCGGCCATGTACTGGGCGGTGACCGATTTCTCTAACGGGATTGCCACTTCATGCAATGGCATCGAGGAAACCGCCGCCCCCGCAGGGGCTTTGGTCACTTGCTTTGGGATTTGTTGGCTATAAATATTCAAAATTGGCACCCCACTTTATGAAGATGCAGCCGTGTCAAAAGTGACAATTGGGCTGGCTCCCGGCTAAGTAACGCCATTTCGGCTCTAAACTTTGCCTCATAAAGTCGGCACATCATGACTTCATCATTGGCAGAGCGATACGCCAAGCCGATGGCTTCATTAATGACACCCATCGGATCTTTGCCCTTGGCAACCATCCGGTGCGCACGATAAAACAGTTGGAAGAATTCCTTTTGGGTTCCAGTTTTCATCGCACACCCCCTACCATCAACATGGCTAATTCACTGAGGTATTCGCGCTGGCGTTCGATGCGTTCAGCGGTGGTTTTAAGGCCAAATTTCTTGCGTAATCGCTGGACGGTTTTGAGGGATTGTTTGGTGAGTTCGGGGTTGTGGTTGGTGCATCCTGCCATGTCCGGACAGGGTCGATGTATCGGGCTGGTGACAATATGTCGCTGATTTTCCATAATCTTATCTCCCAATAAGCAAGTATTTGCATGTGCGTTATTAGGATTAGTCAACACGAGAGAAACGTCAACCTCGTGGAAACTATAGATATGGTCATTTTGATCGCCTATTATTTAACAATTAGCGGATTTTTTGGGACTTAGAATGACTTATACAAATGAACTATTGGATTTAGTGAAAGATAAGTATTCTCTGGCTTCTGACTACAAGCTTGCTCAGAAACTGGGGGTTAGTCGTTCTAGGTTGAGTAAATGGCGAAATGAACTAAACTCAATGGACTGGGATATGGCGTTCAAGGTCGCCGATATCCTCGAAATGGACGATCAGAAAGTCGTCTACGGCCTGCTGGAAGATAAATACGAAAATCCAAGACTTATCAATGCGTTAGCAGATGGCCGCCCGGCCTGAATTCCTGCTAAGTATTTGACCCTACTATACATAATGCGCACTGAGATTGTAAGATCTAATTAGAAGTGTCAGGTTTGAGCCAGTTAGAAATGTCATGTTGAACTAACTTCAGAACACTCTTTTTCTAGCGTGTTATCTGGAGCCAATGAGATGTTGCTGACTATGACTGATGATGAATTACTACGGATTAAACTCATCCAAGACATTTGTGACAAACGGCTTACTGGTGTTGAAGCTGCCCGTATTCTCAGCTTGAGCACCCGGCAAGTTTATCGCCTGGTAAAGCGTTTTCTTGAATTTGGTTCTAGCGGTTTACTCTCATTAAAGCGTGGCCAGCCCGGCAATCACCGACATGATGATAAATTAGCCTTAGTCCACGAATACTACGCTGACTTTGGGCCAACTCTGGCGCATGAAAAGCTCACAGAACTTCACGGAATCCATGTCGCCGTTGAAACCTTGCGTCAATGGATGATCGCTGACGGGCTTGTGGGTTCCCCATGCCAAACGTAAGCCTCGTGTTTACCAGCCTCGCCATCGCCGTGACTGTTTAGGTGAACTGATCCAAATCGACGGTTCCCACCATGACTGGTTTGAAGAACGCAGCCCCAAATGCTGCCTGCTGGTTTACATTGATGATGCCACTGGTCGCTTGATGAACCTGCGTTTCAGTGAAACCGAATCAGCCTAATACATTGAGCAACATGGTAAACCAACGGCCTTTTACAGCGATCGCCATGCTGTTTTTCATGTCAGCAAGCGCGATGCTCAGACTGAACGGCTAACTCAGTTTGGCCGAGTACTCAATGATCTCAATATCGAGCTCATCTGCGCCAACAGTTCACAGGCCAAAGGCCGCGTTGAACGTGCGAACAAACCGTTACAGGTTCGCTTAATCAAGGAAATGTGGCTACAAGGTATTGTCTGACTCCCCCGACTTTATTGCTGATTTCAACCGCCGTTTTGCTAAGCCACCACGGTATCCAAAAGACATGCATCGTAAACTGAAGTACGATCTGGATTATGTGCCGCGGCGCTTCCACGTGGTGGCCGTCGTATTAAGGAATTGGCAAGTGACACTGTGACAAAACAAATCCAGCTTCAGGCGCATACTCATAGATATGAACAAGCATATAACTGCGGACTTGTTACATTATTCTAGAGGTTCAGTTTGCAGATGATTTTATCGTAGGCTCACAGAAGCCATATTCACTAAGTTACGTCAGCATTAGCCATGTTTCTTTGCTGTCATATTCTATACTCATTTCATCACGCTATAAGGAAAGGTGATTAAATGACCCCTGCAGAAATAAAACGGTACTTAGCCGACAATAATTTATACATCGTAAAGTATGGTCGAGGAGCCGTGATTATTGGCCTTGATGATAATGAGCTTAAAGATGTTGCTAACGACAGTCATAAAAGAGATGAAATCAAAAGTTTATTTGGTCATAGCAACTTACTTGAAGTTAATGATATTTATGTTTCAAACGACTACTTAATCGTAAAATATCTCATCAAAGACAACGTCAGTGTTACCAGAGAGATACCCAAGTGGCAGGTAACTTTTGAATCTTACAGCTACACGAAATCTAGCTAAATATGTATGGCTCTCATTTTAAGGCCGCAGTAAGCGGCCTGCCTTCAATTAAAAATACAGCCATCACCGCGAATAACCCTAAGCACTGTTCGACAATCAATGCTACAGTTCTGAGCTTATAATGTTGCGTATCGCTTTAAACAAAACACAAATACCGAGGAGACCTATAGCAGGTCTCCCCGACTCTATTGTCAATCTATTTACTGTTCTTGACGTTTTTCCCACCTTTTCTTGATAAATAAACCAATGATGAATAGCAATAAAACAGCGATCCATTGCCAGGGTTGATAACCGCTATTATTAGCACCTACTATACGATTGTCTTCTCCGCTGTTTTGTATCAACGAATGATCAGTGTTATTTTGTGGTCCTTGTTTCTTTGTCTGCTCCTGACTAAACCCAGCAATTTCTGCTGCCTTTGCAATTACGCTTTTTGCAGAGTTATAAATGGAAGAGCTATCAAGTGAGCTAATAAGGCTTGTATCACCTGATACACCAATTTCACTCTCACCATCAAACCCACCTGACTTATCCGAACCTCCAGATTTATCTGAGCTACTTGAACCACCCGAACTAGTAGAACTACTTGAGCTGCTTGAAGCGCTAGAACCACTCCCCGCTCCACCCGAGCTAGCTGAACTTCCCGCCCCTCCAGCGCTACCGGAACCACCAAATCCAGCTGAAACATCAGAACTTTCGAAGCTGTCCGAATTGTCGGAGCTATTAGAACTGGAGCTAGCGGAATTTGAACCACCGGTGCTACCTGAACCACCGGTATTACCTGAACCACCGGTGCTACCTGAACCACCGGTATTACCTGAACTATCGGTACTACCTGAACTATCGGTACTACCTGAACCACCGGTGCTACCTGAACCACCGGTATTACCTGAACTATCGGTACTACCTGAACCACCGGTATTACCTGAACCACCGGTGCTGCCTGAACTGCCGCCAACGGACACAGTAAGACCATCAACGGAACCGCCTACAGCACTCCCTAAGAACGTAAATGAGCCAACGACTGCCAGTGATATCAGAGATGCGATAAGTGCATATTCAACAGTTGTTAAACCACGATGCAATCGTCTAACTTTGAACATAATAATTACCGGCCCATTTAATGTGATATAACGTTACAGGTAAATAAAATCTAGGCAAATTTGTATGGATTATGTTCTCAGTCATGAGATGAAAATTCAGATATAGAGAATTATTTTACTTTTGGAAGCATCCGGTGTTTACCTTAATAGCTATGAAGTGCTGAAGAAAAACAATAGAAAGAGTTGGTTAGTTAAAGGCCAGATAAAGTCTACCGGTACAATTGAGTGTCTCTCACGTAGTCTAAAAATATTCAATAACGATGTGATTTTTTTGTCATAGTGCATCTAAAAGCTATGCACAATGCTATACAAAAAGGTTCTTTCGTCAGATATCCAGAAAGAAAAAGTGACACCGTCACCATATCATTTAATCAGTTACGGCTCTCCTAGTCCCCTAACTTCAGTAACATTTGTAGTATCTCCAGAATTATTATTTCAAATTACAAACGTATACCTGCTTCTTGTTATCACAGTAATCTTTACTGTATCAGTACAATCAAAGACCGTTGAGGATTATGAAAAACTATATCGTTACTTGCCATGTACTGGCCTACAAAACAAAGTGCTCGATATTAATGCAAAGTATAAAGAGAGGCTCTGATAGGAAAAAGAAAGCATATAGAGTGATACAGAAGCTTTGGGATAAGAAGGAGTCCTTTGGACGAATATGAAGTGAAGATAGTGGAACTTCATATTCGTCCAATAAGCTAGTTTTTATTCTACTGCTGAGATTAGGTTGATTTTTAGTATGTTATTTTAAGTGGTATTAATGAGTAATTTTTTTAATATCACAACAAAAGTTATAGTGCATTAGAATTTAAAAAAGCTCAACGGCTTAAAACTTAACCTTTTGTATCGCATATAATTCATCTTTTGCTTACTGAAAAATGACTATGATTACGTATCGGCTTGTTATTTGCCGAGTCGCAGTCAAACAACCGAAGAAATAACAGGGAAAAGATATGTCTTTTGTGACACCGTCACTATTGCCTTTGGTGAAGACACTCAAGAATATGACATTCTCTCCAATACTTGAGCGTAACTTGCAGTCAGAAAACGCTTTGATTGTCGATCTCAGCACAACCAGTAAACTGTGGGATGAACTCAAAGACGGAATGAGTTTTGAAGATGTTATCGCCGTTAATGCCAGGATGATTCAAGCCCAAATAACCATTGGCCGCTACAACGAAGAAAGAACAATTTATCAAGGCCGCGACCATTTTGCAGAATCCCCTTCACGTTCACTGCATATCGGAATTGATCTTGGTGTCCCCTCCGGAGTTAAGGTGCAGGCACCTTTAGACGGATGCATTCATAGTTTTGCCGATAACAGCGATGTCGGTGATTATGGACCAACGATTATCTTGCAACATAATGTTGACGGGATCATCTTCCATACACTTTACGAGCACCTCTCACGCCAATCCTTACAGCACAAAGCGCCAGGTATGAAAATAAAAGCCGGCATGGTATTTGCCACTATCGGTAATACAGATGAAAATGGCGGCTGGGCTCCCCACCTTCACTTTCAGATAATCAATGATATACAAGGACAATATGGTGACTATCCCGGTGTCGTTGATCCTGAGCAGGCCGATTATTATCTTGCCAACTGTCCGGATCCGAACTTGATCCTAAAGCGACCAGACTTATAGAACAACCACCAGCCTTAGCATTAACGGCTACTTTTGCTTGAATGACAGCTTCGAACCATCGAAGATCAATTGCGCCATTAACTGCTTTGCCTGTTTTTGTCCTTGCTCATCAAACATCATCCCGTAGTTGTTCATCGCCCCTGATTTATGAATATTCCTCACCTGCCCCGTTAATCGAAACAAGTGTCCAACCTTAGGGTCACGAACCTCGACACAAACAAAAGTGTCTTGATCAAAACGAGGGCCGTTGACCTCTTTCTGAAAACAGCAACCATTGGCTGACAGATCTTTAAAATCCACCAGCAATTCCCGGTTAGGTAGCGCGATGCTTCCCTGTAATTTTACCTCGTATCGAGGCTCGCTTCGTAATTGCTGCAGGCTCATTTTCAGGGGAACATCTAGTATGAGCAACTTAATCGGCTTATGAACAATCTGGCTAATCTGAGTTCTGAAGT
Source organism: Photobacterium obscurum (assembly GCF_026191635.1). GTDB lineage: Bacteria > Pseudomonadota > Gammaproteobacteria > Enterobacterales > Vibrionaceae > Photobacterium > Photobacterium obscurum. The sequence goes on from NZ_JAKRRW010000018.1 coordinate 44,192, forward strand.
TAACAACTGCGCCTTCGCCTTTTTCCGAAATCGCTTTCACGGTCAACCAAAAACCGTCATAAAAGTAATCATCAAACTCAGATTGACTGATAGAAGGTAACTCTAGAAAAATTTCATCTTTACCATTGGTACCGATGAAGGTTGTTTCAATTCTGTACAAGCGACCAAGGGGAGTTTTAACGCTAATCATTACCTCACTACCATGATTTATCATGGCAATACCTTCCGCGCCAGGAACACTCTTTTCCCGACCTTTAGACAAGAAGCGATTTTTCAGTTGGTTTCCATTCTGGCTCAATATCTATCCTGCGTCTGTAGTCATTGCTATCGCCGTATGTTGGATTTTAATGCTACAGCATTATTTTACAAGCCATCACATTAAGATATGCTCAAACCACAACCTATAAGGTTGATTAGCCACCTAAACTCAGTTTAATGGTCTAACTCACATACTAAAAACAAAATCCCTCTCCTTACTATTAGCTAGCTCTACAACACCAAAATGCAATCTTAATGAAAATTAGTTATTGATAGCGCCTCGGAAGAAAGCTATCTAATCTTTTAATAAACAGCCTTTTAGATGTAAAATGCCATCAATTACAACCAAGCACTGACGTCTATATGGCAATAACAATAAGAGATATCGATAAGCACTACTTCATGATTGAAGATCTAAAAAGCCTTACAAACAGTAATGTCACAACTAAGGCTCTCATCAAGGGCGGTTATATGGCCGTTGAACTAGGCAAGCAATACGAAGAAGAGAAAGAAAAAAGACATCAGGCAGAAGCTGAATTGGCAGCATTAAAAGCAACTATTAACCAGTATCTTAATAGCAAGCAAGCTCTGGTTGAAGCCATCAATAAATAGTAACTAGGCGTCTCGCACCTGTTTTAAGCTTTGCCCTAAGCTACTTAATCCCTAAATAAACGATAAGTAGCTTATTACTATCCGCTTCTCATCCATTCATCAGGAACCGCAAGAGCTTCTACAGTGGCTTTAACACAGATCTTTTGATGTGATTTAAGCTCACAAGTCACAGTCGCTTTCTTATCAGAGAAAGCCGTAACAGACGCTTCTAGGGTAACCGTATCTTCTATGTTCACAGGGCGAAGGTAACGAATAGATAACTCACCTGTCGCATACCATACAGCCTTCCCACTGCCTATTAGACGTCCCTGTAATTGGTAGGCGTAAGCTATAGCAGTACAAATACAATGGCAATCTATGATCGTTGCGATCACACCACCGTTGAGGAAGTGTGTAGGTGCCGCAGTATGGTAAGTTTGAGGCGTGAAATGACAGACAGCTAGATTATCTGCCTGCCAATAACTCTTGATTTGTAATCCATAAGGGTTTTCAGAACCGCAACCAAAGCAATGATTGCCTAGTAATTTATCCTGAAAAAACTCATAACAACCAGGTGCCATATCTCCCCCTGCCAAATACTTGTTTCTATTCAGTATATACAACAGGTTAGAATAAACTCCTTAATTACTGCGAAGAAGCCGCAGCTGATACAACAAGCTCATCAAAGCCAGTCTTTGAGTCATACTCACGGTTAAAAGCCAGATTAGCGTAACTGGCCAAACAAACCTCTGCAGTATAAGAAACCTGTGTGCCATCCATCAGGTGTCCTCCATACACTTTGCCATCTTGATCCGCGACAGAGATATGGAGGTGAACATGTGTCGGCGTTAATGTTCCTGCCAGGGTCAGAATTTCAAGCGGGCCAGAGAGAGATAACGACTTGGTCTCATCTGCAAGGCGAATCTTCGCCGCCGTTAAACAACCGACACAGCTAAGTACAGAACCAGCTTGAATAGATTGAGCCTGAACATAACTCAGAAGAGCCTGTTTTAAATCCTGTCCTTGTGTCAGACGAAAAGCATGAGGTATTAACATATCAATTATCGTATTAAATTAAGTAAAGTATGAATTTCGATTTTGCTACTTTTATTGAGTAAAAAGCAAAAAAAACGGCCTCCATAAGAAGCCGCTTGGTAGCCGTTAGAAATATTAAGCTCGTCTTCCGCGTTTTTTTGTGCCGCCAGTATGAGGAAACACATTATGAATTCGCTGCTTCACCTTACTTGGCACTGTCTTTGAGAACACGAGTTTGGTTGCAAAACGGTTTTTATACACTTTGATTTTTCCCGTAAAAGGTTGCTTATGGGCTATATCTTTACAACCGATGAGGAAACCATTAGGAATATTACCTTTAGAATGCGTCAGCTCGCCTTCTTCAAATTTCAGCACCATCACTGGCCGATCTTTAAAAACAAGGAAAGCCACAATAATGGCCAGTACAATTACATACTCCATTCACTTACTCCTTCAAGCGGTATTCTTATATAAGCGTATAGTAAATATTTTAATCTAGCCGCAAGCCGATGTTCCAAACAAGCGACTATCGCGGGCTGTTACTCAAGATCTAACAATTCATGCAAGTCATTTTTGATATCTCGTACCTTCTGACTTGCCTCTTGAGTTTTGTTACTCTCGCTAAGTAAATATTCGATAGTATCGGACAGCGTGCAATCAAGCTCTTTGGATTTTTCGGCAAGCTTCTCCCATACACGGAAATCGAGATCGATAGACTTTTTGCGAGTATGAGCCTGTTCAGCATTGAAGTGACGTTTCCGTTTAGCTCGAATAGCCTGCTTCAGCTTCTTATCAAGATCCGGAGACATATGCTTACCAATCCATTTAATAACCTTGGTTGGCTCATGCTCTATCGCGAGTAAATCGTTGACAGCCGCCTCGGCCTCGCTGGTATCGACATAGCAGGTGATAGCGTCACCCTCTTTCCATTTCTTTACCAAGTACTTCCATTTCCAACCGGCTTCTAAGTTTTCGAGCTGCTGATATTTCATATTCGTCGGTGATTCTCAAAAAGTCTACACTTAAACAGTGACAGTGTAACCGTAGATGCGTGAAAGCTCAATTCCCTATTTGATATTTAACTGGTTGTTTTCATGCTATTTCAACCATTATTGGGAAGTTGGCAAATAGTGAGAGGCACTGACTGCAGAGAAAAACTGCTGAAATCCGACAAAAGCCGTTCAAAGTGAATCTGAAACCGCACTGAAAAACAACGACAAGCAAATATCATTACTATCTGCCTATTATGAGGCCATTGATTCCTTTATACTGCTGTCCTTTTCACAGTAACGAAAGAAAGCTCAAGCCCATGCATGAAGAATCCTGGCGTACGATGACTCCAGACTACTCAAAGTTTCAAACTATTCTAGAGCAATACGACGATCTCTCTCCCGCTCTAACCGGTACATTACAAGATCGTCTGACGGATGCCGTACGCCGGTTCACCTCTGTTGAACTTCAGCCACGTGTTCTTCGCATTACTGCGCCTGATAACAAAGTCTACCGCGATTATGTGGTAGACCTGCTAACCCAATACGATGCACAACACCGTCAAAGGAAGTCAGTACAGAAGAATCCTGGAGCGGAGATCGCCCAGCCGGACGAAACTACTGATGCAAGTGTCATTATCGTTGGTGAAAACGTCACAGAACAAAGTTTGTTTGGTGCCGTTTACCCACCGCTCGATGATGGCAAAATCAGCAAGCAGCAAGTTAAGCATGGCCTCGTTCATCAGGCAAACAACGGCTATCTTGTTTTGTCTGTTACCAGCATCTTGAGTAACCCTAGCCTATGGCCTCGACTCAAAAGCGTGTTGATGAACGGCGAGCTAGAATGGCAGGCCGCCTATAAAAAAACGTTATACCCACTGCCACCAGCAGAACAACTCAATGTGAAGCTGGTATTGATTGGCGATCGCTACCTGATGGCCGAGCTGGAGAATGCAGAACCAGATATCTCGTCAGGTTTTTCTATGTATGGTGAGTTTGAACAAGATCTTATTATTAATGATAAGAGCTTGCCGCTATACCTGTCGTACCTGAAAGCCATTACACACAGCGCCTCACTGCCTGAGCTGGCAGATAGCAAAGCGCTCGAAGTTGTATTAAAGACTGGCGCCCGCCATGCAGAAGATCAAACGCGTGTGCCGCTTTGTCCAATCTGGCACCAGAACCTGCTTTGTGAAGCGGCAATAGAGTCTCAGGGCCAGAAAATCACAGAACAGCACCTGAAAGATTCTTTGAAAGCCCGTGCATACCGCGAATCTTATCTGCCTGAGCGTGCAATTGAAGATATTCATCACGGCCAGGTAGTAATTAACTGCCAAGGTGAAGAAATTGGTCAGGTCAATGGCCTGACAGTCGTTGAAGTACCCGGTCACCCTTGTGCATACGGAGAGCCCGCTCGTATTTCCTGTGTCGTGCATTTTGGTGATGGTGATATCTCTGATGTCGAGCGCAAAGCTGATCTTGGCGGTAATATCCATGCCAAAGGCATGATGATCATGCAAGCGTTCGTAAGTACCGCGCTTGATTTAGACCAGCCGCTACCGTACTCGGCCTCGATTGTATTTGAACAGTCATACTGCGAAGTAGATGGCGACAGTGCCTCACTGGCAGAACTCTGCTCTTTAGTCTCAGCTTTAGCCATGCAGCCAATTAATCAGCAAATAGCTATCACTGGTGCCGTTGACCAATTTGGTCGTGTACAGGCCGTAGGTGGTATCAATGAGAAGATTGAAGGTTTCTTCAAGGTCTGTGCTTTCCGTGGCCTGACCGGTCAACAAGGGGTTATCCTACCGAAAACAAATCAGGGCAACCTGTGTCTCAACGATGAGGTGTTAGAAGCCATTCGGGCCGGTAAATTCCACCTGTGGGCTGTAGAAAGCGTCGATGATGCGCTACCTTTATTAACAGGTAAAGCTTTCCGTGGCGATGAAGGCGACTCCGAAACGCTGCTAGCAAAAATTGCAGAGCGAATTGACCACTTCCACCATGGCGAACATGAGTGTCATATCAGTTGGTTAACACGCATCCGCAACTGGTTTGTCCAGAACTGATCCGAGTTGTTTGGCGTACAGGTGTAAGCTAAATTGCCCTCATACTTTTCAAGGAGCTTAATAAGTCTGATGAAACGCCAGCAATCTTATAATTACGAAGAACTAGTTGCATGTGGTAAAGGCGAACTACACGGTCCATCTTTCCCATCCTTGCCATCTGACAACATGTTGATGATTGACCGTATCGTTGAAATCAATGACGAAGGTGGTGAACACGGTAAAGGCTTCATCCACGCAGAGTTGGATATCAACCCAGATCTATGGTTCTTTGACTGTCACTTTAAAGGTGACCCTGTAATGCCAGGCTGCCTTGGCCTTGATGCAATGTGGCAGCTAGTTGGTTTCTTCCTTGGTTGGGCCGGCGGCGAAGGCAAAGGTCGTGCTCTTGGTGTAGGTGAAGTGAAGTTCACAGGCCAAATTCTTCCTGAAGCGAGGAAAGTGACTTATGAAATCCAACTGAAGCGCGTGATTAACCGTAAACTGATCATGGGCGTTGCTGACGGTCGTGTGCTTGTTGACGGAAAAGAAATCTACGTAGCAAAAGATTTGAAAGTGGGTCTGTTCAAAGATACTTCTACTTTCTAATCGCTATACCAAATATGATATTAAAAGGTCGCTCCGGCGGCCTTTTTGCTGTCATGAGAATAAAAGCCGCATCTACGTCACAGTGTCACCACCCTGCTCTTTTTCAATAACCTAGCAGTAATTTTCGATGGGTCTAAATGGACAAAAGCCCCTTCTCCTGCAAGGGGCTCAATAAGGGTGATATGAAGGGAGTGTTATTTATAAAGGCCGGTCTGCCGTTCTTCTCTTGCTTCTCGCCAGCCACCAAGCCAATTAGTACGGGCATCCGGAGATTGATACGGACATTCTTCACTGGAACGACCATTGATACCTGCTTTATAGCCTTGAGCCTGTGCGCGTTCCAAACGATCCCGCTTTTGTCTCTTCATAAGTTCGATCCTCATCCTTATCAGATTTTTCTCATTACATGTTTCATAATGATGGAGTTTGTGTGACTCCACTTATAAGAATTAGCCAAACGGCTCTATTGATCAACCCTAGAAACAACTCAGGCTCACAAATTGTGAGCCTGAGTAAAAAACGAACAACTTTGACAAAAATTTACTTACGTCTTCTGAAACCAATAAAACCCAGAAGTGTCAAAGCAAACATGCCAAACGAGGCACCACTACGCTCGATACTTGATTCCTCTGATTGACGCGTCTCAATCGTACCATCAGGGATAGGAATTAGCTTAACAGCAACAACCTTTTCATCCGTTCCACACTGAGACTCTTTGGTATTATCCTCATAGCCACCGGCACACTTGAACGCTGTTGCCGAAATAACACCGGCATCATTGATACCTGTTGCCTTAGCGATACGGAAATGGTTGTTATCAGCACTAAAGTCACCGCCATTGGTCAAATCGTCAAGCATCCACGCTTTGTTTCCTTTCAAAGGTGAGCTTGGAATATCTCCACCTGCCATGTAGGTAAACGCACGTTGACGACGCTGACGACCGCTGACTTGGTTGACGATTTCTGAATCCACCCAGCCAACAAGCTGATCGCTATTGTTGATAGATGCAGCAAATCCGTTTGACCCTTTAAAGAAGATAGTCGAATCAATCGTAGTATCTAGCTTGGTTAGCTTATCAGCGGCATTGTCATACACAAACATTGTTTCTGCATATGAGCGGTTATCAGAGTTAATACTCTTGGTAAATCCGATGACCTTACTATTGGCATTGATATCCGTCGCCATTGAGAAACGGAGCTTACGATCACTGCTCCTCTCTATATCCAGACCCGGGATAATCTTGCGTTCCCACTGCTCTGAATCAACGCTAAAGCCTGATTTAGGCGTATAGATAGCCGCACGAATCGCGTAATAGTCACCATTAGCAATATTAATAGAGCTATTATCGATAGAGTCTGTCGAGAAACCGGCAATAACTGGCTCACCATCAACTAATGCCACAGCACGTGCCGATGCCTGGAAAGAACGTTCTTGGGAGCCATCAGGATCTAGCGCCGCGTACGTCGAACCATTTTTATCCTTTCTCTCAGCCAGGAACTTAGCATTCGATGACACCGCACCGGCGCTATCAACTGTCCAGAAAACAGCATCACTAGCAAAAACGGAGAACTGGCACTCCCATGCCGAATAGAGGTTGGTCAGGTTATCAGCCGTTGTCGGGCAGTCTTCAAACACACTATTGCTAAACGACAGGCGATCTTTTGATTCGCTGTCTGACGGTAACTTATCGCTATCAGAAAACTTACTCGGGCTAAATGACGAACTACCCACTACAAGTAACTGTGTCGTTCCAGAACCATCATCATATTCGACCGCATCCCACGCTAACGTCTGGCCCATGTTGGTAACCAGCGGATCGGTGGTATCAACAGGATCCAACGCAGAATTAACGCTAGCCGCATTCACAAAGCCACGCTTGTTAAACTGACGGGCATAACGGTTGTTACTTTCAAAAAATGCCGAACTGGTGATACCTAACTGGTAATCACTACCAGAAAACTGGCCGATATTATTCACAACACCGTTGGTTGTTTCGTGCGTTGATACTTTGGTGCCCAACGCCGCCACTGCCGCCGCATCATAAGCTGACGCATCTTCGGCAAATGTTGTTACTCGTGACAACGATCCAGCACTTGCCTCTGTCAGAGGAAACGCATTCGAATAGTAGTTTTCATTCCATGCAACCTGCTCACGGTGCAAACCACCAAAACCTGTTCCGTCCACACGATCACGATCGTTATAACCCAAGCCATAATAATTAGTGTAAGCCCAATCATCACAGGTGTTGAAGCCTAGGTTACTGGTACAGTAAGAACGAAGACTAAAATAGTCGTTAACATCCTGGCGATTATCAGCAATGAAAGGTATTTCATCACGATAATTAATCCCGTCCGTGCCTAAACGACTTTCACCAAAAATGGCGTAGCTATCAGCACTACAGCTTTGCGTGAAACAATTTTCTGATCCTGAACTCGCCACACCCTGAGCATAAAACTCGACACGTTCCTGAACATCAGACGTGTTTTTATTGTAATACTGAAGTGAACCTACGCCACTACTCGTACCATCAACTTCAACAACCTGATAAACCGCAGCATTTGCCTGGGTTGCACTGGCGATAAGCACCGCCAGTGTAGATAACTTTAACGTCTTATGTTGCATTAGGATTCCTTTTGCATTGCCTCTAGCTCTTCCCAACGCTCAAATGCCTGTTCAAACTCTTCCTCCGCTTTTGCCAAGCGGTGCAAGGTCGCCTCAGTATCATTTTTCACATCCTGGAAGAATGCAGGATCATTAATTTGCTCCTGCAGTTCAGCAATTTCGTTTTCCAGTTCTTCAATTCGTAGCGGCAGATCTTCAAGCTCTTTCTGAAGCTTGTATGACAGCTTCTTGCCTGAGCGAGAGCGCGTTGCCTGACGCTGTTTATTCTCATCTTTCTTTTTAGCAGCTTCAATTTGAGCCGCCTGCTCCTTCGCTCTTTGAGACAGCGAATTAGCACGTTGTTCCTGGGCGTCGTGGTAGCCGCCAACATACTCGTCAATGACACCGTTGCCTTCGAATAGCCAACTCGTTGTTGCTGTATTATCAACAAATTGACGATCGTGACTGACTAATAACAACGTACCCTGATAGTTGGCAAGTATTTCTTCCAAAAGTTCCAACGTTTCGATATCTAAATCGTTAGTTGGTTCATCGAGTACCAATAAATTATTAGGTTTAAGGAATAATTTCGCCAGCAACAAGCGGTTCTTCTCACCACCAGACAGTGCTTTAACCGGTGTGCGGGCACGGCGCGGATGGAACAAGAAGTCTTGAAGATAACCCAGTGCATGACGGGTTCGGCCATTGACTGTCACTTCCTGCTTACCGTCGGCCAGGTTGTCCATCACTGTCTTTTCAGGATCAAGCACTTCACGGTACTGGTCAAAGTAAGCCACTTCGATCTTAGTACCGCAATGGAAGTGACCCTGTGACGCCTCAAGCTTCCCAAGCATCAACTTCAACAAGGTACTCTTACCACAGCCGTTAGGCCCGATAAGCGCAATACGATCACCACGCATCACATTGAAGCTGAAATCATTGATTATCGGCTTGTCACCGTAGCTATATGAAATGTGCTCGGCTTCGAAAACAATCTTGCCAGAGCGCTTCGCTTCCTGAAGCTGCATGTCGGCTTTACCAACCACTTCGCGACGTTCGCTGCGTTCACGACGTAACTGCTTCAGCGCACGTACACGCCCTTCATTACGGGTACGACGCGCTTTAATGCCCTGACGGATCCAGACTTCTTCCTGCGCCAACTTCTTATCAAACTCGGCATTCTGCTCGGCTTCGACGCGTAGCATTTCTTCTTTCGCATCCAGGTACTTATCATAATCACCCGGGAAAGACGCCAGCTTGCCGCGATCCAAATCGATAATTCGGGTCGACATAGATCGGATAAACGCACGGTCGTGAGAAATAAATACGATAGAACCTCGGAACTCTTTCAGGAAGCCTTCCAGCCATTCAATGGTGGAAACGTCCAGGTGGTTCGTTGGCTCATCAAGTAACAGAATATCGGGATCACATACCAGTGCACGCGCTAGTGCCGCTTTACGTTGCCAACCACCAGAAAGGTCTTTAAGAAGCGTATTTGGCTCAAGCTGAAGGTGCTCAAGCACTGAGGCAATTTTATTGTCAAACTGCCAAGCATTTGCATGGTCAATTTTGCTCTGGGCACGAGCCAGTTTGTTAATATTCGACTCTGACGGATCATTGGTAATAAGATCCAGCAGGTGGTGGTATTCTCGCAACACCTGACCGATTTCCGCCAAGCCTTCTGCGACATAGTCGAAGACCGTCCCTTCCGCATTACGAGGTGGATCCTGTTCAAGGCGCGATACCTTAAGCTCTGACTGACGCTGGATGCTACCGTCATCAAGCAAAACTTCACCGTCGATCACTTTCATCAACGTTGATTTACCTGCACCATTTCGACCAACCAAACAAACACGTTCATTTGGCTGAAGGATAAATTCTGCGCCATCAAGTAATGCGTGATCGCCATACGCTAATTGCGCGTTGCTAATTTTAATTAATGCCATTGCTGTTTAACCATGCTGCAAGCTCGGTGGCGTCAAATGGCCAGCCAAGTTCAGAGATTGAATCGGGATGTTTAATTGAAAGCACGGGTATGGTGACGCCGTAACGTGAAAAGAGCGCGTCATCAAAGGCGATATCCACCACTTGAACGCGCTCTTCTACACCCGCTGCAATGAGCAGGCTATAAGCCTGCTCACAGAGGTGGCATCCTTGCGTGCTATATAGCGTAATTAGCACCTAGTCTTCCTTATGTGTAATGATCCAACAGTTGTGGATTTGCTTGTTGCGGGCAAAGTCCATCGGAAGTGTTTTATCAGAAATGTTCTTGGCCTGAAGGCCCAACGCTTCCAACTTGTCGAAATCCATTTTGAAGTGACGCTTATTGTTAGAGAAAACAATCTGCCCTTCAGGACGAAGCATACGCTTCAGGTTTTCCATCAGCATAATGTGATCACGCTGTACGTCAAAACTCTGGTTCATACGCTTTGAGTTAGAGAATGTTGGCGGATCAATGAAGATCAGATCAAAATTCTCATCAACTTCCTGCAGCCATTGCAGGCAATCAGCCTGAACAAACTGGTGCTGTCGGCCAACCTGACCATTCAGCTCCATATTTTCCTGGGCCCAGCGTAGGTAGGTATTGGACATATCAACCGTTGTCGTTGATTTCGCGCCACCACACGCCGCATGAACAGACGCAGAACCGGTATAGGCAAACAGGTTTAGGAAATCCTTGCCCTTTGCCATCTCACCCAACTTGCGACGAGTGACTCGGTGGTCAAGGAACAAACCTGTATCAAGGTAATCATAAAGATTCACTTTCAGCTGTACGCCATACTCGTTCACCGTCATGTTACGCTCTGCACTTGATAGTTTCTGGTACTGGCTCTTACCCTTCTGGCGCTCACGTACCTTCAGGATCACTTTGCTGTTATCAACACCGGTAACCTGAATCGTTGCACGTAGGATATCCATAATACGGCGGCGTGCTGTTTCTTCCGGAACAGACTTAGGCGCAGCATACTCCTGGATAACCAGGTAGTCATTATACTGGTCAATCGCGGCATTGTAGTTAGGCAGATCGGCATCGTAGATACGGTAGCACTCGACACCTTCTTTCTTCGCCCACTTCTTCAGCTTGGTGATATTCTTCTTCAAGCGGTTGGCAAAGTCTGGAGCAACTTGAGTTTCCTCAAGCTTGCCTTCTTTCTCACCTTCTACCTGCTTAACTGCACCACCAGTGATAAGGTAGTTCTTTAGCACACAATCTAATGCGCCGTTACGCAGCTTGAACTGTTTATCGGCACGCATACGCAGACAGCTAAGCAACTCGCTGGATGCCGAATAGATAGCCGCTGTCGAACCCGCAAATGCCAGTTTCAGACGGTTACCCAGCTCGCTATATAACGAAATAAGCTCAGGGGTCGTGCCCAAACGCTCACCATATGGCGGGTTACAGATGATTACGCCGTTCTCAAACCCTTCCGGACACGTTAACTGCGTTGCATCACCGTATTCAAAATCGATAAGATCTTTAACGCCAGCACGGCCAGCATTGTCACGGGCAATACTTAGCACACGACGATCCATTTCACGGCCAAAGAACTTGGTTTCGACTTTTGACGGGCCACGGCGTGCTTTAACTTTCGCTTCGGCATGAATCTCAAGCCAAGATTCCTTATCGAAATCCTTAATTGACTCAAAGCCCCAACGCTTACGTTTAATACCCGGAGCGATATCGGCCGCCATCAGCGCCGCTTCAATCAGCAACGTACCAGAACCACACATTGGGTCTAGTAGCGGTTTGTCTTTCGTCCAGCCACTCTTGATAACTAAGGCTGCCGCATGCGTTTCACGCAACGGCGCTCGACCAGCATCGGTTCGATAACCACGTTGGTGTAAACCACTACCGGCCATATCAAGGCCCAAAACACCCTTCTCACCAGAAAGACGCATATGGATTCGCAGTTCAGGACGCTCACGGTCAATACTTGGTCGACGTAAATCAGCTTTAGTGAAGCGGTCAACAATCGCATCTTTCACTTTCATAGCGCCGTATTGGCTATTGCGGATCTCACGGTTGGTACCATTGAAATCAACAATAATACGTGTATCGCTACTAAAATAATTTGGCCAGTTAATCGCTGTGGCACCTAGATATAGGTCCATATCATCGCGGACGTTAAACTCACTCAGTACCTGAATGATGCGTGACGATATACGTGTCCACAAACAACAGCGGTAAGCGGTTGCCTGCTCGGCTTTAAAGCGTACGCCAGCGTGGACAACTTGGATCTGTTGTGCTCCAAGTTGTTCTAATTCTTCTGCAAGGAGGTTCTCAAGACCTCGGGAGGTGATAGCTAGATATTGATTCATGGAATTCTTTTCGCACTTATGTTGCCGAGAATTATAACCGAAAACAGTGTAAATACCTCGTTCTAAAGGCTGACTTTACGGTTATTTAGCCAAAAAAACGCCAAAAAAAGCGGAGTAATCTAGCGCAGTGATTTCATCCCATCATCAATAGAGAAAAACTGTCTTCTTTTTATGCAATTTATCCCTCACCGCAAGTTCAACTTCATCCCCCATTTTCACTCATGAGAGTAACTGCAAGCTGGAAATATTCGCTACTAATGCCTAGCAAGCTAAACAAACACCCATTATCCACTCACGTGAACAATGGGTGTGGACAGTCCTTCAAATTCAATTGTTGATTTCCGTACACAATGTCATAGCAAGCACTTACACCCACATCAAACACTGTTTCCACACAAAAACAAACTATTTATACTGCTGATTTAAAAGGAATTTACCTCGTAAGGCATGATGCAACATTAGGAAATAATGCAGATAATGCCAGTGGGTACTTGCTAATCCGCTGGTTATTATCCTTACTGGCCAATACCGAATGACAAGCTCAAATCCTACTCTTTCCTAACTGGAAATTATTGCCTAATGGGAAAGAAAAGGGATGTAATTCAGTTTCTTTAATGGGGAAAAAGAGGAAGATCGTTAAAGGTTTGCATTTGTTTCTGCATTTAAAACTAGTGTTTTTTTGCTTTTAATTCGCAAAAATAGGCAAAAAAAAATTGCTAATTTTTTATTTTTTTCCGATTAAAATCACTTATTTCGCTCAAGAATCACCCTACTTAGCCACAATAAATAAAGGGGCTTCGTCAAACAACGCATAAGGCTGCCCTTTCCATAACAGGTTCATTCCACGCTTAGATCGAGAAAACCTTCTCTCTGGTACAGCGACACCTTTTTACCAACACTTACTTTATGAGCTCGCGACTTGATTTGGAATGAACACAACCTATAACCACAGATAATAACTGATGCTGATCAGCGTGGCCGTTAAGCAGACTTAGAAGAAAATAAGATTTAAGAGAGATGGCAGATAAATGCTCGAAAAGGAGCCTCGGGGCTGTTCTTAATATATAGAGAGGTATTTACGAGGGAAGAGCGTACAGAAAGCGTAATAGACATCTTAATAATTGGGATATAGAGCGCTCAGAGCAACTCTGGAAGGTGTTGAGCATACTTTTGTGGTGGACTTTTACCCTACCAAAGCAAAATTCAATGGCAGCTCTTCCTGCTTGAACTCCTGCATGCGGTCATTCATCACCTTAATGGTGTCACAAAAGGCCATATCTTTGCTTGAAGTCAGCGCCAGAGGCTCAACCTCTGCCATCATACACAAGCTGGCACAACCGCTGTTCTCGATAACAAGGTATTTTGCAGAACCACACTCCGTATGTAATGTGACGATGTCACCCTTTTCCGGTTCACAGTCAGCCTCTTGCGTCTCGAAAAACCAACTCTTAGGCATCATCGGCTTATGGAAACGGCTGGCAGCGACAGCATTTAAGGTCAGTTCGGCTTTACGGGGTTCAGAGAGGTCAAGCTGATCAATCTTCTCTTTGTAGCTTTGGAAAATACTTGCATCATCCACAGTAAAGACAGTTCGATCATAAGCGGAAGTGACAAGATGTTTGGTAGGTATGGATACGCGGAAAACCATTTCCTCCCCTAGATCTAGCATCAGGGAGTCATCCTTTGAGTCGTAATACCACATCCATGAATTATTCGGCTTCAACACGTAATTACTCCAAAATCAGTTCTTTATACTGCTTATCCAACGATTTAGAAAAAACTTTAGGAGAATTTTACTGTGACTACATTAAAAGAAAAGGGGAAATAAATTTCACTTCAAGACAATAGCTTAGTGTAAATTTGACAAGATCAGCGCTGTAACGCTATTGCAATATAAAGCATAAATAAAAAAGTACCTGTCAGGCATAACCCTAACAGGTACTTTCAAGTCATTTTCTGATCTATTTTATCGCTTAGATATTAGTGACAATATCTTTGACCAGTTTAGGGCCATGGTAAATGAAACCAGAGTAGATCTGCACTAGTTGTGCACCAGCGATCATCTTTTCACGCGCTGCTACTGCTGAGTCAATGCCTCCTACCCCTATAATTGGTAGAGCACCATCCAGTTCTTCAGCTAAGCGCCGAATGACTTCCGTACTGCGATTCTGCAACGGACGGCCACTCAAACCACCGGCTTCATCGCAGTGAGGCATGTTTTTGACTAAGCTACGATCCAGTGTGGTGTTGGTGCCGATCACCCCATCAATCTCGTTGCGGATCAATGATTGCGCAATCTGTACAATCTCTTGATCTTCAAGATCTGGCGCGATCTTCAGTGCTAGAGGTACGTATTTACCGTGTTTTTCAGCTAACTCTTTTTGTTTACGCTTAAGCTGTAACAGTAAATCATCTAATGCTTCACCGTATTGAAGCGTGCGAAGCCCTGGTGTATTTGGTGAAGAAATATTTACCGCAATATAACCAGCATACTGATACACTTTTTCCATGCAGATAAGGTAGTCTTCGGCGCCCTTCTCTACAGGTGTGTCTTTGTTTTTACCGATATTAATTCCGATGACACCATCAAACTTGGCTTTCTTAACATTCTCAACCAGGTTATCAACACCCAGGTTATTAAAACCAAAGCGGTTAATAATCCCTTCAGCCGGAATCACACGAAACAGACGTGGTTTATCATTACCCGGTTGTGGACGAGGTGTTACAGTGCCGACCTCAACAAAGCCAAAGCCCATCGCACCAAAAGCATCAATGCATTCACCGTTTTTATCTAGACCGGCAGCCAGTCCAACAGGATTTTTGAATTTAATGCCCATTACTTCAACGGGACGATCAGGAACATATTGACGATAGAAGAGATCGAGAGGAGTGCCAGTAAAGCGAGAAAAGTTCTGAATAGCTAGATCATGTGCTTTTTCAGCGTCAAGCTTGAAAATAGCAGATCGAGCGAGGCGGTAAATCATTGTACCTCCTTAAAAAAGCCCCGTATAAACGGGAGTACATTATTCACAGATTGCCCTTCCAATTCAAATGATATTTTAGAGATTATGACTGAAAAACAGTGACTTCCTTGGTTAACAAGGGATTAGCAGCCAAAAATAATTTTCTGATACCACATCAAATGCAAACGATTTCGTTTTTGTGTTCAAAAAGCAATCAGTACTTTCTATGTAATTTGTCACGAAACTCTTTCAACCAAAACGTAGCCAACCCTACACTCCTTGATTGAAAAAAGGCCACTAGGTTAACAAAACCTAATGGCCTTTCAATTTACAAACGAGTTACGTTGTAATTTATGAGCTGTCAGAAAACATTAAACAGCTGGTCGGCAATTCAAGTTGAGCAACATTAGCTCACGAAGCGCGACCGAGAACTTGGCAAATTCATGGGTTGTACCCACTTTGAACTCAGCCAGAACAGTATCCCAACGGTGAATTGCAGCCTGATGCTCATCCATCCAGTTTTCAATCAGCTCTTCTGCTTCCTCACCCTCTTGGCAGCTGGTGATCACCGCAGACGTTAGCTGACGTTGTTGCCAATCAAGATCTTCACGGAATGAAGCCCGGGCAAGTGCCTGCCAATGGTTTTCAACTGGCTGGTTATGGACTTGTTTAAGGAACCAGTGTAGTGATAGATCAGCACCGACAACAAAGTAGACTCGAGAAATAAAGTCAATATCTTTATCCAGCTCTTTGGCAATCTGAGCTATATCCATTGCGGAGTACAGGCTGCTCAATCTTGAGATATTGTGTGCCAGCTCTTCAGGTACACCCTCTTTCGTCATGGCAGCGGCTTGCTCGTTATGCTCCTGCACCTCTTCTGTTACAAGGTAACGTTCAAGGTTATCTCGCAGTTTCTGAACAATCGGCTGGTAGAATGTAATTTGCTGTTCAATACCCAGTTTGCGATCGCGATTTCGGAGGATCCAACGGGTTACCCGACGTAACATGCGACGACAACGGTATAGCATTTCGTACTGTACCTCTGTCGAAATCACATTGTCCAACTCGCGAATTTGGGCAAAGAACCGATCAAAGTTAAACACTTCACGGCCAACCGCATATGCAGA
Source organism: Photobacterium obscurum (assembly GCF_026191635.1). GTDB lineage: Bacteria > Pseudomonadota > Gammaproteobacteria > Enterobacterales > Vibrionaceae > Photobacterium > Photobacterium obscurum. The sequence continues at coordinate 60,730 of NZ_JAKRRW010000018.1, forward strand.
CGAAATCTCAACAACGGTTGAACCTGTCTCCTCTTGTAATCGAGTCACGAAGTTACAGCCCATTTCATTGGACATCTGGTTAGCTAATGACGTCGCAATCAGCTCTTGTTTCAGAGGATGATGATCCATCTGCGAGCGATACTTTTCTTGCAGTTCTTTCGGAAAGTATGCAGGCAGCAAGCGTGCATGGTACGGATCATTGGCAATCTCATCGGTTACCATATCTTCTTTCAGTACCATCTTTCCGTATGCAACCAGTACCGCCAGTTCAGGACGAGTCAGCCCCATGCCCGATTTTTCACGCTCTGCCAACGTATCATCATCAGGCAAGTATTCCAGCGTTCGATCCAGCTTTCCTTCTTTCTCGAGGTAATGAATAAAGCGGATCTGCTCTTTCAGCAGCTGTACTTGTTGCTGCTGGGTCACCGAAATTGACTCACTTTGGCAATAAGCATCGTCCAGGACAATATAGCCAACTTCATCTTCCATACGCTCCAGCAACTCATTGCGCTGTTTGTAGGTTAGATCGCCACCAGCAACCAGGCTATTTAGCAGAATCTTGATGTTAACTTCGTTATCCGAGCAATCCACACCGCCCACGTTATCGATAAAGTCGGTATTAACCAAGCCACCAGCCATACTAAACTCGACTCGGCCCAGTTGAGTCATACCTAAGTTACCGCCTTCACCCACAATTTTTGCGCGTAACTCATTACCATTGATACGCAGTGCATCATTTGCCCTGTCACCAACATCGGTATGAGTTTCACTCTGAGCTTTAACATAGGTGCCGATACCGCCATTCCACAATAGATCAACTTCCATTTTCAGAATCAAGCGAATAAGCTCATTAGGCGGTAAGGTTTGCTTACGGGTACCAAGTAATTTCTGGATCTGTGGTGTTAGCTTGATCGACTTACTGCGACGTGAGAAGATCCCGCCCCCTTCAGAGATCAGGCTTTGATCGTAATCTTCCCAGCTAGATCGAGGCAAGTTGAATAAACGGTTTCGCTCAACCCAACTCGTCGCGGAATCTGGGTTCGGATCCAGGAAAATATGCATATGGTTAAAGGCTGCAACTAGGCGGATATGCTTTGATAGCAACATACCATTACCAAATACATCACCGGCCATGTCACCGACACCGGCACAAGTGAAATCAGTTGTCTGGCAATCAATACCCAGTTCGCGGAAATGGCGCTTAACTGACTCCCAACCACCTTTGGCCGTGATCCCCATTTGCTTATGATCGTAGCCATTCGAACCACCGGAAGCAAAAGCGTCACCTAGCCAGAAGTTGTAATCCTCAGAGACTGAGTTCGCCAGATCGGAGAACGTCGCCGTTCCTTTGTCGGCGGCCACAACCAAATACGGATCATCTTCATCATGACGAACGACATTAGCTGGTGGAAGCAATTCGCCATCAGCAATATTATCCGTCACATCAAGCAATGCCCGGATAAAGCGCTTATAACAACGCTGGCCTTCAGACCAGATTTCTTCACGTGTTGTCATCTGCGGCTGACGTTTACAAACGAAACCACCTTTTGCCCCAACAGGTACAATCACGGTGTTCTTAACTTGCTGTGCTTTAACCAAGCCAAGAATTTCTGTACGGAAATCTTCCTGGCGATCTGACCAACGCAAGCCACCACGGGCAACCTTGCCGCCACGAAGATGCACACCCTCAATATCTGGTGCGTATACGAATATCTCAAAGAACGGAACCGGTGCTGGGATCTCAGGAATTTCAGACGGACGCAATTTCAGCGAAAGCCAAGGTTTCGGGTTGCCCTTTTCATCTTTCTGATAATAGTTCGTACGTTGCGTCGCCATGATCATATCCATATAACGACGAATGATCCTATCATCATCCAAGCTTTCTACATGATCCAGCTTCTCGTTAAGTTTCTTGATATGATCTTGTTCTGCTTTGTCGGAATGCTTCTTCGCAGGGTTAAAGCGCAATGTGAACAACGCAACCAGATCACGGGCTAAATCACTATGACTTGATAGTGTTTCTTCAATATAGTGCTGACTGAACGGGAAGCCAACTTGACGCATATAGCGAGCAAAGCTACGTAAAATCGTGATCTCACGTCCGGTTAGACCTGCACAAAGAACTAGTCGGTTAAAACCGTCACTTTCCAGCTCATTATGCCAAATGGCTGAAAATGCTTCCTGGAAACGATCACGGGCTTCGCTAAGATCAATACCTGTACATGCATTATGTAACATCGCGAAGTCAAGGATCCAATATACGGTGCCGCTTGCTGTTACCACTTGATATGGTGATTCACCAATTACCCGAAGTCCCAAGTTTTCAAGCATTGGCATCACATCGGACAGATGAATCGGCTCATCACGATGAAATAGCTTCAACTTCACAAAGTGAGAATCAACCGCCTCTTCCTGTGGACGGTAGAACAGCATACCTAACTTGTTATCTTCACTTAGGCCCTCTAACTGCTCAATATCAGCTACAGCAGAACCCGGTAACATCTGCTCTTTATAAGAACGCGGGAATGCACGAGCATAATTTTTTGCCAGCAACGTCCCTTTGCTTTCACCAAAGTTTGCAACCAGCGAACCACTTAGCCGATCTTCCCAAGCCGATGCCGCCTCGACCAAATTATGCTCGATAGCTTTTACATCAATGTCAAAGTTATTATTGTCAACTCGCACAATATAATGAGTTCTCGCTAGTGGGCTTTCAGAGAAGAAAGTGGTGAATTCGACGTTTTGCTCAGAACCAAAGCAATCTTTAAGTACTTCCTGCGTTTTACTGCGCAATTCTGTGTTGTAACGCTCTTTAGTGACATAGACCATACAAGAGAAGAAACGACCGAATGGATCACGGCGGACAAACAAACGCAGCAAGTCACGATCCTGCATCTGTACTACACCACAGCCCACATCCAGCATTTCTTTTTCATTAGCCTGGATCAGTTCATCTCGCGGATAGGTTTCAAGCAAATTATTAAGCGCCTTCCAGGAGTGAGAGCCCTCAGAATAACCACTGTCTTTTAAGATCCGTGACATCTTGTTGCTGATAAGCGGAATGTTCATCGCTGTCTGATGATAAGCAGTTGATGCATACAAGCCCGTAAAGCGGTGTTCGCCGACCACATTGCCTTCTTCGTCAAATTGCCTGATACCAATGTAATCCGTATAAGCTGGTCGATGGATTTTCGACTTACCGTTACTCTTAGTCAGAATGAGCAACTCTGGCTTACGCGCCTCAAAGCGTGCCGATTCAGGTAGTTCCGAAAGACGCAGCGATCGTACTTTCTTCGGTTTGCTCAGCAGGCCCAATCCCTTTTCTTTGCACGGGATCAGCTCGTAATCACCTTCAATAGGTACCAAGTCATACTTGTGGTAACCCATAAACGTAAAGTTATGGCGGTTGACCCAATCAAGAAATGCAATTGCTTCTTCACGATGAGCATCATCAACAGGCAATTTGGCTGTTTTCAGATCTTTGACAATATCCTGCATCTTACCCTGCATTTTTTGCCAATCATTAACCACCAGATCAACGTCTTGCAGCACTTGTTCTAGTTCTTCTTTTAGTGCTGTCATCTCGGCTTTATCGTTCAAACGATCCACCTCAATGTGGAACAAGGTCTGAAGATCACCATCATTGCAGCATGCCTTGTTGATCTGGCCTTTTTCGTCACGTTTGAAGAAGTACGGGCCATTGAGCATAAGGTGGCTGGTGATACCAAGGCGGGTCAAGGTCATGCGGACAGAATCCACCAAGAACGGTCGATCTGGCGTTACAATTTCAACTACGGTGTGTGTCGACTGCCAACCGTAGCGGCTAAGTGTCGGGTTATAGACACGAACAGAAATTTGATCAGGTTTGTTTTGCACAAGATGATGCCACAAGCTGAGCACAGCACCATATAAGTCAGATTCATTCCGTTGAAGCAGATCGTCATCTGCCAGTTGACCTAATAATCTTTGAGCAAAAACTTCTACTAGTGGCTGTTGAGGTGTCTCAATCTTATCCTGGATTAAGCCATACACTTTCTCAAGCAGTACCGGCACTATAGGGTCTGGTGCGGTCATAGCAAATGCTCCATCGTTATATCTTTTATCAATCTAGTATAGGTTTTTAAACCAAGCCCACGTGCTATTTGGGGACACTAACACATGGGATCGGAATTCATTCCGTGAAAGCCATTGTAGGGCGTTTTGTTGCGAACTGGTTACGTTAATAACACTAGATAGGAAAGAAAAAATCGAATATGTGACTAAGGTTAAGATTTTGGCTGGTGGGAATATCTAAAGTCGGTGAAAAGAGCAGCGATGAGGGTTCGCTGCTCTGTAAAATGGTCTAACCAATTATTTCTACAATTATTTTTTCTAATTTGAAACGTCAATTTTATTTGGGTAGCTGATCGGTAAATTCGCTACAAACAGCATAGCAACAAATCGTCCAGCCCAAGTCTGGTTGTTAGTAATTTGTAACTAGCAAGCCTGTACCAATCACCCAATCTGTTCAAGCGACTCTAATCGATTTTGAACATTCACAGTGGCACGAAACCGTCCTTTAACACCTAACTGACTTAGGAACGGGCGAAAACGCGAAGCCGGTAACTGCAGTTTCAACCCATTATCAGTCACAACAAGCACCGTGCTCGCGGCTCCCGAGTAATGATTCAGATACGATTGATAAGTGATATTGACGCTAAAAGTATAGGATTTCATTGAAAAGCGGGTCCTAGCTCCTGAGCACAATGACTGATCTTGGCAATGAGGATAATAGTTCAATGGACAAAAAGAAAAGCCTCCGGTAAAGGAGGCTCATATCATAAGATCAAGCTAGCTTACTGCTCTAGTGCTTTCTGCACTTTCTCGAACAGATCTTTTGCTAGATTTTCTAGCTGAGACAGTTTCTCAAGCTCTGCTCTCATCAGCGTCTGGCGCTGTTCATCATACTGGCGATACTTCAGGAACGGTTCAATAAGACGTGAAGCTACCTGAGGGTTGCTGGTATTCAGTGCAGTCAGGATCTCTGTTAGGAACTGATAACCTGAGCCATCTTTTGCATGGAAGCGAACTGGGTTATTAGCACAGAAGCTTGCCACCAAACTACGGGTACGGTTCGGGTTCTTCAGGTCAAATGCAGCATGGGACATGGTATTACGCACATTTTCCAATGCATTTTCTGCCGGGTTCTTACCTTGCAAAATAAACCATTTGTCCATGACCAGGCCATCATGTGTCCACTTGTCACTGAAGTCTGCCATCTGCTCTTCACGACATGTTAGCTGTGCATTATTAGCCGCTGACATTGCTGCCATCGTATCTGTCATATTGCCAGACTGCTGATACTGCTCAGAAGCCAGTTTGTTTCCAGCCTCAGTATTTGCCAAATACGACAGACAGCAATTGCGTAGAGCGCGCTTTGCCATCGCTTCATGTGAAATGCAGTACTCTTTCTGAGCCAGACTACGATAAATAGCCAACAGCTCATCTTCCATTTCAGTCGCCAGTACACGTTCTAACTGACTAACAACGACATGAATCGCGTCAACATCTACCGTTTTGTACCAACCTGCAATTTCGTTCTCGCTAGGCAGCGTTAGCATTTCAGCGATAAATGCAGGATCCAGGGTTTCATTCAGAAGTACTCCACGGAATGCGTCAACCACAGCTTCAGCCAATTCAAATTCGTCGCCCTGCTGAACGCGCTCGACATTCTCTCTGATGTACTTGCCCAGTAAGATCTGGCCAGCATCCCAGCGGGCAAATTCATTGCGTGCATTCACCATGAGGAATACCAACTCCTCATCAGAGTAGTCGTATTCAAGTACTACTGGTGCCGAGAATTCACGCAGCATTGAAATAACAGGCTTCTCTTCGATGTTGTCAAATTCAAACACCTGCTCGGCTTCTGTAACATCAAGAATATGATGCACTTTCTCACCGTTACGCTGTAACTCAACAACCTCGCCACGGCTATTATATAGCTCGATATCAAATGGAATATGTAGAGGCAGTTTCTCTTCCTGGCCAGGAGTCGGCGGCGTATGCTGCTTAACTGTGACGCGGTAACACTTCTGCTCAGCATCATACTCGGTTGCTACGTTCACCACAGGCGTACCCGCTTGGCTATACCAACGGCGGAAGCGAACAAGATCAACACCTGAAGCATCTTCCATTGCCTGAACAAAATCATCACAAGTGGCTGCCGTGCCATCATGACGTTCAAAGTACAGCTTCATACCCGCCTGGAAGTTTTGCTCGCCCAGCAAGGTGTGCATCATGCGGATAACTTCACTACCCTTCTCATACACGGTCAATGTATAGAAGTTATTCATCTCAATCACTTTTTCAGGGCGGATTGGATGAGACATCGGGCCACGGTCTTCGGCAAACTGTGGGCCACGGACGATACGAACATTGTTGATACGGTTAACTGGGCGTGAACCCAGATCAGACGAAAACTCCTGATCACGGAATACCGTCAGGCCTTCTTTTAGGCTCAATTGGAACCAGTCACGACACGTTACTCGGTTACCTGTCCAGTTGTGGAAGTATTCATGGCCGATAACAGCCTCAATCCCTTGATAATCTGTATCTGTCGCCGTCTCGGCATTGGCAAGAACATACTTGGAGTTAAAGACGTTAAGGCCTTTGTTTTCCATCGCCCCCATGTTGAAGAAATCAACTGCAACAATCATGTAGATATCAAGATCGTATTCTAAGCCGAAACGTTCTTCGTCCCATTTCATCGAATTGATTAGCGATGTCATTGCATAGTCGGCACGATCAAGGTTCCCTTTATCGACGAAGATTTCCAGCTCGACGTCGCGACCACTCGCAGTTGTATATTTATCTCGAAGAACATCAAAATCACCGGCAACCAGTGCAAAGAGATAACTTGGTTTCGGGAACGGGTCTTGCCACTGTACCCAGTGACGGCCATTATCCAAGTCACCTGAATCAATACGGTTACCGTTGCTCAGAAGGAATGGAAACTCAGCCTTGTCGGCAATCACCTTTGTATTGAAGCGCGCCAACACATCTGGACGATCAAGGTAGAACGTAATACGACGGAAACCTTCCGCTTCACACTGGGTACAGAAACCTCCCCCCGATTTATACAAACCTTCCAGTAGCGTATTCGCCTCAGGATTGACTTCTGTCTCGATTGTCAGAGTAAATTCTGCAGGCAATCCATTGATAGTCAGGTTGGCATCACCTTCAACATAATCTGTCCACGCATCACCATTTACTTCAACGCGAACCAGTTTTAGGCCATCACCATCTAGAACTAACGGCGTTTGCTGCTCAGCAAGTCGCTTCACCTGGTTTACCGCAACAACACGGGTTGCCGTATTATGAAGGTCAAACTCCAGTGCAATATCGGTAATAGTATAATCAGGAGACTGATAATCAGCTCGGTACTTAGCTGCTGGCTGTGTAGCAGTTGGATGTTCGGCCATATTTGTTTTCCTTAGTTATCCGCGAAGCGGTTGACACCTGTCATTATTCTGTCTTTAAGGCTTACTAACAAGAGTAATACCTTGGATACATGGGCAGTTGAATACAAAGTATAATCAGCTGATGAAGAACTAAGCAATTTATGCTAGTTAACCTCGAACAGAGATCATCCAATAGCCCTATAGACATAAAGTTACTGGGGGTATAAATCTAAATTAGCTTGAGCAAAGTAAATTTTAAATTTACTTATTCAAGTTATTACAGTATCAACAGAAGGTTTATAGCGATGATACACAGAAGATAACCCTGTATTAAAAAATATGGAGGGTGGACTTGTTGTTTTCAAGGTTTAAGCGTAAGGTACGCACCTATTTTTTTCGTCTATTTTGACTGGATTCGGCCAAAATAGGCTCAAAATAATGTAAAATTCTCGGATTGCGATAAACAACTACATAAGCTATGACTCATACAGGACACAATGGGGTTATCGACTCCCTGCTTGATACAGACGCATATAAGTTTCATATGCAGCAAGCGATTTTCCATCAATACCCAAATGTTGAGGCAGTTGCTGAATTTCGCTGCCGCGGCCAAGAAGACCTCCGTCCTTACTGTAACGATATCCAGGCTCAGGTTAACCTGCTCGCGGAGCTATCTTTTACTGAAGAAGAATTGGCTTATTTAGCGACATTACCCTTCTTCAAGGCCGACTACCTAGCGTACCTGAGAAGCTTTAAGCTAAACAGCAAGCAAGTTGAGATTGATGCCTCCGGTGAGCAGCTCACGATTAAAATCACTGGTAAATGGATTGATATTATTTTATGGGAAGTCCCACTTCTTGCGATTATCAGTGAAGTACGTTCTGCACAATGCTATCCAGATGCATCCCCGCAGGATGCCGTCGAACTATTGAAAGATAAAATTGCAGACTTCTACAGAAGAGCTGAAGCTGAAGGTACAGATCTGAGCCAATTTTCTTTGGTTGATTTTGGTTCACGCCGCCGTTTTTCAAAAGACGTACAGCACCATATCGTTGATTACCTCAAAAATCACATGCCTGAATTTAAAGGTACTTCAAATTATCACTTGGCGCGCACCTGCAACCTGACACCATTTGGTACTCAAGCACACGAATGGTTCCAGGCTCACCAACAACTTTCTGGCGAACTTGCCGATTCTCAACAGCTGGCTCTGAACCGCTGGTTACAAGAATACCCAGATTCATTAGGTATAGCGCTAACCGACTGCATCAACACAGATGCTTTCTTGCGTGACTTCGACTTACGTTTATCTGAACGTTATATCGGACTACGCCATGACAGTGGCGATCCTATTTCGTGGGGTGAACGTGCTATTCAGCACTATGAGTCACAAGGTATTGATCCAAAAACAAAACATCTTGTGTTTTCAGATAGCCTGACTTTAAACAAAGCACTGGATATCTATAAGCATTTTGCTCACCGGATCAACACCAGTTTTGGCATAGGTACACAACTAACTTGTGATTTGCCCAATGCCAAAGCACTCAATATCGTGATCAAACTGACAGAGTGTGAAGGGCGACCGGTAGCCAAGATTTCAGACGAACCAGGCAAAAGCATCTGTCACGATGAGGCCTATTTGTCGAAACTACGTAGCGCATTTAAAATCGCCAACAGCTAGTTTCAGATACAAACTAGAAAGGCCTGCAACTTTTGCAGGCCTTTTTTATTTTAATGCTATCGACAAAAGATTATATACCCTACTCTCTCACCATTATTGCTTGCATACCAAATTGCTTGTTCGTTAACGTTAATGTATCGGATCCTAAAAGGAATTGACTATCATGCTGGCCATCTTCGTATATTAAAACGATGCGATCATCTTCAATAAAATAAATACCATTATGCTCTTTCTTCTTACCATTTGAACCAGAAACCTCAGCTGAGAATAAGAAGTCTGGACGTAGAGAAATCGATAAACCAGAGACGCTGTCACCCACATCTTGACCTGAGATCCGTGACGATCGCCAGTTACCGGGTAGGTTTTCTGGTGCTAATTTCGTAAACCTTGCACCATCAAGCATAAATTGATTATAACTAAGCATGTAGCTATGTTGCTGTTCAGGTTGGCCTCTAGAAAGAAAAGTTACTGTGGTTTCATCAATATCATATTTGCCATCCCACTCATCAACTGTGCCATCAACTTGAAGCAGCCGAATAACAAACCGATAAGAGGATTTAAATTTAATATTCATCGCACGATAACTTGTGCCTTCACTGTTAACTCCTTCTTCAGAATTACTAAACCAATACCAGTCACCTAACAACAGGGGGTAATCAAACTCTGTTAAATCATCGGCATACAAATGAGAACTAAACGAACTAAATAATAATGTAGCTGCAATCAACATCGATTTGAACATAGCACTACCCCAACAGCAAAACAAAGCACTTCTTAAAACCCTAGTCGGCAATGTTACTCTGCGCTTTGTAAAGACGGGGAATATCGCAGATTTTCGGTACACAGTCTCATTTTTGAGACATGAATTAAGATTTGAAAAAGCCAATTAATACAAGTGATCGTAAATTGATTTAATACATAACCACTATAAATTCATTAATTTAAGTTGCTCTCAAACGGCTGGTGTCGCTTTGATTAGATCAAAATGTTGTTCCGTTTGATATAAGAGAAGTTAGAAAAATATGACGTTATGATTAATAGAAAGGAGGCTCGGATATTTATTACTATAAAAACAAACGGCACCATGATGGTGCCGTTTGGAATATCAAATCTAATTACTTAGCTTTGTGTTCTCACTAAATCTGCCGTAATTGCGATAGCTTCATTTAAATAAGCATCAGGCGCTTCATAGTCTTTTGGAATATCATCCAAAGAGGCAAAGGTTTTTTCACCTAACGCTTTTTGACGCTTATTCAAGCGAGCTAGACGATCTGCTTCATCTTGCTCTTGCTCAGCAATACGTTTTTTTTCATTCAACGAGATCGTATTAATATCTTTTTCAACTTTATACTGAGTAATATCTTGCTGTATAAAATTGAACTCCATATCGTTACTGATACGCGCTTCATGTTTTGATTTCAGTGATGGTAACACTGCAGAAAAATTATAAATCTTCTGATAGTTTGCCGGCTTGATACTATCCCAAGGTAGAGCATTATCTTCGACACTTTCACCGGTTTCTGCCGGATCAATGGCCGTCGGGAATGCGACATCAGGTACTACCCCCAAGTTCTGGGTACTGCCGCCATTGATACGGTAGAACTTCTGGATCGTATACTGAACGTGGCCAAGGGGTTTATCGAACAAATCATAAATGTGGTTTAGAGAACGGTGTTGCTGAACCGTACCCTTACCGAACGATTGTTCACCGAGAACCACTGCACGACCATAATCTTGCATCGCAGCAGCGAAAATTTCAGAAGCAGAGGCACTGTAGCGGTTAACCAGTACCGTTAACGGGCTGTCAAAATAAACACGATCATCAGAATCGCCATTTACTTTTACCCGCCCATAACTATCACGTACCTGAACCACTGGGCCACTATTAATAAACAGTCCAGTCAATGCAGTCGCTTCCGTTAAAGCACCGCCGCCATTGTTACGTAAATCAATAACAATGCCATCTACCTGCTGATCGTTTAGCTTACCAATTTCTTTTTTGGTATCTTCTGACAAACCGACATAAAAGCTAGGAATCTCAATAATACCGACTTTTCTGCCCTGCGAGGTCTTCACAGATGACTTCACAGCACGGTCTTCCAGTCGAATTTTGTCCCGCGTAATAGTTACATCGTAACTTTTTGCGTTCTTGCCTTCCGGCAAGATCTCCAGTTTAACCTTGCTGCCCTTAGGCCCCTTGATTAACTGAACGACATCATCAAGACGCCAACCGATCACATCCACCATATCTTTGCCATCTTGGGCAACACCGATAATGCGATCACCCGCAGCAAGTTGCTTCGAAGCAGATGCCGGACCACCAGCGACTAAAGATCGAATAACGGTATAGTCATCGATAACTTGTAATACTGCCCCAATACCTTCAAGCGAAAGGTTCATTTCAGCCTGAAACTGTTCAGCATTACGTGGAGATAAATAGCTGGTATGAGGATCGACTTCACGTGCAAATGCATTCATGTAGATCTGAAATACATCTTCGTTGTGAGTCTGTGTTAGTCGCTTGAGAGCATTATTGTAACGCTTAGCCAACGTTTCCTTGATTTCTTTCCACTCTTTACCCGTGAGTTTCAAGTTTAAGGCATCGTATTTTACGCGCTTACGCCATAATTCATTTAGCTCATTACGATCTTTCGCCCAATCGAGCTCAGAACGATCGATAACAAAATCTTCATCGATATCGAATCGGATTTCCCTATCTAACAAAGTTAATGCGTATTGATAGCGGTCATAGCGACGTTCAAGCAACTTATTGAAAATATCAAACGCAGCAATGGACTCACCTCTTTTGAGCTGATCATCTAGCTGTGTTTCCCACTTTTCAAATTGCTTGATATCTGAAGCGGTTAGGAAGCTTTTATTGAAATCCAACATCTCGATATAACGATCAAAGACATTGGATGAAAATTCATCGTCAAGTGAGAATTGCTTGTAATGCGATCGGGTAAATCGAGAAGCAACCCTTTTACTTGCCGTTGCATGCTGCTTTTCAGGTGCAAGCTGCGGCAAGTCACTTAGCGAGTACTTGGCCTCTAGGGCCTGAGCTGAAGCTGCTAGCATCATGCCAGCAGCGATCAGTGAGAAACGGAATCGACATTTCATACGTCGAGCATTCTCCTTTACGAACGCAGGTGTTCCGCCTTAACTACCATGGTTAGACCATTGGTTAAACGAACACGCACATCGTCCTTATTAATTTCAACGATAGTCGCCGGCATGTTTCCGTTGCCCATATTTACACTAACGTCTTTGCCAACTTTCACTTCATCAGCAGTCAGTGCACGGGTCGTTTCAGCAGGCTTTTTATTTAGCTTAGTCGTTTTTGGCTTAGTGTTCTTTGGTTTAGCCGTTTTTGCACGAATTTTTTTCGCTTTAGCTTCACCATCTTTGCTTGCAGCAGCTTTCGCTTCTGCTTGCTCTTTACGACGAGCGCGTACTTTAGCCTTGCTTTCTTCAAGTGCTTTTTTCGCGTGTTCTACGTGTTCTTCTTCCAACACACCACAGTCGTTGCCATCAAGGTCAACACGATTAGCACCAGCTTTTACACCGTGAAGGTAACGCCAGGAAGAAGTGTATTGACGCAGAGCGGTACGCAATTGTGTTTTACTTACTTTTGGATCTTCGTTAAGACGCTCAGCGAGATCTTGGAAGATACCAATTTTTAGAGGCTTTGCTTCACCTTCAACAGTAAAACATTTTGGGAAACGCTCAGCAATGTATGCAATCACTTCTTTACTGTTCGTTAGCTTTTCAGAGTTTTCCATGGACTTTCCTGACAAATGCGAGTCAACCTCGCCGTTAGTACTTTGATCAAAAAGAAATAGTGTGGCTATTATAGTTACCTAACGCTGAAAAACCACCGAAAGCATGCAATTAGAGCCTTTTTTGTAGTTCTTCAACCAAAGAAACCAGTCCGTCCTCATCAGTTTGGTTAAATCTTGATAAATTTGGGCTATCAATATCCAGTACCCCATACAATTTACCTTTCACGGTAAAGGGAATCACGATCTCAGAATTACTGGCAGCATCGCAGGCAATATGCCCTTCAAACTGATGCACATTATCAACACGTTGCACCTTGTTTTCTGATATTGCGGTACCACACACCCCTCTTCCAACCGGAATACGAACACAAGCCGGCTTGCCCTGAAAAGGCCCTAGAACCAACTGGTCGTCTTTCAAGAAATAGAAACCGACCCAGTTAATATCTTCTAACTCCATGTTCAGTAACGCACTAATATTAGAGATATTAGCAATGAGATCCGGCTCACCCTCGATCAGTGCAATGGCCTGTTTTGTGAGTCTTTTATAAGTAGCGGCTCTAATTTCCATGGCTTACTCCTTTTATAGCCGTTAGAATGAAAATTCTTATTAGTAATGGGAATCATTATCACAGTGAAAGGCAATCCGAATCAAATGATTAACTGGTCTTGGTTGATAAAGCAAGCAAAACATCACCGCCCTAGACTCGTCGTAGCAAACATCATCGCTATTATGGCTACGCTAATTAGCGTACCTATTCCTTTACTGATGCCATTAATGGTTGACGAAATATTGTTGGATAAACCAGCGGGTGGAATTCAGTTCCTCAACATCTTCTTGCCAGAGTCATTGCATCAGCCAACTGCCTATATTCTGCTTGTCCTTGTTTTCGTGGTATTAATGCGTATTGGCAGCCAGGCACTGAATATTCTTCAAAGCAGACAATTCACACTTGTCGCGAAAGACATCACTTATAATATGCGTCGGCACCTGATTGATAAGTTGGGTCGTATCAGCATGCGCCAGTATGAGGAACGTGGCAGCGGCGGAATTACCTCCCACCTCATCACTGATGTTGAAACCATCGATAAGTTTGTTGGGGATACCCTTAGTCGCTTTCTCATTGGCTTGCTGACAGTAATGGGAACGGCTGCCATTCTCCTGTGGCTAAACTGGCAACTTGGCTTATTCATCCTGTTGGTAAACCCGATTGTGGTCTATGCCTCACGCATGATGGGAAATCGTGTTAAGACCCTAAAGAAAAAAGAGAACCAGGCATTTGAAAGGTTCCAGCAACGATTAGTCGAAACGCTTGACGGTATCTATCAGCTACGTGCAGCCAACCGCGAAAGAGAATTCCTGGCTCAACTAAAATCCAATGCCAACGACATTCGCCATGATGCTGACAAGTACGCATGGCAATCCGAGGCGGCAGGCCGTCTTTCATTTCTTCTGTTCTTGGTCGGTTTCGAGCTTTTCCGTGCCATGGCCATGATCATGGTGCTGTTTAGTGATTTAACCATTGGTCAAATGTTTGCTGTTTTTGGTTACCTATGGTTCATGCTAGGCCCGGTTCAGGAGCTATTAGGTATCCAGTTTGCGTGGTATAGCGCATCGGCTGCCATGCAACGCCTAAATGGCTTGATTTTACTTGAAGAAGAAGTACGTCCAACACCTAAAGTCGATCCTTTTACCGATGGTGAAACCCTACAGATTGATGTCGGAGATCTTCACTTTGCCTATGATGAAGATAAAGAAGTTCTCCGTGGGCTAAACCTATCGATTCCATCTGGCAAACGTGTTGCTCTTGTTGGCTCGTCAGGGGGTGGTAAATCGACCTTGATCCAATTGCTACTGGGTATCTATCAGAAAGACAGTGGACACATTATCATCAATGGCCACCCTATCGAAGATGTTGGCTACGAAGCGCTGCGAGACAAGATGGCTGTTGTGTTACAGCACCCCGTTCTTTTTAATGATACATTAAGACATAATCTCACACTGGGTGGCGAATTTACCGATACGCAGTTATGGCAAGCGCTCGAAATCGCTCAAATGACCGACGTGACCCAACGCTTAACAAGTGGCCTGGATACTGAAATCGGTCGTCAGGGTATAAAGTTGTCTGGTGGTCAGCGTCAGCGTCTAGCCATTGCGCGAATGATTCTTGCTAACCCCGAATTCGTTATACTTGATGAAGCAACATCGGCATTGGACACAGCGACAGAGGCTGCACTTCATACTGCTCTTAACCAGTTTTTAGCTAATAGAACGACCCTAATTGTGGCGCACCGTTTATCCGCGGTTAAGCAAGCTGATTTAATCTATGTGCTCGAAGACGGCCAAGTCAGTCAAACCGGCACGCATTCGGAGCTAGTAAAAGAAGAAGGCCTCTATCAGACGTTATATGGCTCAGTACAATCAGCTGACCCGACAACTTCTGAATCCAATGACCAACTATCGGTAGCCAGAATGAACCTAAAATAATATAGTGTTCGTTTTTTCAAGCTAACGCTCAGAAACATCAAGTTTTTGTCTATAAAGGATTAAACAATCATGTCTACGGCAAGACTATGTCCCGGCTGCGACCTACCTGTGATGCCTCAGGTAACCCAACGTGGACACAGTGCCTACTGCCCTCGCTGCAATACCCGACTCTATCGCGGAGGTGTCAGCCATTTTAGCAGTGAGCTAGCCATTGCTATGACTTGTTTGATCCTTTTCATTCCTGCTCACTTTTTTCCATTAATTACCATTCGCCTTTTTGGCGTCATGATCCCGGCTACGCTACCATCAGGAACACTCACCCTCGCTTCTGATTTTCCGGCAGTGGCTATTCTTATCCTGTTTTGTAGCACGATTGCCCCCTTGCTGGTGAGCTTATCTGTTGTCAGTGCTCAGGTAGGTTTAAAACTCAAGCATTTCCGCCTGTTCCGTACCTCATTGTGGATGATTGAACACCTTAAATACTGGGCGATGTTTGATGTTTTTCTTGTCAGCCTTGGGATCTCTTGTTTTAAAGTTCAGGACTATGCCGATATCTACGTCGGTCCCGGCCTGTACTCATTAGTGCTCTTGCAAATTCTCATGTCGCTATTGATCACCCGCATCAGTGTCAATCGCTATTGGGAAGCATGGAAGCCAGAAACCGATCACAAAACCAACGAGCTAGAAGTTCATTGTCACACTTGTCACCTGACTCAGGCACATGCCGAGAGTTGTGTGCGTTGCGCGTCATCTTTATATCATCGTATGCCGTATTCGATTCAGAAAACCTGGGCATACCTGATCGCCGCGGCTGTATTTATTTTTCCGGCCAACCTCTTCCCTATTTCAATATTTCTCAACAATGGAAAGCGGGTGGAAGATACCATTTTTTCCGGTGTCGCCTCACTGATCCAAAGTGACATGGCCGGTATTGCGATCATTATCTTCGTCGCCAGTATTGTCGTACCAGCCGCTAAAATTCTTGGGCTGGCATTTATCTTATTGACCATCCAGTTTAAGCGCGAGGTTAACCACCTCCAGCGCATGAAACTTTATCGGGTCATCCAGTGGATTGGAAAGTGGTCGATGATGGATCTTTTCGTTATCTCTCTCATGGTAGCGTTAATTGACCGTGACCAAATTCTTGATTTTACGCCAGGCCCCGGGGCGATTGCCTTCGGCGTTGTGGTGGTGCTTACCATGCTCTCTGCAGAAAGCTTAGATTCTCGTCTGATATGGGACAACTATGAACAACGGACTTAATAACCGGCAACCAGAACCGGTCGACATTAAACGTGACCGAGGCATTTCTCCTTTATGGATACTGCCACTACTTGCGCTGACTCTTGCAGGCTGGCTTGTATATAAAGCCGTCAATGAGACAGGGGAAAGGATAAAAATCCACTTCAGTGATGCCGCGGGCCTCACTGCGGGAAGAACCACCATCCGCTACCAAGGCTTGGAAGTTGGTATAGTACGTGAGGTTAGCTTGTCCGAAGATCTGCAAAGCATCTACGCCGAAGCGGACATTTATCCTGAAGCCGTTCAGACACTCAAGGAAGGGACGCGTTTTTGGCTGGTAAAACCCAAAGCGTCAATTACCGGTATCTCGGGCCTTGATGCATTGGTTTCCGGTAACTATATTGCGCTCCAGCCGGGTGCCGGTAAAGCAGCCTTTGAGTTTGCCGCTCTAGATACCCAGCCTTCTGACATCCCGTTGGGACAAGGACTAAAAATACAGTTACGTTCACCTAATCTGGCCTCGGTCAGCATCGGCTCTCAAGTAATGTATAAAAAGATCCCTGTGGGTGAAGTCTATAACTATACCCTCAGCAATGATAAAAAACGTGTTCTGATTGATATATTGATCAAGCCACAATATGCCGAACTGGTTACCAATAAGAGCCGCTTCTGGAATGTAAGCGGTATGAGTGCCAATGTCGGCTTTAACGGTATCGATGTTCAGTTTGAAAGCCTATCCGCGATGATCGGCGGTGCGATTGCCTTTGATTCACCGGACGAAGGCTTAGCGATTGAAGATAATCATTTATTCCGCCTCTACCCTGATCTCAATACTGCAGGCCGCGGTATTGCGATTACTATCGACCTGCCAGATGACAATAACATCAATACAAGTGGTGCTCCTATCATCTTCCGCGGATTAAAAATCGGTCAAATATCGGATCTTCGCCTAGACAAAGAGCGCCAGAAGATTATTGCTCACGCAGCAATTGAGCCGAGTATGAGTGATTTGCTGACCACCGGCTCTCGGATGCTACTTGAAGAGGCCGAGCTCTCGTTAACCGGTGTTAAGAACATCGGCAACCTGATCCGCGGTAATTTCCTGACCCTGATCCCCGGAGAAGGTGAAACGACACGACAGTTCAAGGCAATCACCGAAGATGAGTTACAGGAACAACTTCCGGGAGTTGCCACCTTCTCTCTGTACGCTGATAGCAGCCACGGCATTAAACGTGGGACTAAGCTAAAGCATCTTGGCTTGGAAGTGGGTCGAGTAAAAAGAGTGGCATTTGAAGACAACAAAGTCCGTTTTGATGTCATCGTAAAACCAGAGCACACCTCACTGGTTCGCTCTGCCAGTCGCTTTTATCTTGATGGCGGCATCCAGGCAAACATTAGCTCAAGAGGTATTGATGTTAACGTGCCACCTGCCGACCAACTGATCAGCCAAAGTATTAGCTTTACCAGTACTGGTAGCTCTAAAATTCAAAAAAGCTATCCGCTATATGAAAACCTGCAACTAGCAAAACTAGCAGCAGACAGCGCCAAAGGACTTGCCCGATTTACCCTATTTGCCGACGAGTTACCTCCGGTTTCCGAAGGCAGCCCGATCCTCTACCGTAACCTGCAAGTTGGTGAAGTCAGAAACTACGCCCTCACACGTGACGGCGTCACTATCTCTATTACGATAAGTAATAAGTATCGCCACCTGATCAAACCCAATACCGTTTTCTGGAATCGTTCAGGGGTTGAAGTTGAAGCTGGTCTTGGTGGAGTTAAAGTCAAAGCCGACCCAATTAGCACCCTAATCAAAGGCGGCATTGCTTTTGACGAGCTAGAAGGTGTTACCAATAAGGTCGGCAACCGTTACAAGCTGTACTCTAGCTTGAATGAAGCCAAAGATTTTGGCTTGCTGATCACGATGACGGCTGATAATGCCAAAGCGATTTCTACCAATTCCGACATCCGCTATCAAGGCGTCAATGTTGGTAAAGTGATTGAAACAATTCCGGATTTTAATGCAGGTAACATCAAGGTAAAAGCACGCCTTTTCCCGAAATATGCGGAGTTGCTCGCTAAGTCAAACAGCTACTTCTGGGTTGTAACACCTCAAATTAGTATCAGCGGTGCAAAGAACCTGGATACATTATTGAGCAGTTATATTGCCGTAACACCGGGTGACGGGCACTATTCCCAGACATTTGAACTGGGTACATCCGAGCTGGTTAAGTCGGGACTGACGGTGATCTTGGAAAGTGAAGACCGCAATTCAATAAGCCAAGGCACTCCACTGCTCTATCGCGATATCCAGGTTGGCCAAGTCGTTAACGTGGCACTGGGCGAACTGGCCGATCGTGTTATTGTCGAGGCGCAGGTTGAACAAGAATATAGTCACCTCGTTCGTACTGACACCGTATTCTGGAATGTATCAGGTATCGACGTCACGATTGGACTAACTGGGGCTTCGGTTCAAAGTGGTACCGTAGATAGCCTAATTCGTGGTGGCATCGCCTTCGCAACTCCGGAAGAGCAACCTTTGTCACCAAAAGCCAAGCCGGAAACCCATTACCTGCTGCATCAACAAGCCAAGCCACAGTGGAGAACTTGGCGAACAGCCATTCCTCGCCACTAAAAGGAACGTAATACCTCCCCATGCATTAACCTATAAGGAGCGCACTGCGCTCCTTTTTCTTTTCCATCGAAAAGAATAAAATTCGATATAAATAACTATACCCAAGCACCCTCAAGATGCTTGGGTATATATCTAGTGGAACAATTGCCTGATTCTAATCCTCAAACATCGATTATTAGCACTGTTTGTTATAGACTCACGCCCCATTGCTAGTTAAACGAGATAGTCCCTTGCATCCGAATATTCACATTCCCGAAGCCTTCATTGAGCAAATCCGCCAGATCATGCCTGAGCACCTGAACATGGATGAGTTCATCGCCTGCTGCAAAACGCCGTTACGCCGTAGTATCCGTGTTAACACGCTAAAAATCAGTGTGGAAGACTTCCTAGCTCGTGTCGCCGATAAAGACTGGACGCTAACTCCCGTTCCTTGGTGCGATACTGGTTTCTGGATTGAGCGTGAAGATGAGGATACCGTTTCTCTCGGCAATACTGCAGAGCACATGGCTGGCCTGTTCTACATTCAGGAAGCCAGTTCAATGATGCCGGTAACTGCCTTGTTGAAAGACAACGATGCATTGGACTGTGTATTGGATATGGCTTCCGCGCCGGGCTCAAAAACAACCCAGATCGCCTCTGCCATGGAAAACCGCGGTGCGCTTGTTGCTAACGAACTTGCAGCAAGCCGAATCAAGGTCCTGCACTCCAACCTACAGCGCTGTGGCGTCCATAACACATCTCTCACCCACTTTGATGGTTGTGTCTTTGGCGGCTGGGCACCTGAGTCTTTCGATTCTATTTTGCTCGATGCACCATGTTCCGGTGAAGGTGCTATTCGAAAAGATGACGATGCGATGGAGAACTGGAGCCTTGCCTCTGTAGAGGAAATTGCCTCGGTACAGCGTGATCTGATTGTCAGCGCCTTCCAGGCGTTGAAACCTGGCGGTGTCATGGTGTATTCAACTTGTACTCTTAACCTCTCGGAAAACCAACAAGTCTGTCATTTCTTAAAAGACACTTTTGGTGATGCGGTCGAATTCGAGCCTCTGACTCACCTATTCGATGGTGCGGAACAAGCATTAACCGATGATGGCTTCCTTCATGTCTACCCGCAGATTTTTGACAGTGAAGGCTTCTTTGTCGCGCGTATCCGCAAACACCATTCTGTTGAGTCTCCTAAGGTCAAAAAACGTTTGGGTAAATTCCCATTCAATTTAGCCAATGCAAAAGATCAGCAGTACATTACTAGCGGTATCAAAGCTGATTTGGATATTTCCCTGCCTGATGACAAAGACATTTGGATCCGGGACAAGGAAGTGTGGCTGTTCCCATCGCAACTGCGTAATTTGATTGGCGAGATCCGCTTCCAGCGTATTGGCATCAAGCTGGCCGAACAACATAAGAAGGGCTATCGCTGGCAGCACGAGGCCATCATGTCGTTAGCAAAAGGCAACGAGAAAGTGGCTCTCGACCTGACATCCGAACAAGCGAAAGAATGGTTCATGGGCCGCGATATCCGCCCAGAGAGTCTATCAGGCAAAGGGGAAATCATTGTAACGTACCGTGACTACCCAATCGGCATTGGTAAGTGGGTCAGCAACCGTATCAAGAATGGGCTTCCTCGCGAGCTAGTTCGCGATACCAATTTATTTGATATTTGAAGCACAATCAAAAAGCCTGCGCACAAAACTCTCCGCCATTTCAGAATATTTGAATGGCGTTAACGTTAAATTAGAGGTGTATCAGAATTGAATGACATTCTCGCGAGCAAAACTGGCAAATTGTACTGCTTGAACTACCATTGAAAGTGTAATTGATCTCCATTTACTAACCAGTTAGCGCAAGGCTCTCACGAGCCATTCCCCTAAGCCCGAGACAGGAGTCGTTTCGGGCTATTTTTTTACCCAAACAGCCATATATTCTCCCCACATCA
This sequence comes from Photobacterium obscurum, assembly GCF_026191635.1. Taxonomy (GTDB): domain Bacteria; phylum Pseudomonadota; class Gammaproteobacteria; order Enterobacterales; family Vibrionaceae; genus Photobacterium; species Photobacterium obscurum. The sequence goes on from NZ_JAKRRW010000018.1 coordinate 81,924, forward strand.
GTGCCAGCATATTCACACCGTAACCCAATACCTCTATATCTCCATATAGGCCATCGTGCAAACTCGGCGACAATTGGCTCGCCGTATGGATAACGACCTATTTTATCAAACACAAAGAGACAGACACCGCACTTCAAAGCGATAAAACCGCTATGTACACTTTTCCAAACTTCGAATATAACCTTGATAAGTAAAAACTTTTCCCTCCCTCAATGCTGTTCTATTTTTTCGAATGACTCCTACGATTTTTTCCGCTTTCTTCAAGCTCACTGGTTCAATATAGTTACTTCCAAGCCAACACAAAGAGCAAAGGAATTAGTTATGTCAAACGTACTTGTATTGAAATCAAGCATCCTCGGTGATTACTCTCAATCAAATGGGTTAATTGATCACTTAGTGACATCTTGGGAAGGTAAAGTGAGTTCAGTCATTGAGCGCGACCTTGCCGCAGACCCATTACCTGTACTTGATGGTGAGATCGCTGGCGGCCTTCGCGGTGGAGAGAATCTGACAGAACGCCAGCAAGAAGTTCTGGCGCTATCAAACCAGCTGATCGAAGAAATCAAAGTGAGTGATACGCTTGTGATTGCCGCGCCTATGTATAACTTCTCTATACCAACTCAGCTGAAGAACTGGTTTGATTTGATTGCTCGTGCCGGCGTGACCTTTACTTACACCGAAACCGGCCCTGTTGGCCTGTTAACCGACAAAAAAGTCATTGTAGTCACCACTCGTGGTGGTATGCATAAAGACGGTGCTTCTGATGTCATGGTGCCATACCTAAAAACAATTCTTGGCTTTGTCGGCCTAACAAATGTCGAATTTGTGTATAGCGAAGCTCTCAATATGGGTGAAGAGTTTGCAGCTAAAGGGTTAGCCGACGCAAAATCGGAATTAGAAAAAATTACCGCCTAACATGGGCTAATGACTAACACTTGCATTCTTATTTACTAGCGCTTTCGCTAACAGCCTTACCTGCTACTGCTAACGGGTAAGGCTTTTTTCTGGATTCTGACACGATCAAAAATCAAACTGCAGATAAACCGTATTGTAGTTACTGCCCCCTTTAATACGACCAAACTGTGAAGCATTCTCAAAAATAGCTGATCGGTGATGAAGGCTATAACCTAACCATACCCCGTCCATGGATTTTTGATTAAAGAGATCACCTAAATTTACATCAAATGAAAAGTCCAGATAGTTAAGTAAATTACTCGGCTCATAGCCCTTTCTATCCATCTCAGTTTGCTCAATGTAAGATATATGGTTGATGTACGATAAGCCTTCAGCAACCCCGAAGCGCCATTCAACTGGCCAGTTTACGGTGTAATAAGCTTTAATCGCCACTACGTATTCTTGTGTCGAACTCTGAACATCTGAACTCCAGTGCCAAACAAAACCAGGTGTCAGGTAAATATCAAGCGGGAGCCCGAACAACTCGTCCGTCAGCGGATGGCCGTAAAACAGCGACGTCAGTTGGTTGTTAAACTCATCTTTCACCGTGTTGCCTGAAAAAATCTCACCGATATTTGATGGCGTTGCCCAGCCATGAGCAATACGCCAATAAGGCTGATTCTTCAGTGATGACTTCCTTGGTTTTTTGGCATCGTTGAAGAAACCAAAGCCAAGGTATGCCTCACCTTGCCAATCTTCATCCACAATCTTGGCGTCACGTATATTGCTGTCAAAGCGGGTGACATGTGCACCACCTAATAAGTACAAATTTGAGGTGACGTGGTAACTTGCCGATGCGCCGAATTTAAGATCTACCCCCGCATTGATCGACTCAAACGTTAAGCCGTAATAATAACTGTTATAGGCCGACTCTTTCCAAAGCAATGACGCTTCAGGCCTGATCCCCCAATTGCCATGAAGATAAACACCACCTAAAGAGGCTAGAGAGCTTATCCGGCCATCAGGATCGGACAAAAGCTCCAGTGTACTGTATAAACCATCATCAAACTGGTACTTGAACTGAAAACCAAGATCTCCGGTATCTCCACCAATTTGATTCTGAAACGATGATGGAATATCGATAAAGTGCATGCGTAGCAGAGCATTGACTTCCCAATCATCCTGACGATATATATTTAAACCACCTTCAGTACCGTTGAGAAAAAATCTGTCCCCCTGATAAAACATCATAGGAACAAAAGTAGAAACATTGGAATCCTCAACAACATCACTTGTTGCATAAGGTATTGTGGCATTTCGTACGACGGCAGCTATCCCCCAGGCTTGCTCACCATCTCGTTTCACCCTCAAGTCATCAACGCTAATAAACCCCTCATCCCGACTCTTATCGGTTTGGCCATCCGGCTCGGTAACATCAGCGTAGGCTACAAAAGGCAAACAAAAGACTAAACATCCCCAAAGCTTCAAACCCACTTCCTCATTTTTATTTATTCGTTTGAGTATTAATAAATTAGCGCAACTGAACGCGTTAAGCACAACTTTTGTTCTTAACTACATATTATCACGTTCTATTCACAACCAATCACTGATAAATTTGGCCAGGGAGTAGTACTACAGAGCTAATGGTTCTAAATTAAAAATCGCTAACAACACATAGAAGCTAAGTAAACTCGCCCTTTGAGAATGAGTCCTGCGTGTAGAAGTAGCTTGGGTATAAATCAATTATGGAAAAGCGATGGGAATGAACCGAATGATGCCGGTGGAATAATAGCATCATACAGCTTCATATTATGTTTAACTTTAATAATGTACTGTTGTGTTTCTTTATATGGCGGAATACCACGATACTTTTTCACATTCCCCTCCCCTGCATTATAAGCGGCAAGGGCCAAATCAATATTTCCCTTATACTTCTTTAGCAAACGAGAAATCATTGCTGTTCCGACTTTTATATTCTGTTCTGGTTTGAAGGGATCAATTTTCCAATGTTGTGAATTCATATCCATCAACTGCATCAAGCCTTTTGCGCCCTTATAGCTAATAGCATTTGGGTTAAAGTTCGATTCGGCCTTGATGATTCCTAATACCAGTGCGGAAGGAACGTCATACTTTCGGGTATAGTGCAAAACAAGATCATAAAATTTCGGCTTCTTTTTTACATCTTTATCTAAAAAAAGTCCGGCTCTCCACTCTGACGTACCATCGCTGAACAACGAGGTCGCGCCCTGTGGCTGATCGCCCGCAATCAGATTTAGCATCATGCCACCATCAGCCGACGCCTTCACTGTTGTAGGAAGAAGCAATAGAGTTAGAAAAATGCGCTTGGGCATTAGTAGAGTTACCTGTTAGCCGAGAGATTATTCTATGACGCTGTAACACATCAGCAGCCGCAAAGTTTAAAACAATCTCACGTCCCGGTATAGAGCAGGAAATAGCATGCAAAACATTCAACAGATCGCCCTATCAAACAACAGCAAGCTGGGTGTTTATTCCAATCTAATGATAAATGAGCCTTACTAGCAAAATAATACATTAACTCAGCTCGGCAAGTAGCTCATTAAACTCACACCCAAAGACTTTTCCTGTTACCGGCTCTTTTACATTTCAGTACATCACCGGAAGGTTAATTTGCACACCGTTCAAAAATATTTAACTGGCTAATTTTATCCTCAAAAACATCGAGTACTCCTTCAAACCTCGGATCAATCGTATAAGTGTTAGTTTTTAAATCATACCGGCCAATCCGCCGTTGCTCAGGCCGGAAAACAAGAACACAATAATCTCGCTCTTCAGTCACGTAGAACTCATCATCACGGTATTGCTTCTGCTCACTACTGAAGCAGTTATTAAAGAAGTGAAGTAACTCATGAGCTTGAGGAGACTGGAACATCTGATCGCCCATGGTGGCTCCATTAGAGTCTGAGACTATGACACGGTAGCTATGAACACTGTACTTCATAATATCAAACAGCTTACGTCGCTGCTGCCGGGTAGGCTCTACCGCTACATGTACTCGTCCTCTTGCTTCATATCGGATAGCCCCTGTCGCGGCCATCAAGTTGATAATGGTTATTTCGTCACAGATACCAAGCATGTCTTCAGGCATCAGTGCCGCTACCGCACGGTGAAACTGGCGATTATTTATATCTGATCGTTGTAGATTCAGTAAACGGCCATCCGGGAGAATATAGCCACCATCTTTCATATGCCGAGTAACACCAAAATGTGTCACTAGTTTGTCCAATAACGCTTCATTAAAACTTGGAACTTGTTGGATCATCGCACTCATCTATTGAAAACAGCTAAATAAAATATAGTTTTCATATTTCATTAGACAGTTCTGAAAAACAATGAGTTAGTTCTCATTTTGATAGCGTGTGATAAAAAGACATTACAAAAACATCGAAGGTGTCATACCAATTTGGCAAATTTGAAGAAAGGCTGCTTAAACCACAGCCTTAGAGGATACCTTTAGCAGTACTCGAAACACTTACTTAGTCTTTGATATTGCCTCGTATTTCACCCGCTGGAAACTTCTCAGTATGTACATTGATATAGGCTGCGCCATTTTTCATTGCCTTGGTTAACGCTTTAAAATCGCCAGCTTCAACTCCCTGAGAAGGAATAGCCAGAACATCATCAGCCGCAATCGTACCTTCTAATTTTTCTCCTGGTGCCGGGCATGCTGGCGCATTAACCAACGTTGAGTCACAAAGCCAAGCAAGCACTCCGCCGTTTACACCTGGCTGGGCAAAATGAATATGAGCAGCTTTAGCATCTCCACTCAAGTCTTTATACCTTAGCTTAAACGTCAGGGTATACCCATCCGATTTTGCCCTAAAGCGCCCCTTACCTTCGGCCAACATAGCAGGTACTTCCTGAAAACCGTCCAATTTAGCTGAGAACGTTTCTCTGGCAAATATCTTATGAAGATCTTTATCAAAGAGTTCATCATCTAAAATATCATCACCATAACTATGCTGGTTAGCCGACACCAAACCACTATATCCAAAGACCATTACAAGCATTAACATCGACTGAGCTAACATATTCTTCATTGCTTTCTCCTCATGACTGCTGGGATTTATGAGCATGATTAAAAGGATGTAATCGACCACTTTCCTTCTTCTGTTATATCCATCTTTCAGTTAACGCTAACTTTATCTCCACCAAAACAAATAACAGGCATATCAACAAATTGACAGAAGTTATCCCTACAAACCTAAACATATTCAGAAAAAACACAAACAAGAGGGAAGTATAGACAGCCATGAGTAACTTTTTAGACTATTTCTTACTTATAAGGATCAACAATGGCTAACCAACACACCAATAAGCGCGCAATTACAAATTGACTTGCGATAGCAGCAACATCATTTTTTCGGCATAAAAAAAGCCCGACCTGAGTCGAGCTTTTCAAATTCATCGCTGAGATTAGTGCTTAGCAATCTCTGTTTTCTTCAGATCTTTAACGTTCTTGCTTACTTCGCGACGCTCTTTCGATAACTCAGCACTAATGATGATGTGATCATCAACGCGATCCTCGTAATCACCCTTCATATTTTCGACGATCTCAACGATCTGGTCGTGAGTCATGTCTGCCTTGATGTAATCAAGCAGGTTTTCAAGCAGCTCAACACGCTTACGGTTGTCTCGGACCTTACGATCATTGTCTAAGATTTCACGTTTCAGTTTGTTCTTACGACGTGTCTGGCGTACCAGTTCAAGGATAGTGTTCATTATTTGTCCTTTTATGAATCTACAAAACCCAACTAGGCTCGTTATAACAGAAAGTTATGTTGTTACTCAAGTCACATTCTCAACAAGAAAAAAATAACAGCGATTCTTTGATTTGATACAGCAAAATATGGAGTATCAAATTTAAACTTCAGTGGCAGTTTCTCACCAGTGAATCATTTTATCAGATGTAAGAAAACGCTTTTAATTCATCTCTATAGAGCTGACGCAAACGACACTTGTTTCATCAAAATCCTGTGAATCTAACCACAAATTTATCATTAATCTATTTGCAATTGGTATATCAATGCCTACTCTTTCAATAGACCAGTAGTGTTTGGCAATGATGCAACAATATGAACGAACAAATCTTCACGTATAGGCTCTTGTTTCAAGACAGTTGTACTGAAGCTATCTGTTTCAATTGTCACCAAAGTTAAATAGTTATTGGCGCTTTTAGTTGATGTAGAAATTCAGGAGACAACATGTCTAAAGCAACAGGTACCGTTAAGTGGTTCAATGAAGAAAAGGGTTTCGGTTTTATCACTCAAGATAACGGCGGTGCTGACGTATTCGTTCATTTCCGTGCTATCACTGGCGACGGATTCAAAACGCTTGCTGAAGGTCAAAAAGTGGCTTACGAAACAGAGCAAGGTCCAAAAGGCTTACAAGCTGCAAACGTAGAAAAGATTTAATCAATCTTCTACTTATGTGTGAATAAAAGGGCTGTTTGGCCCTTTTTTAATCTCTGCTATTTTGGTTTATAAAATTTTATTTTTCCTCGCAAAACAACCCTTTTGTCACTAACTTATTGTTAAAACCAAAGATTATTCTCCTACCAATGATACTAACTTCACACTTTTTTCGATAAACGCTTAAATTTAAAAGTATTTGCTTGCCCTGCTCTATGCCTTGTGGCTTAATAGTCCCCGGCCTGTAATGCAGACCTATTTATGCAACAAATTGAAATAGAAAACTTCGTTCCACCGCTTTGCAAAAGGCGTAGTTGTCCTGAAGAGCTTCATTATTCTTTTGTCCATAAGTAATACATTATGTTGGCTTAAGTACGCTATAAGCGTGAATTTAATTTTTTTTCAGGAGACATCACATGTCTAAAGCAACTGGTATTGTTAAGTGGTTTAACGACGAGAAAGGTTTCGGTTTCATCACTCAAGACAACGGCGGTGCAGACGTATTCGTTCACTTCCGTGCTATCGCTGGTGAAGGTTTCAAATCTCTAGCTGAAGGCCAGAAAGTATCTTTCGACATCGAACAAGGTCAGAAAGGTCCTCAAGCTGCTAACGTTGAGCGTATCTAATTTGATACCAAGCGTTTAAGCTTTGAAGAAGGGGCGTCCTCAGGATGCCCTTTTTTGTGCCTGCCGTTTAGTTCAAGCGCATCCCCTATTCGACTTTGCACTCCCCTTAGCTTACTTTTGCCGTATATAACGCTTCACCTGATAATTACGATTTGGCTCGCTGCCAGATCACTCCAAACCAAAAGCCAGGAACAGAGCCGGGATACCCAAGATGGCAAACACATTCCATATACTATGAGCAATCCAAACCGTAATAAAAGCATATATATTGCCAACCCTCATCCTCACATACTCATAAGTCAGAGCCAGCGCAAAGCCAAGTGCTACAATCACCATTGCATTTAAAATCGAATTCACCAAGTGAACCAAGGCAAAAATGATTGCCGACCCAACGATTGAAAAAGCTGGGCTTCCTTTCGCATGTCGAAGCATACTTTGAATAAAACATTGAAAAATAAGTGTTTCCATTAACGGCGTCGTAATTAAAAGAGACACCAACGCAGATGCTAATTCACTTTCATTGAGAGCTTGCACAACTTCGGCCTGATAAAAAATGAAATAATTTATCAATATCAAAGCCATCGCCCATACAATGGCCAAGCCGTAGACACGAACTACAAACCCTGTCTTATTTAAGCCTAATGTACTGTACATAAGAGCATTTAGCCTTTCCCCCATCCTGTGACTCCATCCTTGATTAAAATTGATTACTGAGACAGCCATTAAATTTGTTAGACTGAATTTATACTCCTCTGCGTAATATTAAACTTGATCAATAACAACAAGAGAAGAATTTGCCAGGTGAATGTTAGGATTGAGTTATATAGAGATATGAAGATTTCAGAGGCTCAATACTGTTTAGTCATCCAGATGCGCCAACAGCATTCGAGGGGGGGATTGGTGTCAATTAGTAAGGTAGGCTACTAGTTTGGATAGTGCGAATAGTGAGCCTCCGGCACTTCCGGAGGCTTTTTACCAATAGTTATACTTTAGGCATTATTGGAGTTTAAATTGCTTAACGATAGCCACAAGCTGTTCATTACAGCTAGCTAAGTTGTGGGTACTGTCCATCGTTTTTGAGCCGTTATCCGTAAGCTGACCCACCATATTCTGGATCGCCATCATATTACGGTTAATTTCTTCAGTTACCGTGCTCTGCTCTTCTGCCGCAGTCGCGATCTGAAGCCCAAGATCATTGATCTTCACCACTGAGTTGGCCATTGAATCGAGACTCTCGTTAACATTGGCTGTTGTGTCAGCAGTTTGCTGGCAACGGCGCTTAGTATCATCCATCGCCGTCACTACCGATTGTGAGCCGCTACGAAGTTTATTCAGCATTTCATTAATCTCAGAAGTACTCTGTTGCGTTCTTGCTGCTAAAGCGCGCACCTCGTCAGCAACTACCGCAAAGCCACGCCCTTGCTCACCTGCACGAGCCGCTTCAATTGCCGCGTTCAAAGCAAGCAAGTTAGTTTGCTCGGCAATGGCGCCAATCACTTCTAAAACAGAGCCAATTTGCTTGGTATCTTCGTCCATAGTTTGAATACTGAGTGCCATTGCATCAACTTCATCAACCAACGCTGCGACACTTTGTTCAGCCTCACTCACTACACGTTTAGAGCGCTCGGCTTCTTCACTGGTATTCTGGGTAAACGAAGCAGACTGTGACGCACTATCTGCGACACTCTCAGCCGTCGAACTCATTTCATTAACCGCAGTAACAACCTGGTCGGTTTCTGCCGCATGAGACGTTAGAACCGTATTGTTCAGCTCAGTTTGGTTTTTAAGTTGTTTAATACCCGTAGAGATATGACCTGTAGCTTGTGATACTTCAAGCATCATACCTTGCAGGTTGCCGATAAAGGTATTTACGGCCTCAGCAATTTGACCCAAATCATCCTTGGTATTGACCTCAAGGCGACGAGTAAGATCACCATTTCCCTGCGATAATTCGACTATCGTGGTCTTTAAAGACAGAATTGGACGATACAGGCGATTAAGAAGCAAAAGAATAATTACCGCAGAAAGAAAGATCAGGATACCGGCTGTAATTAAAGAATCCGTTAACGTCTCATCCAACTCGGCGTAGGCCACAGACTTATCGATCCCCACCAGCAGATGCCAGCGCGTATTATTATCAAGCTCAATGGAGCGAAAATAGGCAATCTTATCCACGCCACTTAAGTTGTAATTGAAAATACCGCTATCAGAGGAAAGTACCTCACGCTCAAGAGCAACGAGGTCGGAAGAATCAGAAAGCTTACTTTTACCTGGAACATCAATATCACCAGTAGAAGCAATCGTTATACCTTGATTGTCATATAACCCAGTCATTGCTCCGGCAAAAGGAGACTCGTTAACGACTTCGGCCAAAAGATCTAAATTTAGATCGGCAAGCAAAACACCTTGGAACTGACCATCAGAATAGAAAGGTTCAGCAATACTGACCATCAACTTTCCAGACGATGCCCCTTTATAGATACCCGTAATATAAGTACCGCGGTTTTGTTTGGCATTCTTATACCAACCTCGAACCCGTGGATCATACTTTGCTAAATCACGCTTACCGCTTTTCGCACCATAAGAGCGACCATCCTCAAAGCCAACCACAATATCCGAAGCTTTCGTCGCGTTCTCAATTTGGCTGACCATCAATGAGAGCTGGGAATCATTATGCTCTTTCGCAAAACTTGGTGCCGTTTTGACAATACCAACTCGAATAGTATGAAACCATTCAGAGATCTTGTTAGATGAACTATCGATCTTTAGCTGCGAATATTTGTCAATATTATTCAGAATTGAAGTTGAATGTTGACGGTATGAAAGAAAGGTTGAAACGGCCAGGGAAACCGTTAATAACAAGATAGCGACCGTAATAATACGGCCCTTAAAGCTAGTTAATATATTCACGTTTATCCGTTACTCTTCTATATGATTTATTTATGCAATGGCAAATACAGGCTTGGCTTCTTGTTTATTTGTTGTATTTTTATGCGATCATTGCACAGTGACATATTTCATAATGTGATATATGTCGCATATTTTCTGAGATGAATGGGCAATGCATAATTAGCATGAAGATGAAGTGAAAACCGGCACTTAGTGCCGGTAAGTAGTTAATTAATAAGACTTAAAATTAAAGATATTAAGATGATTGGTTACTCAGCGGTTAAACTGTGCTCATCTAATCTTTACCCATCTGTGGCTAAATTTGACATATCCACTCAAACAAATGATATCGCTCATGCTTACAGTGGCTTAAATATTCAAAATTTAAACATCTAGAATCATTCACAGTATTACTAATTAGGGTGTGACCAGCCGGATCTTATCACCGTCTGAAACCTGAAGTGCATCTGCCATTTCAGAGGAAATACGAGCGCATTTACGATCAGCATCCACAGCGACCTTACCCGCGACAGCCCTGAAGTTACGAAACTCGGTATTACAGATCAAATATTCATCCTGGCAGGCATGTTCACCCACCTCAACCGAGCAATGGAACGCGTTGTAGACTGATTTAATATTTACCAAGTCGCATTCTATGGTCGGACCGGCATCGAAAATCGCGACATAGCCGCGATTGCTAAAACCTTCCTTCTCCAGCAGGCGTAATGCGGGCCGAGTTTTCTCATGTACCTGGCCAACCACCTCCTGCGCTTCTTTACTCAGCAAATTGACATAAATCGGAAGCTTTGGCATGAGATCGGCGATAAAACCTTTCTGACCAACACCAACAAGATAATCAGCATGAGTAAATTCAATCGAAAAGAAATGCTCTCTCAGCCACTCCCAGAATGGGGAGTGACCTTCTTCATCAGAAACACCCCGCATTTCAGCAAACACGGTTTTGGAGAAACGCTGTGGGTGCTCCCCCATCATTAAAAAACGACACTTAGATAATAAGCGGCCATTGGCGCCCTTTCGCCACTCCGGACGTAGAAACAAAGTGCACACTTCACTACAACCTGTGTAGTTATTTCCAAAGGTTAACAATTCAACCACATTGTGTACCCCCAACTTACGCGAGGCATGTACAACTTTACTGATATGATAGCTATAAAATGGTGCATCTAGCCCTATCGCGGCTTCAATACCAGTGGTACCGACCACTTCGCCGGTTTCTAGATCTTCAGCAACCATCAAATACCCTTCTGTATTAGGTATAGTCACCGCTTTGCTAAAACTTTCCACCGAGTGCTGAATTTTTTTTCTTAACAGTTCTTCGTTAACTGGAAGTGAAGTAAAACCATGGCCGGACTCTTCTGCGCAACGCATAAGTGCCGGAAAATCATTCTCGTTGATCGGACGAATTACTAGCATCGAACATCCCTCCTGATGCAGTTAGTAGCCTCCTGGCCGCTAGATCTTGGTGATATGACCAATTACATTAACAAATTATGCACTTACGTTCTGGTACATCGCTGACACATTTACCAAATGTAATCACAAAATAGATAGAGGGAAATCACCAAACAAACTGTAATTCTTCAACTCCATAATAATTTATGGAATTACTCGCCACTAAGCGCATTCTTCATAACACTATGAACAAACGTATTATCATGAACACCAGATAGATTTTCAGATCTTGGGCCTTGCGATGTTATTGGAACATTTACTGCGGTATGGCCTGTTGTTAACCAATTTACATAAAACAAACCACCACCCGCTGAACTAAACGGCCCATCTTCACTATCCAAACCACTCGATGACGATGAGACTGACATACCTCCTGTTTCGTGATCTGCCGTTACAATGATTAACGTATTACTATCAGTAAGCGCAAATTGCTTCACTACCTCAACAGCTTCATCAAAGTCTACGGTGTCAGTAATAGCATTAGCCGCATCATTATCATGACTCGCCCAATCAATTTGACCGCCTTCGACCATTAAAAAGAAACCATTGGGATCTTTCGAAAGGATATCTATCGCACTTTGTGTCATTTCAGCTAATGAAGGAGAAAAAGGACGAACCATACCTTCATCACCAAAAAGCCCAAGTAACTTTAGCGAAGACGACGTATCAATCGCTCTAAATGAAGATAAATCACATACATAAGTGTATCCGATTGAAATGGCTTGCTGAATAAGGTTTCTGCCATCAGTTCTTTTCCCTGCTTCCGGATAGCAACCATTTTCTGATGTTGTCAAAAACTCATTCTCTCCACCACCAAGTAATACATCAATATCTGAATCCACAATCTGCAGGGCAATGTTGGTCATCAAATTTCTATTTTCAACATGAGCGACAAATCCGGCAGGTGTTGCATGCGTAACATGTGTTGTAGTGACTAGACCAACAAGCTTATTTTGTTTCTTTGCATCTTCTAATATTGTCGGTACAAAACCCAAATTAGCATCTAGCCCTATGACACCATTATTTGTTTTCACTCCTGTTGCCAATGCAGTTGCTGCAGCCGCTGAATCTGTAACAAAGTTGTCCGCAGAATGGGTCTGTATAAAACCACTTGATGGCATATCATCCATTGATAGCTTGCCAGCTTCCCCAACCTTGACCAAACGCGCTGCTTTCCGGTGTTCCTCCCCCATGCCAGCCCCAATTAATATAATAATATTTTTTGCATATGGCATTGCCGGAGGCGGGATAACATCAGAATCTATCTGGCTGTCACCACATTTAAAGATAAAAGTCGTTACAGAAATAATCAGAAACATTCTCAATAGCGTTATTTCCATTTTCAACCTCGACTCTAATTTTTATTGGAAACGCGCGAACCTAGATGAAGTGGACAAGTATAATTATAGAGCTCGGTCTCCAGAAAAATCATTTTCCCTGCTGGCTGTTAGAATTAACACCGTATCGCAGGAGGCTCGATGAAGGATTACGATTGCGTACAGTTTCTACAGTGGGCGCTCGAAGAGTTGGCCGACTACCGCACCTATCTGGAGGCATCCCCTGGAGAGTGGCGCATGCTAGATACCTTGTGCCCGGTAACCATCTCACGCTTTTACCGGGACAAAGCTGTATTTACCGCTCTTGAGCAACAGTTACTACCGAGCCTGATCCGCAAGGCAATCGATCACGGGCAAAATAAATTGAAGGTCTGGAGTGCCGGTTGCGCCAGCGGTGAAGAAGCCTACACAATTGCATTGATCTGGAAATTGCAATTGCAGCAATACTTTCCAGGTTTTCAACTCGAAATCCTTGCTACAGATCTGGATCCAGCAATGGGCAAGCGGATCAGCGAAGCCTGCTACCCTTACAGTAGTATTCGATACCTTCCCGAGCGTTGGCTGCATCAGGCATTTCTAAGGCAACACAATATCTATTGCCTGAAACCAGAATATAAACACCCAATAATGTTCCATACGCAGGACATACGCTACAACCAACCTGTCGATCTATTCGATTTGGTGCTATGCCGGAATCTGGTATTCACTTATTTTAGTACTAAGCTACAGCACAGCGTGACTGAACAGATAAATAAAGTCATGCACCCTGGTGGCGCTTTGGTGATCGGTTGCCACGAGACTTTACCGGAAAATGTCAGAGGGTTCGACGTATGGTATGGGCCTCACCGGATCTACCGCAAGGCCGCGTACTGGTGAATGCAAACGCACCAATGAGCTGTGGCTAACTATGCCTGTTCTTGATGCCTTTGGGAGAGCAATATGAGCAGTAACGACAATGAACACAAAATTCAAATTATCATTACCGGCGGCACTATCGATTCCTACTATGATATCGATGCCTGTACAGCGTTATGCCATCAACATACCGTCATTCCCGAATTCATTACCAAATTCGGCCAAGTTCCACCAAACGAGTTCGAGCTGTGCGAGCTATGTATGAAAGATAGCCGAGATATCACTCTTCAGGATATCAATGAAATGAGTGCAGCAATTAACCTCAGTAACTGTAACCGCCACATTATCACTCATGGCACCTTCACCCTATTCGACAGCGCCCGTCGGCTACAAACACTTCTACCAAAGGAACATGGCCAATCAATTGTATTTACTGGCGCAATGTGGCCGTTGGTAGGCTTTTCGCCCAATGATGCTGGCTTTAACTTAGGCTCCGCTTTGATGGCCGCACGGCTCGCAGCCCCCGGCATCTATATCGCTTTTAACGGCAAACTGTACCAACCCGATGACCTTGAAGGCTTACACTAAGCGGCACTAACACAACGAAAAAAGGCTCACAGCATTGTGGGCCTTTAGCATACTAGAGTGAATAAGGTTGGAATCTGTTCATCGCACTTTTTCGTAGCCTTTCCTAGTAATTTTCTTGCTGTGGACACTCCATGGCCTTATTGGTGTTTTCATCCGAATCAAGAAACTCAATGATATCTGAAGCTGTTAGATTGAAAGATGCATCAATATCGAAACCTGCACTTTCTAATCCTATTGCTGTCCACTTATTGCAGGTATTAAACACATTAAAACTTCCCACTCCTGAGTAAAACTGACTGTCTCCATATAAGCCTTTTTGGGTGGCCACGGCTCTTCCGCTGGGATCTCTTTCAAAACTATTAGATATGAATCTTCCTAACGATTTTATTTGAGCTTGTCCTAGGCACATTTTTCTAATTTTGCTGTTTGGGAAAGATTCATAGGGTGAACTAGGAACAGAGGCGACATGAAGTACTGAATCGGTCGGCAAAAATATCGCTCTTAAAGTAATACCAACCGTGACTTCACGAGACTGATAGAATTCCATATCGCCCCAACCGATTTCGAGATATTGCCCGTCACCAAAACGCTCAGCCAGCTCAGGCAGAAAATGAAGTAGTTCTTCTCTTGGATAGACAATACCTGTATGCCAACCATGGTTGACGATATAGGCAACCTGGTATGAGGTTGACGGCACTTGTTCTGAGGGAAGAGTGGCCTTGGGCAAGCTGGAACATCCCGAAGTAAGAACCAACGAAATGAATAAACCAATAAGTCTTTTCAAGGCTCCTCCTGCTTTCCAAGCAAATTCTAATGCTAGGTACAGGCCCTCTAACGGCTCAGGAATAAAACTAAACACCTTTGATACTATAGCAAAGTCAAACGGGTCTCCGACCAGAAAACCCTCACAACTGCAACAACCCAACCGATCATTTCCTTAACAAACTACTCGTTAGGTGAATAGACAAAAAGCCCATCTCGCCCTGATTTTTTAACCTTAAACAATGCCTTATCAGCACAACGAAGAAGGTGCGCAAAATCATATGAAGTATCGGCATTGACGATCCCGATACTTATACTGACCGATAAATCTTCAGCAATTCGGCTGTAGTCTTGCTCTTTAACCAATAAATTAATTGTTTCACACAAGGAGTACACGTCATGTGGCTGCCAGCCGACAATGCCCATCACGAATTCTTCCCCTCCCCAACGTGCGATAAAACAATCATCGTCATTATACTGCTTAAGGCTATGAGCAACGGTTCGTAAAACTTGGTCGCCAGCCAGATGGGTGTAGGTATCATTGATTCGCTTAAAGTGATCGATATCTAGCATCACGATCGATAACGCCTTATTTGGCCGAGATGTTGAAATAACCTGATCAATCCATTCATCAAATGCGCGACGATTATTCAAACAGGTTAATTGATCCTCCCTTGCTTGTTTCTCAAAAGCAGATGCTTGAACCTGAAGTGCTTGCGTTTTTTGTTCAACCTCATGTTTTAGTTTTAATTCAGACTGCCTTAGTCGGCGTAGCCTCCACCTGAACGACAGAACAAAAGAAAGGAAGATCAATACAAAAAAACCAAACTGGATAACCTGCCTTTGCCACCAGTGGGGAAGAATTCGAAAAGAAAAGCTGGCTTGGTTTATTTCATTCGCGTGATAAGGGTAATAAGCGTTAACAACAAAGCGATAAGTCCCTGGTGCAAGGTTTGTATATTCAGCAAATCCTTGCGACCCCCTTTCTATCCATTCTGATTCGAGTCCTTCAAGCTTGGTGCGGTAGCGTATGTGCTGAGAAGAAATAAAACCAAGCCCCACGAAATCAAATGTTACGCGCTGGCTTCCTGCCGGTAACACTGAAAGTTGCTCATCCGCTAAATTCAGCCATGTTTGAGCACCTCGAACTCTTTCTATGATGGTCGGGAATTTGGGCGATACCAGTTGTTTGAAACGCTGAGGTTGAGTGGATGCAACACCTTTGGCTGTCGCAAACCATAACTGGCCAGTTGAATCGATGGTAGCAGCCGGATTCGAACCACCATTAAGTTGGGCCGTTGCCATCCCATCTAGCTCATTATAATGATCGAAATTAATTTGAGATATCGTTCCATCGGCGACGGCGTTGGCATCATCTAGCAAAATCCGCCAGATCCCACGATTTGAGGTAAGCCATAAATATCCATTCCGGTCTGGGATAACTTGAAATAATTTATCAATTGGAAGACCATTTTTTTGCCCAATAATACTTAGTTTTTGGTCCGAAAAGCGATAACGGATAAGCCCCCGATCAGTGGTCATCCACATGTACTCTTTTTGGGCATAAAATCCAAACACATATTCAGCTTTCTCAAGTGGCAGCAGATCTAATCTTCGAACCTGGTCTTGATTTATTATTCCGACACCGGCTCCTGTTCCAACCCAGAGCTGCTCCTGCTCATCCAATGCTAGTGCCATAATGAAATTACCAGGGAGACCATCTTTTGTCGTAAACAGCTGCGGTGTTCCATCGCGAGAATATTTGACCAGCCCGGCGGTTGTACCAACCCACAAATGTCCCTGTCTATCTTCTAGAATGGTTCGAATGGCATTGGTCGGTAAACCTTGTAGAGCAACATGCTTTAGTGTTTGGTTGTCGAAGCTAAACAGGCCATGATTATACGAACCCACCCATACTCCCCCTTTATGCCGGGGAGCTAAGCTCATAACCGATAGCATTTCAGATGCCAAAGGATCTGAAGTTGAAGGGGAATAATTACGTGTTTGGCCGTCTTGAATGACACTCAATCCACGGCTGCTTCCCACCATTATTTCACCGGAATCCAAGGCGAGGACAGTTCGAATATAATCACCTGCCAATCCTCTTGTTTTATCCCACGTAGTAAAAGGGGTCTGACGCAGGCGAATAAGCCCGGTGTGTGTACCGATCCAAATCGAACTTTCACGATCCTGATAGATAGATAGGATCTGGTTATGGGGTACCCCATTAAGTTCAGTGAATGAAGAGACTTTGTTAGCGGAATAACGATACATGCCCTGGTTAAACGTACCAAACCAGTAACTGCCCTGATCATCAATTAGGATATTGGAAACGAAAATGCTATTTAATTTGTCATGAATGCGAGAAAGTCGACCATCTTGGTAGCGCCAAGCACCGTTTTCTCCACCAAAGATAATCCGTCCTTGCGCATCTTCCATGGCTGAATAAACAGGCGTGTTCTTTTGCCCAGCCGCCTGACTAATATTTTCAATCTTATTGGATGAAATAAGGTACAACCCATGGCTCGTTGAAGCGAGTAAATCACCATTTAGACGTAATGAAAGGTTGTATACGCTTACTGCTGGTAAAATCACCTGATTTTCAGCTCGGTCGTGAGCCCGAAAAATAAGGCCTTCCCCTCGCAAGCCAACCCAAATACCGCCGTCAGGCTTGCGCAAAACAGCATTAACAAGATTTTTGAGCGGCGGGAGAGCTTGCCAGCTGTACGGTTTTCTGTAAGTAAGGCCACCTCTGGCATCACCTGCGAGTAAGCCGCCATCAGGATCTGCGTAAAGCGTTTGAACACCAGAATCACTCAGTGCGCTTTCAGGTCCTCTGGTAAATAGCTTGAATTCCCGGCCATTGAAGCGGGCAATCCCTTCCCAGGAGGCAAACCACAGATAACCATCCTGTGTTTGACTTATTGCATTAATGCTGTTGTGTGGCAGGCCGTCTCGGCTGGTCCACGTTTCGAAAAGGTATTCATCCAGCAAAGAGGCTTGCGAAGGAAGTATCCCCCCCAAACAAAGTCCGATCACTAGAAAAGGCTTGATGAACCTGGTTAACGAAGATGTTAGCAGCATACCTATTTTCCAACGCAATATATTATATTGATAATTGAGTAAACAGGCGATATTAGCATAATCAATCAATTAAGCGTATTTGCGTTATTCTTTTTTGACCTAAACTCTAGCATTAATGGGAGCATAGTCATGAAGCGTAACGGGTAAAACTCCACCTGTCCCTGTTGAATAAAACAATAGACGACACGAAAAGAAGTAATGACTTTTCTATCGGAACGTTTCTGTACCGCTAATTATATTGTGGGAAACTAACTTCTACGAAAATGGCAAACAGCCAACCGCTATAAATAGATTGGCTGTAAAACTCTCCCAAGGTCCACTTCACGCAACGCCGTCAGGGTATTTACTATTAAATATCATCCCCTTTGAATGCCCCCTTCTCTTTAAGCTCCTCAACCAATTGATCGATAGTCTCTTTTTGGGTCGATGGCATTATATAAATATGTGCATAATGGCGTACCTGACCGTTAACCTTAAGTGATTCACATGAAAGCGAATATTTCTCAACAATTGGTTTAATCGGCATTCGAAACCGGACCGTGAGCGCCAATGGTGTCCGCTCTACGAATAATTGAGTTTCAGGATGACAATATTGCAAAGTGTTAAGTTGGTCTTCGGCATACCTTGAAACGTCTTCACAATACAAAACTCTCTGAACCTGTAATTCATAGCAATGCTTTGCCAGATAGCTCCACATAATAATAGGAGTAAAACCATTACGGGAGCCGGCAAAAGTCGAATCCGGCGAAGCCGTATACTCAGGATCAGCCGGAGGGAATAATTGATACTTAACTTTTGTCATGAACACCCCGCATGGACAGGGTGAGCCGGGCCATTTATGCCCACTCATAACTATCGAGTTTACAATAGGGAGCCTGAAGTCGAAATTTGGCCCCTTTTGAGCTATTAATTTCTGCTTGTAAGCCATTTCAACAAACGGCATGTAAGAAGCCCCAAGTGCACCATCTACATGTATCCAGTAGCCGTTACGGGTATCGACTTTAGCTATTTCGTTGCCATCTTCATCAACATCATTGTAGTGAACATCCCTATTGACCAGTCCATACCGTTCAAATATTGGCATTAATTTATTTTGAATGCCTTCAACATCATCATATGCCCCTTTGAAAGTAGAGCCATAGTTACAACAAATGATAATTGGATAATTTTTTTCAGCGAAAAATTCAACCAGGGTTGCCAACTTGTCTACATCAATAGAACCGGGACCTGCATTTCCTTCAACAGAAGGTACCTCTTTATTTTTTAACCAATTACCATCAGGATCCAATGGGTTCTGGCCCGGGTAGACTGCCTGACCGATTTCACTAAATGTCGATATACTCAATACACGCATCGCTTTAATAATTGAGTAGTGTGTATCTTGCGAAAAAAAAGCAACCGGTGTGTATGCATGTGGCTTATCTTCAATGTGTTTCGGGTGAAGATAGTTTGTTAACCGTAGCTTTTTCTGCAGCTCGTCAGCAACCAACTTCCTTCCTGCAAGGTAGTCTCTTGCATTCCATAAACCGTAAAAATTGCCTTCCGTACTCCCCATAGATAAAACATATCCCCAAAAACTTTCCATATCTTGGGGATCGTGGGGAACTTTCGCACTCCACAGCTTGGCATAATAATTTAGAACCGCTTTTTCCATTCGTTTACTGCTAAGGGTATAGTTACCATTAACAAATGGATCACCTACATTATTCAGGTGACAATCAAGAAAGTGCTCTATATCTCCCTTATAATCCATTTTTTGATTAACTTGATAACCAAGGCAATTATCTTTCTGAACATTTATGTAATTTTTAAAAACTTCCAGACAACTTTTCCTCTGTTCCTCCGTCAATCCTTCTGGGGGCAATTCGAAGCAGGTCTCGTCATATTTTGATTGGTGTTTTGTTAACTCTTTCGTCATATGAATACTCCCTTTCAATCGCTCACACCCTAAAAAAATAGTGCCTGACTCAACACTGGTAGTTCATATATCTCACTCATGTCGCAAGAGATATACTCAATATAACTCTTTAATCTATAGTAAATAATTTCCCTAGGTGCGTATGGAACAGCTGATGGTTCAGCGTGAAATAACGATTTTATGATTTAGAACAACCAAAGTGGCTAAAATAATACGAAAGCAGAACACTAAGAAACGGCTAAATGTATTCTAACTGATGCAGAACTCACTTACCTTCACTTGGCTTATCAGGCAATGCCTTTGGCACAGCCTTCTTATCTGGAACATCCACCTTTTCTTTCTTCGGCAATCGTTTCCAAGCACCTCCAGCCGTAAAACTCTCCCACGACCACTTCGCCCAACGCAGAACAGAGTTTGCCAGCCATAATGCCCAGAGCAACATAACCGCCCGGTACACCCAGATTGGGAGGGAGAAGACAGAAGCCACAGGGAGGATTCCCTCCGTACGGTCTTCGTACCACTGGAGACCCCAGCGACTACTACCATTGCCCTCCACCATCATATCCGGATAGCCCAGAAGACCTGTTTGTACCGCAGTAAAAAGGACACTCGTCGCCGCCAGTGTGGCTAAAACCAAGGCGATTTGCCCCGTATTAAAATACAGCGGACGGACCTTATCAAACTCGACTCTCTCTCGCAGGGCAAGCAGAAAGAACCAGGTCGCCACTACGGCAAGTCCCACAATGGACACAGGCGCTAACCCAATAACCAGCATTGCCCATTGCCATGTTTTAAGCGGACGAATCTTAAGCCATCCAAGGGCTGCACTAAATATCAGCAAAAGCAGAAATACACCCCAGAACAATATCACCGGACCAAGACGCGGTCCCATGAGATATAGCACCCACCGATCATTGGGTACGGTGGCACTAACATTGATATTTGCCACTGGCATGCCGATATCGATTGCCGGGGTACTCAGCCAAGTCCCGTCCTCTTTAGCCTGACGCCATTCCAAAATAATCTCCTGCTCCCCCGGTGTAAGCGGGAACGCCATATTAGATATTGATTCATCCAATGGGATCGCCCGACCATCAACCAGAACCTTCAAGGGAGCACTGTTCTCTGGCAGGGCTATCATATGGCGCGCCCCCTGGGAGCTAGTTATGGAGAGAGTCAGCGTATGCGTTTGCTGCTTGTTCCCTGCCTTCACACGATAGTTGACCTGACGCGCTGTATGCGTCGCCCCGGATACCCCTTCCGGCCGCTTGATATCCAGCGCAACACTTTCGCCAGCCCAGGGACGCCAAGTCGGCCCCCAGGTGCGATTTTCGACCAGTATAGGAGCAATACCGTTCATCTGTTCCATGTGCCAAATTGGCCCCGGGAAAACACTCCAGGACTCAGCGTAATCGCCGACACTGGCCTTGAGCACTAAGACTGGATTTATCGCCACGCGAGATGCAAAGTGAACAGAGGTAATACCGGCGGGGAATCTTATCCACGCGATGCCATCCTTTACCTGCACATTTTGCGATAGCACCTCCTCCCCTGGTAATAGCGGATATTCGATCAACATGGACTCTTGATTGTGCGAGTAACGCACCACTGATGTTTGCATGTCCCAGGTAAGGCCAAGGGAGAGACGACGATTAACAATCGCAAAAGCCGGAATTTCTGTCGGGTCCAGCTCCTGCTTGGTTGTAAGCTGCTGACGCGCAAACTGTAAATTACCTCCCAGCACTTGGCCATTCTCATAGCCGCTTACTTGCCAGCCTTTGGCTTCTACAGAGATGTTGTGAACATAGCTTGAAAGGGGGAGCGTGATGCTCTTCTGCGTACTGACATCGGCTATTACCTGAACATGTGTCTCCCCTTTTTTGATCGGCAGCCAGAGCAGATCTGACTGTTGCCGCCACAGCTGTTTCGCCGGTAGTCCATTAACAATAACGGCAGTCGGTTGCCATTCGGTAAAAGTGATCGGTATCGGAACCGCTACCGGATCTTCGGCATGATAAACAAGATCCAGGCGAAGCTGATGCTCGGTTAACCTTACCGCTACCCGGTTAATCGCTGCGCATTGCGGTGAACAGGCCGCTGGTTTTTCTAAATATTTTTGGTACTCCCCGAGCAAATCATTGGAAGGAAAAGGAGCGGCCTCAACAGAAGGCGTGACGCCAGCATTCAAAAGAACACCTACAACCATCACAGTCACAGTTGTCTTCCAGCCCCCAAAACGAGACTTCAAACCGTATGTGCCCAGTAACCTTACAAACAGCAGAGAAACTAAGATAACGTTGGCGATCGCCCAGAACAAATTGACAATCGGACCAGCCACAATAAGTGAGAAGGTTTCATCCTGACGAACCGGCCCACTCCATTTCAGTTGAACATATTGGCCGGCCCAAGTAGGCAAGCCAGCTCCTGTTTGGATCTTGGCATCTGGATCGTACTGAAGTCGTTGCTTGCGCGGCTCATCGCTGGAGGAGTCATAAAACTCTTGATTGAACATCTTGCTTTGTTCTAATTCGGCACGCCTGCCTTCCTTATCCTTGCGCCGTTCATCTACTGCATGCTCGCTGATAACCTTAGGTGCCTTTGTCAGAGAGGCATACGGTTTTACGCTAGCCGTTTCCCTGAGCTGCGGGTAAAGCCCCGCACGAACCTGATCCACAGCAAAAAATATGACCATCAGGCCCAGCCCCATCAGGCTGATGCGCTGAAAAAATTCAAGGATTCGTTTTGCCCGACCTTCCTTAAAGTACCGAAGAAGTCCGATTGCCAGTAACGGCAACACCCACGCCCACACCGGCGCCAGAGGCGCATGAAAGGTTGCCAGTAATGTGACCACAGCCACTCCTCCCCACAACCAGCCAAAGATACGTCCAAAAGCGAGCGCTATCAGACCTGCAAGAAAAACATTGAGGAGGTTCCACTTCGAGAACCAAGTCGCCGACACAAAATCTGGGCCACTGATGTGGATGGCTCGCCAGCCAGGTGGCAAATACAGCTGCGCGGACACACTCTCAAAATCGGTATCCCATCCCGACACAGGCAGCTTTCCTTCGCCCGTAGGAATACGGCTTTCACCAATAAAGTTAAGCGATGACTGACGCACCTCGACACCACGCGTACCATTGGCAAGACGGGTGATAAATTGCGGCTCATCGGCGATCAGAGCCCGCCCAAGCTCAAACGGACTTGCCAATGAGAGCCGCCAGTCTCGGCGCATTTCACCTTCAATGGTATCTTTAACTGAGTATCCTCCATTTTCAAAGTCGCGCCATAGTACGCGACTGAGGCTTAGTCGGTTGCTCACTGGAGTGGGGTCGCCACGCTGTAGCTCCTTGATCGTTAACGTCTGACCCACTTTGGCCACAAATGCAGGAAATTTCCGCCATGCTTCAGGAAGCTCGGTCTGTTGTGGATCAATCTGAGGGAGACCTGACCACTCAATCTTTCTTAAATCAGAATGCTGCTCGATGACCCAAAGCTCCTCTAGCGGCATTTTGTTACCAGCCTTCAAAGTCAGCTCGTTTACAGGTTTCAAAGCCCGGGTACGAATATTGACCGCCCACGCTCCACGCGCAACCTGCAGTCGCAGTGTGCCATCGGGTTCTAACCGTGCCGGTCGATTGGAATTTAGAAATAGCGGATGATGATCTTGAAAAACAATAGGGCCAAGCACCACCTCCCTTGCATCGCCACCGACATGGAGTTTAATCCGTGTCTCGACTTCAAAAGGAATGCTATCGCTTAGTTTTCTAAACACTGTGGCTGTAATCGTATCAGCTTCGCTCGTCTCTCTTTGAGCCAATTGACGAAAGCGGAGCCGCCCCTGGCGGTCGATCTCTATCCGATCTATCTTTCGGCCATCAACAGTGACCCGAAGCAGTCCATAAAGCTCAGGCAACTGAAGATCACTTGATGCCGACGGTAGCTCTAATGTCCCTCGCAGAACATAACTGCCTGGTTCTAAATAAACCACAGGTTTATTGCGTACCTGTATCACAGGCACAAGCTTCCCGCCGGCAGTGACATCTGAAGGCCAGGCTCGACCGCCAGGAAGTGAGACCGCCACTTCCTTATAGACGGTGACAGGGAGCTCAAATGTCCCCCGCAGCCCCTTAATCGTAATAGCTAAATCACCGGTAAAATAACACTCGCGCCTGCCTTCCTGAGCCACTGGCGCTACACAATCAACGCTGGAGTCGCGAAGCACCCAATCACGCCACTCTTTAAGTTGCTGAGGTGCAGGGTCGGCTTGTGCATAGGCAGACAGCGTAATAAAAGCCAACAATACTGTGGTCATGAATCTACTGATGTTTATCATTATTTTTCATACCCGATTATTAGTATTTTTCGGCAATGCAGGGGTCATGATTATTTGTCATTTCCAAGCTGATCTTTAAATCAACCCTTCGATATAAGCTTGGATTTTTAGGGTTTATCAAGTTCCTTTTGCCTGCTAAAAGCATAGTAAAAACAGTGGCTTTTACTATTTTAATTTATCCTTTTCACAGTGTTTACAACCCATTTATAGTTACCAATCACCATCAATCAATGTCATTAATGTAAACTATGGTCTACCAATAAATAGCAGTGCGAATAAGTGGCAAATTAATTATAAGGAAATAATAATGGAATATTTATTACCGGGAATGATCCTATTTATCGCCATCCATCTATTGCCCACTAAGACAGAACTCAGACAGCAACTGATTGACAAACTAGGTCGAATCCCCTACCTGGCGTTATTTTCTGCGATCTCGTTATTCGCCTTTTTGTTGATCATCTACGGTTTCGGTCAGGCCCCCAAAGAACAACTGTGGGTACCGCTAGGCTTTTCACGTCCCCTTGCCCACGCCTTAATGCCAGTCGTTTTTATCTTACTAAGCGCGGCCTATTTAGACACCCATATCCGTACCAAGCTAAAGCACCCTATGCTAATAGCCACTTGCCTCTGGGCCATTGTCCATCTATTGGCAAATGGTGATTTAGCCTCGACCCTGCTCTTTGGCGGTTTCTTGGTTTATGCCCTGATCGATATGTTTCTGGCTAAGCCCAGAAACAGCATGGTGCCAAAAGGGGAACCGAAGCTACTGTTTGATATCGTCGCCGTGGTGATCGGATTAATCCTCTTTGGCCTGGTACTACGTGGTCATCAGACACTGTTCGGTGTTGCTATTATTGGCTAAGCACAAAGCCCGTTAGCTACGAGCCATTACTAGTCTTCAGGCCAAAAACTTACATCGTTAAGCGTTTACTCTTGTCAAGTTCCAACGCAAAAACCGAAAGATTATTAAGCTGGGATACATAAATATATTGTGAGGGGGAATAAATTAGATAAGCATGTTTAAGAGGATCTGGCTTATGTTCTTTTTTAGTCATACTTCAAACTATGCTTTTTCTGGTTGTCGTGTTGATTAAGTTCAGGGGCAGGCATGGAGCCTGCCCTTATTCTGCAATGCCAAAGTTCTGCAAGTCTTCTGGTTGTCACGAGAAAGAAATCATCGAAACTTCATGACTATCGCTATTCACAATAATTTCACGATATTGGAATTTATTTCGATTATTAGCTTTTGTCGATTTTCCTGAAGCTAACATCCAGTCAATATTATGACGATCATTATAGACTTCTGATTCATGAGCGTGCCCAAAACAAAGAAAATTAATTTTATCAGCCAATAGACGCATAACTTTTTTTGCATCATCCATTTCCATGACCATTCGGCGATCAAATGGATGATGATGAAAATACACAACTACATTTTTACCTTTATTTCGATACTCATGTAAAATATCTTTCAATCTTTTTCTCTGAGAAGAACCAACTTCACCACTAGCAAAATGCAAAAATTCATCTTCAGCACCGACAACTGAATCAACCCCAATAAAAACCGTATCATCTATTAAAGTAGTCATTGGAAACATATCTTCCATAGACACACCGCTTTGAATCGCTTGAGTATTATTAATCAAATTGCCTAAGATATATTGTTGAAACAACATTTGTGACTTTTCTGTATAAAAATTTCCTACAGGTCCATAATCATGATTGCCCGGTACTGGTAACACAATAAATCCACTATCAACAAGTGGCTTTAAAATACTAACAGCATTTTTATACTGCTTTTCACAGCCATCATCGACTATATCTCCAGTAATCAATACTACTGGCTTTTCTCTCGTATACCTCTTAAGTACATAATTAACAAGAACATTACAATTTTTATTGTCCTCATGGTTATTGTCGCTATGGATGTGAAGGTCACTTATATGAATAAATTTAGTCATTACCCATTTCTCCTTTAAACTCACTACCAAAACAATTACGACAACTCTTCTATTAAGCGATTAACACATTGCTCGAAAATGCGCCCCAAATAGCTATTTTAACCGCGCAAGAAAGAGTATCTTAGTCACGTCTCTTATGTCATAGCACAAGTGCAACCACATGCACTAAATCATTCTGGCTAAACCCTTATAATCTGAAATATAATGACTTAGAACAAAAAACATACTCATTTAGTTACACCATAGTCGCCATACAGACGCAGTTCTTGCAATGCTTACTCTCCAGTAAAATGGTCACGCACCTCGCCGGCAAATGGGACATGAATGATGTTTGTTTTGGGCGTTAAAAAAAGAAAAGCGGTCATGCTGTGACCGCTTTTAGTAACTCTGGAATCAGACCAACCAAATTCTACACGATACTTCACTGAGAAACGTATCACCTTTATTGCTTTATATGCATTGTCCTTTCAAATTCATGCGATTAGTCGAATAATTGCGTGGTAAATTTCTCAACTGGATTCGGAAGAAGATCCTGAGGGTGATCACCACCAAACGTTGCTAACCCACTCTTACCCTCAACAACAGCTGATGTGATTTCAGTTTGAGAATCGACATCTATAACAGCAATTTTAACCGTAACCTTATCAGGTTTAGCCGACCACTCTGTTGCTCGGTCTTCCCAATGCATTATTGTTGGGTAAAACAAATAATCATATCCACTTTGTTTTGCTGAATTTAAAGCTTCAACAAATAACTCTGGCTTCCCTGCAACTTCAACATTATGTAACCGTTTTATCAAACTGCCTTGAATAGTTTGACTCAACATCCTTCCAGAACCAGCATAGTAATGCTCACCATAAGAGCCATCCTTTGATAACGCAATATATGCTGATTGGGTTGCGTTTATTTTGGTTGTTACGTTTAATTCAGTAACATTCAAACTATGTGAATCCGCACACCCCCAAAGAGATGCCAAACATAAAGCTATGATTATTCTTTTCATATTTCCTCATTATTATCGAATTAATGGGTCACCCACGCAGCAAGAATTATGCTGATGCAAAATCATCCTGCATTCTCAGCCAAAAGGTTTCTTGGCAGGTATTATGAAATGTTTTTCGACGTGGCTTGATATCCTGTTGAGCAGAATCCACCACCTCATAACTTATCCAACACTCTTCGCATAAGAGCTCGGAAGGCGCATTATCACGCTCAATCTTGTACCGAATCACAACCCCATTTTCATAGTAATAGGTTGTTTCCTTTTCGCTTACTTCAATATCACCATCAGGGTAACGGTTTGTTTTAGTCTGCTGTTCGATAATCGGAACATCAGTTTCTTGTTTGTGGATTGCTTTAATGTAAGTAAATAGTGTATTCATGATTTTCTTAAAGGATTAAGGAACGGAACAATAACCAATGCCTTAAAAGGGAGAATTATCCTCGTAGCCTCCAAATTCATTGCCACACTTTGAACACTTGTAATCACTACCAGGCGCTGAACTACCTAACATTTCCGTAAAAAGGCCGATCACCTTGTTCATTGCTTTTAGATAGATATTCGATGAGCCAAAGTCGTTGGGATCAAAACGCTCTGATTCGATTTCATCATGTGGAGTAACCTTTTCACATTCTGAGCAATACAAGCGATATTGGTACTTCTGCATTATGATTTCCTTTTTGACTCGAGATAGTTAGACCAAGAAATGACGAAAATTGAAAAGGATTGCTACTACCTTCGATGAAAATGTAGGCTCATTAAAACTATAAACAACATACTGGATTGGTAGCGACAAGTACCAACAAAAAGGTGTGCCCCAATGAAGTACACCTTATTGCCAGCCAAAACAGCTGGTTGCAACTAGTTAAGCTTTTACAACTTTAGTTCCTGCGAGCCTGTCATGCAGACAGCGACGTTGCTTACCAAAGATAAAAAGCACATTGAACAAGCTAACGAGTGCACCAACGAACGGAATATATGCTGAGAACACATAAGGACAATACCGCTTAAGTAATATATCCTTTCTACTTGCCTGCGCTCCATCAAGATAAACCACTCGTATCTTCAAAAGCTTTTTACCGATGGATTGACCTTTTGTTTCAAGTAATTTCCAATTGATCGCAGCATAAAGTAAAACACCGATAAAAGCACCAAAGAGCAGCATTGATAAGGGTGCTTGCACAGTTGGATTTTGATGCACCCCATCAAATCCGCCCATAAAATAAATCAGAGGCATTGTAAAAACCGAGATAATGAACCCATCTATCAAGGAAGCACCCAGTCTTGACCATTTAGTCGCTAATTCTAACGCCTCTAGATTATTTTCGTGTTGTGTTTCCGCTTGTTGATTTTCCATTTTTACTCCATAGAGGCTAACATTTGTCCATGAACTCAAATCGCTAGTCTTGCTCATACTAGCAAAGACATGAATAAGATTAACGAATCAAACTTGCTTACCTTGATGCATTAGCCTTTTGTCATACATATCCTTGACGAATAGTTACATATGAAAGCATGTAAAATACTGACTGTAAACAAGTTATCCGTCATTAATGTCTAGAAAAATCGAGGGCTCAGTAATATTCTGACAAATATCGCGGATTTTATTGATATAGCGGCCAGCCGCTATAATGGTGACTTGGTTAAAGTATCGCGTCCCCTGTTTCGCCGCAATGACTTGCAACGAAACAGGCATTAGCAATGGCAGTGTAAGCTCGGGGCTCTATCATTATCAATATGTGTTAAACACACTTAGACCCGAGCTATTACTGCTAATTTTATTTAAACCAGTTTCTAATCTTCTCTACTAATGAAATACCATTTGTAAGACTTTTACTCACAACAGAGATTGGGGATACAGGCCCTGCTAAAGGAGCTTCTGCATCTTTATGCGCCCTGGCCTTTCCGACTTCTCTAAGGCCCATGTAACCAATGATAATTGAAACAACCCAGGGGATTGATTCCATATATAACTGTCCGGCAAATGTTGCAGGGACAGCCCCGTTTTGAGAAAACAACTCAGCAAGCTTTTCTATTACAGAGTCATCTAATTTTTCAGGAAACCTCATCACCCCGAATACATATTCAAATGAATTAAATGGCTTAATGCTTAAGAAAGGCAACCAAGTTACCAAGATGTTTTGAATTAGATCGATGATTACAAGGTAAAATGGGAAAAGTACATAATGCACCATTAGCCGAACAGTCCATGGCCGTGTAGTCATACGCAACACTGCTATTTCATTTGCGGCATCAGTAGTAAGTTTTCCAGTGATATTGGCATCAACTAGACCAATTTCGACCGCCAACCTCTCATTTTGCTTAGCGTACATATCAACCTGCTTAGCCATAACCTCTGCCCAACGGTTTTGCTGATCCGTTGTAAGGCTTTCTACCTCAGTACGCAGTTCATCTGGCGTAGAAGCCTGAGAAACATTCCCTGTGATGTTCTCGACTGTTTCCTTTCCTTGATCAAATAGCTCACTGACCTTACTAATAGCAGTTATTATGGTGGGTATTGCAGCTATCAACTGTAACATTGTTTTATCTCCAATCCTTGGGGTTTACAACGTACCCTATCTTGATAACAAACCGTTCTCTTGCAAAGCGGTGTAAACCTCATCTGCATTCATTGATTTCAGTGGATTCCCGCCAGGATTAAGTTGAGCGTGAGGATACTCTCTAAATCTCTGCCAGTCCCCCGCCCAATAGAGTCCAGTTTGTCGAACCGCTTCGCCGTATGCATCCCAATAACTTCTGGCTTTCATATAGTTCCAAGCTGGCTTACCACCAATGAGTGGAACAGCATCAAATGCTTGTCCATAGTTATGCCAAGATTCACCAGGGGCAGCATTGGTTACATGATCGCCATAACAAGGGCCAACGCTTTCAAGTATGTCAGCGAGAAATACCAATCCTCTGCTTCGAAATTTCTGGCTCTTAAGATCGATCTGTTGACGTGATCGAGACTGTCTAAATAAACGGGCCTGTTCTTCAAGTGGGCGGAGTGTGCAGTAAATTAAGAGCTCAAACTCTCCAGCTTCTTTACATGCTCTTTGGACCGTTTCCGCTTTATCTCTCATCGCTTCCGTTAAATCACCTAATTTTCTTGATGCCATAATCAATGCTCCATGCGTATTATTAGGTTATGAGCCTTTTATCTAAAAAGTCATCACTATAGATCTCCCTCTAGCTGCTATGCCCTATTGTTAATAAGGCAAATAACAGCACTAAATCTACAGCAAGGTGAAGCGCGATCGTTAATTGGACTCGAAATTTGATGTCGCTTTTCATTAGAACCGTCGTGAACGTTTCTGAGAGAAAGTTAGCATCACTCGCTTTAAGCGCGATCTCTTCTTTTACTGACATCGCTAACTCCGTAGCTGTTTTTAACACACTTAAATTAGCAGTGAAAAAGGCCATTAATCCAATAGCAATCAAAATAGAAGTGGGGCCATCTGGCTTTGCGGTTGCATCCGTAAACATCCATCCACAAACCGCAAAGATAGAAACTGACCAGTAAGTCCAGTATTGATTCACTCTACTTTCAATTTTTTCACGAAGATCGAATAGCTCAGATAAAGTCATTTGAAACTCCTTATATTGAAAATAGCGCGTATTAACTCATTCAACTAATACAGTCCACTCACCATTAATCTATCTATAGCAGTCAAAAACCATGCTGCACATAGACTAAAAATATACCAATCTCACCCTTGATTTAGATCAAGATGATATATTTACTATTTGGAAGAAGATCTCAGTTTCGATTATCTATATAGAAAGAGCACCACCGATAAAAAGCCGAAATCACATAACACATACACAGCCTGCTAACACTTATACCAATACGCGCTTTACACGCCGCCGTTCATACAAGGAAAGAAAGTGTCGTGAAATCCGGAGGATACCGGAGTGAGAAACCACGTAAGCCATTGATTATACATCAACAAAACACCACTTCGCATGATGATTTAATTATACTACTTAAAGTAACGTCCGCTTGATGAGAAAAATATGAAGAATATTGGTGATTAAAAATATAGAAAAAAGCGGCCTCTAGCTAGGCCGCTTCATGAGCA
Source organism: Photobacterium obscurum (assembly GCF_026191635.1). Classification (GTDB taxonomy): domain Bacteria; phylum Pseudomonadota; class Gammaproteobacteria; order Enterobacterales; family Vibrionaceae; genus Photobacterium; species Photobacterium obscurum. The sequence continues at coordinate 113,179 of NZ_JAKRRW010000018.1, forward strand.
TTTAGATGTTATTAGTATTTTGTTATAAACTAAAAATACTCCAAACAGTATTAGCATAACGAATGCATCTAACAAGCTGTAATAAAAATCAACTTATTGACTCAATGCATCTATAATTTCTGAATCAGTAAAAGTATTTTCAAAACGTTGCTTATAAATCATTTGCATTTCATTGGAAATAGCACCACCGTCAGGTATATCATTTTCACCTTTAAAGTTTTTCACTATCTTCTTGTTACCTAAGTCATCGATAATAATGACATCCATGTCATACCATGAATTATCGGAAAATGCGTGAAAATCATACTTCCACTCATTTAATACAATTAAAATGGATTTAAGGCCATCTTTTGACAGATCATCAACAACACTATTTACTGACATTTTTGGTTCAGTTTCGACAACGTTTAATTTAATACCATGGTTATCAAAACCAGCAGACAAACGGTTACTTAAATATACCGACATTGCTTCTTGAGTCGGTGTTGTATAAGTATAGGGAATCCCTAGGCTACTGCGAATAATCCCTTCAAATGCTGGTGTTTTATCGTCATTGACAACATACTCTCTTTTGTCCAACACCGCTAAAGACATTGCATTTTGATTTGAAACCATATTGATCTCTGGCGCAGTCTCTTCTGCTGTTAATATTTTCGCACACCCTGAAAGTAGTAACACAGAGATACCAACACTTATACAAATAATTCTTTTTAGCATATTACATTCCATCTTAATCACTTTTACATTTTATTTTCGATGTTTATAACATTTGATTCTGCTTAGCCAACCCAAATATTTTTCGACACTTAATAGACGAAAAATATAATCGAACCAAATTCAATTTCTTGCTATCCGCTTACCTTTCGCTTCCTATCTTCCTACACCAATGAAACAATACTCCACATATTACATATGCACACAATTGATTTAAGTGACAATAGTCAAACAATCACGTACAAACTGATACAAATCAGTACAAGCGACTAAAAAAGAAGCGCTCCTAGACAGTACGTAAAGCACTAAGACCCACCTGACAGGCTTGCGATATTAGCAAAAGCATGAGAATCGAATTTAAACCAGATAGTTAGGATAAAGAATTACAGTTCGCAATTACACTAACTCTTGCACTTGATGATCAAGCGCTTGATTTGTTCAATGTGGCGTACCTTATCCTAGACGTTGCATTTCAAGTAAACTTGGAGTTATTGAGAACAATACAGTCCAAAACATGATCGTTTACAGCCAATGCATCAGCACAAGATTACCAACTTTTAGAAAACTAATGCTGATATTTAAACAGCCACCTCGATTTCTTGTGCAATCATTGTCATATATCAAAGTATGCCCATCTCTTTCTAGACATCACAAATTCTTATGGTAAAAAGTTCTTTACTTATAAGAAGTTCCTTAACAAAGTTATAGATGGAGTTATTAGATGAAAGGCACTGTTCTCGAATTTGACGAATCAAATCGTACTGGAGTTATATCCGGTGATGATGGTAATAGATATGAATTAAACATGGCAGAATGGAAAGGCAGTGCTCTTCCTAAGTCTGGTGCTAAAGTTGATTTCTCTATCAATGACAACAAAGCGGAAGCTATTTACTCAGTCTCATCTGGTACGGGTAGTTCGAAAAAAATAGCTGCTGCGTTATTTGCATTTTTCCTTGGGGCATTTGGAGCACACAAGTTTTATCTTGGTTACACAAAACAAGGCTTTATTATGCTACTTGTTTTCTTATTTGGATTCATACTTCTGGGTTTCCCTTCGTTAATTATTGGTATCATTGCTTTTATTGAGTTTATTATATACTTGACCAAATCTGATGAAGAATTCGAACAAATCTATATCGCAGGTAAGAAAGCCTGGTTTTAGTATTAAATATCTAGATATTGTCGTAAACATTTAGCAAGCAGCTCAAGCTGATTCAAATCTCGTGTTAATCGTGATTTGAATCAGCTTTTATGTGTGCTTTAGTCATAATACTTAATATGGTAAATCACCGTCGTTTATAAATTTGCAGTAACCGAGGTATTCATAGTCAGAAGCATATTTATCAACTGGACTTTGCCTGATTTAAAATACTTATTGAGTGGCTCAAGCCATAAGGAACACTTTCCGGTCTCTTCCTTAAAAGCCTCAGCGGCTGGTTCTAGTGCCATTTATCAAGAATTGCAGATATGATGATTACTTTTGCATTCTAAGATCTTCTGTGAAGGTCTTACAATCTGAGTATCCTAACCAATTGTTTTTATTATATATGATAAAATATACTATCAATTTAGTTATACAAGGTAATCGAGGTGATGCTCATAACACGAGCACTTTTCAGTTTGCGTAACCCACACCTTAATGCGGAATTAACTGTCACATGTTTCTAAAGTTCGTAGGCAAAAAAAATGATCAGACACATCCTTTTAATTAAGTTCAAATCGACTGCGAATACAAACGACATCAATATGCTTAAAGCTAGTTTTGAGTCTATGCCCTCAAAAGTAAAAGGCGTGCATTCGGTTGAATGGGGAATGAATGATAGCCCAGAGGGAAAGAATAAAGGTTACACTCACGCCGTAGTGATGAACTTTATCGATGAAGCAGGCAGAGACAATTACTTACCACACCCTGAACATGATGAGTTAAAGAAACTGTTTAGACCGATACTTGAGGATCTAGTTGTATTTGATTATACGGTGTAAATTGATCGCTAAGCAGCAGCAAGGCATTCAATGTGATAATTTACACTCAGCAGTTTTGGTTTAAAGCCCGACGTTATATCTAAAAAGGTAACTCCCGTCGCCTTTCCCTAACTAAGCCACCTCTAGTGTCTTAACTTCCGCCCTCCCCCAAGTCACAAGTTGCGGAATACTAAAAATAGAAAATCCCGCCAAACCGAAACACGCTCATTTTGACGGCATCGATATTACTGCCGCACATTCAGCCGCAGTTACTCACCTTTCAGAGCAAGTAAATCATAAAGCCCAGGAACTCAAAGGAGTTGAGCAATTATGACTACCGATAAGAAAAAGGAGCAAAATCGCAGGCGACAACAACATCTACGTGATCGCAATAAGAAAATCGAAGTAAAAACAGAAAGCTCAGACGAAGTATGGCTTTATAACGGTGATCCGGCAAGATGTTTAGACTGCTGTACAGCCGGAACCATCGAAAAAGACGGCAATATTGCCTGGTTTGAAGTTGATGAGGAGCACAAAAATGTACGAATACACTAACTACCCTACTGTTGATGTCTCTTACAGCTGTAAATCAGACATTTACGTGACACCGTCACAGTTAAAAACTGAAGAAGAACCAACACAATCAGAGTCAACTGTATCAACCTTAGATGAACAGTCATCACCGCTATTGATCAGCCACCAAGAAGTATTGGAAATGTTCCAAGTTTCCAGCAAAGGCACCATCTACAAGTGGCGTAAGTCTCGTGGCTTTCCAGATCCAGTAACGATGATGCCGCTAAGGTGGTTACGCTCGGCGGTTGAAGAATGGAAAGTAAATGTTGGTGGTTGTGGGAGGTGAAGAATAAGC
>NZ_JAKRRW010000019.1 GCF_026191635.1 Photobacterium obscurum
AGCCAAGGATATTACCTTTGTCCATGTCGCCCATGCGATTGCCGCTTTTGAAGGAACAGTATGGCGCGCCGATGATAGCCCGTTTGATCGCTTTCTTCGCGGTGACGAACACGCGATGAGCCAGAATGCCAAGGAAGGTATGTTGCTATTTTATGAAGGAAGCAATGGTAACCAACAATCATGTGGCAGTTGTCACAGCGGAGTCCTGCAGACCGACCATGACTTTCACGCCATTGCCATGCCGCAGATTGGTCCGGGGAAAGGCGATGGCTTTAAGGGGTTAGAAGATTTTGGACATGGCCGCCTGAATGAAGCCGACCGATATAAATTTCGTACCCCTTCACTACGCAATATTGTGCTGACTGCGCCTTATAGCCATACCGGAGCCTACAATACCCTTCGCGCTGTGGTTGAACATCATGTGGATGCGATTAATTCATTGTTTAATTACGACCAAAGCCAGGCTGTTCTGCCCTCGCGCCGCGATTTGGATGCGATTGATTTTACCATCATGAACAAGCCCTCAGTGTTAAACGACATCGCCAATGCCAGCGAGATACAGCACCTTAACTACAAGAGTCACGAGATTGACCGAATCATGGACTTTCTGCATGCGCTAACGGATCCAGCCAGCCTCGATTTGCGCCCAGGCACGCCTAAACACTTGCCCAGTGGCTTACCATTGGCAGACTAACGAACTATGTGTCGAAGGTGGAAATTATACTGAACCAGTTTAATTAGATAAGGATAATTGGGGGAAGGAATAAATTTGAGTTAGGCCGTATGGCCTAACTCTCACTGCAAGTTCGGAACAAAACGAGTTGGAATATCACACTGCTGCGACCATTTTTTGCAGCAGGCGGATCATCTCTTTTTGTTCATCCGGCTCTAACGAACTCAAGAGTTCCTTGTTAACGGCAACGGGGATAGGCAACAACCTCTCTTTCAATGCCCGGCCTTCATCGGTCAGATAAATACGAAATGAGCGGCGGCTATTCGGATCTGGCTGCCTTTCAACCAACTCTAACTTTTCCAGCTTATCCAAGGTTCGAGTCGTCGTGGAGTTTTCCACTTTCGACTTCTTGGAAATATCACTTTGAGTCACGCCTTCTTCTTCCCACAGGCACATCAAGGTTGGCCAAAGTGCGATAGTAAGGCCCTGTTTTTTTAATTCCGCTTCAAACATCTTTGAAGCCTGATTCGCTATTACGTTAACCATCCATCCAAAGCTACTTTTGCGATCAAATTCTTCACTCATCGTCTAATCTCACATCAATGAAAGCGCAACTATTGCCATGGTAACTAATCCAGCAACAACAAGCACTAACAATGCGCGGGTATTTGATGCAATAGCAACGTCACCAGTCGATACCGACAGTTTCTTTTGTACGCCTACCACCATTGCCCACACCAATGGCTTTGATCGCAACTTATAAACCAAGATAGCAAATAAATGAATCCCCACTACTGCTGGAAGCAAACGGGCACATATACCATGAACCATAACGCTGATATCGAAAACGGCATCAGTAAGCCACAGCTCAGCCAATGGCAAATTATCCGCTAATCCCGCAACCACGATGCCCGATAAACACTGTAATAACAGTAAGGAAATCATCACGACCACCATCCAGCCACCTGCAGGATTATGGCCCGGCGTGACAGGTAAACGACCAAGAAGGTAGCGCAAAACACCTTTCGGCGACCGCAGAAATTGCTTGAAACGGCTGGTTTCACTTCCGACAAATCCCCAAACAATTCGCCACAAAATTAGCGTAAATAACCCGAGCCCCAAATACATATGCGGCCCCTCACCACGAAAACCACTTGCAGCCAATCCTACAAATAATCCAGCTTGAAGCCAGTGATATAAGCGTGTTGGAAAATCCCATACTTTCATTCTTTCTCTCCGATTATCTCGTCCTCGTTAACTTTGACATTAATTTACACAACAATAGTTGCGTGCGCAACTATTGTTGTGTAAATTAAATACAAGTCAGAAAACAAGCCTACAAACGGAAGGAAGAAAATAATGAGAACACCGCTAGTTGCCCTACTTATTTGCCTACCCAGCATCAGTTTTGCCCAAAACTATGAGCAGCAAATCCAATACCGACAAAACGCATTTTCAGCCATTGAAAAACAAGCGAAGGTGACAAACAAAGCACTGGATAAAAGCCAGCCAGACTGGCTGCTCATTGAAAGCAACAGTCAGGAACTTGCTCAACATGCGCAGAACCTGACAACACTTTTCCCGCAGGGCAGCGAGGAAGGAAGCAAAGCTAAGACCGCCGTTTGGAATAAGCCGGAGAAGTTTAATCAGCTGCTGGCACAAATGGAACAGGGGTTTCAAGCGCTTTACCAAGCCAGCAATCACCAGGATGTATCAGCAGCTCTAGCCGGCCTAGAACAGGCTCAAGCAACCTGTAAAAGCTGCCATCGTTCATATCGCTCGCGTTGGTAGGGAGCCAAGTAATGCTTAGCAAAACACTCAGTCAAAAACTGGTTTCGCTGATGTATCTGGTTGGGATCATCATGTATGTCGGTGGGATCTTATCCCACATCGTGATCCCAAATGTACTTGGTACTACGGACTTGTACGCAATCTACTACACCGCTGTATACAAACAGCAGAGTGCCTACATTTTGATTTTACCGGGGTTGGTGTTGAAGCTACTGGCGACGCTGATTGAATCTCGTGAATACAAACAAAAGCCTCTATGGCTAAAAGTTCAGTACGCATGCATGGCTTTTTTGACTGTAAACGCCTTTGTATTCCTAGTGCCCATGATGCCTGAAATGACAGAGCTCGCGGCTCGGAATCTTGACCTCGGCATAATTAGCGATAGTTATCAGGCCCATGCGGAGAAAGAAATGATCATCGGTATTTCCAACGCATTGCCATTGCTCGTCATGGTGATATTAAGCGCGGTTGGCACGAAACCGCACTCAAAAATTTGCTCAACCTCAATAAACCAATAAGACGGATAACATTATGAAAGTATTAAGCACAGCATCATTCTTACTTGCCGCTACCTTCGGCCTGACTGCATCAAACGCCATGGCGGCAGATTTTGGCGTTGCCCTAGAGTGGAACACCAATGATATTCATGAAGTTATGGATACCATGGCTGAGCAACGCGCAGCCTTCGGCGAATTAATTGATAATGGCGAAATCAAAGATATGTATACACTGGATAGCCACATTGACGGCAAACCGGTAAAGATTCTGAAGTTCGTGATCGAAGCCGACAATAAAGAACAGGTCACGGCTAAACTGTCAGACCTTCCTATGTACAAAAAAGAGTTGGTTAAAATTGCCAATATCCGGCCACTGGGTTCCAAGTGGCTGGATAACACTCCGGTAAATAACAACTACGGGGTGACGTTTACCTGGCAGCAGAACGTCGGCAACATAGAAATGGATCGGGTACTAGGCATTGATTTGCAACGTGTGATCAGCCTAAACCAAGCAGGCTTAGTCACTTCTTCGTACTTAAATACCCAACAGCTGGATAACGGCCAGGTAAGACCGATTTACCTCTTATCAATGCTGGCCAAAGATGCCCAGCAAGCCCGCGAACTCAGCAAGCAATTTGAAGCGGTTAACCTAGACTACGCAACGGTTGAAGTCGAATACTTGGGTCATAAGCTTAATTTCAATTCAAAAGCGAATTAGGGTGAGTCCCTTAATTATCAATAAGCCCGCTCACCCCGCGTAGCAGGGCTTCATGTTCAGCCCCGCTGACATACAGCGCCCCTTTGTGATTCATAAAATTGGAATCCAATCGATTCAAATCCAAAGGGGCGCCATGGCTGTCACTTACCCAAACCCTTGTTGGGCTCTGAGTCTGAGCATGAATGTGAGAAAACAAGCAAGCCTGGGTGATTGCCGCAGTGGCGGCAAAATCCCACAGGCTGCCACCGCCCTTTTTGACTTTGGGAAGTTTGAGGTAACACGCCGGGGCATTTTCCAGCACCCCGATAGCATTCATAACCGCACCGCACGTATTTACGACATTCAACTTGCTATATCCCTGCTGCCGAACAAACGTTTCCAGCATTTCTATACAGGGTACATAGTATGGATCGTTTTCGAAACTGCGGTCGATATACAAGGTGAAAGTATCACTCTGCATTTTAGGCTGCCAAGGCAAACCATTTTTCAGCACCTTCGCCGTTTCTGAATAAGGCGCCAGCTTATGGCTCACTACTTCAGGTTCAGAAGCCTGAGATAAAATAGCTTGGAAGTTAATCGCTTGATAGGTATCACCCGTCACCGGATTGTGTACCACACCAATCACCGGTTTGCCGGACTGCTCGACCAGCGCAATCGAGACTGCAAACCCGTCAGAACCTTCGATAAACGGCAACGTGCCATCAAGCGGATCAATACACCAAAAATACGCTTTTTGAAAACGGGAGTGGTCCGATACATTCTCCTCGCTGGCATTTTCTTCACTGAGAACCGCGATATCATATTGCTCGATGCTTGGCGCAAGCACATCAAGAATAATCGCCTGGCTATCGAGATCCACCTGAGTAACAACCTGCGAGCTCAAGCTGTTGCCTGCTGCTTTATGATCAACTAGTAACTGGCTGCGATCAAAGGCTGCGATATATTGTCCGGCCTTCGAAGCCGCTTCAGTCGCTAAGACCAATAATGCCTGCAACTGCTGTGGGGATAAGGTCATAACATTTCCAACTGTGTTAGGGCTTGCTGGGTTAAGCCTTCAGTGTAGGTGTTGATCTTCCAGTGATCGGGACACCAACCTTTGACGAAACGCTGAAAATCAGCCCACGCCACGCAGTAGAGTGGCCGCCACTCTTGCTCAACCTGCTCGGGGATCACATGAGGCTGAAGCTCAGTCAGGGCTTGTTTGAGCTCGGCAAAATAGTGCACCAACAATCCAGGAACCTGAGCTTTGCAATCATCAAAAGGCACACAGCTACTGAGCAGCAAAATCACATCCTTCATCCCGCAACCTCTTCCGACGTATTGGAAATCAACCGCTGCCACGTGCTTACCGTCCGGCGTGAAGCAAAAGTTCGCCAACTTGGCATCGCCATGAACTAAAGTCTGGAACCGGCATTGTTTCAGCACGGTATCAATTTTCTTGGCGGCACTTTTCAGGGCGGGATCGGTTAACGCTGCCAGCTCATCAGGCCGGGTATCAAGATGCCAGTAGGTGCCGCACTCCCATAAACCGTCGGGTGACACCGCAAGGTGCCGGGCATGAAAATTGGCCAGCCAGGTCAGGCAGGCCTTCACTTGAGCAAGCTCAATCTGTTGATGCACCTCGCTAAAACCAAGCACTTTTAGATCTTCAAGAATTAGCAGGATTTCATCACCTTGCTGCTCGACAAACAGACACTTTGGCACCGGGCACTGAGCATAGTATTGATTGGAAAAATGGCTTTCACTGACATGGTTGGCAAAATGCTGATACCAGTTCACTTCAACCTGGTAGGAGTCCAGCTTACGCTGATGTGACGTGACGGTGTTCCAGCCCCGGGGATGGTGTAATGGCTGGGGTAGCTTGATATGTTTCACGATGACAGTTGGATAGCCGCTCCCCACCAGCGTGGCACGAAACAACTCGCCATACCCACCCCATAGCGATTGGATCAGCTGGGTACCGGCAACGCTCTCGGCTCCCACAGCCTGAGCGACCTTGTGCAAAACGTCGGTTGGGATTGTCATTGTTTGCCTATTGATGAAATGCATGGAATTTGATTGCAGTGTACTAAATCACGCGTTTTTTCACCTATAAGATCTTCGCCCAATCGACCTTGCCTCTGCGATAAACTGCCATAATTGTGTAAGAAAGATTCAAATATCCCTTCGCGGCAAGCCAAGGAGTGCTCTTGATTAAATTCTTACTCAATCAGGAAGTTCGAGAAGAAGCGCTGCTGTCACCCAATATGACAGTACTCAATTACCTGCGTACCAAAGTAAAGAAAGCCGGTACCAAAGAAGGCTGTGGTTCCGGTAATTGCGGAGCCTGCACGGTAGTATTAGGGGAAATGGTCAATGGTCGACTCGAATATCGTTCAGTGAACGCCTGCCTGGTATTGGTTTCCACCCTGCACGGCAAGCAACTCATCACCGTGGAAGATCTGCAAGGAGAAGACCGTTCACTCCACCCTGTCCAGCAGGCACTGGTGAATCATCACGGTTCACAATGCGGCTATTGTACCCCGGGAATTATTATGTCGATGTTTGCCCTTAGCAAAAATCGACCTCAAGCCGATAAGCAGGATGTCCTCGAGTCCCTTTCCGGCAACCTGTGCCGCTGTACCGGATACCGCCCGATTATCGATGCTGCGCTATCACTCAGTACAACAGCGCCCTACCAGGATAGTTTTACCAGGCAGATGCAATCTACCATCGACAAGCTCAACAGTATCAATAACGAGCCGGCTTCATTGCAGCTGAACAATCAATCCTGCTTTTCTCCAGCGACAACAGATGAGCTGGCAGAGTTACTGCTGGCACATCCGCATGCACGCATCGTCGCCGGCGGTACCGATCTGGCGCTTGAGGTCACTCAGCACCACCGTGAAATAGAGATACTGGTTGATATCTGCCGGATAAAAGATATGAAGTGCATCAATGAAACAGATCACTATATCAATATCGGGGCAAACGTCCCCCTCAGCGACTGTTACCCTATTCTCAACACCTACTTTCCGGACTTTGGTGAGATGCTACGTCGCTTTGCCTCATTGCAGATCCGCAACCAAGGTACGCTGGGAGGCAATATTGCCAATGCCTCCCCGATCGGCGATACCCCGCCGCTGTTAATCGCACTAGATGCCAGTATCACCCTGCGCCAAGGCAGCGACTCCCGCACTATTCCTGTCGAGGATTATTTCATTAGCTATAGGAAAACCGAGCTGAGGCCATCCGAATTCATCGAAAAAATCACCATCCCCAAACCGGAGGCCAACAAAACGTTCCATGGCTATAAAAACTCAAAACGGATCGGTGATGACATTTCAGCCGTCTGCGGCGGATTTTATATCGAAATCGAAGCAGATACGGTCATCTCTGCCCGTATCGCCTTTGGCGGCATGGCCGCTATTCCCAAGCGCGCCGTCAACTGTGAACAAAGCCTGGTTGGCCATTCCTGGAACCTAGACACGATAAATACTGCAATAGCCGCACTGGAGTCTGACTTTGTTCCGCTGTCCGACTTTCGCGCCAGCAAAGCATACCGCCAGCAAATAGCCGCCAACATGCTCTACCGCTATTTTATCGAGCAGCAAAACAGCCACTTCACAACCAGGGTGACCTCTTATGGCTAGTCACAAAGATCCTGCGGTTGCACGTCATGACATCATCTCCGACACCGATATTACCGAGGCCAAGCAAGTCCTGAGAACTGGTGTCGGACACAGCGTTCGTCACGACAGTGCAAACAAGCATGTAACGGGTGAGGCTATCTATATCGATGATCGTCTTGAATATCCGAACCAGCTCCACCTGTATGCCCGGTTAAGCCCCCATGCCCACGCCAATATCACCCAGCTCAATGTCAGCCCTTGTTATGACTTTGACGGAGTGGCACGGGTGATCACCAGCAAAAACATTCCCGGCGAGATCGATATCGGAACCATTTTTCCCGGCGACCCTTTACTGGCTGACGGCAAGGTCGAATACGTCGGCCAGCCAGTACTTGTCGTTGCCGCCAACGATCTCGAAACCGCCTACCATGCGGCACAGGCGGCAATTATTGAGTACCAGCCACTGCCTGCTATTCTCGATATCAAAGAAGCCTTGGTGAAAAAGCAGTTTGTCAATGACAGCCACTGGCAGCAACGGGGAGATTCAGCAGCCGCCCTTAGCAGTGCCCCCCATGTCATCAGCGGTGAAATTCATATCGGCGGGCAGGAACACTTCTACCTCGAACCCCAGGCCAGCAGTGCAGTACCGACGGAAGACGGCGGGATGATCGTTTACTCCTCTACCCAAAACCCAACCGATGTACAACGGCAAGTTGCCAAGGTACTGGATACCCCAATTCGCAATGTCGTTGTCGAAACCCGCCGGATAGGCGGTGGCTTTGGTGGTAAGGAAACACAAGCAGCAGGCCCGGCCTGTATGGCGGCCGTCGTCGCCCACCTTACCGGCCGCCCGGCAAAAATACGGCTATACCGCGACGAAGATATGTCGATGACCGGCAAGCGCCATCCATTCTATAACCAATACACTGTCGGCTTTGATGACAGCGGCACGATCAGAGGCATAGAGATCACGCTAGCCAGTAACTGTGGCTACTCGCCAGACTTGTCCGGTGCCATCATCGACCGTGCCATGTTCCACTGTGATAATGCGTATTATCTGGGCGATGTCAGCATTACCGCACATTGCTGCAAAACCAATATCGCCTCCAACACCGCCTGCCGTGGCTTTGGCGGACCGCAGGCCATGGTGACCATTGAAACCATCATGGATGAGATTGCCAACTTCCTTGGCAAAGATCCGCTTGAGGTGCGAAAAACCAATTACTACAGCGATGAAGGGCGCCGCAATGTCACTCACTATTACCAGACAGTCAAGCATAACCTACTGAATGAAATTACCGAGCAGCTTGAAGCCAGCAGCGACTACCATACTCGTCGCCAGGCAATCGGATAATTCAATAAAAACAGTCCGTTGCTCAAAAAGGGACTGGCCATTACCCCGGTAAAATTCGGTATCTCCTTTACGGCCTCATTTTTAAATCAGGCTGGCGCTCTCATCCATATCTATACCGATGGCAGTATCCACCTCAACCACGGCGGCACCGAAATGGGGCAAGGACTCAACACTAAAATTGCCCAAGTTGTAGCAGAAGAGTTTCAGGTCGATATCGGACGTATCCAAATCACAGCCACCACCACCGACAAAGTCCCGAACACGTCGGCAACCGCCGCCTCGTCTGGTGCCGACTTGAATGGTAAAGCCGCACAAAATGCAGCGAAAACCATCAAACAGCGGTTGATCTCGTTTGCCAGCTCTCACTTCAAAGTCAGTGAGAAGCAGGTAATTTTCAACAATGGTTCGGTGCAAATTGGCAATAACATACTGCCACTTACCGAGCTGGTTCAGCTGGCATATGTAAACCAAATATCGCTATCCAGCACCGGCTTCTATCGCACCCCGAAAGTTCACTACGACGAAAAAACAGCACGTGGTCGCCCCTTCTACTACTACGCGTTCGGTGCAGCCTGCTCTGAGGTCATCATCGATACCTTAACCGGTGAATACAAAATTCTCCGCACGGATATCTGTCATGATGTTGGCTCATCTTTGAACCCTGCGATAGACAAAGGCCAAATTGAGGGGGGCTTTATTCAGGGAGTCGGTTGGCTGACCTCGGAAGAGTTGGTGTGGGACGAAGATGGCCGGTTAACCACCAACAGTCCGGCAAACTACAAAATACCGACTATTGCCGATATTCCAGTGGATTTCCGTACCCAACTGCTCGAGCACAACACCAACGCGGAAGAGACTATCTACCACTCCAAAGCCGTTGGTGAGCCACCACTGATGCTGGCCATCTCGGTATTAAGCGCCTTGAAAAATGCGATTTCCTATACTTCGGAGAGCGGGGCAATACCAACACTCGATACACCGGCCACCCCGGAGCGGGTACTGTGGGCAATAAAAAAACTCCAGCAAACCGACAATGCGAAATCTAATACCAATCTGGATAAGTAGATGATCTACTTTTTCATGAGGAAAAATTGCCAAATACAAGGCGGAAATTGCAGTAACTAGTGGTTCTAATTACAAAATAGCCAACACTGTAGTTGGTGATTTTAGCCATGAAAAATGATCAGATATTTATTTAGATTGGTATAACACCGCCAACCGGGATCCCAAACAACAATAAGCATGCTCCGTCCTCGCCATGAAATGAGTTTCAACCAAGAAGGAGCTTCATATGTTCGGTGATAACTGGATTCACGAGCTGGCCCGACTGGAAGAACGTGGCGAAGCCTGCGTGATAGTCACAGTATTGGAAGACAAGGGGTCGGTACCTCGTAATGCCGGCACGAAAATGCTGGTGACTCAGGAATCTGTTATCGCGAGCATCGGAGGCGGCAACTTGGAATATAAGGCAATACAAATTGCACGGGAAATGCTGCTTCATGAAAATAGTCAGCTAAAAATCGAACACTTCAACCTCAGTGCCCGCCTTGGTCAATGCTGCGGCGGCATCACCACGCTCAGCTTCGACCCGATTCAGCAACAGGAACACCACCTTGCCCTTTTCGGGGCAGGCCATGTTGGTAAAGCCTTAATTCATATTCTCTCGACCCTGCCCTTTCGGATAAATTGGATTGACCAGCGCCACCATGCATTCCCCGAACAGATCCCGGCGGGTACAACGAAATTAGTCAGTGACGATCCGGTCAGTGAGGTCAACCAGATGCCTGCCAATAGCTACTACCTGGTAATGACCCACAGCCACCAGCTTGATTTCGACCTTGCTCGCACAATTCTCAAACGACAAGATATCGCTTATTTTGGCCTGATCGGCTCCAAAACCAAACGAAAGAGGTTTAATTTCCAACTAAGCCAGCGCGGTTACAGCAAGGCAATTATCGACCGGATGATCTGCCCGATCGGCATCCGCGAAGTAAAAGGTAAACACCCGGCCGAAATCGCTGTCGCTGTCACGGCGCAGTTGATCGCTCACTACCAGACACAGCGTCCACAAAACCAGCCAAACAACAGCCTAAAGCCAGTATGAAGCTCATTTATACGCTCAATGAACGCCCACCTGTTGGCTTAACCCTATTACTGGCCTTCCAGCACATGCTGGCTTCGATTGGCGGTATCGTCTCCGTTCCGCTGATTGTCGGCACCTCGCTCGGCCTTCCCGCCAATGAGGTGGTTACTTTAATTAATGCCTCGCTGCTGGCATCCGGTATCGCGACTATCGTCCAATGTATTGGTCTCGGGCCTGTCGGGATCCGCCTACCTGTAGTCATGGGATCCAGCTTCGCATTCTTGGGCGTGGCGATGGCTATAGGTAAAAACGGTGGTATCAGCAGCATTATGGGGGCCGCTTTGCTGGGTTCTCTGGTTGTCATTACGGCCAGCTTTTATATGGATAAGGTTCGAAAACTGTTCCCTACGGTTGTCAGCGGCGTCGTAGTTACCCTGATAGGTTTAACGATTTTGCCGGTGGCCATGAACTGGATAGGTGATGCTCCTGCATCCAGTACAGAATTTGCCAGCTTACCGAAGCTATTTCTGGCCATGGTTTCACTGGCAATCGTGATTGTGGTTTCCGTTTTCTGCCGTGGCACACTGGCCGCGGCAGCAATCGTCATTGGCCTAGCCAGCGGCTACCTTTTGGCACTCCTCTTAGGCATGGTCGACCTGCAGCAAATCGCTTCATCCCAGTGGATTGGATATCCAGAGCCTGTCAAATACGGCTTCAGTTTCTCGTGGCAAGCGATCCTCAGCATGAGTCTGGTCTATCTCGTGGTGATCGCCGAGGCCACAGGTGATTTTATCGCCCTGGGCAATAACTGCCAGGTCAAGGTTTCCGGCAACGATCTCAAACGGGGGGTACTCGGAGATGGCCTGGGAAGTACGCTCGCTGCCCTGCTAACGGCAATGCCACTGGCTTCGTTCAGCCAGAATGTCGGGATTGTCGGTCTCACCGGTGTTGCCAGCCGTTACGTCGTAGCCGCGACCGGAGCCTTGCTGGTCATGGCAAGTCTGGTACCGAAATTTGCCGCCCTTGCCGTCACCATCCCAAAACCGGTGATTGGCGGAGTGGGATTGGTGATGTTCGGGATGATTGCCTATACCGGGATCCGAATGCTGGTTAGAGCCAGCGACACCAAACGCAACGCCCTGGTCGTCTGTGTCGGGTTGGCATCTGGATTGGCCGTTACCTTTGAACCTCGACTGCTTCAGCACCTGCCGAGTGGGATGGCTACCTTGTTTCACTCCGGAATTGCTACCGGAGCCATCATAACTATCCTGCTTAACTTCCTGCTTCCCAGCTCCCCAGATAATGAAAAGCGAGCGCGCTAACTGGTTATATACAGCTAGCCTCGGGAGAGGATCTCTGTCGGTGGTCTCAGCCCATTTCGACTATAGCAAAGTATGACCTTTGGAAGGTTCGTTCAAAAATCAAGCACCCAACAACATTTATTGTGACAAAGATCGCATTATCAATAATTATTAACCCGCTGAAATAAAGAGTAAATCATATTACGCAAAAACTAGCCTGTTGATTTACTATCAATTTTTGAATACTGAGCTTTTATTCAATACATTCGTTTAATCTGTTATTTTTGCCTCTCGCTTTTAGGGGATAAAAATAAATCATGAACAACAAAAAAAACGAACTGTGCCTGGAAGAAATTGAAGAAAAACTATTAAACACTTCAGTCTCTGACGAGTTTTTAGGCATATTAAAAGAGTCATCAACTAATAATGCAGACATTACCGAGTTAATGTATCAGTATTATCTAAATGAAAATGACTACCAGAATGCTATTTATTATTTGGAGCTTGGCGATAAATTTGATGATCGCTATGCCCAGTTTTATTTAGCCGCTTTATACCAACAAGGTAAGCACTGTCCTCAAAATGAACAACGTGCTTTGCAATTGCTCGAGAAGTCGGCCAACAACGGCGAGGCCGAGGCGCAGTACGAGCTAGGCGCCAGCCTTGTTTTGGCAGGCAATAGCCAAGAAGACCTTGAACAAGGAACCTATTGGTTAAATGAATCTTTCTTAAATGGTAATGATGACTCTAAGCAGTTATTAGAGTTCGTTGGCCTTCAGTAAGATTTTCTGGCTTTTCATTCAGTAAGTTAGATAGACCATGATTATATTTCCCCTAATGGTAGGGGAATATATTCTCCCTTCTCTTAGTATTCACTCTGATTATTAAATAATATAGTTAGAAAACTATTATCCTTTCAATCTTAACTTTCATTTCAAACATCGTTTCATTATCACAACAAATAACATCACTAACGGTAACGCTTACACTTCAAATTACTGATTTCGTAATGAAAATAACAACTCCAATTCGCAATCTATATAGTTGATGGCGTTCATTCAGAATTAAATTACCAGTTGCCCATAACGATTGAAGGCATAGCGGCTCACTACAGCCAGTGAGGTCGCCACGGACAGAGTCGCAGAAAGGAATATCGCCACCATGATCGCCAACTGGTACTTCACCGCCAACAGCGGCTCGGTACCGCCTAAGATCTGGCCGGTCATCATACCCGGCAGGCTAACGATCCCTAACGTACTCATCGACGCCAACTGAGGCAACAACGCCGCCTTAACGGCAGTTTTGATAAAAGGCTGCACCGGATTTGGAGCCCCGAGAGAAAGGTAAAACTGGTACTCATCCTGCTTCTCTTTCAAGCTGCTATACCATCGCTCCAAGGCCATGACATTGGCTGTCAGACAATTACCCAGCAGCATCCCCGCCACCGGGATCATATATCTGGCCTGCCACCAGGGTTCAGCCTGGATCACCCCGGCCAGCATAGCCGGCAATACCACCAGCAAGGCAACAAGTAATCCGATAATAACAGCCGGTATCACTTTCTTGATCTTGACTTCAGCCCGTCGGCAGATGCTGTAACTGGCAACCAAAACCATTACCGACAGCCACAACACATTGAGTCCTAGGCTCTGGTAATCAAACAAGGTTTGCAGGTAGAGCCCCACTATCGCCAGCTGCAGTGTCATCCGCAGTACGGCTTCAACCAAAACGCGGTTCAGGCCAAGTTGCCAACGGTGAAACAAAAATAGGGGAACCAGCAGCATCAGGTAAAAACCGGACAGGGCGAGATTCGTTATATTCAGCGCATTATCCATGGTTAGTTCCCATTGCATGTTGATAATGACAGGCTTGCAGCCAGACCGGATCATGTGAGACCGACACGGATGTCATTGGTAATTCTGAAAGCAGTGCAATCACCTGATTCCGACTGTCCGGATCAAGCGCAGAAGTCGGTTCATCGAGTAGCCATAGCGGTCGCTCCATCAAAAGTGCGCGGGCAATTGCCAGTCGCTGCTTTTCGCCACCGGAAAGCTGTGAAACCTGCTTATCAAGAGGATGAGAAAGGGAAAGTCTATCGAGAACAGCCTGGCATTGCTGATCATCTGGCACAGGGAGTTTCGCCGCCTTTAGCTGCCACGGCAGGCGCAGCGCCTCCCCGAGGCTATCAGCCCCCATAACCGGTTGCTGCGGCAAGTAGCAAAACTGCTGCCGCCACCAGCTCAGGGATTCAGCATCAATAGGTTTGCCTTGCCATGAAAATGAGCCGTTGGCAGGCGGGCGCAGACCGGCAAGAACCTGTAACAAACTGGTTTTCCCACACCCGGAAGGGCCAAATATCGCCAGGTGCTCGCCTTGCTTTATTGTGCAGGTCAAGAAATATTGCTCCGAACTTTCAAAGCCCGAGCCTAGCTCTCTTAACGCCAAAACACTGCTGATCTGTTGCGTCATACACCCATCATCCTTAGATCTTCCGACCTTTGCAGTCTAATGAACATAGTATCATGACTCAAATCGATGAAAGTCATTCGTTCCATCAATAAAATTAATTATCTAGTTCAGCAGGACTCTAAACGAGAGAGCGCGACAGGAAAAACCTGGTGTAACAACCTCTTTATCCATAGTTATCTGCGTGTCAATTTCTCGCTCCGGGCGTATCGGCACTCCCCGCTCTCGTGGTATCTTAGACTATATACTCAAACGGCTTCAAAATGCAGGATTCAGAGCATCTTGAAGCCGTTTGAGTATAGACACCAATCATTAAAAACCAGTCAATTAATCATCGCCAGACGGTAACTATCTCCCCTTATTTATGAGCCAAGAAAAAACATCGACAGATTCAAAATCGGCGATACCACGCCGTCGATTTACTCTAAAAAAAGTCACAAAATGGGTAGGCGTTGCCCTGCTAAGCCCAGTAGTAGTCGCGACGGCTGCACTAGGCTACGGCATCCAGCTTGATCTCACCCCCCACCGTGAACAGATCAACCAATGGCTATCGGATAACCTGCACCGTGATGCCACTATAAACGGTGACATGAAACTGCTGCTGTCATTCAGTCCCGAAGTGCGCCTAAGCGGCGTCAATATTGCCAACATTGACGCCTTCAGCTGGCAGCCTATGCTCACATCCGGTTTGCTCAATGCCAAGATATCAATCTTACCGCTGTTAAACGGCACACTGGAAATTGACTATCTGGCACTGGAAGATATCAGCCTAAATCTTGGCAAAAGCTATGATGGCGAGCGCAATTGGATATTTGCTCTGCCCCAGATCCCGACCCAAGCAGGAGCATCACCTAACCCATCCCTGCAAGCAGATGCTTCTGGATTCAAGCTTCACCTGAAAGATCATATATCGGCTAAGAATATCTCGCTGGTATACAGTGACCAAAGCCAAGGGCAATTCTTTGATTGGTATTTAGAGACCCTGGAGCTCAGCAGCTTCTCTATCGATGAGGAAGCTACGGCTAATGCGGCGCAGTCACCAGAGTCAGGAGCAGATTGGCAACTCACCGCCAAAGGCTCAACGATGGGTCAGGAGTATAACCTCGAGCTTTTCGGTGAGCTGGAATCCTTAATTAATCACCAGCGTGGCAACGTGCAAGCCAAAGGAGTATTTGCCGGCGCCGAGCTTAATATTGCCGCCGACATAGTCCCACCGCACCAAGGGCAGTCCGAGGCAGATGTCGTTCTGCACTGGGAGGACACCCAGCCGATAGAAGATCTCCTGGGTTTGGATGTAAAGCACATCGCCCCGCTAAGCGTTACCAGCCATGTCAGTGCCTCGGCCAATCATATTGCAGTCCAGGATCTCACCATCGACAGCCCGATCACCCAGGGCAGCGGCTATTTAGATATCAGGCTGGACGATCACAACACTATCAATGGCGAGTTGACGATCCCGCTGATCGACCTCCGACCGTGGCTGCAACCTGAACCGCCTCAACCCATGATGATGCGTGCTTACAGTGCCGCCCCGGCTCAGTCACCGTTACAACGGGCACTGGATCAGTGGTTGATGAAAACCACCACCCGCCTCGATCTGGCAATTCATGAAATCAAAGGACTGGGCACGCCAGTAGAAAACCTATCCCTGGCCGTCGAAGGTAAAGAGGGCAAACTGTCGGCACCGATGACGGCCGACATCGCTGAAGTGCCTTTCCGTGGTATGGCAACCATCGATGCAACAGGGTGGAGCTCGAGCGTCGATATTTCTCTGGCTGCCAAAGACTCCCCGCTGGGCGAAATGGCGCGCTGGTTAACTGGTATGCCCTATGCCAAGGGCTACCTAACCGCTGCCGAATTGAAGGTCACCACCCAGGGCACCAAACTTTCGCAGTGGCTGGAAAACAGTGAAATAGCCCTCTCGATCGACGATGCCAATGTAAAATGGGGCAGTGAAGCGAGCTTCAGTATTGATCAGGCCAGATTGAAAGCCGGGATCAACCAGCCGTTTAGTTCCGATATTCGTGGTCAGTTAATGGGAATTAACACCACAATTACCGCCAATGCAGGCTCATTGGGCGATATTATCAATGGCAATGACTGGCCGACACGCTTCCATTTATCCAGCCCGGTGCTCGAGATCAATGCCGAAGGCTTACTGAAACAAACCCGCTGGCAGGAAGGAAGCTGGTTCAACCTCACTGCCAGTAGCAACGATGCCGGCAAGCTCAGCCCCTGGCTTGGCACACAAGCAAACATCAGCGGCGCCATCAATATCGACGGCAAGCTCAGCTACCAGGACGGCTGGATCGATCTGGTCATGCCGAAATTGTCGCTGATGCACAGCCAAGGGGATGTCTCGATGCGCTGGCGTCCGGATCAGCACCGCCCGTTCCTGATCCTCGACGGTCATTTCCAACAGTTAGACTTCACCCAGTTCGGTCAATTCGTCAATGACCAGGAACTGCCACAGGTTGAGCAAACCGTACCGACGCAAGGGGTCAACCTTGATGTTCCCCTGCTTAGTAATGAAATTGTGATAGCCGA
Source organism: Photobacterium obscurum (assembly GCF_026191635.1). Lineage (GTDB taxonomy): Bacteria > Pseudomonadota > Gammaproteobacteria > Enterobacterales > Vibrionaceae > Photobacterium > Photobacterium obscurum. The sequence goes on from NZ_JAKRRW010000019.1 coordinate 17,042, forward strand.
TGCCGATATCTCACTGAAGGTCGACAAACTGAAATGGGCCAAACAGCAGATGGAGAGCATGGCCTTCAAAGGACAGATCCGCAATGGCCAGATGCCCGCCTCACCATTTTCGGCCTCCTACGCCGGCAGTCGCTATCTGGGTGATTTGGCCTTTAATATCGATGCCGCTACCATTGGTGCCAAGCTAAACCTTGCCGTCAACGACCCGGATATCGGCGCTATCCTGTCGCAGTTTGATATCTCCGATGAGCTCGATATGCGCCTGAAACGCGCCCAGATCGCGGTAACGCTATCTGGACGAACTGTACTGGAGTTGATGGAACATACCGAAGTGGATGCCCGCCTGTTTGGTGGCGCCGTTAGCATTGCCGATACTTATAAAGGTAAAGCCTTGGATGTCTATCTGGATAACGGTTACTTTGTTACCGGTCCCGACACAGCGACAAGGCTAGAGCTGGCCGGCAAAGCCGGGGGGCAAGCAGCTACCATCAAACTCAATTCCATCTCGCTCAAAGAGGCCAATGACGGTCGGGACACCATGCCGGTCAATTTAGCCGTCACACTGGGCGATATGCGATTTAATGCCAGTTCCAATGTTGCGCTACCGGTAAACCCGCAACAGCTCAATGTCGAGTTTGATGCTTTCACTCCAAGCCTGACTCGATTCAATGCCTTCACTGGTGTAGAACTACCGCCATACGGCCCAGTAACACTGGCCGCCAAACTATCGCTCAATGATCTTGGCTACCACCTGCGCGATATGCTGGTTCAGGTTAATGACAGCAAACTAACCGGAAGCGGAACTGTCCTACCGCCACTCAAACCCAATGCCCGACCGGAAATCGATTTGGCGCTTCATGCGCCGTTTATTCAGCTTAACGATTTCAAGGTCAACGACTGGAAGGCATGGGCTGCTGACAGTAACACTGCAATATCCGGCGAAAACAGTAAGATCGGAGAAGATACTACCAAAGACTATCCTCCCAAAAACAAAGCCGTCCCGGTGATCAGCCCTGAAGGTCTGGAGTTTGCCAATGCACGCTTTAAGCTTGACGTCGATGAAGTACGCTCGGGGAATGATTGGCTCGGAGCCGGTCAGCTACATTGGCAATTGGAAAACGGTGTGTTTGAGCTACAACCGATGCATATTCAGCTGCCGGGAGGGGATATCAACCTGACCAGTCAGATCAAATCCCAAGGCGAGATGTTCGATATTGGCCTACAAGGCAATATTAACAACTTTGACTACGGGATATTGGCACGGCGCGTCGCTCCCGAAACAGGGATGCATGGCCGGATCAGTACCCAGTTCAACCTGACTAGCCTGGCTAACTCGCCCGACAGCCTGATGAATAATGCCAACGGCTTTATTGGTTTTGCGGCCTGGCCCCAAGCCTTTGAAGCCGATCTGATTGACCTGTGGGCCGTCAGTCTGACCGATGCCATTATTCCGAACTTTACCAATAACGATCCGTCGCTGCTAAACTGCGTCGCCGCGGGTTTGGATATCAACCAAGGCACCATGAAGCAGCGTGACCTACTGCTCGATACCACCCGTATTCAGGTAAACGGTCAGTTTGATGCCAGCTATGCCGACCGGGCCTTTTCGCTGTACCTAAGACCACATTCGAAAAAAGCCCAGATTTTCAGCCTGCAAACCCCGGTAGAAATTTTCGGCCAGTTCGAAGACTTTGACTTCTCGGTGCCGCTCTCGGCGATTTTGGAAACATCGGTTCGCTTCACCACCAGCCCAGTCGTATCACCACTGCGTTGGCTGGTCGAAAAGCCGCTCGCCAAAGACGGCAGCCGACAGTGTGAGATGATCTGGCAAGGCAATAGTTAAATAACCTGACTAGCACACCAATACGAAAAAAGCCGTTCGCACGCACTGTTCAAATGTGCTGTACGAACGGCTTTTGACTATCAGCGTCAAACCGAGTTGTTAATCCCCATCGCGGTAACGTTTCTCGATTTCATCCTGTGGCTCGAACTCATCATACACCACCGGCGTTACCTCATCGGTACTGAATTTCAGCGTTGCCGGCACCGAGTAATTCGGCACATTGTCGTAGCTGAACACCGAGTAGTATTTCGGGATGTTGGCATTGCCAAAACGGTCGAAAGTATAGTTGTCCTTGCCGGCATACAGCTTCACGCCATCAAACGGTGAACGTGGTGGGTGAAAACTATTACGTACCACATAGGCACCGACAAAATCCGGATGATCCGGATTAGCCCACGTCAGCTTAACCAAACCATCTTCCAGCGTTGCCTGAAGCTCCTGAGGCGTATCGAGCGCCTGCTTGCGGCGTTCGATATATTCAATCACCAGCTGCGGGCGCTTATCGCTATCCAAAGGCTGCCAGTTCACTATCGCGTCATTCTGTCGCGATGCCGATGTGGCGCGAATGATTAAATTGACGGTTTTCTTCTCGCTGTGGAACGACTCCAGATGCTGCCTTGCCGAGCTATCGAACATAAACGTCTGTCGTGACGATTTCTCAAGCTCCTGACTGCTAACCTCATAGCCAAGATACTCAATCTTTTCCCGCTGTTTGACGCTGTCGACATCCAGATCATCAAGCTCGGCTATTTCAACCGTAAACCGCATCGGCTGCGAGATCCCATGCAGTGACTCGCTCTCAATCACAAAATAGGCCTGAGTGATCACTATCTCGATGTCGTCACTGATACAGGACAACGAAAAGGCAACCTGACCGAATACCGTCTTGCCCTCAGTATCAAAGCCGCAGCGTAATACACCTTGCTGCGGCTCGGACTGGCTGATGGTATGACAATCTGTCGCCGCCAGTGCCACCTGATAAGGACGCCGGGTATAGATAAGATCTAGACTCGGCCGATAATGGATACCGCCGCCAAAGCGGCCATAGCCAATATCAAACTGCATCATTTGCGAATCATTGCTCAGCGGCAGGCGATCAGGCCCCTGCAATCGAAGCAGCAACCGGCCTTTCTCAAGCTGATCCTGTACCAATTGCTTTTCCATCGCACTAAAACGCCAGCTCTTCCAGATCCCCTGAGTCAGCTGATCCGAATCAATCGCATCGCCTAACGTCTGCAGCGGCGCCGCAGCATGAATATCGTCGTAGCTGGTGATCTGATTGATATCATCCGGATTGAGGATCGAGACCGACCATTCGCCATAGTTTTCAATTTTCGCCCCAACCCGATTCATCGGGTACAGAGAAAACATCGCATCTTTGATGATGGCATCAGAAGGAATACGGTCCATATCGAAAGCAATAACCCCATAGCATACGCCCTTGGTTTTATTGACCCCGATAAATAGGGAGTTATAACCAAAGTGCTCGGCATTATGTGTCTGGGTCAGTTCGCCGACATAACCAATCTGCTCGGGTTTAGGGAACAGGGTAAACGCAAACTCATCCTTTTCGAGGCTGGTCTTAATCTTCACTTCCGGTGCAAACGGTGACTTGATCCGGCTTACCCGATCAACCTTGCGCAGGTTGTAATAATAGCGATGGCCCGATTTCAACTGCTTGTCGGTATATTCATTCTGCGAGGTTATGGCAATCAGGTTTTCTCGGGTGCAGTGATACTTCGGCGACTCACTGCGGTACACCTGATAATAACAACCGTCATCATCCGGCGAGCGATCCCATACCAACTCAACCTGGTTGGCCGACACGCCTTTCGTCGAGAAATTTTCCGGCCGCTTAGGTGCCAAGTCTGAATAGTTGATCGCGCTATCAAGCGCATACAACAAAGCCGGGATATTTTCATCGACACTCTGCGACATATTGATCAGGTAGTCAGGAATATTCCGGCTGCCAACCTCCACCACTGTCGACAAGATCCCGCGGTCATAATAGTACTCCCTGCCGCTGCCATGGATCAGGTTGGCAGGGGGCTTGCCACGATGAATACCATATTGCCGCTGGGTGACCTTATAAATTTCCTGCGCCATATTGGCACACAAAATATTAAGGTCCGTGCCTTCGATTTCCGCCTCATGATTAAACTTATGGGCGGGGAAGAACACATTCCCCTGTGAATGGTAATCCAAGGCAATTCGGATATTCTGGTGGCTTTCGACGAACTGCTTGATGGCCTGGGTTTCCGGCTCGGAAAATGCCGCCGGGCCACCGTAGATATTCGACTGGGTATCGGTAGAACGACGGAAGTTGATCCCAAAGTTACGGTTCAGATCCACCCCGAATGTACCGTCACCATTATCCCGCCGGTTCTTGCGCCAGAAAGAAAAATGCTGGCGTGAGTATTCAAAGCCATCTGGATTTAAACACGGCACCATATATAACGTGTTGCGAGTCAGTGCCTCAACCACATCCGGATTACTGGGATAATTGTCCAGCAGATATTGAATGAAGTTCACCGCCAGCTCGATGCCGATCCACTCCCGCGCATGAATCGTACCGGAATACAGCAGAGCCGGTTTTAAATCCGCATAGGCGACATCCTGAGACACCGTCACCATCATAATAGGGCGGCCTTCATGGGTATCGCCGATGCTTTCCAGCCGGATCAGATTCGGATACCTAGCCATCGCCTGAGCCAAAAAATCAATCGTATCCTGATAAGACAGATATTGTTTCTTCATGACCGTTCCCTAACCGACCAGCTCGCTTTCATGCCATTGGCTAAGAATAGCCTCCAGTTTTTTCTGCTTCAGATTTCGGAACGTAGTGAGTTGCTGCGGTTCATGGTTCAGCACATGCAAGACACCTGCAACACCTAGGGTATCGACAATTTCCTGTGCCAGTGTCTGGCCTATTCCCCTTACGCTCCTGAAGAATGCCACAAGCTGCTCTGGTTCGGGGATATCGGCAGGCAAGGATTGCTGTTCTTGAAGATCGTCCAGTACGGCATGATCTTCAATCCCGCTATCAAGCTGCCGTTCTTGAGGCAGCACTTGCGTTAATACGTCTGACTGTTGCTTTGGTTGTTCAACTAGATTAGAGACCTGAGGTTCATACGGATTCGCGCTGGCTGTATGATGTCGGCCCTGAAAATTCCACGCTTCACTTGGCCATTCTTCACCATGCATGTCATTGGTCCGGTGCAGCGAATACTGCTCATCGGCCGGTGCATATTCACCGGTATCCGTCGATGGGCTGGCATGACCGAAGGCAATATGACGCATCGTACGCAGCAGCGAGGCATCAATCTTGCCCAGCTCCTCCCAGTTCTTATGGGCAAAATACGGTTTATCGAAATGCTGGGGAGCCAGTAGCCACATCAGATACTGTCCTATCCAGTCACGGATATACGGGAAGGCGGCAAATGCTGTCGCACACTCCAGAATGGTATATTCATCTTTGGTACTGACAGCGATATCACAGGCCCAGTACTCGGCATTGGCCGCTTTAGATGCCCTTACCGACAGATCCAGTACCTCCTGTGGTACATTCTGGTAATCCATACTGCCACCTTGGCTCGTATTGGTCAGCCACTCCCCTTCGGGAGGGCGGCGCCAAAAAGCACATACCGGCTGGTGCCCCACCAACATTACCCGAATATCGGCCTTCATCGGTACAAAGTCTTGAATATAGGCAGGGTAATAACGCTTCTCGGAAAACAGGCGTACCGCTTCCTCGGCGCTATCCACTTTATGAACAAAGTATCCACCATAATTCGAAGCGCCATAAGAGCGCTTCACGATTTTTGGATACTGGGTATTGTTGATGTAATCCAGTGCTTCATCGACCTGATAGAAGATCTTTGTTTTCGGGATCGGCAGCTGGTACTTTTCACAGAAGTGCGTGACATTTTCTTTGGACTTATTGCTGAACTGGGTATCCAAAGACGGAATAAACTTCACCTCGGGCAAAGCACGGGCAATCTCGCGGAACGTTTCATACGCCGTTGCCGGCACATTACCGATCAGCACCTCAATTTTCTTGCGTTTGACTTCGTCAATAAAACGCTGCTTATCGTTCCCCCAGTGGTAAACCACCTGCTCAATCTTATCTGGCCAGCCCTTGAAGTTGGACTTATCAAAAAAGCGCAGCACATGATCTAGATATAACATACCGATCTTGGGTAACGACGACATTGAAAGGCTCATAGTGTTTTTTCCTTAGCAAGAAGGCTGGAAGCTGCTGCAAGCTCCATCGCAGCAAGGTCGATGGCAGGGGCGTCTAGTTCAGCCGTTTTGTCTTTACTGACTGTGCGCTCGATAAGGTCGACCAGATACGAAATCTTGGTATCGTTGAAATTCAGTCCCGCGAGCTCTTGATCCGGAGTGGCAAAAGCCGGGATACCATTGACTTCCAGTACCACATATTGCTGATGCTCGATATCATAAATAATGTCGACACCCGCCACTTCCAAACCGGTGATCTTGGCCGCTTTCAAAGCTAGCTCAATCACCTCAGGACTTGGCTCTCGTCTAATAACACTGCCCCCACTGGTCACATTGGTTTTCCAGCTTCCCGCAGCGGCTTTGCGGCCGTAGCAGGCGACAAACTTGTTATCGACTATATCAATACGGTAATCACTGAAATCATTCTCTATCACCCGCTCGATGTAGAACTGTGGAGAGCTTTGTTTGGTGATATAAGGATGGAGCAAGTCCAAATCGCGTTCGCTTTCCAGCTTAATGATCCCGTTACCGCCCCAACCATTTACGGGTTTGCAAATTGCCTGCCCCTGCCAAAAACGCAGGTGTTCCTTGAGCTGCTCAATATTGTTCTTGTTGCAAACAATATAATCCGAAGTGGGTATACCGTGTTTCTTAAGTAAATGTGCCGTCCGAAACTTGTCTTCCGTCAGTTCGAACGCCGGATAGTTGTTGATTGTCGGGATCATACTGCTCAATGTCTGGTACAGGTACACCTGAAACGGGCTCTGCTGACCAGCGTTATAGGAAAAAAACAGGTCAAGCTCATCCATCATATGACCGTTACAGAAAATACTGCCGTTGTGTGCCGAGGCATGATTCAAGTCCAGCCCAGTAATCGCTTCAATATCTCTGTCTTTTAACTGAGCGACAATCTTCCGCTCTATCTCTGTTCCGCCTGAATTTTGATACATCCATAAACCGACACGGTGGTTGGGCATGAGTTACTCCTTAATCACTCGCACTTCAAAAATATGCCACTTGAGAATACAACCAAGATGAACACAGTAGTAAGATGATTGCAGATCATATTGTTGCATATATTTAATAACAGTGAGCCAGGTTGAAATTCTCCATAAGGAATCCCTGCCAATCACAAAATCTGCGGAAGGAATCATGTTGTGAAAAGTCCCGATTTTTCTGATCTAAAAGCATTGATAGAAGTGAATTCATGGACCCAAAATAAAGCAGGCGTCGATGCCAATGGCAAGCTGATGCAAGAGTGGCTAGAACAGCTTGAAATGACGACAACGGTATTCTATCGTAAGCATATCGGTAACCACCTCCTTTTCAGCAGCACCATCGAAAAAGAGAAACCCCGTCTGTTGCTGATGGGACATCTGGATACGGTTTTTCCGCCTCAGACTTTTGAAGGTTTCAGGGAGGACGACGAGTGGATCTACGGCCCGGGATCCTGTGATATGAAAGGCGGTAATTTCGTCGCCCTATCCGCACTGCGCAACGTCTATGCCGAACATGGGCAACTTAACAATGTCGATTTCTTGTTGGTCAGCGATGAGGAAACGGGCAGCGATGACAGTAAGCTCCTTACTCGAGAGCTCGCGATCAACTACGATGCCTGCCTCGATTTCGAAGCCGCGGGAGAAGATCACGAAGTGGTCAATGGTCGCAAAGGGGTCGCCACTTTCTGTGTTGAACTCGAAGGCGTCGCAGCCCATGCCGGTAATCATTACACCAGCGGGAGAAATGCCAATCTTGCAGCGGCCAAGTTGCTCATTGCCTTGACCGAGCTCACCGACCTCGACAAGGGAACGACCGTAAACGTAGGCAAGATCAACGGAGGAATAGGGGCCAATACCATCTCGCCACATGCCCAACTTATGGTGGAGACCCGTTTTACCGACACCAAAGAGCAAGTACGCGTGCTTGAGGCTATACCATCGCTCATCAACCAACACGGCATAGAAGGCGTCAGCACCTCACTTAGCGGTGGGCTGCAACGCGATGTCATGATGCCTTGCGAGGAACAACAAATGCTTGTTGATACCCTGTCGGCACTCTTGGGGTATACGCTGAAAACCGAACAGCGTGGCGGGGTGAGTGATGCCAATGTCACCGCTGGGGCTGGAGTCCCTACCCTCGATGGCTTTGGCCCTTTTGGTGATGGCGACCATACCGAATATGAACGGGCATCCAAGCGCAGCTTTAGCCGCCGGATCGACGAAATTACCGCGGTCATCCGCCACTTTAGTCCCAAGCAGCCTCAATAGCGCAACCTCCTCCTCATTCTTTACAGCAATACCATTTCCCTCCCCCTCAAGCTAACTTGAGGGGGGATCACTCCCTTTTGTTAAACCTCTTGGCTATTGGCTACAAATCTATAAAATATCAATAACAAAGCCATCCAGGACAAAGCTGACAACGTACCTGAAAAATCACACGTTCAGCTGAAGGGACAACCTATGATATCCGCCCCACCCACAGCAGAAACCAGCTTGAGAAATACCCTTCTGCTCGCAATTCTATACTTGATGAGTGTAATCGCTTTGCCCGTCAATGCCTCTGCGCACGGTGATACGATTCGGATCGGCGGGGATCACAACTACCCTCCCTATGAATTTATCAACGAGGATGGCGAACCGGACGGCTACAATACCGAGCTTACCCTCGCCATCGCCGAGGTCATGGGGATCAAAGTCAACATTGAGCTGGGCGGGTGGGACGAAATGCGTCGACGGTTGGAAACCGGTGAAATTGACGCACTGCAAGGGATGGTCTTTTCCAAGGCAAGGGCGAAGGATTACGACTTTTCACCGGCACATGCTGTTGTCCACCAGTCCGTATTTGCCCGCAAAGGATCACCGACAATCTCAGAGCTCAGTGAGTTAAGAGGCAAGGATGTCATCGTACAAAACGGCGGCATCATGCATGACTATCTATTGCAAAATAATGTCGGCGCGAACCTTATCTTAGTCGATACCCATGCTGATGCCCTGAGGATGCTGGCATCAGGACAAAATGACTATGCGCTGGTGGCCAATCTGCCCGGCCTCTACATGGGCAAGGTACTTGAACTCTCTAATATCATCCCGGCGGGTAAACCTTTCAGTGCCCAGATGTACGGCTATTCCGTATTAAAAGGTAAACAAGAACTGCTGGCCCAGTTCAGCGAGGGGTTGGCAATCCTAAAAAATACCGGACGCCAGCAGGCACTCTATGACAAGTGGCTGGGTCCTTTGGAAAGCCAGGGGTTCAGCTGGAAAAAGCTTGGGATGGCAGCGGCTTTTATTTCAACCTTGTTGCTGTTAATCCTGAGCATCATTATGTTCTGGAATCGGGCACTAAGCCGGGAGGTCGCAAGACGGACACAGGAGCAGCAGCTGCAACAGCAGCAATTAATCCAGGCTGACAAAATGACCTCGCTGGGGATCCTGGTTTCCGGCGTGGCTCACGAGATCAACAACCCAAGTAGCCTGTTGCTGCTCAACCTGCCGATCCTGAAGGACGTCTACCAAGATGCCGAGGATATTCTCGAAGCACATTATCAGGAACACGGTGACTTTCTTATCGGCGGGCTGGAATATAGCCGAATGCGCGATGAGATCCCGCCGATGCTTGATGACATGCTAACCGGTACCCACCGGATCCGCAGGATCGTTGATGACTTGAGAGATTTTGCCCGCCAGGAGCCGACCGAGCTCACTGACAAAGTCGATCTCAATGATGTCGTCGCGACCGCCATTCGGCTGGTCGACAACACCATTGCGAAATCAACCCAGCATTTTAACGTTGAGTACGCCCCGAACCTGCCATGCTTCGAAGGTAATGCCCAACGTATCGAACAGGTGGTGATCAATCTCATCATCAATGCCTGCCAGGCACTAGAAAATCCGAACAGCGGTATTTCGGTTCGCACCTTCTATCTGGCTCAGGAAAACATGCTGAAGTTTGAGATCTGCGACCAGGGACGGGGAATTGCTCCCGAGCACCTGCCTCACCTTAGCGATCCCTTCTTCACAACCAAGCGCGAGCAGGGAGGCACCGGCCTTGGGCTGTCAGTCTCTTTCAGTATCGTCCAAGAACACGGGGGCACCTTGGCCTATGACTCTAAACTTCAACAAGGCACCTGTGTGACGCTCTCGCTGCCTGCTATAAAGGAATAACATTTTCATGAATATCAACCGCTATCCCTCATTTGGCGTACTGCTGGTCGATGACGAGCCCGCTTTCCTGCGCAGCCTCAGTATCGTTCTTGAACGTCGGGGAGGGATCAACCACATATTCCAGTGCCAGGACAGCCGCGATGTCATGGGCATAATTGCGCGGGAAAATATCGGTCTGGTGCTACTGGATCTGACCATGCCCAACGTTTCAGGTGAAGTTCTGCTACAGCAAATTGTCGAAGAATACCCGGAGATCGGGGTCATTATTATCAGTGGTCTGAACCAGCTCGAAACCGCGGTACACTGTATTCGCCTTGGAGCCTATGACTACTTTGTCAAAACAACTGAAGAAGATCGGCTCATCGAAGGGATCAAGCGCGCTATCCTGATGCAGGAAATGCGTCTGGAGAACCAGGAACTGCGCCGCCGTTTCCTCACCGATACCCTTGAACACCCCGAAGCCTTTTCGCAAATTATTACCGAAGACAAGGGTATGCGCTCGGTGTTCCAGTACCTGGAATCTGTAGCTCCCAGCAGCCAGCCAGTGATGATCTGCGGCGAAAGCGGGGTCGGTAAAGAATTGATTGCGAAGGCCATCCATGCCCTTAGCAACCGCTCGGGATCACTGATCAGCGTTAATGTCGCCGGGCTAGATGACAATGTTTTTGCCGATACCCTGTTTGGTCACCATCGCGGCGCATTCACAGGGGCAGATAAAGCCCGGGCCGGACTCATCGAACAGGCAGCGGGCGGTACCCTGTTTCTTGATGAAATTGGTGACTTAAGCCAAGCCTCGCAGGTAAAACTTCTTCGGCTACTGCAGGAAGGCGAGTACTACCCGTTGGGCAGTGACAGACCTAAACGCCTTCGGGCACGAGTCGTCGTCGCCACCCATCAGGATCTGGCGCAGAAACAAAAAGACGGAGACTTTCGCAAAGATCTTTATTACCGACTGAAAACCCACCGTGTAGATATCCCGCCCCTGCGCCAGCGCAACGATGACATTCCGTTATTGCTCGAGCACTTTCTTCAGGAGGCAGCCAATGAACTCGGTAAAAACAAACCGACAATCCCCAAGGAGCTGCCGGTATTGCTGGCCAACTACAACTTCCCTGGTAATGTCCGTGAATTACGTGCCCTCGCCTTTGATGCAATGAGCCAGCACCGCTCGCGAATGTTGTCGATGGAGGTGTTTCGTCGCGTACTGGCTCAAGATACAGCGGCGCCAGAACCGGAGTCGCATGCCGAACACATGCTATTCAACCCGGAACGACCACTACCCACCCTACAAGAGGTCGGTGATCTGCTTGTTAACGAGGCCATGCTCCGCGCACAGGGCAACCAGTCACTAGCTTCCAAGTTACTGGGGATCTCACAGCCAGCCTTGAGCAAACGGCTTAAAAAAGCTCAATCCTTATAAACGATGTTTGTTAAACCCCTATAACCAAACGAAAAGTTATAACCTAGGTAATATAAGATAAGTTACTGATCACAAATAAGTAACATACAACTCACACCGGTAACTTATTCCTTTGGTTATACCCCTTCGCTACAAACAACCACCCTCAACAACAATGAATTTTTATTTACAAATCAATCATATAAACAAAGTTATAACAATTGGCATCAAGCTTGCTCTATTAATACCTAGGCACAGGGGGGATAACACCCGTTCAGCCGCTTATTAAACGTATTACATACAAGAAGATACAGGTAGTAACCCATCTTCGGTTCTACCAATCAACATAAGCAAACGGACAAGGAAATAACATGGAACAAGCACAAGTGACGCAAAGCCAACGTGGCTTTTGGGGCAACCTTGCCCTGTGGAAGAAAATTCTGGTCGGTATGGTACTGGGCGTAATTGCCGGCAGCATATTGGGGCCAGATGCAGAACTGCTCAAACCTATCGGCACCCTGTTTATCAACGCAATCAAGATGCTGATTGTCCCTCTGGTTTTCTGCTCGCTGGTTGTGGGGGTCACTTCGATGCAAGATACCCGTAAGATGGGTCGTATTGGTGTGAAGTCTGTTGCGATTTATCTTGGTACCACTGCCGTTGCCATCAGTATCGGCCTGGGCCTGGCAACCTTGCTGACTCCGGGGGAAGGCCTGAATATGGCAGCAACCGCCGCTGCAACTGATGGAAAAGAAGCGCCGACCCTAGTGCAAACCATTCTTAATCTGATCCCGAAAAACCCTATTAGCGCACTGGCAGCCGGTAATATCCTACAAATCATTGTCTTCGCTCTGGGTCTGGGGATAGCCCTGAACTTATGCGGCGAAAAGGCCAAACCAGCCATTGCAGTCTTCGATAGCCTGGCCGAAGCGATGTACAAACTGACCGAGCTGGTTATGAAGCTTGCTCCTTACGGCATCTTCGGTCTGATGGCCTGGGTTGCCGGTAAATATGGTATGGACATCCTGTTACCGCTATTCAAGGTTATTGCCGTTGCCTACATCGGCAGCCTGCTTCATGTTCTCGTGTTCTACTCTGGCGTTATCAAGGTATTTGGCCGTCTGAATCCAATCCCTTATATCAAAGGTCTGGTAAATCCAGCGGCAGTTGCTTTCACCACCACCAGCAGCTCTGGTACCCTGCCGGCAACCATCAAGTGTGCACGTGAAGAAATGGGCGTGTCCAAAGGGATCTCCAGCTTTGTTCTGCCGCTTGGCGCTACCATCAATATGGACGGTACGGCACTGTACCAAGGCGTTGCGGCACTGTTTGTCGCTCAGGCCTTCGGGATTGATCTGGCATTTGCAGATTACCTGACCATTATCATGACCGCGACCTTAGCCTCTATTGGTACTGCGGGCGTTCCTGGTGCCGGCCTGATCATGCTGTCACTGGTACTGACAACCGTCGGCTTACCGATGGAAGGACTCGCCATCATTGCCGGTATCGACCGTATCCTTGATATGGCACGTACCAGCGTAAACGTCTGTGGCGATCTGATGGTATCTATCTTGGTAGGTCGTAGCGAAAACGAGCTGGATACCGAAGTGTATAACAGCACAGGTGAGGTATATAACCGTACCAGCGAAGAAGCAGCATAAGCCTATATTGCTCGCTTAGTTACTCCGGTAATTCAGTGACAACCTTGCCGTCACCGCCGGATGCTGCTGCACAGAGACAATAAAAGGTCAGGAGGAACACCCTCCTGACCTTTTTCATTTCCGTCACTTTTATGTATCGATGATTAGATGAAGATCCCCGCCAGGAAGAAGCCGACAGGTACCGCACTCACAATCCCCAGCATACCCGGCAGGAAGAATGGGTGGTTAATGATCAGCGAGCCGTTCCAGCGGTTGCTCAAGAATGAACCAGTATCATCAGTTGCAATTGCAAAAGCCGTCGTCGGGTAAATATTAGTCATGTACAGCGCACTGACCGCAACAAAACTAGCCAAAATCGTACCGGCGTCAACACCTAGTGTCGCGGCAATAGGTACCAACAACGCACTGGTTGCACCTTGGCTAAACAGCAAGGCACTGGTGCCGAAAAATACAACTGAAAGCAATGCTGGATAGTCACTCAGTACACCACCTGCAACTTCTTTGATTTCACCGATATGGGCACCAATAATTGTCGAGCTCAACCAAACAATACCAAGAATAACAATCAGAGATTCAGCACCGTCCTTAAATATTGGAGCATGCTTAATATCGCTTAGCTGCACTTTACATGTCATCGCCATGACGAAGGAAATAAAGAACATGGTAATAACAATAATATCTTTAGAGCCTAACGTGTGGCCAATGACTGATTTAAACATCAGCATACAGACAATAAATACTACACCACCAAGGAAAAGCATTACGGAACGTTTAGCCTCTGGTGTTGGCTCTGCTGCTTTTTCTTCCTCAGAGCTAAAGTTTACCAAGCCTTTTTTCACACGCTCTTGATAAATAGGATCCTCTGCCAGTTCTACACCTTGCTTACTGGCAATAAAGGCTGCAACAGCAGAACCCACTAATGCCGCAGGCAAAATGACACAAATAGCATCAAAGAAGTTAACACCCATTTTTTCGACCACCACGTACATCGCTGCAGTTGCACCAGAAATAGGTGATGCCGTGATTGCAATCTGTGATGCGACAACCGCCGAACTTAGCGGTTGGCTAGGGCGAACACCGTTATCTTTAGCGACCTGCTGAATCACGTTCAGAACCGACATCGCTGTGTAACCTGTGCCTGCAAGAGTAGTTAAGACAAACGTTGTGGCAGGTGCAAGGATATTGATATATTTAGGATTCTTGCGCAGCATCTTCTCGGCACACTGAACCATGTACCCCATACCACCGGCTTGTTGCATAACAGACAAGGCAAGAATAACCGACATGATAATCAAAATAACCGAAACCGGTATTGCGCCGGGTGAGAGGCCCATAATATAGACGGCGATAACCATCCCCACGCCACCGGCAAGCCCGACACCAATCCCTCCTAAACGGGCAGCAAGTATAATACACCCCAGCAGTAAAATAATTTCCAGTAATAACATAATAAGTCCTTCACTTTAGTTTTATATTTTTATTGCAACATCAGTATTAAACTGAATTGCAAAGTAATGACGTGCATACAGGATTAAGAAAATACTTACTCGTTTTTAATAGGTTTTTATCTGGCAATAGAAAACACTACCTCTAGATAGTATTAATAAATACTCGTACCTGACATGGTAAACCTTTACGAAGAAACAACGTCGAGAAAGAATAGCTCAATTTAATAAAGCATGTAGAAAACAAATATAGTTATAAGTAATGGTGGATATCATCCATTTTATTAGTAATGAATCTTAAACCTGTCTAATTAATAGAGACTTTACTTAACTTTCCGCATTGATTGAAATGCCCAAATTAATCTTGTCATGCGAAATCAGCATAGGAATACTGCTACACAGATCACTGAACATTCATTAAAACAATAAATGACAACCCTTCATTATCAATAACAAAACCAAATAACAACCTGAGCACCAAAAAATAAACAAAAAGCACATCCACTACCAACATTACAATAACTGAACACATGAATGCTTGATGAAAAAGGCATCATCAGTTCGCAAACTAAATAACAATGTGTGTATTTGTAATACATCAAACCTCTACCCCAATCACATAATTAATTCTGTGAGCAACATTCAGCATCTCAAAGGAAGGTAAAATAAAAAAACATAATGCCAACAATGATTTACGAACAATTTCAATAGACAGATGCCACTATGCAATAAAAGCATTGTTGCTTACTTTTAAGCATTTCACTTTGTGGAATAAAAGGAACATTGTGTCGGTGTCATTTCACTGTCAATTAAGGAAACAGCTATGCTCGACAATGCTAATAAGGTACGTATTGAAGAAGATCTACTCGGTGAACTAGAAATCCCAGCATCGGCTTATTACGGAATCCATTCGCTGCGTGCTTATCAAAACTTCAATATCTCTTCTATGAAGATTTCTGATGTACCTGAGTTTGTTCGCGGCATGGTTTATACCAAGAAAGCGGCCGCAAAAGCTAACATGGAACTGGGTACTATCCCAAGCGATGTTGGCCAGCACATTGTCGAGGCGTGTGATCTGATCCTTGAAACCGGAAAATGCATGGATCAGTTTATCTCTGATGTTTATCAGGGCGGCGCTGGTACCTCTGTCAACATGAATGCCAACGAAGTTATCGCCAACGTAGCCCTTGAGCTAAAAGGACACGATAAAGGCGAGTATCACATCATCAACCCTAATGATCATGTGAACAAGAGCCAGTCAACCAACTGTGCCTACCCAACAGGCTTCCGTGTTGCTGTCTATAACAGCATTATCAAAATGATCGATTCAATCGAGCATCTACAGGCAGCCTTTGATGCGAAAAGCGACGAGTTCCAAGATATCCTGAAAATGGGCCGAACTCAGCTGCAAGATGCCGTACCAATGACGGTAGGACAAGAGTTTCATGCATTCAGCATCTTGATTAAAGAAGAAATCAAGAACCTGAAATATGCCGCTTCACTTCTTCTGGAAGTTAACCTTGGTGCAACAGCTATCGGTACCGGCCTTAACGCCCCACAAGGCTACCAGGAGCTGGCTGTTAAGTACCTTGCCGAAGCAACAGGCCTAGACTGTGTACCTTCAGAAGACCTTATCGAAGCAACGTCTGACTGTGGCGCCTATGTTACCGTTCACGCGGCACTAAAACGCCTGGCAGTCAAACTATCTAAGGTATGTAACGACCTTCGCCTGCTTTCTTCTGGGCCTCGCTCTGGCCTTAACGAACTGAACCTGCCAGAAATGCAAGCTGGTTCATCAATTATGCCAGCCAAGGTTAACCCGGTAATTCCTGAAGTCGTCAACCAGGTCTGCTTTAAAGTGATCGGCAACGACACCACAGTTACCTTTGCTGCAGAAGCGGGTCAGCTTCAGCTTAACGTGATGGAACCTGTTATTGGCCAGGCTATTTTTGAGTCAATTGAACTACTGAACAATGCCTGTATCAACCTAGCTGATAAGTGCATCAAAGGCATCACAGTGAACAAAGACGTATGTGAAAACTTCGTCTTCAACTCTATCGGTATAGTTACTTACTTGAACCCGTTCATTGGCCACCATGAAGGTGACATTGTCGGTAAAATCTGTGCAGAAACTGGCCGCAGTGTTAAAGAAGTTGCACTGGAGCGTAATCTGATTGCAGAAGAGCAACTGGACGAAATCTTCTCGGTGCAAAACCTAATGCACCCTGAATACAAAGCTAAGTTGTATAGCTAAAATTGAAAAAAAGGGCTAGTTTCTAGCCCTTTTTTCTATATAAGTTTCACTTAAAAAATAAACACCATTAGTTATATGATATTTATCATTAGATCCCACCTTCGATGATCGGACCTATTTTACTTAATTCACTCCACATTGCTTCGCATGATGAATGCAGTTTCGAATAATAGCGGTAAACATATAAATCTAATGGAACAGGCTCCCGCTCAGTCAATATTTTCAACTGGCCAGAAGCTAATTCTTGCTTTATCGCATAGTCAGGAAGCCAACTTATTCCCTTACCTTGTAAGACTAACGCTTTAATAAAATCAGTCATCGACGATGTACAAACAGTATTAGGCGTAAGTTTGCTATTAGCACGATGCAATGCTCTGCCCATATAGCTTTCTGGTGTGTAGTCCAAACATGGGACGTTATCATTGGTCGCGAGATCAAAAAGCGGGTTTCCGCTGTCATCTACCGCAGAGACACAATACAGATAACTACGACCGAGATGGATTGAACGGTAAGGCGCAATTTGCAGCCTGTCTTCATAAAAAGAAAACAAAAAGTCGCATTTGCCATCGATGAGTAGTTCGACTGCATCGTCCACTTCATTCGCATCAACAGATAGGCTTGTGTTCAATTTGGGATCGAACAAACATGAATGTAGCTGAGGCAGCACACTAATCGCTATTGAATGTGCGGCGCTTAACCGCACGGTATGCCGGCCGTGGAAAGAGCTGCCCGCCAACCGGTTAACTTCTTCATCTAATTGATAAAGTATCGAATGGGCCGTGGTCTTAAACTGCTTGCCACACAGAGTAAGTTCAATTGGTGATTTACTACGATCGATCAATACTAAACCTAGCTCGGCTTCAAGCGATTTAATTCGACGACTAAATGCAGGTTGGGTAACATTACGAACAGCAGCTGCGTGAGAGAAGTTTTGCAATTCAGCAAGAGTAAGAAAGTCTTTTAGCCATTTTGTTTCAATATTTTTCATTAATCTTTCTCAATAATAATTATACAGCTGTTATCATTCCTAAATAATTCAATACAAAACATCAGTGATTGCAGTGATAATTATAGGCTATATATTGCTTGCACTAAGGGTCAATCAATTATTAACAATTGTCTATTAAGCTGATCACAAAGCCCCAAATCTACCCGATGCTTTTTTATAATCAAGCCATTTTTTTAAGCATTTCACAAGCTATACATATCACCATACTATCGGCTAGTAACATTTTTAACACTTATCTGTCTTTTCGTTTAACTAAACAATAGTTTGACTGAATACAACTTGTTTTTAATGTTAATAGCTAAACCCAAAGTAAAAATAAGCCAATATATAATTATAAGAAACTCGTATCCTAATAAATTAAAGGTCAATAAGATGAACTTAATAATTAAGTTATTGTGTGGAATATTAATAGGCATACTAATGGGTATGTTTGCTCCAGAAGTAATAGTTCGAGGACTAATCACTGCTAAATTTTTGGTTAGTCAGTTAATTACATTTACCATTCCTTTACTCATCCTCTTCTATGTCACCAGCGGCATTGCGAGCCTCCCCAAAAACTCTGGAAAGTTGCTTGGGAAAACAGTGGGCCTCGCTTACATGTCAACATTAGGCGCAGGTATTCTTGCTTTTTTGGTTGCCAAAAGCCTGTTTCCTATCTTACTCAGCGGTGCCGGTGAACTGCCTGAAGCCAAAACCGTTCTCACTCCGTTTCTCGCGCTTCAGATCCCGCCGATAATGAACATCATGACGGCTTTGACCGTGGCCTTCCTGTTTGGTTTGGGTATCTCCAATACGGGTGCCGATCAGCTTAAAAAGGTCAGCGATCAGGGACGTGACATCATTGAAATGTTCCTGAACAAAGTGATGATCCCGGCTCTGCCGTTCTACATTGCAGGCGTATTTGCCGATATGACAGTTAAAGGCACTGTGTTTGCTACCCTGCAAACCTTCAGTCTCGTACTGCTTGCCGTTGTGGCGATGCACTGGTTCTGGTTGAGTTTCCAGTTTGTAACCACAGGTGTTGCTCTGCAGCGCTCACCATTAAAAATTCTACGTACAATGATGCCGGCCTACTTTACTGCCGTCGGTACTATGTCCTCTGCGGCTACGGTGCCGGTTACCCTGCAGCAAACCAAACGTAATGGCGTCTCGAAATCCATTGCCAATTTTGTCGTACCGCTTTGTGCCAACATCCATATGTCAGGCTCAGTGATCAGTATCGCCAGTGTCGCTGTCGCCGTCATCATCATGACCGGAGCGGGCCCTGTACCTAGCCTGCTTGAGGCACTGCCATTTCTCGCCATGCTAGGCATCACTATGGTGGCAGCACCAGGTGCGCCGGGTGGTGCCGTAATGGCGTCGGTTGGCCTGCTAGGTTCTATGATGGGATTTACCGAAGAAATGATTGCCCTGCAAATCGTCCTTCACCTTGCCCAGGACAGCTTCGGTACGGCCTGTAATGTCACCGGCGATGGCGTCATCGCCATGTTGATTGACAAAGTTTCAAGCTCCCCAGAAGAAGTCGAAGGTGAATTGGTACCCGTGGAGGATGCCATCTAACCCCACCCCGCTTTCACCTCTGTTAACCGCATCATAAGAGCTGTTTTCGGGCAGCTCTTACTGTTTGAAAATAGGATTCACAGCAACATGTACGAAAACAACAAAACACTTTACCTTCCTTATGCCGGTCCTACCCTGCTTGAAAATGCCCTGCTCAATAAAGGCAGTGCCTTTTCCCTTGAGGAACGGCAGAACTTCAGCCTGATAGGGTTGCTCCCGGCAACAATCGAAAGTATTACCGAGCAGGAAGAGCGAGCCTACAGCCAGTTCCAGACTTTTAGTAACGATCTGGATAAACACATTTTCCTGCGCAATATCCAGGACACTAACGAGACTCTCTACTATCGCCTAATCGAGAATCATATCGAAGAAATGATGCCGATCATTTACACCCCGACGGTCGGCGCAGCCTGTGAAAAATTTTCGAACATCTACCGTCGCGGCCGAGGCCTTTTTCTCACCTATCCCGAGCGCGGCAATATGGTTGATACCCTGAATAACGCTGCCCGCCAGGACGTAAAAATTGTCGTGATAACCGACGGCGAGCGGATCCTGGGACTCGGCGATCAGGGGATCGGAGGGATGGGGATTCCCATTGGCAAGTTAGCACTATACACCGCCTGTGGTGGGATCAACCCTGCCAACACGTTACCTATTGTGCTTGATGTTGGCACCAACAATACCCAGCTTTTATCTGATCCGATGTATATGGGATGGCGTCACCCGCGTGTTACAGGGCAAGAGTATGACGATTTTGTCGAAGAGGTTATCCAGGCCATAAAAAGCCGCTGGCCTAATGCCCTGATCCAGTTCGAAGACTTCGCCCAGAAGAACGCCATGCCGTTGCTCAATCGATATAAAAATAAAGTCTGTTGCTTTAACGATGATATTCAGGGGACAGCCGCAGTGACCGTCGGCAGCTTGCTTGCTGCCTGCAAGGCTGCCGGCTCACGCCTTTCTGAGCAGCGGATCACCTTTGTCGGAGCAGGCTCAGCCGGTTGCGGGATTGCCGAAGCCATTATTGCCCAAATGGTTGCCGAAGGACTAAGTGACAGCGCTGCACGCGAACGTATCTTTATGGTCGACCGCTGGGGTCTGCTAACTGATGACATGCAGAACCTGCTAAGTTTCCAGCAGAAGCTTACCCAGAAAACTGCCTCGGTCAGTTCGTGGAATAGCACCGGTAGCATCTCCCTGCTGGATGTAATCAGCCATGCCAAACCAACGGTGCTGATCGGTGTTTCCGGTGTACCGGGCCTATTCAGCCAAGAAGTCATATCAGAAATGCACGCCCACTGCAGTCGACCAATTGTGCTGCCACTGTCAAACCCGACCAGCCGCGTCGAGGCAACGCCATCGGATATTCTGCGCTGGACAGAAGGCAATGCTCTGATTGCGACCGGCAGCCCGTTCGAGCCGGTGATATTTGATGGCAAAACCTTCCCTATTGCCCAATGTAACAATAGCTACATCTTCCCGGGTATAGGTTTGGGAGTGCTTGCCAGTGGCGCCACCCGCGTCACCGACGAAATGCTCATGGCAAGCAGCCGGGCCCTGGCGGAATGCTCGCCACTTGCCCAGTTCGGGGAAGGGAACTTATTGCCACCACTGGAAGAAATTCATCAGGTATCGCGCCATATTGCATTAGCAGTGGCCAAGAAAGCCATAGAGCAACAGACAGCGCCGCAACGAACAGATGAACAGTTGCTTGAAAAGATTGAAAGTACTTTCTGGGAACCAGAATATTTGAAATACAAGCGAACCGCATTATAGCCAGTGAGCGCTAGCTTGTTTCCTTAAGGCTGTTAGTCCCCCAAGTACTTGGAGGGCTAACAGCACGGAGCAGGAACCAACTAACTACTGATCATTTTAATTCCAAACAGAGTAAATAGGCCCCCTGTCAGATAATCAATCATATGTGATGATTTTTGATATAACTGCTGCGCCGATGGTTTTGAAAATACGACGACCAAAAATAAGTGCCAGATCAGGGTGATCATTCCCATCAACATCATACTCATCAACGATAGCACTACGGTCATTGAAGCCGGCAATGCCACCGAGAACAAGCTGACAACAAACAAACCCGTTTTGGGATTCAGCAGGCTGGTCACAAACGATAGTCGGAATAACTGTATCGGAGAGAGTTGGCAGGAATAATCATCGATCGACTTACTGTACTTTTTCTGTCTGCGAGCAGCGATAATGCGTGACAGTCCGAGGTACAGCAGATACAAACCGCCCAACACTTTCATCACAGTGAAAAGCCAGGGAAATGTCTTTAGGATAATCAAGACTCCAGATGCCCCCAACGCTCCCCACACCATTACAGCAGCACTCACCCCCAATGCAGACCAAACCGCAAGCTGACGCTTGAAGCGCAGTGCCGTATTCATGGTTAATATCACATTCGCCCCCGGTGTAATTGCCGCTAGTGTCCAGATCACTATGATATGGGCTGCCACTTCTAAATAATTCACCATCTTGATAAACCTGCTTATACGCTAGTTCAGTAGTACACCACTATAAATAAGTACTTTTTTGTTAGCTTTAATTTATAACTAGACAAGCAGAATTGAAAGCTAGCTGTTAAGTTTCTTCCTTGATAAAAAACCATATCTCGTATTAAGACAATCAAAGTGAACGTCGTTTATTAAATCTAAAAATTAACTTATTAGATAATTAATGTTCACTGTTAACCTTCAAAATCTCAGTATTGAAAAGCAAAACACCAAAAATTTATATTTCCTGGCTAAATGTTTCTGTAAATATAAATCACTCATATTTAATATGCAGCAATATCATTAGACATTAAGCATATATGGCACCAATATGCACACTTGACACACAAACCGCCTGCAAAACAATCTATTTCGAAGTCATTTAACAAGAGTTATGTTTCGACGACAAGCCTCTGTTTTAACTTATATAAATTTCACCACCAGCAATAACCGCAACATTTTTTACAAGTAATTATCATTATAAGACTTTAATAATACTGAGACTAATTCACTAAAATACCTTACACGTATAGTCATATTTGTATCTATTTACAAAATAGCTCATAATGCGCGGTCTAAGTCAGCTCACTTATTCGGCTGCGTATCCAAAGGTTTGGGAAATGGAACAGAAAGTATTAGTCGTTGAAGATAGCCGACCTTTTCGACGTATTATTGAAATTGAACTAAGAAAAGCAGGTTTTACCCCAGTCCTGACGGAAAGTATTGCCGAGGCCGAAAAAGTTCTCGATGAAAGTACCGAATTCCTGTGTGCGATTCTCGACTATTGCCTTCCTGACGGGCAGGATGGCGAAATAATTGATGTTTGCCTTTCTGTCGATATTAAAGTGATCGTACTTACCGCTTTAATGGATGAGATAACCCGAGAACGAGTATTGGCAAAAACCGTTATCGATTATATTCCCAAAGACAGCCCTACCTGTATTTCGTCAATTATTCCGATTTTGAATCGTCTGAAAAACAATCACAAACATAAAGCACTTGTCGTAGATGATTCCGCTACCGCCAGACGATATATCCGAAGCCTGCTTGAACGCCAATACCTAACAGTAGTCGAAGCCCATAATGGTGAAGAAGCCTTGGAGATAATCAACAAAACACACGATATCACTCTGGTGATCACTGATTATTCGATGCCGGAACGTGATGGTGTCAGCCTGATCAAAGAACTGCGGAAAACCTTCCGCCCAGGTCAGTTGGCAGCGATAGGTTTGTCGGCCAGTGATGAGGCGGCATTAACCGCTAAATTTCTTAAGGCCGGAGCCAACGACTTTTTAACCAAACCGTTCAACCAAGAAGAATTTTACTGCCGCCTGCACAGTACCCTAAATATTCTGGATTCCGAACGCCGACTCTACCACCTGGCAAACAAAGACTACCTGACGCAAACCTGGAACCGTCGTTACTTTTTTGACCATTCTCTAGTCAAACACCACAAAGGGCCACGTTGCCTGGCCCTGCTGGATGTTGATCACTTCAAGACTCTTAACGACACCTACGGCCACCATATTGGTGATATGGTACTGATTGAACTGGCCAACATGCTACAAATATACTTCCCCGATGCCTTGGTTTCTCGTTTTGGTGGCGAGGAGTTTTGTATTCTCTACGGCAATTCATCACAAGTATTCCAGCAACGTCTGGAAGCGCTGACTAAAGATATTGCTGAATCTGAACTCAATATCCTGAACAACACTATCCAATTTACTGTCAGTCTGGGTATGGTGAATGCAGATGCCAATATTCATGAGCTGATCCGCCGGGCAGACAAAAAGCTTTACCAGGCTAAGGCAGAAGGACGAAACCGTATCGTCTACGAACAGTAAGTACTCCCGCGCCATCAGTTCTTCTGGTGGCTCGATGCCTCAAACCACACGCCACACTTTAAAATTAAGCCCTTTGCTCAGCCCTATCCGAGCAGCATTTAAAACTCAATCGCCATCTTAAAGTAAGCAATATTTGCTTTATAAAAACGTTCGCCCTGTGGCGACATGGCAAACTGCCGATAAAAGCCCGTGGCCGATTCTCTGGCATCGCACCAAAAGGTGTTTATCCCGTTTGATTTCAGATCAGCCAAGATTTGCTCGATCATCCGCGTTCCGATCCCCTGACCTTGATACTCCGGCAAGGTGGCAAACTTTCTTAATCGTGCCGTAGTACCATCGATAAATACCGAGGCGACACAAACCAGCTGGTTATCCGTAAATACACCGTAATGGCACCCGATATCATCCTCCGGCACCCGGCAAAAATCGATGGGCTGCTCTGGCCAGAGCACCCGATGGCGTACTGGTAGCGTTTGCTCGGCAGCAATACGTTCTATTTTCAAAAGTTGCACTCCTCTCAATCCAACAACAATAAAGCAGAATTAGGCAAGATTCAGCCTCAATTAGGCCTATACCCAAACGATACCCGAGAGGTACAATATGTACTAATACCGTGCATTTATTGTACGAATTTTCTGATAAAGTAGCTCTGTTCGTCACTAGATTCACCATAGCGCGAATCTATCGCAACGGCGAAGTCGCCTCTCCAACAAGAACAACCTTAATAACTGGTTTTAACCAGTACTGAAATTGCTCGACTGGAAACATCACTCTATGTATAAACGTTTTGAAAAGCTGTCCTCAGCATTTCCCCCTCATGAACCCGAACAGCCGCCTAGCGGGCTATTCGCATTCTGTCGATACTACACCCGTGGCTTCGAGATCCCTTTAATCGCGATGTCGATTCTCAGCGCGTTAATCGCGATTGTCGAAGTGTCTTTGTTTGGCTTTATGGGCCAGCTGGTTGACTGGCTTGCAACCCATAACCCAGAGACCTTTTGGGCCGAAGAAGGCGGCAAACTAATGAGCATGGGACTGCTGGTGCTGATTGTCGTCCCTTTGCTGATCACCCTGCACTCACTGATTGTCCATCAGACACTGCTGGGCAACTACCCGATGTCCATTCGCTGGATGGCGCACCGATACCTGCTAAGCCAAAGTATTTCTTTCTATCAGGATGAATTTGCAGGCCGGATTGCAACCAAGGTCATGCAAACAGCGCTCTCTGTCCGTGAAACCGTCATGAAGCTGCTCGATGTACTGGTGTATATCACGGTCTACTTCACCTCGATGATTGTCATGATTGGCCAGTCGGACGTCCGCTTAATGCTCCCTATGATTTTGTGGCTTGTCGCTTATATCGGCATCCAACTTCACTATGTTCCGAAGCTCAAGCATGTTGCCACCGAACAGGCCGACGCCCGCTCAATGATGACCGGTCGTATCGTTGACAGCTATACCAATATCTCCACGGTTAAGCTATTTTCCCACACCAACCGCGAAACCGAGTATGCCGAGCAGGGAATGAGCGGTTTTATGAATACCGTTTACCGCCAAATGCGCCTGGTTACCGGTTTTAATATCTCGGTCGAGGCGATTAACTACCTGCTGGTTTTTGCCATTGCCGGACTATCGATTTGGTTATGGATGGACGCAGCAATCACTATTGGTGCTATCGCCATTGCCGTCAGTCTGGCACTGCGTATTAACGGCATGTCAAAATGGATCATGTGGGAAGTCGGCGGCCTGTTCGAGAATATTGGCACAGTGGTCGACGGGATGAAAACGCTGGCTCAGCCAATTTCCATCAAAGATAAACCGAATGCACCGGACCTGAATGTCGACCAGGGCGGTATTCAGTTTGACGATGTCAGCTTCCATTACGGTGAAGAAAAAGGGGTGATCGAAAAGCTCAACCTGAACATTAAGCCCGGCGAGAAAGTCGGCTTGGTCGGTCGCTCCGGTGCCGGCAAGTCAACCATGGTGAATTTATTGATGCGGTTCCATGACGTCGAATCAGGTGCCATTCACATTGACGGCCAGAACATTGCCGATGTCACCCAGGACTCGCTGCGCGGACAGATCGGCATGGTTACCCAGGATACATCTTTGCTGCATCGCTCTATTCGCGAAAACATCTTGTACAGCAACCCGAATGCGACCGAAGCCGACCTGCTAGCGGCAACCAAGCAGGCGCATGCCCATGAGTTCATCACGACCCTGACCGATCCGCACGGGAATACCGGCTACGACGCCCAGGTCGGTGAACGTGGAGTCAAGCTCTCCGGCGGCCAGCGTCAGCGAGTGGCAATTTCTCGGGTATTACTGAAAAATGCGCCAATTTTGATCCTCGACGAGGCCACATCGGCACTAGATTCGGAAGTCGAAGCAGCCATTCAGGAAAGTCTGTACCAGTTGATGGAAGGCAAAACGGTTATTGCGATCGCTCACCGCCTCTCAACGATTGCCGCAATGGATCGATTAATTGTGCTTGATCAGGGCAAGATCGTAGAGCAAGGCTCACACCAGGAGCTGATTGACCACAATGGTATCTATGCCCAGCTATGGGAGCACCAAACCGGCGGGTTTATTGCCAGCGAAGTCATTTAGGTGAAAATGCTATAGCACCAATCTCATATAAAGGCTCCGATTCCGGAGCCTTTCTTTTATTGACCAAAAGAGTATTACCTCTTACTTTCTCAGATTTATACTGCAAAAAACCTCTACTTTGCCGATTTTAGCTACACTTCAAACAACAGCTTACAAACTAAGCGGTGAATTAATGCCAATTATAAGCAACTAAAATACAACCGCTTGGGATAACATTTAGTCAAAGTTGCAGGATGCTTACTATGCAGGTCAATTCCAAACGCCCACTTGATACCGAACCAGAGCAAACAGCACAGTTAGTTCTTCAGCTGATTCAAGCGCTCGTCGATGAACTCAAACAAGGGCAACAGCCTGCCTCCCTACTCCAGCTTGACTGCGATTTTGACCATGATCTCGGCTTTGACAGCCTCGCCCGGGCTGAGCTCATCCTACGCACAGAGAAACAGTTCGACATTTCGTTACCCGATCAAACACTGGCCACTATTGAAACCCCACGCGATTTACTGCGTGAAGTATTGCAAGCGACAAATCGGGACAACCCGGTGTTTGATGAGCAGATGGTTGAGCAAATCAAGCTGGATGTTGTCGAATCAGCACCGGGGAGTGTCGAAACCCTTCAACAAGTGCTTGACTGGCATGTTAATACCCACCCTGATCGCCCCCACCTTTATGTGTACCAAAATGCGGAACAGGTGATTGAAATCAGCTACCGTACCATCCGCAACAAGGCGCTAAAAATTGCCAATGGATTGCTTAGGCAGGAGATTGCTCCGGGTGAGTGTGTGGCGATAATGCTACCGACCAGCAATGACTATTTTTACAGCTTTTTCGGTGTGTTGTATGCCCGTGCGATCCCCGTCCCTATCTATCCCCCAGCTCGACCTTCGCAAATTGAAGACCATTTAAAACGCCATGCCAACATATTACAAAATGCCCAGGCCAAACTGCTGATCACCGTCCCCGAAGCCAAACCTGTCTCGCAACTGCTCAAGTTGCAAGTACCTTCTATTAAAGCAATCGTCACCGTAACAGAGCTCAAGCTTGCCCCTGAGCCACTCAATGTCGGAGATGCGCAGCAGTCAGACATCGCCTTTCTGCAATATACGTCCGGCAGTACCGGCATTCCCAAAGGCGTAGCCCTCACCCATGCTAATTTACTGGCCAACATCCGAGCCATGGGCAAGGTTGTACAGGCCCGTTCAAGCGATGTCTTTGTTAGTTGGCTACCGGTTTACCACGATATGGGACTGATTGGAGCCTGGTTAGGCAGCCTCTACCACGCAATGCCGTTGGTGATCATGTCGCCCTTGGTTTTTCTGGCGAAACCTCAGCGTTGGCTGTGGGCAATTCATCGCCACCGTGGCACATTGTCACCAGCCCCCAACTTTGCTTATGAGCTGTGTATAAACAAAATCGATGATAGCGATCTGGAAGGCTTGGATCTCAGCAGCTGGCGGCTGTCATGGAACGGTGCCGAGCCTGTCAGCCCCAGCACCATTGAACGTTTTACACAGCGATTTGCAAAATATGGCTTCCACACCGAAACCATGTCACCGGTCTATGGCTTGGCCGAGTCATCGGTGGGACTCACATTTCCGACTCGAGTCAGGCCGCCGCGCATCGAACGCATCCAGCGAGAGCCGATGACGCGGTTTGGCCGAGCAATCGCAACCACCAACGATGACCAAGAGGCGATGCAGGTCGTCGGATTAGGCCAGCCTTTACCCGGTCATCAAATTCGGATCATGGACGATTTGGGCCGGGAGCTACCCGATAGAGAAGAAGGGGATCTTGAATTTAAAGGCCCCTCTGCCACTCAGGGGTATTACCGTGATCCAGAGAAAACCAAGGCCCTATACCATGGTGAATGGCTCGAGACTGGCGATCGCGCCTTTACCATAGGTGGTGAATTGTTTCTCACCGGTCGGAGCAAAGACATCATTATTCGCGCAGGACGAAACATCTATCCCCACGAGCTGGAAGAGGCAGTATGCAATATCCCTGGGATCCGCAAAGGTTGTGTCGCCGCATTTGCCAGCCATGACTCTCGCTCAGGCACTGAGCGCTTGATTGTTTTGGCCGAAACCCGTGAAACCGATGAAGCCAAGCTCAAGCAGCTGAGGGAGGTGATTAATAATCTGTCTCTGGATTTACTCGGTAGCCCTGCTGATGATGTGGTCGTTAGTCCTCCCCATACGATCCCCAAAACCTCCAGTGGGAAAATTCGCCGCGCGGCCTGCAAAGAACTGTATGAAGAAGGCAACCTGGGTGTTCGACAACGAGCAGTCTGGTGGCAGGCTCTCCGACTGATGGGCGCAGGTTTAAAACCCCAGTTAAGACGCTACTGGCGAACGGGGATGGATCTTGGCTACGCCGCTTATATGTGGTTGATAATGGGCCTTCTTGCTCCTGCGGTCTGGTGCCTCGTTGCCGCTATACCGAATCGAAACTGGTGCTGGGCTGTCACTCGGTTTGGTGCCCGTGCGCTGATCCGGCTCACCGGCACTAAACTCACCATTAAGGGAAAAGAAAACCTGCCAGACAATAACACCCCCTGTATTTTGGTTGCTAACCACGCCAGTTATCTCGACGGACTGGTAATGGTTGCAGCAACAGAATTCAAATGCCGTTTTGTTGCCAAGGCAGAGCTATTAAAAAATCCGTTTGCCCGCATTTTCCTCTCAAAGCTAGATACCGAATTTGTTGAGCGCTTCGACGTCAAAAAGGGGGTCGTTGATGCCAAGCGGATCGCCGGGAGTGCTAAAACCAGCCAGCCTCTATTCGTCTTTCCTGAAGGGACCCTCTATCGTATGGCAGGTCTGCATGAATTTCATATGGGGGCATTTGTTGCAGCCGTTGATGCCGGGCTCCCCGTTATTCCCATCACCCTATGTGGCACACGATCCAAGCTCAGGGGGAAATCGCTGTTCCCAAGGCGGGGTGATATCAATATCACCATCAATCAACCACAATACCCAAGTGGTGATGACTGGAATGCGGCTCTGATATTAAGAGATCAAGCCCGGGCGGCAATTCTGCGTCATTGCGGCGAACCAGATTTGGCCCATAGCCCCGCCGTCAGATAATAAATTAGGCGATCCGAACCATTGTGAGACACCGCGATTCAAATGGTAGGGTTTTATCCGCATGCTCCATAGCACCCAAAAAAACATCATAGCCATGTATGATGTGTTTAATACTATCTGGAGTTAGTAAAAGGGCTTTTGTACCGGTATTAACAAAGATCCCGCATAAGAATTTCGTACTCTTCTTTGGCATCATCAATTAATCGGGTCAACTCTCTCGCATCGTTGCTAGAAAGATCAAGATGCCAGCAACAGTGAGTTGGCTCGCAATGTTCAACACAATCTAAACCGGTTGTTTTCCCGTGCTGTATAAAGCATAAATCTTCAAAATCAGCCTCCAGCTTTTCATGGTCCTCCTCGATTTCGACCAATAATGAGCCTGTCGGCCTAACAGCAAAGTGGGCATGGTAATGTGTCTTTCCTGCCAGGGTATATGAGCGATACTTAGCGTACATTTCTGACTCGAACCTCTATTGTAAAACACCGTTAAAGTATAGATGGCTAAACATATTTGTCGGTAAGTATTTGCAATGATTTCACGTTTAAAAAATTGTGCCAATCTGCTGCTTTCTCGCTGGTTTTTCCAGTTATCAATCGCAGCGGGAAGCCCTATTCGGAGCCATACTTATAGTTCCATGGAAGCCGATGATGGCTTCAATCAACACATTGGAGTCACGGCTCAATTAGGAGCTTCACAAATGAAAACATTATCGATTATCTCAACCTTAGCTTTGGCCTCGATTGCAGCATCTCCGGCCATTGCGGCAGACACCGAGTGGTTTGTTGGTGCAGGTGTCGGTTACCAGGAAAACAAGATAAAAGGAGATTCTAGAGAAAACGGTGAAGATAGCACCTATCAGTTACGAGCAGGGGCCATTGTTAACGACAATCACCGTCTGATGGGTTCGTATGGTTATATGGACAAAACCTCACAAGACCTTTTCCTTGCCTCATATGACTACCTGCATCCGGTAGCAAAACGTTTCCATGTCTTTGCCGGTATCTCTGCGGGTGTGGCTGATAGTAAAATCAACGGCAAGAGTTCAAGTGACTTTACCTGGGGCGGCCAGGTTGGGGCGAAGTACGACATTAATGACACTTGGTCAACAGATCTGACATACCGTTACTTAGATCAGGATTATGATGAGAGCAACACTCAGATCGATTATTCACAGCAAATTGTATTGTCTCTCGACTACAAATTCTAAATTGCATTGATTGATAGTGTTAGCAAATCAAAAAAGGAGAGGCCAGGCCTCTCCTTGTATCAAACAGCAACTTTAATACACGTCTTCCTAATGGAAATAGTCAACCTGCTGTTGCAGCTCCTCTGACAACACTTGCAAGTTAGTCGCACTTTGCGATGTCTGCGCAGCGATATCGCGTCCCTGACGATTCAGGTTGCTAATCTCAGTGGCATTGGTGGCAATCTCTTGCGATACATGTGCTTGCTCTTCTGACGTTGCGGCGATCACTTCAGACTGGGCAGCAATAGCCGTAACCTGAGTAGTAATGCCTTCAAGAGCCAAACCAGCCTGAGTTGCCTGCTCGGTGACAAGTTTTCCTTTCTTCTGACTTTCTGACATCATAGCGACGGCACTGCTGGTACAGCCACGCAGCTGTTCAATAATACCGACAACTTCTTTAACAGACTCTTGCGTGCGGTGGGCCAGAGTACGGACTTCATCCGCTACCACGGCAAAGCCGCGTCCTTGCTCACCAGCACGAGCTGCCTCAATTGCAGCATTCAGTGCCAGCAAGTTCGTTTGTTCCGCAATTTCATCAATCATGCGCGTCACCGCCTGAATGTTATCACTCTCACGGCTCACCATATCAATGGCCTCGGCCGACTGTCTTAGCTGTTCATTCAAGTCCGCGATTTCGACACTTACTTGTGAAACCAGATCCGAACCTGAAGCACTGTCATCGTTAGCCGAACGAACACTCTCAGCAATGGCTTCGACTTGCTCAGCAACCGATTTTGCTGACGATGCCATCTCTTCGATAGCTGTAACGACCTGCTCGACCTGCTCCTGCTGAACATCAGACTGGCCCAGGCTCCGCTGCGCATCATCAGAAACACTGGTTGCCTGTCCCTGAACCGACTCACTGGTATGGCGGATAGCACCAACCAGTTCATTGAGCTTTGCAGCCATAGAAGATACACCACCGGTCAGGCGCTCTATTTCATTCCCTGACTGGCTATTGCCCTGCTCCATTGACAAGGTCACTTCGCCTTTGCCCAAACGGTCCATATAACCTGCCAGCGTTGTTAGCGGACGGGTTAGCTTACTCAGGTAAAGACCGAGAATCAGAAAGGTAATCACGCCTGCGACAAGGGCCACAATCACAATGACAGTTAACAGCTGCTGGCTGCCTTTGGTGACTTCTTTGATGAACGTGCCACCCAGTAACTTCCAGTTCCAGCCCGGTACCTCAGTGTAGACCAGGTATTTTTCTCCCACTACCCCGTTGTATTCATAAGGGTATTTCATCAGGCCGCTTTTCGACTGGAATAACTCCCCAAAAGGCTTGTTGCCGTTATAGTCGGCCACATCGATAATTGATGCCCCTTTCTCTTTGATCACTGGATGATAAAGGTAAACACCAAGGTTACTCTCGTCATTATCAACCACGATGGTATAACCTGTCTCTCCCCAGCGTATATCAGCCACACTTGAAAAAACCGCTTTTGATGCCTCCTCAATAGAGAGGCCAATAAACGAGATAGCAACGACCTGACCACTGGCATCTTTAATCGGTGAATAGTAGGTCAGGTAGTTATGTCCAAATAACACCACTTTGGCGTAGTATGGCTGGCCACTGATCAGCTTGTTATAGCCTGGATGGCTTAGTCCCAGTTTAGTTCCCAGTGCCCGCTGTCCGCCCCGGTCTTTCAGTGAGGTTGATACACGGATAAAGTCATTACCCGACGCCACGAACAAAGTCGCTATTGCAGTCGTATTTTGGGTAAAACGATCAACAATTACAGTATTGTTAATCATCGACTCGCCATTTAACGTTACATTTCGTACTTGTTGCCCGGCAAAGCTTACTGTTTCATTTTCAAAACTTAACCCATGCATATAACCTAGACGAAATGCACTTTCCAGTTCCCTTGCATTCTCTAAGTAGATATCGAACTGACCTGAAATACTCGCAGCCATTGCATCAAGCTTCGATTGCTGCTCTTTCAGTGTCTGCTCTAGCAATATTTCAGATGAATTACGATAAACAATGGTTGCTACCGAAGAAAAGGCGATAATAAGCAATACGCTAATCACCAATTTTAATTGAAACCCTATACTTTTATTATTAATTGTTTTCCACATGTACCTGCAATAGAGGATAGCTACCCTCTCACCTTCTGGATATAAAAAACACAATAATGTATTTGCAAAAGGCATATGTAAATATTTGATTATTACCTAAAGTAATAAGCATATCTTTTATTGATCTAGGTTAGCTAACGTTATCCAATAAATGAAAAATTACATTGCTCAAAAATTACGCAACAAAACGCATGCAATGAATGGCATCTGCTCTTGTGAGCTTAGGTATTTTTCATCATCAATTGTGTATATTATCACTGGGTATACTCTGCCTGTATGCAGATGAACCTGTAGTAAAATATCCGAAATTATAACTCCCATTTGAGCAGCTAACTTATCAGCACTCACATAATACAAAATCCTTATAATCAAGCATAGATAAAACTAAAACTCGAATAATTTAACCGTTAGTCATTTAAAAACAATGGTTAATAGCAAATAGTAACATTTTCGCTTAAACGCACAAAGACTGACCATGATCAATGAATATAAAATGAGCATTAGACATCTATGGCCTTTTATCTATTGCAGTGATATTAAATATCAGCATCATTGACAGAAATATCACAAATTTAATAAAAGGAATGTTATTAAATGCTTTGTCCTGAATGTAAACAACCGATGATTAAATCAGTGGATAATAACAACCATTGTACGGATATAAACTGCCCACCTACACGGACTCAATGTCCTAATTGTGAGTCAGACAATACCCACATCAAATCAAAAAGCATTACTGATGCTGAAATAGAATGCAAAAGCTGTTCTGAGGTATGGACTATTTCACGTAGCGAATAATCAAAACTCGCACTATAACCTATTCAGCAATATTGTAATAAAGAAAGCATGACGAATTCCTTTATTACAATTAATATAGATGTTCACTATTTAATATAGCTCGACATTAAAAGGTGTCGAGCTTATACAAAGAGCTCTCAATATCATTGTAGCTAGGTTAATTGCACCACTAGTTAACTAACACAACGAGCCAAGTAATCCCGGCAAAAATCATCGAGACAAAAACGGCGGCGGATCCAATATCTTTCGCCCTGCCCGACAGTTCATGAAGATCTGAACCGATCCGGTCAACCACAGCTTCGAGCGCAGAATTCAGCAACTCAACAATCACCACCAGAAACAGGCTAGCAATCATTGCCAGTTGCTCCATCTTACTGACGGGTAAAAAGAAGGTGATCCCCGTAAGCATGATCAGCAGTATAATCTCCATCCGAAAAGCTTCTTCATATTTCCATGCGGCTTTCAGCCCCTGTACCGAATAACCGGTTGCATCAAGAACACGTTGTAGTCCCTTTTCTCCTGGCTTCATTCCCTAAGCTCGCTCTATTATTCATTACCTGTCTTAATAGTATTACATGTAAATGAAGCGATATACCGTGATGAACAAATATAATATCGATAAGCAAGCTGGTATAAATCAAAGATCCGGTCATTTAGGCGAGAAAAAAAAGGCCCTGCGGGCCTTTTTTATAACAACGAATACACTACTTTTGGAAAAAAGTACGTTTTAATGCCATTTCGAGGCCACGTACTTCTGCCAGCCCCTTCAGGCGCCCTATCGCAGAATACCCCGGGTTAGTTTTCTTCTTGAGATCATCGAGCATCTGATGACCATGATCTGGCCGCATCGGGATTAAGCGCTTATCACCAGCTTCATCACGACGTTGCTCTTCTTTCAAAATTTCCATCACCACGTTATACATATCCACATCACCTTCAAGGTGTGCGGCTTCATGGAAGCTGAGCGGGTTCTTCTCTCGCTGGGTTGAACGCAAGTGAGTAAAGTAAATACGATCACCATGTTGTTTAATCATGTTCACCAAGTCATTGTCACCACGGACCCCGTAGGATCCCGTACACATAGTAATACCGTTCATCTGACTTGGGACTTCTGCTGTCAGCCAGTCTATATCCTCAATCGTCGATACAATGCGTGGCAATCCCAGAATAGGTCTTGGTGGATCATCCGGATGAACAGCCATCTTCAGCCCATTAGCATCACAGATAGGCATCAGCTCTTTTAGAAAGTGGACCATGTGCTGTCGTAGCTTATCTTTATCTATCCCTTCATAGCGATCAAGCTGGGCTTGGAATTCAGCCAACGTATAGCCTTCCTCAGCTCCTGGAAGTCCGGCAATAATGTTACTGGTTAGCTTGGCAACTTCTGATTCCGACATATTATTAAAATATGCTTTCGCCTGTACTTGTTCTTCCTCTGAATACGATGCTTCGGCCCCAGGACGCTTCAATATATAAAGCTCAAATGCTGCGAAAGCTATTTGATCAAAACGCAAAGCTTTAGAACCGTCTTTCATTTCAAATTCTAAATCAGTTCGCGTCCAGTCCAGAATCGGCATAAAGTTATAACAAACCGTATCTATTCCACATTCGGCCAAATTTCGAAGGGTTTGTTTATAGTTATTAATCCACTGTTGGAAATTTCCCGTTTGAGTTTTAATTTCTTCGTGAACCGGAACACTCTCAACAACTGACCATATCATTCCTTTTTCTTCAATAAGCTTTTTACGCTTTAATATTTCTTCCACTGTCCACACTTCACCATTTGGAATATGATGCAGTGCGTTGACAATTCCTGTAGCACCAGCCTGACGAATATCATCTAGCGACACAGGATCATTAGGGCCATACCAGCGCCAGGTTTGTTCCATGACAATCACCTTTTACAGACATACTTAACCCGCTCGAATCAATTATCAAGTTAAGTAATTAACAACTTTAATGAACCGTCACATAACTGTGACAATCCTAAATAAAGGCCAACAAGGACATTGGCCTAATTTTCTTTACCGAATAGTTTCAGTATCGGTATTATTTTTCATCCCCGAGGAGGACGACAGGATTAGAACTAAACAAATAACCATCAAAATTTGGATCATCAATATCTGATAGCTCTAATAATCGTTGTTTCACATTTTCAAGGTGTTGCCACATGGCATTTTTGGCGGCAATGGGATCTTTCCTCTGCATCGCGGCAAGAATACGCGCATGATCTTCCAGCCACTCTTCACGATAAGCTTGGTCGATAATATGGGAATGCAGCTTCTTCCACATCGGGCTTTGTTCACGACGCTCCCAGGAATGCTTAAGCATATCCACCAGCACCGAGTTCTGAGTTGCCTCGGCAATACACAGATGAAACTGCTCGTCACCGTTGCAGTTTACCGAACCACTGGCGAGCTCGTTTCGCTCAAGTTCGAGGGCTGCACGCATTTTTACAATGTCCCCCGGCGTCACCTGAATTGCGGCAAACTCAGCAATATTACTTTCCAGCAATTGCCTCGCCTGGAGCATTTCAAATGGGCCGGCATCATCGCTTATCACATTCTCGCGGCTGTTGATCTCATTCGGAATATTAAGGACATACACACCCGAACCTTTCTTTACTTCAACCAGGTTTTCAAGCTCAAGCATAATAATGGCTTCTCGCACAACCGTACGGCTGACATCTAGCCTTTCTGCGATGTCACGTTCCGGTGGCAGGCGGTCACCCACTTTGTAGCGGCCGTCAATTAATTCCCGTCTTAGTACCAGCCCTAGCTCTTGGTAGGGTCTTTTTGGTTCAAAAGGCATCATGATGATATTGTCACTATTTTCCATTGCACTCTCACGCCATCATAATGACCAAATAAAATTGGTCAACCTCTATATGATAAAGTGTTACAACACCTTGATTTTTTAAGTAATAAAACGCCAACCCTACCGTTATTGAACAGCCTTGATACGCTCGACGATTGTACTTAGCTCTGGGTTCGTTTCATCCAGTGCGTCATACATCGGCTGTACCGCCTCTACGAATGCTGTTTTGTTCGGTGTAACAAATTTCACACCCATTTTTTCAGCTTTCGCCCGCTCTTTTTCTTCTGACTCAGCCCAAAGCTCTTTCATCAACTCCATCGAACTCATTGCCGCAGTCTTCAGGGCCTTGCGGTTTTCTTCCGATAAACCGTCATAGGCCTTGGTAGAAATAACCAATACGTCAGGAACCATGGTGTGCTCGTCTAGGCTGAAGTACTTCGAGACTTCGCTGTGGCGGCTAAGGCTAAACGAAGGAATATTGTTTTCCGCCGCATCAACAACACCTTGCTGCAGTGCCGTGTACAGTTCGCCGTAAGCTAGCGGCGTCGGGCTACCTCCCAGGGCATTGACCATACTGATGGCAGACGGGCTCGGTTGCACACGAATTTTCAGACCTTTCAGATCGGCAGGTGTATTGATTGGTTTAGAGGTATAGAAACTACGCGCACCAGCATCATAGTAAGTCACACCAATGAAACCGCTATCGCGAGAGGAAGCTAAGATATCTTCGCCAACAGCGCTTTCTTTTACATTGTAGTAGTGCGCTTTGTCGCGGAAAAGATACGGTAGGTTAAAGGCCGAATAGGCTGGGGCGAAGGCTTCAAGCTCTGCGGCATTGGTTTTAACCATCTCTAGCGCCCCATTTTGCATTAGCTCCATCGACTCACGCTGGGTCCCCAGCTGCGCGTCAGGGTAAATACGAATCCGAACCTCACCATCCGTCAGTTTACGTACTTCTTTTGCCATATGATCCATCGCTTTATGTACAGCATGGTCACGTGGGTGGTTATGACTTAGTTTCAGCGTGGTTGCAGCAAAAGCAGAAGCTGAGGCACCAATTGTTAGCGCAGCACCAATCACTGCAGTAAGCACTCTTTTACGCGTCATCATTGTTATATCTCCGTGAGATTGGTTGTCCATTTCGTAGGGTACGTTTGAATACGGAGCCAATATTGAAGCCAGTTTGACAACCAGTCAAAAGGAAAACCCCAATTGGTTGACCCATATCACAAGAAAAACCCTTGAATTGGTCGACCAATTCAAATGTGAACCACCTCACATGACATTTTTTCACCATTTCTTATAATCCTCCCAGAAAAGAGCGTGTGCGACTGTTTGGCCTGGTAATACCTTCTTACATTGGTTAACCAAAATTCAGTTGACATACCTCCCCATACAAAGGAACTAAAGATGAATAAACTGGTTGGATACATAAACAGAGGGCTGGCAATGTTCACCGTATCCCTCTCTACCTTTCTGGTCTTCTGTGTTATTTGGCAGGTGATCTCACGCTATGTAATTGGTAAACCAAGCACTATTACGGATGAGCTGGCGCGCTACCTGTTTATGTGGGTCGCATTAATTGGAGCGGCCTACACAACCGGCCTCAAGCGGCATCTGGCGATTGACTTGCTGACCATGAAGCTCAGTGGCAAACGAAAACTTATTAACGAAATCATTATCCAGCTAGCCGTTGCTGCTTTTGCTTTTATTGTGCTTGTCTATGGTGGTACCAACCTCGCCCTCAAAACCTTGGCTACCGGCCAGGTAACACCTGCTTTGGGCTTTGAAATGGGCTACATCTATTTCTGTCTGCCGATTAGTGGCGCCCTCATGATTTTTTACTCCGCGATTTTCGGTTTTGAAAAATTCAAGCAGCTGGTATCCGGCAATACACTCGCCATTGATACTCCACAAAACTAATTAAAAAGGAATTTCATCATGGAATGGCAAGTCATTCTTACTTTATTCGGTAGCTTTGCAATCCTCCTCACTCTGGGGATCCCCGTATCATTTGCTATCGGTTTATCCTCATTGGCAACGATTCTGATGAGCCTACCGCTGGAACCTGCTATCGCCGTTGTGGCACAGCGAATGGCGGCGGGATTGGACAACTTTGCCCTGCTCGCGATCCCGTTCTTTATTCTGGCCGGCAACATCATGAACCAGGGCGGTATCGCTATCCGCCTGATCAACTTTGCCAAGGTTCTGGGAGGCCGTCTGCCAGGCTCGCTGGCTCATGTAAACGTGATGGCCAATATGATGTTTGGTTCAATCTCCGGTTCGGCAGTTGCCTCGGCGGCAGCTGTAGGCGGCACGATGTCCCCTCTGCAGAAGAAAGACGGTTATGACGAACACTTCTCTGCGGCAGTTAACATTACCTCTTGCCCGACAGGCCTGTTAATCCCGCCAAGTAACACCTTAATTGTTTTCTCATTGGTCTCAGGCGGTACGTCGATCGCCGCACTCTTTCTCGGCGGCTATATTCCAGGCATCCTGATGGGTCTGAGCCTGATGTGTGTGGCAGGCTTTATCGCTAAGCGCCGAGGCTATCCGCTAGCGCCAAAGCCGAGTCTTGCCGAAGTCTGGAACACGCTACTTAAAGCCCTGCCTTCACTGATGCTTATCGTCATCATAATGGGCGGGATAATCGGTGGGATCTTCACGGCAACCGAAGCATCAGCCATTGCCGTCGTCTACACCTTTGTATTAGCAGTGCTGGTTTACCGCGAAGTAAAATTCCGAGAGCTGCCAAAGATCATTCTTGAATCTGCCGTGACCACTTCGATTGTTCTACTGCTAGTTGGTGCGTCAATGGGCATGTCATGGGCTATGGCCAACGCTGATATTCCTTACATGATTGCCGATGCCCTTCTGGCCGTATCTGAAAATCCACTGGTTATCCTGTTGATCATCAACCTGATTTTGCTGATTGTCGGTATATTTATGGATATGACGCCAGCCGTACTGATCTTTACCCCGATCTTCCTGCCTATTGCGCTGGACCTAGGTATCGACCCTGTACACTTCGGTATCATGATGACCTTTAACCTTGCCATTGGTATCTGTACCCCACCGGTCGGCAGCGCACTCTTTATTGGTTGCTCCGTGGCTAAGGTCTCAATCGACAAGATCATCAAACCACTGCTGCCGTTCTATGCGGCACTCATTCTGGCTCTACTCGCGGTGACCTTTATTCCTCAGCTAAGCCTGTTCCTACCGAATCTAATGCTTGGCTACTAAGCCACAAAGTAAACACAACATCATTCACCAAACACGCATCTCGCTGGTTAATACCGGCGAGATAAAGGAAGAAGAAATGACAAACATTGCCGATACAGACATCAATGCTCAGGTTATCCGCCCAACATACGACAGAGCCTCCCTTAAGAGCCGTATTGTTCACTTGGGCTTTGGCGCTTTTCATCGCGCCCACCAAGCACTGTTTACCAATGAAATGCTCGAAAAAACCGGTAGCGACTGGGGGATCTGCGAAATCAACTTATTTGGTGGCGAAGACCTAATCACCCGCTTACGCGAGCAAGACCACTTGTATACCGTGGCCGAAAAAGGTGCCAATGCAACGATCGTCAAAATGATTGGTTCGGTGACGAAATCTCTGCATCCCTCGTTAGACGGCCAGCAAGCCGTACTGGATAAGATGGCAGAGGAACAGGTGGCGATCGTATCAATGACCATCACCGAAAAAGGTTATTGTGCAGATCCGGCTACCGGCCGTCTCGATAAGAACAATGAGCTAATCAAGTCTGACCTTGCCAATCCTCGAATGCCAAACTCAGCCATCGGCTATATTGTTGAAGCTCTGCGTATCCGACGCGAGCTAAACCGTCAGCCATTTACCGTCATGTCATGCGATAACGTCCAGGAAAATGGCCATGTCGCCCGTGCCGCTGTTCTGGACTTTGCCAACTTGGTCGATCAGGAATTGGCTGGCTGGATCGAGGAAAATGTGACTTTTCCATGCACCATGGTCGACCGCATTGTTCCCGCGGCAACCACCGAAACCTTGGCTGAAATAGCTCAATTGGTCGGCGTTGAAGACCCGTGTGGCATCGCCTGCGAACCTTTCCGCCAATGGGTGATTGAAGACAACTTCGTCAATGGCCGCCCAGAATGGGATATCGCCGGCGCCGAATTCGTTAGCGATGTTGTACCCTTCGAAGAAATGAAACTACGGATGCTAAACGGTAGCCACTCATTCCTTGCCTACCTCGGCTACCTTGGCGGCTACACCCATATCTCTGACACCATGACCAACGAAAGCTACCGCAAGGCTGCTTTTGACATGATGATGAAGGCACAGGCTCCCACCCTCACAATGCCGGAAGGTACCAACTTAGAGAGCTATGCCAAGCTGCTGATTGAACGTTTCACCAACCCGAGCCTGAAGCACCAGACATGGCAAATCGCAATGGATGGCAGCCAGAAAATCCCTCAGCGAATGGGCGGCTCGCTGCGCCACCACCTTGAACATGGCACTAACTACAAATGGCTGGCCATGGGTATTGCCGGCTGGATGACCTATATCAGCGGAGTTGACGAAAAAGCACAACCTATCGATGTCCGCGATCCGATGGCCGAGCAGTTCAAAGTGATTTATCAGCAGCATGGCATTAACACCTCGGCCGTCAAAGCGATCCTCGGTCTCGAGGCTGTCTTCGGCACAGATCTGATCAACAACGAAGGCCTGGTCAACGAAATAACCAAAGCCTACCAGCTAATCATTACTAAAGGCGCACGCGCCGCGGTTGCCGCACTGTAATCATTTATCCATCCCTTCGAAGCGTCCAAGACACAGAGACTGGGCGCTTTACAGGGAAGCTTACTGGAGCCCATTATGAAAGCTTTCTTATGTGAAGATTTCCTTCTCTCAAATGAAGTCGCACGCCGCCTATACCATGATTTCGCCAAAGACATGCCCATCTATGACTATCACTGTCATTTAAACCCTCAGGAGGTAGCTGGAAACCGTCGCTTCGACAACCTTGGTCAAATGTGGCTGGAGGGCGACCATTACAAATGGCGCGGTATGCGTGCCGCCGGTATTGACGAGTCTCTGATCACCGGCAAGGACAGCACTGACTTTGACAAGTATATGGCATGGGCCAGAACCGTTCCCAAGACTCTGGGTAATCCACTCTATCACTGGACCCACCTGGAACTGCGCCGCCCGTTCGGTATTACCGGAAAACTGTTCGGTCCGGACACCGCAGAAACTATCTGGCACGAGTGCAATGAAATGCTTGCCAGCCCTGAGTTCTCGGCCCGGGGCATCATGCAGCAGATGAACGTAGTGATGGCAGGAACAACTGACGATCCTATCCACTCTCTGGAACACCATAAGACCATTGCAGAAGACACAGACTTCGATATTGAAGTGGCACCAAGCTGGCGACCTGACCGTGCATTCAAGATCGAATTAGATGGCTTTGGCAAATATATGCAGCTCCTGGGTCAAGCCGCGGATGTGGAAATCACCCGCTTTGCCGATCTGCTCACCGCGCTGGAGCGCCGCCTTGAGCACTTTGCCATACATGGTTGCCGAGCCGCCGACCACGGTATTGAAGTGGTTCGCTATGGCAAAGTACCGCCTGAGGCGACCCTCGATTCCCTGCTCGCCCGCCGCCTTAACCATGAGACTCTGACTGAGCAGGAAGTGGATCAGTTCAGCACCGCCGTCCAAGTATGGCTAGGCAAACAATATGCCAAGCGCGGCTGGGTGATGCAGCTGCACATTGGTGCCCAGCGCAATAACAGCACCCGGATGTTCAGACTACTCGGAGCTGACAGTGGCTTTGATTCTATTGGTGATCGCCCATTCGCCTTCCAGCTTGCCTCGCTGCTGGATGATATGGATATCACCAACGAGCTGCCGAAAACTATTCTTTACTGCCTGAACCCTCGTGATAACGAAATGATGGCAACCATGATCGGAAACTTCCAGGGGGGCGGGATCGCTGGCAAGGTGCAGTTTGGTTCTGGCTGGTGGTTCAACGATCAGAAAGACGGCATGCAGCGTCAGATCGAACAGCTCTCCCAGCTGGGACTGCTGAGCCAGTTTGTCGGTATGCTGACCGACTCCCGCAGCTTCTTATCCTATACCCGCCACGAGTACTTCCGTCGCATTCTGTGCAACACCATCGGCCAGTGGGTACAAAACGGCGAAGCTCCAAATGACATCGCCATGTTAGGAAAACTGGTACAGGATATCTGCTGCCGCAACGCCAGGACCTACTTTAAGCTACCGGGAGAGAAGGCATGAAGCGCATCGCAATTATCGGCGAGTGCATGATCGAGCTTAATGGTGCCCCTTTCGGCACCATGGAGCAGGCCTACGGCGGCGACTCGCTCAATACCGCTGTATACATGGCGCGCACCGCCGGGCAATCCGTTGCCGTCGACTACATCAGCGCACTGGGTAGCGATACCATAAGCGATGGGATGCTTAAACGCTGGCAAGAAGAGGGCGTCTGCACTGACTATGTGCAGCGGGATCCCGATCGCCAGCCTGGACTGTACCTGATCCAACTCGATGAGCAGGGCGAACGAACCTTCCTGTACTGGCGTAACCAATCTGCTGCTCGCTTCCTGCTCCAGCATCCGGGTTTTGCCAAAATTGAAACTCACCTGCACAGCGTGGACATGGTGTATGTCAGTGGGATCAGCTTGGCGATCCTGCCACCTGCTGACCGCCAGCGCTTAATACAGCTATTGGCCAAGCTGCACGGCAAAGGCATCGAAATCGCCTTTGATTCCAATTACCGTCCGGCCCTTTGGCTAGGAGGAAAAGAAGCACAAGAGTGCTACCGGCAACTACTGCGTATTACCAACCTGGCTTTAGTGACCGATGACGACGAGCAAGCGCTTTGGGGCGACCACAACACTGACGAAACAATAAAGCGTCTCCAGCGTAGCGGTGTTGGCAAAGTCGTACTAAAAATGGGTGCAAAAGGTTGTCAGTACGTCAATTTTGCAACCTCTGAATCAGAACATGTTGCAACAACGCCGGTTCTCAAGGTGGTTGATACGACCTCTGCGGGTGACTCGTTTAACGCCGGTTTTCTTGCCGGGTACCTAACCGGGCTATCTCCACGTGAGGCCGCTCTGCAGGGGCATAAACTGGCAGGTGTCGTTATCCAGCATAAAGGGGCCATCATTCCAGCCTCTGTCACTCAATCAATCAACTTCAACACTACAAGTAATTCTACTAATTCATGTCATTCAACCAAGGAAGCAACCCAATGAGTACTGTCTCTCAGCAACTAGCGGCAATTAAAGTTATCCCGGTTATCGCGATTGACCGTGCGGAAGATATTATCCCTCTCGGTAAGGCATTGGCCGATAACGGTCTCCCTGCAGCGGAAATTACCTTTCGCTCCGATGCCGCGGCAGAAGCGATTCGACTGCTTCGGGAAGCGCAGCCAGAAATGCTAATTGGTGCCGGTACGGTATTAAAT
The DNA here is from genome assembly GCF_026191635.1 of Photobacterium obscurum. Taxonomy (GTDB): domain Bacteria; phylum Pseudomonadota; class Gammaproteobacteria; order Enterobacterales; family Vibrionaceae; genus Photobacterium; species Photobacterium obscurum. The sequence goes on from NZ_JAKRRW010000019.1 coordinate 61,081, forward strand.
CGCGAACAAGCCATTGCCGCGAAAGAAGCGGGCGCCACCTTTGTTGTATCACCAGGCTTCAACCCCAATACCGTCAAGGCTTGCCAAGAGATCGGTATTGATATCGTTCCTGGCGTGAACAACCCTTCAACCGTTGAAGCGGCACTTGAGATGGGTATTACGACACTAAAGTTCTTCCCCGCCGAAGCATCTGGGGGGATCAACATGCTTAAGTCACTGCTTGCACCCTACACGCAGGTACAATTCATGCCGACGGGCGGCGTAAATACCAAAAATGTACGCGACTACCTCGCCATTGATCGCGTGTTCGCCTGTGGCGGCACCTGGATGGTTGATAAAAAGCTCATCAATGAAGGGCGTTGGGACGAAATCGGCCGCCTGGCACGAGAAGCCTCTGAACTGGTGAAGTAAGTCGCTACGACTCAAGAGCCTGTTTATCTTTCAACATCATTATGTGTTGAACCCAAATTTATCCGTTAGGCTTCCATATGGGGGCCTTTCTTTTACTCTTATTTAGCCGCTATTAATCACAGGGATCCGTCGTTAATGCATATCGCCTTTCTCTATACCCTAAAAGCCAACGAAGATCTCTTTCGGCCGTACATTGAAAAGTATCTAGGTGACATGGCCGTCACCGTTGCTCATTACACCGATGAGGTTCTATTGCATCAAGCCATGAAAGAAGGCCTGACAGACCGCGTTAAAGCAGCGGTGCAGCAAACCATATCAGCGATTGCCGCCAATGGCGCCGATATCATCATCTGTACCTGCTCTACAATTGGCGATCTTGCCGAAAACACAACTGGTATTCGATCCAAGGTTATCCGCGTTGATCGACCGATGGCCGAGAAAGCCATGAAATATGATCACATACTCGTGCTGGCTGCGCTCACCAGCACGCTAGCACCGACCACGGAGTTACTCCAGTCCATCACTTCAGCAAGTGAAGGCGAGCAACAGAACGTTATAGAAGCCGTCGCCATACTAGACGTCTGGCCATATTATTTTTCCGGCAATACCGAAATGTACACCAGAAAAATTGCCGCCTACATTGATAGCTTGCAATCACATCCCCAAGCAGTGCTTCTGGCCCAGGCTTCTATGGCTCCAGCTGCCGGATATTGTACAAATAGCCACGTTGACATTTTGACCAGCCCCGAACTCTGCCTTCAATATCTGGCACAGCAGGTTTGTCGAGATGCCTGAGTTAGATTTCCCCCAGACTATTGGCATTATCGCGTTTCTTTTTGGCGCTAGCGCCTTCCTGCATCAGGACGGACATAAGTTCCGCATTCACCTAACGTTTTTTCAGATCATTCTTTGCTCACATTTTATTTTAATGGGGGCAATTACTGCAGCTTTGGGCTGTGGGATCAGTGCATTACGCAGCTACGCTTCGACCCGCACTCAGTCAAGTAAAGTCATGTGGTTGTTTATTGCGTTACTGTGGCTGATGGGTTTGCCCAATATTAATTATGGTTATGAAGTACTAACTATATTTGGAGCATCCGTGGCAACGTGGGGAATGTTCAAAGCGCAAGGTATTAAATTCCGCCTTCTTATTCTGTTTAATTCATTTTGCTGGTTAACAAACAATCTGTTCCTGGGGTCGATTGGTGGCAGTTTGATGGAGTCAACATTTATTATCGTCAACCTATTTACCATAGCCAGAATGACAAAATTAAGACAGGCCAAATATCAAAACTAACATTATCGAACTACTTACTCCACGCATCTATTAATACCACCCAAAGTTTATTTGTTTTGGGTGGTATTATCATGGGTATTATTATAGCAAAACCAAATAACCATCGCGCTGTTTCATCTCTGGGACAAAAGCTAATTTATCTGCAGACATTTTCAAACCATTATGCATTTTAATATGGTTTACCGTCCAGATAACACAGCCGTGAGGCAAGTTAAATAGACTTCTTACCTGAGAAAACAAATGACCATCATTAAATGAATCAGAAACTGATACAGCCCTTCCCTGCCATGCCCCCATGACTTGCTGCGGGCTAACAGGTAAGTCTAAGTATAATATCTCTGGTTCAACATCCTTAATTATTTTCATACAAAGTCGAGAACCACCAGCTTCATGCTTCTCTACCCAAAGACGATGGGGAATGGCATTATCATCCCACTGTAGTACGTTGACATATTGATTCATTATGCGACCTAATTGACTAGTTAGATTTCGTTCCGAATAACAACCTTTTTGGCTGAGGCTGGTTTGTTAATAGCAGCCAATGAGGCTACTAATTATTATAAACAACAATTTTATTACCAGGTGATGATAACAATGATTCACCAACGACAGACATACAACATATATTTATTAAAAGTGAACTTAAGCACCTATTATCAAGTAAGGCCCTTCATCTTTACGGCAAGACACATTGAGAATAAATGTGGTTGAGTAATATATGGTTCATCACCTTTCGAATTAAGCTAATTATATAACAAAATTGTCGTTTGACCGTCTGAGTAAAAGCAAAAATAGGACCATGATCAAAACATTTATCCAACCATAAAATAAGGGGATATCATTTGATATCCCCTTATGCAGTTTAACGTCAAGCAACTTTCAGTAACTTTACTGCTCGTCTTCCTGGGCTGTATTTCCGTAGCTCAAGCCCCAGCCAAATGGATATAGCGTATCACCCTCTTGGTATCCTGGAGTATCAGAGAATTGTCGTTGGATCGCCCCAGCATTATTTGCAAGTGCAAATGGTAGCTTACCCTGCGGATTAAATTCTCCGGCAATAACATCCATCAATGCCGCATCAGAGACACCAAAGGTTGCTAATGTTGCCCCGGCATTTTTCATTCCACTTTCTTCATCTAAGACGAAAGGCTGACGGAAATTAATCGCCAGGATTGTCTTCTCGGCACCAATTTCATTCATCACGCTCTGAATGTCATTGAGACTCGGTGATATTGACCAGGACGTTGCCGCTTCCATCCCTGTAAAATCAAGAGTACTTAACTCGTCAGGATTTGCCCCGCCAAAGATAAGTTCTGGGTCTGAACCATCATTGGTCACAAAAACACGGATCATTGCATAGTCCGTATCGGCTGGTATCTCAGGCCTTACCTCACGATCTTCGTAATCTCCAGACACAACGTCAAAGCCGGCATTTTCCGCGATAGTTGTATCAACACCCATGGTATAAACTTTAACCTTATCATCAGGAGAAGAAACTAACGGTAGGGTTTTATTGACACCCACGCCTTTGTTATCAAGCAGGACAACCGACTTCCGCTGGGCTTCAAAAGCGAGATCCTGATATTCCTTTTTCCCTAAAGTCACCGTTGCTTGCTGAGGATCAACGTAGGCATTTTCAAACAAGCCCAACTGGAACTGCTCTTTTAGCAGCCTCTGTACAGAAATATCAACACGATCTTCGGTTAAATCATCCGACTCAAGTACATCCAAAATAGTCTTGTTCGTATGATAACCCGACAGCACGTCAGAGCCTGCTTCAACTGCAACCGCTATCTGCTCTTGCTCGGTGAGATCTTCAAGTCCCCATGCACGATCACCGATGATACCGGTATCGGTGTTGACATAGCCCTGGAACTTCAGGTCTTTCCTTAATAATTCTGTAACGATGCCTTTAGAGAAGGACATACCGACATCATTCGGCTTAACATCCTGATCGACTGGGATACCATAGTACGGCATGATTGACGCCGCACCGGCATCAATTGCCGCAATAAATGGAATTAAGTGATAGTCGAAATTATCACCTTCATAATTCTGATTTTTACCAAAGTCATAATGCGGGTCACCACCGTCCTCCTGAGGGCCACCGCCAGGGAAGTGCTTGATCGTTAATGCAATACTGTCTTCATTCAGAGACTTGCCCTGCAGCCCGGTAATTAATGAAGCCATAATATCTGCTGCCAGTTCAGCATCTTCGGTAAAGGTCTCGTGTACACGATACCAACGAGGTTCCGTCGCAAGATCCATCATATAACCGTACATGCTTCGCAGGCCAATCGATGACCATTCGTCATTCATCACCTCAGAAAACTCGGCGATCAAGTCCATATCACGGGTTGCAGCCAAACCGGCTTCTTTGGGCCAGGCAGAAAATGCGCCGGAAGAAACGTTAATTCCGGCTCGGGCCGCAGGATCGATATGATTACGCGCATTAGACTTGAACAGAACAGGGATACCATGAGGCGTTTTCTCGGCCAGTTCTTGCATTGAGTTCATGAAGATTGCCGCTTCTTCCGGGGTAATTTCTGCTCCAGAGCGGCCACCCACCACATCGCGATCAGGCTCGGCCATTACCGGATTTCGGAAAATAAACCGGGTCATTTTTTCATTATTAACATATTCCTTCGCCGCATCAGGCAATTTGCCATAACTGTCTGCGTTTAAGGTATCAATCATCATCATGCCGGTTTTTTCTTCAAGGCTCATTCGCTTAACAAGATCCGCGCTCCGTTCTTCAGCGCTAAGTCTCCAGTCCTCGTAAGGCTCAAGCTTGCCATTACCATTCGCATCACGAAACTGGTAACCATCGACTTCGATAACCGCGTGTACACGCGACTCAATGGCTGGTTGCAATAATTCATCTTTGCCATCATTGGACTTAGAAGAGGAATTACAACCTGCGAGTACAAGTGCCACTGCTAAAGGCGTTAGGGTAAAGAGTTTGCTGTTCATTGTTATCCTTATCTTTCTTGTCTGGCAGAAACTGCATATACAGTATCGACAAGAAAATAATTGGTTAACCAAAACAGTCGAAATAGCAGATCGAGATCAACCAATTATTATATCTTGATTAAATTGGTCACAAAACAAAGGATGTAAATAATATTATTCATGTTAATGCCGTATTAATCACAGACAGCGACTGTCCCCGATGATATTGCCCGACCAATTAACCATAGGGTGTGTCCCTTAATTATGTTGCGCCCATCGCTGCTGCAATTTTCAAGCAGAACAACTTGAAAATCACGTAATTTGGTGGGCCAAACAATTGATTTTTAAGGCAGTTATGCACAGAAAATAGCGCAGCCCGAAGGGTTATGGCCAAAATCCGCGCTAGCTGCCCTAAATGGCTTGAAGATAGAACCACTATGTTCATCGCCATTTCGATTGCTACCACGAATTTTGACCAATAACGATAGTGCAAATAATTGAGGGACACACCCTACGACTCAGCGGCCAGCAATGCCCGAAACTGGCCTTTGAACGCCTCTATCGCAGCAGCTTTTACCGGTCCCGTTTGCCCCTGCTGGCAGTGCAGCAAAGCATAGCCCCAACGACCAACGTGGTTAAGAAAGTCGACTTCCAGCCGTTTTAGCTTGGCTCGAAATTCCGGAGATTCGGCAACATGAAGCGGTAACAGCGCCCAGCCCGAGTCCTGCAACAGCCCCAGCAACACATCCATGTTGCTGATCATACTGTTACGGGCTGACATTCTCAGGGTTTCTCCCAGTCCGGCATTGGCATAATTCTCCAGCATGTACTGCTGCTGGCTCTGCAAATCACTAAGAGTAACAATAGGCAGGCTCTGTAAAGGTGAGTTATATGATGTGTAAAAGTGAAAGGCCATGAAGCCCAAGTTAATAAAGGCTATCCCTCTCGGTGGTACCATGGTCCTGGCTGAGTTCATCACTACCGTCAGATCAACCTTACCGGCAAGTAACGCCTCTATCCCTTCCTCTTTGCCTCGGTGCAACCAATGGATCTGCGTATCAGGAAACTGCTCCCTCAACTTTGCGTCAATGTTGCAAATCACGGCTACGGGCAGGGTGACATCATGATAAATAGTCAACTCCCGGTTCTTGCTGGTTAAAGAGGCTTTCGCTGACGCTCTGTAGCTGTTCAGCCTGCCGGATCACCAACATAGCATGGCGAAAAATGGGCTGGGCGACGTCCGTCATAACCGGGAACTTTCCGCTGCGGTCAAACAGCTCCAGCCCCAAATCAATCTCTAGGTTGCCTACCTGCTGGTGTATGGTCGAGCGATCTTTCTTCAATACACGTGCCGCCTTGCTAAATGATCCCTGCTCGGCCACAGCAACAAACGCCTGCAGCTGATCAAACGAAAAACGGAGCATCCTAGGGTTCCTTTTGTTGGGTTTTTACCAACATAACTGAGATTACATGTGTGATGAAGTCCCTAATATAGGAAGCGTGACTTACGTATAGCAATCGAGAAAAGTACCCAATAACTCCCTATAGTTCGATGAAGAGGCTGCTCATGAAAAAAAATAAAATTGTTCTCGCAACTGCCGTTGCTCTTGGTATGACATTGACTGCAACTGCCGCTGAAGCTTGCTCTCGGTTGATCTGGGAAACCGAGAACCACGGGGTATTTGTTTCTCGTACGATGGACTGGATGGTCGAAACCCATCCAACCATCGATGTTCGCGCCAAGGGGCAATCTTACCGAGGAGCCGAGTCGGGCGATGACAGCAAGCAGTGGACCTCGAAATATGCCTCTATTATGGCAACTTTCTATGGCAAAGCCGGTGTCGATGGGTTCAATGAAAAAGGCCTGGCCGCCAACGCACTCTACTTCGGAGAAGAAACCCCGGGCGAATATAAAGCTGATAGGCCCCAGCTAGAAAACTCACGGATAGTACCTTATATCCTAGATAACTTCGCAACAGTCAAAGAAGCCGTGGCGGGGCTGAAAAAGGTTCAGGTTCAGCAATTTGGCCACAATGACGAGTTACTCAAAGGGCACTACGCAATTCAGGATGCCAGCGGAGACTCTGCCATTATGGAGTTTATCGACGGTCAATGGGAGATCTATCACGGCAAGCAGTATGACGTGCTAACCAATAGCCCAGAATACAGCCAGCACCTGAAAAGCTGGGAAGAGCAAAAGCCTAAAAGCCAGGACGTTATCAACGGTTCTTTCGAGCTGCCGGGCAACGTGGCCTCCGATCAGCGATTTATCTGGAACAAATATATGCTCGCGCAACTCAAAGAGCCAAGTAGCTATCAAAATGGCCTAGCGAAAATTAACAGCTCCACCTACCACGTTCCTTTAGATGCCGCGAACCGCGAAACGAACGGAGTCATGACAGGCTATGCCACCCAGTATTCACTGGCTTATAACCTCGACCAGAAGATCATGAACGTTCGTTACCAGTTCGGAGACGTTTATACCCAATACTCCGTCGACTTCAATAAGCTCAATGACGGCAAAAACTATACCCTAAAAGCGGATAGCCAAGACAATGTCGGAGAAGTAAGCCAACGCTTTATCCAACACGACGGAGTAATGGCTCAGTATAAAATGTAATTATCATTCGCTAGACACTCAAAGAGCCTGCGCTTCCCGCCTAGGCTCTTTATACCAATCTAAATATCTAATCATTTTTCATGGTTAAAATTACCAACTACAGTGTTGGCAATTTTGTAATTAGAACCACTAGTTACTGCAATTCCCGCCTTGTATTTAGCTATTTTTCCTCATGAAAAAATAGATCATCTACTTATCCAGATTGGTATTATTAGTGCTCTTATAATCATCGTTATCTAGTATCATGATAAGAAGAAATCGACAATTTGCCTTGCTAGGCCTTGCGCTATTAGCAGCACCACATGCTGCTGCCACCGAACTAGCCGATACCATTTTCAAAAACGCCAAGGTCTATACCGACAATCCTGCCGAGGCCATAGCGATTGCCGATGGGAAAATTCTCTATGTTGGCAGCAACCAAATGGCCGAGCGTTTGCGCCAGCCGCATACTGAGGTTATCGACCTTGAGGGAGCGATGCTGCTACCGGGCTTCATCGACAATCATAACCATGTTTTCGAAGCAGCCTCGGAAGCCGGCGGGAGCTGCGAACTCAATACCGATGCCACCCTCAACAAGCAAATCCCCTACCTCAAGCAGTGCCGCAAACACGCTAAAAAAGGCGAATGGCTCATGGGATACGGCTTCTCGCTTGATCTTACCCTGAGTGAATACAACAGGGAGACCCCACTGACAGTATTGGACCGCATATTCCCAGACCAACCCGTCATTATCATGGAGCAGACCTCGCACTCTATGTGGGTCAACTCGCGGGCCCTGAAGCTGGCCGGAATTAGCAGCACTTCACCGGAGCCGCAGGGCGGCAAAATTCTCAAAGAGCCCGATACCGGCGAGCTAAACGGGATCTTGCTGGATAATGCCGGCGATATTGTGATGGAGCTGGCGTGGAACAGTATGGACAATCCGTTTAACCAGAGTTACAGCGGGTTGATGATTGGACTTGAAGAGGCCGCAGCTCATGGGATCACCACTATCGGCGACGGTCGGCTTTACTGGAAGCGAGGATGGTATGAGGTATGGAAAGAGGCACAAGCCAACGGCGATCTAACGGCTCGGGTATCACTCCGCCCATGGATTTACCCTCAGGACAGTCAGGCTTCACAGCTCAAGTTTCTAGAGCGTATTCAAACCAGCGATCCTGAATCTTTGCTTATCGTCGATCAGGTCAAAATGTACAGTGACGGTATCCTGATCAACGGGACAGCCAAAACACTGGCCCCGTATCTTTTTACCTATATAGAGGATGAGCCGTACGGCATTAACTATATCCCACCTTCGCAGATGAAAAGCTGGTTAACAGCATTGGATAAAATCGGGTACGGAGCCCATATCCATGCCATCGGCGACGGGGCGATTCGAGAGTCGCTAAACGCCATTGAGTTTGCCCGACAGCAAGGTGCCGATCGGGACTACACCCTGACCCATGTCGAGCTGGTCAACAGCAACGATATCAAGCGGTTCGAACCATTGCAGGTCAGCGCTGATTTTCAGGTTGGCTCGGACTATATTGCCGAGCATGATCATCGCTGGGCAGAACCTTTCCTCGGCGCAAAACGTGCCCGCTCATTGATGCAAATCCGCCGTCTGTATAATGCAGGAGCAAATGTCAGCCTGAGTAGCGACTGGAATGTTCATGACATCAATCCACTGGTCGGCATCGCCAACAGCCTGCTGATGGGAGAGACTGGCATGCCGGATATCGATTCTGCGATTGATGCCTATACAATCAATGCCGCAATCAGTTTGGGACTTGAAGATATCACGGGCTCAATCGAGGAAGGCAAGTCTGCTGATCTGGTGGTTATCGACCGTGATATAACTCAGCTCAGCCCAGACAATATAGCCCAAAGCAAGATATTAATGACGATACTTAGGGGAAAAGTGGTGTTCGACAATCAGGAGTGAGAGGGATCTTATGATAGAACTTAGCGTCGCAACTATTGCCGATATGGAAAAAATTGCAGCTTTGCATATCCAAAGCTGGCAACAAACATACCGGGGGATACTCTCAGACAGTTACCTCGATGATGCAATTCACCATGATCAAAACAAACTCTGGCAACACCGCTTTGCTAATCCTGCCCCCCGGCAGGTGATCCTGGTCGCCTATGAGGGAAAAAATCTCTTGGGTTTTATCTGTATTTATTTAGAACACCATCCGAAATGGGGCACGTTAGTCGAGAACCTTCACATCAGTGGCAATCACCAGGGGCAAGGGCTGGGGAAACGGCTGTTATTTGCTGCAGCGGCAGTTTCTTACGCTCATCTCCCCTCTAATGGGATGTATCTTGAGGTATTGGCTGACAATATAACCGCCCAAATATTTTATCAGAAACTAGGGGCACTAAAGGCGAAAGCCCAAACATGGCAAGCCCCTGATGGCAACCGTGTTAATGAGCTCATCTACCGCTGGAATTCAATTGAACACCTTGTAAAGGAATAATGCCAGCACACTATCCGACAGCTTCACAGCCCCCCAAAACAATGCCTGAGGGGCTGTGCCAAAATAGAATGTTTTAATCGCTAAAACCGAGGGAAATGATAAACAATGTTAAAGTTAAAAGTATCCCCGGAAAACTCTGCACCAGACAGGTTAAAGTTATCATCGAACAATTTTATCCACTCAAGTTCAACTTCTACTCTCTCGCCATTACCGATTGCCAGCCCGGCACCGTAGACGATGTCACTGTCACGGTCAGTATCGCTAGCAAACCTGCCTTGAGAATACCCATAACCTAATAATGCATAGGGTTTTAAATATCGGTCGATAGGCAGGATAGCCCTCCCCATCAAGCTATAGTGTTCTTTCACCTCAGCGGTAACACCATTAATATCATCATCATTGACGTTGCCATAAGCTCTGGCTTCAACAGCAAAGTTCGCATCAAATTGATAACCAATTGTTAGACCAAGCAAATTACTATCAAAAGATGTTGAACCAACATTACTGACTTCAGCATCGGCATCTACCGACGCATAACTCAGGCCCGCATACATATGCCTTGGCACATCGTCATAATTTAGTAATCCAAACCCGGCAACAGCTTTGCTAGTAAATGTCACTACGATAAAACACAGAGCCACGAATTGCTTTTTCATTAATTGCCTTCCCTTTATCTGACTTCCATCCATAAAAAGAATAGCCTGAGGTAGGCAAAAAAGTGCAAATAAAGCAAAAAACAGCTAACGCTCTAGCCTTACTAACTGGATATCACATGGCATTTTGCGGATCAACGGCTCACTTGGTGACAGTGTTAACTGATGGAAAATATTAGATTGATGGTGGCCGATGATCAGCAGATCGATATCAAACTCAGCAATTGCCTTTGCCACTTGATCCTCAATATAACCGGCATAAAAAATATGCTTATAGACTGGATAATTCGTCCCTTTCAGCAGGCGTTTCATTGCATCGACGGATTCATAATGTTCTTGTTCTCCATCACTTTCAGTCCTAAATTCGCGGACACCTTCATATTGCTGGGTAAAATCCGGGTCAATATGAATAACACTAAAAAGAGCATGATTAATCCGAGCCTGCTCTGCGGCTTTCATTACCAAATACTCAGCATTGCCATCAAAATTTACCGCCAGCATGACATGTTTATATTTCATAGCTCTCTCCCAAGAAATAGCCTTAGACCACGTCGCCAACTGTTGATTGGTACCATGCCAACGACACATATCTCAAAAAGATATTAATGAAACCATAGAAGATAATGACTAATCAGAGTAGTTCTACTGAGGCTTTCACTCGCAAGCTGAGGGGAGCTCAGCGGATAAACCGAAGAGCCGCTATACTTTTGACTAACCAAAAGCGTCAAGTCGCCACATACAAAAATATACCCAAGTTACTTTAAGATGCAGGATTCAGAGTGACGCCAGCCAGTTCAATTCAAGGATAGATTCGAAAGAGTGACATGTCCTTTTAAGCGCATTCGATACAGAGGCGAACTGGCTTAAACACTCCCGAAGGGCGAGGTTACTTGGGTATAAAGGTGCAAAGGGTGTTCTATGTATCAAGAATCTTTCATCGACTCTTTATCTATCTTTGTCATCCTTGTGCTTATCTTTGGTGCCATTCTACTAATGTTCGAGTTTGGCTACAGGCTGGCTCAGTTATTTTTACCCAACAAGATCAACAAAACCATCAGCCCGATGGCTACCGGACTCGCCAGCCTCCTGGCCTTCATTCTGGCTATCACCTTCAGTATGGCCGCGGCAAAAAACGGTGATAGAAAACAACTGGTGCTAAATGAAGCAAATGCTGTCGGCACCGCCCTTTATCGCACTGAGCTTCTCGATGAACCATATCGCAGTCAGAGTCAAACACTATTAAAAGAGTACATAACAATACGGGTCGTCGAAGAAAAAAGTGAACGCAAAGCCAAAGTTAATCAGGTCATCCTGAGAAGCGAGACCATCCAACGTGAACTCTGGAAACTGGCTGCCGCCGCCCATCACGCCGGAGCGCCGGAACAGATCCGACTCTATATCGAATCACTAAACGAAGTGTTTGATATCCATACTGAAAGAGTAGACAAAGGACTCAGGGGGCGTATCCCATTAAGCATCTGGTTTACACTCGGTTTGCTTACTTTCCTTACCATTGCATTAAACGGTATTCAGGTAGGCTCACAGGGACAAAACAGAACCTTAGTAGCAGCTTTACCCTTTGCATTGGCATTTTCCTTGGTGCTAACGTTAATTGTTGAGCTAGATCGTCCAGCAAGAAGTATTATCGAGGTCAGTCAGCAAGCGCTGGTTGATTTACGTGACAGCATCAATTAAAAATTGATCGCGCTAAGGCGTAACAAGTTAAGCTATTACTTTCAACAACCTGCCATTAAATAGATTACCCACCCCAAACAAAATGTGATTATGCTCACACTTGCAGGTGTATTCCTCAAATCACTCAATTGCACGCTATTCATTACTAGTTATATGCGATATATTCTCTTTTAAGTCAGCATTTTGGGATGAAAATCACAATTACAGACTTAATCTTGCAAATAATGTTCATTATATGCAGTTACTAATTACAACGTCGGTTAAGCATGCAAGGAGTGCATGAGTCATTACCATGAGTAGCGACAACAAGCTGGTTAGGCAAAAATTAAAAAAACAATCTCAGCACGCACTGAGTAAAACAAAAAAATCTTTTTTAAAAGAGTACAACAAAGCCGCCTAGTGCGGCTTTTTTTCTAATTTCACACAATATACCGAGCCGACTTATTGGCCGACATATACGGCACCCAATACAACACCGCGAGGGGGCAATTCGATCTTGACCGGCTTATCCTCGCCTTTCGGCTGCTCGGAATCACTGCGGCTAAAATATTGCGATTGGGATTCGCTATTCAGGCCATCCCTATTGGCTAAATAGTCAAATGCGACTGCTGCCAATGCCAAACACAATACAGATACGTTCATCGACATCCCATGTCCCCCCTTGCATTCTTTCACCCTTAATCAAAAAAATATGCATTTTGCAATAACCACTTCTTTTTCTTTGTTTATCTCGGGTATATTGCAAGTTTAGAGCCAAATCACTCAGAAGGCTTTTCTATCGATGGAGTCACTGGCTATCAAATCAGGGCAACGCGCTTCCACCCTATGTTTGCAGCTGCCAGCCAAGCAATTAATATGACTAAATGGCGAGTTAGTTCGAACATTTTCTTTCCCCATAAAAAACAGCCGTTGCATCTTGCGATGCAAAAGCTGTTTACACAGGGAGTCTTTTTACTTTAAAAATACTTATTCCAGTACCCGCTCGATTTCTTTCAAGCTGGATGGATCATCGATTGTCGAAGGGACAACATATTGCTCCCCATCGGCAATCTGGCGGATCACCCGGCGTAAGATCTTACCGGATCGTGTTTTCGGCAGACGATCAACAATCAATGCTCGCTTGAAGCAGGCGACGGCACCGATCTCCTGTCGTACTTTTTGCAGCAGTTCGCCTTCAATCAAGCCATTCTCCGACACATAACCGTCTTTGAGTACCACTAGCCCCAGTGGCAGCTGCCCCTTGAGATCATCGTGGATACCGATCACCGCACACTCGGCCACGGCCTCATGACCACCGACAACCTCTTCCATTTCACCCGTCGACAGGCGGTGACCGGCAACATTGATCACATCATCAATACGGCCCATCACGAACAGGTAGCCATCTTCGTCGATATAGCCGCCGTCACCTGACACATAATAGCCTGGGAACTGGCTGAGATAGCCTGATTCAAACCGATCATGGTTACGCCAGACAGTTGGCAGACAACCCGGTGGTAACGGACGCTTAATCGCGATGTACCCCTGCTCGCTGACTTTCTGTGGCTCACCAACCTCGTTAAGCACCTCAACCAGATAACCTGGAATAGGCTTGGTTGCCGAGCCCGGCTTGACGACAAAGTTCTCCAACCCTATCGGGTTACCGGCAATAGCCCATCCGGTTTCGGTCTGCCACCAGTGATCGACCACCGGCCGTCCTGTCTTGCTCTCAACCCATTCCAGTGTCGGCGGATCCAGACGCTCGCCAGCCATAAAAATCGTCTTCAATGATGGCATCGGGTATGGCTTAAGGTGTTCACCGTCAGGATCTTCTTTTTTGATCGCCCTAAAAGCTGTCGGTGCTGAAAACAGTGCTTTGACTCCGTACTCCTGACAAACTCGCCAGAAAGCCCCCGGATCCGGTGTACGGACCGGCTTGCCTTCATACATGATGGTGGTACAGCCGTGGATTAGCGGCGCATAGACAATATAGGAATGGCCGACCACCCAGCCGACATCCGATGCCGCCCAGTACACGTCTCCCGGCTCAACATCATAGATAGTCCCCATGCTGTAATTCATCGCAACGGCATGACCACCGTTATCGCGTACCACGCCCTTGGGTTTGCCCGTGGTACCCGAGGTATAAAGAATATAGAGCGGATCCGTCGACTTCACCGGCACACAGTCATGCGCTGTGGCCGTACGCAATAATGCAGACCAATCTTTATCACGCTCTTGATTTAGATCGGCCGGACATTGCTTACGCTGATACACCACCACATGATCGGGCTTCCAGCGGCTGTCCATAATGGCCTGATCAACCAGCGGCTTGTAGGGGAGCACCTTGTTGATTTCAACCCCGCAGCTGGCCGTCATGATCACCTTCGGCTCGGCATCTTCAATGCGTACCGCCAGCTCGTTCGGGGCAAAACCGCCAAACACCACCGAGTGAATCGCACCAAGACGGGCACAGGCCAACATCGCCATCGCGGCTTCCGGGATCATCGGCATATAAATCACCACCCGATCCCCTTTACTCACACCTAAACTTGCCAGCATGCCCGCAGTTTTGGCTACCTGATCACGCAGAACACGGTAGGTATAACGGGCTTTCTGACCGGTCACAGGGGAGTCATAGATCAGCGCAGTTTGATCCCCCCTTCCCTGCTCGACATGATAATCCAACGCTAAATAGGCGGTATTGAGTTCACCGTCGGCAAACCATCGATCGATACCCTGCTCATCCTGGCTGAGAATGGTTTGAGGAAACTTGAACCAGGCAATTTTGCTGGCTTGCTGTTTCCAAAATTCTTCCGGCGCGCTTTGTGCCAACTGATATTCTTTTTGATATGCAGACATATTGCTTCCTCCAGTATGTCCTGACATTGCTTATTCAAAGACTCTAACGTTAAGGCTTTTACACAAAGACAGCGGAGGGAACACGTACAAAGCCCTCCATCAAAATCCGAGCGCTGCGGCTCATAATGGCCTTCTCGACTACCCAGCCTTGTTCACCCTGCTTAGCCTGTGCGCCTACTTTTAGCGTCCCGGACGGGTGCCCAAACGTTACCGATTCTTTCTCACCGCCACCAGCCGCCAAATTAACCAACGTTCCGGGAACACAGGCGGCAGATGCAATCGCAACGGCCGCCGTCCCCATCATGGCGTGATGCAGCTTACCCATCGACAGTGCCCGAACCAAAATACCAATCTCGCTATCGGCAACCGTTTTGCCACTTGAAGACTGGTAGGTTTTCGGTTTGGATACAAAGGCTATTTTCGGGGTATGCTGACGTGTCTCGGCTTCTTCCAAGCGGGTTATCAACCCCATTTTCAACGCGCCGTAGGCACGAATACGCTCGAACATCGCCAACGCTTTTTCATCATTGTTAATGTCATCCTGCAGCTCGGTACCGGTATAACCAATCGCCTCGGCATCGACAAAAATAGTCGGGATACCGGCATTGATCAGGGTGGCATTGAAAATGCCGATATCCGGCACTTCAAGGTCATCAACCAGATTGCCGGTCGGAAACATCGAGCCATCGCCATCAGCCGGGTTCATAAAGTCCACCTGAATTTCGGCTGCAGGGAACGTCACTCCGTCTAGCTCAAACTCACCGGTTTCTTGCACAAACCCATTCACAACAGGCACATGTATCACGATAGTTTTCCCGATATTGACCTGCCAGACACGAACTGTGACGATACCGTTTTCGGGAATACGCGCCTTGGGGATCAAACCGGCATGAATTGCAAATGGCCCCACCGCCGCGGATAGATTCCCGCAGTTACCGCTCCAGTCAACAAAAGGCTTATCAATCGATACCTGACCAAACAAATAATCAACATCATGGTTGGCCTTGCTGCTTTTGGAGACGATAACGGTTTTGCTGGTACTCGAGGTAGCGCCCCCCATGCCATCAATTTGCTTGGCATAAGGATCCGGACTGCCAATAACACGCAACAACAGTTTGTCTCTCGCTTCGCCAGCCACCAGGGCTTCAGGGGGCAAATCGGCCAAATTAAAGAACACCCCCTTGCTAGTGCCACCACGCATATAGGTGGCGGGCACCTTAATTTGCGACAGGGGTTGTGACTGTGATTGCAACTGGGAAGTTGAACTTGTCATACCATCTCCCTATTGAGCCAAGAAGTCTTGGGCAAAGCGCTGGAGTACACCACCCGCCTCATAGACTGCCACTTCGTCTGCGGTATCAAGACGACATGTCACCGGTACGTCGACTTTTTCACCGTTGGCACGAGTGATGACCAAGGCCAAATCTGCGCCGGGCTGGATAGCACCGAGAACGTCGTATAGCTCGGTACCGTCCAGCTCCAGGGTGTTGCGATTAACACCTTGTTTAAACTGCAACGGTAGCACACCCATACCCACCAAATTCGTGCGGTGAATACGCTCAAATCCTTCGGCAACGATGGCTTCTACACCCGCCAAACGAACCCCTTTCGCCGCCCAGTCACGGGACGAGCCCTGACCATAATCCGCGCCAGCCACCACAATCAGAGGCTGTTTACGATTCATATAGGTTTCAATCGCCTCCCACATGCGAGTGACTTTGCCTTCCGGCTCAATGCGCGCCAACGAGCCCTGTACGACATCGCCATTCTCTTTGACCATTTCGTTGAACAGTTTCGGGTTAGCAAATGTAGCGCGCTGCGCCGTTAGGTGATCACCACGGTGTGTTGCATAGGAGTTGAAGTCCTCTTCCGGCACCCTCATCTTGGTCAGATATTCCCCTGCGGCACTGGAAGCCAAAATCGCATTGGATGGCGACAGATGGTCGGTCGTAATATTGTCGCCAAGTACCGCCAGCGGGCGCATACCCGACAGCGTTCGTTCACCCGCCAACGCCCCCTCCCAATAAGGCGGACGGCGAATATAGGTACTCATCGGACGCCAATCGTAAAGCGGGTTACTGTTATGCACATCGTCATTTAGCTTGAACATCTTAATGTAGACCTGATTGAACTGCTCCGGCTTAACGTACTTGCCGACAACCGCATCTATCTCTTCATCAGTAGGCCACAAATCATTGAGGTAAATAAGTTTGCCCTGACTATCCGTGCCCAGTGCATCACGCTCGATATCAAAGCGGATGGACCCCGCTAGCGCATAGGCAACGACCAGAGGCGGCGAGGCCAAAAACGCCTGCTTGGCATAAGGGTGGATACGGCCGTCAAAGTTACGGTTACCGGACAATACCGCGGTTGTATATAAGTCACGGTCAACGATCTCTTGCTGGATTTTTGGGTCCAGTGCACCGCTCATGCCGTTACAGGTAGTACAGGCGTAGGCGACAATCCCGAAACCAAGCTTTTCCAGCTCCGGCAGCAGTCCGGCTTCTTCGAGATACAATTTGGCCACTTTCGACCCCGGTGCAAACGATGATTTCACCCAGGGCTTACGCACCAGGCCCAGTTCATTGGCTTTCTTGGCTAACAAACCGGCTGCCACCACATTGCGCGGGTTACTGGTGTTGGTACAAGAGGTAATGGCCGCGATGATGACTGCGCCATCTGGCAGTTCGCCCTCTTTCTCTTCCCACTCACCGGAAATTCCTCGTGATGCGAGCTCTGAAGTTGGTAGTCGACGGTGAGGATTCGACGGTCCCGCCATGTTGCGAGACACTGTCGACAAATCGAATTCCAGCACTCGCTCGTAAACCGCGCTCTCCAGAGCGTCAGCCCACAAGCCGGTTTGCTTGGCGTACAGTTCCACCAGCTCAACTTGCTGTTCTTCACGGCCTGTTAGTTTGAGGTAATTAATGGTCTGCTCATCGATATAGAACATCCCTGCCGTGGCGCCATATTCCGGTGTCATATTGGAGATGGTGGCACGGTCACCGATGGTAAGATCTTTGGCCCCTTCGCCAAAGAATTCCAGATAGGATGAAACCACACGCTCGTTACGAAGGAACTCGGTGATAGCAAGCACAATATCGGTAGCCGTGATGCCCGGCTGGCGTTTACCGGTCAGGTTGACACCGACAATATCCGGCAGACGCATCATGGAAGGGCGACCCAGCATGACCGTCTCCGCTTCCAGACCACCCACCCCAATCGCTATCACACCTAGCGCATCGACGTGCGGTGTATGACTGTCAGTGCCGACACACGTATCAGGGTAAGCAATACCGTTCTTGGCCTGAACCACGGGCGACATCTTCTCCAGATTAATCTGGTGCATAATGCCGTTACCCGCAGGGATCACACTGACGTTTTCAAAGGCAGTTTTACACCATTCAATAAAGTGGAAACGATCCTCGTTGCGGCGCTCTTCTATCGCTCGGTTTTTATCAAATGCCTCGGGATCAAAACCGGCATGCTCAACCGCCAGTGAATGATCGACAATTAACTGGGTTTCCACCACCGGATTGACTTTTGCCGGATTGCCTCCTTGATCGGCAATGGCATCACGCAGACCTGCCAAGTCTACCAAGGCCGTTTGGCCCAGAATGTCGTGACACACGACTCGCGCCGGATACCAAGGAAAATCAAGGTCGCGCTTGCGGTCGATGATCTGCTTCAGGCAGTCTGTCAGTGAGTCGGGATCACAGCGTCTGACCAGCTGTTCGGCCAACACGCGCGAGGTATAGGGAAGCGTCTCGTAGGCGCCGGGGGCTATCTCGTTGACGGCTTCTCGGGTATCAAAAAAATCCAGTCCGCTGCCTGCAAGAGGCTTACGGTACTTTGTATTCATATTCATAGCTTACATCCGTGAATTTACTGCTCGCAGACCTATCTGGCGATGGGGCCTCCCCTGTTTCGTCAGGGGAGGGAGTTTGAAGGGATACGCCTTCACTCAAAGTCTGTATTTGAGAGTTAACTGCGCTCTTCAATTGGCAGCCAATCCTGATGCTCCGGTCCTTCGTAGTCGGCACTCGGACGGATAATCCGGTTATTGGCACGTTGCTCATATACATGGGCAGCCCAACCAGTGACCCGGCTCATGACAAAAATGGGGGTAAACAGCTTGGTCGGTACCCCCATGAAGTGATAAGCCGAGGCATGGAAAAAGTCAGCATTACAAAACAGCCCTTTCTCCCGCTTCATCACCTGCTCGACTCGCTCTGAGACCGCATACAAATGGGTGTCGCCAACATCGGCAGAGAGTTTTTCCGACCATGCTTTAATTAAAGCATTACGGGGGTCAGATTCACGGTAAATCGCATGGCCAAAGCCCATAATTTTGTCTTTGTTGGCCAGCATCTCCATAATACCGGCCTCTGCCTCATCCGCTGTCTGCCACTGCTCGATCATTGCCATTGCCGCCTCATTGGCACCACCATGCAATGGACCGCGTAAACTACCGATGGCAGCCGTAATACAGGAGTGAAGATCAGACAATGTTGACGCACAGACACGAGCGGTAAACGTCGAAGCATTAAACTCATGCTCGGCGTACAGAACCAGCGAGCAATGCATGACCTGCTTGTGAAGTTCTGACGGCGCTTTGCCAGTCAGCATTTCGAGGAAGTAGCCACCAATGCTGTCCTGACTGCTATTAGCGGTATCGATACGGACACCGTCATGACTGTAGCGATACCAGTAACAGATAATGGCCGGTAGCATGGCTAGCAAGGTATCGGTTTTCTTATCCTGCTCAGCAAACTCAAGCTCCTGATCGAGATTACCCAGCATTGAACAACCGGTACGCATCACATCCATCGGGTGAGCGTCAGCAGGGATCGCTTCCAGCACCTGACACAATGCAGATGGCAAACCGCGGGCTTTCTTCAATACCTGCTTGTAACTATCCAGTTCTGCCTGAGTCGGTAACTTACCCTTGAGTAGCAAATAAGCCACTTCTTCAAACTCGGCATGATTGGCCAAATCGGTGATATCGTAGCCACGGTAAGTCAACCCTGTGCCTGTCTTGCCTACGGTACATAATGCCGTGGTACCAGCACTCTGGCCACGCAGTCCTGCTCCACTCAACTTCTTATCAGCTACGGCTATCGCAGTCATAGCAGACTCCTTATTTTGTTCACGTTATTCCTTTGTCATTTCGCTGGCTGCAGGTGACAAAATCCCTCACAGCCATCGAAATGGCAGCGACAAAATCGGTACTAATTAATCCGTTTTAGTAAGTAATATTATTGGTTTAGCTTTTTCTTGGGTTTCCGCTTATTTTAGCGAGGTGGCTTCCCTGCCTATTCTTATTATTTACATTGCATTCTTCAGGCTATATTTAATCAATAATATCAAAGGGTAATGTTATTATTTTCATTTTCCAGCCAACTTATTATTAGTCTTTATTCAACTTTTATTTTCGCTGAATAGCCTATCCAGCTTCTGTTCATAGTCGTGGTAACCCAGATAATGGTAAAGCTGTTCACGGGTTTGCATCTGATCCACCACATTGCGCTGATGGCCGTCTTTTCTTATATGCTGATAGACATTCAGCGCCGCCTGGTTCATCGCCCGGAACGCGGACAACGGGTACAGCACCATATCGACACCGCATTCTGCCAGCTCTTCGCCACTGAACAGCGGCGTTTGGCCGAACTCGGTAATATTGGCCAGGATCGGCACCTTCACGGCATCAGCAAACTGCTGGTACTGCTCAAGGGTGTTAATAGCCTCGGGGAAAATCATATCTGCGCCAGCCTCGACACAGGCTATCGCCCGCTCTATCGCCGCATCCATACCTTCCACCGCCAGTGCATCGGTACGTGCCATAATGACAAAGTCTTCATCCACCCGCGCATCGACCGCAGCCTTGATACGATCAACCATTTCCTCCTGGCTCACAATGGCCTTGTTCGGGCGGTGACCGCAGCGTTTTTGCGCTACCTGATCTTCCATGTGTACCGCCGCCGCTCCTGCTCGCTCCATCTCCTTAATGGTACGGGCAATATTGAATGCTCCACCAAAGCCGGTATCGATATCGACCAACAGCGGCAAAGTCGTTGCAGCGGTAATTCGGCGCACATCTTCCAGCACATCGTTTAAGGTTGTGATCCCCAGATCCGGCAGACCATATGAGGCATTGGCAATCCCGCCACCTGACAGATATATGGCCTGATGTCCGACCTGCTCTGCCATCATGGCGCAGTAAGGGTTAACGGTGCCGACAATCTGCAACGGATGGTTGGCAGCAACAGCATGCCGGAAGCTTTTCCCTGGACTCATGAGGCTATCTCCTTATCATCTTTCAGTTGTTGTTCAATCAGCAGACGGCTTCGCATGATATGACGTCGCATCAGCATTTCCGCCAGCTCTCCATCTCTTTCCCGCAGCGCGGCAAGCAAATGGAAGTGTTCACTCAAAGCCTGTTGTGGACGCGAATGCGAACGCTGAGACTGATAGCGATACATTCGGAGCAAGTGATAGAGTTCATCACACAACAAGCTGATTAATTTGCTATTTCGACTGGCTTTGATAATCCGGTAGTGAAAATCAAAATCACCCTGCTGATGGAAATAGGAGGCACCATCAACCTGTTCGATATGCTGCTGATGGGTTTCCAGCAACTGCTGCAGAGCATTAATTTCTTTGTCTGTAATATGAATACACGCCAGACGAGCAGCCATGCCTTCCAGGGCTTCTCGTACCGAGTAAATTTCAATCAATTTTTCCTGAGTCAAGGCGACCACTCGCGCTCCCACATGGGGGACGCGTTCCATCAGTCCCAGAGACTCTACCCGCATCATCGCTTCACGCAGCGGACCTCGGCTTACGCCAAAACGGCGGGCTAACTCGGGCTCTGAGATCTTGCTGCCTGCCGGATAGTCACCATTCACGATTAAATCAATCAACTGTTCTGTCAGGTTCTCTGACTTGGTGAGCTCCTTTGCACCTAAATCCTTAGCGGTCGAATCCTTGGAAGCCATATCCTGGCTAACGGGATTATTCGCAATCCCGTGCTCAGCAGGATTGTCGACAGTTTCAAATACTACTTCTTGTTTGGTCATCATCATTGTCAACAATTGATCAACTTATGAACAAATCTAGCTTCAAAATCGGCTTCTATCAAGTTAATTGTTAACAATATGTATTAGACCTTAGTCTAGATTGTTGACAGCATGAGGAGAAAGAAAGGCGCAATACTCTTCAATACAAAGGAGGAAGCAAACAACATTCTTACTAGATTACTCCCGCACCTCATATTGCCCCCAAAATTTAAGTTCAAGGGAGAACACGAAAAACACTAGAAAACAGCCACACTTTGTTACAGGGTCACAAAACCAATTCAATATGCCTTATTCCCGCTTAGAGTATTCATCCGTTGAATTGGAGAAATTTATGGGATTGTCTTTAGAGGAAAGTGAAACGGCTGGTGCTGTATATACTTCAATACCCAGCAAGGAAGCAACTAAGAGGCATTCCAGTCCAAATGGGAAGTAGCCGGCATAGCCCAACAAAGGCATTTCAAACAGATGGAAACGGTCCACGAATGGAATGTTGTACTTCCAGGGAGCCATCCCGCCGTAGTTCCATAGCTCCCAACATAAGCCACATTGCAAGCTGGCCAGAGCCGGCAGACAGAAGGGGCGCCAGTCTCCTTCCTGCAGTGAAGAAAAGACAGTCCGTTTCCCTGACAGAACCTGTAGCGACAGCAATACAATCAATGGCGATACCCAGACCAAGGGGTAGAAAGAGCCCGGCCATGCTCCCAAAGCAAATAAAGACAGAGTAGAAACGACCAATCCAATGACGGCAAACACCCGGGGATATGGCACCCTGAGCACCCAATAGTGGGTATAGGCACGATGCATGCGATGGAAAGTTGCCATCCAGTAGACAGTACTTAGTACAGCAGGAAGCACGGTTGAAAAAGACAGGCTGGCGGTCAGAATGCGGGTCAACGGAGAAATAGGCGGTCCCAGGTAGTACCAGTTATGCACGAAGTGGTTGAGATATTCGAAGAACCACCAAAACAGTGCGCTGGCGGGAAAGAGTAATAAAAATTTACCTGGCTGTTCTAGCATTAGGCAGCTTCCGCTACGTCTCACCCCCAAGGCATTTAATAGCAATATATAGCCAAGCCAGAGTGGCGTGAAACTATAGCGTTGCCAGCCGCTTTGTGTATCGATATTCGCCCAGGCCAGTGACCAGCTCAAGGCGATCAGCACGATACCCAGCCATCCCCACCATGGAAACGGGAATAGCTGAGAAGCCGAACTCCCCGGCGTGCGCACCAGACGATAAAGAAAAGGCAGTATGCAGACCAGGATCAATAAGGAGAGTAAGATAAATATTGGCCAGGAAAAAGGAGGATGCTCCACATAGAGCGTCGAAGGCTGCAGGCTCAGGTACTGTGGCAGCGACTTACCGGTGAGGATGGCACCAGCCAGGGGGGGCAATATCAAAAGCCCGGCAGCAACTATGGCCCACGCAGTCCATATCCACCACTTTGACTTCCCCGCAACCTTATGCCCAAAAGCCATGATTACCATCCCTAATAATTGAATGATACCGCTTACGTCAGCTTAGCTGATTACGCTGCACAGACCTTAAATTGTCTTTTAGATAAATATGCGAGCTCTCACACCAAATACCCATGCGCTACTTTCATTAGAAAAAGCAGGATCTTTAATATATTGAATATCAGGTGCGATTTGTAAATGCTCACCAAACTGCATGTTGTAATATAGCTCTGTGGTGTATTGTTCATCGCTACCAAAAGCAACTTCATTGGTTTCTGCCCAGTTAACAGCGAAACCTAGATTATTTGTTGATTTACCTAAACCAAAATAACCTAAGCCAACACTGATCGACTTGTCATAAAGGGCAACATCCCCTTCAGAGAAACCGCCGCGAATAAAAGGCATAATCTGCGGCGTCACAAAGTAACTGGCAGAGAAGTTGATACCTTTACCGCCTTCTCCTGTTGCGTTGCTATGACGTGTGTTTTCACCAAAATCCCACAATGTAATATGTACATTGTCGGTATAGATTTGGTCTTGAGAAACGGTCCAACCCAGCTCTAAGGCTGTAAAAAATTCACTCTCATCAAAGGCAGTTTTAAATCCGTCGAATATGTCCTTCGATTTACCGTTAGCATCCGCTAGAGAAGCTATCACATAAATATTATCGGTAACCATATGGCCTGCAGATATTGCCAATACACCTTCATCAGGTATTCCCATCGCACCAGAGCCAGTTGAGAATGCTAGATTTGTAAAACCATCTAAAGGGTTTGCTAACGCATAAGTATCTACGTAATCAGTAACGTCTTGCCACCCGACTTTAACTGATGTTCTCCCACCATTAAATTTTTGCTTCCAATGAAGATTAGTTACTAAGAAACCTACGTCACTGTAGATAGAGCCAATCATTCCTATATAACCTAAACCTTCCGGTCCTCCCGTAAAGTCATCGCTAAAAGTAATACCCGAAACAGGTGTTTCCGTATATCCATGACGATGACCAACTTTCCAAACAATGCCGCCAAAAGTTTCTGATTGGTTACCCAGCAAATTCCATTCGCCATATAACTGAACCAAACCAGAGGCCCTTTCGACATTGTTACCAAGAGAGCCGTCGGGAGATGTTAGTCCAATGGAACTGTACTCCAACCCAAAAGTGAAACCATCACTAGCTAATTGTTCGCGCCACGAAGCTTTTGAAAGTGGCTGCTGTGAAATTTTACTCTCGACAGACCCCGGTCCTCCTAAATCGCTACTTAAGGCCGAAGGTATTATAGATAGTGATGAAAATATGATACAAAGCTTGGTTAATCGATGGTTCATCTTATTGACACTCATTTAACAGTTACAGTCTAACTGAGTGTATTGATCTTTAATCACAAGAATTTACCATTGGACGACACTTAGCACGCTGGCAACAATCATCTATAACGACTTACATCGCCGGTGCATCAAACCCTACCCCAATGCCTGTTTAAACGAGAATCATAGACAACAGGTGGTCAAGTGTGGAGATCAAGAGGGACACTTAATGATTGTTTGGCTCCGATGTTTCAATATCCACATATAAAAATACGGGCGAAATACGTATTACATCAATGATTGACTACCCAAGATCTCTTAGACTGGTGGAAATATTTCCATCAGTATAGATTATGAGCCAAACCGATATTCGCCAAACTATCGCCAGTTTTACTTCAATAGAGCAAGCGTTAGAGTATTTCGAAATTGACTTTGATAGCCGCTTTATCGACGAATACCGTACACAATTGGTGAAGCGCTTTAACGGATACTTGATAATTGCAAAACCAGATGACTGGTTTTCAGCCCGTCGCGCACTTAAAAATGCATATTGCAAAGTACAGCGAAGTCGTTTGGATCCCCACACCCGCTCTGCCTGTCGAGGGTGTACTTCGTGTCAACGTCGTTAAATTAGAGCAGAATCATTAATCATATATTTCATTGTTATAGTGGTTCAGCATGAAATTTTCTTCCGTAAGGAACTGCTTAGGCGTCTGGCCGGTAAAGCGCTTAAATTCCTTAATAAAATAAGGCTGATCGTAATAGCCGTGATCCAGGGCAACACTTGTATACTGATGGCTGCGCCCACTTAGCAGCGCTCTTAATGTTGATTGAAAGCGCGATGTCCTCTCGAAGTATTTGGCATCAACCCCGGTATAGGCCTTGAACTTACGCTGAAATGTTCGCTCGCTGACCTTCAAGCTTCCCTTAACATTCACAATGACATCATGGCAGTTTTGGTAATAAATTTGATCAATTGCCCACTCCAGCTCTGTGGCTCCGGAAGACTTAGGTCTAATCTGCTGCATTAACCAGCCTTCCAGCAGTGATATCAACTCAATATTCGAGCCAGACTCTATGATCCGCAACAATAACTCTTTGGGCATGATTTGACTCGCTTCCACTATTTGATCGGCAATGGCGGTCAAAGGGACACCAAATAACTGGAAGAACCCTGCAGAGCGAAAACGAACCGAAAGCAATTTAGTCGCCCCCGTCGCCTTCATCTTGAAGACAGACTTACGCGGACATATCACGAGTCCATCGCCGGATTTCAGCTGCGTTTGTGTCGGCAATTCAATAGCCAGCGGAGCGCCAAGATTAAACATTATCTCAACCCCGGTACCCGGCAATATGTCGGGGATCACTAGGGGATTGCTTTGCTCCCATAGCCAAAACTGAGTGATATAGGCGCCAAGCGGTGAGGTTGGCCTGATAAGTAATGTTTGCATGGCGTGACTTTAGCATACCGCCTCAATAGATAGAGCCTGTTTATTCAACAGGCTCCCTCGGCAGTGATTATTCCTCAAGATAAAAACAACTCATCGCCACTGGCAAAATCCAGGCAAGGGTGCCTGTCAAAGCGAACAACCCCGACATGAAGACGATCCCCTGCCGCCTTGACGACTTCGGCAACCCCCTGGTGGCCAAACCCACCGCACAGCTCAACAGCCTTAATTCCTTCATCAGCCAATGAATCCACCAGATCACAAGCTTCCTGATAACCGGAAACGGCAATGTTCTTCACATGCACTTCCTTGGTACGGACCCACGAGTAATCGGTTAACGGGTTTGCTTCTGGGGCGACAAAAATGAACGCGGCTTTAAATACGTTTGACATGTGTTGGCTTCCTCATTTCGTTAATGGCAACCATCGTACAGTTAGCCCGAGGGTGAGGATTGTAGAAATACGCCAATGGTAGAAACTATAGATAATGGCCAACGAAGAGCTCACAGCAAACCATCTAATTTACAGATAGTAACTAACTATCAAGCATCAAAATATTTAATGATAATGCTTGTACTTAATCAATAGCTATAAAGGTCATCGTCATGAAAAGCGCCACTGCAGAGCGTTCCGAATCCATCCAAAAAGAAATGGAAGAGCTGAAAGCACGCTTACGCCAAGGTACTCAAGCAATGCAAAGTTCCCCTAAACAAGATGAGTCAACAGAGTTTATGTCGTTAATAATTAAGAGCACCGCAACATTTGAGAAAAACTAACATCTGAATTCTCCAGATAAAACCTCAGGAATGCCCGTCAGGCCTTTCGATAACTACAACTGCATCTTCTATTGCTGCAGGGTAAGGGGTAGAGATTGATATTAAACGATAAGCCCCTGTCACTCCTATTGTGGATGATTGCGACGCCCGGAAACAAAAAAGCCAGCAATTAAGCTGGCTTTTCTGAATATGGCGGAGGGCTCTGGGTATCGCGGATTTGAACCCTGGTTCACCATATCGTAATAGCAAAAAGGGCGCTGAATTATCAGCGCCCTTCTCTAAATATGGCGGAGAGATAGGGATTTGAACCCTAGATACGCTACAAACGTATGCCGGTTTTCAAGACCGGTGCTTTCAACCACTCAGCCATCTCTCCTTTGTGGGGCGCATAATACGGAAGGTCTCTAAACTTGTAAACCCTCCACAAAACCAACCGCTCAGCATTTGATCACCCAATCCATTGCCAGGGCAATTATCACCCGAAAACGACCGATTTAATTGTTGATTCATTGAATCAATGGCATAAAAAAGCCCTCGACGAGTGCGTCCGAGGGCTGTATGTTTTCACCGAAAGCGACTTATAGGCTCATGATCTTTTTGAATTCTTCTTCAGAATATTTCTTCTCGGTGCTCTTAGTCAGATCCGTCATCATCTTATAGCGAATTTCAGTCGCCATCGATAATGTCCGTTGTAGCTGACCGTACGAATAATCAGAGGCCATATTCAACGCGGCTTGCTTGTCCGATTGGTAAAGAGTCTTCAGTGTCGCATCCAGGCTGCTGACTTGTTGATATAGCTTGGTTTCCTCTTTATCCCATGTCTCTTTTAGCATCGGCAGGTACTTATCTGGGTTAGCCGTCGCCAATGCCGTTAAGCTACGGAACTGCCAATAAGCCGACTCGTCAGTATAGGTATCACTACCGGTTTGGTAAGGCGTTGGATACTCTTGCAAGCTTGAATATAACGGTACCAGCACCGACTCAGGCAATACCCCGAAGCTCTGCCAAATCAAGCCCTGCAACTCTTTCGGCATATCTTTACGTAGTTGAATAACATGAGATTCAAGCTGGCGTTCAACACGCATTGGCCGCTCGCCATTGGCCTCTAACTGCGTACCTTCATAAGTTGCCCCCAGTACATTAGCCACATCTTGAACCGAAATTTTCTGATCCGGCTTCATAAATAACGGGTACTGATCCTGCCTGGTTTCCTGCTTGTTCGATGCCGACAGCATTTTCTGCCCTAGCCATTCACGGTCAATGTTATAGACATCCCCTACCACCCCAAAGGCCTTGGCAAAGTTAAACGATTTTGCATTGGGCTTATCCAGCAATTGATGCTCTTGCACAAAGGCCAGCAAGTTTTTCGAATGCAGTACGTCCTTGCTATTAAGGTCAACACCGTGGATCCGCAGGCCGTTAGCAATCATGGCGTAGCTGTCATCCGGCACCTTGACCGCGATCCAGTGATGCCCCGAGCCAATTTCTACCAACCATGCCTCATTAACATCTGCAATATACAGACTGTTACCTTCACCCGCTCCATATTGTTCGATGTACTTGCCGAGCAGCTCAACGCCTTCTTTTGCCGTTTTCACCTGAGGTAGGATCAAAGTCGGTATCACAGCCTCAATCACACCGTTTTCCACCAGCGGGTCGACTTCCTGCGCTTTGTCATTCACTTCGGCACTGGTGGTAGCCGAAATCGCTACGTTAAATTCGTTGATACCACGCTCTTCATAAAACTTACCGTTGCTATCGACGGTATGCGCGTCCCAGTCTGGGATCGCCGAATAGCCGTAAAATTGCTCTGGCATAGGAACAACGAGTCCGTTACCTAACTTCCACTCACCCGCTTCGTTCTTTTTAGCCGGACGATAAGCCAAGTGTTTATTCCAGTTATTGATACCGAAGTCTTCGTTGCGGGCAATCATAATACTGCCATCAACAGATGCGCCTTTACCGACAATAAGACCAGTACACGCGTTGGCACTCATACTCAGTGCGGACAGAATTGCTGCAGACAATAGGGTTACAGACGTTTTTTTCATCGTATCTCTCCTTGTAGGAATACAAACCACAGAGAATAATTATTCACATTTATGGTGATATTTATCTTTTTTATGCTATTTATGTCAATAAATACCGACAATGAAGTGTATCTTTCTGGAATGTTGTTTATTGTTTAGTCGATCACGCTATCAATAATCAAAAAAAACGGAAGAATAAAACTGACGACATGCTCACTATCTGGATGATATGCACTCAAGGCATAAGGGGGGGAAAGCAGCAAAGACTCGGTTCTTAATAAGAAGGGAGTCGGGCAACACTACAGAGGAGTGACTTTTGGTTTTCACTCTAAATTATCCAAACCACTTGAAAATAGATAATTAAGATCGAATAAAAATAACGATACAAACAATTGAGCTCGCTTTCGGACAGTTCTAACTTTTCCAAGGCGTCATTTCGAAACCGTTAATACTGCGTTGTTCGCAACTGACTCAATACTGTTCAATCGTGGCGCCACCTCACTTTCTCGGATATTTATTCACTATCAAGGAGGTTATTCACTAGTGTAGTGCTTTAAGAACACTGCCTAATAAGCAACCAGTTTACACTGTAAAGCCGGTTAACGATTTATTGCTCCAACGGTAAATACAGTATTTGTTGCGGCCCAGCGGGACCACCCAAATAGAGTTTTTGCGAGTCTAAAAAACCGCAGGCAAGATACAGCGCTATGGCTCGGGTATTTCGTAGATTGACCGTCAATACCAGATTGGTAACTGACGGATAATGCTCAACGACATATTGCTTCAGCAGACGGCAAGATTGCCCCCCATACCCAGCCCCCTGAAAACGACTATCGATAAAGTATGAACGCAAGCCCAGCTCGCCCAATTTGCTAAATTCAGGATAAGTGGCGAAGGCGTGGTCGAGGATAAAAAAGCCAATAATTTGGCTATTAAGCCCAGCGTCCTCAAGACATATAACATGGAAGTCTTCCGATGATTGCTGATTTTGCAGCGTCTCACTAATGGGTAAAACAAAATCCGACTGAGATCCAGCAACCGCTAGCTCGCATAAAGCATGGCGATCAACCTCCTGCATTTTTCTGATGGTTAACACTCTTGGCCTCCTTGCTAAAAGCTATCAACCTATCCTGCCCGAGTTGAGTTCAAAAGCAAAACGATGGGACTAAGTCGCAATCCAATATGGGATCGACTCTATGGTTAATAAGAGGGTTTGGACGGTTTAAAAAGAAAAGCCCGCTCCGGTAATACCGGAACGGGCTTGTAGATATTGATGAAAAAGTACTTAGCTGCGAATTTGACGCACGCGGAACGATCGGCCTTTCATCTTACCGTTTTCCAGTTTCTTAAGTGCAGCACGAGCGACTTCGCGGCTCACGGCAACATAGGCACACATATCAAATACGTTGATCTTGCCAACTTGGTTGCCTGCAATCCCATTCTCGCCAGTCAGGGCACCAAGAATATCGCCTGGGCGAACTTTCTGCTTCTTACCACCACCAATTTGCAGAGTTACCATCGCTGGACGATGGGTCGGCTGATCGAGCAGATGCATCGGAGGCAACTCCTCGCCTTCGATAGTCTTATCCAGGTAGTCTTCCAGCAGGGCAATCTTGTAGTGCTCTTTGTCGCTAAAGAACGAACAGGCAATTCCTTTGCTGCCTGCACGGCCAGTACGGCCGATGCGGTGAACGTGCACTTCGGTGTCACGGGCAACGTGATAGTTAATTACCGCATCAAGCGCATCGATATCCAGACCACGGGCAGCCACGTCAGTTGCCACCAGCACAGAGGCACTCTTGTTGGCAAAACGCACCAGAGTCTGATCACGTTCGCGCTGCTCCAAGTCTCCGTGCAGGGCAATCGCACTGAAACCGTAACGTTCCAGATCGTCTGCCACTTCCTGCGTTTCACGCTTGGTGTTACAGAAAACGACAGTCGATTCAGGACGATGCTGAGAAAGTAGCAGGCGCAGGCCCGTCATACGCTCATCGTTGTTTTCTACTTTGAAGAAGTGCTGCTGGATACTGCTATTGTCATGGGTGGCTTCAACCTTCGCCATCACAGGTTTGTGCATGATGCGCTTAGCAATTGATTCAATTTGCTTCGGATAAGTTGCACTAAACAGCAATGTCTGACGGCGCTCTGGAGCGGCATCAATAATCGCATCTAATGCGTCCTGGAAACCCATTTCCAACATACGGTCAGCTTCATCCAGGATCAGCATGTTCAGATCATCCAGATTCAGGTTACCTTTACGTACGTGTTCTTCAATTCGGCCCGGTGTGCCCACGATGATGTGTGCTCCGTGCTCCAGCGAGCCAATTTGCGGGCCAAACGGCATACCGCCGCACAGTGTCAGCACCTTAATGTTATGAATAGCACGAGCCAGCTTACGGATCTCTTTGGCAACCTGATCCGCCAGCTCACGTGTCGGACAAAGCACCAGCGACTGAACGCGGAAGCGCTTCACATTCAGGTGGTCCAGCAAACCCAAACCAAAGGCTGCAGTTTTGCCCGAACCGGTTTTACCCTGAGCAATCACATCTTTACCAGCAAGAATATGCGGCAGACTCTGTGCCTGAATTGGTGTCATCGCTTCATAGCCAAGCGAAGACAAGTTTGAAAGTAAATCCGGTTTCAGATTCAGGGTCGAGAAAGCAGTCTGGCTCAAGGGAAGTATCCTATGTGATGCTGGAACGTCTGGCAGCAGTAAACAGATAGCGCAATAGACGCTGTTTTAAGGGCTGCGACACTACCAGCCTTTGGCGGTAAAAGAAACAATTTACTGAAAAGAGATGACCACAAGCCGACAACGGTGATGCTGACATGAATT
The DNA here is from genome assembly GCF_026191635.1 of Photobacterium obscurum. Classification (GTDB taxonomy): domain Bacteria; phylum Pseudomonadota; class Gammaproteobacteria; order Enterobacterales; family Vibrionaceae; genus Photobacterium; species Photobacterium obscurum. The sequence continues at coordinate 92,940 of NZ_JAKRRW010000019.1, forward strand.
TTGGAATGAATTAAGGATGGCAGTAAACCAAAGTCCCTGTGGCCTTCGGGTAGGCAATAGGGACAGTGACAACCATCAAACCGTGTATATAAGAGAAAAATTAAAAATCATTAATTGCTTTGTCGCTTATTTCTGATAACCCAGACTAACTGAACTAACACTTCAAAATTAACAACCTATTCCCTATATATCCAAGTAAATTCAAAATGCTTGTTCCGAAAAAAACTTGATGTTGATTAAATATACAATACTTTATCTGTGATTTGTTTCACATACTAATATCGCCTATACGTATATTATCAATTTTTAATCCATGGAGGTTTATAGTGAAAAATATAAACACACAATCATTAATAGCATTTACCCAAAGTGTCTTACACACTTTGGTAAGTGTTATTTTTTCTTGTGTTTGTATTGAAAAATCAAATGAATTAACTGTTAGCAATGACGTAGAGCTTGATGAAATCGCATCAAATTATAATAAATTTTATGTGAAAATCGGGGGATGTATTCGCTCACGCATACAGAGCTGGTCGGCGAATAACCTATCTTGCTGGAAACAAGACACCCACTCACGCGCCAAGCTTGTCAAAACTCTGTTTTTAGTTATCAGCCGTAGTCATTTGTATTTTTCTAAATCTGTTTCTGCAATCAAGCTTGTTGGTTTTTATCGTCACGCCCCAGCTGATGCGAGATACATCACTGCTCTCGCCCTAACGCAGAACATTGATACAAACCCAAACAAATCACTTGTTTTCAATACTATAAGCAGCAATCACCTAACGGTGGTTGCTGCTTTTTTTGTTCCATTCAACGTTCAACAGCATACGATGCTGAAGTAGAGGTGAATATGTTTATTGTTTGTGTAGCCGCTTGTCCAACTGGAATTGCCCATACCTATATGGCTGCTGAAGCGCTGGATGTCTTAGGTAAAGAAAAAGGCTGGGAAATAAAAGTTGAGACCCAGGGAAGTACTGGCATTGAGAATGAAATTACATCACAAGATATAGCGCAAGCCGACGGAGTCATTATCGCGGCAGAGATTGCAATCGATGGAATGGAAAGGTTTGAAGGTTTAGCCAAATTAGAGTGTGCCGTGGCAGATCCAATAAAACAACCTCAGGCCGTCTATGAAACAATGATGCACATAATAAATAATCAATAAGGAACACCATCATGGCCCTATTATTGAAAAAAGAAAAAACTGAAATAGATAAATTAAGAGAAGCCCTTATGACCGGGGTATCTTATATGATCCCGGTTATTGTTGCTGGCGGGATGTTATTAGCATTCGGATCTTTATTTGAAAGTATTACCGGAATTAATATAGCTGAAAATAATAGTTTTTTAGCTCAGATAATAAGTGACTTAAAAACATTCGGGTTATATGGCCTGACCTTGCTTTTCCCTGTGATTGCAGCATTTGTTGGCTTTGGTCTGGCCGGTAAACCGGCGATCGCGCCGGGGCTGATTGCCGGCATGTTGGCGCGTGATATGCAAATGGGATTCCTCGGTGCTTTGCTCGGTGGTCTGATGGTCGGTTATCTGGTGCGCTGGATGCTGGCCAATATCAAGCTGCCTAAAGAGTTCAGAAGCCTGCTTCCTATGGTGATTATCCCATTACTCGGCTCGGCTATCGTGCTGTTTGCAATGAAATATATCGTCGGGGTTCCACTTATTGCCCTAAACAGCGGTTTGGAAAGCTGGCTGATCGATATGTCCGGCGGGAACAAAATTATTATGGCTGCCGTATTAGGCGCAATGGTGGGGTTTGACCTCGGCGGGCCAATCAATAAGGCCGCGATCACGGTGAGCTTGGGGCTCTTCTCTCAAGGTATTTTTGAACCGGTAACCGCCTCTCATATCGCCATCATGGTGGCCCCTTTCGGGATTGGTATTTCAACAATGATTGCCAAGCAATATTACACCAAAGAGCTCCAGGAGAACGGTCGCGCGGCCTTAATGATGTCTTGTGTAGGGATCAGCGAAGGCGCCATTCCATTTATCCTGGCCAATCCGGCGCTGATTATCATCAACACCATTGGCAGTGCTGTTGCAGCCGCTTGCGTCATCATGCTGGACACCATTGTTGAGGCTCCTGCGGCCGGCATTTTGGCAATTATTCTCTCCTCAAATTTCGTGCTGTATACCCTTTCGATCGCAGCCGGTGTGGCAATTGTCGCAATCGGCACAACCATCCTGATGAAACGTCAGTACCTGAAACAAAAAGCTAACGAGCAAGCCATGCCGTCAGCAGAAATTAAATCCGCATAGAGGTGGAATAGGTATGTCACTCAATAAAAAAGCGTATATCGTTCCGCATACTCACTGGGATCGCGAATGGTATTTCAGTACCGAAGAATCACAGGTTTTGCTGGTATTTACAATGCAGCAGGTACTCGAGCAACTGGAGCAGGACGAGGATCTGCCTTGTTTTGTACTCGATGGCCAGTCCGTCATGCTGGAAGACTACCTCAGCGTTGTACCTGAAGATAAGGCCCGTATCGAGGCTCTGGTTCAGCAAGACAAGCTACTGGTTGGCCCTTGGTATACCCAGACAGATCAGTGCGTGGTGCACGGAGAATCACAACTCCGTAACCTTTACTGGGGCAATGCAGATGCCATGAAATTTGGCGCAGTAATGAAGGTCGGCTATGTTCCCGATTCATTTGGACAAAGTGCGCAACTTCCGCAGCTATTGCAGCACTTTGATATCGACAAGTGTGTCTTTTGGCGGGGGATCTGGGAAGGTATTTCTCCCAATACTGAGTTTAGCTGGCAAGCACCGGATGGCAGTAAAGTCACCACCGCGGTATTGGAGTTTGGCTACAGCGCCTTTCAAGGCATGAAGCCTATGCAGTTGCACCTTGATGGACTCGACCAATCAATGGAATCTCCTAACTGGCAATGTTCTCGCGAACACTTTCTGTTTATGGGCGGACATGATCAGAAGCCATGGCAACGCAAGGCCGTATCGGCAATCAATCAGGCCAATCAGGAGCGGGATTACAACTACCAGCTGTGTGATTTTGACGAATACTTCACGGCGGTGGCAAATCAGCCTCTGGCAACAGTGCAAAGCGAAATGCTTTACGGTAAGTACAGCCGAATTCACCGCGGGATCTACTCAACCCGTTACGATATCAAGAAGCTCAACAGCGATGTCGAAAATCTACTGATCAATCAGCTCGAACCTTTGCTGACCGTCGGTACGCAAATGGGATTGCACTACCCGTACGGCCTGATGGAAAAGAACTGGAAGCAGCTGATGCAGAGCCACGCCCATGACTCTATTGGTTGCTGCAATACTGATCCGGTCAACCAGCAAGTCAAAGCTCGCATTCAGGCGGTCAAAGAAAATGCCGAACGATTAAAAGACATCACCCTAAAGCAGCTGGCCGATGCTGCGACAGGCGATCAGCAGGGGGAATATATAATGATATTCAACCCGCTGCCTGTGAAGAGAACAACCAACATCGAACTCGATCTGGTATTGCCTACGCGACAGTTCGCGCTCTGTGACCAGGGGAAAGAAGCGGATATTCAGTCTCTGGATTGCCAGCTAGTTGATATCAACTCTATAGTGCAAGACCCGACCACACTGGGCGATGAGCGCTTTAAATCATGGTATCGCCATCGTGTTATCGCAAAGCTTGAGGCATTACCGCCTTGCGGCTATCGCTTCCTAACGATTGAACGCCTACCTGACGGTGACGCCGACCAAGTCGCACTTACCAAGCCAGAAAGCAACAGGATGCTAGGCAGCAATACAATCAGCGGCAATATGATCAGCAACGACTTACTGACCGTTTCGGTAGCCTGTGACGGAAAAATCGCACTGACAAAACACGCGACCAATGAGCACTGGGATGATCTATTAACGCTGGTCGACGGTGGTGATGACGGCGATAACTATGATTTTTCTGAACCCTACAACGACCTTAAAGTGAATTTTTGCCAAACACCGGTCGCCGTATCTGTGGTACATGGCGCACTGCGTTCACAATTGGAGGTCACATACCGTGCCAAGCTGCCACTAAATCTGGCGCAGCGCGCTGACCAGCTCACAACGGTTGATCAAGATATCACCATGGTACTGAGCCTGGAAAAAGATGCCCACCAGGTTGATATCGATATCCAACTCGATAACCAAATCGAGGATCATCGCCTGCAATTGCATATCAACGGTGACTTCCTCCGTTCGGAAACCATTGCTGATCAGCCAATTGGCCTGATCCGGCGCGGTGATGATGCCGAGGCACTGGCCGTCTGGCAACAGCAAGGCTGGACATCGGCTCCAGTTCCCATTTACCCGATGCAAAGCCTAGTTGCGGCAGAAACGGCGAAAGGCGGCCTAGCCGTATTCACTGACGGTATCCGAGAATACCAACAGTACCCAGACACCGTTGCCATCACGCTGTTCCGCTCGGTTGGTTATGTCGGTAAACCGGAGCTGAAATACCGTCCCGGACGTTTGTCAGGTCTGCCAGATGCCAGCCCTGACTCCCAGCTTAAGGAGCCATTGGCATTCCGATTAGCCGTTTACCCGTTTGACGGTGATGCCATGCAGGCAGAGCTTTGTTCCCAAGTTAAGCAGTGGCTGAGCAAACCGCTGAGCCTGCATAACGGTGTAATTCAGCGATTCATGATTGCACCGCCACGCTTTACGGCACCACAAAACTTCAGCCTGTTTGCCCTCGACAACCCGGGGCTTGCTATCAGCGCGATCAAACAAGCTGAAAACGATAGCAACGCCATCATTGTCAGGGTCATCAACGCCGCTGACAAACCGGTAGCCCTCGGACGCCTTACCGGAGCTTGGCAGGTTGATATTGCAGACGGTATGGAACACTCCCTGCGGGCGGCCTGTGAACGGGATGAAGTACTGCCCCACAGCTTGATGGCACTGCGCCTGACGCCTAGAACCTGATGGCTAAGTGTTAGCTCCTGACAGTAAGCGACGCGTAACTTAACTAAGAACAATAAGGTGACTGCCCTCGTCATCCTCAGGGATGGCGAGAGGCTCAGCCCCTGTGAATCAACAACAATTAGGTAAAATCATGACCAGACAATTTTCATTTCGTAATGAACTGGTAAACGGTATTCATGCCCGGCCGGCCGCCGAACTAGAAAACCGCACCAAACACTTTCAGTGCCAAATTACCCTGTTAAATACCACCAAGGGCACCTTGGCAAACGCAAAGAGTGTGCTCGCACTTGTCGGGGCGGATGTCACTCTCGGTGATGAGTGCCAGCTTCAGTTTGAAGGCAGCGATCAAGATTTAGCGTATGACAGACTACACGCTTATATCAGCAACGATTTTGCTCACTGCGACACGCCGCTAGAAACGATCGAAACTGATCAAGGGGGAGCGTTACCCATATCACTTGCGATGGCTAACCCAGACTTTGTTCGCGGCCAAATTGTGTGTCAGGGGATCGGCAAAGGTATCCCTGTAATAATCAACCAGATCGATCTGCACAAGCTTGCAAGCAATAGTCCTATTCAGTCCACCAATGAGATTCAAACCGCACTAACCACCGGTATAAGCTCATTGATTGAAAAATTAACCCAGGCAGTGGCTGCATCCGGCAAAAATGAGCAAGAGATCCTACGGGCACACCTACAAATCGCGGCGGACAGCCAGTTTGCTGAAACTCTGGAAAAACACATCAACCAGAAAAATAGCCTTAAAGCGATAGCGGCGGCGGCAGACGAACTGAAAGCCCCCATGCTGAAAAGCAGTAGCACGTATTTGAAAGAGCGGGCGCTGGACATCGAGGATATCTGCACCCAGCTCGCCGAAACCGTGGTCGGAAAACCACTTAGAAGCCCCGTTGTCATCAACCAGGAGAGCGTGGTTATTGCCGATAACCTGGCCCCGAGTGAGCTGCTGGCACTCGATAAATCCCAGCTAAACGGGCTCGTTCTCTCTCATGCCGGACAGACATCGCATACCGTGATTCTAGCGCGTTCATTTGGCATTCCGGTGCTGACAGGTATTCAGCACCCTGAGCGCTTTGTCAGCCATACCGAGCAGGTGATCATAGATGCCATCCACGGCGTGCTGATCAAACAGCCGTCGTCGCCGGTACTGGATTTCTATCAGATGGAACAAGATAAAGCCGAACAAAAGCAGCAGTTGCTTAAGCCATTTATTAACAGCAAAGGGATTGCCAAAGACGGTACACCTCTGGCTATCTACGCCAATATTGCCATTGCCGAAGAGGCAAGCCCGGCCTTTGCCAGCGGCGCGGAAGGAATAGGATTGTTTCGGACTGAAATGCTGTTCATGGAACAGGATCAGGCTCCATCAGAACAGGAACAGTTTATGGCGTACGCTGAAGTGATTAAATCAGCCCAAGGTAAACAAACAATAATTCGTACCCTCGATATCGGTGGTGACAAGCCGCTGCCCTATCTTGGTCTGCCCGAAGAAGAAAACCCATTTCTCGGATATCGAGCTGTTCGGATGTATCCCGAATACCGGAGCATATTTGAAACCCAGCTTCGTGCCATCCTGCGGGCCTCTGAATTTGGTGCTGTTGATATTATGATCCCAATGGTTTCGTGCGTGGACGAGGTGAAGTGGGTACATCAGGTGTGCCAGCAATGTGCCGATGCCCTGAGTCATGATGGGGCCATATTGGGTCAATGGCGACTGGGAATTATGCTCGAAGTTCCTTCCACCCTTTACCTGCTGGAGAAAGTCTCACCGTGGATCGATTTTGTCTCGGTCGGCAGTAATGACCTAACCCAGTACTTTATGGCCTGTGACCGTGGTAACCACCAAGTGCGTGGGTTGTATAACAGCATGAACCCTAGCTTTATTGGCTTGCTAAACGATATTGCAACCCGAGCTAAAAAAGTAGGTGTACAGCTTGGTCTGTGCGGAGAGATGGCTAGTGATATCAATGCATTGCCACTGCTACTCGCAATGGGCTTTGATGAAATCAGTCTGCCTGCCCCTAAAATTCCTGCCATGCGTGCGCAGCTAAGTCAGCTTGACAACCAGTCATGCCTAGCCTTGTTGCATCAAACACTGGCTGCAGAATCCCCCGTACAGGTTGTGTCATTGGTCGAGGATTTTTATAACCAACTGAGTAAGCCTGAAATTCTGGATCACAAGCTGGTCATTCACAATAGTAAAGCAATAGATAAAGCCAGCGTGATTAAAGCACTAACCGATACGCTAGAATTGCATGGCCGAGCCAGCAAAGGCCATTATGTCGAACAGGCTATCTGGGATCGCGAGGAGATATTTGCAACGTCACTGGGCTTTGGTATCGCTGTGCCGCACTGTAAGTCAGAACATGTATTACATAATAGTATTTCCGTGGCACACCTTGCTCAACCTATTCTCTGGAGTGAAAAAGACAATGAAAGAGTATCAACGGTCATCATGCTATCCATTGCTAGCCATGACACGGATGGTACGCATATGAATATTTTTTCCCGACTAGCCCGTAAACTCATGCATAAGGATTTCAGGGATAGCCTGACAGACTCTTCAAATGCCGAACAGACTGTCAGCCAGCTCAAAGCCTGCCTCTTTGAACAGGCCTCCTAACCCAAAACAACAGTGATCATCATTTTCCATTTTAAGGAATGAATTTATGAGTGTTATTTCTCAACCTCGGCCATACCTGGGGTGGCTGGCAATAATCGGGATCGTGGCCGGCGGCTTTCCTCTATTGCTTGAACACCCTGCAATGTTGGGGATTGTCGCGGCCAGTTGTACAACGTTGTCATTTTTGCCGCAGGTTATCCATACGTTTAAGACCCGTGATACATCAGGGATATCGCTATCCATGTACATTATTTTTGTGTTTGGTGTTTTCTGCTGGTTGGTTTATGGCTTGAAGTCAGGGGACATTCCACTGATTTCCGGTAATGGTATTACTCTGTTATTAGCAAGCACTGTATTATTTTTGAAGATAAAAACAAATATAAAGGAGGGTAACCAGAATACGCCAGTTTAATATTGAAAAAAGCATTTTCTGTATTCAATTTCAGAATTTATAAAATACAGTTTGCACTTAAATTAATTAGACTTATTATATAACAACAATTTTTTAAGTTGATTTTGTTATTACAAGAGTTAAATTAAGTAATGTGATCGCTGTCTTAGTCATCAATATTATATTGCTGATAATATCATTATGTTACCTATCCATTTGTCGAGAATATTTTTAATGAAAAAATGGTTGTTTTACACAGGAAGAATGATAAAGAAAGGTGTCGATATTTTGACTCCCTTTGTTTTTTCCTTTCTGAAAAACATCTATTTTTTATTATTGCCGACACCAGTGGATTTAGAGTCGTGTGATGATCTAGAACTGGAGTTTACAGAGCTTGATGAAATTTCATCTCAGTGGAATACATTGTGGTCACGGATAAGTGAACAGTGTCTCCTTGCTGGCAGATATAACCCCAAAAAAGAAAAACCAGAACTAGGGGCGACCCAAAAAGTTGCAGTTCAGCTACGCACCGTTAGGCAAACCGTGCTCTCTCATATCAGTAATGACGCGGCATCAACTCAGATGTTGACTTGTTATCGCCATGCCGGTGATCCTGCCGTCGGCGGGCAGTCTACTGTTTGTCTTATCTTGCGTTTCATTCTCTGCACCTCAGATCACTCCCACCTTAATCAAGTTAAAAAGCACAGCAAGGCCATTTTGCCGCTGTGCTTTTTTGTCTTTTTATTTGACCAACAACTAAATCAAAGAAAGGAAACAATATGTATTTTATTTGTGTAGCGGCATGTCCAACAGGCGTTGCTCATACTTATATGGCAGCAGAATCACTGGCTATGGTCGGTAAGTCTCTTGGACATGAGGTAAAAGTAGAAACTCAAGGTAGCCTTGGTATTGAAAATGAAATTACCGCCGAAGATGTTTCTCGTGCTGATGGCTGTATTATTGCATCTGAAGTTGCCATAGCCAAAAAAGACAGGTTTATCAACCTTCCTATATTAGAATGCGCAGTATCAGATCCAATAAAACATGGAGAGGCCGTCTTTGACGCCTTATGTGAGGAAATTAAAAATGGCTAAATTCAACCCAGGTAAAAAAGAAAAATCTGTTGGTATTGAAATTAAACAAGCAATAATGACAGGTGTTTCTTATATGCTTCCTTTAATTATTGCCGGAGCGGTAATTATGGGAATCGCGCGAATCGGCGCATCATTTTACGGCATCGACAATATTTGGGATGGAAGCCATGGTGAGGCCGCCAGTGCACTCGTAAGAATGTTCCACGCCTTTGATGGATTCGGGGGGTTAGCTCTGAGCCTCATGCTTCCGGTCGTGGCAGGTTATATCGCCTTTTCAATTGCAGACAAACCCGGTATTGCCCCCGGTATGGTGGCAGGTCTACTGGCTAAAGAGCTGGGAACGGGCTTTCTTGGTGCATTAGCCGCTGGTTTTGTCGCCGGTTACATTGTTCGCTTACTGGTCACCAAAATAAACCTTCCCAAGGCAATCGCGTCTGCTGGGCCTATTTTTATCATTCCTGTCGGCGGCACGTTACTGTCTTGCATCATCATGATGTATGTGATCGGAGACCCGCTGGCAGCAATGAATCGCGGCTTGGAAAGCTGGCTGCTAAGCATGTCCGGCACCAACAAAATTCTACTGGCAGCCGTGGTCGGCGGCATGGTTGGCTTTGACTTGGGTGGACCCATCAATAAGGCGGCAGTAACAACCGCAATGGCCATGTTGGCATCCGGTATTTATGACCCGAACACCGCAGCTCAAGTGGCTATTATTGTGCCACCGATCGGAATCGGTGTTGCAACCTTGATTTGGAAGAAGCGTTTCCCAGAATCCCTTCAAGACGCCGGGAAAGCATCAACGCTAATGGGACTTATCGGGGTTTCTGAAGGTGCAATACCTTTCGCTTTAGCCAATCCAAAAATCATTATCGTCAACGTCATTGGCTCTGCCGTAGGCTCCGCACTCGCAGTCGGTCTGGGCGCCGTTAACCGTGCCCCGATATCGGGATTTTATGGCTGGCTGGCCGTCGAAAGCTGGGGCGTTTATGTCCTCGCCATTACGGTTGGCTCCGGGATTGTCGCACTAGGATCAATGCTGGTTTTCAAAGGTGAAGACTTACCTGAAAAACAAGAAGCCAAACCCAAGTTCAAAATAACTAAAGCCTAATTTCAAATGTATCTAATGGAGATTCCTTCGATGAAAAGGATCACAAAATGCAGTACGGCGATGTTACTTCTATGCGGACTGGTTACACCCGTCGCCGCTGAAGAAATCCAAGTGGCATTTATGCCAGATATACATTTCCACGATGTATACGGGCAATTCGAAGATGGCAGCTACCAAGGTTTAAAAAACAGTAAAAGCGGACAATTTGCGACAATTCGCAGCATGTATGCCCAGTTGACCTCAACCCGTTTATTTAATGAAAATTACTTCGCCTTGATCGCCGCGCTGGATGATGCAGTTAAGCGCGGGGTTAAATATGTGGCCCTACCGGGTGACTTCAGCGATGACGGCCAGCCGGTCCATATCCGAGGCTTGAAAAAGATTCTTGACCACTATTCCAAGGAATACGGTATCCAGTTTTTTGCCGCACCCGGCAACCACGATCCGGTCAGGCCGTTTGACCGCGCCAGTGGCGAAGGTGATTTCTTGGGGCAAGATGGCAAAACACAACGTATTTTCAGCCGCGGTGCCAAAGAGTGCCAGGGATATGAAGGCCCGTCAGCAGTTATCGATGCCGGTCATGAATTACCGACGATTTGCACTGAGGAAATCCGTGAATTCGGTTATGAAGGACTATTGAGCGAGCTCGCTGATTTTGGTTTCTACCCACAGGCGACAAACGTCTACTGGGAAACGCCATACTCAAGCTACACCCAGAAAAATTACCGTTTCTCAACAGCACAAGATGAAGCCAGCTATGCCCAGCGACAGTATGAAATCTGCCATCAGGGGACAGGCGGCGACTATAAGCAGGAAGGCTATTCAGCCTGTTTAACGGTACCGGATACCAGCTATCTCGTAGAGCCGGTTGAAGGTCTCTGGCTACTGGCGATTGATGCCAATGTCTATATCCCGAAAGCAGATGCCGACCTTGAAAATCCAGAATCGGCCGACAACTTTTCTGGATCAGGCAATGCCGGATACAACAAAATGCTGACACACAAAGCCCATGTCATCGAATGGATGAAGACTGTCGCTTCACGAGCTGAAAAACAAGGCAAAACACTGGTCACCTTCAGTCATTTCCCGATGACCGAGTTCTATAATGGTGCCGCTGAAACCATTGAAGATATATTCGGCCCAGGTAACTTCCAATTGGCACGTTCGCCTAAAGAGGACGTCAGCCGAGCATTAGCCCAAACCGGCATTAAACTACACGTCGGTGGCCACATGCACTTTAATGATACCGGCGTGAAACACTATGATGACGGCAGCTACCTCTTCAATATTCAGGCGCCATCAATGGCGGCCTATGTACCTGCATATAAGCTACTAACTTTCAAAGAAAAACAGCAAGTTGAAGTGGAAACTGTCATATTGGATGAGGTACCGCGCTTTAATGAACTATTTGAGCACTACGAGCAAGAGTGGAAACACCTAGACGCAATCAAAGCAAAACAAATCTGGAATAAGGATGTACTTACTGCGCGTAACTACTATGAATTTACCAACTGGCATATCACCGAACTAACTCGCATGCGATTCCTGCCAGAGGAGTGGCCTTGTGATTTGAAACAGATGGTATTTAGCTTAGATGGCGAACAGATGCTAATCCTCAGTCAGCTCGACAGCCCAATAAGTCAAGAACAGGTTGCGGCGATGACTCAAGGACGTCAGGCCATTGAAAACTGCCAGCAGCAGAGCACCTCTTTCAATCCAGAGAGCATCCCGGATCCCGCTTTTGCCAAAGCATGGTCGCAGGCCCGCCAGCAGGCAGAGACATTAGCGCGCGAAGCAAATCTAAACCTTAAGGATTTCGCACGCTGGAACGGTTTTGATCTAGCCGTCGATTTCTACCGCTTACGCAACGCCGATGAATTAGCCTTCAAAGATATTGATCGTGCCCGCATGCCACAATATAGCTTGCTCGCCAAAACCCTGTCCAAGCAGCTCCAGCCTGAAAGCATTGATAAAAATAGCCCGTTTGGCACGGTATTCAAACAACGCTTTGGCGGCTTGTTCGGCATCCTGACGAAATTTGCCAGCGGCAATCCAAGCTACCACTTTATGCTCGATTTAGAAAACGGCTCCATTTCGGACCTCAAGTCTAAATAACTTAAAGCGGCACTAATTTAGGAACCTACGATTCACTGCTCAATTGATTGTTGAGTTAAACATTTCCCAACAATCACCTTGAAGAACACAACTTAAAAAGGTGAACAGATGAGAACTATTTACAGCTTGCTACTTGGCCTGGCGATAACCCCCATCGCACAAGCCTCAGACTTTCAGAAACTCGATCTTGCTATTCCAAATAACAACATAATAAATAACACTGAGCCTGTATTTGATTTTGATACCGATGGATGCCTTCCCAGTGCAGGAATTAGTCGTGAAGGCGAACAAAACTCGGGATTGAAAAATTCAGGCCCTATTACCGGAGACTGTCGCGATGATTATTTTCTCGATACCTCCAATACACTCCACAGATATGCATGCACCTCTAGTGGCGGCGATGAGTATTGTGGCCACTTTTATTCGCTCTACTTCAAAAAAGACCAAACGATGGCGGGTTGGGATTGGTTCGGCCATTGGCATGACTGGGAATATGCCGCTATCTGGACCAAGAATGGTGCCGTCACCCATGGCAGCTATAGTGCTCATGGTGATCTGAATACTAAACCGGCCTCTGAAATACCTTTCGAAGGCAGCCATGTTAAGTTTGTTTATCATAAAGAGGGTGGGCTGACTCACGCACTACGCTTTGCCAAAAATAACGAGATCGCCGAAAACCCATACGGTAGATTTGTAACTCCGACGATAACAAGTTGGTATGAATTAACCGGTGACTTTCTCAGCAACCTTGAAATGAGAAACAAATTAAATAGTTTTGACTATGGCTCAGCAACGATCCCTTTAAAAGACAGTAACTTTCGCACTAATCTGAATAAATTTAAACCTTCAGGCTATCCAACCTTTACTCAGGAGAGCATTGAGGCATCGAATATTAACAGGTAGCGATATATATCGATAAGCATAACTCTGTTTTATTAATTCAACAGCCATACCCGCAATTTAAAGGGAGTGCTTGCACTCCCCTCTAGTTATTTAATATGAATAAAGGATAAATACAATGAAAAAAATTGCAGCTCTACTTGTTTGTCTTTTATCGGCACCATCATTTGCTGCCGACTTTAACACCATGTCTTTCAATATCAGAAACAGTAAGGACAGCATTGCAGGCAGTGCTTACGATGGAAATAACACCTGGGAAAATAGAAAAGAAATTGTCGTTTCTATTTTCGATGAAAAGAATATTGATATTGCTGGTTTACAAGAAGCCTTTAACGATCAGATAGTCTATCTGGCTCAGAACTTACCTGACTATGGCTGGGTTGGTGTCGGACGCGACGATGGTAAGACACAAGGTGAAGCCGTTCCGATTTTCTACAAGACCGACAAGTACGTAAAATTGGGCGGAGGCACATTCTGGCTATCAGAAACACCGGACGTTGTTGCCAGTGTTGGATGGGATGCCGATCTGACGCGTATCACCAGCTGGGTCAGACTTGAAGAAAAAGAAACAGGCGCACGAGTGCTGGTGTTTAATGCTCATTTTGACCATATAGGGAAAAAAGCGCGCCAGGAAAGTGCTAAACTATTAAGCCAGCGAGCAAAAGAAATCATTGGGGACGATAATGATGCAGTGATTGTTCTCGGTGACTTAAACTTTGAACGAAGTGATAAGCCTTCGTACCATGCATTGACCAATTTATTTAACGATGCGCGAGCAATAACCCAAAAACCATTTGAGGGTATTGATGGCAAGGCATATACCTATCATGGGTACTTTAAAGAGCCAACCGAAGATATTGACTATATTTTTGTCAATGAACAACTACGCGTTAATACATTCAAATATGTCAACGTAATAAAAGATGGTGTATTTGCATCAGACCATTTATCTGTTATCTCCAATATGAGCTTCAAATAAGCAATAGTGGAACAGTTCTGATTGTCACTCAATTAGAGCTGTTCCAAAATACCAGATGTATCTATTCCGGTTAAATGAAAGCCATTTACTCGACCAAACATCGTTCCGGATACTGCGTTAATAGCTCCGTTTCCAGTACACGAATAAAGGCCTGCGCGGCAGGAGATAAGCTGCGATTTCGGCGGTGTAACAGGTAGACGGTCCGCTGCAGGTTGACTCCTTTTATCCTTAGCTGAAACAACTTCTTCTCTTTGACTTCATCTTGAATTAAAAACTGGGAAACAATGGCAATACCGGTATTCAAACACACTGCTTTTTTTACCGCCTCCATACTGCCAAGCACAATCTGAGTATTGAACTTCACTTTGCCTGCACTGGCCCTTTCAAGGTTGGCAATCAGAGATGTTTTCTGATTAGAAAGGAGTAATGTCTGTTTCTGTAGCTCCCGCATTGTCAGCCCGCCTTGTTGTAACCACCGACTAAGACTTTCATGTTCAGAGGAAACAATCACGCAAAGTTCATCGGTAAGCACCGGCTGGCAGGTGATCTTTTTATCATCAATACCCTCTGGCTGGGAAACAAAGCCAAGCTCGGCTTCACCGTCAAATAACATCTCCTGAATCACATCTCGGGCATACCTGATCCTGGAATCAATATCGATCCCTGAATATTGCTTGTGATATTCCGCGATAATTCGCGGTAGTAAATAGGTACCCGGCGTATTTGAGCTACACAGCGCCAGAGATCCCGTCGTTAAGCCGTTCATTGCCTCTAGCTCAATTTTTGACTGTTCTAGTGACGACAATGCCGACTGGCAAAAAGGAAGAATGCGCCGCCCCTCTTCAGTTAATTCAATATTACGACCCACCCGATCAAACAACTGCGTTTTGAAGTACATTTCTAGATTTTTCAGCCGCAATGAAATTGTTGCCTGAGTGCAAAAACATGCATCCGCGGCTTGGGTAAAGCTCCTCAACTGGGCAATTTTCACAAAAGCTTCAAGGTTTTCAATCTTCATAAGGTTCGCGTCCTTTCCTCTTCAAACGGGCAAAGGCAGCAACTGTTTAAGTCTCTAAAACAGTTGCCACCTAATAGAAGTCAAATTTTACTTTTTTGTCTGAGAGGCAGAATTACGCCCCGAGTTTGGGTACAACTCCTAATAAGTCCATTTGAGTTAAGAAAAAGTCTTGCCCGGTCATATTGGTTAAACAGCCATGAACAACATAGCGCTCGCCAAAACCTGACAATTCCTGGCGACGCACATCCCCCCCAGCAACAAAGGTGGGTACCGGATCGCCGGAATGATCGCGGCGGCTGCACGGTGTCGAATGATCACTGGTGTAGCTGATATAACATTGGTCTAAGTCCAATTTATCAGCCATATAGCCCACCATTTGATCAAGCTTCTCGGCCATTTCCACTTTCACTTGCGGCAAATTATCATGGCCAGCAAGATCAGGCGCTTTGACATGTAGCACAACCCAATCATAACCCTCGCTCAATTTGCTTAATGCCAGTTCAGCTTTAGCCATAAAATCCGTATCAAATCCCGCAGTAAACTCAGGTTTATGAAACACATCCAAGCCCGCCATCCGCGCAATGCCCAGCACAGTCCGATCTCCGGCTATACAGGCCCCTTTGATACCGTACCGACTACTGATCTTCGGTGCTTTGATTTCCTCACCAACACCTCGAAGCAAAATCATATTGGCCGGAACCTGTCTATTGATCAGACGGGTTTGGTTCACAGGGTGCAACGAGAGGATCGGATATATTTTCTCCGTCAGCTCCCAAACTAGCTCTGCGGTATGTTGGGCTTCTGCGGACGCATCCAGTGCCGCAGGCTCCACAATTTTATGACCTTCTTTTGCGGTTCCGGGATCGGTCGTTGTAATGGCCGCGGACAGCCCTTTGCCTCGAAGTACGACAGCGACTCTGTGGGCACTCAGTGCCCGGGCAATCACCAAAGTACCATCAGAAAGTACTACACCGTCAATTGCAGCCGCGAGTGCTTCAGTACCCACATTAATACGCTCAGCTCGACGATCTAACACCGTAAACTCATCGTCAACCGTCGCGAAGTTTCCTCTGAAAGCGATATCTCCCGGCTCCATATCTATACCGGCACCGTAGGCTTCAATAGGCCCACGGCCTGTATACACTTCATAGGGATCATAACCAAAAATGGCAAGGTGGCCGACATCAGTACCAACCGGTACACCTGGCTTAACAGGGTGAATATTGCCAAACATCCCTTGCGAAGCCAGCATCGCAAGGCTGGGGGTATGGGCAAATTCGAGCGGCGTCTGACCATTTAGTTCCGAGTTGGGTAGATCACCCATACCATCTGCAATAACCAATAGTGCTTGTTTCTTCATATCTACGTCCACCTTACCCATTCGTTGCCGGCTTTGGAGTATCACTCTTATCCGAAGACTGCAGATCACTCAGCACTCCCCGACGCTTCCACAACAAGGCGCCTGATAGCAAGAGTACAACCGCCCAGAGTGTCCATTTTATTGCTGCTGATGGTTGATAAGTCCGGACCCTGAACTCGACACTGTCATTGGCTTTCAAGTTTTTCTTCGATACTTCAACAACTTTCCAGCCTGCTTCTTCATGGATATCAAAGGTTTTCTTTTTCTTTGACCACTCAGGTTTTACAACACCGTACAGCTCTTTTCCCTGGGGAATACTGAGAGACCCTGAATATTTTCCTATTGTGACCGGAGCGGTATTTACAAACTCATAAGAAATGCGTTTGACGCCACCGGGATGGCTATATTTGAGCTTCGCTTTCTTCTCTTTATACAAATCAGCAACTTGCACCATCTGCATCATGCTGACATCGTTATTGCCTTTCTCAAACTGATAAGCGAATACCTCTCGGCCATGAACGCTGACCAACTGCGCGGTATCAGAAAGTAGCGTCCCTCTTATTGCCGCTACCGAGGTAACAGATGCCTCGTCATAGGCAGGCAAATACAGCATGCCCTCGGCATTAGTTGTTGCCTCAACCGTCACTTCAATCACCCCGTTTTTTTCGACCGGCTGGATCAGTTCATGGTAGTAATCAATCTTGCCAAACTCACTGGCATTCACATTGGTAGCCACGGCACTCAGTACACCCAAGCCAATATAACTGATAAATTTTTTCATCTCGTTAAACTCCATCTATCTGCTGACCGTTAGACTATGCCGAGGAAGGCAAACCAGGTGAAAGACGCCGCAAATAAAATGCACCACTTCGCCATCAAGGTAAGAATTCCGTATAAGAGCTGGTTATTTACTGAGAAATAACCGGTACTGTAGTAAACAAGGTTGGCTTTACTGTGTGGGGGTAATGTAATGGTATCGGCAATGGTGAATGCCGCTGGTAGAGCCAGCATCAATGGTGAAACACCTGCAGTTTCTGCCAAGCCGACCAAGGTTGGGATCAGGATAATGGTTCTGACGGTTTTACTGGTGAAGACAAAATGGCTAAAGCTCGAAATAGCAATCACGACGCCATACAGCATAGAGAAGCTCATATCTTGCACACCAAGGTTTGAGAACAGCCCGCTCAGAGCCCAACTTGCAACACCGGTTTCACTGAGCGACACACCAGCCGCATAGGCACCGGCGGCAAAAATCATCAGGTTCCATGGGATTTTTGATTCTTTCCAGTTAAGGATCCCGACATAGGGCATAAAGAACAGTGACGCCGAAATAATCGCAACCATTACCAGACTGAACTGGAAGCCAAACATATCCAGATGCCATTTGTCTGTCGCCCAAAGCCCGATGGTCAATAAGAAGATACCCGCGGCTTTTTTCTCGTTGGTGGTAACGTCACCAAGCTCATCATATTGCTTTTGGATCTGCTGGAGCTCATCTCCGCCTTCTTGAGAGGCCTTGGGCTTAAATAGAATCAGGCCGATAAAAAACGAGGCAACAAGCGTTAATACGGCAATGGGTGCAGAAGCAATGAACCATTCACCCCATGACACTTCGGTGCCGGTAAACTCTTTTAGCAAACCAATTGCCAGAATTTGCGGCGCCGTGGCAGTTACGATGGCACTGGTTGAAATGTTGTTGGCTTGCAAACCTTGAATCGCAAGTAGCTTACCAAGGTTACCGTTACCTTTTTCTACGCCGTAAGCTTTTGCCACTAACAATACAATGGGTAACAACATAGCAGCCCTGGCTGTCGTCGAAGGAATGATGAAAGCGATGGTGAAGTTAGCGGCCATCAGTGACATCAAAATCGACTTCCAGGTTTTACCAAAGCGGGTAATGATGGCTAGCGCAATTCGCTTTGCCAGTCCGCTTTTCTCCATCCCAGATGTGATAATGAAAGCCGAGACCATGAGCCAGATAACACCGTAACCAAGTGTTCCCAGCGCATCGGCCTCCGCCCAGCCACCGAATACCGAGAGCAACGCAATCGCCAGCATAGACGTCGCGTAGTTAGGAAGTGATTCCGTGATCCACAGAATAAGGGCAAAAAAGAAAATACCCAATGACATTTTTCCTTCAAAGGTAATACCTTCGGGAGTTGGCATTGAATAAATGGCCATCAGCACAACCATGGCTAATGGCAGTCCAATATAATACAGAATTTTTTCGGTGTTACTTTTACTACTGAGATCCCTAGTTATTGCAACCATCTCAGACTCCTTATTGCGCACATTATTATTTGCCACGCTCCGGTGGCTACTCACGCGTAAAAATTTGATGTCATCACGCTAAAGAGAATAGTACTGAGACAAAGTGCCACAGTTAAATTGGAAGATTCTATGCGAGGAATTGGAAAACTAAATCACTCGAAAAAAAACGACACTGGATAAAACCATAAGCATATAATTTATAACAATAAATGCATAAAAAACTTCAGAAGACTTTTTACTTATAGTTAAAGATTTTTGATAGATGTCTGTTTCTATACTGTGATCTTAAACAATAAGTGCTTGTCCCTAAGAGTCGAAAGTTACGCGGAGTTTTGCAAAGCATTAGTAGAAGGTTATCAAGATAGGCAGATAATAATTGATAGGTAATTATTATTTTTATTTATAGTGATTTTTCTCGACCATAATTTACGACAGTAGAGCTATATTTTGTTTAATTTCCGAACTATTTAAATTGGTAGTAATTCTTATTCAAGATTACCCCGGGGAAATATACTTTACATATTCCCCGGGAGAAGGTTGTCACTTTATTAGTCTGATCGGTGCCCCGACTAGTTCTTCAACGTCTGGTAGATCACTTCCGTCAGTTCACCATCTTTGTCACCCGACAGCTCCCAAGTGAACACGCCAGCCAGGCCTTTTTTCTTCGCCCACTCGGTTTTGGCTTTTACCGAGCGCTTGTCATCAAAGCTGATGAACACCTGCTTTTTCGGATGCCACAAGAATGGCGCTTCCGATGCCTTGTCATAGCCATACCGGTAACCTTCCTTCTCGGTATAGTTACGGCTCAGATCCCAGTACATGAAGTAACCCGGTTCATCATTATCGGTACCGAACGACGCGCCTTTTTCTGATAACAGGCTGGCTGTCGGGAACTGACCATCAAAATCCTGAGTACCTTCCCAGCCACGCCCATAATAAGCCGCTCCGAGTACCAGTTTTTCAGCAGGAATGCCCAAGTCGATCATCTGCTGGACGAACACATCGGAGCCCATCCCCCACCAGCTGCGATCTGTCGCATGCAAGTTCGTCAGATGACCCGTCTGGGTTCCCCAGCCACCGAGGTAGTCGTAGGTCATGGCAAACATGTTGTCCATGTATGGCGCTGCAGATCTCCAGTCAATCTGTGCCGCTTTCGGACCAACACCAACGGCAGATGACAACTCATAATAACGATCTGTTCTCGCAGCCAGCTTGTTGAGCTCAATCCGCAAGGCTTTTACCAGATAAGAGAAAGCCTCACGCTCTTCTGCTTTCTGCTCGTCATCCAGTTTGGTGTCAGGGTTCCAGGGTGAAGTCGTCAGGCCACCGCCTCCCGGATACTCCCAATCCAGATCGATGCCATCAAAGAAGTCATACTTGGCAATCAGTGCCACTGCAGTTTTGGCAAAGTGATCGATGCTGGCTTTGTCTTTCGCCATCGCATGAAATGCCTCTGACATCGTCCAACCGCCAAACGACGGCAATATTCTCAGATCCGGATGCTGCTTTTTCAATTCGGCCAATTGGGCAAAGTGCCCTTTATAGGGAACATCGACACTCACGTCACCAAAGTCGATCTCAAGCGCCGCTTCCTGATCCACCACAACTGCCGTATAAGGGGACTGGTCTTTACATGCCTCAGCAATCTGCTGCTGTACTTTCTCCCCAGCGCCAGTATGGGGACCACACATACTAAGGAAAGCATAGATAACATGGCTCAAGCTATCGGCGGGAATATCTTTGACCGTATATGGGTTGGCTTCGTTATCATACTGCCAGTCAGCAAAGTAGCCTGCGACAACTTGTTGCTCGGCAACCGCAGGGGACGCCAACATGCTGCTAGCCAGCATGGCAAGCAATGTTCGTTTCATAAACTCTCCTTGTAGTATCACGATGGAAAATAGCTAATGAAGCTTGTTTACCAAATCCACTGATTACAATTTGAGCAGGACATCCGATCTGCAGAAATTCATTCCGACAAGAAGTCGCCTTCTTCGAGGCACTTCATGAAAGTAATGTTGTGTACTGTATGTCCCCGTTTATTAATGAGAAAAGTATCCGTCGTTGTATATTCTGATGACAACCCGCACCATTGCAGATGGCGGGACGATAACAGATCACAGAATCAGGAGACTCCTAATTGCTTTGCTGATGATTCATGTTTTTAATGAACACCTTATATACAAAGGCACTCAAGGTTGGCAATCGCTTGCAAACTTAACTTTTCAAAATCATATGCAGCAAAATTTATGACGCTGACACTTCGCTGCCCACCAAATCTAGGTCAATCATCCACACACAGAACCAAATCCAAGGCAAGCTTTTGGACAAAACCTTGTTCCGAACTTCATATTACAGAATGAACTCGGATAACCTCAGCTACTGCCCCCCTAGCTAGAAGCTCAGCCATTCTAATCAAAAGCAAAATGAAAGGCCTGACCGTATTCGTTTCATTACCTCTATTTTGCTCGCATTGACGTTAGTTCATTTTTGATACTGCGTGCTGCTCTACCATGAACGCGATCACTTTATCATTTAAGCAAGACTTACTGACATATTGGCGCTGTTTACCCATATGAAGGATAAAACCTAAATCGCTTTGTTGAAGTTGGTCGATTTCACTCCAGGCGATGTTACGGGTGTTTTTACCGCTTTTATAACTCACACCGTTAGAGTCAACATGAAATACCACTTTACTGCCAGAGCTCATGCTGAGTGTTTGTCGCCATAACCACCAGGTTCTCTTAAAATAAACACTAAGCGCCTCAATAACACTCAAAACAATAAAGAACCAACCAACGTAACCGCTGGGTAGTAGCTCAAATTTTACTAAAACCACCCCAAAAAGAAGAAAAAGTATTCCTTTTAAATAGGCTTTTGGAAATTTAGCAGGACGGCTAGTTTGATCATAACACTCTGCAAAAAAGGTCTTATCGAGGGTATATTCTGTGGTGAAATCAAAATCTTTAGACATATGTGGCTACTTTGAGGTTTTCTGTGAGTGAGTATCCCATGCTGCGACCTCGCAACTCGAGTATTGTATAGCTTCACGGTGTTTTTCTTTAGCTGTTTTGATCCTCTTTTGTAAATCAATAATACCGACAGGGTCTACTCTCACCATAGCCAGTTTGCAATCCAAATTGGTATTAAATGATGCATCAACCAGCTAAAAACCTTGGCGCTCTGTAATGCTATATAAAGCTGATAGCTGGTGCGCCAACATTAAAGGCTGGCTCC
>NZ_JAKRRW010000002.1 GCF_026191635.1 Photobacterium obscurum
GACGGCGAGTGGACCTACACCCTGGACCAGTCCAAGGTGCAGCAGCTAGCGAAGGGTGAAGAGGTCGAAGATACCATCACCTTCAAGGCGACTGATGGTACTGAGCAGCAGATCACAGTGAATATTACGGGTACCAATGATGCGCCGGTGATTGATTACCCTGGTATGACGAATACGTGGATTTCTGAAAGTTACCAGGAAAATTCTGGTAAACAGAGTGTGTTCTCTGACGTTTCTATTACCGATATCGACAGCGAGAATCTGAGCAGAGCCATTATTACCATTACTGCGGATAATGACGATAACGGTGAGAATGCCTATGATCCGCTTCATGACAGTTTTACTTTACCTGACTCTCTGGCCGATAAATTTGTGCTGGTTCAGAATGATTATACGGATCCTGCCGGCCATGTTACCGGAGTATGGTATCTGGAACCAAAAGCCGAAGGTAACTTGCCGAAGGCCGAATTTGAGGCAGCTCTAAAGGCACTGCAGTATGAAAATACCGCTGATGAGCCAGTAGGCGTTAATGCCAAGAAGTCTATTGGCCTGGATGTTTATGATGATCATGGCGCGAGCAGTAACCGTCTGTCGGTGGATCTTGATCTGGTAAATACTAATGAAGCGCCTGAATTTATCAGCGGAACCAACAACACTCACGGTTTGGATAGTGAGGGTCAGGCTGATGTAGATAGCTACCGCTTCACTGTTAATGAAAATGCTGCGGGTGCTGAGATCGGTCAGGTTGCAGCCTTCGATCCAGATGCGGAAGACAAGCCGACCTATACCCTGACTAGCCACACCGATTTGTTTGAAATTGACAGCGAGACCGGGGTGATCAGCCTGAAAGAGGGAGTTTCGCTGGATCATGAATCCCTCGATAGCTATACCCTGTCAGTTGAGGTTAGTGACACCGACGGGCTGAAAGATACGGCGACCGTAGAAGTGGCTGTCAGTGATATCAATGAAGCGCCTGATGCGGTTCAAGATCAGGGGATTGTTGTTGAAACGAAGACTCTGGATGAATCCAACTGGGATACTAGCGACGATATCAAGGTTGACTACTATGTGATTGATACTGCCACCGGTGAGAAAGTTGCGGATGCCACTAAGGCTGACTTTACTGGTGAAGGCTCTCATGAGTATGGTGTTAGTTCTGAGTTGGATAACACCCAGTCGAATGCACCGGAAAACTGGACGAAGCAGCTGGCTCATGTCGATGGCAAGAGTGAAGCGATGAGTTTTAGCTTTGAAGACAACCAGCTCTCAAATCATGTTGATGTTTCTATCGGAAACCTATGGAAGGCCTGGGAGCATGAGCAGGGAGTATGGAAGGCGTATTACCAAGGTAGCCTGGTCGCGACTGGCGTCTTTGATCGCAGTGATCTTGCTCCTGCTGAAGCGGGTGGCAGTGGCCACCGGGTTCTGGGTATTGATACCGGAAATCAGTATTTCGATAATATTGAGTTTTCAGCGATAGAGTACGGTGATGGCGTTCAGGGCGCTGATAGTTCTGACTATTTCATTACTAAAGTAGAAGCAAAGCTAACTACATTTGATCAAGCTTACCAGACCCATGAAACAGGTTCGCTGGCCATTGATGTACTTGGAAATGATACCGATCCGGAAAATGATCGGCTGACAATTATTGATTATCCGAAAGAGGGTTACGTCACTCTGCAGGATGGTAAGTTGGTATTTGATGCGGCCGAGTACATGAAGACCTTGGCGGCAGATGATCAGGATTTGAAAGCCGGTGAAGTCAGAAATGTGGAGTTTGAATATACCATTGAAGACGAGCATGGTTTAACCGACACGGCTAAAGTGACGGTAACCTTGATTGGCGAAACTATCGTGCTAAATGACGGTAACGCGTTATTGCATGAGTCTGACTTGGTAGCGGATGGTAGCGAGCATGTTGAAGGTCAGCTGACCGCTGATCTGGGTTCGGCTGAAACGGCAGAGTACCAGTTTGATGCTGATCAGAGTTTTAACGGGTTGACCAGCGGTGGCCAGGAATTGCACTACGAAGTCAGTAGCGATGGTCATACCCTGAAAGGTTATGTTGGGGAAGGCGACAGTCGGGTTGAAGTGCTAGAGGCAACTATTGATGGCGGTACCGGTAGTTACAATATTGAGCTGCATACGCCGCTTGATCATCAGCAGCAGGGACAGGATGAGTTAACACTTGATCTGAATGTTACCCTGACAGCGGGAGCCCAGACTGACAGTGCAGTATTGCACGTAGATGTTGTCGATACTGTGCCAGAAGCTACGCCTCAGCACCATACGATTTCTGATATTCAGCCGCAGTCTAACTCCGTTGTGATAGCTCTGGATCTGTCCGACTCGATGGGCGATAAGGTTACCGGGCTGAATGGTGAGGAGACAACCCGCTGGCAACTGGCCCAAGACTCAATCAAGACGATGTTCGAGCAATACGATGAGCTGGGAGACGTGCAGTTCAAGATCACGACTTTTGCCGGGCGCCCGGAGAGTCAAACCTCGAACTGGATTAGCTCTACTGCCGAGCTTGAAGACTTCTTTAGTGGTGTTTCGCCTTTTGGCCCGACTCCTTACTATAAGGCGTTGGATCAGTTGGGTGAGATCCTAGACGATGCGGACAGTCAGCAGGTGATGGCGGGCTCTGATAGTCAGTTCTACTTTATCTCCGACGGTAACCCAACAGACTTTAGATATGATGACTGGACAAGATTTCAGGATAATCGCGATACCATGATGGCAGGGCTTGAGCCTGAGGATGTGGGCGGGCAGGTTCGTTACGATAACCTGTTGCGTGGCTTTCCGCCGACTGAAGCAGAGCAGAAGCTTATGCTGGAAAGCGCGATGGAGAAGGAGCTGACCGATCATAATCAGCCGTTTGATAACATTTGGTCTTTGGGCGTTGGCAGCGGCGCATCACTCGAATATCTAACGTCATTGGCTACCGATAAAGGTTCGGCTATCGTCGTAGAAGATGATGCAAAATTTGCTGATGTCCTTATCTCTTCAGTTCCCGGTCAGCTTCAGGATGAAATTAGCTCTGTACATGGCGCGGAAGCGCAATGGGTAGAAACACTTCATGCCGGAGATGATACTTATCAGTTTGATCAGGATTCTGGTACGGTTTCGAAATTAAACGCTGATGGTTCCAAGCTGCAAGTGTCTGATACGCCATTACTTACTGTGGAAACAGAGTCTGGCCGTTTGGTTATGAACTTTGAGACAGGGAAGTATGATTATCAGGCTAAGAATGTTACTGGCAACCAGCAAGATACGTTCGATGTAACATTGATCGATGCTGATGGTGACGTGGTTGATAGCCAGATTGTTATTGATGTGCTGGATCGCGCTCCTGAATTTATTAGCCCTGACGATGCCAATCAGGAACGTGGCACTGATGCGTCCGGAATGCAAACAGATGATAGCTTCAGCTTCGATGTTGCGGAGCTAGAATCCGGCGTGATGGTGGGTAAAGTCGAGGCTTTTGACCCAGATAGTGATGATAAGCTGAGCTACGAGTTGGTTAGTGGTGATGCTGATAAATTTGAGATTAATCAGAGTACCGGTGAGATCTGGCTGAAAGAAGGCGTTGAGCTTGACTACGATCAGCAGCAACAGTATCAGCTGAAAGTTGAGGTTAGCGATGGCACCGATACTGATGTTGCGGATGTGACGGTGAATGTCAGTGAGAACCACGCGCCGGAAAGTCTACCTGTGCATGGCTACGCTGAGGTTCAGGAACAGCCAATTAACAAGATCACCGTGGTGTTCGATTTCTCCAGCAGCATGACTCGTACCTTTGATGGCACCAATACGATTAGAGACCATAGTAACCCGGATGAGGTGTTGGCTCCGCGTTACGAGTCGCGGGCTTATCTGGCCGCCGAGGCGTTGCATAATATGATTGGCAATATGATCGCGGAGGGTGGAGAGTCTAACACTTATATTCGTTTGGTTGAGTTCGGTGGAGAGGCTCAAAAGTTGGGCTGGTTTGAGCTTAACAGTTTGTATGACCAAACCAAACCGCCAGAACTAGGCGGACGAGAATTGACTGACCCGGATTACCTGATGGAAGTGAATTCATATGTCAGCGACTGGTGCTGGATTGATAGTCGAGGACTTAATACCGACTATGCACAAGCTTTGGAAAGCGTGATGCAGCCCGATGGTGGTATGGGAGGAGGTTTGGGTTATCCGTGGCAGGATGGCCTGGATGAGAACGGTGAATTTGACTGGGACTTGTACCTAAACGAGCAACCAGTAGACAGCGTTGATACCATCTTCTTCATGTCCGATGGCTCGCCGAATCCAAAAGAAGGCGCGGTCGCGGCTGATGATCTTGATCAGCGCTGGCAGGAATATATCGAAGCGAATGATGCCAAGGTGTATGGCATCGGTATCGCTACAGAAGGCAATGAGAAGGTGGATGAGGCATTGCACCAGATCAGCGATGAAGTGGTGTATGTCGGTTCAGGTGCTGATCTGTCCCACTACCTTAACCACTTCTCGCCTGAGCCTGTGGCCGGTGAGTTGCTGGCAGGCAGTACTGATGCCGATGGTGATGCGCTGACGGTATCTCTTGATGCCAGTGACTTCTCCCTGCTTGGCGCGGATCTGCATGGCGCTGATGTCAACGGACCGTTGGTGACAGATACTCAGCTCATTGAAGGTAAGCTGAATGTAACAACCGTATTCGGAACCCTAGAGGTTGCTGCCAACGGTAGTTATAGCTTTACCCAGAGTGAGACTTCACCGCTGACGGACGGGCAACAGGCCGATCTTAAGTTCTTGTTCGAAGTTCAGGATGGTAAGGGCGGTGTCAGCGACAATGTATTTACCTTGACCCTGACAGGCGGAACCGGCGGCGATAATAAGCCGATAGAGGTTGAGCAGAATGCACAGAGCGGTGATGAGCAGGCTAATATCCTGACTGGCACTGATAACGATGATATCTTGCTGGGGCAAGGCGGGGAAGATACCCTTGATGGCGGTGCTGGCAACGATATCCTAGTTGGCGGCAGCGGTGACGATACCCTGATAGGCGGACTGGGTGATGATATTCTGACTGGTGGTGAAGGCAGTGATGTGTTCACCTGGCACGCATCATCACTGGGAGATACGCCGCAGAATGATGTGATCACAGATTTCCAGTTAGATACCGATAAGCTTGATTTGACTGATATTCTGCCGGATATCGCAGAAGATAACCTAGATATGAATGCATTGCTTGGCCACCTCGAAGCGGGGGTGAACGAAGATGGTAACGTTAATTTGACGATAACCGAGGATTCAGGCCAACAGCAAAATATTCTGCTGGATAATGTCGATCTCTCGGCGTTGAGTTTAGATACTGGCGCATCTTCAAGTGATATTGTTAATCAGCTATTCCAACATCAGGCGTTTAAAACCGATTAATCGCTGTTATCTGAAGAGATAGCCAAATAGGCATGATAGAAGCCAGCAATCGATGATTGCTGGCTTTCTTTTTTTCTGTATCCAACAGAGCCCCCCTACTTTAAACTCGCAAGTGGTAGCGCGACTTAAAGCCATTTCTATGCCTAGCGATTTCAAAAAAGAATCACTATTCTCCCAGTGAAGTTCTGAATGGTTAGATAAGTAATGGAATGGGTATTACATCTGTCATAGCTGTGCGTAGGTGATATGACTACATTTAGTAAGCTATGTGCGGCTACGAGCAATAAAAAAGCCGCATCAAGCGGCTTTTAGAGGCTGGAGTTGCAATGTGTATCGTTAGAATGGATACCAGAACAGTTGTTCGGACTGGTAGCGATTGACGAAACCCAGAACCAGTACCCCGGTAATAAGTGCCAGCACCATAAAATCAGCTTTTACCATTGGCTTTAGGCTGTACCAGGATCGCTTGTTGTTACGACCAAATCCACGCAGCGTCATGGCATTGGAAATCACATCTGCGCGATCAAGGCTGGAAAATATCAGCGGACCAAGGATTTTGGCGACATTTTTTATACGGGTCAGTATCGGTGCGTTCTTGGATATATCTACCCCACGCGCCTGCTGGGCGTGCATGATATTGATGAAGTCTTTGGTCACTTCCGGCAGATAACGTAATGTCAGGCTAACAGCGTAGGCGATGCGGTAGGGCACACCAAGCTTGTTAAGGCTCGCTGAAAACTCAGTCGGGTGGGTCGTAAACACGAATACCAGTGCAATCGGGAACATACTGAAATATTTCAGGGTTACCGTCAGCAGGTAGAATAGAGTTTCTGTGGTAATGGTGTAGCTACCCGGCAGTGACATCAGTTCGGTTTCGCTGCCCATATACTCGACACCCTGTTGTGGGGCGATCAGGAACATAAACAAGGCGTTCATTAGCAATACCGTAGCGGTGCCAATCATCAGCGGTTTGTATGCCGCAAAAGGGACCTTGGTCATATTTAGCAGACCAAAGCCAACTAGGATCAGGCCGCAGATCACGCGGATATCAAAGGTGATTAACACCATCGTCACCCAGCCCATAAACAGCACAAACTTGGTGATACCGTTTAGTGCGTGTAACGCAGAGCCGGTATTGGCATAGCTGATACCGAATTTTATTTTATTTGTTTTCATGCAGTTCTATTTGCCTCATGGTCGATGAAGCAACGGATAAAGTTGTCGATTCGTTCAATGCCAAGCTCTTTTGCCAAGGTGTACAGGCTGGTTACCGTCAAGTTGGCTTGCTCGAGAAGTTGCGGCTGGCTGAAAATAGCATTGACCTGCTGGTCTGCAAGAAGCTTGCTGTCAGCTATCACGATTGCGCGGTCGGTATATTCCAGCACCAAGTGCATATCATGCGAGATGATCAGAATGGTGATCCCCAGTTTCTGGTTAAGCTCGCGAATGAAAGCCATCATAGCGGTGTAGTGATGGTAATCCTGGCCTGCTGTCGGTTCATCAAGAATTAACAGTTCTGGTTCGAGCACCAGGATCGTGGCAATGGTAACCCGTTTTTTCTGGCCGTAGCTCAAGGCTTCAATCGGCCAGTGGCGGTACTTACCCAGGCCGCACAGTTCGAGAATCTCGAGCACCTTCTTTTCGACATCAGGTTCGGCAACACCACGGTTACGTAGACCCGATGCGACCTCGTCAAAAATCATATGGTGAGAGATCATGTGATTGGGGTTTTGCAGCACGATACCAATGTTCTGGCTCCGTTCGAATATCGTGCATTCAGCAAGATCTTGGCCGTTAAACTCGATAGTGCCGTTATCCGGTTCCAGTACGCCCATGATCAGACGGGTAATTGTCGATTTGCCAGAGCCGTTTTTCCCTAAGATTGAAACAAACTCACCTTTGTTAATGGTAAAGCTGACATCATCCAGAGTTTTACGCTGATCATCATAGGAGTAGCTCAGATTATTTACCGATAACAAGGGTTGCCCGGCCTCTGGCTTGGTTGTCGTTTCGCCTTGCTGGTACCATTCAAGCAACTGTGGTTTGTAGCTATCCAGGTTCAGGGTGGACATGTAGGCTGGTTTGTCCGCTTCACTAACCTCACAGCCAGCTGCTTTCAGTGCTGATAGATAAAGAGGCTCGCGGATTCCATGTTGGCTTAGCAAGGGGCTTGCCAATAATTGGTCTGGGGTCATATTGGCAACGATTTCGCCACGCTCCATCAGGATAACACGATCTACATGGCGGTGGAGTACATCTTCTAGTCGGTGCTCAATGATGATCACGGTTTTACTGCTATCACGGTGCAACTGGTCGATGATTTCGATGGTTGCTTTCCCGGTTTGCGGGTCAAGGCTGGCAAGAGGCTCGTCAAACAGTAAGATGTCGACATCATCAACCATGACACCAGCCAGCGATACCCGCTGCTTTTGTCCGCCGCTGAGATCGAAAGGCGAGAGGTGAAGCATCTCTTCCAGATCGACCATCTCAGCCGTTTTTTTGACGATATCGTGCATTTTGCCTTGTTCAACCATCTGGTTTTCAAGCGCAAAGGCAATGTCTTCACCGATACTCAGGCCGACAAACTGGCCATCGGTATCTTGCAGGACAGTGCCCACCATATTGGTGCACTGATGTAGATCCATGTTATTGGTGTCATGCCCATTGATTGACAACTTACCGGTGATATCACCTTTGACTGCGAATGGGATGAGTCCGTTCAAACATTGGCCGAGTGTTGATTTACCGCTTCCACTCGGGCCAACGATGACAACCTTTTCACCTTTCTCGATCTTTAGATTGATGTTCTTAAGGGTCGGTTTTTCTAACGCCCAATATTTGAACGAGAAATTAGAAAACTCAATTGTCATGCTTTAATAAGCCTCTTTCAGGTTGTAGCTTTGCTGTTTCCGCTTGGCAACGGCGGATAAAATGAAGTGGCCTACAATGGCGATAAGAAGGGTGTTGCCAGCAGCAATAATTGTTAGCTGAGCCAATACCTTGGTAAACGGTTCAGCATAAAGGATGGCGTCGAGAAAAGCCGAGCAACCGTAGCCGACTACGTTGCCGATGAAAGCCAAAATGACGAAAAGGGTAAAATCCAGTTTGGAAAGTTGGCCTTTTTCCAGGCGCTCTTTGGTAATTTTCGGATATAGCCCGATCAATAGGCCAACGATACCAGAGCCGAGCACCCAAGTTATCCAAACACCCCAGCCAGCGAAGAGGTCGGTTACCCAGTGGCCGATAAAGCCGACAAGAAAACCTACCAGCGGGCCAAATAGTACGCTGAACAAGGCAAGCACCGCCATTGCTGGTTTCAGGGTTGTGTTAGCAAAGACAGGGATACCAAACATAGGTAGTCCACCTATGCCATATAAGGCAGCGCCGATGGCAATAAGAACCACAGTCTTGGCGGAAAGATTCATGACATAACCTTTAATTTACTCTTTATGGGTATTTGCATGCTATGCCGGCCTTGAGTTAATAACTGCAGTGCATCTGTGATCCACAGGATTAAAAAAACACACCTGAAGTGTGTTTGTGGCCTGTATGCAAATATCCTTTTTGAGCAAGAGCAGTTATGTCGGTAGACATAAGCGGCCGCAATCATACATCAAGGTAAGCTCGAAAGGAACGCTTTACATCTAGACGTCTAACTATTGTACGGTTTGTCGGTGTTTGAACCAAGTTCAGGAGCTAAAAGCTACTCCAAAATATTGGATTTAAAGCAATTTGCAGTGGTTTAAGCATAGAATTAATCAGATTATGTTCGCGTGTTGAATTGTCTGTCGAACGAGACAGCCTGCTTTGTACAGATTATGTGACAAAATTACCGTATTTTTGACACATGTTTCTGCTAATTGATGGTAAAAAGTAGAATGTGCCTGCTTATTTATTAGGCATTTTAAGCTAATATTGTATTAATAATTGGTCATTCTAGGGTTGGGCAGCTAAAGGATAACTTGATATTACTTATTTATAACTAGTTGATTATTTGTAATAAGTTGTGTTTTGTATGACATTATGACTCTCAAGGGGAAGTTATTCCACAAAGAGCGACGGTTAGAAGTGATAAATTGTTGCCAAGGCTAATGACAAGATTGTTAGTTTAAGTCGATTTTTCTGTATGAGATCTAACCATCTGGATATCTTGAATTTTCTACTTTATTTTTTTGTATATATGGTAAATACTGCTGCTCAGGTTGTTTTATTTCGAAGCATGTAAAAAACTACCTTAGGACCCATTTTGTCAAGATATAACTTGATGTGAAAATTTGCGCTGATACACAGAAAGAGTATGAGTTCAGATATCAAGTTAGGGTAAAATTGGGTAATATCAGTAATAGCTATCCTGCCAATTCCGGCTGGGTGCAGAGCCAAATCATATTGGAGATACAGCTTGATTAATGTATTCCTTGTAGATGATCACGAACTGGTTCGCACAGGGATCCGACGTCTTCTTGAAGATGTCCGTGGTATTAAAGTGGTAGGGGAAGCCGACAGTGGTGAGGAAGCCGTAAAATGGTGCCGCAGTGAACATGCGGATATCATTCTTATGGATATGAATATGCCTGGAATCGGTGGCCTTGAAGCTACCCGTAAGATTCTACGTTTTAATCCCGATGTAAAAATTATCGTTTTAACTATTCATACCGAAAACCCGTTCCCGACTAAAGTTATGCAAGCGGGGGCTGCCGGTTACCTGACCAAAGGGGCTGGCCCAGATGAAATGGTGAATGCGATCCGTATGGTCAATAGCGGCCAACGCTATATTTCCCCTGAAATTGCGCAGCAAATGGCCTTGAGCCAGTTTGCGCCAGACTCTGAGAATCCATTTAAAGACCTTTCTGAGCGTGAATTACAGATCATGATGATGATCACCAAAGGGCAGAAAGTGACCGAGATTTCGGAGCAGTTGAACTTAAGCCCTAAGACGGTAAACAGCTATCGATATCGTTTGTTCAATAAATTGGACATCAATGGTGACGTAGAGCTAACCCACCTTGCTATTCGTCATGGAATGCTAGACACAGAGACCTTGTAGTGTCCGAAGCCTTTGACGAAACAAGCTTTGATTCAAAGAGCTTTCTGAAAACCGTTACTCACCAGCCTGGCGTATACCGAATGTATGATGAGGCTGGTGAGGTTATTTACGTCGGTAAAGCGAAAGATCTAAAGAAACGCCTGTCGAGTTATTTTCGTACCAACGTTGCCGGGGAGAAAACCCGTGCCTTGGTCAAGAATATCCGAAAGGTTGACGTTACAGTGACCCACACTGAGACAGAAGCGCTGATCCTCGAGCATAACTACATCAAATTGTATTTGCCTAAATACAATGTGTTACTGCGCGATGATAAGTCTTATCCGTACATTTTTCTTAGTGGTAGCGCCCATCCCCGTTTGAGTATTCACCGCGGTGCAAAGAAGCGCAAAGGGGAGTACTTCGGCCCTTACCCTGATTCCGGCGCTGTGCGCGAAAGTCTTCATCTGCTGCAAAAAATCTTTCCTATTCGCCAGTGTGAGGATTCGGTGTATGCCAACCGAAGTCGCCCTTGCCTGATGTTCCAAATCGGCCGTTGTCTTGGCCCGTGTGTTAAGGGACTGGTTAGCGAGGAAGACTACCAAGAGCAGGTTAACTTCGTTCGCCTGTTTCTTCAGGGCAAAGACCGCCAGGTAATTGCCTCCCTCGTTGAAAAGATGGAACAGGCGAGTCAACAACTGGCTTTTGAGAAAGCGGCGACATATCGTGACCAAATTCAGGCGCTGCGCCGAGTTCAGGAACAGCAGTTTGTCAGCCACGACAGTGATGATGATATGGATGTTATTGGTATCGCTCACGAACGCGGAATGGCCTGTATCCATGCCCTCTATATCCGCCAGGGCAAGATCCTAGGTAGTCGAAGCTATTTTCCTAAGATGCCCAATGATGCGGACCAAACAGAAGTCTTATCCAGTTTTGTCAGCCAGTTTTATCTCAACCAGGCCGAAGGACGCGTGATTCCGTCGGTTATTCTGCTCGGTGCCGAATTGGGGGAGGAGAAATCACTGCTCGCGAGTACCTTGTCAGAACTTGCAGGCCGCAAGATTGAGTTGAAAACACAATCGCGTGGCAATCGCGCTCGCTACCAGAAGTTAGCGCAAACGAACGCCAGCACGGCGCTTACTAGTAAGCTGAATCATAAAATGACTATCCAGCAACGCTTTACGGCACTGCGTGAGGCACTGGCGGTAACTACGCTAGAACGGATGGAATGTTTCGATATCAGTCATACCATGGGCGAAAAAACAGTGGCTTCTTGTGTGGTATTCAACCAAGAAGGGCCACTGAAGCAAGAATATCGTCGATATAACATTACAGGTATTACGGGTGGTGATGATTATGCTGCAATGGCACAAGTTTTGGAACGAAGGTATGGAAAACAATTAGATCCAGATAAGATTCCCGACATAATTTTTATCGATGGGGGTAGAGGTCAGCTCTCAAGAGCGTATGATGTAGTTAATCCATTGATGCAAGAATGGCCGAAGCGCTCGATGTTGGTGGGGGTAGCAAAAGGAACAACCAGAAAACCCGGACTGGAAACTCTACTTCTGGTTACTGGGGAAGAGTTCTCGATGCCATCGGATTCACCTGCTTTGCATTTGATTCAGCATATTCGTGATGAAAGTCACAATCATGCGATTAGCGGCCATCGTGCTCAGCGCGCCAAAGTCAGAAAACGCAGTGCATTGGAAGATGTAGAAGGCATTGGCCCGAAACGTCGTCAGGCATTATTGAAGTATATGGGTGGATTACAAGAACTAAAAAGAGCAAGCAGAGAAGAAATTGCCAAAGTACCTGGTATCAGTAAGTCCTTGGCAGAAAAAATATATGACGCATTGCAACACAGTTAGCTTTGCGGCACTCTAATGAAGACAATCATAAGAACTAAGAACTATGCGTTTAACGATTCCGAACATTCTAAGCTTCATCCGGCTATTGCTTATCCCATTTTTTGTGATCACGTTTTATCTGCCATATAGCTGGTCTCCGTTTGCTACTGCTCTTATCTTTTTTATCGCCGGTGTTACCGATTGGTTTGATGGCTATCTAGCCCGAAAACTGAACCAAACCACACGTTTTGGTGCATTCATTGATCCGGTAGCTGACAAAGTCATGGTGGCAGCTGCAATGGTGCTGGTTGTTGAACACTATCACTCTGTATGGGTAACCATTCCTGCCGTAACTATGATTGGCCGTGAAATCATTATTTCTGCGTTGCGTGAGTGGATGGCGGAATTGGGTAAACGCTCAAGTGTTGCTGTTTCATGGGTTGGTAAAGTGAAAACGGGCTCACAAATGTTTGCGCTGCTGGTGCTGTTATGGCATCCAACAGAGTGGCTGGTATGGATTGGCTATATTGCACTTTACGTAGCTATGGTACTGACTTACTGGTCAATGTATATCTACCTGAAAGCTGCAAAAGATGACCTGCTAAACTCTGAAGATTTATGATCTGAAAGCCAGCGAGATTTAATGATAAAAAGCGACCTTAGGTCGCTTTTTTAGTTGTAGGGGGGAAATTTACAGAACCGGATCTCAGTAGCATGCATTATGGCAGTTACAGTGTTGGTTATTTGTCTGTTTGAACAAATGTAAAGAGAGCTGAATTCAAAACGATCAGTTGGATGGTGTTTTAACTGTTTTGATGGATTTTGAACCGAACAGGTTCATTTTGTTGATTTTTTTCGTGACAGCCTGCGTAGAGTCTGTAAAATGGCCGCCATACCGAACAGGGTAAAGCCCAAACGGTTATAAAAATTGGCGCGTTGGCAGAGTGGCTATGCAGCGGATTGCAAATCCGTGGACCTCGGTTCGACTCCGGGACGCGCCTCCATACAAATTGCGATATGGCTTAGATAGCGGTATCGAAGATGGTGTCTGATTAAATCGGTTACAGCATCGCAATCAAGCATTGCGTGCCCTGGTGGTGGAATTGGTAGACACAAGGGATTTAAAATCCCTCGACGTTCGCGTTGTGCCGGTTCAAGTCCGGCCCGGGGCACCATCTCAACTTGGCTTTGAGAATAAAAATTTGGCGCGTTGGCAGAGTGGCTATGCAGCGGATTGCAAATCCGTGGACCTCGGTTCGACTCCGGGACGCGCCTCCATATTCGATATTGGTTTCATCAGTATCAGCGATGGTGTTTAACTCATTTAGTTAACAGCATCTCAATTAAACCAGCCTAGTGCTGGTTTTTTCGTGCCTGACGTTTCACCAAAGGCTATTATACCAATTTCACTCATTATCCGAATGGTTAGATAATTAGTGGAATTGGTATTAAACCTCAACAAGGTTCAGCCATGTATCATGTTTATTGCAAACGCTTAGTGCATACAGTGGCCCGCTATAACCATTGAGTTTGAAGGTAGAGATTGGTGTTTTATCTGTCATTGGATTAAACATCTTTTCATCAATGAGCTGATAATTCCTGTCGAGCAGTACATGTTTGACGATGTAATGATCAAACCCTCGCATTTCGTGTCCGGTCACCACCTGAATGAGGCCGGCGGATTTGTCGATCTCTAGATTTGGTAGGTGACCACCGACTTTTTTGCTCCAGCGACCAGGCGCATCCTTTGTGTAAAAAACCGAGCCTGCAAACGGTGAATCCGGAACACCAGCAAGCGCCAGTTTTGGGGCAACTATCCCAGTCACGCCGCCAACAATGCTAAAGCGAATAAAGTCTCTACGATCCATATACTTTCTCCAAGAATAAATCGGCTTGAATTATTTTGTTTTCAGTTATGGCTGAAATAAAAAATTAACCTCTAAATGTATAAGGATATCTTTCAATATATCAGCACATTGAATAACTATAGACAGGGTTTGGTAAACGTGCAGGAAAAGAGTGATATTGACTTTTTTTGCTATGAAGTAGGGGAGAGGTTCTGAAGTTATTGATAAAAGAACTATGGAATATAGTACTTTGAACGTTTCATTTTTAGGGGAGCCTTTTCTTTCCCAGACACGCCTCAATTTGTTCTTCATTCAGGGTTTCATGTTCCTCCAGTTCATTAATTAAATTATCCAGCTCTTTCCTGTGGCTTATTATTAAATCCATTGCTCTTGTTTCAGCTTTGCCAAGGAACTCTTTTACCGCCTTATCCACCAATTGTGCTGAGTTTTCGGAAAAGTGACGTGGCTGAGCTATTTCCCGGCCTAGAAACGGGTGTTCTTCACTATCGCGGAGATCTACAGGACCAATTTCCTTCGACATACCCCAGCGGGAGACCATAGCACGGGCCAGTGCAGTCGCTTGTGCAATGTCATCATCGGCTCCGGAACTGACGCTGTCTAAAAGTACCTGTTCAGCACTTCGCCCTCCCAGCATCACGACTAACCGTTCTCTCAAATAATCTTCAGGTAGCGTGTACCGCTCGTGTTCGGGTAATTGATGAGTTACACCTAAAGCCCTGCCTCGAGGAATGATACTTACCTTATATATAGGGTCCGCATGGGGAAGAAAGTGGGCAACCAGTGCGTGACCGGATTCATGGACGGCCAGGCGATGTCGCTCATCGGGTTGGATAGCCAGGGTGCGCACCGTGCCTAGCATGAGCTTGTCTCGTGCTTCATCAAAATGAGTCATGCCAACTTTAGTTGCTTTATCACGAGCAGCCAGCATAGCCGCTTCATTTACCAGGTTCTTGATATCGGCGCCTGAAAAACCCGGGGTACCGGATGCAACTTGCTCAAAAACTATATCGTCACCCAAAGGAACTTTACGAGTATGAACTTTAAGAATGGCAATACGATCTTTTCGGTCTGGTAATTCCAGTACTACATGTCGATCGAAGCGCCCTGGTCGTAAAATAGCCGGATCCAGTACATCCGGGCGATTGGTTGCACCCAGCACTATGATGGCTTCATGGCCGCTAAACCCATCCAACTCTGCGAGGATCTGGTTAAGGGTTTGTTCGCGTTCATCATGGCCGCTACCAAGTCCTGTTCCCCGTGTACGACCAACGCTATCTAGTTCGTCAATAAAGATAATTGCCGGTGAGTTTTTTTTGGCTTCCTCAAATAGGTGACGAACACGTGATGCTCCGACACCTACGAAAACCTCGATGAATTCTGAGCCTGAAATGGAGTAGAACCTGACTCCAGCTTCTCCGGCCAAAGCCTTGGCCATTAGTGTTTTGCCTGTTCCTGGTGGCCCCATCAGCAGTACACCGCGAGGCACTTCGGCACCGAGTTGACGAAAATGAGAGGGGTGTTTGAGGAATTCGACTAATTCGGTGACCTCACGTTTGGCTGTATCCTGACCCGCGACATCATCAAAAGTGATATCGGGAATTTCAGCCGTCTTGGTTGAGCCCTGCAGAAACTTGCTCAGCTCGCCTTTGCCGCCCAGCCCGCCAGTAACATTGCGCTGTACCCTATTAAGAGCCCAGAACCAGAAAGCAATAATTAATATCCATGGCAACAGACCAAGCAGTATTAACCTCATGCCCGCCGTGTCTTCAGGCGGAAATACTTTTAATTCAACATGCTGTGCTTCTAGAGAGGGTAATAGGCTTTCATCGCCAATATCGGGAATGTGGGTTTTGAAATAGCGGCTTAGCTCTTTTTGTGGGCCGATGTTTGTTTCTTGCAGTAATGTACCTTCCGCTTTATTGCCTCTTAGAGTGAGTGACATCAGCTTGCCTTCATTCAGCAGTTGCTTGAATTCACTGTAGGGTATGACATAGGCAGATCCTGTTGCCGACCTTTGTGTCAGAGAAAAATAAAGCATTATCAATGCAATAATGATCACAGCATTGATGATCCAATTTTTCGGGACAGGGTATTTTTCCGGAGGTTGAGATTCAGGCATTAGTCTTCCTGCTCCGCTTCATTAGCCATTAAATTTAGTCTATAGGATGCGAGGGCGACTGGGTGTTTCCAAAATGATGAACGAGATCGCCGAAAGGCTCAATTGGTGATGGATTCTTGCTTTTAATCGACAGAAAAATAGCTATCAACTATGGTTTTTAGCATCAATTCGGTCATTACAGACCGTTAATCAGCTGTTGATTATGGTGTTCACACCGCTGAAGGGGTGAACGACACTGAGTGGGGGCGGGCGGTGAAGAATATTTTTGTCTTTGGTGCAGATGAATTCAACCTTTCACTGATGCGAACGATGGAGAGGGGACAAGAGTATTGTTTTCATGTGCTTTTCCATTACAGCGAAGTAAAGGGGGCTGACGGGTTTCCAGTCAAAATGTTGTATGAAACTGGACTCGAGAAGTTGGAAAGCTATCCGGGTTCGGTTGATGCAATTGTTGGCTATTGGGATTTTCCGGTAAGTACTATGCTTCCACTATTACGTCATCCTTTTGGGCTTTCTTCACCCAGCTTTGAGGCGGTACTTAAGTGTGAGCATAAATACTGGAGTCGGTTAGAGCAACGTTGCGTGATCCCTGAGTATATCCCTGACTTCTGTGTTGTCGATCCTTTCAGAGATAATCCTCGTCAGCAGATCACTCTCGATTATCCGTTTTGGATCAAACCAGTGAAGGCAGCTTCGTCACACCTTGGGTTTATGGTGCGTAATAACGATGAACTGGATTTTGCTATTGAGGAGATACGAAAAAAAATATACCGTTTTGCCAAGCCGTTCAACTACTTACTGCAATTTGCAGAGCTACCGGATGTGATCGCCAATGTGGACGGGTATCACTGTATCGCCGAAGGGATCATCTCCCGCGGGCAGCAGTGTACGCTGGAGGGCTATGTTTATCATGGTGAGGTATGTATTTATGGGGCTGTCGATTCAATTCGAGAAGGTGAGCATAGTTCCAGCTTTTCACGTTATCAATATCCCTCATTGATACCGTTACAGATTCAAAAGAAGATGAACGCCGTTACCAAGCGTTTCCTCGACCATATTGGTTTTGATAATGGGCCGTTCAATATCGAGTTTTATTGGGATGAGGAGAATGACAGCATTTGGTTGCTTGAGATCAATACCCGGATATCTAAGTCGCACTGTCCTTTGTTTCAAGATGTCGATGGGATGTCCCATCATCAGGTCATGCTGGATTTAGCGCTGGGTAAACCGCCCTCGCACCCTTATCGTCAGGGGGCATTCCGTTACGCAGCCAAGTTTATGTGGCGGGTATATTCAGATGCTATGGTTATCAGGGTACCGACGGAAGAAGAGATACGGGCTATCAGCCATCGTATCGCAGGTACTGAAATCCAACTGCATATACGGCAGGGGATGCGTCTGTCAGATCTTAGCTATCAGGATAGCTACAGCTATGAGATTGCAGTGGTTTTTATCGCTGGCGATACTCAGCAAGAATTGCTGGAAAAATACCAGGATGTTCAGAAGGCGATGCAGTTGGAGCTTGAACCACTTACATAACTTAAACAGCAAGGGGGAAAAATGGCCGTTGTCGAACGTTTCCCAAATAAAATCCGCCATGTTGAGCATGTTTGGATCCCCATGCCTGATGGTACCCGTTTGGCAGCCCGTCTATGGATGCCAGACTGTGCAGAGACCGAGCCGGTACCGGCAATCCTCGAATATATTCCTTACCGAAAACGTGATGGGGTGCGGTTGCGTGATGAAACTATGCATCCTTATTTTGCCGGACACGGCTATGCCTGTATACGGGTCGATATTCGTGGTAGTGGTGACTCCGAAGGAGTGCTTACTGACGAGTATTTACAGCAAGAGCTTGATGATGGTGTCAGCATCATCGAGTGGTTGGCCCAGCAACCATGGTGTGATGGCAATGTCGGCATCATTGGGATCTCATGGGGAGGTTTCAACGGGCTGCAGATTGCCGCTATGCAGCCGCCACAGCTTAAAGCGATAGTGAGTGTCTGTTCTACCGATGACCGCTACGCCGATGATGTGCACTATATGGGCGGTTGCCTGCTGGGAGATAATCTTTCTTGGGCTTCGACCATGTTCGCGTATAACTCCCTGCCGCCGGATCCGGAAATCGTCGGCGATAAGTGGCGTGAAATGTGGTTTGAGCGTCTTCAGGGAAGCGGTTTGTGGCTAGACACCTGGCTCAGGCATCAACATCGTGACGCGTATTGGCAGCATGGGTCAATTTGCGAAGATTTTTCCAAGGTACAAACCCCGGTTATGGCGGTAAGTGGTTGGGCTGACGGCTATAGTAATGCCGTTTTTCGCCTGCTCAGTAATCTAACAGGACCGCGACTCGGTTTGATTGGCCCTTGGAGCCACAAATATCCCCATATTGGCATCCCGGGGCCGGCGATTGGCTTTTTGCAGGAATGCCTGCGCTGGTGGGATAAATGGCTGAAGGGGATTGAGACCGACATTATGCAGGAGCCCATGCTACGGACATGGATGCTCGACAGTATGCCGCCGTCGACCTTTTACCATCAGCGCTATGGGCGCTGGGTCAGTGAGCCTTCTTGGCCATCAGAAAATATTGGAACACAGGTTTTCAAGCTCGATAAGTATTGCTTGGCTGATGTGAAGGCAGAAGTTGAAGAACAGCAGTTGTGCCTGCAATCGCCGTTGAGCAATGGCTTGTTTGCAGGAAAGTGGTGTTCATATAGTGCAACACCGGATCTTCCTCACGATCAGCGTGAAGAAGAAGGTGGCGCTTTAGTCTTTACAACTGAACCAATTGATAGTTCTATTGAGATCCTCGGAGCTCCGGTGGTCGAGCTGGAGCTGTCGGCAGATAAACCGGTAGCGATGGTGGCCGTTCGCCTATCTGATGTACACCCAGATAACAAGAGCACACGGGTTACCTATGGCCTGCTTAACCTCACCCATAGGGATAGCCATGAAAAGCCGACACCGTTGGAGCCCGGTAAGCGCTATCGTGTGCGGG
The DNA here is from genome assembly GCF_026191635.1 of Photobacterium obscurum. GTDB lineage: Bacteria > Pseudomonadota > Gammaproteobacteria > Enterobacterales > Vibrionaceae > Photobacterium > Photobacterium obscurum. The sequence goes on from NZ_JAKRRW010000002.1 coordinate 19,277, forward strand.
TACAACTCAACGATGTCGCGCAAAGCTTTCCTAAAGGGCACAGGATCAGGATCGCAATTTCTTCCTCGTACTTTCCGTTAGCCTGGCCTTCTTGCGAGTCAGCGAAGCTTAATATTTTCACAGGAAGTAGCCAGTTGATCTTGCCTATCAGAGCACCGCGTACAGAGTCAATTTCCTTTCCACCTGTGGAGGCCTCTGCCAGCAGTGCCAAGCAGCAACTTCAAGAAGGGCATCATAACTGGCGAGTGATCCGCGAGTTGGACAAGGACTTATCTACCCTGGAGGTTATTAACGATGCAGGTGTCTACCGGCTTGAAGATATCAATATGGTTGTAAAGCGTCAGAGTAGGGAGTGGTATTCCTATCAGTGTGATGACTTTACTTCGCCGAAAGGTAAAACCCTTTGGCGCTGGGGTTTTAAACGAGGTGATTGGTCGGTAGAAAGTGTTACCCGTACCTTACTGCACTGCGATGAATCCTATTTCTACCTGGATGCTGAGCTCGACGCCTACGAAGGCGAAAAACGGGTGTATTCACAGAACTGGAATTTGCGCATTAAGCGTAACTTGGTGTGATGTCGTTAATCTTCACTGCAGTTAAAAGGCTTACGAGAGGTAAGCCTTTTTCGTCTATGCTGATGTGTGATTGTTATGTCATCAGTTGGTGTTAACCATCGGCAAACTGCTGCAGTGGCACACGCTCGGCCAATAGATGCTTGTAAATCTGACGGCCGATTACACCGCCAACCAAGCCTGCAAAGGCCGCTGCTATCGTTGCCATAAATAGCGTTTGCGGATCGTTGAAGGCAATAGAAGCGAGTAGGCCCGGAATAGGGGCCGCACTACCTGGCGCATCATTGATAATACCGAAGTAGGCCGCAATGGTTCCTGCCAGTGCACCGCCGATGAAATTCGACATAAAGATCGGTATCGGGTTCCGGGTAACGATATGGGCCTGGGTAAGTGGCTCAAGCATGACACTGACGGTATTACTCGACTTGCCGAGCTTAAGGGTATGGAAGATATAGCCATTAGTGAACGAGCCGCCGACACAGGCAATGGCCGCAATCCCCATCGGTAGGCCGGTTAGGCCGAGCATGGCGGTTAAAGCCATCGAGCTAAGTGGTGAGGTACAAACCATTTTGATCAGCCCGCCAAGCATAAAGCCCATTGCCAGTGGTGAGAGCATGGTTGCCTCGGTGATCATATTGGCCAAGGTGCCCATTAGCATATCCAGCCCCGGGCTGATGAAAATGCCCACCAGTCTTGCTAACGGTGCCAAGGTCAAGACACCGACGATAACATCGACCCCTTCGGGTAAATATTTCTTGAATAGTGGTGCCGCGAACGAGAACAGGTAGCCGACAATAAAGCCTTCGAGGATCCCGAGGTTAGCCATTGCCAAACCTGTGACTATGGCATAAACAGGCTGAACTCCCATTCGTAGCATCACCAACGTGGCTGCTGCGACTCCGCCCATACCACCGACCATATTACCGAACTCGGCAAGGTAGCCGATGCCGAATAGGTTTCCCATTACATATTTATGGATGGCTTCAACAAGAAAGGTTGCGATGGCCGCATCGGCCAGGCCGCTCATTGCGGCACTGCCGTTAGGTGCCTTGAAACTGAATAACGAAAACAGACATAAAGCTGCCAGTAACGCAGCGATACCCAAAATAATTTCCATATCATTTCCTTACCATTACTGATTACAGGTGCATCTGGCATGAGCCATACCTGATGTTGTCGTTAAATTGCGAGAAAGATGAGGTTGGGTTTATCCAGGATCGGGAATGGTTATATTGAGGTGGAAATAGAGTTTTGCGGGAGAGATGGCGGAGCGGGTGCTGTACAGACTGTCAGCGTGATAATTCGCTCAGGGATACAGGTAGTTAACGTAAAGCGATAATGTGTCTTCTATTAGATAACGATTGTGCATAAAGGTCACCGTTGTCGAGATAAAATTTTTGTAGCTCTAGGATTAACCTAACATAACCCTGCTGTATGATTTTTGAGCTGCTTCATATTCTTAAATCAAACGTAATTTGTAGTATAAATATCTGCTGAAAATATATTCTGACGGGGAGTGATATTTGCAATGCTTATTTGTAGCCAACGTGCTGAACTCTATAGTGAACTGTCATCATATGACGTCTAATTTGTCCGTAATTGTTTATGGAAATAACTGTTGGCATCCACATCAACAATGTGTTACTTTTCTGCGCAATCTCAGGGGCAAATTGTACTGAGGCATATGCGTTGTGATGAATTCAAGCTGATTGTGTCACAACGTGCCGTAGGTACTGGCGAACCCATCGTCAGTAGAAGGGCATTAATAGCGCGGACCTGCCAAGAAGTAGAGCAGGCGCATATTGAAGGAACCCAACAGTGAAAACTCAAGTATTGAAAATCCAAATCAGCTTTGTCTTGCCAAACTGCAGTATTATTACTGAGCCTTGATATTTTCTATCTAAATCACTTCAGCTTTTTGCTGTAAACCCTGTTACCTCATTGGCCTTGCGCTGATGGTATCTTTGCGTTTACCGGCAGAATACGACTACCTGATGATAATTCATGACCATAACAATATTACGTTATGAAGTTAGCCTTGTGCTGTGTCATTGAGTTGGATATCAAATCGGAACTGCCGCACGTCATGTAATGGCGTAAGAAATTTTGGATGACACCCATGAGTAATGTGTTTGATTTAGACGATATCAAGCTAGCCTCAGATGTGCCTGTTGTGCACGAATTATATGATTTGACACCTGACGAACTGCTGCTTAGCCAGGAGCATTATGAGTCAGAAGTTCGTTCATACCCAAGACGACTCCCGCTTGCTATCAAGAAAGCATCAGGCGCACTGGTGGAAGATAGCCGCGGACAACTCTTTTTAGACTGCCTGGCCGGTGCGGGTACATTAGCACTTGGCTATAACCACCCAGAAATCAACCAGGCGATTATTGACCAGCTAAACCAGGGACTGCCGTATCAGACTCTGGATATGACAACACCGGCGAAAGATAAATTTATCAAAGAAGTGATGAACTTCCTGCCGGAAGATTTTGCTGAAAATGCCCGAATTCAGTTTTGTGGCCCTTCGGGTGCCGATGCTGTAGAAGCGGCAATTAAGCTGGCCAAGCAAACGACAGGCCGTAATACTATGGCGGCTTTCCATGGTGCTTACCATGGTATGACAAACGGTACGATGGCACTGATGGGTAACCTTGGCACGAAAGAACGACGCCAGGGCCTAATGGCTGACGTTCATTTCCTACCATTCCCATATAGCCTACGCTGCCCGTTTGGCCTGAAAGGCAATGAAGGTGCCAAGCAGAGTATCCGTTATATCGAGCGTATGCTGAGTGATGATGAAAGTGGCGTACAGAAACCTGCTGCGATCATTGTTGAACCGGTTCAGGGTGAAGGTGGGGTGATCCCTGCGCCAGCATTTTGGCTGCGTGAATTGCGCCGGATCACTAAAGAACATGGCATCTTGTTGATCCTCGATGAGATTCAGTGTGGTATCGGTAAAACTGGCCATCGTTTCGCGTTTGAAGAAGCGGGAATTACTCCTGATATCCTGTGTTTGTCAAAAGCGGTTGGCGGCGGTTTGCCGATGTCAATTCTGCTGTTTGATAAATCAATCGATACCTGGCGCCCGGGTGAGCATACCGGTACGTTCCGTGGTAACCAACTTGCAATGGCGACCGGTGCCAAGGCGCTGGAGATTATCCAACGCGATTGCCTGGTAGAGCATGCCCAGAAAGCTGGTCAGTACCTGCGCGAAGGTTTAGAGCGCATTGCCGGTTATACCGACTGTATTGCTGAAGTGCGTGGTAAGGGCTTGATGCTGGGTGTCGAGATCGTCAAGCCGAACGGTAAGAAGAATAAGTTTGGCGAGCCGGAAGCCGATCCGGAAATGACGATCAATATTCAACGTGCGGCGTTGGAGCGTGGTCTGATCATCGAAAAAGGCGGCCGTCAGGGTTCGGTATTACGTTTCCTGCCACCGCTGATCATCAGCTATGAGCAAATTGATTTCGCATTAGATGCGTTGAGCAAGGCTATTATTGCAACCGCAGGGCCTGCAAAAGTTACGAAGGCTGATGCGAAATCAGAGCAAGACAAGTGGCGTTCTTACTTCATTCATACCGGTGAAGGTGGAGCGGATGAGTTTGAAACGGCACTAAACCAGACGACTCAGGTACTTAAACAAGTTTTCGAAGCAACAGATGCGCCTTATTCAGGACTAGAGCCACTGGTACTCAAGAATCTTATCAACAACATTGATCTTGATGACCAGCAGTTGCCTCTGGATACCGTGATTGAGCAAACCGGTGAGCTGATCGCCAAGAACTCTATCATGGTGCAGCATCCTAACTGTATTGCACACTTGCATACACCACCGCTACTGCCAGCTGTTGCTGCTGAAGCGTTTATCAGTTCATTGAATCAGTCAATGGACTCTTGGGATCAGGCGAGCTCCGCTACCTATGTAGAGCAGAAGGTCGTTGACTGGTTGTGTGGTGTATACAATCTGGGTGAGCAGGCTGATGGTATCTTTACCAGTGGTGGCACGCAGAGCAACCTGATGGGGCTATTGCTGGCACGTGACTGGGCGGCAGATACTATTTCTGGCCACAACATCCAGAAAAACGGTTTACCAGAATACGCGGGCAAACTACGTATTCTTTGCTCGAAGAAATCGCATTTCACGGTGCAAAAATCAGCATCGCTGCTGGGGCTAGGTGAACATGCCGTTGAGTGTGTGGATACCAACCCTGACGGTACGATCAAGCTGGCATCACTCGTTTCAACCGTAGAGACGCTGAAAAATGATGGCCTGATGCCATTTGCTCTGGTGGGAACAGCAGGAACGACTGACCACGGTGCGATTGACGATCTGAGTGGTTTGGCCGATATCGTGGAACAACACAACCTGTGGCTGCATGTAGACGGCGCATACGGTGGTGCATTGATCCTAAGTCGCCATAAAACCCGCTTGCACGGTATTGAACGAGCCGACTCATTGAGCGTGGACTTCCACAAACTGTTCTATCAGCCAATCAGCTGTGGGGCTGTGCTGCTTAAAGACAAGGAAAACTTTAAGTACCTGCTGCACCATGCTGATTACCTGAATCGTGAAGATGATTTATTGCCGAACCTGGTTGATAAGTCGATCGCTACCACCAAGCGCTTTGATGCTCTGAAAGTGCTAATGACGATGCAGTGTGTCGGTACGCAGGCTCTGGGTTCGATGTATGACCATCTGCTTGGTCAGGCTCAGCAGGTTGCAGACTTGATTAACCAGTCTGATGACTTTGAGTTGTTGGCTACACCTGCATTGTCGACCGTGTTGTTCCGCTGCATCGGCGATCAGACAATTGATACCGATCAGCTTAACAAGCAACTACGAATTGAAGCCTTGGTAAAAGGTGTAGCGGTACTTGGCGAAACGGTTGTCGATGGCCAGGTTGCGCTCAAATTCACGATATTAAACCCGTGTCTAAAGATTTCAGACTTCGAATCTTTACTAAACGACATTAACCAGTTGGCACGTTCGCTGGTTAACTAATTGACTCATTAAGAAGTGTTCTTGCTTGGCCTCCGAAGTTGTTGGCCAAGCAACGACAGTGACTCTGATTATTAACGGAAGAAAAACGACTATGGCAATTCTACAAATTGGTGCTGGTGGTGTTGGTTGGGTTATCGCGCATAAAGCGGCTCAGAACAACGAAGTGCTTGGTGATATCACCATTGCATCTCGCACCGTATCTAAGTGTGAAAAGATCATTGAATCGATCCAGAAAAAAAACAACCTGAAAGATCCTTCAAAGAAGCTGGAAGCACGTGCCGTTAACGCCGATGACGTCGATGCACTGGTAGCATTGATCAAAGAAGTACAGCCTGACTTGGTAATTAATGCGGGTCCTCCGTGGGTTAACATGAGCATCATGGAAGCTTGTTATCAGGCTAAGGTTTCTTACCTAGATACGTCTGTTGCCGTAGATCTATGCTCTGAAGGCCAGCAGGTGCCACAAGCGTATGACTGGCAGTGGGGCTACCGCGAGAAATTCAAGGAAGCAGGTATTACAGGTATCCTGGGTGCAGGCTTTGATCCGGGTGTAGTAAGCGTATTTGCTGCTTATGCTGTGAAGCACCTGTTCGATGAAATTGACACTATCGATGTGATGGATGTTAATGCCGGCGATCACGGTAAGAAGTTTGCGACTAACTTTGATCCAGAAACCAACATGCTGGAAATCCAGGGCGACTCTTTCTACTGGGAAAACGGTGAGTGGAAACAAGTACCGTGTCATACCCGTATGATGGAGTTTGATTTCCCTAATTGTGGTACCCACAAAGTTTACTCAATGGCGCACGATGAAGTTCGCTCGATGAAAGAGTTCATCCCAGCCAAACGTATCGAGTTCTGGATGGGCTTTGGTGATAAATACCTGAACTACTTCAACTGCATGCGCGATATCGGCCTGCTAAGCCCAGATCCGGTAACTTTGCAAGACGGCACCGTTGTTGAGCCGCTAAAAGTACTGAAAGCTATCCTGCCAGACCCAACCTCTCTAGCACCTGGCTACACAGGCCTAACGTGTATTGGTACGTGGGTACAGGGTAAGAAAGACGGTAAAGAGCGCAGTGTGTTCATTTACAACAACGCTGACCATGAAGTGGCTTACGAAGATGTTGAACATCAGGCGATTTCATACACCACAGGTGTACCGGCAATTTCAGCAGCTCTACAGTTCTTCCGTGGTACGTGGGCAGAAGCTGGCGTGTTCAACATGGAACAGCTAGACCCAGATCCGTTCCTAGAAACAATGCCTGGCATCGGCCTTGATTGGCATGTTCAGGAGCTGGAAGTTGGGCAGCCTCTAATCAATATCCTCAAATAATTGGTCTGCGCTGGTTATTTTGCTTGATTGCTGTGTTGGAAGTGCTCATTTACATACGTAAATTTTGCGCTTCCGCCTTGCCCTCAAGAAAAATTCCTGCGCGCAGAGTCAATATTCACTTATAAAGTCTAATAAAGCCGGTGTCGGGTACGACATCGGCTTGTTGGTAACTAAGATGCAGAAACAAGATTTAAAAACGCCTTTCTTCATGATTGATGAAGAGAAGCTGATCGCTAACCTTGAAAAAGCAAAACGCCTGAAAGAGTTGTCTGGTGCCAAGTTAGTGCTGGCACTGAAATGTTTCTCGACCTGGGGTGTTTTCGACATCATCAAACCTTACTTGGATGGCACAACCAGCAGTGGCCCGTATGAAGTCAAACTGGGTTACGAGACTTTTGGCGGTGAAACGCACGCCTACAGTGTCGGGTATAGCGAAGATGACGTAAAAGAAGTCGCCGATATCTGCGATAAGATGATCTTTAATTCTCAGAGCCAGCTGGCGGCTTATCGTCATCTTGTCGAAGGCAAGGCTTCTCTGGGTTTGCGCCTGAACCCTGGTGTTAGCTATGCCGGTCAGGACTTGGCGAACCCGGCGCGTAAATTCTCGCGTCTCGGTGTGCAGGCTGACCATATCGATCCCGCTGCGTTTGATAGCCTTGATGGTGTGATGTTCCACATGAACTGTGAGAACAAAGATGCCGATGCGTTTATCAGCTTGCTTGATGCAATTTCAGCGCAGTTTGGCCAATATTTGGATAAGCTCGACTGGGTAAGCCTGGGCGGCGGTGTATTCTTTACCTGGCCGGGCTATGAGCTTGAGAAGCTGGCTGCGGCTTTGAAGGCATTCTCTGAAAAGCACGGTGTTCAGCTATATCTTGAGCCGGGCGAAGCGATTATTACCAAGACCACGGATCTTGTCGTTACTGTGGTTGATATCGTCGAAAATGAAATGAAAACCGCGATCGTAGACAGTGCAACCGAGGCACACCGCCTTGATACGCTGATTTATGATGAGCCGGCGTCTATCGCGGAAGCCAGCGAAACGGGCGATCACCAGTATGTGATAGGCAGCTGCTCATGCCTTGCGGGTGATCAGTTCTGTGTGACCCAGTTTGAGCAACCTTTGGAGATAGGTCAGCGTCTGCATATTCTCGACAGCGCGGGCTATACCATGGTGAAGCTGAACTGGTTCAACGGCTTGAAGATGCCTTCGGTCTATTGCCAACGCCAGAACGGTGACATTGAAAAGCTCAATGAATTTGGCTATGACGATTTCAAACGCTCACTGTCTCAGTGGAGCGTGAGCTAATTAGTCTCAAGTATCATGAAAAAGGCCGCATTGCGGCCTTTCTTCTTTTGTTCATAGACTTCACCAATTTGCAGTTATTGAGTCTAAAATTAGTCACGTTGTGTATTTAAGCAATTTTGGCGTGGTTTTTAACTGCTTTTGTTGCTTTTTGACCAGTCAAAATAAAATCATCACTTTTTCATTGACTCATTATTTAAAATCAGTAAATTACATCACGTACCGCAGCAGGGAGGCCTGTTATGCGGTCGGTCGAAAGACAATTAGGCGCGTTGGCAGAGTGGCTATGCAGCGGATTGCAAATCCGTGGACCTCGGTTCGACTCCGGGACGCGCCTCCATTCTTATCGAGAATGAAATGCGACACTAGCTCAGCTGGTAGAGCGCAACCTTGCCAAGGTTGAGGTCACGAGTTCGAACCTCGTGTGTCGCTCCAAATTTTAGGTGATGTGGTTAGCAACGAGGAACCTCGTGTACCTAGCCGGCCGCGTCGCTCCAAATTAAAGTCTCATGGCGAAAGCGATGGGAAATAGATGGTGTTTAACTTTTCAGTTAGCGCATCGCAAGTATTGCGTGCCCTGGTGGTGGAATTGGTAGACACAAGGGATTTAAAATCCCTCGACGTTCGCGTTGTGCCGGTTCAAGTCCGGCCCGGGGCACCATCTCAACTTGGCTTTGAGAATAAAAATTTGGCACGTTGGCAGAGTGGCTATGCAGCGGATTGCAAATCCGTGGACCTCGGTTCGACTCCGGGACGCGCCTCCATACAAATTGCGATATGGCTTAGATAGCGGTATCGAAGATGGTGTCTGACTAAATCAGTTAATAGCATCGCAATCAAAAATTTGCGTGCCCTGGTGGTGGAATTGGTAGACACAAGGGATTTAAAATCCCTCGACGTTCGCGTTGTGCCGGTTCAAGTCCGGCCCGGGGCACCATCTCAACTTGGCTTTGAGAATAAAAATTTGGCGCGTTGGCAGAGTGGCTATGCAGCGGATTGCAAATCCGTGGACCTCGGTTCGACTCCGGGACGCGCCTCCATATTCAATATTGAGTTAATCAGTATCAGCGATGGTGTTGGATTCATTTAGTTATCACCATCTCAGTCAAACCAGCCTTGTGCTGGTTTTTTTGTGTCTATTTCCCACTACCGCAGAGACTCCGTTTTATATTAGCTAGGCTCTACAAGAAAGCGTTCCACTTGTTTTAAATGCGGAATGGGCGGAGCGAATTGCTTCACCCTAGCAACTTGCTTGCCTGCGTCTTCTTTACTGATCATGCCCCCAGCTCCCAGGTTAATGCTCCTCGAAGGCTTTTCTTACTTCTTAATGAGCTTAAGCTGAACGGGAATGTAAGCCTCGACTTTTTCACCTTTAAGCACTTTAGCCGCCGTTTCAACGGCAAGTGAACCAATTAGTTCCGGCTGTTGGGCTACAGTCCCACTCATCAGACCGCGGTTTACAGCTGCGATACCGTCTTCAGTACCGTCGAAGCCGACGATTAGCACATCTTTACCGGAAGCCTGCACAGCGCGTATTGCACCCAGTGCCATTTCATCATTTTGGGCAAAAACAGCCTGGACTTCAGGGTTGGCAGCTAGCATGTTTTCCATGACATTCAGACCTTTCGTTCGGTCGAAGTCAGCAGGTTGGCTGGACAATAGATTTAAGCTGTTCGTTTCTACTGCCTGCATAAAGCCTTTTCCGCGCTCATGAGCGGCAGATGTACCTGCAATTCCCTCTAGCTGAATGACTTTTGCTTTGGCGCCGACTTTCTCAGCAATATAGTTACCGGCCATTTTACCGCCAGCGACGTTATCAGAAGCGATATGGCTCACCACTTCGCCGCGGCTTGCTCCGCGGTCAAGGGTCAACACCGGAACTCCTGCGCGGTTTGCCATGCGGATGGCATTAGATACCGCATCAGAATCTGTCGGGTTGATAAGAATGACTTTAACACCACGCACGGTGAGATCTTCAACGTTTGAAAGTTCCTTGCTCGGGTCATTTTGTGAATCAAGCACAATCAGGTTGTAGCCCAGCTCTTGTGCTTTTTTCTCAGCACCTTCTTTCATGGTGACAAAGAACGGATTGTTCAGGGTTGAAACCACCATCGCCATTGTGTCCTGTGCTGCAGCGATTGCGCTGAAGCAAGTTGAAAGGACAGCGGCAGCGAGAAGCATTACGAACTTGTTCATTGTTGTATTCCTTTATGTAGGGGGTGAATATACCCAAACTACCTCAAGATGCTGAATCCTGTATTTTGAGGTAGCTTGGGTATATTACTTGTTCTTGGTATCAACCAGTACCGCAAGCAGAATGACGACTGCTTTGGCGATCATCTGGAAGTAGGATGAGACATCTAACAGGTTTAGTGCGTTGTTGAGGAAGCCGATGATTAGTGCACCAACCAGGGTACCCATGATCCGCCCTCTACCGCCGGCAAGGCTGGTACCACCAAGAACCACAGCGGCTATCGCATCCAGCTCGTACCCCATACCTGCAGTAGGTTGAGCCGAGGACAACCGGGAAGTCACAATTATGCCGGCAAGGGCTGCCAGCAGGCCGCAAATTGCATAGACGCCAATCTTGACAGTATTCACATTGATGCCAGACAAGCGGGTTGCCGCCTCGTTGCCGCCAAGGGCGTAAACGTAACGGCCGAAACGGGTGTGGTTAAGCAGGTACCAGGCAGAGGCAAAGACGATAACCATCAGCCAGATTGGCACAGGTACACCCAATAGATAACCCGTACCGAACCATGCAAAGCTGTCGGCGACCTCGGTAAAGCCGGTAGAAATAGGACGACCATCGGTGTAAACCATAGTTACACCACGCAGCAATGTCATGGTGACGAGAGTCGCAATAAAGGCCTGTACTTTCCCTTTGGCAATGATGATACCGCTGATAGCCCCCAGAGCTGTACCTGCAAGCAGCGCGCCGGGCACGGCGACAACGACAGGTATTTCCATAGCGATCATGGAGGCTGCAAGTGCACCGCATAGAGCGAGGACCGAACCTACGCTGAGATCAATCCCTGCAGTCAGAATAACTAAGGTCATGCCGACCGCGATAATGGCGTTAACGGAAGTTTGGCGCATGATGTTAAGGATGTTGTCGACGGTAAAAAAGTTCGGGTTCAGGAATGACACAACAATAATCAGCAGCGCCAGGGCGATTAACGATTTTTCTTCAATCAGCCAGGCCTTGCTGAAGACTTTAGGGCGGTGCGATTTTATAGTTTCATTGTTCATGGGGCGACCTCAGAAATTTTTTTGCCAACGGCGCAGGCCATGAGTTTCTCTTGAGCGGCATCTTGAGCCATAAATTCGCCGCTGATACGTCCTTCATGCATGACTAATATACGGTCGCTCATTCCCAGCACTTCCGGCATTTCCGATGAAACAAGAATGATGCTCATACCATCTGCCTTAAACTGGTTAATCAGCTCGTAGATTTCTTTTTTTGCGCCGACATCGACCCCTCGGGTCGGCTCGTCTAGGATCAGGACCTTAGGTTTAGTCATTAAGCCCTTGGCGATGGCGACCTTTTGCTGATTACCGCCGGAGAGGTTGCCGATAATTTGATCACGGGTCGGTGTTTTGATGTTAAACAGGCGGATAAAGTCCTCAACGGTGGTGATCTCGTCTCGGTGGTTGAGCTGCAAGCCATATTGGGTAAAGTGGCTAAGGGCGCACAAGGTCATGTTCTCTTTCACTGATAAGCCCAACACTAGTCCGTCACCTTTACGGTCTTCTGATATGTAGGCAATGCCGTGGGCCAGGGCATCTTGCGGAGATACGGCATTAACCGTTTTGCCATTAAGGATCACGTCGCCGGATGTGCGCGGTAGGGCACCGTAAATCACTTTCATTAACTCGGTACGGCCAGCGCCCATCAGGCCGGAGATACCTAAGATCTCACCCCGGGTCAGGCTAAAGCTGATATCGTGAATACCAGAGCCGGTCAGTTTTTTTACTTCCAGGCAGGTGTCACCATGCTGGATGTCTATTCGCGGATATTGTTCATCAAGGCGGCGGCCGACCATCATTTCGATCAGCGTGTCTTCATCGAGCTCTGCTACAGGGCGTTCGCCGATAAACTTGCCGTCGCGTAACACTGTCACGTCATCACAGATCTCAAAGATCTCTTTGAGGCGGTGGGAGATATAAATGATACCGCACCCCTCATCTCGCAGTTCGTTGATCACCCTAAATAGCGATTCGGTTTCATTGTCGGTCAGCGCATCTGTCGGTTCATCCATAATGATGACTTTGGATTTGAATGAAAGTGCTTTGGCAATTTCGACCATCTGCTGCTCGCCAATGCTTAGCTCACCGACCAGCATCCTCGAGTCGTGGCTGACGCTGAGTCGTATCAGTAGGGCATCGGCATCGTTGTACATCTCCCACCATTTGATACCGCCAAAAATATTGGTTTTCTCGCGACCAAGGTAGATATTCTCAGCAATCGTCAGCTCGGGGACCAGATATAATTCCTGGTGGATAATACTGATCCCGGCTTCCTGTGAGTGTCGCGGACCGTCAAAGCTTACTGGTTGCCCCTCGTAGTGGATATAGCCAGCATCTTTATCATAGATCCCCGTTAATACCTTCATCAGAGTAGACTTGCCGGCACCGTTTTCTCCTACCAGTGCCATGACACGCCCCGGGTAAATTTTCAGGCAAGCGTTGTCCAGAGCCTTGACACCTGGGAAGGCTTTATCAATACCGCTAAGTTGCAATATAGGATGAGGATGACTCATATCAGCTCCTGTCAGCGTATTATTGGTTAAACGTGCTGGGTCAAAAAACAACGCCAGCCTGGAAAATGACATTCGCGTAAGGGGTGCACTCACCGGTACGGACGACGGCCTTACTGTTTTGAGTGCGAGCTTTAAACGCTTCATGGCTGATATGATTAATAGAAATTTTGTGGCCTGTTTTCACTTCTTCTTCGCGAATAACATCAATTAATGACAGGTGTAAATCAGGGCTTAGCTGCTTGAACTCTTCTGCAAGAACAATCCCTTCGATTTTCATTTCTGCCAATAGGGCTTTTACTGTGTCGAGGAAAGTCGGAATCCCGGGGACAAGAGCCAGATCAAGACGTTGGTTAGGATCGGAAATGGGCAAACCGGCATCGCAAACGGTGATTTCATCGGTGTGTCCCATGGTAGCAACAAGGTAAGACAGCTCTGGGTTGATAAGCGTACTTTTCTTCATGGACTCAACCTTAACCATTGGGCATCGTGAAGGTGGTTTTTATTAGGCAAAGCTTAGCAAATGATCTGAGTTAGTTGCTTTGGGGCTATCTAACGTTACCAATTGGTGTGTTATCAGAAGTGAAATCAGGCCAAATTGTAGCACACCAGGTGTTTCATCCTGATTGCTGCTGATAAGTTGTTATTATTAAAGGGCTTTTGTTGTTGTGTCACGAAGCTTTGGTTGTTCGAATAAATTGAACAACTACAGCTGATTTTTACGCTATCTTCATCAGGTCACTCTCCCTATAGTTACTTCAACAACAAATGAATGAATCTAGTAAGGGTAGCGATATGTCTAAAGTTCTCGTTCTGAAATCAAGTATTCTTGGTGACTACTCACAGTCTAATGGCCTAATTGATCATCTGGTTACCTCATGGGGAAGTAATGTTACTTCGGTTACTGAACGTGATCTTGCAGCAGATCCTCTGCCGGTATTGGATGGAGAAATTGCGGGAGGGCTTCGCGGTGGCGATGATTTGTCTGAACGCCAAGAAGAAGTGCTGGCACAGTCTGATCGACTAATCGAAGAGTTGAAGGCGCATGATACCCTTGTGATCGCAGCACCAATGTATAACTTCCATATTCCGACTCAGCTAAAGAACTGGATTGACTTGGTTGCACGTGCCGGTGTGACATTTAGCTATACCGAAACAGGTCCTGTCGGATTGATCAAAGATAAAAAGGTCGTTGTGGTGACCACTCGTGGTGGGATGCATAAAGATGGTCCAACTGATGTAATGATCCCATATCTGAAAACAGTTCTTGGCTTTATCGGCCTAACGGATGTTGATGTTGTTTATGGAGAGGCATTGGCAATGGGGCCTGAAATGGCAGAGAAGGCGATTTCTCAGGCTAAAAAATCATTGGAAAGTATTAGTTTAGAACAAGCAAAGAGCGAGCCAGAAATAGAACTTTCCCAGCAGCAACCTCCGGTGTGGAAAAAGCTACTTAGCAAACTGGGACTAAATTAACGATACTAGTAACTGAGAAACTGAATGGTGGAGAAACTAAAATGAAAAAATTACATTTTGTTCTAGCTACTGCGGTACTTACTTTCTCGGCGACATCTTCTGCAGATATAAGAGTAACTGACACGCAAAATGGGGCCTGGGTAAAAGTAACTGATAATGGCCAGCCAGCAGTTAATGCAACGGTTTCCTTAGAGAATTATCCTCAGGTTGGGCAAACATTCCAAACAGGAGAGAATGGTCGGGTATTTATCCCTATTTCTGTCAATAATTCCCGTTCGATTAAGTTTAAAGCCGTAACACAAGAAGGGATAGTCTATAGCCGTTTCGCATTTCACAGTGATAGTAAACGGTAACAATATTTAGGCTGAGTTTAGCCTGTTGGTTATCTTTCTCATGTATATTTAAAGCGATAGCAATGATTGAGGTTTACTGGTCATTGTATTGGTGAGAGATAATCTTTGATTGGGACTATTTGGGCACTACGCAATTTGTAGTGCCCAAATAAATGAAGCTATGGACGTGTCGGTGAGATGGTTAATGGCTCTAATGTTGCAACTGCATTACCACCTGCAGCCGGGTGGTCAACATAAGAAGTATCTTGTAATAGTGTGTAGTACACATCGACAAAATCATCATCGTTAACTAGTACCCCATCAGGGATTGCCGCAATGATCTTTCCTGTGATTTGTGGAATTATCGCGTAAGCTTGAACTTCAGGATCCGGGATCATTTTCAATACTTCTTCTGCGACTTGCACTAAAAGTTTGGCCAACTCTTTGTAGTCAGTGCCGTCATCTTGTTCCATCAAGATCATATCAGCAGCCCCCCAGCGATAACGGGACCAATGAATAACAATCTGGTTAGGGTAGTAATCCTTATTGTCATAATCTAGGTAGGGCATTTCTACTAAGTCGAGGGTTGGCTCGTCTCGGCTCGGATTAACGCCGGTTACGATTGCATACACTTCGGCTTTACCTGAAATCCACGGTTCTTCATCATCAGATAAACGAATCTTCTTAATTGCCGTGGTTGAGATAGGTGCTGCTGAAGCGCTGCGAATATTGGTTTTGAATTGAGCTTGCTGTGCATTTTCATCATAGTTATGCAAGGCAGCAGGTTGCCCCAATTTTGTCATTTCGGCCTGCATTGCTTGCAGTCCAGCTTTGAGCTCCTTAGCGCTATTGTTGTCAACAACAAACACTGGTACTTCAGGCATTTGATATACATCTAGCTGGTGAAGCTGACCATAGACATCATAGGCTTCAATGTACTGCCATGACTCGTCATCGCCTGTAGGTTCAAAAGCAAACAAAGGACTTTCGCCTTCCTTCCATTCCTGCACCATAGATGTGTCAGCAAGCCTTAGTTCAAGCAACTCATCGGTGTAATTCGAGACCCCTTTTATTGTTCGAATATTGGTGTCGGCTTTTTGCATTTGCTGTGTGAATGACGATTGTGGTTCTTCTGCCAACAAAGTTGATAGGGAAATACTTAATTTCTGCTCGGATATTTGTGATTTGAGGGTTTGCTCAATATCAGTGTAATTTACACTTAGTTGTTTGGCTAATCCTTGTTTTTGCTGCGTAATGGTATCGGCGTTTTTAGTTGGTGATTGATGCGCAGTTGTATCATCAGACTGGCATCCGGCAAGCGCTAAAGTTAATAATAAGCATGTTGGTGTTATTTTATTCATTGTATGCCTCTAAAGTATCCTAATGGTGTTAGAGTTATAGCTCTAACATCATTAGGCTACCACGATATAAGCCATAATTAATATGAATAATTTTACGGAAATTAATATGTGAAGGGTATTAAATGAATACTATTCATTAAAAATGGGAGGAATATCATAAACGTCTTTTGATGAGAGTGAACCTATCAATTGTGAGCAGAAGATAATGAGTCGCTCGGTAATAAATATATCTGTAAATATATATTCATATTAATGGGTAGTTACACGATACGAGGCTGCATGACTCGACTTATCACGTTTACATTGAACACTCTTAGTACAAGTAGTTCAGCATCAAAAAATATGGTGGTTAGATTGAGCATATCGAAATTAATAAGATGAGAGTGTCTATTAACAGTTTTTGTCTGAAATTAAGAAAATTATAATAAAATAATATTTTATGCTCGATTGGTTGAGGTTCACGGGGAATGAATGTTACATCACTATTATATTGGGTTTTGAGCGTTATTTAGAAGGGAGGCAAGAGCCTCCCTATAGAAGAGACTCATATCTTGATATTGGAATACTAAGCAATTAAGTCTGACTTATCTGCTCTAGAGCATAAATGTATTGGTTAGTACCTTATACAGCTCTGTTCCTTGTTGTACGCTTGCCGAGGCAAAGTGCAGGACAGGAATACTATCACAGGGCAAGCGAAGTTCACGACTCAGGCAAGACTCACTGCCGAGGGTATTAAAGTGCCAAAGTGTTGCCAGTGGCTCGCCAGCTGAAAGTGGCTGATTCAGTTGAGCAAGATATTCGACCTGCCCGCCAGCAGGGCTATGGTAGGCTTTATAGTCACTCAGAGCGCAGGCGTAGAGTGCGACAGGGTCACAAATGAATGGCTTGTCTAGCCACATACCTTGGTGCTGCAGGTAATTACAAATCCCCAGGGCATCTCGCTCGGCTGCGTTAACGTCCAGCAGCTCTTGCGAACCTAACTCTATGGTAAAGGCATCCACCATCACCGGTAGTTTTCGGCCAAGCCTTGCAAATTGTTGGCTTAACTGCCACCAAGGGCTAAAGCTGGCTTCATCCATTGCGCCGTCAAAGTCGCTTGGGATCAGGATATTTAGTGGAATATTAAAATGGCGGGCGCGCTCGCGCGCATATTCAGGCACATAAAGATGACGGGCTGAGATCGGTCCGGTATGAAGGTCAAGAACGATGTCTGCCTCCATCGCCATTCTCTGCAGGTTGATGGCTAAATGTTGGCCACATGTCAGGCCCCACGGTGAGCTCTGACGCTCATTGAGTTGCTCTCTCAGCTTTTCGCGGAACGCATTGCGGATCAAGGCTTCATCGGAATTAAGGTACTCCTGGCTGAACGGCTCAAGCAGGGCGCTGTCAAAATGATACTGGCGATTCCAGTTGATGCCTGTGACCGGGTCGAAACGACCAAGGGTAAATTCCCCACTTTTTTGGTTGATGCCCAGAGGGTTTGCCTGCGGCACCATCAACACATCCCCTTGCGGTGGATGCTGACGGAAAAACTCCAGCAGCTGGTAAATTACGGCATTTCCCTGTACCTCTGCGCCATGAATATTGGCCTGAATATAAACACGCGGGCCATTGCCCTGACCTTGAATATGGATCACCGGCACTTCCATCGGATCGCCGGTCGGCTGTTCGCCAACTTTGACTGTGGTTGTCTTTATCATTTGCGCTATCGGATATGTTTGATCCGGCTCCTTTCCATGTGTTGGCAACAGCATAGCAGCTGGTGGGGCGCTGTGTATGCAGGTGCCGATAACTGTTGATAATGAGTCAGCCGAATTGGCTGACTCTAAACGCTATCTAGATTCAAGCTAAATAATGACTGGCTGGTGAACTCGGTCGCAAAACTTCAATCCCTGATTTCGAGAAGGTTAATTCGGCAGGGAGGGTGTGGCACAGGAAGTAGGGCATACTTTCGGTAAAACCATATGCGCCCGCCTGAGAGAAAATCAGCCATTCACCCTGCTGCAGGTTGTCTGGCAGTGGCAAGCAGCCAAGGCAGTCTAGCCCGGTGCAGAGGGCGCCGTGGATCTGATAAGAGGTAAGCGGTGAATCACTTGATTGCAGCGCTTCTACAGGAAAAGCCTGTTCTGTTAGCGCAGGACGTAGCAGATGCTGGCTTCCACCTTCAATCACAGCAAAACGAACACCCTGATTGTCTTTGATATCGGCAATCTTGCTTGCGTAGTAGCCATATGGGCCAACCGCATAGCGGCCGAGTTCCATCCAGCATTCGCCAAGCTGGTACTGGCTTTTCAGCTGAGCCAGCCCCTGACAAACTCGCTGCCAGTCAAGCTCCTGCTGTTGTTCTGCATAGGGAATACCAAGCCCACCGCCTAAGTCGACAACAGGAGCTGATATTTGCCAGGCATCCAGCAAGCTAGCAAGTTTAGGCATAGCTGCCTGCCAGGTTTGCAGCAGGGTTTCGGCACAAAGAATATTGCCCCACTGGAAGCAGTGTACACCCAGCAGCTCAAACTCATTAGGCAAAGTGAAGGCATCAGGCATCCACTGCTCAGGTGTCAGCCCGAATGGGGTCGGGCTGCTTCCCCCTAATACATTGATCTTTTCTTCGGGGTCTTTAGTCCATGGCAGTTGTACTCGTAGTAGCACTTGAGGACGAATTTGCCTGGCGCGGGCGATCCTGGCCAGATCATCAGCCTGCTGGTGGCTTTCCAGTACAAAAATACGCACGCCGAGCTCGACAAACTCAGCCAGGTGGTCGGGTGTTTTTACTGGGCCGGTATTTAAAATACGGGCGGGATCGACGCCTTGCGCCAATACCTGTTTTAGCTCGCCTACGCTCGCGACATCAAAGCCAAAGCCTCTGGCGTCAAGGGCCTGAATGATGGCCGATAACGGATTCGCTTTAACGGCGTACCATAGCTTGGCCGGAGCACTAGCAAGATCTGCCAAGTGCTGATCCAGACCGTCGAGATCATAGGCATAAAACGAGTGCGATTGCTGCTTGCTGGCGAGTTGTAGCGTCTTACGTACTTGCTTAGTCATTCCCATTAACGAAGCGCCTCTTCCAGAATGAGTGAAGCATCACTGCTGTCATCCCGGTATTTGATGATCACAGGACACTGTACACTCAGGCCTATCTTTTTGCCCCATTCGCTGCTGGCCGGGCGGCTACCCGGAACAACTACGGCGCCTTCCGGAATTGGTGTGCCTTTTGGTAACTGGCACTCATTGACCAGATCATATACCGGCACAGCGGCAGACAGCGTCACTCCTGGCGCCAGGACCGCGCCTTTTTTGACAATAATCCCTTCAACAATCACGCAGCCGGCACCGATAAATGCGTCGTCTTCAATGATCACGGGTGTTTGACCAACAGGTTCAAGCACACCACCAATTTGTACACCGGCAGAGAGGTGGACATTTTTGCCAATTTGGGCGCAAGAGCCAACGAGGGCATGGCTGTCTACCATGGTACCGCTGTCGACATAGGCGCCGATATTAATATAGGCGGGCGGCATGATCACAACGCCAGGAGCGATATAAGCTCCGCGGCGAACTGCGGATCCTCCCGGTACCAGACGAACCTGTTCTTTTGGGGTAAATTGGCGTGGAGCCAGGTTATGTTTGTCAACTGCGCCAGGGTACTCCGGCCCGAAGCTGGTCAGTTCACCTGCTGGAAAAGCGGCTAGGATCCCCTGCTTCACAGTGGCATCAGCGTGCCAGTTTCCTTGTTGGTCTTGGGTAGCGGTGCGTGCTTCGCCACACTCAAGCTGATCAAGTAAAATCGTCCAGTCCGGGGTTACTACTGATTCTGACATGTTTCCATCCATTGGTGTATTGCCGTATCGGCATTTAAAACAGGGGTTAATTCTTGTAGCTCTTCACTATAAAGAGGGGGACGCAGACCGGCGTTCTTAAGGCGTCCCTGATATTGCATCAGAGCCTTTACCGGAATCGGGTTGGCAGCACAGAACAAGCTGTTACCAGCCTGCTGCCACAAGGTTTTGAAGTTAGGCGTAGCCAGGTTAAGGCTCTGGCGAACATAGTGGGCAGTGGCTTCAGGCCAGGCGTTGGCGGCGACAGATACCAGGCCGCAGGCACCAGCGGCAACAAAATCAACCAGCAGCCCATCGTCACCGCAGAAAAACTGCAGTGATGGAGCCGCGTTTCGGTAGCGGGTGAAAGCCTCGACGCTTCCACTGGCTTCTTTCACGGCCCATGCGTTGGGGTGGTTTGCCAGTGAGCTTAAAGTTTGTTCGTCAAGCGCGACACCGGTGCGTGAAGGTACGTTATAGAGCATGCATGGCCAGTGGCTGGCATCAAGTAGGTTGTTAAACCATTTCAGCTGGCTAGTGGCGCCAGGCTTGGCGTATAGCGGGACTGGTATCAGCAGAGCATCGACAGGAAAATCGTTTAAAAAATCCAGCCATTGAATTTGTTGTTGCAGCTGGAAGCCGCCGACCCCCACCATGAGTGGTACAGAAAGCTCCAGAGCACAGATATGACGGATCACTTCCTGCTGTTCTGTTATTGTCAGTGCCAATGCTTCGCCGGTACTTCCGAGGAGCAGGATCCCATTCCCCGCGGCCTCTTGCTCTTTGGCTAACTGGGTCAGGGTAGTAAAGTCAATAGACTCATCGGGGCTGAACGGGGTGATGAGGGCCGTCCATAATGTGGTTTGTTGTAAGCGCTCATTCCCGGCTGTGGGAATAGAATTTTGATTAGGCATCTCTCATCCGAACTTTTTGATATCAGTTCAGAGAGCTTGGTTTTGCGAAGGCACCAATGACAATGAGCCACGTGAGGCGAGAAAACACAAACACCAGAAGCTCTCCACCATAGGTGACAGTCCTGAGGATTCAGCCCCAGCAACCGATAAGCCATGCTTCCAAACGCAAACTTACCTCGGCGTCAATCCCCCTTATCTGTGGTCGTGGGTATTTGGATACCTCGAACAGACTACCTGGTTAACGCACCTCTTCTGATCCCATAAATCTGGGATGACCTGATTCAAACATCAAACGTGGAGATGTGTCAATAATATTTGAATATTTATGCATGCCAAATTTGCTGATGTGCAGCCATAAAATCACTGTACATAAAATCAGTATCTAGCCATACTGTTGTTTATTGTCATCTCTATAAGCGAAAACCTGATGAAAACCAACTACCATCAAAAACTTAAACCTGTAATTCGCTACTTAGAGCAGAATTATAATTCTCAGCTAAATCTAGAAGAGGTGGCACGCTTAGCTTTACTCTCTCCATATCATTTTCACCGTGTATTCAAAGCCGTTACAGGGGAAACACTTAATGAATATTTGCGTCGCCTAAGGTTACAACAAGCAGCACAAGACCTGTTTTATAATAAGCCTGCGGTTATTGAGGTTGCGTTGGAACATGGGTTTTCCAGTTCACAAAATTTCGCTAAGGCGTTTCGTAAACATTTTAACCTATCTCCAACCGACATCCGAAATTGCACAAATATCAAACTGTTTTATGAGGCGATACAAAATAGCAAGATTGGAAACAAACTGAGCAAGGATGGAAACGATTATCAAGCTCTTAATTCATATACTTCTCCTGACCGTAAACAATGGAGAATAACAATGGAAAGAAAACAGTTTGAACAAGGTACTCTGGCTTATATTCGTGTCACAGGTCCGTATGGTGAAAATTATGAACAAGCATTAAATAAACTCTATCAGTGGGCAGCAGCAGAAGGCGTAGCCGATGCGACTTGTATATTTATCTACCATGATAACCCTGAGCTGACACCACCTGAAAAGTGTCGAACAGACATCTGTTTAATGGTTCGAGAAAGCGCCAAAGTGTCAGGAGATGTAGAGCTACAAGCATTTCCTGGTGGTGCGTACGGGACATTGCGTAAAACTATTACAGACAAGTCTCAATATGGCCCGGCGTGGAACGAACATATCTCTCAAATTGTAGAACTTGGTATTGAGATGGATGACAGACCTTGCTTTGAGCTTTACCACAGCTACGATAACGAGAAAGACATCGCAGATGTAAGCTTTTGTAGTGCGATAAAATAATCCGTTTCCGATTAATGCCTCTTTTTTTGCTAAAGAAGGGGCAGATTATTTTTAGCCTTGCCGCCCCATTGAGGCTCCTCATTCGCTTCCTACCATTCAATGAGTGCCTGCTTCATATGCTCTAGCTGCTCAGGATACATCTTGGACAATTCGTTTACCTCTCTGAATTTCGTTACTGTGGATTAACGTTTCGATTAGGTGTTTGAGGCTTATGACTTTTACTTGTTGTTACTGATTTATGATGTCTGCCTATGCAATGATTCTAATTTGTTATTAAGTGTTTGTTTTTATTTGTTAAATATTGCGTTAATACTGATGGTCAGTTTTTTAGCTTGTGGCTAGGAAATAAATATTGTGATCCAAGTTATAGGAACGAATAAATGCCCCTATAACCATAGGTAATTTGTGGTTTTTGTACTATGTTAGCAATAGCTGTATAAGCTTTTAGTGTTTTAGTAATTGCTAAAGTTTGCTTGGTTAACGTTATTACCTGATGCTTAGAACTGTACAAGACAACCTTGGAGGGAAAGATTACCAAGGTACATTAGAATATTATTGAAAGCTGATGGTTGTTGTGTGTCTATAGTTTTCACTCTGAGGATGATAGCGAGTGGCGTAATCGAGCAGGTTAGAATCTTGTTGCTAAAGGTGGCCTGTAAAGATGAAAATTCAAACAACACTGTTGATGCTGCTTTTATGTTGGATGACTCCGGCTTACGCTTCTGGCGGAGAAGAAACAGAGAGCAGAATGCATGAGGTCTCGTCGATAGCCAGCACGGCAGACCATTCGACCTTCGAGATCCTTAACCAGGACTTTGACTACGCGCCGGATGTGACGGAGGCATGCCTCAGTTGCCATACCGAGGCATCTAAACAGATCCACCAGACCTTTCACTGGAGCTGGTCAAAAGAGGTCGATGGTGTCGAAGTAGGTAAAGGGATAAACGGCTTCAATAACTACTGTGTGTCCGCTAGGGGCAATGAGAGTTGTACCCAGTGCCATATTGGCTATGGTTGGCGCAATGAAGATTTCGAGTTTGACGCCGAAGAGAATGTTGACTGCCTGGTGTGTCATGACCAGACAGAGACCTACAAGAAATCAGCGGCTTCTTCTGGTCATCCTTACTATGAAGACATAAAGGTGGGCGGCAAACAGCAGAAAGCAGTTGATCTGAAATATGTCGCTCAACATGTCGGTAGCCCGGATCGTGATAACTGTCTTGCCTGTCATGCCGTAGGTGGGGGCGGTAACGGGGTTAAACATGGTGATACGGATCTGTCTCTGATCAATCCAGCGTTTGAGCTGGATGTACATATGAGTCCGGAAAAGCTCAATTTCAGCTGTCAGACCTGTCATACCGCCAGCGAACACAAAATCTCCGGCCGTTACAATGACCGAAAAGCTTTTATAGACCATGATCTTAACAAAGGCCGGGTATCTCGCAAAGGCAACAACGTCTCCTGCGAATCCTGCCATAGCGCTACGCCTCACCAAGCGCGAATCATCGATAATCATACAGCCAAGGTTGCCTGTACCTCCTGTCATATTCCCGAGATGGCTCGTGGCCCCTACCTGACCAAGCTTTCCTGGGATTGGTCAACGGCGGGACAAATGAAAGACGGCAAGCCATTTACCCTCGACCAGGAATTTGATGGTGTGGTCAACCATGCCTATATGAGCAAGAAGGGGACCTTCACCTGGGGGCGTAATGTGGTACCGGAATATCGCTGGTATAAAGGCGAGCTAAAGCAGATGACACTGCTTGACACCATTGACCCAGACAAGGCGCCAATCGATATCAATCCGCCATCAGGCAGTTACAGTGATCCAGATGCTCGTATCTGGCCATTCAAAATTCATCGCGGAAAACAACCTTACGATACTGAGTTTAATCGTATGCTGCCAATCAAGCTTTACGGTCGACCTGGTTCGGGCGCATTTTGGACTGAGTATGACTGGGGCAAGGCACTTGCTGCCGGAGCCAAGCTTAACAGCGTGGAATTTAGTGGTAGCTACGCTTTTATTGAAACCAACGGTTACTGGCCTATCAAACACATGGTTGCTCGTAAGGAGCAAGCCGTTGCCTGTGAATCTTGTCATAGTCGGGAAAGCCGTCTGGCTGGACTCAATGATTTTTATCTCGTCGGCCGAGATAGTAACTCCCTGGTTGAATATTTTGGTGCTATCGCGATCTGGGGGGGATTTGCCGGTGTGCTGTTACACGCGCTTACCCGCATAGTGACAGTACGTCGTAGACAAGTGAAGGCGGCAGATAGCCAGAAGAACAAAGACGGGAAAAAATCATGAAAAAGACAACTGTTATTTTTAAACGTTTTGAGCGCTTCTGGCATTGGGGGCAGGCAATATTGGTGTTGCTGTTGCTACTGACGGGCCTGGAAATTCACGGAATTATGACTTTGTTCGGTTTTGAGCTGAGCACGACATTGCATCACTGGGCAGGGTTTATCTGGATTGCTGTTGTCATCCTGATTTTCACTTGGGTCTTTACAACCGGGGAGTGGAAACAGTTTGTTCCTGACATGAAGGGGATCGACGGAGTCATACGCTTCTACCTTTACGGGGTCTTTGTCGGTGAAGATCATCCGCACCGTATGTCGCTGGAAAATAAATTTAATCCGCTACAGCGATTGGCTTATTTGGGGCTGCTATTTGGATTGCTCCCTGTCCAGATTATTACCGGTTTAATTTTCTTCTTTTTCCCTGAGTTACGCGCTGCAGGTTATATCGATCAGATAGGGGCTGTGGCTGTGATCCACACATTCTCGGCTTATGCCATCCTCGCGTTTCTGATAGTGCACCTTTACCTGATCACCTTGGGCGCGAAACTGTCGAGTCATATCAAAACGATGCTCACAGGGAAAGAGACTGTGGATGAATAACGATATCTCACTATTTATTTAAAGAGGCACCTACGATGAAAAAGTTGATTCTTGTACTGATGTTCGCCTTGGCCCCTTTCGGTGCTTCGGCAGACCCTGCCAAAGGTCAGGAATACTACCTGGAATACCTACGTCCACATTTTGGCTATAACGGCCAGGAGTTTGCAGCTCAGCACTTGAAAGTTGAGTGGAAGCGCTATTTCAAAAAGGATGCAGCAAGATTTATCAAGAAATACAGCAAGAAGCATCCGGAATCAGCTGAGTTTCTTGGCAGTGAAAAGTTCCTGGAAATGGCACCACATATCAAAGACTTTGCAATGAAATATGCGGCCGATAGCGGAGAGCTACCGAGTTGTAATTAAGTTCTGAATTTCAAGTCAAAGCTGTTAACGGAGTACAAGGCTTACATCAGGTATCAACGAATGTGAAAGTGATAATCACGGAGTTTTACTGTGAATTTATGGAGAATATTCATGTTTAAGAAAGCTGCTCTCTTATTAGTTCTATTTACTATGCCGTATTCATCAATGGCCGAAGAAATTATCGGTAAGATCCAATCGATTTCGATACAAGGAAAAGTTATTCAGTTTATTAACCCGAAGACTAACGAGGTCAGCGTTCTTAAGTTCACAGAGGAAACAAAGCTTGAGAGTGCTGATTCTTTCAAAGACCTGATGGTCAACACCAAGTTTAAGGCAACGGTTGACGACAATATGGTTGCCGGCAAGATAAAGCGTGTTCTGGTCAACTTACCCAAAGATCAGATAATTGGTACTGATGAACTGGCTGAGCTGATAGAGAGTGGTCAGCCTCTTTATATCGGTGATGCTCGCCCTAAGAGCAAATATGATACTGGCCATATACCGGGGGCGAAACCGTCACCGGCAAGCGAACTTGGTAATAATCTTAACTGGCTACTGGAAGATAAAGCGACGCCGTTGGTGTTTTATTGCGGCGGTGTAACTTGCCCGCTGAGCCCCAAGGCATTAAAAATTGCCAAGACGAACGGTTACCAGAATGTCAGGGCCTATGTTGATGGCTTCCCGGCCTGGAAAGCAGATGTTTACCCCTCTCATGTCAATCAAGAATGGTTGGCGAAAAACCTAGATATTCATCATGTTATTCTTGATGTAAGAACAGCTCCGAAATCCTTTGTTAAAGGTTCGGTTCACCTTCCGGCATTAGAGCTGGTACAGATGCATGAGCAGTGGAATAAGGAAAAATACCCAACTCAAAAGCGCACGATATTCACGCTCAGAGATAAAAAAGCGCCTATTACCATCGTTGCGAACAGTGACTCAAGCGACGAAGCCATTGAAGCCTACGAGATACTGACATTCTGGAAGTTCAAAAATGTTGCCATATTAAATGAAGGCTTTGTCGGGTGGTCTGAAGCGCAGCTGCCGGTTGAAAGTGGCAAGATTGCCACAGAGCTCAATTATGTTAAGAAATTGGCTACAGGCGCAATTGACGAGAAAGATTTTGTCAATGCGGTGACTTCTGGCAAGGCAATGATTATTGATGTCCGATCCGCTGACGAAGCCAGCCAGGGCCGCCTGAAAAACGCAATGAATATTCCACTCGATGAGCTTGAACGGCACTTGGATCGTATTCCTAAAACAGGCTTGGTTGTCCTGCATTGTGTTGGTGGTGCTCGCGCATCGCTAGCTTATACGGCATTAACCAAAAAAGGGTATACCAATGTGAAATTCCTCGATGATACATTTGAAGATGTCGTGAAAGAGAATGGAATAACCCTGCTCGATGGGAAGTCTCAAATATAATTTAAGACTGTACAACATGTGACAAGGAATCGTGCCTGTCTGTTAAGTTGACAGGCAGATTTCATGTGCACTTCGTAACAGACTGAATGTCATAATAACAAGCACGGTATTAAGAGGTGAATAACGATATGGCAATCCATCATAACCAGTCTACGCATTCATTGCTGGTGGAGAAGTTTGTTCGTGAGTTGAGGCAAGCTTCCGAGCTAGGTGAGGTCTTGGATCTCGCCTGTGGTAGTGGCCGTAACGGGCTGTATTTGGCCCGGCAGGGTATCTCTGTTGTGTTTGCCGATCAGAATCAGGAGCAGTTAAACCAGATTGAAGATATTATTCAGGCTGAGCAGCTTTCGGCAAGGACTTGGTTAGTCGATCTTGAAACGGGCTCGCCTTTGGCGGATAAATGTTTTGGTGCTGTTATTGTCTTTCGCTATTTGCACAGGCCCCTATTTCAAGCAATCAAAACCAGCACGGCTAGCTCAGGTTTAGTGATCTATGAGACTTTCAACCAGGGACAAAAAGTCTATGGCAGGCCACGTAACCCTGATTTTTTGCTAAGGGAAAATGAATTGCAGGAAGAGTTCGAAGGCTGGAAAATTCTTCATCAGTTTGAAGGGATAACCAGTGCCCCCCAAAGCTCTATTTCACAGATAGTTGCATGTCGTTAGCCGCGAAGAAGGGCAAAGCTGCGTTGTTGTAAGTTATAAAAGCCATGACACCAATAACCAGCTAAAAGCTGGTTGTTGATGTCTGGAGCTGGCTATAGCTTGACTATTCATCGTGACGGATCTTTTTGGCAATCTGGCTAAAATATTGCTCCATATCTTTTACCGAAGTCATGGTTGTTGTTTCGACCTTATTTCGAGAAATATTAAAATTATGGACGATGTTATTTCCCGTTGTTTCCATAAAGTCTTTCGTATCCATTTTGGCTAAGTGGCTTTGCAGAGCCGCATGATCGAGCTCACTCTTGGCACGACGTGTTGTTTGGTCAGCTAACTTTTCAAAGGATTGGCTGATGCTTTGCCATTTATCGTGTGCCTCCATGGCTGCCAGATGGGCTTGAAGAGCTGCATCATCAGTTTTGCTGGCAAGGTGGTTTGAGGCTTCACCCAGTTTTCCGTTGATGTCAGAAAGGCGTGCTTTGGCATGTTGCCACAACTGCTTGGTGTCCTCGGATAACTCTGTCGATTTGCTATCTATTGTTTTTGATACATCCTGAATTCTTTCACGGGATTTTTCTATGGATTCTTTAAGCAGGTCTTTCATGTTAGCTCCGCTTCTTGTCTGTCTATTTTTCTATAGTGTGAGCGTCATGCTCAGCTGTACTGACTGAGGTATAAGTATAGACATTCGTCAGATACCAGAAACATTAAGTCGGGCATCTATAAATTTCGCTTTGTTTTTATGTTGGGGACTTGAAGAGGGACGATGTCGCGGATTGATAATCTGTGGTCCTTAGCGCCATAAAACGCCTTCAGTTATGGCTGAAAACTTTAAGCTTGTGAATATCCTACGGAGGCTTATTGGGCAACTCGCCAGCAATTCCTGCCAAGAGCTTTGGCTTCGTAGAGTGATTTGTCTGCCTGCTCAATGAGTGTTTCTATCCCGCCGTCACTGACATAGTCAGTGGCTATCCCAAGACTTACTGTACACGTCACTTTTTGGTGGTTGTGGGATATTTTTAACATCTCTACACTTGTTCTGATTTCTTCGGCTATTCGTGTCGCTTGCTTGGTGCTGGTATCGCCTAAAAGTACGATGAATTCTTCACCACCCAATCGAGCAAAATAGCTGTTTTCCTGTAGTATTGATTTGATGGTTGTTGCAACGTCCACAAGCACCTGGTCACCAAATAGGTGCCCGAAGCTATCATTCACCCGTTTAAAGTGGTCAATATCAAAAATAATGACACTTATCTGTCTGGTGTCTCGGCGAGAACGTTGAATTAGCGACGTGGCCTTGTCGGTCAATGCCCGGCGATTCAAGAGTCCAGTGAGCGGATCGATTTCTGCTAGATGGCGCATTAATTGAGATTGTTTGTTTTGAAACTCTACCCAACGGTAGGTGCCGGCAAGCAACAGTAAAATACCGGATGGCTTAAATATGCCTTCTAAAATATCTAGAATGGGTAGTGTCATCGTGAGCTCGTCGATAAGATCTAGAAAGTGGCCCATGAATAGCAGGGATGAAGACACTAGAAAAATCCAGTACATTTCACGTGAACCCTTCAAGTTTTCGGCGCTGAGCATCATAAACAGGCAGCTGGCGGTCATCGTACCTTCAATGGATACATCTAGGTAATTAGTCGCTTCTGTTGCTGGATGGAATACCCAAACATAAGCGAACAATAAGGAAAGAATCGACAAAATAGTCAGTTGAATTTTGAATTTTAAAACATTGACCATTTAAATTAGTCCTTGATGAACCTATCGCATTCTAGAATATAAATAGTATCAAACATCAGCGATAAACTGGTTGTACAAGGCTAACAGTTAGCAATTTATGGACAAAAAAACAAAGTTTGACCTTCTTTCTAGGCAATTAATTATTGAGTGTCTGGTTGATTGGACATGACGATAGTTTCCATTTTTCAAGCATGACGTTTTTTAGCTTCTAATGTTCTTGCGGTAAACCGAACGATTGTACTGTTAGCGTTCGTATGCAAAGTGGTGATGATCTGTATCAATTTATACACTTAAGTAATGTATGATGATTGCGTCGGATTGAGATTACGATTGCTAATAAGGGCCACTCAGATGATGGGGCTAGAAAAAAAGTTAGAGAATATTGATACGAATCATGCGATTGAACTTGCTCCTCGCGTGTGGTGGGTTGGCCATGTCCAGGAAGGCGATCCATTCCAATGTCATGTTTATCTCATCGAACAAGGCGATCAATCGATTTTGATTGATCCCGGTTCGAAGTTGACCTTTGCCAATACGCTAAGAAAGATTAATGAGGTTATTCCGTTTACCTCTATCAAGTATTTTGTATGCCAGCACCAGGATCCTGATATTACAGGTGCAATTCCGTTAATTGAACAGCTGCTCTGTCGTGATGACGCCGTCGTTGTAACCCATTGGCGGACTAAGATGCTGCTTAAGCATTATGGTTTTGCGATCCCCTTCTGGCTGATAGAAGACAATGACTGGCAACTGGAACTGGATGATCGGACGCTGAGTTTCTGTTTTACTCCCTATGCGCATTTCCCTGGCGCGTTTACTACGTTCGATCCTGAATCAGGGATTATGTTCTCGAGTGATCTTTTCGGAGGGCTTACTGAAGAGTTTTCATTGTTTGCAGAAGATGAAGCTTATTTGGAGTGTATGAAGCCTTTTCATCAGCACTACATTCCGAGTAACGACATCTTGCAGTATGTGCTAAGTGAGATTGAAAAATATCCTATGAGAATGATTGCACCCCAGCATGGTTCGATTATTCCAAAGCATCTGATCCCATATATGATAGATGGCCTGAAGTCACTCGATTGCGGCTTATATCTACTGCTGCGTGGAACGACAGATTTCAATAAGCTGGCGAAGTTTAACGAAACACTCAAGAACATTACCAAAACAATGACGATATACCGAGATTTCAGAGAAATAGCGGCGGCATTGTTCAAGCTGATCCAAGGTGAAATATCGATTAAGAGCCTGGACTTTTACGTTCGGGATACCGATGGCGATATGCTTCATTTTACTGAGAAAAATCATTATCGCGGCCATGCGGTAACCCACGTTCCAGAGATGGTTGCTCAGGTATTCGAAGCGGAAGATATACCAGATACGCGTGATGGCAACGAACGTTATGAGCTTAAGACAATAGAAGTGTCTGGCGTGGTTTGTGAAAGCTTGCTTATTCCGCTGGTGTTGCCTGGTAAGGGAGCTGCCCAAGCCGTCATTCTAATCAGTTTGGAAAGCCTTGATAATGATCAGGAGAAAATTCAGCGTGTGGTAGAACAGATGCACCTGCCACTCCAGATTTCGATAGAGAGAGAGATGATCTATCGAGATATGGAAAAAGAGCGTGAAAAAATCTATCAGCGGTCAATTCGCGATCCTTTGACAAATTTATATACGCGTATCTATATGAAAGATGTTGTTCAAAAATTGTTTGATCAGCAGGATAGGGAAAAAGGCGCTAATGAGATCGCGATTATGGTGGATATTGATCACTTTAAGAGTATTAATGATACCTATGGCCATAGCCAGGGCGATGCCGTGTTGCAAGGTGTTGCTTCGGCAATTTTAGAGTTGTGCAGTAGTGCCGATATACCGATCCGGCTTGGTGGAGAGGAGTTCGTTATTTTCTCCCAGGCGGACTGTAGCAATGCACTGACTTTTGCTGAAAGGCTGCGTCAGAGAATTGAAAGTATCCAGTGGGAGGGGCTGTCCAAAGACCGGAGAGTGACGGCTAGTTTTGGAGTCGCCTGCCGAGAACCTAAAGAATCACTGGATACTCTGATTACGCGTGCCGATGTTGCTTTATACCGGGCCAAACATAGCGGTAGGAATCGAACATGTGTTTATGAGGAAGAGCAGCCTAATGTGAAGTAAGTGGGGGCTGGTTACTTCAACTTTAATGGTGATACCAAGCGGCAATGTTTAAGCAAAACCGCTTGGTATCTAATGGTTAATTAGCTGCGACAGGTGCTGAATACGTCCATACCGGCCTGATAAACATCTGTTTCAACATCCATAATGCCGAGCATGGAATGAAAGATATTATCTTGAGAATAACTGTTTTGCTTCGCTGCTTGTTTCAAGCATGAGGCATTAATATGTTTACTTTGCTTAAAGCCTTCGGAAAACCAAGCCATCATCGGGACCTTGGTTTGGTACTCCGGTGCAAGGCTATATGGTGTCCCATGAAGGAACAGGCCATTTTCACCCAGTGACTCACCGTGATCTGAAATGTACAGTAGCGCGGTATTGTAGCGGGACTCAAGCTTCTTCAGCTTGGCAATTGTTTCACTGAGTACATAGTCGGTATACAAGATGGTATTATCGTAAGTGTTAATAATTTCATCAACGCCGCAGTTTTCGATATCGCTGCGCGGGCAATCAGGGGTAAAGAAGCGCTTATCCTCTGGGTAACGTTGATAATAGGTCGGTCCGTGGCTGCCGATAAGATGCATTGTCAACATGCGGTTCCCCTGCATGGCTTCGATATCATTTTCGAAGTTGTCTAATAGCGCCATGTCGTAGCAGGTGCTGCCATTACAATACTCATTCTTTTCTTTGCGCTCGATCTTCTGCATTGGAATATGCTTTGCGACACCTTTATCGCCGCCATCGTTTTCCTTCCACAGCAACGAGATTCCCGCTCGTTGCATAATATCCAAAAAGTTATCTTGGTTGTTGGCGATGGGTTTGCTGTAATTACGTTTTGGCATTGCGGAGAACATACAGGGAACAGAGACCGCTGTAGCTGTTCCGCATGAGCTGACGTCCTGGAACGAGATGACATCAAGATCGCGGGTATATTGATTGGTTGGACGATTATAGCCATTAAGCTCGTAATTCTGTGAACGCGCGGTCTCACCGAGCACAAATACAAATAAGGTGGGTTTGTTTTCTGACGAAGCCAGTGCTGAGTCTGCTTGTTTTGCATCGAGGCCAATTTGTTGGTATTCGATTGGTTCAGAGAAGTATGTGTTATTGACATATTTAACAGCACTATATACATAGTGGGTTGGGATGATCATTTTCTTCAGGTAGCTGTTGTTTCTGCCAACAGAGCTGTAGTCTTTATAGAAAAAGAAAGCAATAATTGCGATAACGACCAGTGATACCAGCATCGAAATAAGTTTGAATAGGACAAGCTTCATCGGGCCGTAACTGGTTTTGAATTTGACCTTCCAGATAAATAGGGCAGGTAAAGAGCCCATCAGGGTTGTCCATACTACCGAGTAGCTACTCAGATAGGATGTGGCTTCACTGGTATCCGTTTCAAAAATATTTTCAATCATCCCGTAGTCGAAGATAACACCGTAGTTGTACATTGCGTAGCTGACCATGCTTGAGACGATAAGCAGTACAATGAAAAAAGGGCGAGCAAAGTACGGCCAGCAAAATAGATTAAAAATAAAGTTAAACGCAGCCAGAAAGAAAAGTGGTATTGAAAGAACAAAACCGATTTTTACGCTTTCCAGTTTGCTTAAAATTGCGCTTAGCTCAGAGAGGAGCGGCAAATTAACAACAAGGGTGAAATATACAGCAAGCAACAGCGGGAAACTGATTAAAGTGAGCTCCCGAGAAGAAATAAAGTGTTTAATTTTGTTCATGATAGTTATTCTAAAAGCGAAGAAGAGATTAAAGCAGGATCACTGCCCAGGTCAGAGCTGCGAAAGAAAGTGCAATGAAAACCGCCGCCGAGCCAATGTCTTTTGCACGGCCACTCAATTCATGCCAGTCAGAGCCAACGCGATCAACAACGGCTTCTACTGCGGAATTTATGAGTTCGACAATCACCACCAGAATAAGGCTACCGACTAATGCGAGTTGTTCGAGTTTATTAACTGGAAGGGCAAAGGTGGCTGCAGAGAGTAACAGCAATAAGATCAGTTCTTGGCGAAATGCGGCTTCATATTTCCAAGCGGCTTGAAGCCCTTTTATCGAATAACCTGTGGCGTGAATAACACGAGTTATCCCTTTTGCTCCTGGTTTCATATTTATCTCATTGTCATTGTCATTGTACAAGGTAAGTCTTATTTAAGACTGAGTAATGGTAAGTTCAGTCAGGTGAATAAAAAGTGAAAACAAGACTGACATGAATTAGCGATGAATATTAAAAAGGAGTGCCGGTCGTTAATAAATCAGCAGATTGTCTGTGTATGTAGGAAGCGAACAGCTAAATGTAAGCGAATGTATTGGGTAAGACTCTGTTATGTAAAATCACGGTAATAACGACGGCTCGCCACATCCTATCTGACGGAGATATGGGATGTTTGAATTATATGCTGAAGGGCGACTTATCCTTAATATGCCAAATAAAGGGTGGGTGTTACTGGAGAAAGAGCAAAAGCTATATGATATGTAGCCTAGTGACTCCAAGGTGTTTGGCTATATAGAATATGCCTCCAAATATGATTCAGAGAGTTAAAATTTTGGATACAAAAAAGCCGACAGGCAGATTGTCGGCTTTTGATGGCAGTGTATTTTAGCTATTCGCTAAGCGGTTTCACAAGAAAGATTAGCTTGCTTGGAGCGCTCTTGTTGCATTTTTGCCAAGAAATAAATATTTACGCAGGCGATAAAACCATTCGTTACTACTACTGGCATTGCGTCGATCATAAAACCGTATGTAGTGAATAGTACACAGCCAACAAAGTTTAGAATACGAAGCCATACAATGTCTTTCATCATAAGTGAAATTGCCACCATTAGTGATGATGCATAGCCCAATAGTTCAACCGTGTTGAATTCCATAATGTTACCCTCTAGTTTTGCCAATCACCTCATCATGAGTCTGTTATCAATTCTGCGATTGATATAAAGGGGGAGATTCCTTGCCCCGAATGGTCTTGTATATAAATTATGCTGCAACTATAACAATCGTGAATGTGAGGGTGAACCGGCAAAATTACGGAAAGGGAGCGTTAGCGATTACGCAAACGTTTATTCTGCTGTTTGTAACTTTTATTGATCGTTTTGATAACGCTTTATAATGAACTTGGTTGCTCATTGTTATTATATGTGTTTTGTTGCAAATAAACTGTAAATCCCCTTAATTTGCCAATTCGACGAAGTTATATACACCGAACAAGCAGATCATCAACCCTCCGAGAAGCTGTAAGTAAAACGGGAAGGTGAGCGTCTCAAAGTGGCTTTTAAATATTGAACCTGAAATTGCTAGTACACATTGAATGAGTAAGCTTCCCATGAAAATAGCACCTGCAAGTTGTAGGGCAAATAGTAAGTCTAGATGGCTGGTTGAATGTCCGATAAAGGCCGATAATGCAATTACCGCGATGGGGTTAGCCATGGTTAAATAGAATGTTGCACGAAAGCCGAGTTTCTTGGTCGGTCGTTTAAAGTTGGCAAGGAGCTTGGTGTTCTGCAGGGCACCAAACATCATATAGAAGCCGGCGAAGATGAGTACCCATGATGAGAGTAAAATGATCTGGTAATGGAATTGGGCAAAAGTGGTGATAATCCATGTGCCGATCATAAAACTGACCAAAGCGTAACAGTAGTCAGCAAGAGCAGCGCCAATAGCACTTCTTACTGCAACTGTGTATCCGTGCTGGATACCATTATTGAGGATGAGGATAGCAATAGGTCCGATAGATAATGATAAGATTAGGCCAAACAGAAATGCTTTGACTACTTCCATAAGCCCTCCAAGGCAACTTAAAATGAGCGTCTAAATAAAGCATAGTCATGGTTGGAATTAATGTGCCACATATGATTTCTTGTTTATTTTCGAATAAATTTTCAGTCATAAGCTGTTTAAAACTATTAAAAATAATAAGGTTGAAATTAGTGGTTTTATAATGAAGTGATTCATTATGCAGTGTGATTGCATTTATTTTGCATAATAATTGATTTTGCAGAAGTGGGATTGAATACACAATTTTATTAGTGGGTACTTAACGAGCGGCTCAATGGCCAGAGTAGCCGCAATATACCTAAATACAGATATTTGTTCGGGGGAGGGCGGAAAAAAGAAAGAAAGCGCGGAGGCTTTCTTTCTTGAACTGTGAATGAGGTTAGCTACAGTCTTATTAATCCTGAGCCTTATTCACTTTTGGCTTAAGTGGTTGATCGCCAATTGTGGTTTTCCCCGGACAGACCTTCCTGACCGGGCATTTGGGACATCCCCAAATGGCGGCGTAGGGACATAATGCCATTTCCTTGTTTTTCTTTGTCATGAATTACCTCTTTCTGCTTTGCTCACATAGAATGGGCTGTTTATCAGCCTCTAAGTTCTGCGATTAAAAGACGTTGAGTTATACGGTCTTGTAAGCTTTTAGGTTCATTTAAGCCAATACGTTCTAGTAATGGCTGCATGCTTTGATCCGCTTTTGGTCCCTTCAGCGCTTTTAGAATACAGGTGATTTTTCCTTTTGGAGTTGCTGTTTTCGCTTTCAGTGCCTTTAATGCTTTTCCTAATTGCAATTCTTCGTCAGTAAAGCTACAGCCGAACGGGAATGGGCCAAAAATATTTTGTTTCGCATATTTTTGGTAAGACTCGCGTAGCGCTTGAGGTGTATTGTTGCCAAACTCGACCGGGATCGTATAGTCTTTCGCAACTTTGCCAGCGGCTTTAGCTTGATCGAGCAGCTGCTGCTGGAAGCGGGAATCCGCGATTTTGATCAATTCAGTGTATACAACATGATCGGGCTTACTACGTAAATCGGCGATGCCGTATTCGGTAATAACGATGTCGCGTAACTGACGTGGGATCGTTGTGTGGCCGTAGTTGAACAGAATATTTGATTTCAGTTTCCCATTCCTATATGAGCAACTACGTAGCTTCATGATAGAGCGAGAGTCTTGAATTTGATGTGACTGAGCTACAAAGTTGTACTGGCCGCCAACCCCGCTAACAACCTGGCCATTTTCTAGTGCATCTGAAATGGCTGAGCCGTTAAGAGTAACCATCATTGCTGAGTTGATAAAACGTGCATGTTTACGTTGTGCTTGTTTTAATTGCTGGTTGCCAATGAAGTGATCATAAAGATCATTTACGTAGTTAACGCTAGTCATGCAGAATTTCTTATGATCTTCATCGCTCATGTTATTGAGTGCGTCATAAAAGTCTTTCGGACCAATGAAGAAAGCACCGTGCATAACGACACCGCCACAAAGTTTATCGCCCAGGCAGTGCTTGGTTATCCATTGCAACGCTTCTGCATCTCCAAGATTGGCAGACATGGTTTGTTGCTCAACTTGTAGTTGACCGTTAGCAAACTCGACAGATGGCAGGAACACCCCAATGCGCTTGAGGTAGTCAACATTCTGTGATGTTAGTTGTTGCTGTATTGCGCCGTACTCAAGCAGGGTCAGTAGGGTGCTAACAGTGACATCAGTGGTAATTTTTTTTCTATTCAGCAATGTTTGAACGGTAAGATCCTCAAACACTTCACGCTTCAAAATGCCGGCCTTGTAGAGATTCACGAAGCCATCTACCATTAGCTCACTACAGCCGTAGAGACCTTCGTTGAAGATACCGGTATCACCGACAGTACGGCAGATTGGGAACTTCTTGGCCACATTCAGATCGTTCATGATCTGGTTATAAGTGCTGTTATCCTGATGGCGAAGTAACGTACTGTAAATTAGAGCGCTACTCAAAGAACCAATCCCGACCTGAAGGGTGCCGCCATCTTTGATCAAGGTACTGGCATAGAAGCCAATCATATGATCTTCAGGAGAAATACTTGCATGTGGCGCGGCGAACAACGGGTAGTCTTTATGCTCAGGCTTTGAATTCTGGTCGAGTACAAAATCAAACAGGTTGTCAGCGACTTCGGCATGATTTTGCATAAATGGCATGTTTGTGTTTACTTCTGCAACCATGGCTACAGGCGTGCCACTCTCTTGCATCTCTCTCAAGATAGGAGCAAAGTCGAGCGCCAAATCAGAATTACTGCACAGACTATAGGTGGTTACCCCGTTAATGGTGCGTTTGGCGACAAGTTGGGTTACCACGTTAACCCCCTTGTCCAATAAATCACGCACCGCATGGGTGTAGTTGGTACTGGTGTAGTTCATCTGCTGCGGGCTATTCATAAAACTACCCGCTTTGAAGAAGAACTCGCTGATGGTGATATTGCTTGGTACTACACCTTTTCTGAGATCCATGATGTAGTCAATATCTGGAACGCCTGCAAATTCGCGCTCAACAAAAGGTTTTAAGAAATTCTTTTCTAGCTGACTTTTCCCAACCGGCTTTTCTAACGTAATCCCTGTTTCGATGCGCAGTGTGATGCTCGGATCAGCTTTTGCTCGTTGATATAGCGCATTGATAAATGTGATAGACTTACCAATAGCAAGAGGAGCACCTAAGACGATTTCCTTACCCACAACTTCAATAATACGATCAACTAATTTGTCGGCTTCAGAGAATGTTGTGGCGGCAGGTTTTGCCTGTGAAGCAGCGGCATTAATCGGGGACGTAGTTATACTGGTATCAACTAACTCTAATACTGACATTTCGCATTCCTTGTTCAATATTTATTATTGGTAGTAAGCTTTTTTTTATTATTATTGTTTAAGCATTGTCCATTTTGAGAATAGAGCCCTCACTCTATTTATCTAATTTGAGGATTGTTTTGTTTCAATAAATTGAAGTTAGTCACAGTGATAATATTTTTTATAAAAAAAATGTGATTAGGTTGAGTGTTCTAATTTTTGGTTGGTGATAGTGAGCTACCTGTAAGTTGTTGATATTATTCGTTATTAATGCTTTTGTTGTTGCTGCGTGATCTTGGTAACACCGAATGATAAAGATTAGAAAGATTGATCTAATTATTATTGTTAGGATTTGGCTCAGTGATAGGTTTAATTCCATTCATAAATATTAATTGAGTAGGAAAATAATAATGATTAATCCAGCAAAAGTGATCAATAATATTAAGTCAGTGACCGATATGGGCGAAACATCGCTAAAGACTGCCGTATGGGCGGGGTTAGGCGCATATAGCAAAGGGATTGAGCAAGTAGGTATGGCTCAGCATTTGGCGGTTAAGCGTTTTAGCGGTCTTGTTGAGAAAGGCCAGGAAGTTGAAACTGAAACGTTGAAGCGTTTTAAAACGACTCAGTCAGCCATTGTGAGCAGAGCGGAATCAGAGTTCAATCGTGGTTTGAATATGACCTGCGGTATTGACCGTGATCGTCTGACTGATTTTGAAGCGAAAGTTGATCGACTGCAGCAAGCTGTTGAAAAACTAGCGAAAGAACATAAGTAGTAATTGATACCGACGATTGTTTAGGACCACGGATTGTTGTTTGAGGCAGATTGGCCCCCAAGCAAACGAGATAAAGGAACATCATATGCCAAGTTTGTCTCTTCTAGATTTCAGTTTCATCGCATTTGAAACAGCGAAGACTCCAATGCATGTAACTGGGTTGATTACTTTGGAGCCGCCAAAAGAACAGGCAGCAACGTTTGCCCAAGATCTTTACAGCCATTTCTTGCAGCAAACGGATACTGTGCCTCCGTTTAACTGGAAGTTAAATTGGTCGCTGACCGGTAAACCTAGCTGGCAGGCGTTGTCTCATGTCAATATTGAGGATCACTTGCGGATCACCATGTTGCCATCTCCAGGATCAGAGCAGCAACTTCAGCAAGTAGTTGGGCGTTTACATAGCCAGGTGCTGGATCGTAGCCGTCCAATGTGGGAACTGTGGGTTATTGGTGGGCTTGAAAATAACCGCGTTGCCCTAGTGATGAAAATTCATCACTCAATGGCTGATGGTGTTCGCGCAAGCCGTATTTTTACTGGCACTTGTTCTGCTGATATTGATGATTCTTACACCAAGCCATTCTGGCAGTGTGATTTACGTAAGAGTTCGTCGCAACGTCGTGAGGAAACGCACCTTACGGACATGGTGATGAAAACAGCGATGGCTGCAACAAAACAGATTTCGCTGATCCCATCGATGTTTCGACTGGGAAGCAAATTGGCGCTTAAGGCCGTCAAGTTGGCTGATTGTGATTTGAAAGTACCGTTTACTGCACCTAAGACACCGTTTAACCTGAGTCCAAAACGGAGCAGGGCTGTTAGTCTGGGCCAGTTCTCTATTACTCAGCTAAAGCATATCAGTCGTATTACCGGCGCTTCGATGAATGATGTATTGTTCACGGTGAGTGACATTGCCCTGAATCGTTATTTAAACGATCGTGCTTTACCGTTGCGAAAACCACTGGTCGCAATGATGCCGATGAACCTGAGAGGGAAAGATGATGCTGCTGCCAAAGGAAACAAAATGTCGGTGGGACATGTAGAGCTCGGTAAGCCACACCTAAGCGCATTGGAGCGTTTAGAGGCTATCCAGCATGCTACGCTCGACCTTAAGAAAGAAGCGTTAAATATTTCGCCTGATGCGTATGTGAATTATTCATTGCTGATCAATGGTGTTTCGCTGTTTAGCGGAAAGTTTGGTTTGAATAACTTTATTCCGCCAGCGAGTAACCTGCTTATCTCAAATGTGCCCGGTGCAAAAGAAAAGCTCTACTTCATGGGCGCAAAAGTGCAGGAGCAATACCCGGTATCTCTACTGATGCCAGGGCAAACACTCAATATCACTTTCTTTAGTAATGCCGATACCATGTATTTCTCGCTTGTCGCTTGTAACCAGTCTTTGCCTGGCTTTGAAGTTATTACAGAGTATATGATTGAAGCTCTTGAAGACATTGAGTCTGAAGTTATGAATGCCGCTGTATCGGCAGTGTCTGAACAGCTTGAGTATCGTAACGATGAAACATTAGCCGTTGAGACGGCAGTGGAAGCCGCACAAGACTCAATTTCACCAGAGGATGAAGAGTTTGAGCGCTTATTCTGTGAAAAGCAAAAGAAAGTCGAAGCGTTAGAGAAGCAATTGGCAAAGCTAACAGAAATGTTAGCTGCAACTGTGGATGTTGATCCTCAGGTAGCTGCAAAAAATCAAGATAGTCTTGAAAACCAGGAAGAGATAAAAGCCGCCAACCTGCACTAGTTTTTCCTTTCGTTTAACAAATATAGCCACATGAGGATGATTCATGTGGCTTTTTGTCGTTTGTATTCAACTCGCTGAAATTAAACAATATAACCTGATTTTTATCGTGTGGGTCAATGAAGGATCTTTTATATTAAAGGCACTATTTTACTGTGAAATATGTCGTAGGATTTCATATCGTACGAAATGCTATATACCTGATTCATTAACATTGATTATTGCAATATTTCGTCTGTTAATAGGTTAGGTTATGAATATAAGCAAGGTAGCATTAGCAGTTTCTACAACGACTCTTTTATCGGGACTTTTATCTGGCTGCGGCGGTGATAGTGGTAGCGGTAAAATTGGCCCGAATCCCCCTGAACCACCACCGGTAGTAACACCTCCTGCAGAAGGCAAATCACTAACAGTCACTGTTATTGACGGCTATCTCGAAGGCGCAACGGTTTGGCTAGATAAAAAAATGAATCAAAACTTCTCGCCAGACGGCGATGAGCCGCGTGCAGTTACCGATTCGAAGGGAATGTTAACTTTTAAAGATTTGGGTGGCTTGTCTCTTGATGAGTATGTTTTGGTAGCCAAGGCAACGGCGGGTAAAACGATTGACCATGATAATGGAAAGCCGGTTGCCAAAACATTCTTCCTTACCGCACCGGTAACGGAGGTCGACGGTACTCTACGCACCTCTCCGGCTCCGGAGCTTCATGCAAGTGTGATAAGTCCTTTAACCACACTGGTTGAGATGAAGCTAAGACAGCCATCGTTATTGGCCAGTGAAGCGTCAATAGTTGTTGCCATACAGCAGGTCGCAACCCAACTTGGTATAGCACAGGAAAATGCCGATATTGTCTTGTCTGACTTCAAAAAGCTTGATTCTGTTGATGCTTCTAAGGCGGAACAAGGTGCAGCATCTCTTATTGCTGCAGGTGCGATGCCTTCGACCGTTGAACAACTGCTCAAGCAAGCGGATAAAACGCTAGCCTTTTCGGATACCATCAATAGCGCAGTAAAAGATGCAGCCGATGATGAAATTGTTGTTGCCGATGAAGCTGAAGGGATACGTATTGTCAAGACAACCGATAGCGATGATGATGGTGTGATCGATGCACTTGATGCATTCCCTGAAGATGCTAGCGAATGGTATGACAGTGACGGCGATGGTGAGGGAAACGAAGTCGATACCGATGATGATGACGATGGCGTTGATGACGGGGATGATGACTTCCCGTTAGAGCATGATGAAAATGCAGACGCCGATGATGATGACATTGGTGATAATGAAGATACCGACGATGATAATGATGGTGTCGAAGATGGTGATGACGCTTTCCCGTTTGATTCGGATGAAGATACGGATACCGATGATGATGGGATTGGTGACAATGCAGATACCGACGATGACAACGACGGCGTTGATGACGGGGATGATGATTTCCCGTTAGATACTGATGATGATGGGGTAGATAATATTACCGATGATGATGATGATGGTGATGGCTATAAAGATGGTGAGGATAATGACCCGTTAGAGCCGCTTCAGATCCCGACATCATTGAATGTATGTCTTGATAGTTTGCCAGATTATCCCGAAGGTGAAGGGATTGAAGATATGACTGATAGCCGCAGCTATCATATTACTCGTATCAATGTGGGGTCTGAAGCTGCTGTCGAATTTACCCGTACTGAACAATATGTCGGTCAGCGAAATGGTTTGCCCGACGGGAGCATGGCGGGACGCAACCTTGATGTCACTCAGGTTATTACCGGTGCGAAAGGGGCTAACCTCGACAAGTGGAATCCAGGCTTTGAGCTCATGTATACCGATTCTGATAGCCAGCAGTATCTTGGTACAGAGGATGTTTTCCGCCGCTGGTGGTCTGTCATCACAGCAACCAATATACCAGTCGATTTACCGCTGAATGTGGAAACAGTAGGCTGGATAGAGCGTTTAGACCAGTACTCACCTGAAGTACCTGCCAGGCATGAAAATGTTATGTCAGTGTATTTGGGTAAAGAGATCATCGAGACCATTTTAGGTTACCGTGAGGTTTGCGTAGTACAAAGCAAGAATGAACTGGAACTGGTTGATCAGACTTCAGTGCCTGAAGAATCGAAACGAAGTAGTGTCTATGCCGTGCATGATTCCAAGAGTTACCTCGATAAAGGACGTGTGCCTCTTCGCGTTGAGAAGGACTACAAAGAATATAATCTTGAGGACAAATCGACGCCGACTTGGGGATACTCGGATTATGTTCAGGAACTAACCGGGATGATCCAAGATGATCAGTTGTATGGGGTGAATCCGGTGGCAGGGCTAGTGCCTGAAGGTCAGCCTGTGACCATGGAACAGTGTCTTGCTGAACTGCCTGATGCCGAGTATGAGCCAAAGCAGAATGATACGCTGCTGTATGATATGTATCGTTTCAATACGGAAAAGGAGTTACAGCAAGACGCCAGCTATGAGTATGTGTTACTGGTTGACTCTGATATAGACTGGCATGGCCAAAGTGGTCTGTCAGAAAGCCGTATAACTGGCTCGTTCTACGATGGGAGTTTTTTTATAGAGCGATATTTTAGCAATGGTAATGGCGCCATGGTTGGCTTCGAAGGGCGAGAAAATGGCAGCGATCAAATTGCTTGGGGGAATGAGATCACGGCATCGGAGCAATTGTCGTTAGATGGATCGTATTTTATCCCTGAAGTTCATCATTACGCAGGTAAACTATTAAGCGCGCCAGAACAGCAAGCCAGTTTCAAACAGGTTCAGTCAGTCGTGTTTGCAGGCTCGGAGCAGGTACTTGACTTTACCACGACCGAAGATGTTCCCGCCTGTAAGTATTATTCGCGGCTAGAGACGACGTACTATCAGCCAGATGGCTCGCCGTTACTGGATGAAGAGAATAAGCCGGTAGTTGAGTTTATTGATGAGACGGTATGGCGTGACAATATGGGGGTTATCAACCGAGATCGTACGAGTGATGGCTGGGATGCCGAACACTGGTACCGCTCTGGTGTTAAAGTTCAAGATTAAGATTTCATTGATATAAATAAAAAGGCCGCTAAGCGGCCTTTTCTATACCTTCAGCAGGTGATTATGCGTAAGTAGCGGCTAGGTCCGCAACCTTATCAACATACTGCTGCATTGCAGTTTCTGAATCCATGCCTTTCAGGCCTTCCCATGCTTCGTACTTTGCCGCACCTTTGAAATCAAACATACCAGGACGCTTACCGTGCACATCGCCTGCTGTCGCTTGCTTGAACAGAGAATACAAAGCTAGCAGTTCATCGTTAGATGGTCGCTTGGTAAGTTTTTTAACGTCTAGTTGAGCTTGTTCGAAGTTTGCTTTTAAATCAGCCATGATTTATTTCCTTAAATAATAATTACCTAACCAACACTTGATGAGTAAGTGTTTGATTTGTTACAGGTGAATACCTTTTAGCAGTGCTGAGAATGCAATGAGCTCTGCCGAAGAGGCTTTTTCACCTTTTTGCTCTTTTCCTTGCTCGCTTTCTTTGGAGTCAGGGAACATTCGGAAACTGCTGTTCATAATGATTTCAGCCAGTTTCGGGAATAGCGCGTGTACAAGTGAGCCGAAAATACCTAGCTTGGTTGCAATGCGTTTAGGCTTATCAATGATAGCGGTTGCCAATAGATCGGCTGCTTCTTCCGGTGCTAATGTCGGTACCGACTTATAGATTTTG
This sequence comes from Photobacterium obscurum, assembly GCF_026191635.1. Lineage (GTDB taxonomy): Bacteria > Pseudomonadota > Gammaproteobacteria > Enterobacterales > Vibrionaceae > Photobacterium > Photobacterium obscurum. The sequence goes on from NZ_JAKRRW010000002.1 coordinate 63,541, forward strand.
GTCGGTGCAATCATTGGTGTTGCAACTAGTGGCATATTAATCGTTGTAAAGTTGATATTCAAATCTGAATATTCAGATGCCGCACAACGGGTGAATGCATCAAGTGCAGACTTTGAAGCGACGTAGGCCGAGAAGCGTGGCGCATTCGTCAATACTCCGATTGAGGAGACATTAATGACATGACCACCACCCTGTGCTTCCATGCTTGGTAACAATCCGAGGGTCAGCTTCAATGAACCAAAATAGTTCAGTTGCATTGTGCGCTCGAAGTCATGGAAACGGTCAATCGAGTTGGCAATCGAACGACGGATAGAGCGGCCTGCATTGTTGATGAGGATATCGACACGGCCATGGTTAGCCAGAACATTCTCAACCAGTGTTTCAACTTGTGCGATATTGGACAGGTCGCACTGGTAGGTATGTGCAATGCCGCCGCGTTTTTCAACTTCTTCTCTGGTATGAGCGAGCTTTTCTTCGTCACGAGCCACAAGCAGAATTTCAGCACCATTCTCAGCCAGCTTGTAGGCAGTCGCCTGGCCAATGCCTGAGCTTGCACCAGTGATCAAGATGATCTTGTTAGCTACACGAGCTTTCAAGCTGCGATCACCTGAGATCGCCGGATCAAGGTGACGCTCCCAGTAGTCCCAGATAGCAGGGGCATAGGTCGGCAAACGCGGACACTCAATGCCAGAGCCCTTCAAAGCCTTTTTGGTTTCGCGGCAGTCGAACTCAGTTGGGTACGTGAAAAATTGCAGCGCTGAAGGAGGAATACCAAGATCTTTCATCGTGACATCAGCAATTTGCTTAATTGTCGGCACTGAAAGAACGGCATTTCTTACCTGGTTTGGGATAAAGCCAAATAACCTGGTATCAAAGCGAAGTGCCATGCGAGGGGCATGACCTGCTTCAGCAAAAATGTTGAGTACTTCGCCAGAACGGTAAGGCTTCGGATCGGTCAGGTGGAAGCATTTGCCATCAAGCTCATCTTTGTGAGCAATATGATCAAGAGCATCAATTACATAATCGACTGGTACGATATTCAGGCGTCCGCCTTCTAGGCCAATCGTTGGTACCCATGCAGGCAATACATCACGAATGCGCTGGATCATTTTGAAGAAGTAGTACGGTCCGTCTACACGCTCTGCTACGCCTGTTTTAGAATCCCCGACAACCATGCCTGGGCGATAGATGCGGAACGGCACCTTGCATTTTTCTCGTACTACTTTTTCCGATAGATGCTTGGTTGAAAAGTACGGGTGTTCTAGATTCTCCGCCTCATCAAACATATCTTCGCTGAAATGGCCGTCGTACATACCTGCTGCAGCAATGGAGCTGATATGATGGAAACAACCTGCATTCAGTGCCTCGGCAGCATCAACGGCATGTTGAGTCCCTGCTATATTGACGGCCTCCTGGGCTTCGGCTGTCGCATTGAGATCATAGATAGCAGCGAGGTGGAAAAAGTGTGAAATTTTCCCTCTGAGTGCTGCGATATCAGACTCCGATAAGCCTAGGCCTTCCTGGGTTAGATTGCCTTGAATCGCTTTTATACGGTCGGCAGGTACATCCCACTCTTGTAAGCTTGACGCTAGTCGTTCCCTTGCGAGCTCATCATGACATAGTACATATATATTACCTTCCCGTTTTAAAAGACGGGTTAGCAGGTTACGGCCTAAAAACCCCGTACCACCTGTTAGAAAATATGCCATTCTTTCTCCTTAATGTACCGGCAACATTTTTCATATTCCTTTAGGAAATATAAACTACACTGGTCAGAGTAGTTGTCTTCAATAAAAAGTGATTTTTATTATATAGATCACCTTTTTATTTAAGAAAGATGCGCAATTTACGTATTAACCATGTAATTACATCAAATATTGGCAAGATAACCTATGATTGAAATGTAATAAAAGTAAGAGCTTTAGACTGGGAAATTTTAATTGGCTGGTAAACCTTCATAATTAACTTGAGAGGATGTTATGTATGATTTCATAATTGTGGGGGCAGGCTCGGCAGGGTGTGTACTTGCAAATAGACTGTCTTCAAATCCGAATATTAAAGTTTGCTTGGTAGAAGCCGGACCAAAAGATTCAAGTTTAATGGTTCATGTACCACTTGGCATTATCGGTATGATGCATTCGAAGAAAATGAATTGGCGTTACTATACCGAACAAGAACCCAATCTAAACGGGAGAAGGTTATTTTGGCCGAGAGGAAAAACGCTAGGGGGGAGCAGTGCATCGAATGCGATGTGCTACATTCGTGGTCATGCCTGTGATTATGATAAGTGGGCAGCCCTGGGTAATGAAGGGTGGGGTTATCAGGATGTACAGCCGTACTTTAAGAAATCAGAATGTCAGGAGCGGGGAGGTAATGCCTATCATGGTGACAGTGGTCCACTCAGCGTTTCTGACTTAAGGATCAAAAACCCACTCTCGGAAGCGTTTATCAAAGCCGCCAAGCAGGCCGGTCATAAACTGACCCAAGACTTTAATGCAGATGAACAAGAAGGTGTTGGTTATTATCAAGTTACACAAAAAAATGGTCAGCGTTGCAGTACCGCTGTCGGCTATTTGCGACCTGCCGAGCAGAGAGAAAATCTAACGGTCATAACCGATGCACTAACAACCAAGGTGACCTTTGATGGAACAAAGGCCACTGGAATTGAGTACCTTAAAGGGGGAAGTACGCATACCTTACAGTGCAGTGGTGAAGTGTTATTAAGTGGCGGTGCCATCAATAGCCCGCAACTATTGTTACTTTCTGGTGTCGGTAATAAAGATCAACTAAATCAGCATGGTATCCCTGTTGTTTGTGATTTGCCGGGGGTCGGTGAAAACATGCAGGATCACCTTGATGTGCTGGCTGTTACCCGTGAACGAACCTTTTATTCCGTCGGTTTTTCGCCAGTAGCTTTGTTGCGTTCGATGAAAGGTATTGTTGATTACCTATTGTTTAGGAAGGGAAATTTCACTAGTAATATTGCAGAGGCTGGTGGTTTCGTAAAGAGTTCTCCGGAGCTCGCTGTACCTGACATTCAATTTCATTTTTCTCCTTGTTTTCTTGATAACCATGGCCTGAATCTATGGCAGACGGTTAGACATGGCTACTCGCTCCATGCCTGTAACCTGAGGCCTAAAAGCCGCGGCCGCCTGACTCTTCGTGATAGCAACCCTGCGACGCCACCACGCATCAATGCGAATTATCTTGGCAATGAGGAAGACATTGAGGTCATGGTGAAAGGCATTAAATTGTCGCGAGAAATATTGAAACAACCAGCGTTTGATTGCTACCGCGGAGCAGAAGTCTATCCAGGTAAAGATGTACAGAGTGATGAAGCATTGAAAGCCTTTATCCGTCGTAAGGCAGAGTCAATCTATCATCCGGTAGGCACTTGTAAAATGGGGATAGATGACATGGCGGTCGTCGATCCTCAATTAAAAGTGAGGGGAATAACAGGGGTGCGAGTTGTTGACGCTTCTATTATGCCAACGTTAATTGGCGGCAATACTAATGCGCCAACAATAATGATTGCCGAGAAAGCTTCAGATATGATCCTGGATGAACAGTTAAAAAAGTCAGAAAAATCTCAGGAGCTAGAAGTTGAGGTTTTATAGTTTTATTGGCTGATAAAATGCAGGTTGTAAATATACAGCCTGTGTTTTTATTCATTAATGAAAAGTTAGAGTGATTTTTCTAATTTTAATTGCCATAATTGTCTCGCACTTCTATCTATATAATTAATCCATCATTTCAACTCCTCGAATTAAATAATCAAATCTTTAATAAAGCTAAAAATAAGACCTTGCTCAGCGAGAACCGCTTGATTTAGTTATTCAGCTAATCGATGATGGTTGTTGAAAGTCGCTTAACAAAGGTTGCAGTATGATTTCTAGGAATAACCTTAATCAGAAGTTTCAGACATTGATGGATGATTTATCATCGATGGTGGCCGAAAATAGAGTCGTGGCTAAAGATAAGCTTGGCGATTTTATCGAGCATGGGTTACCCCCTGTTCAGAGTGATGCCGTGATAGCGACGCTAAATGGCTTATTGGGTGACTATCTGGTACAGCGCGATAGTCGCTTTAAGATGGAAATGGCCTTTCGAGATCAACAACAAACACTGAGCCTTGACGTCGATAAACTTAACCAGCAACTGCCTGCATGCAGTGATCGCATTGTTTTGTGTGTTCATGGCTGGTGTATGAATGACGTACAGTGGAAACGAAAGGAGCATGATCATGGCCGGAGCTTAGAGAAGTTTGGCTATACACCCGTTTATCTGCGCTACAACACCGGTCAGCACATCTCTGTCAATGGTGAGCAGTTCTCACTGATGTTAGATCAGTTGATATCATCTTGGCCTTGCAAGGTTAAAGAGCTGGTGATTATCGGACATAGTATGGGGGGATTGGTGACTCGTAGTGCTTGCTACTACGCTCAGCAGCATCAACTGAACTGGCTATCGGTACTTCGTACTTTTGTGACTCTGGGCACACCTCATAATGGTGCCCCATTAGCACAGTTGGCATGTTGGATTGATGATCGTGTGGCAGAGGCTCCTTACTTAAAGATGCTGAACAAGCTATCGGATATCCGAAGCAGTGGTACCAAAGACTTGAGCAAAGGGTTTATTCGCCATAGTGACTGGGAAACTAAAGTAAATAGTGTATCTGATGAGCCTTCTCGTCCGCTGCTACCTGATGGGGTCGTGTGTTGCGCGATAGCCAGTTGCCTCGGCCAAAATCTGGACGATGATAAAAACTTAAAGCTGGGCGACGGGCTTGTCCCAGTCTCTAGCGCACTAGGTGAGTCGACATGTGAGCAAGAGGCGTTGAACTACCAAAAAGAAAACACTTGGGTAGGGGTAGGGATTAATCATCTTGATTTGCTTACTCACCCTCAAGTGACAGGAAAGCTAGAACAGTGGGTGTTGGGCAATACCTTTGATGAACCAGATGTTTTAACTTAACCCTTCAATGTTTCAATCCTTCAGCGCCTCGTTTTTCGAGGCGTTGTTATATTTCCCTCCCCTCCATGGAGTATGTCTAGTCTTTTTATATATGGATGTTGTTATATATATAAAGTCAGATATACTGTCAGCAATTTGAGCTTTTCGAGATAATCATGAAGAAGCGAATACTCTTTCTCTGTACGGGTAACTCCGCCCGATCACAACTAGCCGAAGCATTAATGCGCCATATGGCAGGTGAGCATTATCAGGTAGTGAGTGCTGGTATGAAGCCTGAAGGTGTCGATCCTCGTGTTTATCAGGTTTTGGAACAGCATGGTGTTTGTGCCGATAACCTACACAGTATTTCTGCTGCTGAGCTTCACGAACAACACTTTGATGTGGTTATTACCTTGTGTGACAGAGCAAGTAACGAGTGTGCGTTGTTCTCTGATTCTGATGCCTTGATTCACTGGGATTTTAAAGATCCCAAGTCGATGGAAGGTATCGAAGGTTTCGAGGAAGCCTTTGAAGGTTTACAGGCTAGGATTGCGTTGTTTCTCATGCTAAACGGCGAAGAGCAAAGTGATGTTGTTGGACCGGTGGAGCTATTCAAAATCATGAGTGATCCGCTTCGGTTACGGATTTTAATGCTGATTGAAGATGAACTTGCGTTAACCGTTGGAGACTTAACGAAGGTGCTTGAAGTCAGTCAGCCTAAGGTTTCTCGTCACCTGGCTTTACTCCGTGATGGTGGGGTACTTCAAGATCAGCGGGAAGGACTGTGGATTTTCTACCGGTTGGCAGATCAATTGCCGGTATGGATCCGTCATACTCTGGCGACCGTCAGAAATGGTAATCCGGGGTTGATTAATAAAGAAAAATTAAAACTCAGCCAGATAAAAGACAGAAAGAAGCCCGGATTTAGCCTTAAAACAGATACTCGAGTTAGCGCTTAAGCTAGCTGGATCTCTTATTGAATAAACAGGAAGGCACTATGTCTAATTCACACCCATTCTGGACGTTATCTCTAGCGAATGGCGCTAAGCTTTTACTCACACCATGCCCCGGTACCAAGGAAGCAAATCTGCGTGACTCATTATCGCAGTTAAAAGAAGCTGGTGCGACAGCCGTACTGACAGCACTTGAACCGACGGATCTTCCTGATAACGGCCTGCAACAATTGGCTGAAGAATGCGAAGCATTAGGCTTGAGCTGGTTTCACTTACCTATCGAAGATGATTGTGCTCCCGGTGCACTGTTTAATGCAAATTGGCCTGAAGCGAATAAAGCTGCCCAGGCAATGCTAGACGGTGGTGCCGGCCTTGCTATTCACTGCATGGGTGGATCAGGTCGAACCGGATTGATTGCGGCCCGTATTATGCTGGATCGCGGCATTGCCCTTGATAGTGCAATTGAGCAAATTCAGGCATTGCGTCCGGGAGCATTTACCCGTCAGGCGCATATTGATTATATTCAGCAGTTTAAATAATACCAAACTGAATAATTATCGGGCCTATCAGCAACTCGCCCTTCGGGAGCGTGCCAGCCGCTCGCTATCGGTCCCAAATTGCTTTGATGTAGAAGCCACTATATCTTCATCAATTAGGGTTGCTATCAAGCGCCTGGAATCTGTTCAGTTTGGTATAACCACAAAAGCCCCACAATGGTGGGGCTTCATTATAGTTTTCTACCTGTCGTTACTTTACTTAGCAGGCTATAGGGCAGCTAGGAAGCTGTTAGCTTGCTGTAATCGCTCTCGTTCAGTATCTCCCATTACCGCCACATCAGCCAGCATCTGATAGTAGTGCCTTGCTTTGTCTTTATCACCTGCAAGTTCAGCCGCTTTTGCTGCACCATACATACTGTTAAAACGGTTTTTACTTCGGTTTAGGGATTTTTCATATTCAGCTAAGGCCTGTGGATACCTTTCCATTTCCAGCAGCATATCGGCTAGCAGTTCCCTGGCCGGTAATACCTCCCCCGGGGTTACCGGGTGCTTTTCTGTCGTTGCTTCCATATCGGCTGCATTTTGCATGGTCAGTAATGCCAGTTCGTGCCGGCCTTGGTGGAAGAGAAGCCAAGCTGAAGCTGACAAACGTTGAATTTCAACTTGCTTGGCCCAGTAAGCCGACCCCTTTTCGGCTTGGGCATGTAATCTGCTTAGGTTGTTCAGAGCTTGCTCTGCTGCTTTTTCATTGCCAGTTCGTGCCGAACCTAGTGCATTAGCAAAATGGGTAATTGCCTCCATAGCAGGGTAGTTATCCCATGGATAACTGCTAGGTACTCTTGGGGTGAGTTCGGCAGCTTCTGCCCATTGTTGCCTTTCCAGTGCATAACGAGCCGGAACTGCGGCCAGGGTATAGGCCGAGGCAACATGCGGTTGTAGTGGATCACTGATCGCCAGGGCCGTTTCAACAACATTTAGCGCCTGCTTGTCTTGTGCTCGCTGAAGGTATGAATATGCCATGTAGTCAAGCGCATGGAGATAATGAAGAGAAACCTTATCACCGGCAGGGTGTTGCTCAGCCGCATTTGCCGAGCGAATATTCATGGCTATCGACTCTTCCCATAGACCCAGTCGGGTAAAAATATGAGTCGGCATATGCAGTGCGTGCGGGATCGATGGGGCTATATCACCATATCTGCGTGCAACTTCTAATGCTCTTGGCGCCAGTTCAGGATAGTCGTAAGCATGAATAATATAGTGGTGGGCTCCAGGGTGTGTCGGTATTTTTTCCAGAACCGTAGCGGCAGTTTCTCCAGCCTTTTTCTGCTTCACATAGCTTTTATCTTCTGGAGAGGCGGTAGCCAAATGCGCCAGGGCATAAAAGGCGGTCGCTTCAGGATCCGACGGAAATGCTTCATGCACTTTTTTCCAGCCTTGTTCAAAAGCGGCGAGGTTATCAGTTTCTTTGGCTTTTCTTCCCTGGGAATAATAGCTCTCGACGGCCTCAATATAAGCAAGTTCTCGTGGATCTTTCTTGCCTTTACTTTTAGCTAATTCAAGCATTTTCAGGCCTTTGGCAAAGCTGTCTTCACTTGGTGGATCCGACCAGAGGGGGTGGATTATTGACATCGCAATTCCCCAATAAGCTATTGCACAATCTGGCTCTTTTTGAGCCACAGTTTCAAAGGCTGTACTGGCACCTCTATAGGTCATGTGATGGAGTAAGGCTAGACCTTTTTCCAGCATCGCCTGACTGTCTTTGCTGCAAGATGTTGGGAACAGAACCGCACCAAGCCTATTTTTGTGATTGCTGTGCGAGGCTGCGTGGAGATTCTGGCCGAGTAATGCAGTGCAGGCAAATATTATTGTCGCCAGTAGCCAGCCATTCCTACGATTAGTCTTCATTTTCTTTCTCCAAAACTATGGATGAGTTACTGCGTTGGTTTTGTTTAGAGTCATCCGAGGAGGCGCCCCCATCGTTATGAAAATACATAGGGCATCCGGTGAGGTTGAGTTATTGAAAAAGTATAGATAAGAAATTGAGCACGATGAGCAGGTACTTGAATCGTTCATAAAAAAGATCTGGCTATGTATTCTGGATAGGATTACCATATGCGAAATGCCATATATATGGCTAACCGTATTTAAATGTGGGCTATATTGCTTAGAGCACTTAGAGAAAAGGACAGTAAAAATGGCGATTAAAGTAGGAATTAATGGTTTTGGCCGTATTGGGCGTCTGGCTTTACGAGCGGCTTATGACTGGGCTGAAATTGAATTTGTTCAGATTAATGATGTTGCTGGTGATGCTCATACGCTGGGGCATCTGCTTGAATTTGATTCAGTTCAAGGCCGCTGGCACCATGCCGTCAAGTCAGCAGAAAATGCCATTGTGATTGGTGAGCACACCATTCGTTGTAGCCAAGAGCGTGATATCGATGCAGTCGATTGGTCGGGGTGTGATGTTGTATTGGAAGCAACCGGTGTTCACCGTAAAACCACATTGTTACAGAAGTACTTGGATCAGGGTGTAAAGCGTGTTGTTGTCTCTGCACCGGTAAAAGAGGAAGGGGTGCTAAATGTTGTTGTTGGTGTGAATGATAATTTGTTCGATGCTGAAAAGCACCGTATCGTGACGGCGGCATCTTGTACAACGAACTGTATTGCCCCGGTAGTTAAAGTGATCCACGAAAAGTTGGGTATTGAGCAATCTTCTTTCACTACGATTCATGATCTGACAAATACTCAAACGATTCTTGATGCGCCGCATAAAGATCTGCGTCGTGCGCGAGCATGTGGCATGAGCCTGATCCCGACAACAACCGGATCGGCTACAGCAATTGTTGAAATTTTCCCTGAGCTTGCCGGTAAGATCAATGGCCACGCTGTACGTGTTCCGCTGGCTAATGCATCTCTGACCGATATTATTTTTGATGTTAGCCGTGATACAACTGCAGAAGAAGTCAATGCGTTGCTTAAAGAGGCTGCAGAAGGAGAGCTAGCTGGCATCCTTGGTTTTGAAGACCGTCCGCTAGTGTCAATTGATTACAAAGGCGATCAACGTTCAACGGTGGTCGATGCTTTATCTACCATGGTTGTCAATGATCGTATGGTAAAAGTATACGCCTGGTATGACAATGAAATGGGTTATGCGACCCGTACCTCAGAGTTGATCCGTAAAGTTGGTTTGGCTTAATTCAGGACTAGGTAATGACAGCTTCGCCAATCTACTGGCAAGGTTGGCGAAGTTATGGAACCGCAATAAGAGAATTCCGCATGATAGCTGCTTTTTCACACCTCTCTAAAGATGTGCGCCAATATATGCTGGTGACCTTCAATTACTGGAACTTTACGGTTACCGATGGGGCCTTGAGAATGCTGGTGGTTCTGCATTTTCATCAGTTGGGTTACAGCCCATTACAGATAGCCTCCTTGTTTCTTTTCTATGAATTTTTTGGTGTCGTGACCAATTTGCTCGGGGGATGGCTAGGGGCAAAACTGGGGCTTAACCGCACGATGAATATTGGTTTGGCAATGCAGGTGGTGGCGCTACTCATGTTGGCTGTCCCTTCTGTTTATTTGACTGTACCGTGGGTCATGTTGGCGCAGGCACTTTCAGGGATAGCAAAAGATCTCAATAAAATGAGTGCTAAAAGTGCGATCAAGACGCTGGTACCAGGCGATCAGCAAGGAGCCCTTTATAAGTGGATCGCCATCCTGACCGGCTCAAAGAATGCCCTAAAGGGAGCTGGTTTCTTTGTTGGTGGTTTGCTTCTAGCGACGATTGGTTTTAAAGGGGCTGTCATTGCAATGGCTATGGTACTGTTCGTCGTACTGGCCATGAGTTTGATATGGCTTGAGAAGGGGATGGGGAAGGCTAAGAACAAAGTAAAGTTCAGCCATATTTTTTCAAAGAGTGGCAGTATCAATATCCTATCGGCGGCACGAATGTTCCTGTTTGGAGCGCGTGATGTTTGGTTTGTAGTTGCGCTTCCCATTTATCTGGGTCAGGTGTTCGGCTGGGATCACGCTTATGTTGGCGGCTTTTTGGCGGTTTGGGTGATTGCCTACGGTTTTGTTCAGGGTATAGCGCCGCGAATTACGGGTAAGGCAAAAGGTATTGTCCCAGACGGAAAAGCTGCACTAGGCTGGGCTGGTCTGTTGTCGGTGATTACGGCAGCGGTTGCTCTGGGTGTACAGAGTGGTTGGCAGCCTGAAATTACCATAGTTGTTGGTTTGCTGGTTTTTGGTGCAGTTTTTGCCGTGAATTCATCTTTACATTCTTATTTGATCGTAAGTTATGCCAAAGATGATGGAGTTTCGCTGGATGTCGGCTTTTATTATATGGCAAATGCAATGGGCCGTTTGATCGGTACGATTTTATCTGGTTGGTTGTATCAAGTATCCGGTTTGGCGGCTTGCCTCTGGGTCTCGTTCGTATTTCTTGCTGTTACAACAGTGATCTCTTTGTGGCTACCGGCTCATCCAAAGACTCAGGTTGCAAGTTAACCCCCCCTTTCACTTAAGCATGCATAATACCTTGTTTTGTATGCTTCGATCTGCAGATGATACAAATCATACCCATGGGTATGATTTGTTGTTGTCGGTTGGTTGAAAGTGATGCTTATCAATATTTATCGATAATTGCATAAGCAACTTGTAGAGTTTTCTTTAATAAACATACAACATGTTGTAAGGTCGCATTCGTTTTGCATATATAGTCAGATAACTATTCCGGCTTAATGATTTCAGCTTCGAGTACCGTTAAACGAGTGATGAATACAACAATAGATAAGAAAATACAAAACTTGAACGGAAACGAGCTGTTTGATGAAATCACCGACCTTCTTTACAAGCGCTTAGCACCAAAGCATTGCTTCATTGGCCACTTTGATGAGTCTGGGAAGTATGCACATACCCTGTGTTATCGTGATGCGGGGATTATCAAAGATAATTTTACTTATTCGCTGTCAGGCACGCCTTGTCAAATCGTAAAAGAAGACAGCCAGTCTTGCTGTTATCCTTCAGGCGTTACCAACCTTTTTCCCCAAGATATTGCCCTGCAGGAACTTGATGCTGAAGGTTATCTCGGGATACCAATTTTTGTCCGAGGGCAAGAACCCGTAGGGATTATTGTCTGCCTCTTTGAGCGTTTGTACGAACATTCGGAAGAGGTCGATAACTGGTGTAAAGAGCTTAGCTACCTTCTAGGCATTGAGCTTAAATATTCTGCATTATTGTCCCAGCAAGAAAAATTGCTTTGGGAACTTGAGGAAGGTCAGCGAGTTGCGAAAGTCGGTAGTTGGTTCTGGGATTTAGTTTCAGGTTCTATAACTTGGAGCCAGGAAGTGTATCGTATTTATGGGATCGAAGATAATACAGTTACCCCTTCCATTGATTTGCTGTCAGAGTTTATCCATCCCGAAGATCGAGAGTGGGTGCTGAGTACGCTAAATGGCTCGGTTGAGTCAGAATCGGTTAACTACAACCTTGTCCACCGGGCACTATTACCTGACGGTACAATCAAGTATTTGCGTAAACGTGCCGACGTAACACGTGATAGCAGTGGTAAAGCACTGCTGATGCGGGGTACGGTGCATGATGTTACAGATGTCTATCAAATTTCAGCTAAGCTAACCAAAACCTCCCATAAACTGAATACAACGTTCAACTCCGTGGAAGAAGGCATTTGGGAATATGACTTAGTCAGCGGGGAATTCTTTACTTCGCCCAAGTTCTGGAGCATCTTGGATAAGGACAAGCCCCATAATGGCGGTGATTTCTCTGAATGGATCGATTGTATTCATTCTGAAGATCGGGTTGAAGGCCTTAATTTTTTCCAGCGCTTTATTCAGCAAAAGTTTACCAGTGTTTTCCAGTTTGAGTTTCGCTTGAGTGAAAAACACTATCCGCAAGTGTCTGAGGGCAATGAACGTTGGTTGAAGCTCAAGGGCAGCGTGATTGCCAAGGACGCTAATGGTAACCCGATCAGAATTGCGGGTATCCAGCGAGATATTACCAGCAGTGTTGAAGCAAGGCGGCAATTAAGCCGTGCCCAAGTGGTATTCGACAATACCTCCGAGTGTATATTGATTACCGACAAAGCCAATAAAATTATTTCGGTAAACCGTGCCTTCGAGCAAACAACGGGCTATCGAGAAAAAGAACTGCTTGGCCTCACTCCGAATAAGTTATCTTCAGGGTTACATGACAAGGAGTATTACCAATCGCTATGGTTTAGCCTGAACAATAGTGGCCACTGGAAAGGGGAGGTTTGGAATAAGCGGAAAAATGGTGAAATCTATCCCGAAGAAATGTCGATAAATGTGATTCGAGATAGTAACGATGAAGTTGTTAACTACGTTGCTGTTTTTAGAGACATTAGCCACTGGAAAAAGGCCGAAGAGCAACTGACTTTTTTTGCTTATTATGATCCCCTCACCGGCTTGGTAAACCGCCGTAGTTTCATTCACCGCGTCGAAAATTATATCAATGCAGTTCACAAGAAAAGGCATGTTTTCTCCTTGCTGTTCATTGATATGGATGATTTTAAGTCAATTAACGATCTGTACGGTCATGATTTTGGTGACAGGGTGCTAACCCATATTGCAGAGCGATTGAGCGGTCTGTTTACCGAAAAGGATAATATCTGCCGTTACGGTGGCGATGAATTTTGCGTGCTGTTACCGGATATTGCGGCCTATGAAGCAAAAGACTGGGCTCAGAAAGCAGTCGCAGCAGTATCAAAACCATTGGAAATTGATGGAATAGAGATCAATACCACCGTCAGTATCGGCGTCTCTGCTTATCCTGAAAGCGGTCTGACACACCATGCTCTGCTGAAGAACGCTGACTACGCGATGTATAACATGAAGGGGCAGGGACGAAACGGGGTTTGTGAATATGATGGTGAGCTACAGTCTGAATACATTCAAAAACTAAAACTGCGTGACCGACTTAAAAAAGCTATCGCGGAAGAGGCGCTAAAGGTACATTACCAACCCATCGTTAATGCTCAGACCGGCCAAATCAATAAATTTGAAGCGCTGGTCCGTTGGCAAGACGAGGTCGATGGAGATATATCACCTGCGGTGTTTATCCCGATGGCGGAGAAGTACGGCCTAATCAAACAAATTGGCTCTTTTGTACTTCATCAGGCGTGCCGTGATTTGAGGATGTTACATGATGCTGGTTATACCCATGTGAGTTTCTCGGTCAACCGTTCGGTGAAAGAGTTTGTAAATCATAGTGAAGAGCCTCAAATTTGGGAGGTAGCTCGGCAGTATGGTTTACCTGATAAGTCCATTATCATTGAAATTACGGAATCGACGGCGTCAAAAGAAAGTAGTGATATTCAGAGTTTACTGAGTTATTTCAAGCAACGTGATATCCAGGTTGCGCTTGATGATTTTGGTACAGGGTATTCATCGCTTAGCGCTGTTGTTGAGTTACGACCAGACATCATCAAAATTGACCGAAACTTCATCAAAGAGATAGGACAGAGTCAAGATAGCCTGACGTTAGTTTCTTTGATCATTGACCTTAGCCACAAGCTTGGAATCAAAGTGGTTGCAGAAGGCGTTGAAACCAAAGACCAGTTGGATATCTTACGTGAGTTGAAGTGTAAGTATGTTCAGGGCTTTTACTTCAGCAAAGCCGTTCCGCTTGAACAATGTTTTGCTCTATTAAATAAATACTGATCCTTTCCCCTATTGATATCGTTTTTTTTGCGAGTCGGTTACTAACTCATTGCGAATCACATACGAACAGTTTGCGAAACCGCCTGTGACTCAATACTATAGCGGCTTTATGACAGCAGAAAGCTAAAGGTCAAGAGTTACATGCAGGCAATTTGTTTTGATTTTGATGGTACGCTGGTCGATTCCGAGGTCTTTCATGCTTCTAACTGGTCGGCATATTTGGCACAGTGCGGAACGGAATTGACTTCTAATGAATTTCTCCGTGACTATGCGGGAGTTACCTGGGATAAGGTTGCCGGCGCATTGCAGCAGCGTTTTTCACTGGATATCACCATCGAGCAAATGCTAGTACAGATGGAACTGATTACTCGCAATGCGTTGCGGCATGGGAAAATACCAGCCAAAGCTGGTGTGGATAATATGCTGCGTCAATTGCATGGTCAGGTACCGTTGGCTGTCGTCACTGGAGCTCCTCGCGAATATGTTGAGGGCATTTTGCACCTGCATGGCTGGCTTGATATGTTCGAGCATATTTTCTGTGGTGAAGATGTTAGCAATAATAAGCCTGCTCCAGATATCTACCATCTGGCATGTGAAACCTTGGGTTACAAAGCCACGCAAGTGATAGCCATTGAAGATAGTTTTACTGGTGTGAAGTCCGCGTGTTCCGCAGGCTTGAAAGTAGTGCTTGTTAATGATGAACAGCCTGACTGGCGAATAATACCGGATTATCATTTCACTACGATGTTCGAGGCTCACCCGGTGGTGATGGGCTTGGTTCAACGGCCAAAGGGTAATGATATAAAAGAGGCACTGCTTGAGGCGATATAGTGTATATCCATGTACCTGGGTATATATCCTAGTTACATGAGGATAAGATAGAGTTGTTAAAGTAATTACAGGCTTAAATATGCAAAATGATGAAATTATGACTGGTGATATGCTGGTTGAAACGGTAGAGAATCAGCTGGCGGAAGGTAACCCTATTAAAGTCAAAGAGACTTTAATGCGTTTGATGATGACCGGTACGCCAAGAGATGAAGCCATCCAAATGATTGCTTGTGCTCTGTCGATTGAAGTGTTTGATGTTGCTAAAAATGAAGGCAGTTTTGATTTGAAGCGTTACAGCGAGAATCTTAACGCCTTGCCTGATATGCCATGGGATTTCGAAGACTAATTTCCAGATGCATTCTTTTTCAGAAAAGCCGCTTGTGCGGCTTTTTTTGTTCTAATCTCCGTGCAGCAAGGATTCCGTCATACCAATTAGCGTCACTATCTGAACATTTACTTATTCCTATTAGTATTGGTCTCATGCCTTCGTCACCAGAAGTGGGTATTCGCTGTGCCAATATGCTTTCATTTGCCTCTCCAGTTTCTTCTTTAACGATACACGCAACAAATTGTTACCCCTGTGTTGCTGGCGTTGGTTTTTTGTGAGGCGGCCTTGCTCGGTGTTTTAGGCCTATTATGCTATTTGGCGTCAATAATCTGCATTTTATACTTCTGTGACTTGCGTCAACCTTCCAGAAACACCAGAAAAAGACGATTTCTAAGTAGAGATTAAAACTATGCAATGATTTGAAGTTGGATGTTTCATCTGGTTTGTTGCTAAAACATGGGTTTGTGGCCTGCTTTAACTAAAGAATCTGAATTAATCTTGTGTGACCTGGGTCAAAAACGGTTTATTGTGCTACATCAGAAGAAAATACTAGATGCATTTGTTGTAAATAGGTTAAAAAATGGTGGCACATTTCAGAAGGTTTTCTTTATTGTGTACATAACTTCTAAACAAGTCAGCAAGGATACAAAAATGATTATTGGTGTACCTAAGGAAATTAAAGTTCATGAATACCGTGTGGGTATGGTTCCAGCTTCAGTAAGCGAAGCAGTAGCACATGGCCATACTGTATATGTTGAAACAAAAGCAGGTACAGGTATCGGCTTCAGTGATCAGGATTACATTGAAGCGGGTGCTCAGATTTTGCCAACAGCTGAAGCTGTTTTTGCTGAAGCGGAAATGATCGTTAAAGTTAAAGAGCCGCAGGCTGTTGAGCGTGCGATGCTACGTGAAGGTCAAATCCTATTCACTTACCTTCACCTTGCCCCAGATCCAGAGCAGACAATGGATCTTGTGAACAGCAAAGCAGTATGTATCGCTTACGAAACCGTGACTGACGATAAAGGCCGCCTGCCACTACTTGCACCAATGTCAGAAGTTGCTGGCCGTATGTCAATTCAAGCTGGTGCATTTGCACTTGAGAAGTCTAAAGGTGGCCGCGGCATGCTACTAGCGGGGGTTCCGGGAGTAGAACCAGCTAAAGTAGTTATTATCGGTGGTGGTGTTGTAGGTGCCAATGCTGCACAAATGGCTGTTGGTCTGCGTGCAAACGTTGTTGTACTTGACCGCAACATTGATGTTCTACGCAGCCTTGATGCTCAGTTTGGCGGCGATGTACAGTGTGTGTACTCAACCAAAGATGCTATTGAAAAGCATGTGCTGGAAGCTGACCTTGTTATTGGTGGTGTACTGGTTGCTGGTGCTGCTGCTCCAAAACTGGTTACGGCTGAAATGATTAAGAAGATGAAGCCAGGTTCAGCAATTGTTGATGTTGCTATCGACCAGGGTGGCTGTGTAGAAACTTCACACGCTACAACACACAGCGAGCCAACTTATATTGTTGATGATGTTGTTCACTACTGCGTAGCCAACATGCCGGGTGCTGTTGCTCGCACATCAACTTTCGCGCTGAACAACGTAACCTTACCGTATATTCTGAAACTTGCGGACAAAGGCTATAAAGCGGCACTTCAGGAAGACAAACACCTGCTGAACGGCTTGAACGTATACCGTGGCCAAATCACTTGTGATGAAGTTGCTGTTGCACTAGACCTACCGTATGTTCCTGCGACAGACGTGATTGCTTAATTCCTATAAGCATCAGCAGTAATCATTAAATCCCTGCCTTGGCAGGGATTTTTTTATGTTTCTCATCACCTACTTGCCGAACATTTCCTTAACGTCTAATTTTTGTTCAGTTGGGTTGCCTGTATTCAGCCGCAGTTTGGGAATGCTATGTTCCACTGAGACTATTATCACGAATAATGGAACTTAGTAAAGTCTTGCCAATGTCAGATGAGTAGCCATTAGGCTGTCAAAGTTGCGAGGATTGCTGACTATATGAACGTTATCGCTTTTATTACCTTCGCCGTCGTTCAGATCCTATTTATTCCGCTGGTAATTATTGGCTTGGTGATGGTGTTTTACAAACAGGTTTATGTGAGTAAAAAGCTTGATGTGGCTTCAACAGCAGTTGAGGTGATAAATGGTCGCTGGACGATGCATGTCTTTGGCCTGAGGGAAGATGAAGCCTCTTGCCGACTTAACCGGGTACTACCGAATAATTCGCTATTTGGCTTATGGTTGATTTTGTTTCCCAGCTACTTACGCTACAGAATGAGCGGTCAAACTCATGGCTATCCAGCGATCCCTGAGAGAGAAAAAGAAGGACTCTCACATTTGGTAACGGCCCGCACTGTCTATTTCGATCAGCTGATTGAAAAGCATATAGATAGTATTGAGCAGCTAGTTGTTATGGGAGCAGGTTTCGATACGCGTTGCTATGGGAAGTTTAAGCATAAGCAAATACGTTACTTCGAGCTGGATCAAGTGAATACTCAAAAGCTAAAGATTTCGAGCCTTGATAAAGCGGGTATTGATATTAGTCATGTGAATTTTGTTGATGTCGATTTCTTTGCTGAGTGTTGGTATGCGAAGTTGCACCAGGCAGGGTTTGACCCAGGTAAAAAGACCTTGTTCTTATGGGAAGGGGTGACACTGTATCTTGATGAAAGGTCGGTCAGGCAGGCGCTGAGGGAAATTCGGCAGCACTCTGCTTTGGGCAGCGTTGTAGTCTGTGATATTTACGCTAACCGCTTCGTGGAAGGCACTTACGTTTCAGGTATGAAAAGTTCACTGAAAGTTCTGAAGGTTACTGGTGAAGGGCTTGGCTTTGGCTTGAACCTTTCTGAAAATGCAGTCCAAGTGTTATCTGATTTTATGGCTAGTGAAGGAATGCTGATGAAAGAACGATATTTGATGGGGGAGAAAACAGAGAAAGGAATATTTATGGTTGTGTTGGAGGCGATTGTTACTAACTGAAGGTGTTAGAAAAGTATTCATACTGGTTGATTGAAGGTATTGCTATTGTGATGGCCAACTAACGGATAGTTCCTGAGGATAAGTTAATGTTTCCTTTAATTATTTAATATACCTATGTTGACTTGTTTTTAGTGCGTCGGTTTTTAATTGATTTGAAAATTTAGGATGAGGGTTGATGTTTTATAAATGCTTGATTTTTGAGGTTCTAATTTAATAAGGCTGCTATTAAATATAACAGCCTTATTAATACATATTAAGCATGAGCGTAAATTACACTTCCACCTTTAATCATATCAATAATTTGACGAGATAAACCTTTTGGTAGGGCAGGGCATCCCCAGCTACGTCCAAGATACCCATGACGATTGATAAATGATTCCGTCGCATAATCTGCACCGTGGATAACGATGTATCGACGACGGGCATTGTCGTTCACACCACGGGTTAAGCCGTCTAGCTTAAGTGAATACCCATTACCGCCGTAGTATGTCGTATCAGTGAGGAAGGTACCTAGTGAAGTCTTCCTAGAGTTAACGGTATTTGAAAAGCGACTAGCAGTTCTACCACCACTATTGACGCCATGCGAAACATATGTGTTATATACGAGCTTGTTAGCTTTTAAATCAATAACAAAAAAACGCTTCTCTGTTGAAGGTTTGCTGTAATCAATAATTGTCAGTAACTGCTTTCTTCGCCCCTTAGTTTTATAATAAGCGTTATAGCCATCCTTAAATACTTGATAATCAAGAATTCCCTTTAAATTTGCTTGTTCGTATACATGTTTGACGATAACGTCAGGATTATTATTGTCATTGTATGAATTGCTATGAATATTACTTGCAGATACTTGTAACGGCAAATAGCAAAAAACCAAAATGAGCAGGTAAATCGCTTTTTTCATTGTCCTTGTTAAACACTCTATTGTTTGATTTATAACTGTGATGGCGAGACTTTATCATAAAATAATTTTAATTTTAGGCTTGGATGTGATTATTCTTGAGCCCCAAAAAAGCAAAAAAATCCGGTTTTATTAAAATAAAGCAAGTCAAATGTATTAGATTACATTACTTTAAATTGCATTTTTAAATTTATTGGTACATCAGTCTCAAGTCTGAGGAATGTTGAGTAAATCTGGAAAAGTTGTTATTCATAAAGCTTTAATTGTCTGTTTATTAACCACAAAATCACAAACATATCTTATAAACATTGAATTATTAGCACCTGAACTGTTTGGCTGTTTTTTGAGCACAATATCGCACTTTTTCGTTCAAAAAGATGAGCTGTGATTTTGGTGTTGCGCACCTTGTTGCGCATGGGGGCGGGATGAGACAAGGCGTATTTTTTCTATGTGTAATTGCTAAGCAGCTGTAAATACAGCTATTTCAATAAAAAAGCGCGGGAAATTTCCCGCGCTTGGTTTTCAGGTTAACAGTTGGTTATATTGTGCACACTTTTGCCCAGCTGCCATCACTGCCTGGTGTCGAGCTTGTCCACCAGTTTGCTTGGTAGACGACGCCATTATGGATGATTTTATCGCCTTGGTTGGCATGGCTTGGGTTACCTGACCAGTCAGTTTGTGGCCAGTTAGGGTAGGTGTTAATACCGTTAGTCACACATTCGCCGCTCCCGCCGTTGTCACCGCCTCCGTTTCCGCCGCCAGTAGCGATATCACCGATTGGAAGATCTGGATGCTCGAATTTAAAGGCGTAGTCTTTTCCGTTCACATTAACGGCATAGTTTGCAGGACCTGAGATTGGTAGGTAGTAAACCATATCAAGTTCATAGGTGCCGCCTGCCGGAAGGTTCTTCCAACTAGGTAATGTGAAGGCGACACGGTGCATGTCGCCCTGGAGCCCGCCAATGTTATTGGCAGCGGTATGGCCTGATGCGATAACTTTTAAGCCACCACCAGATTGATCCTTGGCATTATCAGGTGCAGAGGTCGGGATGTCGAACTGGAATTCAGTTCCACCAGGTAGCTCATGGCCGGAATTGTTGGTGAAGGTGAGCTTAGGGTTAATCGGATAGTTCTGATCGCCGACCTTAAATCCACCAATTGATACTGTAATATCAAGCGCTTCAGTTGGAATAGGGTCCGTCGCAATCGTATTGCCATAAGGTGTGGCAGACTTGAACTTATCGTAAATCGCCTTGGTCATGGTGTTACCCATGTGATATTCACCGTTGCCAGTTTTACAGGCATTTTCAGTGGTATCGACAGTGGTACGGTTACCGTTGGCATCGAGAACATAACAGCTATAGTCACCTGCTAACTCCCAGAACATGATACCACCGATTTCTTTATCGATGACATAGTCAGCTTTGGTATTGATTGACTCTTTGTCTTCGGTAGACAGGAAGACTTTTTTCTCTGCATTCCATAGCCACGGAGCAACAGCGACACTGTCGTAGTTACGTGCATAGGTACCCACTAATGGATGCGTTTCCGGGGTTAGACCGTATGTCACCGTGTAGCTGCCGTATATGCCTTGCGTCAGGTTCATCGCATGCCACATTGGGTTTGAACCTGCGCCCATCTCGTCACCGGCGGCTCCTTTGTCATGCCAAAGGTTATCGATGCCCATCGCGCCGTTCCCACAGTTATTCTTCTCGCCTTCACCGGTTCCTGGTAGGCACTCAGCTTGGTTCGGAAGAGCTGCCCGTCCCCATAGACCATTTTCTCCGCCAGTTACTCCCTGCCAGCCACGCGTATAGTATGGAACCCCGATATTGATGCGGCCTGCAGGCATCGAGCCTCTGAAGTAGTGGTAAGCCCAGTCAGTATTCAGGTAACCAATACCGCCGTAGGCTGCTGTACCGTAGACATTCCACATGGCCAGCTCTGAGTCTTTACCTGTGTCATACAACGCAGCATTGTGGCCAACATGATCGTTCCATGCACCGTGCAGGTCATAGGACATGATGTTGACGTAGTCCAGATACTGAGTGACATCAAATGTTTCCATGCCGCGTAGCAGGTAACCCGAAGACGGAGCCGCGATGGTGAGCATATAGTGAGTGCCATCTTTAGCCGATGCTTGGTCAAGCTTCTCTCGGAGCACTTTCATGAGCTCTTGGTATGATGCCCATAGGTACTTACGGCGCGGCTCCATGAAGGCGCTGTCGTCTGGATTACCGGCACCTGCCATTGAGGTTGGGTACTCATAGTCAATATCAAGGCCATCGAACTTGTATTTTTTCATCATAGCCACAGCGGAATCGGCAAACTTCTGGATTCCAGCGTGATTGATGCTGCCGTCGGCATTGGTGGTCATGGTGTAGAAGCCACCATCTGCCACACGCTTGCCATCCGCGCCGAAGTGGCCACCTGTTTCAGCCCAGCCACCAATCGAAATGAGTGTTTTCACCCCGTGTTTGGCTTTTGCCGTTGCGAGGGCACCAAAGTGACCTTTGAAACCTAGAGTCGGATCAATTTCGACACCTGGCCATTCTTTACCTGTTGCGGCATTTTCGGGATCATTCACATCGCCGACATTGACTTTGCCGTCAGAGCCGATGCTGACAAAGGCGTAGTTGATATGGGTTAGTTGCTCCCATGGAATATCTTTTACCAGGTAAGAGCTTTGCGGATCATTGCCTGCTCGCCAACTCGTAAAGTAGCCAATCACACGGCGAGGGTGATCGGCGCCCATTAGTTCACGACCTTGCTCGTCATAAATTGTGCAGTAAGGAACACTAACACCTTCGGTTTGGTATAGCCCGTCAGGGCGACAATCTTTCGCAGTGGAGCCACCATTAACAATCAGCTGCTTGACAGTGGAGTCGGTGGTAGCGCTTAGGTCATCGGTTGCGCGAGCAAAGATGTTCAGGGTACCTGCTTGTGCTGTTGTGTAAGCTAATGTGAAAGGTGCAGTCGCTGAGGTGCCTATTAAGGCGCCGTTGACGAAGAAATCGACTTTATCGACGGTGCCGTCGGTATCGGTAGCACTGGATGAAAGTGTTACTGTACCGCCAATATCAATTGAATTGGCTGAAAGGGTGAGATCAACCGACGGTGGCACATTGCCGACTTCCTGGACAACAACAGCTGTGGCGGATTCAGACACTGCACCTTTGTCATCAAATGCCTTGGCTTTAATTGTGTGAGAACCTGCGATAGCCGACCAGTTTACGACATATGGTGCGCTCTTGACTGTTGCGAGCAGTGTATTACCAATATAGAACTCAACTTTCTGGATAACACCATCAGAGTCAGAAGCGTTGGCTGAAACAGCGACTACATCACCTGCGGCAATAGCGTCACTGTCTGTAGGGGAGGTAAGAGAAACAGAAGGTGGTTGGTTTATACCTTGCGCTGCGTCTACCGTAATGCTGACAGAGCTAAGTGTAGAATTAAGGCCTTTGTTATCGAATGCTTTGGCTGAAAGGGTGTGCGAACCTTTAACGGCTGTCCATGCAATTGCATAGGGTGAGGAGGTATCATTACCGACCAGCTGGCCATCGATATAGAATTCTACCTTGGCAACGGTTCCGTCACTGTCGTCAGCATTGGCTGCAATACTGACAGTATCGCCTTCGGTGATAGCATCGGAGGCTGAGGGTGAAGTCAGTGAAACACTCGGCGCAACGTTGTCTGCTCCGGTACTACACTCGTCAACAAAGCTCCACTCCTGATAGTTGCCCGAGTGGCTAGCTGGATTCTGCCCTTGTGTCCACCAGTTGGCTTTATAGACCTTACTGGCTTCTTGTACTTGGGCTCCGCCGGTATAAGCGGTTGTGCTATCCCATACATCAATAGTGCTACAATCCATTGCTGCCTGAGCATTAAAAGCCAGTATGCATGAAGCGGTGAGGGTACTGAGCTTGAACACTCTCGTTATCACCTTTCCTTGTTTTGAATGATTCATTGATTCATCCTTAAGTCATTGTTCTATTATTGGTAAAAAAATCAGTACGGCTGGTTTTGCTTAAATTACGCCGTAAAATAACTATAGAAAACAGGCTTTCTAGTGCATTAGGTTTTGTCGTGTTTTACATGGCAACTCGCAAAAAAGTGTTGTTCTAGTGCAATATGGAACAGCTTATTTTGCATCAATAACTAATTTGTTTATTTCAGGTTTACATATTGTTTTTATGATCGGATTTAAAAGTGTATGCATCTGGTTGCTTTTGTTGTGCTAGGATTATGACATATAGATTTACTTAGACACAGATGAAGTGTTTGATAGGCGGGTTGAATGCTTGGTTGGTAATCATTTGACTTGTTTATAAAGCACTTGTATAAAGCAAAATATAATCTTCCTTCAATAACGTATGGATTGCGATGTTTGTTCATAATAGGAACAAGTGTTAGAGAATGACCTAAATGGAATTTTCCGCAGTAAGACAGCCCATTTATAATGCTAGAAAAAACAAAGTTGCTTATCAGGTCAGTTTTCTGAACCGGAAGCAGTTGGTGAATAAATGTATTCCATCGGTTGTTTTTCAAGATAAATCTGATCCCAGAAAACTTTATGAACTGTTGACTAAAGCAGGAATTGATTATTACTCCGATAATAAAACAGTGATCATTGCTTTTGAGCGCGAGACATTGAGGGGGGTGTTTGACTACTTCTTTCCTTCAAGAGGCCTGGTTATTGAACTCTCTCCCATGGAGAAGCTGGATGACGATCTTCTTGAACTTGTACGTATCGGTAAAAGTCGCAATTATCATATGATTCTTGGTGAGAAGGTATTACTTACGGGTAATGAAGAGTTTTTGAAATATATTAGCCATGTGAAATTAGATGTGGCCAATAAACCTCCTGAACTGGTGCAGGCGCTTGTAAATAAAGCACAGCAGAATAATGTTCGGGTTATTATTGACAATATTACTTCAGATGAAGAGTTTCAAAAATACAGCACTATTAGTGTGGACTTCTTTAAAGGCGATGTGTTCTCTAAGCAAGACTTGGTCGAAGTACGTACCAGTAAACTCAATGAAGGAACACTACTTGGTGTATTTCAGCATGTTATGTCCGATGATTATTGCTATCAGGAATTAACGGATATATTAGCGTCAGATATTCAGCTAACCCATAAGCTGCTCTCCTTTTTGAATTCTGTGTTATACGGAAGAAAAGGAAGTATTTACTCCATCAAGCAGGCTGTCTGCTTTATGGGGGAAAATAAAATGCGCAAGTTTGTCTCTCTGTTAACCGCACAAGAGCTTACCGATACCCGTCCGGGTGATATTTATACCAAGGCAGCGAGTCGGGCGAGGTTTTGCGAATTACTGGCGATGACAATGGGTAAAAAAAGAGCTGTGGTGGACAGAGTCTTCTTGTGCGGTCTGTTTTCAAATCTTCCCGATATTCTAGGGTTAGATATGGAAGAAGCCTTGGATATGCTAAAAATTCATGATGATATCAAGAAGGCACTAACTGGCACTGAGGGTGAATTGAAGCGTTTGGTTGATATGGTTATTGCCTATGAAGCTGCCGACTGGCAGACATTGGAAGAACTTACCGAGGGGAGTAATATCTCGGTCGACTTGGTTCCGCGGCTATATCGGCAAATGCTAAAAGAAGTCAAAGCGGAGACTTATCATGTCCACTAGCATTTGAGTCGATGCCCAATCATAAGTCTATGATATCGCTTAAATATATCAAATAGAAAGGCCCGGCACTGCTGGGCCTTTTGCTATCGCTAATCAGTACACACTTCGCTTGAGAAGCTGTTCAAAAAGAGTACTGATATTTGTAACCATTATCACTGCTGGTTGATACGCGCCTTAAATCGAGCGCGGGTCGCTTCATCAGCTTGCTCGTACCAGTAGTTAAGCATATTCTCGGCGACATTCTTTCCCTGAGGCTGTTGGCCTTTAACTGCTGGCTTCGCTGTTTGAGCAGGAACAGCGGCAGGAAGGGTAGTAACAGCAACGGCCGCCTGTAAGGCCGCTGGCTTGTCTGTTTGGTTATAGGCTGCGATTTCAGCCTCGTAGTCACGGCCAAACTGTAGGCCGCTCTTGATGAGCTTGTCTTGTGCAAAACTTACGTCGCTCCCCTCGCTATCTTTCAATGATACGGAAGGGCGCTTGTTAAATTTCTGGGTGTCTTGCGCTGTACGTAGTTTCGGCACTTCAAGTTTGTAGGCTGAGTCTTGGCCTTCGAAGGTCACGATGATAACGTCAGATTTAAATAGCTTGTGCTCGCCGTTTTCACGGTATCCGTCTTGATAACGGAAGGCAATCTGGTTTTCTCCGTTCTCTAGGGTTAGGGGATCGTTTCCTTCGGCTTCATAACCATTCACTAGTACCAGCTCGGCGCTGTAAGGGAGATCTAGCTTTATATCTGCAAGAGTCGGAAAGCTCAGTCCGCATACGGCTGCGGCTAGAATGGCAGTGCGAAATTTCATGTCAGTTCCTTGATGGTTATATTTGTCACGGCAGTTTGGCGCTTACAGCCTGAATAGAGGCTGAACGCTGTAGCGTATATGGCAGAGAATAATGTATTAATACTTCCCGCTCAAGATAAGGAAAATAAGCGCTATCTGTTTTGCATGTTCTGGTAACATGGGCTGCTCTTTGCCTCGTTAGATATACAGCAGATATTACTTGATAGGGACTCAATGACTCCTCTTTTACGGTTTATCCACCGATTTTGGATAGTAATCACACTTCTAATCTTATTCACAATTACTTTTCTATCACTATCTCCTCTGGCGGCTTTGCCTGCTGTTCCGGGGACGGATAAAACGCATCACTTTGTAGCCTATGCGGCACTGATGTTTTCGGTTGCACTGAGAAAGCCCAAATATTGGCTACTTTGGGCGTTATTTTTTGCTTGTTGGAGTGGGGGGATCGAGCTATTACAACCCTATGTAAACCGCCATGGCGAGTGGTGGGATTTTGCGGCAAATGTTGGTGGCCTGATTTGCGGGGCAATTCTGGCTAGTGTGATAAATCGGATCTTTCCGCTTGCTCCAACAAATCGTAAATCGATCCCCTAGATTTGCAATTTATTGGTGTGATTCGTAGTCTGAAAAACGCATTGTTCAGTCTTGCTTTTAATTGTTTGTAATGAGATTGCCAATGATGCCTCTGTCAAGGTTGAGCTAAGGCGACAGGGAAGGTTTGAAGTGAAATAGGATAGTGAGCACTATATGGATATTACTCTGCTCCAAGTCGTGTTGCTGCTGGTAACGGGATTCTTGGCTGGCATTATTAACACGCTTGCTGGTGGCGGCTCGAATTTAACACTACCTGCGTTAATGGTCATGGGTATGCCTGCTGAGGTCGCAAATGCGACCAACCGTGTCGGCGTTGCTATTCAGGGGCTGACGGCAGTGGCTGGTTTCCGTAAGCACGGCAAGTTAGATACCGACGATACGGTGCCGATCCTGATCCCATCGGTTATCGGTGGCTTACTAGGTGCTGCTGGTGCGGCCTATGCGCCTACAGAATGGATTAAACCCTTATTGCTAGGCACTATGCTGGCCATGGCTTTAGTTATCTTGGTTAAGCCGTCAATTGTTGCTCCTGAGCCGGGAACGCAGAGCCGAAAGGTGTTAAGTACGCCAAGCTCATGGTGGGGGCTCGGGCTTGCTGGGTTTTATGGAGGTTTTGTACAGGCTGGGGTAGGGTTTGTCTTGCTAGCGGCTCTTGCTGGAACGCTGCGCTATGATCTGGTCAGAGCCAATGCCCTCAAAATGCTGTGTACCCTCGTGTTTACCGTTGTGGCCTTGGGGCTGTTTATCGCTGAAGGATTGGTGATGTGGATTCCGGGCGTTATTCTGGCCTTCGGGACAATGTTCGGGGCAAATATGGCGGTGAAGATGGCAATCAATGCCAAGCCGGAAACATTGAAGTGGTTTTTGTTCATTATGACGTTATGTGGTTGCGGGGCTGCAATGCTGAGTTAATGCCAATTTGGACTAGTAGATCAGATATTTATGTAGATTGGTATTATTTAAGTTGTGGCGGTTTAGAACCAGTAAGAGAAAGGCTGACAAAATTGTCAGCCTTTTTTTATGTTTTAGTATGCCGTGGTGCTAATTTAGCAGAGCTATTATTTTACGTAGCAGGCAAAGCCTTTCAGGTAGAAGCCTTCAGGGTAAGCACTGTCTAGAGGGTGATCGGCTGCTTGGCTGAAACGCTCAATAAACTGTACTTCACGTTTTGCATCCAGGGCTGCATCCGCAATGATTTTTTGGAACAGGTTATTGTCCATTAGGCCCGAGCATGAATAAGTCAGTAGTGTGCCACCTGGTTTGAGGATCTGCATCGCCAGCATATTGATATCTTTGTAGCCACGGCATGCACCAACAAGCTGAGATTTTGATTCAGCAAATTTAGGTGGATCCATAATAACAACATCGAACTGCTCGCCGCGCTCACGGTATTCGCGCAATAGCTTGAATACATCGGCATTCAAGAATTCTGCGTATTCAACTGGTAGGTTGTTCATCTCTGCATTTAGGCGAGCTGTATCAAGTGCTGGCTGAGAAACATCGACGTTAACCACTTTGCTCGCCCCACCTTTAAGGGCGTAAAGGCCAAAACCACCTGTGTAACAGAAGCAGTTAAGTACGCGTTTACCATTGACATACTTAACAGCGCCTTGGCGGCTGTCACGCTGGTCAAGGTAGAAACCTGTCTTGTGGCCACCAACGATATCAACATTAATTCTAACGCCATTTTCTTCGATGGTTACGAACTTAGGTGGCTCTTCGCCTGAAAGTACACCGGTACGTTGCTTTAGACCTTCTTTCTTGCGAACTGAAACATCAGAGCGCTCGTAAATGCTGCATTCTGGGTAGCAGATATTCAGGGCTTCAACCAACGCATCTTTTTGCGCTTCAGCACCTGCACTTAATAGTTGGCAAACTAGGAAGTTCTGGTAGCGATCAATAGTGATGCCCGGAAGGCCGTCTGACTCTGCAGCAATCAGGCGGTAGCCAGTTAGCCCGTCTCGCTCGGCCAAAATATCACGCAGGCCTTGTGCGCTGTTCAGACGGTTTACGAAGAAATCGACATCGATGGCTTCGTTTTTATTGAATGTCCATACGCGAACACGAATCTGAGATTGTGGAGAATAAGCACCGCGAGCTAGCCACTCACCTTTGTGGTCGAATACTTCAACAGTTTCGCCGAGCGAAGGTTTGCCTTCGATACGTTGAATACCACGTGAAAATACCCAAGGGTGGCGGCGGCGAAGTGATTTCTCACGGCCTTTTACCAGATAAATTGAAGCTGTCATGACATGCCCAGTATGGAGTTCAGAATGGTCGCGTATTATGTTGTCAGCAAAGCGGAAAAGCAAATTAAAGTTAACAGTTATATCAAACAGAGTCATTGTTCTGTTTGGTATTGGGCTATAAATTGCGGTAGCTAAAGACGGCTGAGCCAGATTGATGTCGTTCAAGTCTGAGCAACCAAAACAAAAAAGGGCATGCACTGCACGCCCTTTAGTATCTGAGATAGTGAAGTTATGCCTTCAACCCACTCATAAGAGACTCAAGTACTTCGGCTTGTTGGTTAAGCCGCTCGATTTGGTTGGCTGACTGAGTAATAACGTCGCAGATTTGATGGGATTGTGCTCGAACTTGTTCAACATTTGAAGCAATGTTGTCAGCCACGGCGCCTTGTTGCTCTGCGGCTGCCGCAATTTCAGTACTGCGATCTGAGATATGCTGGTTACGCTCGGTGATCTGGCAGATTTCATTGTCAACGGAGTCCATTAGCTGCTCGCTGCTCTGTGCGTTATCTACCGTGTTTTTCATTACCGCCATCAGCTGCTGGCTGTTGTGCTGTAAAGACTCAATCATTTGCTGGATTTCTACCGTGGCACCCTGAGTTCGACCCGCCAGGGTACGGACCTCATCGGCCACAACAGCAAAGCCACGACCTTGTTCACCGGCTCGGGCTGCTTCAATGGCGGCATTCAGTGCCAGCAAGTTAGTTTGCTCAGAGATGCCATTAATAGTTGTTACCACGTCATCAATCTTTGCAGCGTTGCTATCGAGCTCAGCGACGGCGTCGGCAGCCTGGCCAATTTCAGAGCTCAGTACCGAAATAGCTGAACGGGTCTGGCTGACTTGTCCTCGGCCATGCTCAGATACCTGTTGTGCTTCCCGGGTTTGCTCAGAAGTTTCGTGGGCATGGGTTGCAACCTCTCGGACCGATGTCGCCATTTCTTCAGTGGCACTGGCAAGTGAGTCCAAATGTTGCTGCTGCTCAGAAGAGAGAGACTCGCTCTGATGACTACGCTGGCGTAAATCACTGCTTATCTGTTGCATGAGAGCGGTTGCTTCTTGGGTTGCCTGAACCAGTTTTTGCTCTCTTTCACTAACACGGTCAATTGTAATAGCCAATGTACTGAATTCGTCACGGACTTTAAAAAAGTTCAGTCGGTTTGTTAAATCACCATCGGCGAGTGCTTGGAGTGCTTTGTTGGTGGTGTACATCGCGCCGCCGATGAAAGTCATGATGTAGTACACAGCAGCCAATACAATAAAGAGTAAAATAGATGCAACGCTGATTTGAACTGTCGTTAGGTAGCTCAATAGACTTGAAACATCACTGGTTGTGATGGAGTAGTTCATACCTGACACCAGTGCAGAACGTTCGCCGCCACCAATTGTAAGGCCGTTTTGAGCAATCAGAATAGAAGCATCAGATTGACTGACTTGGTATTCGGATAATAGGGCAGCTGTTGAATTTAGTTGATTAGTCGTGATTTCAATACGTTGTTCATCAGCCGCATCGACTAAAATTGCACTTACACCCAGTACGGCAATAATGGGGAGAAGGAAAAGGAGATAGAATTTTTCTTGTAAAGTGAGGTGAATGAGATACTTATCGATCCATCGAAAGGCAACTTCTTTCATTATTGCATCCTATTATTTTGCAGATTTTTCCGTAGTCTTACTGACAGTGTTCATACTAAGTAATTATCGGGAAATAAATAGAATTCTTGAGGTGATTAATGTCACAGATTTGTGTAAAAGCTTTGATTAAGGGAATGGTTCAGGGAGTTGGATTCAGGTTTCATACTGCGCATGAAGGTTTGAAATACGGGCTGACAGGTTACGCAAAGAATTTGCCTGATGGGAGTGTTGAAGTCCTGGCCTGTGGGCATGAGGAGAAAGTGAGTCAGCTGCTGCTTTGGTTGAATACGGGGCCGAGAACATCAAGCGTTGAAAGTGTGGAAGCCGAAGAAGTGGAATGGCGTCATGTTGATGGGTTTGAAATTATGTAGGTCTAGAACCTAGAACCTAGTACTGAACATTCAGTAGCCAGGAACCAGGATCTAGTCACCGAGCTCTAAGTGTTAAATACACTTGACTGGTTTAGGTAGTCCCGCCAGTTTGGTGGCTTGTTTTGCTGGACCTTTCGGGAATAGTTTGTATAAGTAACGCGAGTTACCTTTTTCTTCACCGTATTTCTTGGCCATCGCTTTCACTAGCATACGAATAGCCGGAGAAGTGTTAAATTCTTTGTAGAAATCACGGACAAAGTGAACCACTTCCCAGTGAGCTTCGCTCATTTCGATTCCTTCTTCTTTTGCTAGAAGAGGAACCAGTTCGACAGCCCAGTCATCAACATTTTTGAGATAGCCATGAGCGTCGGTTTCGATTTGTTTGCCTTCAAATTCAAGCATGATGTGCCTCGATCTTTGGAACCGGGAAAGGATAGTGATTAAGGCGTGTTGCTGCAAGTAAAAGTATGTTTTGAGAAAGGCTCCATAATAAAAAAGCGCCCGAAGGGCGCTTTTAGCAACTGGAGTAATTGCGACGATTAATCGTCACCACCCATGATACCTAGGATCTGAAGAAGGCTCAGGAATAGGTTGTAGATAGACACATAAAGTGTCACAGTCGCAGAAATGTAGTTAGTCTCACCACCGCGTACGATATTCTGTGTCGTTAACAAGATAGCTGCAGACGAGAACAGTACGAACATCCCGCTGATTGCTAGAGATAGCATCGGCATCTGTAGGAAGATGTTAGCGATAACAGCAACAATGATCGCCACGAAGCCAGCAAGTATCATACCGTTCAAGAACGATAGGTCACGCTTGGTGGTAAGTGCGTAAGCAGAACACGCCATAAAGGTCAGTGCCGTACCACCTAGTGCAGGAATAATGGCCTGGCCCATACCAGCACCAATGTACATATTTAAGATTGGCCCAAGGGTATATCCCATGAAGCCGGTCAATGCGAATGTAAATACGATACCTAAGCTGCTGTTACGATTTTTTTCAGTTAAGAACATTAGACCGTAAAAGCCCACCAAGGTAATGATTAGGCCTGGATGAGGCATGTTCATTGCCATCGCGAAGCCAGCAACTACCGCCGACCATACTAGTGTGAGCGATAGTAGGAAATATGTGTTGCGTAGAACTTTATTGGTTGAAAGTACGCTTTCGTATGCTGAGCTACGATTGACAATACGATCGTTCATAAATGCTCCCCTTAGGGTTAGTTATGGTGATAGCTGATAAGTCATATATTGAGGCTTTCACTTATAATTGCAAGTCATCAATACGCATATGAGTGATTACCTTTAACGATATGTCTTCTTTAAGTCTTTGAGTCAGATGATACTTAACAATTCATTATCTTTGCTCTCAAAGTTGTAAATTAATGTTTCAACTCCTATCTGGCTCACAAAACTGAAAGCTCGTGCTTCGGAAATTGCTGCTTTTAACGTCACTCTAGATAGGCAATTTAATGTGAGATGGAGTCATCAAGTGCAGAGCTGGTTATTGTTTCTGGCTATGACTGAATTCATGTTGTTGGTGATTTTAACTGCTGTCGAGTTGATGGTTGTATTGAATGAAAATGGGCGAGGGGCGAGAGTAGCTCCCCCCTCGTGATTAGCCGAAAGAGAATTTAGCGAAGTGGTGGAGCGTACATAATCCCGCCATCTCGCCATGTTGCATTAACGCCGCGCTCAACCTTGAGTGGGGAGCTCATTCCGACCGTGCGCTCGAAACTTTCACTGTAGTTACCGACCTGCTTGATCACTTGGTAGCTCCAGTCATCATTGAGTCCAAGACCTTTGCCCTTTGGACCATCGAGGCCAATAAGACGACGAATGTTCGGATCGTTAGACTTTTTCATATCGTCAACACTGATAGATGATACCCCGAGATCTTCAGCATGGATCATGGTGTTGAGTGTCCATCTGACAATGTTGAACCACTGATTATCGTCTTGACGTACTGCTGGTCCAAGAGGTTCTTTGGAAATAAGCTCTGGTAAAACGAGTACACTATCAGGGTTTTCCATGCTCAAACGGTGTACATAGAGAGCTGATTGATCGGTTGTCATTGCTTTGCAACTTCCCGTTTTGAAGCCCTCAACGGTTTCCTCTTCGGTATCAAAAACAATGGGAGTGTACTTTATTTCACGGAAGCGGAAGTAATCGGCCAGATTAAGCTCGGTTGTCGTACCTGATTGGACACAAACGGTCGCGCCATCCAATTCTGTCGCACTCTTTATGCCGGCGTCGGCTTTAACCATGAAGCCTTGGCCATCATAGTAATTTATACCAGCGAAATTGACACCCAATGCGGTGTCTCGGTGTAGTGTCCAAGTCGTATTACGAACTAGCAGATCAACTTCACCGGACTGGAGGGCGGTAAAGCGCTCTTTGGTTGTAAGCGGAATGTACTTCACTTTTGTTTTATCACCAATTGCTGCCGCGGCAACTGCTTGGCAGAATTCAACATCGAGGCCTTCCCACTCGCCTTTGGCGTTAGGCGATGAGAACCCTACTAGCCCGGTACTGACGCCACATTTTATGTAGCCGAGCTTTTTTGCACTTTCTAGTGTTGATGGGTGGTTTTTACTAGCTGGAGCACTGGTTTTTGCGCTAGCTAATTGCTTTTCGAGGCTGGCAACTTTGTCTTCTAACGCTTTCTGATTGGCCGCTCCAGAGTCAGTGCTAGTCAGTTCTGTTGCCTGCGCTGATTGTTCCAGTTGCTGTTCAAGGGATTGGATTTTAGCCTCGAGTGATTTGATTAGTTCTTTGTCTTGAACATTGCTGTTATCACAACCGGAGAGTACAAATACCAAGGTCGAAATTGCGATAGAAAACTGTATCGTTTGCTTCATAGTTGTGTCCTGTCATTCTTTTTATAAGAAGAGAAACCAACATTACATTTCTTATGTAAAGCACTGATTCAATAAATGTATGTTATTCGTATCAATATTCAGTATAGGAACAGATTGCAATTCTTCTAGTAATCGACTTATTAGTTAGCTTAGAAAAGAGTGGAAGGAAAAACTTTTTAGCAGTAAAAGGCCACGTTATGTGGCCTTGATATGAAAAGCTGTCAGGAAAGGGGGATACCCTTAATATTAACTCGCTTCTGTCACGCAAGTTACGTATAGCTGAGCTAAGGGACGATATTCATCATCCTGGCCATTGCGCAGATTTAGGGTTTTTATTTCGCCCGTATACGGATTGATTGTATTACTCCAATAACTGGACTTGATTGGCCATTTGTGGCGTAGAAGTAAGTACTGACCATATGTTTGAAGCTCTTTTAGCTCAGCTGCTGTAGGCAGTCTTAAGCCATATTTTTTACACCAATTTTCTGCGGGCAAGAAATTTACTTTTGACCAGTATTGGTTGTTTTCTTGAGTAAATGCTGGTGGCATTTCCTTTGTTGAATTGATGTTCTTGGGTAAGTGATAGCTTAAGTTGTTGAAGGTAAAAGAATAGATAATTGAGTTCATGATAACTCTATTATCAACCAATTTCTTTTTTTGCTGAGTTGCTGCTGGGGATTGCGCTGATGTCGAGCTTGTGTCTGTTCTGGCATAGCCAGACGTTCTGTTATTAATCGATACAACAGAGGTTGTTTGGCGAATAAAAGTGTTTTTTAGCTTTTGGCTATTCAGTTGGTTTTTTGCGGTTTTAGCTTGGTTGTAGTTTTGGAAAGGGCCAATTAGGCAGCGTAACTTTCCGTTGTCAGGAACAAGATAGCTCTCTTCATGATAGAAGCGGCTGAGCTGTGCGGTCAGCTCTTTATTGGGTAGCGCTTTGCCATAATTGCACTGAAGCCAAAAGCTACTAGGAATATTTTTTGGTTTTCGTCCCCAAAGGCCGTTACCAATATCACATTGTGAATTGAGGAGTTTCCAACCTGATACTGTTTTTTCCACCTGGCAGGTAGTTGACCCCTGTTCTTCCGCGTGGCTAGTTTGAGAGAGAAGTGAGGCAAGGGGGAGCAACAACCAGAAAGAGAGAAGTTGCTTGTTCTTACAGTTCATGGTGCTTACTACTCGCATTAAATGTGTTTACACATTTATGAAAACATAGAATTTGTCACAATAAAGTGAAATGTAAACCAGAAAATATTAATTGAAATGGATTTATGTCGAAATTGAGGGCTAGAGCATTAAATATGACATGAGCTTTGTTGCGCTATTATGATTGTATTTGCATGAATAATGGGTTTTATAGCCTTTAATTTCAGCATCTTGCTTTATATCTGAGTGGTTGGTATTTTTTTACTAAAAAAGGCTTTACAGAAAAACCTGAAATCCGTATTATTCTCCGCACTTACGGAGAGATGGCTGAGTGGTTGAAAGCACCGGTCTTGAAAACCGGCATACGTTTGTAGCGTATCTAGGGTTCAAATCCCTATCTCTCCGCCATATTCTAGAGGTTTGATTTAGTATCGAGCTTCACAAAGAATTGGAGCGGTAGTTCAGTTGGTTAGAATACCGGCCTGTCACGCCGGGGGTCGCGGGTTCGAGTCCCGTCCGCTCCGCCACTACACAGAAGGCTCAGTCGAAAGACTGGGCCTTTTTTGTATGTGTTTAAATGAAATTCGGCCTTCGGTCGAATGAGTTCTCGAAGAGTCCCGCTTGTACGCAAGCCCAGCCGTTCCGCCACTGATTAAAGCCCTTGTCGAAAGACAAGGGCTTTTTCGTATGCGTATAAACTGTGTTCGCCTGCAGGTCGAGTGAGTCCCGCTTGCGCTTAAAGCATGTCTAATGCTTAAAACGTAACACCAATAGTCACGGTAGCGACATTTGACAGCATGCCATTTTCATCCGTTACCTGATAGCTGAACGAATTATCAGTCACTCGGAAAGCCCGGTAGCTAAATGTTCCGTCACCATTATCCGTTAGCGAGCCATTACGAGAGTTTGGCTGGCTAACAATAATAACCGAACTCGGATCTATCGGATAGGTACCGGCCTGATCATTGGCTAGGACATCGATGGCGATAGGTCTGCGGTATGAACCAGACACGCTATCATCAACAGCTTCTGCCGCTTCAACAGGACCAGATGTTTCATCGATCTCACCGCCGTTAAGAAATGGTTGTATTGCCGGTAGGTTTTTTGCCGATCGTCCGTTAGCACCGATGGCCGGCAATTCAAGCCATTTTTCAATGGAACGACCACTGCCGTCATCTTGGACTGTAAACTCATCACCAATTCCACCCACGGGTACAAATAGTTGTGGGCGATCAAACGGCGCTTTTTCCCAGCGTACACGTTCGTCGGTGAGCGATTTCATAAATGCAACAAGGTCATGTTTTTCATCTTCAGTAAGCCCCAGTGATCGAATGTCAGGATCAAGGTTAGAGGTTGTGTTGTTACCGTCAAACCCCGTAGAATCTGAGCTACTATCACCAGTTCGATTACCACCACGGTTGTAGAAGTTCACTACTTGTATTAATGAAGACATACCACCATTGTGCATGTATGGGCCTGTCAGCTCTACATTACGTAGTCCTGGAACTTTGAAAGCACCAAATACCGCATCCCTTTCATAAGGATCGACAGGGTCTTCTGGATTTTCTTCAAAGGTTGAAGGGTCGACTTCGAAGTTATCCGGGGCATTTTTACCAGCTGCAATATCTTTTGCTTGTTGAGTGAATGAGAGAGGGTTACCCCAAGGGTCTTCGCCACCAACACCAATGTCTTCTTTGGTTGGACGCACCCCGATATTGTAAAAACCATTATCATAAAGCGCGATATGGTTGTCACTCATAACCATTCTTTCAACAAGTCCTTCTTCCTCTTCTTCACCGATTAAGTGTGTGGCTGCCTTAGAGAATTCTGGACCGCTATGACAGTTTGCGCACTTACCTTTACCAAGGAAAATTCCCATCCCACGTAATTCTGAGGCAGTTAATGCCGTAGAGTCGCCGTCCATATATCTATCGAACCGTGAATCATCAGAAATTAACGTACTTTCATACAATTGAATCGCGAGCCCCCAGAATAGGGAGAAATTGTTCTCTATCTGGGTAAAACCGTCACTCATTTGCGGACTCATCCAGTACTCGTTATTAAAAGCATCCATAACCATTGTACGATAAGTAGGTATTAGGCCATTAGATGGGTGGGCACTTATAAGTCCAAGCTGGCTATCTGAACGATCAACTTGTTGTAAGGCCAAAGGTTTTAAATCAAGAAGCTTTTTGGCCATCATCTGGAACGATTTTCCGTCGCAGGTCATTTCGAACGGGCTAGTAACAGGGCCAACGGCTTGTGAAGCGGCACTTGAATTGATAAGAGCAACTTTTTTAGGTATAAGCTTGTTGGTTTTTATGTCATAACGGAGAACATGGGCGTCTTTGTTTCTGAGCCCAAAGGGATCGACACCATTAAATGTATTATTGGCTCTACCATCCCAAAAGTTTCTGAAATTAAATATTGCATTGATAACGGTTGGCGTATTTCGTGGTTCAACCTTTCGTGTTGCAATATGTACCACATTAAAGATATCTGCGTCGGTAGTGCAGTTTTCTTTGCCGTCATTAAACTCTGGCGGATATTCATTACCTGATAGGTCAGTAAAGGTAGATGCAAATACCCCCTGTGAAGATGTAACATCATTGCTATCAAACAGAACGGTTGATTTACGATCATCAGGATTTTCATATTTCCTGAACGGAAAGTCTGATGCAGTAAGTGTGTAGTTTGGTCCTCCGGCTCCCCCTGAAAGAGTAGGGTCAAATTTTCCTTGAAATAATGGGTCGGTATGGTTGAGGCTTGGGCTTAGCTGGTTCTTCTGCCGACTATCTGCGCCAGCATTAAAGTGGCAACTACCGCAACTTTGCCCCTGACTTCCTACTTGCATGTCCCAAAATAGTGCCTTACCCAGTTTGATTGCTGCTTTTTTGTTTTTGACATACTCCTCTAGACCTGGAACTGGTGCTGGTTGAATCCCCTTCAATGAGCCAATTGAAGGGGGCTCAACCGGTTCGGCTTCAGCATAAACCAGGCTATTTGACAGTCCGAATATGCACCCTGCTGTTATTAGCACGCCGAGGTGGTGGCGCTTTAATGTATATTTATATTTCATTACTCGCTCCTAGCTTCCATTCATAATGATGAAAAATATATTTGAGTAACGAGCTTTTCACCCGCCATCTAATAATGGCTGTGATTTAATTTCTTAATTATTATTTTTGTGAAAACCAAGAGAGTGCAAATTTAATTTGGCTGGTATGTGGTTGTAGTTGGATATACTAAAGATCGGTTGTTGTTTTAATATCAAGATTGTTGTTTTTGATATTAAGCTAATTATTGAATGTTAGACAGAGCTGTAAATACAGCTATAGGAATTGTTGTTCGAGCTTTATGGGTATCCAAATTTATAGTTTACTTCAGATGGTTATTGATTAGTGTGTTGTAATTTATGCGGGTGTGAGTTGATATAGACAGGCTGGCTTGAAGATGATTATATTTACAGTTGATACTACTTATGTAGTGAATTTGGTTATTTTATCATTTGTGGTAAATGATAAAATAAAGTATTCCTCATATATAGCCA
Source organism: Photobacterium obscurum (assembly GCF_026191635.1). Lineage (GTDB taxonomy): Bacteria > Pseudomonadota > Gammaproteobacteria > Enterobacterales > Vibrionaceae > Photobacterium > Photobacterium obscurum. The sequence continues at coordinate 101,559 of NZ_JAKRRW010000002.1, forward strand.
TGGAATTAACATGGTTATGTTTCTTAAAAATAAAATTTTGCGCGTATGTTATTATATTAATCGTAAAAAAGCACAGCTTATACTGTGCTTTTTTTATTTTGTAAATTGTTTATGCTTGCGCTAACTTTTTCTCTAGTGCTTCGGCATCAACAGGCTTAGTGATAAAGGACAGAATCACGGCAACGGCCATCATGATAGCGCAGATGGTGTAGGCAAGTGTGTACGTACCAGTAGTATCAACTGCAACTGCCGCAACAACAGGGCCGATAAAGCCACTGATACCCCATGCCGTGTAAAGTACGCCATAGTTTGCACCGTAGTTTTTCAGGCCGTAGTAGTCTGCTGTAATGGATGGGAATACGGCAAGAAGCGTACCGTAGCCGATACCAGCTAGTGCCGCGCCAACCATTAGTGTGAAATCAGACTGGAAGCTCGCGAACATCGCCATGTTGATACCTTGCATGATGAATGCAAGCATCAGAGTTTTAACACCACCAATTTTGTCAGACAGCATACCTGCTGCAATGCGGCCGCCAGAGTTGAAGATAGATAGGATTACAACCAGGTAAGCCGCCTCAGTAATATTCGCTTGGGCCGCAGCAATAGACGTGATGTTACCAATGACCATCAGACCAGCAGAAGATGCTAGGGCAAACATCAGCCACAATGAGTAGAACTGAGGTGTTTTCAGCATTGCACGCCAGTTGATATCAACTGGCTTAGCTGTTGCTTTGTTTGCGGTCCCTGCAGGAGCTTCTGGCGTATAAGTGGCTGGCGGATTGGAGATAGTGCAAGCTAGAGGAACCGCAATAAGCAGAACAGCAACACCTAGGATAAGGAAGCTGGTGTTAATGCCAAAGCCGTCAATGAGTGCAGAGGTTAGCGGGGCAAGATATACCGCCGCTAGACCAAAACCTGCAGCAATCAGACCGTTTACCATTCCTTTTTTAGAAGGGTGGAACCATTTCATGGCTGATGGGGCCAGACACGCGTAGCCGAAGCCAATACCGCAGCCTGTTAGTAGACCGAAGGTTAGGATTAGAAGTACTGGTGACGTAGCAAAGCTGGAAATGATCATACCTAAGCCAACCATTACAGTACCCAGAATAAGGATACGGCGAGGCCCCATACGATCCTGAAGTACGCCTGCTACCAGAAGTGATAGTGAGAAGGTGATTACAGCAACGGTGTAGGGCATCGATGCGTCGGCATTAGACCAACCTAGATCGACGACCAGAGCCTGCTTAAAAACACTCCAAGCATATAGAATACCCATACAAAGATTGATACAGAAACCTGCAAGCAGGATCTGCATAGCTTTATCAAATTTTTTCATTTTTCTCTCAATCACCACGACAAATGCAGCCAGGAAACATTGCTGCAGCATAGGCTCTAATTTTTTTTGGTATTTATCAACAAAAGTTGCATTGTTGATAGGATGCGCGGATTCTATCAACTTTTTTTTAATAGAGAATAGGTAGACATACATTGTTACAAATGTTTCGACTCTTTAATCTAATAAACCTAGTGAGTGGTAAGTGTTTTTTATTAATCTCAGTAGTTTATGGTTGGCTGGTGGCTGTGAAACCGTTCGGGAAACGAGGGAGGAATTTGTAAACCAATGTGTAATATATAAGCATATTGATCCCCCCGTTCAAATGAACGGGGGATTTTTCGTAAGGAATGTAATTAGCAATGACGTTAATTGGTTAAGATGCTGTAGATTTTGTCCTTTAGTTGGGCCCGTTCAAATTTGAGTTGGGAAAAGTGGGAGTCTTCCGTAGGAATATTGCTGCCTTCTAATCCTCGTATTCTATGGTCGAGTTTGTGGTATCTGTCAGACATGGCTTTAAAGTTTTCATCCGCCATTTTTAGTTCCTGAATCTTGTCCTGCATATCTGGGAACTCAATGAAGAGTGCGTGATTTTCACCTAACATCTTAATACCCCATACGTTTTGTGTGTTTAGCCCTGCTTTTTCTATGTGTATTATTATGTTCATATCAAGCTGCGGGAAACGAGTTGATATGAGAACTTTCCATGCGCACCCTGAGCAAAATGGCAAGAAGGCCTTATACATTATCTGTTTGTATTAATCATAGAACGTAAATGCGGGATTTAGGTGAATTAAGGCAAGAAAAAAGCCCAAGTGACATTGTCACTTGGGCTTTTCAATTATCAGTCTTGTTAGTTTATAAAGCTGATATAGGTTTGCAATACAATTAAGTTCGCAATATCAATGAAGAAGGCCCCAACAATTGGTACAACCATAAATGCCTGCGGTGAAGGTCCATTTCTTGATACCAGCGAGCCCATATTCATTACAGCTGTTGGTGTCGCACCCATACCAAAGCCACAATGACCGCCTGAAATGATAGCCGCATCATAAGTTTTCCCCATTAGGCGGAAAGTTACAAAATAAGCAAAAATCGCCAGGGTAATGGTCTGTACTGACAAGATCAGTAGCATTGGTAGCGCAAGCTCAAGCAGCTCCCAAAGCTGCAGACTCATCAGCGCCATAGCCAAGAATAGTGACAGTGATATTGTCCCCAGGGCATCGACCGTTTCTTTGTTAACTTTGTATACCTTGGTGGTCTCACATACGTTAGTGATAAACACACCGATAAACAGGGCATAAACGAAATCAGGAATACGCAGCCAATTTACACCGAAACTATCGATGAACTCTTTTACATGTGAAGCGCCAGCAACACATACAAGAAGAATAAAGAGTACCTCAATGGAGTTTTTCGCGGTGATACGATCTTCTTCATGATCGCTATATGTCACGAGATCAGGGTGCTCGAGATGGTGGTGTTCCCCGTCACCAAACTCAGATTTTAACTGATGTTTGTTGATTAGACGTTGTGCGACCGGTCCACCAATAATACCACCCATAACAAGGCCAAATGTTGCCGCAGCCATTGAAAGCTCAAGCGTGTGTAGTCCAAAGTCGCTAGCGAAGGTCTGTGACCATGCTGCGCCTGTCCCATGGCCTCCAGAAAGCGTAATTGAGCCAACAATGAGCCCGAGTAGCGGATCTAGGCCGAGTAGGGTACTGAGGCTGACCCCGACAGCATTCTGAATCGTGATATATAGTGTAGCGATACCAAGGAACAAAAATACACGGGTACCGCCTTTTGCAAGTAACTTGAAACTTGCAGCCAGACCAACGGTTGCAAAGAACATCTGCATTAAGGTGTCTTTGATGCTTAGCTTAAATGTGACATCTATGCCCTGTTGGTGAAGTATTGTGATGATGACCGCTACGATCAAGCCACCGACAATGGGTTCTGGGATATTATACTTTCTAAGAACCTTAACTTTGCTATTAATAAAGTAGCCAAGAAAAAGCACGATAATCGCAATAAGCAGAGATTCCAGCTCGTTTATTTGAATTATTGAGTTCATGATTATGTCTTTCATACTTTTTTCAGACGGCAATTTTACTCTCTAAAACCCCCTGTGCCTATATTGCTTTTTTTGTCCTTATGGTGTAGTGCCTGCGATAATAACTTTGGGTAAATATTTGTATGGTTGGTGATATATGTTCATGCTGTTTTTTAACTGCGGCCAATATGTTTCCAATTGTTGGTTGTTTGGTCTTGGTGTATTTAATGTCATATCTGTTAAAGTGAGATCACACTGCTCATTTTATTTACTCGTCAATATCACCACTCGAACTTAAGTTCTTTTATTTCAATGACTTATTGTTTGTGGTTGATGTCATTTTATGTCTATTACAAACATAATTGCTTATATTTCCATGTAACTATAATGTTGAGATGAATGTTTTCTGTATTAAAAACAGACAAATCTTCGTAATTGGTTAAATATTGATTGATTGGAGATTTATTTTGGCAAATATTTTTTTTATTTTGTTGGTTTTTTTTATATGGTGGAAACATTGAGCATCGCATTGGACTCTTGTTAGAGTGTTTTTCGAGCTATTTTCTTGGTGAGAAAATAAACAAAATTAAAAACACGTAGCCAAACGCTGTTCAATAAATAAATTGAGCACCTCTAGAGTGTGAAGGTAGGCGTTAAGATCAATTTGGCGCTAAAGAGCTGGATTTTTGTACGATTGCTCATTAGCGCAGTTGTATGGAGTGGGAATTATGATGAACGCTTTTTGAGCTTAAGCTCTTTTCTTAATTGCTTGATGTAGTCGATACGGTCTGGGTTGGCCGGTTTGGAATCAACTTTCATTTGATCAACAGTTTGAGCTTCACTTTCAGTGACACAACGTCCATTAATTCGTACATGGGGAGCTTTGGTATCGATACTTGCCTGCTTTGAAGCATCTTCCTGAGCTTTAGCAATAGCTTCTCGGGCAACACTTTGATTTGTCGGTTCTTGAACAAACGATTTTCGTTGATAAGCAGGTTTCGAAGCACCTTGAGGCTGTTTGTCTCGTTGTTTAATGAAGTTGTCTAAATGATCACTAAAGCTCATATTGCTAACCTTAAGGGTATCTTGGTGCTGGGGTACATAGCCGAATTATATGCTCGATTAGGCGAAGCAACAAACGTAATTCAACCCGTAACTTTTTCGGAGGTAAAAATGTCTTCAGGCGAGCTGAGATATTGAAGCTCGAATTCTTTCTGCGGCATCGGCCGTCCAAAGTAGTAACCCTGAAACTCTTCAACGCCAAGGCTCGCAAGAAATTTTTCCTGGGCTTCAGTTTCGACGCCTTCGGCAACGACTCTCATATTCAGATTATGTGCTAGTTCAACGATTGACCGTGTGATCGTAATATTATCTTTATTCCTCGGTAAATCCTTCACAAATTCGCGATCAACTTTCAGGATGTGGATAGGGAAGCGACTGAGGTAGGCCAGCGAAGAATAGCCGGTTCCAAAGTCATCAATGGCAATTTTAACTCCTAGCGCTTCAAGTTTTATCAGTTTGTCTAATGCGATTTTAACATCCGACATGATTACGCTTTCGGTAATTTCCAGCTCAAGGCTCTGCGGATCGCACCCCGTTTCACTGATGGCTTTTTGTACTGTTTCGACGATGTTGGAATTTAACAACTGACGGGCAGAAATATTCAGGGCAAAATGTAAATTGAAATTATTGTTTCGCCACTTTACAAGTTGTTCGCATGCGCTGTGGATAAGGTATTCTCCGACATCAATAATTAAACCTGAATGTTCAAGAATTGGAATTATCTCAAGTGGTGATTGAATGTCTCCGTTTTCGTTTTCCCAACGAAGTAACGCTTCAACACCGCAAATGTCATGGGTAATTGCATTAACTTTAGGCTGGTAATAAAAATGGTAACGACTTGTACCTATTGTTCTTCTCAGCTCTGATTCTAGTTGCATGCGATTAATGCTATCCACCCCCATCTGCTGAGTATAGAAACAGAATTTATTACGGCCTTCCTCTTTAGCGCGATACAAGGCAATATCGGCTTGTTTTAAGAGGCTCTCTACTTCGTCTGTATCGTCGGGAGAGATGCTGATCCCGATACTACCAGCAATAAACAGCTCCCTGCTATCTATACATAGAGGTTTGCTGATATGGCGAAGGATGCGGTTGGCCATGGTGATAATATTTGCGGGCTCTACACTATCTTTAATAATGATCGCAAACTCATCTCCTCCTAACCGAGCAAGTGTATCGTCTTCCCTTAACGCTCCATTGATACGCTTTGCTACCGCAAGTAGTACTTTATCGCCGATATCATGACCCAGCGAGTCGTTGACTTGTTTAAAATGGTCAAGATCAATAGTCAGTAAGGCGATGCTGGTCGAAGTTCGCTTAGCTTGTTGTATTGCTGTCTCGAGAAATTGTTGTAGAAGCGTACGGTTTGGTAATTCGGTCAACAGATCATAATGAGCCAGTTTGTGCAGTTTACTCTCAAACAGTACTCTTTCGGTAATATCCTTACCGGTAGAAATATAGTGGCTGATCTTTCCGCGACTGTTGCGGATCGGCGAAATCGTTTTTTCTTCATATAGAACGGAGTTGTCTTGTTGCCGGCGGGCAATGACACGGTTGACGGTTCTGCCATCTTTTAATTGCTCCTGAACCTTACGAGCTTCTTTTTCATCATCAAGTGTCCGCTTAAGTAAAGTAGAGGACTGCGCGCCGATAATGTCTTTGGACTTCACTCCGGTAAGGTTTTCAAAAGACTGGTTAACATATTCAATAATCCCACGATTATTGGTAATGATGATTGAGTCGTTACTTTGTTCAAGTGCACGAGACATGCTCTTAAGCTTTTCTTCCCGCTCTATCCAGTAAGTAATATCTCTAATATTTAGTAGTATTTCACTGCTAGAGTGGTAGAAGGTTTCTGATGCAATAAACTCGATATGGCGGGGTTTTAAACTGATTAACTGAATACGAGCTTTTATCGCTTGCGAGGTTTTGCTATCACTCTTCTCGTGAACCTGCTGAACGATATCTTTAATTTGCTCTCGAGTCTTCTGTCCAGTGACAAGTTTTAGGAGGTTTTTCCCTTTTGCAGTATCCTCGTTAATGTTTAGGATTTGTCCTGCTGCTTTGTTTATCGAGTTGATCGTCATGTCGTCACTGATGGTGATAAGACCATCGCGGGCATGTTTCAATACGGTTGAATATTTCAAGGCAACGTCTTCAATGTCTTCCTTCAACTTCTTTTCGTCTCGGAGCATATGGAGAAGGTGCCAGGCAAGTACCATGCAACCTGAAACTAACGCCATAATTAAGATGCTGAAAATAGCGAATTTCACGATACGTTGTTGGGAAAAGGCCAGTTCAAGAACAGCTTCAGTCATATTCACTCTTGAGATGATAGTCCAAGGCAGATCTGTGCCATCAAAAGGTAGAGTAAACAGCTCTTCTCCTAAAAATTGATCGCCAGAGAAGAAACGGGTGAATGTATAGAGATATTCCCCTTCTCTGATTTGGCCGCTTTCACTTTCGTTGATTTGTTCCCAGAGTTGGCCATATGCCTGAAAGAAGTCTTGATTGTTTACTTGTTGCTGTGCTCCCATGAACTGCCAGGCACTCTCTGTTTCAGGACCTAATAACCACTGCCCTTTATTGTTAACGAGCCAGTTTTGCCCATTGTTCCAGTTATATTGCTGGTTCAATTCGAGAAGGTAATCTGCACCTAAGTAATTTAGTGATATTAACCAGCTGTCGCCGTTGATTACAAAGTGGCTGACAAATCGAAGCATCGGCTTGCTAGGCACCTCAACCTTGCCATTTTCCATATTCAGGTCAAATTGCGAAGTGTAGAAAGATCCTGGCTGAATCTTCAGTGCATTTTGTACATACGGCCGATGACTTTTATCTTGTAGTTGTTCTTCTCGTACATCAACCGCGCCATCTTTACTCTGGTTTACACGGATGATTTCCATTCCATTGGCGTCAATAAGCCTAACCTGATCGTAATAACTACGTGTATCAGCTAGTCGTCTGAAAGTGCTAGCTAATATAACCATCTTCGCCCCTTCGGATAGCTCTGTTAACGAGAGTTCTTGGGCTTTTTGGGTTAAATAACGTAAGTCATCAATAATTGGTGCGAAGTGAAGGCGGGTTATGTGTAAGGACGATTGGTGAAGGCTTCGTTCTCTTTCTTGGATTCGCTGTTCCAGTTGTATTACATCTTCATGGTAAATATAAAAGCTGGCCGCTGCTGTGATTGAAAGCAGTGGGAGGAGTAGGGCTAAGAATCTGAGTAAAGCTACCTTCATATACCATCCATGGTGCAATTGAATGCCTATCGGGAATCATTATAGTTCACGGTTGAAAGAGGATGCATATAGAAATGGTTGTAAAACCTTCATCCGTCACATAATACTTTGTAAGCTATTTAAAGACATAAGGTAGGAAGCTTATTCTAACTAATTGCGATTGAAGAGCATTGCGAAAAAGAGGGTAGGGAAGGCTTACTTAGAAAATCCCCTCTGAAAGACATAACTTCTTTCAGAGGGAGTGATAAATGCGTTATTTAGTTATTCGGTAGCGGCTTGGAGTTGTTTCGTAGGTTTTTGTTCGTTTTTCTCGTACTGGCTGTATTTCCACCAGGCATAGCCAAGGAAAATTACGATACCGCCTACGTTATAGAAGACGATGGTCATGATATCAGCCCCTGTCGGGAAGGTTGATGCCAGAAAGCCTATCGTGAAAATTCCGATCAGTACCGAGACAATTGCAATACCAGCAAAACGTGAGCCCATTTTAAAGTCACGCGGCAGGTGATCAAGCTTCAGTCTCAGATTAAGGTAAGCCAGCATGATGAATAATGGTGGTAGCATTGAGGCCGCTGCTGTCATGTTGATCACTGTGTTCATAAGATCCTGGGCGGTTTCGGATCCCAAGGTAGGGATAATCATCAGTGGGATAACAATCATGAACTGAATCCATGCTGCGCGAGCAGGGACGCCGTGCTTGTTAAGAGCAACCGTTTTCTCACCAAAAATACCTTTTGGAATTTCCGAGAAGAAGATTTTCACCGGTGTCGCCGTCCACATTAGTAGAGAGCCAAACATAGCCGTGAATGACACTAATCCGACAAAACGGTTAACCAGCATTTCTGGCAGGCCGAAGTAAGCTGCCATTCCCTCAAACACCTGAACCGACCCTCCTGTGAATTTTAGTGCTTCACGTTCGACAAAGACGTTGATCAGGATTGAAGATACTGAGTACAGCGCACCAATGAAGATACCAGCCAAGATGATGACTTTAACAAAGGACTTATGGCCGCCTTTGATATCGTTTACATAGACAGCAACAGACTCAGCACCGCCGGCAGCCATGAAAATCCATGCTGAAACGCCAAAGAATGCCCAGTTAATACTTGGCGTCATGGCTTCGATGGTTATTGGATCGGCAGGCTGTACACCGCCCATTACAGCAGCGCCGGATAGCATGATGTATGACAGCGTTAGAAGCAGCATGAACGATGAGGTGACGGAGGTTATTGGGCCGAGCATTTTTGCCCCATTGGTTGAAACATAGGTGGCAAAGGCAAACAGCATCGTGCTGAGAATCGTTGTTGCAAGCGGAGTAAGTACATACTCATAACCAAGAAAGGCGTAGGACGCATAGGCAAGTACACGTGGTAACAGGGATGTGAAGAAGAATAGGTTAACGAACCAGTAGGTATAGGCAGCCATAAACGCCCAGCGCCCTCCTAGGGCACTTTTTACCCAGGCATAGACCCCTGCTTCTGAATCTTTATTGAGCGATACAAACTCAGCAATAATCAAACAAAATGGGATGAAGTATATGATAGTGGCAATAAAGAACATGGGGGCGGACGACAGCCCGATTTCAATATTATTATTGATGACATTGTTAAAGCTGTATACGGCGGCGAAAGTCATGGATAGTAATCCGAACTTACCTATCGTATTACGTGCTGATTGAGACATAGGGTACTCCGATGAATCACGTTAAAGATTGTAGGGTGGATGGGCCTGGTTGTTATTGACCTCGGCCACTTTTTTATCGTTGTCGGTTGTTCCGGTGTGCCAGAACAACCGACGCTGTTGTTTTTGTTATTTGTTTAGGAAGTAGCCATCTTCAACCGTGACTTTGAGTATCACCTTGCGAACTCGTTTGTCACCGGCAAAGCGATAGGCTTCGTCGTTATTGAAAATAACCACTTGGCCACTGCCAACGGTATGCAGTACGCCACGGCCCTTCAGGTACTCTCGGTCAGTCTCGTCTTGATAAGGCTGGGATGTATGTAGTTGTTGTTTATTGGCTACTTCGATGGTTTCATGACCTTCGAGATAGTAATGAACATCAAAGTAGCGGCGGTTGCCGACAAAATCCTCGGTATTGCCGGCGACACCGTCTTCAATCATATAAATCAGTGAATCCCCGATAGAGTGGTAGACACCGTCGCGGATATTGCCGGTGTTCTCGATGGCTTCGACGCAGCGATTCCACTTTCTGCCATCACGGTAAAGAGTTTTGAATTGCTCCAGGTTGGCTAATATGATCATTATTTGTCTCCACCCTCTGGGATTTCGGTAAAGGCCTGGCTAGCGAAGAAGCTTGAACTGCAGTCCCCTTTGGTAAAGGGAGCCAGAGTCAGGCTGTATTCAAAGTCATCCATATACACACGGTATGAATCGAGAACTTCAGAGCCCCAGGAATTGGAACCCAATCCCATGACCTTGTGATCCAGGTTCAGGGTGATGAAACCACTTGGCTCTAGCTCGTTAATATGCTGTGCTGCATGTAGCTGATCACTGGTGTAGTGCCATGCACTCAGGTTAATTTCCTGCTGCTGTGGCTTGACCAAAATGCCCTTACCCTGACGATTTGCCAGCGAAGCCCAGCGAACATTCTGACGATTACCGTTGTTTTGCGGGAACGGATAGTTTTCGAACATATCGCTGACAGTGGTTTGGTAGATATCAATGATGTTGCACTGTTGACTGTCGAGATAGTTTTCCTCTGGTCCTCGGCCGTAGTACTCAACCAGTTCAAATTGATTGCTGATCCCGATGTCCAGGCCGATAGCAGGAATAACATGTGAGTATTCACCGTATTTAACGCCTGAAAGTGTCAGGTTTACCTGGCCTTCAGGGTGGATTTCGTAGCGGTATGAACAGCGCATGCCGAAATCAAGTACCGGCGGAGCAACAATGCTGGTGGAGGTGACAATGACTTTGCCGTCGATTGATTCAACCTCTATAGTGCGGAAGTGCTCCTGCATGATTTGCAAGTGTGCGGGTTCCCACAGGCCCTCGTACTCTTGTTTGTGGTTATCGATCATCGGTTTGAAGAAATTCATCTTCGGTGTGCTGGCAATGAGCTCTGTTTGTTGGTGTACCCAAGAGGTAAGCTTACCGTTCACTTTCGAGAACGAGAGGGTGAAGTCATAGCCTTGGATAATCCACTGCAGGCGCTCTTCTACCACAGCCAACGGGGTTGCATTATGATTGACAAAGCGGGGATGCTGAGCAGTGTTTGGCTTTAAACTAAACTGGAATACGCCCAGTTGGTGGTTCGCGTCACTATATGCTGTGCGGGAATTTTTCAGAACCGCGATATTGGCAAACACTTCGCGCTCGTCGAGCTCAGGTAAGGCAAACTGAATATCACGGCGTTCACCGGGCTTCACGTTGGCCACGCTGAGCTGGTGGTGGGCAAGGGTTTCGCCTTCTGCGCGGACATCAATTTGCAGCGTAATATCGTCAAGGTTCGAGAACCAGTACTTGTTCTCGATAGTAAGGATGCCGTTGGCAATATCTTTGTCATGGACTTTGACCGGGCAAACCACTTGTTTATATTCTTTTAGGCCGGGCCCTGGGGTTTGATCAGAGTAGACAAGTCCGTCCATACAGAAGTTGTAGTTGTTCGGATAATCGCCGTAGTCACCACCATATTTATATACATCCCGGCCATTTTCATCGTGCTCTAAAATGCCGTGATCACACCACTCCCACAGGAAGTGTCCCTGAATATGGTCGTGCTTGTAAAAGACATTTTGGTACTCGGTAAGACCTCCGGGACCATTTCCCATTGCATGGGCGTACTCACAGATGATGCGCGGCTTGTCCATTGGGTGCTCGCCGAAGTAATTCATTAGCTGGGCACGGGAATACATAGTACTGACGACATCGACAACTTCTGCATCACGGTCTTCTTCGTAGTGAACAAGTCGTGTTGGATCGATGAGCTTGGCTTGTTGGTACATTACACGAATATTGCGGCCGTAGCCGGATTCATTGCCTAGAGACCACATGATGATACTCGGATGGTTTTTCTGGGCATGGATATGCCGGACGATGCGATCGACATACACGCCTTCCCACGCGGGATCGTCGGTGATCCGGCTCAGATCGCCAACGTTGGCAAAACCATGGGATTCGACATCGGTCTCGGCCATTACAAATAAACCATAGATATCACATAGCTCGTAAAAGCGCGGGTCATTGGGGTAATGGGCGGTTCGGACAGCATTGAGGTTATGCTGCTTCATCAGGATCAGATCTTTCTCTACACGATCCATACCGACAGCACGACCGTTAAGGTGATCGTTGTCATGACGATTGACTCCGTGCAGCATGACATACTGGTCGTTGATGTAGAAAAGGCCGTCACGGACTTTGATATCTCTGAAACCAACGCGTTGCGGAATGATCTCCAATACCTTGCCGCTGTGATCTTTCAGTGTCAGGAACAGCTGGTACAGGTGTGGGGTTTCAGCCGTCCACTGAACTGGTTTTGTTACATCGATGGCAAACTCGGTGGTATGACGGTCAGCAATTAGCAGATTGTCATTGCTGCCTTTCGCGACCAGCTGGCCGCCGTCATACAGGGCGTAGTCGAGCTGGTAGCCATGGACTTGATGGTCGAGCAGGTTTTCCAGCACTACAGAGCAACTTAGCGTAGCACTTTGATATTGCTCATCGAATTCAGTGCGTACGGTGTAATCCTGTACATGAACCTGTGGTTTTCCGATGAGATAGACGTCGCGGAAAATCCCTGCTGTCCACCACATATCCTGATCTTCAATGTAGGTTGAGTCAGCCCACTGCATCACACGAACCGCGAGCAAATTCTTACCTGACTGTACAAAGGCAGAGATATCAAATTCAGCGGTAAGGCGACTGCCTTTGCTGAAGCCAATATAATGGCCGTTCACATACACTTCAAAGTAGGTTTCTACCCCATCGAATTTGATGATGGTTTGTTTGTCGTCCCATGAATCGCACAGTGTAAAGCTGCGTTGGTAAGCTCCTGTCGGGTTATCGGTAGGAACGAAGGGAACATCAATCGGGAAGGGGAAGCCTTCATCGGTGTATTGAAGCTTGCCGTGGCCTTCCATCTGCCACATGTTCGGTACTTTAATGTGCGGCCAGTCAGCCATTTCCTGGCAATAAAATTTTTCAGGAACAAGCAGTGGGTTTTCGAAGAAGTTAAATGTCCACTGTCCACTGAGCAGCATAAAGTGGCTGCTTAAATCACGTTGGAACGTTTTGGCAGTGTTGAATGCGTCATATGAAAAGAAGTAAGCACGTGGCTCCATTCTGTTTTCGCTAAGGCGGTTGATGTTTTCCCAGTTATTCACAATGCCTCCTGGACATATCTCGATAATCTGAGAAAAGATATTAGTTAAAGTTTTAGTAAAACAAACAGGTAAAATTTGTTTATTTTAACTTGGTCACGTTTTGTGCTCAGCTTTGTGAGCCGGATAACAGTAAAAGTTTATTTACCCAAGCAGCTTGAAATCGCTTGGGTATAAGTGGATTGCTGTTGGTAGCGGGAATCACAAGGGGGCTGTTTCGAGGTATTGTTTCATGGTATTGGAGCAATAAAAAAAACGGTAGCTTTAGTACCGTCTTTATATAAATCATGGGCTTATATTTGGGAAAATTTTACTTGGTTGTATCCCGTAGCTTGAGTTTGCTTGGTACATAGACTCGAATTGGGATAACCCGGCCATCTCTGCTTCTATCGAGTAACAGGTTTACAGCTTGGCTGCCCATTAGTTCTGAGTGAATTTTTACTGTCGAGAGGGAAGGGAAAGTAAACTTGGCCGTCGGGATATCGTTAACGCTGATTAACGAGATATCCTCAGGAATACGTAAGCCTTTTTCGTGGATAGCGCGAAGCACACCGATTGCGATAGAGTCTGAAGCAATAAACAAAGCATTAGGATAGTCACCATCAAGCATTACTTTAGCCAGCTTGTAACCGGACGAGCTGGAAAAATCCCCACGATAGATATCCTGTTCAGATACAACCTGCTTTAGTTGACCATATTCAGCAAAGGCAATCTCCCGAATATCGGGTTGATCGATACTGTCTTGTCCGCCGATAAAGCCAATGCGGCTATACCCTTGTTCAGTAAAGAAATTGATGACTTCTTTGCTGATCCTCGCAAGGTCGATATCAACCGAATCAAATTCATGATCGAAATCCGTATAGTCGATGTAGGTGATATTGCTGGTAAGCGCTTTGATCTGCTCTAGTGTTTGCTCGGACTGGCGGCCGACGAGCAGAACCCCGTCAATATTTTTGAGCTTGCCGTCGACTTTGCCTTCATAGCTGTGGGTCAACTGAATGGCCAGCTTCTCGCATTGTGTTTCGATACCGTGGCGGATGGATAGGTAGTAGGGATCGTTGACCTCAATGTCCTGCTTATAGTTAAACACTGCAAGAAAATGGAGGCGGTGCTTGGTGCTGGCCTTGCGTGATTGCGTTGTTTTGTATTCTAGTTTTTCTGCAATCTCAAAAATTCTGCGCTTGGTTTCTTCCTTAACACTCAGGCTAGGATCATCATTTAGTACCCTGGAAACCGTAGCGAGCGAAACGCCTGCTTCGGTGGCGATTTCCTTTAGTGTTGCCATTATTCCTCCGGTGTAGCGGGTAATTCACTGTATTAGTGCAACTAACTTTGTATATTATGTTTTTTTAGTAAAATTATCGAGTTTCTGTTGGTGCTTTTACTTGTTTCGGTATCCATAGCGTGTAAATCGTTTACACTAATGAGCCGAAATCCTTTCATTTCTTTTTCTTTAACCTCACTTCAATCTGATGTTATTTCATTAAATCTCGCTAAATAGCTGGGCTTTTGGCTGTTTTAGGTCGTGCAGTTATTTGTGAGAGGTTGTGGAAACGTTTACACAAGTGTGGTTTTGATCACGGATCGACCTGCTGGTTGCTTGTTAGACTTTTTAGCAGATGGGGCAATAGGGCGCGCAAACTACTTGCCTGATGATGAACTGGCAGCAGGAGAACAACCGTGAAGGTATTAGTTACAGGCGGAATGGGTTACATCGGCAGTCATACCTGTGTCCAAATGATTGAGGAAGGGATTGAGCCTGTCATTGTTGACAACCTTTGTAACAGCAAAGAGGCCGTGCTGACACGGATCCATGAACTCACTGGAGTGACGCCAGTATTTTATCAAGGCGATATTCGTGATCGTGAGTTACTGGCTCGAATCTTCAACGAGCACCGTATTGGTTCGGTTATTCATTTCGCAGGATTAAAAGCGGTGGGCGAGTCGGTCGAAAAACCGCTGGAATATTACGACAACAACGTACATGGCACTTTGGTGCTGGTTGATGCCATGAAAACGGCGGGTGTAACAAGCTTGGTGTTTAGCTCGTCTGCGACGGTTTATGGCGATCCCGACATTATGCCGATCACTGAGTCTACTGCCACCGGGCAGGTCACCAACCCTTATGGCCGCAGCAAATTCATGGTTGAAGAGTGTCTGCGAGATATCCAGCTCGCGATACCGGAATTTAGTATTACGTTGCTTCGTTACTTCAACCCTGTCGGGGCCCATCCTTCAGGCAAGATGGGAGAAGATCCGCAAGGCATTCCCAATAACCTGATGCCGTTTATTGCTCAGGTTGCTGTTGGCCGACGTGAATACCTATCTGTATTTGGTGATGACTATCCGACGCCAGATGGAACGGGTGTACGTGATTATATTCATGTGATGGATTTGGCTGATGGCCATATTGCGGCATTGAAATCTGTCGGTGAAACCGCCGGCCTGCATATTTTCAACCTGGGGACCGGGCAGGGAAGCAGTGTGTTGGAAATGGTTGGCGCATTTAGTGAAGCATGCGGCTATGAGATTGCCTTCCAAATTTGCCCTCGTAGAGCAGGAGACATTGCTGAATGTTGGGCTGACACCCAGAAGGCAAACGAATTATTAGGCTGGAAAGCGCGTTTTACCGTCTCTGAGATGGCGCAAGATACCTGGCGCTGGCAGTCAAATAACCCACAGGGGTATTAAGCATCAAGGAAGTGTCGGTAGTTGTAAGAGCTGTACCTGGAAGAGTCTTCTCGTAGCACTTACGAGACGCTAGAAACACCTGCAGGACCCAGAACTAGAAATTATTCCCATTAGCTATTGGCTGGTGGCAAACAAACATTGAGAAGCTTATGTCTGAAATAAAATTTAATCCTGTCAATCATCCGCATCGTCGTTATAACCCTTTGACAGGGCAGTGGATACTCGTTTCGCCTCACCGAGCCAAGCGTCCGTGGCAAGGTGCGGATGAAGCACCGGAGGCCGCCGAAGACACCCAATATGATGCGGGGTGCTTCCTGTGTCCAACCAATACCCGCGTTTCTGGTGACAAAAATCCGGACTATACCGGTACGTATGTCTTTAATAATGACCATGCGGCTCTAACCGTGGATACACCTGATGCCCCAGAGTCAGAGAATCCGCTATTCCGTTCTGAAAGTGCCCGCGGCCTGAGCCGAGTCATCTGTTTCTCGCCGGATCACAGTAAAACATTGCCCGAACTGTCCGTAACGACAATTCGTAATGTCATTGATACCTGGAACGAGCAAATTGAAGAGTTGGGCCAGGAATATGTTTGGGTTCAGGCATTCGAAAATAAAGGGTCGGCAATGGGCTGCTCTCAACCTCATCCACATGGCCAGATTTGGGCAAACAGCTTTCTGCCGAATGAAATTGCCCGGAAAGACGACAATCTTCGTCATTACCTTGAAATTCATGGCACGAACTTGTTGGTGGATTACGCACAGAGTGAGATGGCTGACGGCTCTCGCACTGTGGTTGAAACCGAGCACTGGATTGCTGTTGTGCCTTATTGGGCGGCATGGCCATTTGAAACCATGCTATTGCCGAAAGTACACATCCGTCGGATGGATGAGCTGACCGATGAGCAGCGAGATGATCTTGCTCTCGCGATTAAAAAGCTGACGAGCCGTTATGACAACCTGTTCAAATGCTCATTCCCATATTCGATGGGCTGGCATTATGCGCCATTTTTCAAAGAGGGGGATACCTCGACGGAACACTGGCAGCTACATGCGCTCTTCTATCCGCCGTTGCTACGTTCGGCTACGGTCCGAAAATTTATGGTTGGCTATGAAATGCTGGCAGAAAGCCAGCGCGACTTAACGGCAGAGCAGGCCGCCGAGAAATTACGCGCCCTTAGCGATATCCATTTCCGCGAACAATAAGAATGATGACTAGGAATAACAACATGACAATAGTTAGCAAATCACAAGTACTTATCAACACTGTATCGGCCGTATTTTCTAATGTGTTGGGCTACGAGCCTGGCCATATCATTCAGGCTCCGGGTCGCGTCAATCTAATTGGTGAACATACTGACTATAACGACGGTTTTGTTTTGCCGTGTGCGATTGACTACCAAACGGTTGTTGCTGCCAGTCGCCGAGATGACACCAGAGTTCGAGTGGTTGCGGTAGATTATGGTAATGAAGTGAAAGAGTTTGATATTGCTGAACCTATCATCTTTGACCAAAACTGTATGTGGATTAATTACGTTCAGGGGGTTGTGAAATGCTTGCTAGAGCGTGGCTATGAATTTAGCGGTGCAGATATCACTGTCAGTGGTAATGTTCCTCAGGGCGCAGGACTTAGTTCCTCTGCTGCATTGGAGGTCGTGATTGGCCAGACATTCAAAACGCTTTATGAGTTATCGATCTCTCAGCAAGAGATTGCTCTGAACGGGCAGCAGGCAGAAAACCAGTTTGTTGGCTGTAATTGCGGGATTATGGATCAGCTTATTTCTGCCGAAGGTGAAGCGAATCATGCATTGCTAATTGATTGCCGATCATTGGAAACCCGTACAGTATCGATGCCGGAAGACATGGCCGTTGTCATTATCAACTCCAACAAAAAACGCGGCTTGGTCGATAGTGAATACAATACCCGCCGCCAACAATGTGAAGAAGCAGCCCGTATCTTTGGTGTGAAGGCACTGCGAGACGTCACCATTGAGCAGTTTAACGAGCGTGAAAACGATCTTGAGCCAATGGTTGCCAAACGTGCTCGTCATGTAATCACTGAAAATGCTCGGACAGAGCGGGCTGCGGAGGCGCTATCAAATGGTGATATGACGTTGATGGGTGAACTGATGGCGCAGTCACATGCCTCAATGCGCGATGATTTTGAGATCACCGTGCGTGAAATCGATGTTTTGGTTGAGATGGTCAAAGAGGTGATTGGCGATCAGGGCGGGGTACGTATGACCGGCGGCGGCTTCGGTGGCTGTATTGTCGCTATTATGCCTCCGGCTCTTGTTACCCAAGTCAAAGAAGCCGTTGAAGCCAAGTATCAAGCAGAAACAGGGCTGAAAGAGAGTATCTACGTTTGTAAAGCGATGGCAGGTGCAGATGAGGTACGTGTTCTTTCCCCTGAGCTTGTCTAGGGGCATTAGCCATGACTGAGAATAATGTTTTGCATCAGAGTATGACCCAGGAGCCAGCATCAGACGGGAAACCGGCACAGCTGATAACCCTAATTAACCCGAATGGTATGACAGTCACTTTAATGGATATTGGTGCCACATGGTTAAGTTGCTTGGTTCCCGTTGGTCGCGAGTTGCGCGAGGTGTTACTCGGAGTCTCAACGATGGCGCAGTTTAACCAGCAACAGGCTTACTTGGGGGCAACGGTGGGTCGCTATGCCAACCGGATAAACCAAGGAAAGTTTAGCTTCAATGGCGAAAGCTATCAGGTGGCTACAAACCAATTCGAAAACTGTCTACATGGCGGGCCTAATGGGTTTAACCGTCGTCGCTGGAAAGTTGAAACGCAAGATGAGCAGCAAGTTGCCTTCTCACTGACTTCTGAAGATGGCGACCAGGGGTTTCCGGGCACATTATTGGTGACTGTCAGTTACACCTTGACCAACGATAATGCGGTAGAAATTAAATACTATGTAAAGACCGATAAGGCCTGTCCTGTTAACTTAACCAACCATGGTTATTTTAACTTGCAAGGTGACTTGTGCGGCGAGAACTGTCTTGCGCATCGGTTAACCATTGCCGCTGACTATTTTCTGCCAACCGATGACAAAGGGATCCCGAAAGGGGAGTTAAGAGCAGTTGCAAATACCGGCTTTGATTTCCGTGAAGGCAAAAACATTGACGCGGACTTTCTTCAAGATGAAGAGCAACAGCTAGCGTCAGGCTACGATCATTCGTTTTTATTGGCCAGGACATGTAAAGATGCTGAGAATATTGCAGCACGAGCCATATCACCAGATGGCTTGCTAGCAATGGAAGTCTTGACGACCAAGCCGGCTATGCAGCTTTATACCGGAAACTTCCTGGCTGGTTGCCCTAATCGTGAAGGAGGTGAGTATCAGAATTATGCGGGCTTTGCGTTAGAGACTCAGTACTTGCCTGACTCCCCTAACCATCCCGAATGGCCGCAGGAAAGCTGTATATTAATGCCAGAAACGGAGTATGACCACAGCACGGTTTATCGTTTTTCCTCGGCTATAAGCTTCTAGATATAGCTCGAATATTGCTTAAAGCCCTTGTTTATTTGTTGTTGCAAGGGCTTTGATTTTTCGCGAGCTCCCACTATCCTCGAAATCCTTGCTAGATTAACTTGATAGTTTTTCTACTGATAAACGCCTTACCAGTGTGGGTACAAAAATCCGAGTATCATTTTCCACCGACTCATTCTTTGCGAGTTGCAGTGCTAGCGAAGCGGCTTTTTCAGCCATTATCTGGATAGGGTAACGAACGGTGGTTAGCTTGGGGTGGAGGTATTTGGCAATCAAGCCGTCATCAAAACCGATAAGCGACATCTGGTGCGGGGCATCAATGCTGTTTTCATCAAGCACGGACAGCGCGCCCGCCGCCATATAATCGTTATAGGTTGCAATTGCTGTAAGCGGGATATTTTTTGCCAGCAGGTTTGTCATGGCTTGTTCGCCTCCCTGTTCGTCTGGTGTGCCATATTCAACATAACTTTCGCTATGTGGCAGGCCGTAAGCTTTTAGGGCATCGATGTATCCCGCTTTTCGCTGTTCGGTATCTTCAATCTCATGGTTAGAGCAAATGTAACCGATGTGCTGGTGGCCGTGTTTAATCAGATATTCCGTCGCCAGATAAGAGCCCTTATGGTTATCCAGTGCAATACAGCGTTCTGCGATCTCCGGGATAAAGCGATTTATGAGCACCATTCCCGGTACTTCACTTGCAAAATCAATTAGTTCCTTGTTGCTCAGCCCTTTGCTGTGGATGACAAGTGACTCACAGCGGCTGTTGATCAGCAACTCGATAGCCTCTCGCTCAGTATTGGCATTGTGGTAGCCATTTCCGATGAGTATATGTTTACCATGACTACGGCCAATTTTATCGACAGCTTTAAGCATCGAGCCAAAGAAGGGATCGGAAACATCACCGACCAGCACGCCCATGGTGTTGGTTGATTGGCTAACCAGAGCCCTCGCATTCGCATTGGGACGATACCCCAGTTTACTCATCGCAGCCGTTACGGATTCAATTGAAGCTTTACTGGCTTTGGGGGATTTATTGATAACGCGCGACACGGTCGCAACGGATACGCCAGCTTCTTTTGCGACGTCCTTGATGGTTGCCATTATTACCTCGGTACAGACAGCTGGTATCAGCCATTGTTAGCAAGTCTGCTATTTAACAATGGTAGTGAAAATAACGCAATTATTACCATCGTGAACATTAGCAAATGAGACTTAGATCCCTTGTAAATCATGGCCTGGTTGATATTGTAATCGTTAACAGTAAAGTTTAGTAAAACTTTTATTTGATGCAGTAAGAACAAGGAGATGAAGGTGAGTACTATTTCATACGGAGACTTTGCCAAGCTAGATATCCGGGTTGGTAAAATTATCGAAGTCGCACGCCATCAAAATGCAGATAAGCTTTATATTGTTCAGATAGATATTGGTGAGAAGACATTGCAAACCGTAACGAGTCTTGTGCCTTACTACACTGAAGAAGAACTGATGGGTAAGCAAGTTGTGGTACTAGTCAACTTGGCAAAAGCGAAAATGCGGGGTGAGACATCTGAATGCATGCTGCTTTGTGCCGAAACGGACGACGAGTCTGAAAGCGTCTTATTAACGCCAGAGCGTTTGATGTCGTCTGGGGTTCGTGTTGTTTAACTTCTAAACAGCAACGACATGTAACACTATATTGCGTGACAGATCCAATCTTGGTCTGTCATGTTTGTATTTAACTTCAAGCCATGTTTTCGCTTTTCTAGCTCATTTCTTGAGTCTGCTTTTACTTTTATAAGTATTGTCCTATTTTAGTTCGATTATGTGAACTGAATCGCTCGTTTTTTGAACGATAGTGAGGCGGTAAACTATATTTAAAATTCTATTCGCCCCATACATTTCATTACAAACAAGTACATAGAAATAAATTAGCCCATGGCTGAGTTTTTTATATGTGTATAATTGCATCTTTCTGCTTCTATATTTATGAAATATAATATCGACAGGGAAATAAATAAGTATATTCATCGGAACTTTTTAATTATTACTCACCCTAATAATTTCATATTTACCTTTGATATTCGTTTTAAACGAAAGGTGTCGTGTGAACAACAAGCAAAAAGGACTTGTACGTCTATTATATGCAACAAAATACTCCTGGTTGGGTTTATGCGCCGCTTGGCGTTGTGAAGCCGCGTTTCGGCAAGAGCTTATTGCACTTTGTATATTGTCGCCTATAGCGTTGTTGCTGCCGGTTAGTGGGCTGGAGAAACTTCTGCTTATTGGCGTGGTAATGGCTGTTATTATTGTTGAACTGCTTAATTCAGCCGTAGAAGCTGTCGTAGATCGGATTGGATCTGAATACCACGAACTTTCAGGACAAGCTAAAGATATGGGGTCTGCAGCTGTCCTATTAACTCTTATTATGGCGATATCAACCTGGTTGTATATTGTTTTTTCAAATGTAGTTCTTTAATTACTGATTTATATACAGGAAGTAACAATGACAGCTTCTGTCAAAAAAAGGCTGGGTGTCTTATACCCAATCTTTACAACAATAATAATTTCTCTTTTTATTCTTACCTTATCTCGAATTGGATTAGCCTTATGGCAAGGAGAGCGAGTAACTGATGCCAATGGATGGTTAAAAATCATTCTCAGTGGCGTTCGAATCGATCTTGCGACATTAAGCTATCTGCTGATTTTACCAGGGCTATTAACTTGTTTATTAGCCGCAAACAATATAATTGGAAAAGCTTGGCTCTTTATTTTAAGGGTATGGATAGTGTTAGGCCTTTGGTTTTTGGTCTATATGGAAGCGGCAACTCCTTCATTTATCATGGAGTATGATGTTCGGCCAAACCGTTTGTTTATTGAGTACCTGATTTATCCCAAAGAAGTGTTTGGTATGCTTTGGAGCGGATATAAATTGGAGTTGTTTCTTGGTGCGCTGATCAGTTCTGCAACCCTATATTGGGGCTGGAAACTTACCCATCATTTAGTAACGGGTTTGACCTTCCCTCGAAAACGCTGGCGTATAGTATTGGCTATGCTGGTAGTGGTGACTGGTGTGATGGGGGCACGATCGTCGCTTGGACATCGCCCGCTTAACCCGGCAATGGTTGCCTTTTCAACTGATCCGCTGATCAATGATCTCACTTTAAATTCATCTTACTCGATGGTCTTTGCTGCTAAGCAGATGGGCTCGGAAGACAGCGCTCTTAAATACTACGGTAAGATGGACACCAGTGAAATTGTCGATCTGGTTCGAGAATCCACCGGTAGAGACAGTGCTGAATTTACATCAAGCTCAGTACCAACTATGGCCTATCATGAATCGACATATAAAGGTAAGCCTAAAAATCTGGTTATTCTGCTGCAAGAGAGTCTAGGTGCCAGGTATGTCGGCGCGTTAGGTGGGTTACCGTTAACCCCGAACCTCGATTCACTGATGCAGGAAGGCTGGAACTTTAACCGTATGTATGCCACAGGTACCCGTTCTGTTCGTGGTATTGAAGCGGTAGTAACCGGGTTTTCACCAACACCATCACGTGCTGTTGTAAAACTAGGCAAGAGTCAAACCAATTTCTTTACGATTGCCGATTTGCTTAAAGATAAGGGGTATCACACCCAGTTTGTTTACGGTGGAGAGAGCCATTTCGATAATATGAAGAGCTTTTTCCTCGGCAATGGCTTCACTGATATGCAGGATTTCCCAACCTTTGATAATCCGACATTTGTGGGCGCTTGGGGGGCATCAGATGAAGATCTTTACCAAAAAGCGCATAAGCAATTCACGAAATTAAACGCTCAAGATCAGCCGTTCTTTAGTTTAGTGTTCACGTCGTCAAACCATAGTCCTTACGACTATCCTGATGGACGAATCGAACCGTATAATGCGCCGAAACAAACACGAGAAAATGCGGCCAAATATTCCGACTATGCTTTAGGTGAATTCTTTAAGCAGGCGAAACAGTCTTCATATTGGGATGATACGATTTTTGTCGTGGTTGCCGATCATGACTCTCGTGCTTACGGTAACCAACTTGTGCCTATTGATCACTTCCGTATTCCGGCGGTGATCATTGGTGAGGGGATCACTCCTAAACAGGATAAGCGCCTAACCAGCCAGATTGATTTACCGCCAACACTGTTGTCTCTTATTGGCGTAAGCAGTTACAACCCGATGATTGGGCATGATTTGACCAAGGATATCGACAACAAGAAATTGCGTGTAATGATGCAATTCTACAAGAACTTTGCCTGGATGGATAACAATAATGATGTTGTTGTGTTTCAGCCAGATAAAGCTCCCCAAGGTTTTTATTATGATGAAGGGACGACTGAATTGCGCGATCGTGAGGTTCCTCAGTCGATGATCAAAATGGCTAAGGCGAATGCCCTGTGGGGCAGCCTTGCTTACAAGGAAAACTTATACCGACGTTAACATCGGATCATTTTTCAAAGCAGGGTAGGCGAAATGCCTGCCCTGCAATATGGCTTTTTCTGCAATAAAAAAACTACCATTTCATGGGTTGATACCTGCACTAGTTCCCCCCGTATTTACATCAAAAGTAGATCACAGACTGCCTCGCCGACACCTGCTGCGGATTGCGGGTTTTGCCCGGTAACGAGCCGATCATCGACGACCACATTGGCGGACCAGGCCGGTAGTTCGACATAGTGTGCACCTGCGATCATCAATTCATCCTGTAACGAGAAGGGGACGATATCAGTTAGCTGTACCGCACTTTCTTCGGCATTACTAAAGGCGGTCACTCGCTTATCATCAATAAGAAGACGACCATCGGATAGCTTAATATTGATCAGGGCGGCAGGCCCATGGCAGATGGCAGCAACAATACCACCTTGTTCGTAAATAGCGGCAGCTGCGTCTTGCACATCAGGATCGTTAGGAAAATCCCACATAGTACCGTGCCCGCCTGCAAAAATAATGGCCTGATAATCGGCAGGCTCTATATCATCCAGTGACTTGCTATTTTTAAGGGCATCAATTAGTTCAGGCGTTGCCATGAAACGTACGTTACGTTTATCTTCTTCATCCCAACTTCGCGGATCAACGGGCGTTTCTCCTCCCTGAATCGAGACTATTTCAACCTCAATGCCACGATCGACGATAGCGTAGTAGGGGTGGGTGAGTTCAGATAGCCAGAAGCCTGTTTTTTCATCGGTTTCACCCATCTGTGAGTGACTGGTTAATACAATTAATGCTTTAGGCATATGTAAAACTCCTCAAAATAGGCGCGATGTACCAGCATACGGGTTTCAGGCCGCTTCAATAGTTTAGTTTTTTTTCAGCATTTCATTGTTGGCATTAGTCGAGATATTTTTATCGTGTCTTATTTTGGAGTCTGATGAAATAAATTGGATTAGCTAGAATCTAGCCACATATTCGTTGCTGTTAACACTTAGAATTGGTGGTTATATGAAAGCATTGATGTATGCGGTGATGTGTTGCGGTTTGTTCGTGGGTTGCGGTGGTGATAGCTCTGATTCTTCCAGTGGCGGAAGTAATGGCGCAGTCTCTAAGACAAATGGCACGGTAGATCGGGTCTCATACACTGAGTCGGTCATTGGCCTTAATGGACGTAGTCTCGATGCATCATTGGCGGAAGTTAGTTATGACGATAATGAGTATGGTTTTGATAAGGTAACAGTTGGTATGACTGTTGAAGTTAGCTATTCCGATGGCAATGCGCAACGTATTGTTTTGGAGCCAACGGTTACTGGGCAAATCTCATCTTTGTCCGCCGATCAGATTACTGTTAACGGTTTAACCTTTAACTATTCATCGAATGGCTTAGCTGTTGGGGACTGGGTACTAGTGTTTGCCAGAATGCACCCTGACGGTAGCTGGGAAACAACCTCAATTAATAAAGTTGATGCGCTATCTAGTGCTGAAATTGAAGGCAGTCTAAGTGGGTTGGATAGTACATTGAGTACTTTCATACTTGGTACAGTTACTGTTGAGTTCGATAATGCAAGTGTTGAAGATAGTCGTCAGCTAGTAAATGGGATGTGGGTTGAGGTTTTCGGTCAGTTCGTTGATGGACGTTTTGTTGCTTCAGTTATTGATATTAAAGATAACGATGACTTTGAAGGGCTGGAATTGGAAGGGATTGTGACTTGGGTTAGTGAAGATAAATCACTCTTTGAGGTCGCCGGTCATTTAATTATTACGGTCGATGACAGTACCGTGTTTGATGATGGTAACAGGGAAAGTTTACTTAGCGGTGCAATAGTTGAATTAGAACTTGAGCAATCAGGAGATAGCTTGGTTGCAACTAGAGTCGACTTCGAAGCACAACTTGATACACCCGATAACTTTGAATTTAAAGTGGAAGGCGAAGCGGCTTATCTCAATGGTGAATTGTCGATTAACGGGATTGCATTTGAGATTATGGCTAACACGCAGTTTGATGATGGCTTAACGGTAGGCACTCTCAATGGAAGCTGGCTGGAACTCGTTGGTAAACAACGAGGTGGGCAAAATGTACTGAAAGAAATAGAACTCGAAGAAAGAGACAACGAGATCAGCCTTGAGGGGCTAGTTGAAAATAATACGATGTGGGGATATATGTCTTCAGATAGTTCCCTGGCGACATTCAACGGACAGTGGGTTGATATAGAGTGTCAACGAAATGGTGACGATTTGACCCTTTGTCGTTTAGACCCTGACTAAAGGACTGTGAACCCAGACGCATTTTAAATCTGTAAATATCTGGATGAGCACTGAAAGCAGAAAACACCTTGTATTCGTTTGGCAACCAATATCAAATATTTCTATCTATATGAACAATAAGGAATAAGTGATGAAATGGTTGTTTCGAATCGGGAGCGGTTTGTTCTGCTTAGTGGTGCTATTAGCGGGAGTGGTGCTGTTGTTACCAGCCCCGGAAAGGCCGAAGCCGGATGGCGCCTACAAGGTGGGGACTACTGAGTTTGAAGTCACCGAGGGCGAGCAGTTTGTTCATGTCACGGCCTGGTATCCTGCCAGCGCAAGTGCTGATGGTGAACGGTTACCCTATATGCCAGCTTACCTGGCTGAAGCATTAGGCGCGCAACAGGGTTTCCCGGGGGCGCTAATGACGGATGAGCGTCCTACAGAATCTATTATTAATGCTAAGGTGCTGGCCGGGCAACATCCTGTACTTCTCTTCAATCACGGTTATGGCTCCTTTGCCCAGCAAAGTTTGACTAATATGGAGCAGTTAGCGAGCCATGGTTTTGTCGTATTGGCATTGGGCCACCCAGGTCATAGCCTGATTGTTAAGCGGCTCAATGGCGAGTTAGTGCCTCAGCAGGACAGTGTTGCTATCAGCGCTGACGATTTCGATGTTGAAACCGCAACAGAAATGTCGATACATCTTGAACAACTACGTCAAAGTCAATCTTTGGCGGAATGGCAGCAAAAAGCGCAGCAGTATGAGCGCGCCATTATGAGCAAGGCTGTCATCAATTTCCAGCCATGGCTGAAGAACAATCAGCTGTTACTTGATGCGCTGCCAGATATTGCCAGTGGCAATCAACCGACGCTGTTAACAGGACATCTGGATCTCGACAAGTTAGCCGCGTTGGGGCATTCATTCGGCGGTGCAGTGGCTTCTCATTTAGCGATGAATGACGAGCGAGTGAAAGCCGGTCTGAACCTTGATGGTCAGCACTTCTCCTTCTCTGTTAATCCAGCAAGCAGTGCACCAGTATGCTTTGCCTATTCCACTGAAAATCAGCTAGAAGGCATTAACCATGATTATTCATGGATTAATCAGCAGGTGGCAATAGCGAACTCAGAAGGTGGCTGCGAGGTGGTATTTACGGGGGCCGGGCATATGAATTTTAGCGATCTTAACCACCTGCCGCCACTGAAGTACGCTGGTATTCTCGGTAGTATTGACTCAGCAGTGATGCATAGTGCAAGTAATGCCTTGTCGGTGGGATTTTTTAATCACCACCTGAGAGAAGGCCAAGCGCTGCGTGTGCCCGAAGGGGTTGATTTGCGTCATTATTGAGCGGCATAAAAAAGCCCGGTTGCTGACGACTAGTCAGAACCGGGCTTTGAAATTATTGATGTATTTTTCACGAGAAGCCGAAGGGGGAGGGCTTCTCGCTAGATTTACCTTATTGGTGTTTACTTAACTTCCAGCGGGCCACCGAATGAGGTCACCGGTGGTACTTTGCCCGTAAACTTCTCGAAGTTAACCAGACAGGTGTTAGCACTGGTTGCCTGAGCCAACTCTGAAGATGGAATATCCTGAGTCAGGGTATTTGGATCACCATAGGTATCAATTGCGCCGACTTTTTCGTTAAGCGGGCCATACCAGGCACCCTCTTCGATACGGATCACGCCGCGCGCATAGCTGTCGGTAAGCACCGCCCCTGCCAGAAGCTGACCTCGGTCATTAAATACACGAACCAAATCGCCATCTTTAATACCTTTTTCTGCCGCATCTTTAGGGTTGATGTAAACCGGCTCACGTCCTTTAACAGCATACGTTGCACGGTATTCTTCCGACTCACACATCTGAGAGTGCAGGCGCTTGTCAGGGTGGCAAGACTGCATCCAGAACGGGTGTTTCTTCGAACCTGGACCACCGTGGGAACGCTCACTCTTCTCAAACCACATTGGGTGGCCCTGACAGTGTTCGTAGCCGAAACGGTCGATCTTGCGGCTGGAAATTTCAATGAAGCCAGATGGCGTACCCAATGCATTGATTTCCGGATCTTCACGGAAGTCTGCGTGGCGTACCCATGGTTTGCCTTCACCGAAATCAAGCACACCTTTTGCCCAGAACTCATCAAATTCCGGCATATCGAATTTGGCTTTGTTCGCTTCGCGACAGTCAGCATACAGTGAACGTACCCACTCCATTTCATCCATACCACGGGTGTATTCTTTGTGGCGCCCGAAACGGCGAGACAGCTCGGTAAAGATTTCGAAATCGGTCTTGGACTGATACAGCGGATCGACCAGTTTATGCATAGCAATAAGGCCACGGCCACTGTATGAACCGTAAACATCGATATCGTTTCGTTCGAACTGGGTACAGGCCGGAAGCACGATATCGGAGAAACGACACGTTGCTGTCCAGGCGAAATCAACGGTAACCACAGTTTGCAGCTTCTGGAAAGCCTGCTTCATACGGTTACGATCCTGGTGGTGGTGCCAAGGGTTGTTGCCGCTGATCACCATCATCTTGTAGTCAGGCAAAATGACTTTAGAACCGTTGTATTTGATTTCTTTACCCGGCTCAAGCAGACAGTCTACCCAACGTGCAACAGGAATCGTTCGGCTATAGCCATTGAAGTCGTTGTTGTCCCATTTCGGCTTCTGGCCTTGGTCAACGTTACGCGGGAAACCACCCGGTGCCGCAAAGCCGGTAGAAGGTACACCGATAGAGCTATAGTGGTGGCCGTAAGAGACGCCACCGCCCGGCAGGCCAATCTGACCAACCATTGCCGCGATAACAGCACCCATCCAGTATGGCTGTTCACCGTGCTCCTGACGCTGGATACACCAGCCAAATAGGATCTGGGTACGGCCATTGACCAGCATGCGGGCAAATTCACGGATCTTGTCTGCTTCAACACCACAGATCTCAGCAGCCCATTCAGGCGTTTTCTCGATCTTGTCTTTGCTCTCACCCATGAAGTAAGGCACAAACTCATCAAAGCCTAGGCAGTAAGTTTTGATGAACTCTTTGTCGTATAGATCTTCGGTGTACAGGGTATGCGCAACGGCAAGCATGAAGGCCACGTCCGTTTGCGGGTTAATGTACATGTGGTCGTTACCTAGGTAACGCTGGGTTTTGTTCTTGACCGGGTCAACAGAGAGAACATTGATCTCACCGTTGGCAACTTTCTCTTTTAGCTTCTCAAGGTAAGCATATGACTCGTGGGTTTCACAGTTCCAGCCAACCTGCAGGTTTTTCACTGGATCCGTTGCCCACAATACAATGTTCTTACTGTGATCAATAATTTCAGACCAAGATGTACCTTGCGCATAAACCTCAGTAGAACCTAATACGTAAGGAAGGATCGTCTGGCCCGCACCGGTAGAGTAGTCGCCGACCTTGGTAATGAAGTTACCGTGCATGCCAACAGCACGCTGCATGTGGCTGGTACAGCTATGGAACTGACCAGTTTGACGCCAGCCGGTTTGACCGGCATGCAAAGCCCATGGTCCGTAGTCTTTCTGTACACGCTCTAGCTCACGATAGAATAGATCTAGAGCCTCATCCCAAGTCACACGGATGAAACGGTTATTACCGCGTGTTTCGCCGCTGTATTTATGTTTTTTCAGCCAGTCTAGACGCACCATTGGGTAACGAACACGTGAAGGGCTGTAGATAATCCCCTTAATACCGTTAAGCATTTCAGTCGGGTGTTTATCCATTTCTAACGGCTTGATCTCTTGTACTTTACCAGCGTAAACATTCGCGCGGAATGCACCCCAGTGAGAACCTGAGACTTTCCAGCTACCGGTGGTTTCGGCGGCATTCACTTTGGCTGAAGCCAGCAGGCTTGGTCCAATGACAGAGACAGCGCTGGTGGTTGCCAGGCCTTTAAGAAAACTTCTTCTGCTAACAGACATACTTAATTACTCCATCAATTCTTAGTGGTGGCCGTCAGAAAAATCTGAGGAATGCTTCTGAAGGTACTTCAGTACCAGTGCTTTACTGTCGGTATCGAAGTTAACAAATGCCATCATGCCGTTGAACATCCCAGGCCAGGTGTTGGCGTCAAAATGCGCTTCATCTGGTTGGGTGTGACACACAGAGCAGTTGGTTTGGTAAGACTGTTTCGCTTGTTCCCAAATTGGCTGAACATCGTCAAGCAGGGCTTCTTTCTTCATCCAAAGCTTGGCAGTAACACGTTGCCATGGCAGACCAGTCAGGTCGTCTTCTTTACGTTCGAATTTCTCGATAATTTGATCATTGGTTGAAGACTCTTTAAGTAGAGAGGCAACAGCAATGTTCATACCAAAGTCTTCTTGGATTACGCGGCCAAAGCCTTTGTCTTTACGCCAGCCAGAAACTTCAACTTGAATTGCATCACCGGCTTGGTCGATAACTTTCACTGAAGATGCTGGGTTTAGCAGGCCAGCTTCATTTGCCAGGCTTTTGTCTTCATATAGCGGTAGGTGGCGTACGCTGATGTACTCTTCGCCATTAGTAAACTTGGTGTTAGAAGCTAGCTGTTCAAGCTCGGCAATCATGCCGCCAGTGCTGTCCATGTTCTTCGGCAGGTTATGCGCAATGCCTTTATGACAGTCGATACAGCTCTGATCACGCTCTGCGGCCTGCTTCATTTGGATACGAGCAGTAGGGCGCATCTCATCGAAGTTCATACTTTCGTAGTCATGACAGTTTTTACATTCAAGCGACTTGTTGGCAGAGAAACGATCCCATTCATGCTGGGCAAGGGTAATTCGGCGTTCTTCGAATTTTTCACGGGTGTCTAAATCACCAAAGAGTTGGGCGAACACTTCTTTACTTGCCTGCATTTTACGGGCGATTTTCGCTGTCCAATCGTGTGGTACGTGACAATCTGGGCAGGTTGCACGAACACCTGAGTTGTTTTTCCAGTGAACCGTTTCTTGTAGTTCCTGGTAGACGTTATTTTCCATGGTGTGGCAGCCAATACAGAACTCTTCGGTGTTGGTTGCTTCCAGCGCGGTATTGAACCCACCCCAGAAAATAATCCCTGCAAGGAATCCGCCGAGTGTCAGAACACCAAGGCTGATATGGACACTTGGACGCGACAATGTCCGCCAAGTTTTAACTATAAATGATTTCATGTTGCGTTCTCTTATTGTTGATTCTGGTTAATGACGTGTAGGGATCAGCCACCGTGGCCTGGAGGACCAAGGAAAAATACCTGCATCATCCAAATGAAGAACCCGTATCCGCCGACTGTCATTACACTGAGAACCGGAAAGAGAACGACGGTAATTAAAAAGAACGTTCGCCACTCAAGCTTCTGCTTGTCTTGGCCAGCTGTGCTAATGCCATTGTTCATAGAGCTACCTGCATATTAATTAGTTGAACAAAAAACAAAGAGGAAATTTAACAATTCTATTTTTATAAAGATCATAAAATATATTTTTGGGCTTATTCAATTGGCTTGATGGTATTAATATATTTATTCGTTGTGTTTTTTGATCTTCAACGGAAAGATGAATGGCAATAATAGAATTATATTCAGTTGTTTTATTTTATTAATATTTATTAATAGAATTTAAGGCAGGGTTTGGCTGTTGATTTGTTGCTCGTTAGTTGTATTTGTTATCTTTTTGTTGTCATAATGTTTGTTTGTCATTTCTCGATACGCTGTTTATCAAAAGTATCGTTATGCCTTGTTGATGTTATAAGTTTGATGGATATTTCCAATTACCATAAAGAGGTAATTAATTTTTAATGATCTGTTTCAAAAAACGGATTTAGTAATAACTGTTAATAAGTGTGAGTGTGCATATTTAAGAGAATAACGGCCCCATAAACAAGATTGATTCCTATTTGTGTGAGAGGATATTTTGAAAAATACTTTATTGATTAAGTTAAAAAATAAAGCCAGCAACAACTGTTACTGGCAAGGAAATAACACAAAGAACAAAGTAGGGAAAGATTAATGGGCTACTTCAAAAGCCAGTGCTTTCTTTTCTACCTGACGGAATAATAGGGTCAAAATACCGTTTACCGCTAAATAGAACAGGCCTGCAATGCTAAATACCATGAGTGTGTCATAGGTTTGTGCATTAATACGCTGTGCATAGCCCATGATATCCATGATGGTGATGGTACTCGCAAGTGACGTGCCCTTAAATACCAGGATGACCTCATTGGAGTACGCAGGAACAGCACGACGGATTGCATAGGGAAGCAATACACCCAGTGTATTTTTTTTGTTCATTCCCAAGGCCCTGCATGCTTGCCATTGACCTGACGGGATAGCGTTGAAGGCCCCCTTAAACAGTTGGGTACTGTAGGCTGCTGTATTTAAGGCTAGGGCTAGCATCGCACAGAACCATGGCTGGCTGAGCCAGTTCCACAGAATACTCTCGCGCACAGAGTCAAACTGCCCGGGTCCGTAGTAGATCAAAAAGATTTGTACCAATAACGGAGTCCCGGTAAACAGGGTAATTAAACCTCGACTAAGCCAATGTAAGAAAGGGATGCGTAAAATCAAGGTGATGGTCATCAATAGTGCCAGTATGCAGCCGACCAATAGGGAAACAAGCGTTAATTCTATGCTCGTTGTGAGGCCTTCCAGTAGCTGCCAGACATGTTGTTCATTCATGCAGAGGTTCCTTGATTATGACTTAGGCCCTGAACACTAAATTTATTGTCGAGCATTTTTACCGCTCTCTGGGTTAGGAGAGTGATCACCAGATAAATTACAGCAGCGCTTGCATACCAGGTAAAGCTCTCGTGCGTTGCGGCGGCTGTTAGCTGTGCCTGTTTGAGTAGATCAGTAACACCGATTAAAGAGACGAGTGCAGTATCTTTCAATAGAACCAGCCACTGGTTGGTTAACCCTGGCAGAGCATGGCGGATTGCTTGTGGTAGTACGATTCGGGTAAATGCCCTAAGCTTGCTGATCCCAAGTGCGCTTGCCGCTTCACGCTGCCCCTTGGGAACAGCTTTTAATGCCCCACGTAGTGTTTGCGCAGCATAGGCCGCAAAGATTAGTGAAAGCGCAATAACCCCAGAAAGAAACGGACTGACTTCGACATAATCCCCGGTGATAATAAACAGCACTTGAGTCGAGCCGAAAAAAATAAACAACACCACAAGCAGCTCAGGTAAACCACGTAGTACGGTAACCAATGCTGTGGTTGGCCATGAGATAAAGCGGTGGCGGGACATTTCACCACTTGCAAATATAACCGCTAACACCAAACCAACAAGTAGGCTGGCAAAAGCGAGCTGGACTGTCATCCAGCTCGCTTCTGCCAGTGTTAGTGCATAACCAGATAGAGCCATATTACTTACCGAAATACTTATCGAAGATCACTTGGTATTCACCGTTTGCTTTAACTGTCTTCAGTGCAGCATTGAGCTTGTCTACCAATTCCTGGTTGTTTTTGTTCACGGCAATACCAAAGCCGTTACCGAAGTACTTGGCATTGGTTACTTGCTCACCGACATAAGTTAGCGTGTTATTTTTCTTGAACCATTCGGCTACGACAGCGGTATCACCGAAGACTGAGTCGATACGGCCATTTTGCATATCGATGAAAGCATCTTGGTAGCTGGCATAAGGAACCGCTGTGACACCTTCCATTTGTTCTGTTAGGTAGCTCTGGTGAGTCGAACCGTTCTGCACACCCACACGCTTGCCGCTTAGTGCAGCTTGATCGGCAACTTTGCCTTCAATGGCCACAAATGCAGCCGAGTTGTCATAGTAGGCATGAGTAAAATTCACTTGCTGCAGACGTTGTTCGGTAATATCAATGCCTGAAATGGCAGCATCATAACGGCGGAATTTCAGAGCGGGGATCAGGCTATCAAAAGGCTGGTTATGGAATGAACATTTAGCCTCGATTTCCTTACATAGAGCATTGGCGAGATCAACATCAAAGCCCTGAATCTGGTTGTTCTCATCAACATACTCAAAAGGGGCGTAGGTAGCTTCCATGGCAAACTTGATATCTTCTTGAGCCGCTGCATTAGTTGAAGCGAGGCCAATTAGGGAAGCCAATAAGATTTTTTTCATCGCAATACTCCGTGCGTCACTGTTCCCTGTATCGATCTATGCTGGATTGATACAGAGGGTATGAGGTTGTTAGATAATATAAAAAGTTAAATTAGTGAGTGAGATACTCGGCAAATTCCTGCGTAGCGGGATTGACGAAGGCTTCTCTGCTACCGTGCTCCACGATTCGACCTTGCTCTAGGTAGAGAACGTGGCTGGCAATTTTTTTGGCGAAATCGACTTCATGGGTAACCACGACCTGGGTAATGCCGGTTTCACTTAATTGGTTGATGATCTTTACGATCTGGTTGGTGATCTCGGGATCCAGTGCTGCAGTTGGCTCATCAAAAAGCAAAACATCAGGCTTCATCATGAGGGCGCGTGCAATGGCGACACGCTGCTGCTGTCCGCCAGATAACTGCATCGGCCATGAATCAATTTTGTCAGCCAACTGAAGTGTTGAAAGAATGGCAATAGCTTCTTTCTTCGCGTCTTCTTTATTTATGCCAGCAACCTTGACTGGCGCCTCGATGAGGTTTTCCAATACCGTCAAATGGGGCCAAAGATTGTATTGCTGAAAAACCATACCGACCTTACGACGTAGTTTCAGCCCGTCTTTTTCTTGGATAGTTGCGCTAAAGTCAAAGTCTTCTTTGGCAATGTGTAACTCACCGCTGCTTGCGGTTTCAAGTAAGTTCAGAATCCGTAGTAATGAGCTCTTACCTGCACCACTTGGCCCAAGTAGCACCAAGGTATCGCCCTTATTACAAGTGAAGTTCACATTATGAAGAACCTGCGTCGTTCCGTAGAATTTATTAATACCGCTTACTTGAATACTCATGCTGACATACTGCATTAATCGTTACTGGATTTTTATATTACCCAAAGTGAGATCTTATGCAAGAAAAACGTATAAATAATTCATTGTGTTGCATTTTTGTTTATTAATTGTTCCGTTGCTGGGGTTTACTACTGGTAAAACCAGTGCTTTATCTTGGGTTTGTTAAGAAAAGGCAGGGTGGTAGATTGTGGGAAATTATGAGAAATGAGATTTTAGTCAGACTGACATGGCTAAAATAAAGCATAAATAACGCGAAATAAAAAAGGCTGCCATATGGCAGCCTTAATTATCTATGCATTTTTCATTTGAAATTATGCGGTTTGAGCGTGCTGCAGCGTCTGACGACGAGCCTTAACGACCAGCGCGTAACCTGTTAGAGCCACAAAGCCAGTTGCAAACATGGTTGTTGTTACTGTCAGCAGGCCGTGCGCGGCGAATGCTGAAACTAAGCCACTTGCTGCGAAACATACCATGGTCTGCAGGAAGTTCAGTAATCCTGCTGCTGTTGCACTACAGCTCTTAAAGTCTTCCAGTGCTTTACTGATGATGATTGGATAGATAGCACCATTAGCAACAGCCAAGAAACAGAATGGTACCAGGATTGGCCAGATGGTCTTAGGTTCAGTGTTGACTGAAATAAGGAACATAACCGTCACGCTAGCTAAAAATAGCTTAAGGATCCACGGTAGGATTTGTTGGCTGTCATACTTGCTTAGCAAGGTACGGCAACCGTAGCCACCAATAATAAAGGCAACAGTTTGAGGCGCATAGCTGAGGCCGATATCAGAGCCTGAGTAACCCATTGCTGACATCACGAACGGTGAACCAGTCAGGTAAGCAAAGAAAGCTGCTGAACAGGCAGCAAAAATCATCATATTGCCGACGAATTTTTTTGAACTCAGAATCTGTTGATAGTCACGACGCAACTGAGTGCTTATTTTTTCTTGTTTTGTGTCTAATTTTGCACTTTCAGGCTCTTTCAGTGTCATAATGGACAAAACTGCACCAAAACCAACTAGAGCGACAAAGATGCTGCGCCAACCGAATTGGTGTTCAAGCAGGGCGCCTGCAAGAGGGGCTAGTGCTGGTGACAGAGCAACAAGTGGCATAATTGTTGCGAAAACACGTTCTGAGACTTTGCCTTCGTAGCGATCAACGACGACTGCTTGCCAAATAACTGTTGCACTACAAGCACCTAGAGCTTGAGCGAATCGTGCAATTAGTAATAGCTCAACGTTGGGAGCGAATGCACATAGCACTGATGCAATGCTAAATAATGTCATACCACCCATTAGTACTTTGATACGACCAATACGATCAGACAGTGGACCGTAGACCAATTGGCCCATAGCCATACCCAATAGGAAAATACTTAAAGACAAACCTATAAGTGACTGTGATGTATCGAAATCTGTCCGCATTGTTTCAAAAGCAGGCAGATACATGTCTGTTGCGAGATAACCCAGCATACTTAGGCATGCAAACCATAGAAGAGTGATGTTTGAAGGTTGTTTGTTCATAAAGGTGTCTTTCTCTGTATTACTTTGCCTGCAGTTTAATGTTGCTTTCGTTTGCTGTGAAACGGTAATATTTCAACATTGCTTTCAAAATATTTGATTTGATATGTTTTCGTACAACGATTTGCAAGTTATTGATGTTGTTGCAAGACGGGGGAGTTTTTCGGCTGCAGCGGAAGAGTTGCATAAGGTTCCAAGTGCAATCAGTTACACGGTTAGACTTATCGAAGAGCGTCTTGCTGTTGATTTATTTGTTAGGTTGCACCGACAAGTGAAATTGACACCAGCCGGAGAATTCTTCGTAGAAGAAGCCAGAAACCTGATCAAGCAGATGGAGCAGATAAAACTACAAACTCAACGGGTAGCGAACGGCTGGTCGCAAAGTGTCTCGGTTGCGCTGGATACGGTCGTGAGGGAAAGCCGGGTTAATACCCTTGTGCGAGACTTTTACCGTGAGTTTCCCGATGTTGAGCTACACCTGTCGATGGAGGTATTTAACGGGGTGTGGGATGCGCTGGCTGATGGACGTGCCGATCTTGTGATTGGGGCTACTGCTGCGGTGCCGGTAAGTGGATCGTTCGATTACCGTGATATGGGGACACTTTACTGGAAATTTGTTGTGGCTCCTGATCACCCGTTAGCATCGGCCGACTATGAGATAAAACCGGAAGAGCTGATGCAGTACCCGGCTATTTGTATTGAAGATACCTCTCGGGTTCTGCCAAAGCGGGTGACCTGGATGATAGATAATCAGCGTCGGATTATGGTACCTAACTGGTACAGTGCGATTCAGTGCCTGAAGGCTGGGTTAGGTATCTGTGTCGTGCCGGAGCATATGGCGCAACCAAGGATAGACTCAGGTGAGCTGGTTGAAAAAATACTGGCTAACAAACCGGCGGCAAGCCCATGTTGTCTGGCATGGAATAAGGAGAGTCAGAATCCGGCCATCGACTGGTTGCTAGAGTACTTGGGTGACAGCGAGCAATTGCATCGTGAATGGATGCGCTAAAGCGCGTTTAACCGATAGTTTGATGGTTAATAGCAATTGCACTGCGTATGCTTATGAACTTGCTGACAAGATACCCAAACGACTTCAGTTAGTTCGTTTGGGCATAAGTCTACAGGACTATAATGTTCGAGGCTAAAAGCGGGGTCGCCTAAAACACTATTATTCGCTGTCAGAGTCTGGCTGAACTGCCGGTGATTCTTCCTGAGCGGTGGCTTGTTGGTTCTGCTCTGCTTCGGCTTCCATCTTGGCGCGCTCGGCTTTAGAAATATAGCGAGGCTTGTTGCTACGGTGAAGCTTGGCGTTAGTTCTTTTTTTTCTTTTCTTCAGCGCTTCGTTAATTTTTTTCTTACGGTTCATAGTCTCGGGATTCACTCGTGTTAAACGACCGCAGATTGTAACCGTACAGGGAATTATGACAAGTAGAATCGGTAATCTTCATCGCTCATGCAAGAAGCAGTCTGCATGAGCGATGAATGAACAGTGTTTAGTCAGCTTTCAGAGTTTGGTATCCTGCCCAAATTCGGGTACCAGTGGTTACCCAACATAGGCAGCCAAAGATCCACGCGATAGTGGCAAAATGCTGGGGAAGGAGGCAACACAGCACAAAGCAGGCGATAGTTTCCGTTCCTTCTGTTAGCCCGCCGATGTAATACAGGGATTTTTGTTTATAGACCGGGCTTTCGATATTGCGTTTACCTGCCATGATTGCGAAAGAAAGGAAGCTCGAACCAGTACCTATAAATGAAAATATTAAAAAGGCTCCGGCTACGGCATTAGCCTCGGGGTTTGCGAGAACAAAACCGAATGGCACCATGGAATAAAACAGAAAATCTAACGTAATATCTAAAAAACCACCGCAATCAGAAATACCCTGACGTCGTGCAACCGCGCCATCAAGCCCATCAAATACTCGATTCAATAGAATAAAGGCCAATGCCCATTGGTACTCTTGCATCGCAAGTGATGGCAGTGCAAATAGCCCGAGAACAAACCCTGAAACTGTTACCTGGTTGGCAGTGATCCCAACTTTGACGGGTAGAGCAGAAATGACCGTCAAAGGCCAGCGGATCATTTTAATAGCGTAACGATCTAACATGGTGTTCCTTCAGTTGTCTTATTTGTTTCATTTGCCCATGGCCAGCGCAGCACGTGGCCGCCTTGCGGTATATCATCGTCGTCGTGCGTGACCATGAGCGCAGGGATCCCTTTCGATCTGATTTGCTGATAAACAAATTCACGAAACTCACTGCGCAATGCTTTATCGAGCTTGCTAAAAGGTTCATCTAACAACACAGCATGGGGCTCAGATAACAGCATTCGCATTAAGCTGATACGGGCGCGTTGACCGCCAGATATTTCTGACGGCATTTTTTCGGCTAGATTACTTAGCCCGAGCTGGGCAAGTGTCGATAGGGCTTTTTCTTTCCGTGTCCGGCCGGCAATGGCTTTGGGTAATCCAAACGCTAAGTTCTCCCAGATATTTAAGTGCGGGAACAAGAGATCATCTTGAAACAGGAGACCGATCCGGCGCTGATCCGGGGCGAGAGCATTCATACCCAAGCCACCAAGGGTGATTTTTCCTTCAAGGACGAAGACAGGACTAAGGTGTCCGGCAATGGCACTGAGTATTGTTGACTTACCACATCCACTTGGTCCCATCAGTGTGAGGATACTGCCAGCCTCAACCTGAAAGTTGACCGGGTTGAATAGCGGCTGTTCACTATTACTTATAGTGAGGTTTTCCACAGATAACGTCATCCGTGATTTTTCTCCGTTGTTGCTGGGTTGGACGGCTAAAGCGTGAAGAGTAACGGCTTGCGGCAATGGCCATGGTAAAGAAAATGAAAGGGAGAAGCCCCTGCAGCAGGCCATAAACCGCACTAACACGACGATCCTGCCCGCTGGCAAGCGCGACGGCTTCGGTTGTTACGGTAGAAACGCGGCCTGCACCTAACATTTGAGTCGGAAGGTATTGTGCCAGGCTGACACTGGTCCCGACAGCCAATGCCAACCAGATGGCTGGTAGTACCTGAGGGCGTTTGACTCGCCACCATGTTTGCCATCCATTTAAACCGAGGCTACGTGCAGACTGATCAAGACGAATATCATAACTGCGCCATGGACCGTCCAATGCCAAATAGAGGTAGGGGAAGACGAAAAATAGATGGCTCCATGCTACCCAAGTCCAGTAATACTGGCCGGGTACAAAATAAGTCGTAATCTGGATACCGAAAAGCAGTGACAGTTGAGGCAATACCATCGGTATGGCAATGAGCCAGTTAGGCAAGCCTTTCTGGTATTTCTGCCGATACTCTAGACATGCAATGGCCAGGACAAGCGCGCAGAAGCTACTGACCAGCGCCAAACTGATACTGTTGACTGTAAGCTCAATTAGCGAAAAGGATTCTTGCTGCCAAAAACGCAAACTATATCGGCTGGGCAGAAGATCAGGAAAACGCCAGCGCTGGGCAAAAGACCACAGCAGCAGAACAGGAATGACAATCAGCGGAATGATGACAAAAGGGGCATAGCTCGGCACTTTATGTTTCTTCTGTTGAGCAATAGTGTCATCTGTTCTAGCGGCATGACAGGAGGAATTCGGGCCACTGATTTGCCACCGGCGGCAGTGTCTGAGCAGATACCACTCAGCCACGCGTAGGGCGCCTAAGGTGAGTAGAGCCAGGGCCAGAAGCAAGGTCGCACCAACAGCAGCGCGAGGCAGCAGCAAAAGATCTGGTTCGTTAAACCACTGCCAGACAAGTACCGAGAGTGTAGAAGGCCGTGATGGACCGATAATCAAGGCAACGTCTACAACAGAGAGGCCATAGGCA
Organism: Photobacterium obscurum; assembly: GCF_026191635.1. Lineage (GTDB taxonomy): Bacteria > Pseudomonadota > Gammaproteobacteria > Enterobacterales > Vibrionaceae > Photobacterium > Photobacterium obscurum. Next base: position 141,684 of record NZ_JAKRRW010000002.1, read on the forward strand.
ACCACCGCATAGATCGGTAACCGCATCTTGGGCAGCCATTGCGGAAGAATAACCTTCAGCCAGCTCTCATTGTGATTGTAACCAAGCCCTGACGCGACAGCCTGCAACTGAGTGACTTTGATTTGCTGGAGGACAGAAATACTCATTAGCAGCAGAAACGGGGTTTCTTTTATCGCGAGTGCCAACAGAAGACCAATGCCATATTGGTCTTGCACAAGGCTGTACCAGCCTGCGGTATCAAACCCGAGAGAGTTCAATATACGAAAGAACCACCCTGTCGGTGCAAATGTGAAAGAAAAGCCAATAGCGAAAGCAACGTGCGGCATAGCAAGCATCGGAGAAAGGCTATGTTCTATACGCGGCCAGCGGGAAGTATTCCAGTATTGCCTCAAAACCAGAAAGCAGAAAACGATAGCCAAGATGGTACTGCCTATTCCGGTCAGCAACGACAAGCCGATAGACTTAGCAATCCCTGGCCAATGGGCCACGGTCTCAAAAGCCGATATGTCAGGAGTCGAAAGCCCTAACGTTGGAATCCATGAAAATGCAGGGAACAAAATGCCTAAGATCCCAGGCGCTAAAGGCAGCGCACAGAGGAACAGGGCAAGCAGGTACAACAAACGAATCATAAAAAACCTAGTGAACGGGTATCAGCTCGGTAACGGCCGATACCCGAACTATTTAGCTACCGTAGCGTTTCTGCCACTCAAGCTCAATGGCAGTCAGCCAGCTTGGATGGGGCTCTGGAATGGATTTAAACAGTGAAAACCCCTGAGAACCACCACTAGCAAGTGCCTCTCGGCTGAGAACTGAAGGATCCCCCCAAATTGAGGAATTGGCCTTTCTCGCCTGGGCTTCTGGGCTCATTAAGAAGTTGATGGCCACCAAGGCGCCTTCTTTTGCCGAGGCATTCCACGGTACGGCCAGAAAATGGATATTGGACAGCGCACCTTGGTTAAACGCATAAGCTTGAGCGGTTTCAGCTAGATTGCCATGTTCAATGGCAGCATTAGCTGCATTGGGATTGAATGTGATGGCGAGCAGTAACTGCTGGTCGTCAAGCAACTGTATCGTTTCGCTGGTACCGGATGGAAAACGCTTTCCCTGTTGCCAAGCAACGGGATGGAGCTGATCAAGGTAGTGCCATAGTGGAGCGGTGACCTGATCAAACTTTGCCTTCTCAGCTTTAGTATCAAGCGGTTGATATAAGGCTTCCCGGTTATTGGTCAACTCGATTAAAGCGGCTTTCAAAAAGCTACTGCCATGAAATTCCGGCGGTTGCGGGTAGCTGACTTTTCCCGGAAAGGCTTGCGCCAGGCTCAGCAGTTCATTGAAGCTTCGTGGTGGATTATTCAGGGTCTTTTTATCATGGATAAACACTAACTGCCCGACTCCCCAAGGGGCTTCAAGTCCGTTGGTTGGCTCGGTAAAGTCCTTGTCAATTGGAAGCGTTTTATCGACTAGCTTCCAGTTAGGGAGTGTTTCGGTGAACGGACCGTAAAGCAGGCCGCTTTGTTTCATCGAGCGGAAATTCTCGCCGTTGATCCAGACCATATCAACACTTCCCCCGACATTTTTCCCGGCAGTTTTCTCTGCCAGTAATCGCTGGGTAGTTTCGGCAATATCTGCAACTTTGACATGTGTGAGGGTTACACCATATTGGGCCTGTAGCTGACGACTAGCCCAACGAAGGTAGTCATTGATTTCCTGGCTTCCTCCCCAGGCGTTAAAATAGACAGTCTGACCTTGCGCTTTTTCGACGGTTTGCTGCCAGTTAGAGGGGCTTGATGGCTCAGTTGAGGCTTGCGCGATACTGACGCTAGAGACTAGCGACATTGCTAGCCCCAAAAGCATTTTTTTCATGTTATTAAATATCCCTTTCTTCTTTTAGTACGGGCTCGGAAGGTACGACTTCGCTTCCTTCAGTTGTTTTGTTTTCTTTGCGCATCCAGCGATGGTATTTCTCGATCCAAGCCAGAAGACCTTTCGGTGCGTTAGCCTGCTTCCAGACCCCTGCTGTATATTTCACCGCCTCGCTCATTGTCGGGTAAGGATGGACGGTACCAAGTATTTTATTCAAGCCTAAACCATGGCGCATGGCGAGGGTAAATTCCGCCAGTAGCTCACCGGCATTGTTACCGACAACCGTTGCTCCCAAGATTTTGTCTTTACCTTTTGGAGTAATAACTTTAATAAAACCATGATCTTCGCCGTCTGTAATCGCACGGTCAAGGTCATCGATCCCATAAGTGACGACTTCATAGTCAATTCCTTGTGCCTTGGCTTCCTTCTCGTTGATACCGACACGGGCAACTTCCGGCGAGGTGTATGTCGCTGCAGGCAAAACCGAATAATCGGCTTTGAACTTCTTGAACTGGCCGAATAGCCCGTTAACGGCGGCGTACCATGCTTGATGCGCGGCGGCGTGGGTTAATTGGAATGGTCCGGCAACATCGCCTACAGCAAAAATATTTGGATATAGGGTTTGCAAGTATTCATTTACTTCTACTGTACCACGTTCGGTGGTGGTAATGCCGAGCTCTTCAAGACCAAACCCTTGGACGTTAGCGACTCGCCCCAGAGCCAATAAGACAGCATCAAACTCAATGACGACTTGGCTTTCATTGTTGACATCCAGATAGGCTCGCTGGGTGCGACTTCCGTCTTCGTTGGTGACAGACTCAAACCTCATGGCGCGGTGACCTAGTTTAATGTCGACACCATCTTCCAACATATTTTGTTTGACCAGCTCAGAGGCTTCCGCGTCTTCACGAATGAGCAGCTGGTCTGCCATCTCAACTAAGGTTACCTGGCTACCCAAGCGGCAAAAACTTTGGGCAAGCTCACAGCCGATTGGACCACCACCAAGTACCAGCAGGCGCTTAGGCTGTTCGGTTAGCGACCAGATAGAGTCGGAGGTCAGGTAGTTGACGTTATCTAGCCCGGGAATAGTAGGGACAAGTGGATGTGCACCCGTTGCAATGACGATATTGCGGGTGGTAATACGCTTGCCGTTCACTTCGACCTCCCATGGCGACAGGATGCGTGCCTCACCGTCGATGCAGTTTACGCCCAGTTTGGAATAGCGTTCAATTGAGTCATGAGGCTCGATTTTTGCGATGACATTGTGAATTCGTGACATTACCTTTTCGAAGTTTACTTCGGGCTTGCTGGTAGTTATCCCGAACTCGTGAGCCCGCGAGATTTCAGCCATCGTGTGCGCTGCACGGATAATGGCTTTGGAAGGCACACATCCAGTATTCAGGCAGTCGCCCCCCATTTTGTGCCGTTCGATTAATGTCACCTTGGCCTTAACGGCGGCTGCGATGTAAGAGCTCACCAAACCGCCGGCACCAGCGCCAATGACCACCATGTTCTGGTCGAATTGCTCTGGTCGTTGCCAGTTCGCATAGGCTCGACGTCGGTTGACGAGGTTAATGGCCTGCTTGGCAAATAACGGGAAGACGCCGAGTAATGCCAGAGAGACCAGCACCGGCGCGGAGATAATGCCACTCAAGGTCTCAATTTCACCTAATTGCGTACCTGCGTTGATGTATACCATAGTGCCTGCGAGCATGCCTAACTGGCTGACAAGATAAAACATCCGGGTACTAATGGGGGTCAAACCCATTAACAGGTTTACCATAAAGAAGGGGAAAACTGGGATCAGACGTAGAGTAAACAGATAGATGGGGCCGTCTTTCGCTATTCCGGCGTTAATTGGGGCCAGACGATGACCGAATTTGCTTTGTACCCAATCCCTTAGAATGAATCGGCTAAATATGAACGCAAGAGTCGCGCCGATAGTACTGGCGAACGATACGAGCAGCAAGCTCCACCAGAAGCCGAACAGGGCTGCCCCAAGCAGTGTCATAATAGCCGCACCCGGCAGAGAAAGGGCTGTAATGACAATATAGGCGATAAAGTAAACAAAACTGGATACTAATGGTTGCTCCGAAATCGTACCTTGCAGCGCTATCTGCTGTGCTTTGGCTTGCTCCAGGGTGAAATATTGGCCAAGGTCAAAGGCAAACCATAGACCGAGAAGGCTGGCTATTATCCCAAGGAGTAGCAGTTTTTTTCTATCCATGACTTCACCTTTCTACTTGTTGTCTGATGGGGGGGCCGATGAGGTTGATTCATTATCACCGGGTTGGATCGGCAGTGAACAAAAGCCTTGTTTAGGTACGTCAAGTGCGGTGTTAAATTTGGCAGACAGGTTTTGGAAGGCAATCAAAGCCGTTAGTTCAACAATAGCATCATCATCGTACCTGTGTTTCAGCTGCGCAATCATCTCTTCATCAACACGGCGGCCTGTGATGGTGATTGCTTCTACATATTTAAGTACATCACGCTCTTGCTGCTCAAAGAGCTCACTTTGCTGCCAGTGCGCAAGTGCTTTTATTTTTTCTTCAGAACCGCAACGCTCGGCGAGCTTCATGCCGTTGGCATCAACACAAAATGCACAATCGTTCAGCTGAGAAACCCGCACGCAAACGAGCGAGCGGATGATCGGTGTGATAGGGGAAGATTTACGATCAAGGTAGCCGAAGAAGCCAGCTACAAGCCAGAATAAGGTAGGGCGCCGTCCCCAGAGTAATGCCGGGTTTAAGATACTGCCGTAATGACGTTTTTGCAGCCAAAGAAGCGGCTTGATTAGAAAAGAATAATGTTGCTTGGCTGGTATACGCACATGGGCCCCTTAATTTATCTGTCTAGCTGTAACTTTATGCTACCGCGAGTATATCAATTTAGTAGTTGCCATGATCGGATAAATTACTAGATTGGTATGAGACAGAGACCGAATAAGAGGCAAGAAAATTTCAGAAAAATGAAAAAAATTCTTTAAATTCGATTAGTTGACCGATATCTGAACAATTTGGGCTTCTTGTTGCTTGGCCATATTGGGCATATCTTGATTAGTAACCAAGACATAGCCACAAGCGAGTACCGGTACCATAGCAATCACCATGGTCTTGCCAATATGGTAGTTGCGGTACCAGTACTTTTTTGATCGGACTTTTAGAATGAGTCCCCATAAAAGGAGCAGAAGGTTGAAGCCAGTCGTGATGGTCAGCACTTCATGTAAAGCGGCTTGCGGCACAAGTTGATTTTGTACCATGAAAAAGAGAGCTGCTGGCGGAATAAGGCTGACTAAAACCAGTACACGCATAAGCTTTGGCCATTTGCAAAACTTATCTTTGAACATTTGGTCTGCTTGTCCAGGAAAAGGCTTTGAACAGTTCATGGCAACCTCCGGCAAAAATGACAGACCAATTTTACTAATGCACTGAGTGAATAAAAGAATATTGATGCATTTATGAACAGCTTTGTGAGTAGAATCAATATTTGACGGATTCTGACAATAATTTGTCATTAAGGCGACACGAACGTAGCATATCCAAGCAGTTTCATTCATTTGCTCAAATCTAGTCGTGATGGAATGTGCTGTATGCTTGCGCTGATAGGGGCAGTAAATAATATTAAGAAATAAGAGGTGTCATCACCTCCTATTTCTTATCAGTTATTACAACTCAGAAAGAAGTTCTGAACGACGCTGTTGCGTAATGACAGACCAATGCTGACCGCTTACAGCACCTTCAAGCGCCCATAGCAACTCAATACTGACTGAGTCTTGATGGGTTTCTTGTAGTGCTTTGTAGGCATTTATCGCGCCTGCTTCAAAAAGCTCATTCACAGAAGTGATCCCAGCTTTTTTAAGCATCCGTTCATTTGCCAAGCGGAGGTTAGGCAAGTCTTTGATTCGGTTAGGCCCTGAATTACTTTTTGTTTCTTTATCCTGTTTTGCGGCATTAAATGACCGCTTAGCCTGACAAAGAATTTTTTCTGGTTCTCCCCACCATTCCTCGGGAATAGCATAGTGTTTAGTTACGACAGGAAAACCGCGCTTCTTATACACGTATGGTTTAAGGCCGGCTTGTTTAAATTCTGACTCGTTTTCGGCATTCGCACGGAGATGCAACTTATCGTTTACTACCAGAGCAAACATTGTTTCACCTGCAAAAATACCAAAGCCGCCAAACATTGAACGAGACTTCACATTCTCGAAACAATTGAATAATCGTAGTGATTCTTTAAGTACTGGTTTGTCCATGCTTCTTCTCGGTGAAAATATCTTGAGTCACCTAACAACAGAGCGAGGATTTCAGATTAGCAAATTTCACAAAAAAGTTATGTCAGAATACAGTCAAATAATATGACATGACTCATCGCTATATCCATCGGCAACCCCGCTACCATAAGTTGACTTAGTTATTGAAAAACTAAACACTTTTAGGCCGGAAGCTTTGCGTCCCATCCTTTCGAATAGTTTGCCTTGTTCGTGACTTATTAAGCATATCCTAGATAATATTTTTGAACTTGCTCCCACCTTGAAAAGTGTGATCTTGCTTCAATAAAATTGTCTGATTTTTTAGTTCACACCTGCAACCTTATGCCTGAAAAATGATGCAAAATTAATCGCTGTTTCGTGGCAAAAAAAAACCGATAAATGAATTTATCGGTTCCTAAAATTTCTATTTATAGTTACGAGTTAAACGTTTAAATCTTTAACCGATTTACGGACTACCAACTCCGGTGCCATTTCAAAGACACGGCGATCGTGCTCTTTGTCTTTCACTCGCTCCATCAGGATTTCGATGGCCGTTTTGCCCAAACGACGTTTCGGTTGGTGGATCGTTGTCAGCGGTGGAGAGAAATACGGTGCCAAATCGATGTTATCGTAGCCGATGATTGAGATGTCTTCAGGCACGTGTAGACCTGCCTGTTCAAAGGTGCTGATCATTGCCATCGCCATAATATCGTTAAAACAGAAAACTGCCGTAGGGCGATCTTCCATTGCGATAAACTTGTTTGCTGCAATAACGGCTGACTCACACTCGAAATCACCTTCCAGCAACCAATCTTCATTCACCGTTAGCTTGGCTTCATTCATGGCCTTGTAGAAGCCTTTCAGACGCTCGCGGCAGGTTGATTTATCAGGGTGGCCAGACAGGCAGCCAATTTTTTTGTGACCGTGTTCGATAAAGTATTTCGTCGCGACATAACCGCCTAATTCAGCGTTGTCTTGAATCTTATCTGTGTGTGGGCTTTCTGGACCCCAGTCCATGATAACCATTGGCAAATCTTTCTGGCGCTCAAGCAGCTCCAGTAGTTTTTCATCCAAATCTGAACACATGACCAGCAGGCCATCGACACGTTTTTCAGCTAACATCCGCAGGTAGTCACGTTGTTTGCTTAGGTTGCCTTCAGTGTTACATAGAATTAGCGTGTAACCTTCGCCGTAACAATACTCTTCAACACCATGCACCACTTCTGCAAAGAATGGGTTGGTAGATTTTGTTACCAGCATACCGATTGTACGGGTTGTGTTGCATTTTAAGCTTCGTGCTACCGCACTTGGCGCGTAATTAAGTTCTTCAACAGCGGCTAAAACTTTCTTTTGCGTAGCTTCTGCCACAAAGCGGGTTTTGTTGATCACGTGAGAAACTGTTGTGGTTGATACACCAGCCATACGTGCAACATCTTTAATCGTTGCCATACTTATTCTTCTAATAATTTGAGGTCAGAGGTTTCAGTCCAACCATTTATAATCACATAAATACCAAACAGAGAAATAATCTGAACGCCACAGATAATTTTTCTGTTTGGTACTTAGTACAAAAACGCCAAAAAGCCGCTTCACTAATTAGCGGCTTTGTAATATCTCATCTTTCGGAGCGTTGCAGTGTGTAATCGCTTGCGCTCACATTTTACTGAGTGTAGCGCACAGTGCAACGTTTCTGTATCCCAACATGGCAAATATTGATGGATATCAACAAACTTAGTGCAATTATATATAAACGGGGTGCATATATATTGCTGTTTGTGTAATCAAATTTAATTAGTGTGAAATAAAATGCCTCTGCACGTTGGCAGAGGCATGGTGGGGCTGGCCCTAAAAGCACTCGATTGGAAGGTGAGTGTCTTAAATTGCTGCCATAAGGTTTTTTTCCGGTGAGGCAGGTATTACCACCGGATAATCATCTGCGGGGTGGCTACTAATGTAAACAGGCCAACCGTATACACTGTTAATTGTATTGCTCTGTAATGCATCCCACGGTGTTCCATCAGCCTGAATCTTGCCATGATTGATGATCACCAGCCGATCAGCATACTGGGCGGCGAGGTTTAGGTCATGGATCACGACAATGACGGCAGCACCCGCGTGGGCCAATGCCTGGGCCACCTGCAAGGTTTTATGCTGGTGTGCGAGATCGAGTGCCGATGTCGGTTCGTCGAGCATAAGAACACACTGCTGACCGGCTTGGCTTAACTGGGTAAGCACCCGGGCAAAATGTACTCGTTGTTTTTCGCCTCCTGACAGCGTCGGATACAGCCGAGTACTTAGGTGTGCCACATCAACAAGTTTCATCTTCTCACTGGCGAGAGCAGAAGTCTGTGCGTTGGGGATCTTTAACGGCAAGCTGCCTAGTTCCACAACTTCCTGGACAGTAAAGGCAAAGCTAAGGCTGCTGTGTTGAGGGAGGACTCCAAGGTGTTTAGCCAGCACGGCGGGCTCCCATGCGCTACGTCGCTTGCCAAAAATGCAGACTTCACCTTCAGCAGCGGTCTCGCCACACATGACTTTCAGTAGCGTACTTTTACCAGCGCCGTTGGGGCCGAGTAGCGCCGTTAATTCACCGCTATGAACTGTAAGATCAAAGTTATCCAGTAGTTTTTTTCCACAAAGAGATAAATTTAGTCCTTTGACCTCGATCGCGACGTTTTTCTCGGAATTTGCCGGTGTTGCCATCATGACAACCTTCCTTTTTGTTTGATCAGTAGGAAAATAAAGAAAGGCGCCCCTAATATTGCGGTGATAATACCGACCGGTAACTCTGCAGGAGCTGCCACAATACGTGCCAGCATATCAGCGACAAGCAGAATCAGTGCGCCTAGAAGTGCCGATAAAGGGAGTAGGGTTTTGTGATTCGGTCCTGTAAGCATCCTTCCTAGGTGCGGAATGATTAAACCGATAAAACCGATGACACCAGTCAGCGAGACTGATACGCCAACCCCTGCGGCACAGAGTAAAATCAGGATTCGCTTCAGACGTTGTACATTGACTCCCATGTGGCTTGCTTCTGCCTCTCCTAACAGGAAGGCATTCAAGGCATTGGCATTACGGTCAAACAAGAACAGCAGCAGGCCGAGGGTGCTGAAGGCAAGTGTGATACCTGGCCAAGTCGCACCAGCCAATGACCCCATGGTCCATAGAGACAAATCGCGCAATGCCTGATCATCGGCGTAATAGTTCATCAAGCCGAGCGCAGCGCCAGACAAGGCGCCGATTGCGACACCAGCAAGTAGCATAATGGTGACGGAGGTGCCGCTTTTATCCGTTCCCAGGCGGTATACCAGATAAGTACTGACGGTGCCGCCGAGGAAGGCAAACACAGGAACAGTTCCTAATGTAAGCAACAGGGGATATGAAGCTGCAAGCGGAGCAAAAATAACAATCGCTAGTGCCGCGCCTAAACTGGCCCCCCCTGATACCCCAATGATGCCAGGATCGGCCAGTGGGTTGCGGAACAGCCCCTGCATGACGGCACCACAAAGGGCGAGAATTGCCCCTACAGCGATACAAAGCAGGGTACGAGGCAGGCGGATTTGGTGAATAACAATTTGGATATGAGCCGGTAGTTCAGACTGCCACGGAGTAAGGGCCAGAAAACTGTCTGCGAAGCTGATTGACATGGGGCCTACCACCACTGAAGAAGTAATAGTTACTCCAAGCAGGATCAATCCCAAAGGAAACACGATACTGGCAGGCATTCGTTGACGCTGCATAATTCTTGATTGCATAGGAAGCCTTTCTTACTCAGACTCAGTTTGCGTAGAACACGTTATTTAGGCGTTCGGCTTCACTCAGGCTTTTCAGACCAAGACCGCCAATAAGTGCCGTGCCGTCGATAGTTGCAATTGCTTTGTTTTGCCCAGCCGGTGTTGCTGCCAGTTGGGGCATCTTTTCAAGCAATTTGTCGGTGCTGCCGAGCGAATGTAAAGTACGAGAACTAATAAGAATGATGTCTGGCTGCATCTCGATCATGGCTTCGGTGGATATCGGTTTGTAGGCAGTTACCGCACTGGCTGCAGGGTTGATAGCGCCAGCTAGCTGGATGACGGTATCTGCCGTGGTATTGCGCCCGGCAACATTGGCCGGCCGACCATCATGAATCATCAAAAACAGCACTTTCTTGGCTTTTGTCTGATTAGCAAGAGCGGCGCTGATGGTTTCAACTTGTTGTTTTACTTTGGTTTGCAGTTGAGCTGCCTTGTCTTCTTTCCCGGTTAGCGTACCAATTTCTTCAATACGGGTAAGCAAATCGTTTACCGCTTCACCTGAGTTCAGGATATTAATGTCAACACCTGCCTGCTTTATCAGATCCAGTGTTGATTGAGGACCCATTTCGTTGGAGCCTAAAATGCGGCTTGGGTTGAGGGCAATTAAGCTTTCCGCTGACAACTGGCGGTGGTAGCCGAGTGTCGGAATAGATTCATCTATCATCGATTTACTGGTAGCGTCGACAGCGACTAACTGTTTTTCAGCATCGAGTGCGTAGATTATTTCTGTAATCGCAGCACCGGCACTGATGATGCGTTCGTTAGCCCAGGCGGAACTAGTCGAAATAAGTAATGCGGTAGCCAGAGCAATACGCTTCATGATTTGTCCTCTTCCATTAATAATTGTGTTGCTTTTATTTCGTGTTGCTGGAGAAATGCGAGTAGTTTGAGCATGTTTTCAACTGAACCGGCTTTGTCTGCGCCAATGACTACGGGTTTATCTGGCCCAGCTTTAACTTCTTTGAGCAGTGCTTGCTTGAGCTCGTCCCAGCTTTCGATAGGGTTACCCTGAAGAGCCCAGTATGGTGGTTCAGCGGTGAGGTTGACCGTAATAGGATCCGCCTCGGTTGTCTGTAATGTTTTGGTTTCCGTCTGAGGCAGTTCCACCTCAAGTGACTGCAACTTCACGCTGGCTGTCAGCAACAGAAATACCATCACGATGAAGATGATATCCAGCAGTGGGGTCAGATCGGGTTTAAGATCATCCCCACTATTGAAGTCGTCTGTTACTCGGATCATTGCGTGACCTCGCTGACGTTAACAGGCGGTACAGTTTTAGGTTGGCAGTTAGGGTCGAGGCTTAGCCCTTCAAGCCATAGGTTGCAGTGATTCAGGGTGTGCTCGAGTTTGGAGGTTACCTTGTCGGCCCATAGACCAAGTAATTGCGCCCCGGTAATGGCGGGAAGCGCGATAATCAGGCCGGCAGCCGTGGTACGCATAGCTAAACCCAGCCCGTCGGCAAGATCGTTTGGTGTTACAGAGCCCGTTGTTGCCGCGATACCTTTGAACATCTCAATCAAACCTAACACTGTGCCCAGTAGCCCAAGTAATGGGCTAATCACACCAATCAGCGTTAGTAGACGAAGCCCAGAACGAAGCTGGGTCCGTTTCTGTTGGAGCCAAATACCGGCGGCGTCCTCGCGTAGCGGTTTGTTGAAGTGACGGTGGGAGATCAGCATTGCCACCCCTTTGTAAAGCAAAGGTCGCTGCTGTTTAAGTTCAGTTGCGAGCTGATCAAGCACCTCTTCACTATCACGGTTTTGCCTGGCCAGCAATGCATTGATTTTGCCTCGACCAACGCCGGTACAGAGCAGAACTTGTATGCTTCTCTCTAACAAAATCATGATGGTGAGTGCCGAGCAGATGAGAAGAGGCCAAGCCATGAGGCCAAATTGATTTTGTAGGTTATTAATAGTGTCCATTATTTAATCCAACTCAAAACGAACAGGGATCTGTACGCGATGGGCAATGGCTTGCCCATCGATAATATGTGAAGAAAAGTGCCAGCGTTTGATGGCCTCAAGTGCTGCCTTGTCGAGTACCTGGGCGCCTGAAGATTTCACCAGCGTGTGCTTAATTTGTTTGCCATTCGGATCGAGCCAAACTTCGACCATCACTTGACCTTCGATCCCGCGCCGTTTAGCCAGTCTCGGGTACTTAACCGGACTCGGGCTGGTTGAAAAAGTTGGCTGGGTAACAAGCTTGGGTGAGCTGTTTACCCCCGAAGCTGCCTGTGCTTTTACTTCCGGTTGGTTTTCAACAACCGGTTTAGCGTTCGCAGGCTTAGTTTCTTTTTTGGCCACTTTTTTTTCTGGTTGCGGTTTCGTTACCGTTTTGGCGGTTTTTTCCTCGGGTTTCTTGGGCGGTTCTTTCTTTGTTTTGGTTATGGTTTTCTCTATCGGTTTATCTTGAGTGACTTCCGGTTTTTTCTTTTTAACCAGTTTCTTTACCGCTGTTTGTTTTTCAATTGACTTGGGTTTGGCGACAGGTATGGTTTCCTGAACCACTTGGGTTTCAGCGACAGGCTGTGGGGTTGGCTTGGGAGCCGAGACGAGATTCAACGATACCCTGGTGGATTCGGTACCGACAGGCATAGCCATCACCATTGTATTGGGAACCGCTGAGAGTACAACACTATGTATGATTATTGATGCTGTGCCAGCAATTACGTATCGTTTCGTGTTCACTTTTGTCACCTAGCCTATGTCGCTTATTACGTTGCCAGTTAAAAAGCATTTTTGAATGAAGCTAAATAATGCTTTTAACTAACTGAATTAACGATAAAAAAGGTATTGAGTGACTTATCAAAAATCACTCCAGTCTGAGATTGGTTCTCATTATCCATGAAATGCGAATAATATCAATTATCATTTGCAATATCTTCTTTGTATGGATATATTGCACCCAAATAGGAGTTATTATCATTTGGTGGCAAGTTTTTGCTTGTTCGAAGCGGATGCCAACACGCTTTGGATATCAGGTGGTAGTCGCTCAATAAAAGAAAGTACATACCCAAGTCGCCAGGGTATAAGTCAGCGGCGATACATGTTGCTCAACCTGGAATCAATGCGGTTGTAATACCTGATTTGATGATTGATTGGATAGCCGGTAAAGATACCTGTTGAGGAGGAGTTGACGTCCGTTAGCTCGTATTACCTATGAATAGAGAACAACAAATCAACCCTGATAACCTGGGTTATGACGTGACGGGGAAAAATACCCCAGATCCATTGCGTTTTGCCTTCCAGAACAAACGTTCGGCGCATGCTGGCGGAATGAGTGCCATGGTTTCAGAAGAAGAGCGCCAGTTGCAGGCTCTGGCGGCGCTTTGTGTAAAACCCGAATCACCTCAAAAGCGCTGTCTGTATGTCCATGTTCCTTTCTGTCGGGTGCGGTGTACGTATTGTAATTTCTTTCAGTATGCATCTAGTCAGTCTCTGATTGATGCTTACTTTGAAGCATTGATGAGCGAATTGGTGTTTAAGGCACAAATGCCGTGGACTCAAACGGCTCCATTTCATGCGGTATATATTGGTGGCGGTACGCCTACTGACTTGACGCCGGAGCAGATCACTCGGCTAGGCCAGATGATTCGTCAGCACTTTCCGTTGACAACAGACTGCGAGCTGACGCTTGAAGGGCGGATTAATCGCTTTGATGATCGTATGTTTGACGCTGCGTTGGAGGGGGGCTTTAATCGCTTTTCTTTTGGCGTGCAGAGTTTTGATACCAAAGTGCGCAGAAAAGCCAAGCGATTGGATGACCGAGAGCCTGTCCTGAAGCGTATTCAATCCTTGAGTGCAACGAATGCGGCGCCAATCGTGATTGATTTACTGTTTGGGCTTCCTTATCAAGACCTTGAGATCTGGCATCAAGATTTGAATGATTTTTTAGAAAGCGGTGCCCATGGCGTTGACTTATATCAGCTCATTGAGATGGGGGGCACCCCGATGAAAGGAATGATTGACCAGGGCCGCCTGCCTGAGCCTGCGGATACTCCGATGAAAGCGACCATGTTTGAGACTGGCGTTAATTTTATGGCTGAGCATCATTTAAGGCGCCTAAGTGTGAATCATTGGGCACGAGATAACAGAGAACGCAGCATATATAACAGCCTGGCTAAAACGTCGGCTGAAGTGCTGCCTTTGGGGGCAGGAGCGGGTGGTAATGTCGGTGGATTTGGTTTCATGCAGCACCGTAATTTAGATACCTATATTGATGCTGTAAATGCAGGAGATATCCCGCTGGCGATGATGACCCGCTCGTCCCCCCAAGCTGCCTTGCACTCTGAAATAAAGGCAAGTTTTGACCGTGGTTTTCTGTCAGCCAAAGATTTTATTTCCAAGTTTGAGCGAGATGTCTTTCATTACTGCCGTCCTTTGTTTGAAGTTTGGCAACGAAACGGATTAGTAAATGTAAACGGTGAATATTTGTCATTGACCCTGGCTGGTGAATTCTGGTCCGTTTCTCTGGCACAGGCCATGATCGAAGTATTGCAGAAAGGGCAGCAGTCGAAAGCCGCCTAGAATTGAACTATAGCTTTAACAACACTCAGAACTGTTTTGAATAGTTCTGGAAACTAAATAAAAAAACGCCGTTATTAAGATCAAAACGAAAATCAGCAGACGGTACTATCTGGGGAGTAATTGTGTTCGAGAAAATTTCATTTGATGCACTGAAGTCACAAGTTGCAGAGCAGCTTGCCGCCGATCCTAAACTCCACGCCATGGCTATTGCCGAAGAACTTGGCGTAACCGAAGGTGAGGTTGTGATGGCCTATCCGGAAGAGCTGGTTGTCACTGTAGCAGGCGAAAAAGCAAAACAAATTCTCGAAGATCTTCCATCATGGGGGCCGGTGACAACCATCGTGCATTCCATGGGCTCAATTTTTGAGGTGAAAGCGCCTTTTCCCAAAGGGAAAGAGGCACGGGGTTATTATAACCTGATGGGAAAAGCCGGGGAGCTGCATGGCCACCTACGCCTGGATTTGGTGACTGACATTGCTCTTGTCAGCAAACCATTTATGGGACAGGAAAGTTACTTCATTGGCTTCTTTGCTCAAGATGGCCAGTGTGTATTTAAAGTCTATCTAGGTCGTGACAAACAGCGTCAGCTATTCCCTGAACAAATCGAAAAATTCAAACAATTAAAACAACAAAATCTCGGAGAAAAGTAACAATGAATCAAGTAAAGCAAGAACGCCTTCAAAACCGGCTTGGCCCGGAGATTAAAGAGTTTCGCGAAGCATGCCTGACTCTGCAATTGGCTACGGTTGATGCTGATGGTAAGCCAAATGTAAGCTACGCGCCGTTTGCTTTGCTGGATGATGGCTATTATGTACTGATTAGCCAAATTGCCAAGCATGCGCGTAATCTACTAGAAAACCCTCAAGTCTCTTTGATGATGATTGAAGACGAGGGTACGTCGAAAACAATTTATGCTCGTAAGCGCCTGACGTTTGAAGCAAATGTAGTTGTCGTTGAGCGCAATACCGAGCGCTGGCTAGAAGCGGTCGCAGGCTTGAAAGCGCGCTTTGGCGAGATTGTCGATGGGCTGAGAGGCCTTGAGGACTTTACTTTGTTCCGGTTGGAGCCAACGCAGGGCCTGTTCGTTAAAGGTTTCGGGCAGGCTTTTCAGGTGGGAAGTGATGATCTAGTTGATTTTGTACACTTGCAGGAAGGCCATAAGCGCATTAAGGATGGAAGCGAAGTAACAGAACCGACTGAAGAGCTGTAATCTTTACCTGAAATCTCACCAACGGCCTGAGTATTATGCTTGGGCCTTTGTTCGTTTAGGTCGTTATAACGGACTCTAGCGGAATCGCTTGATCCGGATCATCGTAACAATCACACCCGCTTGAAGTGGCTAAATTTCGTGTGATAATTATCATATTAATGACGATGATATCAGGTCAAATTTATGTCCAGTGATAATAAAAGTGGTGTTCGTTTTGCTTACATTGCAAGCTTTCTGACGCCTTTAACCTTAATGCTTTCAGGTATTGTTGCGGTAATATATGCCGCTTACAAGCTGAACAAAGGTACCGATGAGCTGACTTACAGCCATTACTACACCATCATTCGCACTTTCTTTTTGTTTTTTACTTTCTTTGTGGTGCTTGGTGTAACTGCGGCGACAATGACCGGCATGGTTGCCGGTGCGGAATATTGGGTTCACAGTCCGTTTTTGGATAAGTTACTTAGTGCAATTCCGGTTGTTGGCCTAATCATTGCTGCGTTGGCTATCGTGAAATGGTTTGTTAAGCATATCCAGGGCCTGAAACTGCTTAGCCAGAATAAACCTATTGCACTTTAAGCGGTATTATTATGATTCAAGATGGTTCTTCTGCATCATGAAGTAGTATGGGATAACAATAAAAGCCGAAACGAATAATTCGTTTCGGCTTTTTTATATATCGAGGACTAGTATCTTTTTGACAAGTTACTAGATTGTACGACGAAAATTCACCAGCAAGACTGTGGCTACCGCTATCACTCCAGCGGCAATGAGTACAATCCCCAAGTTGTGAATCATTCCGGCAATACCCAGTAATGCGCCCAGCATTAAATAGTACATTAGGCCAAAGGTGGCCCCTGCTGTACCAGCGCTAGCTTTATAGCTAGCTAGTGCACTACCCAAAATATTAGGAATAGCGATACCAAAACAAACTACGACAACCATCATCGGTAGCAGAAACAGTAAGCTATGCTGTGTCAGGTAGACACCTATCGCGGCAACCAGCGCCAGGATACTTGCAGCGTTAACCAGTGTCTGGGCTTCTAGCTTTTTCTGCAGCAGACGCTTGTTGGCAATGCTGCCAAGAAGAGAGCCTAGCGCAAGAGCAAAGCCACTGTAGCCAAAATGTTCTGAGTTCAATCCCATGTCGGAAAAGATGAACGGTGCCAGTGAGTAATAGCTAAATAACATCAGGTTAAACAATGCAACTAGAATCGCATTTTTCCAGATCTGGCTGTCCCGTAGCATTGTTGCCAGCAACGTTGTAAGAGGAACAGCATTGACTGAGTCCGGTCGTGTCTCGGGCAAACGAAGTATTGTTGCAGTCACCAGTACAATGGCTAGAACCATCAGTGCCATAAATATACCGTAGTGTCCGCTTTGTTCGGCTAGAAAACCGCCACTTAACAGCCCTAGCACTGGGCTGACAGAAATCCCCATTCCCATAATCGAGAACACTTTACCCAGCTCAGGACCTTCATAACTGTCACGCAGCATGGTTTGGGTAACCACAGAGCCAACAGCTGCCCCGAAGGCTGTCAGAATTCTTGCAATCATAATCATAGAGAAACTGGTTGCGAGTATCGCAAGAGCTGCGCCAACACCGTATAGGCAAAGACCAGCCAGCATGCTGAATCGGCGGCCGAGGATATCTGCCATACGCCCCCAAAACACAACACCTATAGCAAAGGCCGTGAAATAGACTGACAGGGTTTGGGTTGCGGTTTCTACGCTCACTGAAAACTGATGGGCGATGTGTGGCAATACTGGGCTGTATATGGTTTCTACAATTTGTGGAAACATCATTAGAACAATTATTAGCCATAGTTGAGGTTTTTTAGCCATTGGTAATCTTATGTTTGATGTGGAAGTGGGGCGATTTTAGAGAATTCAGTGAGGGGGCATTACAAATATAAGTACATTAAATATCAAAATAAGGACAAGTTAGAGATAAGGAACGAATTGGGACATATGAAGGCTGAGTTGTAAGGGAAGAGCTATTGACTTCAATAAAAGGCTATTTGGGATATTAATTTATCGAAATGATTATTATGGATTTATGTTAACTCTGGAAGTAATTGGTCTCAGATAGCAATATTAATTATTTTAGAGCGTAAATAATTAATATTTATTTCTATAAGAAGTTCAAATAAAAGTGAATAATCTATTTGCTGGGTTTTAAATATGATTTTTATTTTTAATTTAAACCATATTGTTAATGGTTTAAATTAATTGTTTTCAATTCTTTGAATATTGTTGATAAGTTCACGGTGATAATTAATAGGATACCCATATGCTCACTAGGCATAAGGTGATCAAGCTCAAGATTTCAGTATTTCATATGACACGTGATTACTATTTACATTAGAACTGTGACACAGGTTGAGTAATAGCTCTAATTTCAGGTGTAAATTATAGGAAACTCATGTTGTTCTGAAAAGTGATCTGATGATAGATATTGATGCTGGTAAAGAGCGTATCATTCAGGAGTTTGTGCCGGGTAAGCAGGTGACACTTGCGCATCTTGTTGCAAATCCGACTGAAGAGTTATGTGAACGCGTGGGCGTTGAAAGCCAAGGTGCGATAGGCATTTTAACTTTGACGCCAGGTGAAACCTCCATTATTGCAGGCGATATTGCAACCAAAGCAGCGAATGTTGGGATTGGTTTTCTTGATCGTTTTTCTGGGGCGCTTGTTATTACAGGCAGTGTTTCTGCTGTAGAAGAATCTTTAAATACGGTGATAAGAGTTCTTAGTGACACCTTGTCTTATAACACCTGTGATTTAACCAGAACGTAAATTATGAAAATGGATCAGTTGGGTAATATTGCCTTTATTGGTGAGGTTGATGCAGGTAAATCAGCTCTTATTAATAAATTAATCGTTCAAGAAACTAATACCGGGAAAACACAGTCACCGATATTTTATAAAGGGCGTGTTGTTGATACTCCGGGAGAGTTTGTTGATAACCGTTCTTGGAATGGCGCGTTGCTTTCGACGATATCGTCAGTCAAAACAATTGTGATCCTCCAACCGGCTACGGCAAAACGGGTTAGTGCCCCTAGTGGGCTGTTACGCGTGTATCCCAACAAAAATATTGTTGGGGTGATCAGTAAAGTTGATGCCGAAGGGGCTGACTGTGCGAAAGCCGGCACACTTCTCAAGCAGCACGGTGTTCCTGGGCCGTATTTTCATACATCCATTTTCGATCAGGCATCAATTGATCAGCTGTATCACCATTTACTTTCGTTCCAGCCCGTAGTGCTGGAATGAGTTGTGTGAAACCACCAAGGATTGCAGTAATGAAAACATTAATCTCTGCTGCGGATGTGCGCAAGGCAAAAGCGGAAAACCGTGCTTATCTTGTTGCTCCCATGAAAGATTTTATTATTACGCCAGAAGCTCGAGATGTTGCAAAAGTTGAAGGAATTGAGTTCGTCGATGAGGCGCCGTTAGCGCCGCAACCGCAGATCACTCAACCGGCGACTTCCGCGCCGGAAAAAGCGCCGACTGTTGCGGTTCAGCCTGCCGAAGTGCCTGCCAACGATGCTTCAGCGATGGCAAAAGAAATTCAGGCCGAAATTGAATCCAAGCTCGCCAATGTTGACGGTGAAAAGAGCAATTTAATTCAAGCTCTCGTTGCCAAGGCACTGGCTGATTTTAATCAGCAAACACCGAATTCTCCGCGTCAAATCAACGATGACGGCATCGTACTTGTTCGTGGCAATGCGGTCCAGCTTGGCGTATTTGACGGGGCGCCTGGCAAAAATATTGGCCTGACAGATGTTATCGGCGCCCAAGAAAATAGCAATATGGGCGTTGGCTACATGGGCTGGGAGAACGCGTTCTTCCCGTGGACCCTGTGCTATGACGAGGTCAATGTTGTCCTCGAAGGTGAGTTTCACGTTAAGACTGCGGCCGGAACCACAATTGGTAAACCGGGGGATGTAATTTTCATTCCTAAGGGCAGCTCTGTGGAATTTGGCACCCCGACTCACGTTCGTTATGTCTACATCACTTATCCTGTTGAGTGGGCGTAACTATGGACAAGTCAGCTACGCCTTCATTTATCACCGAAGACTACTTGCGGCAGCATGTAGGCCTGCGTCACGGTGGTGAAATTCATCTTCCTCCGGGTACTCGCTTTACGCCGTCAGCGCAGCAAATGCTGACTGAAAAGCAGATCACAGTACGCTGGCGAGATGAAAAAGGTCAGGTGTTTGCTGCCAGCGAGACAGAGAAAGGCGCCTCGCTAGAGCGGGTACATCCGTTGAAGAACAATAATGTACGCCCTGAGAATGCCTGTATGTTATGTGGCTCTGACGTAGAGCACAAACCCGCATTGATGACTCACCTCAATGATCAAATGCTGGTGCCTAAAACGCATCCACGGATCCAACTCCGTGGCAAGCTTGATAGCTGTATTAGCTATTGTGTGCTGGTGCAATGCGCAATGTCCGAGCAACCGGAAATGCTGCAGGGCTTCTTGGCCGATATCCGTTCTTACCTGGGACAAACCCTTCAATGTGAAGTTACTGAGCAGCCGTTGCCAGAACCTGAACTGGGTGAGTTCAGTGCGGATACGGTACACCGCTGGTCACATCATCCATTGCGGTATCTTGGCCACGATCATCTGTTGCCTGATGTGAGTTACGGCGGGTTAGTGGCTCAGTTGAACTACCTCCGTGCCTTGGTGCGGGAGCTAGAGCTTGCTGCTAGCCAGGTTTATATGGACCACAGCATGAAGCTGACACGAGACGATATCGTCGCAGGCCTCAACCGGCTATCGAGCGCGGTTTACGTGGTGATGATTCTAGTGCTTCAGTGCCAGAAAGGGCAGCAGTCAGTACTGGGAGGCCTACGTCATGAAGTTGCTTGAGCAGTGTCGTACCCAATGTCTGAAGAGCCCGAAACGAATTGTCTTTCCGGATGCCAATGACGTGCGTCTACTCCATGCCGCCAACGATATGAAGCTTGCCGGCCTGGCCGAACCTATCTTGCTTGGTAGCCCTTTCCAGCTACGAGATCTTGCCCACCGAAGCGGTATTGCGGTGCCATGTCTGACGTTGTTGTCACCGGAGTCTGCTGGCTGTTTTGACGAAATGGTCCAGAGTTATGTCGCTAAGCAACGGAAGCCGATCTCGGTTGAGGAGGCGACTGAAAGGCTTAAGCAGCCGCTGGATTTCGCCATGATGATGGTTGATCAGGGATACGCTGATATATGTATTGGCGGCAATATCTCGACAACGGGCGATGTGATCCGGGCTGCAATACGTGGTACCGGCGTGGCTCCGGGCTCGAAAACGGTGTCTAGCTTCTTCCTGATGCTCTCACCAGACGGCGAACAGGTTCATGCCTTTTCTGACGCAGGAGTCATTCCGCTGCCTACGGCCGAACAGTTGGCTGATATCGCCATTGATACTGCACGAAACTATCAACAACTGACGGGTAATACCCCGCGTGTTGCGATGCTGTCGTTTTCGACCAAGGGCAGTGCCGCTCATCCTACGGTTAGCAAGGTTAGCGAAGCGACTGAGCTCGTTCGCCAACGCCAGCCGGATTTGATTATTGACGGTGAAGTGCAGTTCGACGCGGCTATCGTGCCCGCCGTTGCCGCTCAAAAAATGCCTGACAGCCCCCTTGGCGGTCAGGCCAATGTGTTTATTTTTCCTTCCCTTAATGCCGGCAATATCGCTTACAAAGTTGCCCAGCGTTTGGGGGGCTACATTGCACTGGGACCGATGCTACAAGGCTTGGCTTCTCCGGTGCACGATTTATCTCGCGGCTGTAGTGCGAACGATATCGTTGATATTTCGGTATTGGCATCCAGCCTGTGTCAATAACTTACTTTAACCAACAGAGAACTCTGAGGATTTAACAATGGAAGCGCTAGGCATTATCGAAACCAAAGGACTTACTTCACTGATTGAAGCGTCTGATGCGATGGTTAAAGCGGCACGTGTACAGCTGGTTGGCTACAAGCAAATCGGCTCCGGCATCGTGTCTGCAATGGTTCGTGGCGACGTAGCTGCGTGTAAAGCGGCGACTGATGCAGGTGCCGCGGCTGCACAGCGCCTGGGCGAAGTGGTTGCTGTTCATGTGATCCCGCGTCCACACGGTGACTTGGAAGCGATCTTCCCAATCACTACTGAAGAAGAAAAACCGGCTGCTACTAAAGCTCGTAGCACAAGCAAATAAGTCTGAGTGAGGACAAATTAATGGACGCATTAGGCATTCTAGAAACAAAAGGGTTAACCGCATTAATCGAAGCATCAGATGCAATGGTTAAGGCTGCACGTGTCGAACTTGTTGGCTATCAGCAAATTGGCTCGGGTTATGTAACGGCACTGATCCGTGGTGATGTGGCTTCTTGTAAAGCGGCGACGGATGCAGGCTCTGTCGTTGCTCAGCGTTTGGGTGAGTTGGTTGCGGTACACGTGATCCCTCGTCCACATAACGATTTGGAAAAAGTATTTCCCATTAAAGTCAAGTGATTCGATACCCCTTGGTCGTTAACCCAAGGGTCAAGGGGCGTTCGAAAAGGTAGGAGAACGTATGCGAATTGCACGTGTAATAGGCCATGTGATTGCCACGGTACGTAGTCAGCATATGCGAATGGACAAATTGTGTCTGGTTGAGTTTGTTGATAAATGCGGCGAGGCAACGGGTGACATTCATATCGCGATGGATCAGCTTGGCGCTGGTGAAGGGGAGTGGGTGATGGTCGTGGCCGGCAGTTCTGCCCGCGCCGCATATGGCAGTGCGGAAAACGGTTCTCCGGTTGACCTATGTGTGGTCGGAATTATTGATGAAGTAACAGCAGCTAGCGAGCAATTGTACAACAAGCATTACTAGCTGTTTGGAGAAGGTTCCTTATGGATCAGCAGCAAATAGAAGAGATTGTTAGACGTGTCGTCATGCAGCTTAGCGGCAGCGCGGCAGGCACGCCTTCTGTGAGCGAGCAAGGTGACTACGGTATTTATCCGACGTTGGATGGCGCCGTGGCAGCGGCAAAAGCTGCCCAGCGAGAAATTCGCACCATTGCCCTGCGTGATGACATTATTCTGGCAATTCGCCGTATGGCGAAAAAGCATGCCCGCGAGCTGTCAGAAATGGCGGTATCAGAAACCGGCTTTGGTCGGGTTGAAGATAAAATCAGCAAGCATTTGTTGGTCGCCCACCGTACTCCTGGTACGGAAATTCTAGCACCGCAGGCCGTATCTGGTGATGCAGGTATGAGCTTGATGGAAAATGCACCGTGGGGGGTCATTGCCTCTGTCACGCCAAGTACTAACCCATCGTGCACAGTGATTAACAATGCGATTAGCATGATCGCGGCAGGTAATGGTGTTGTATTTGCACCGCACCCTGCAGCGAAGAAAGTATCTCAGTATGCCATTCAGCTGGTGAATAAAGCCTCTGAAAGCGTAGGCGGCCCTGCCAATATTTGTACAACGGTTGCAACACCGTCACTCGAAAATGCCCAGCTGCTATTTACTTACCCGGGAATTGGCCTGTTGGTTGTGACGGGTGGAGATGCAGTAGTAGAAGCTGCTCGCAAGGTTACAGACAAGCGTTTGATTGCTGCAGGCCCGGGGAATCCGCCAGTCGTCGTCGACGAAACGGCCGATCTTGAGCGTGCTGCTATTTCAATTGTTCAGGGTGCATCATTCGATAACAATATCGTGTGTGCGACCGAGAAAGAAATTATTGCCGTGGCGTCGATCGCCGACGAGCTAAAGGCTCAGATGTGTCGCAATGGGGCATATGAAGTTACGCCAGAGCAAGCTGAAGCAATAGCTCGCGTGGTGCTTAAGGGCTACCCGGGCGACAACCCAGCCGCCAACCCACAATGGGTTGGGCGTGATGCAGCCAAGCTTGCTGCCGCTGCGGGTATCGATGTACCTGCCGATACGCGTCTGTTGGTATTTGATGCTGATAGGTCTCATGTATTTGCAGTTACCGAGCAAATGATGCCTATCTTGCCGCTGATCCGTGCCGCCAACGCTGATCAGGCCATTGACTGGGCTGTTGAGCTAGAGCAGAGCAACCGCCATACCGCAGCAATTCATTCGAAGAACATCGATGTGCTGACACGTATGGCCTACGAAATGGATTGTAGTCTCCTTGCCAAGAATGGCCCTTCAATTGCGGCAATTGGTGCCGGTGGCGAAGGCTGGACCACGATGACCATCTCGACGCCGACTGGCGAAGGTGTGACTAACGCGCTGACCTTTACCCGTAAGCGCCGTTGCACGGCTGTTGATTCTTTCAGGATTGTATAAATCATGACTACGTATCTCGAACAAGCCAATCATAACTTGTTGATTATCGACGAGATAGTTAACGATGAAACGCCGGTTAGTGCACCTGAAACCTGGTATGTCGGTATTGATTTGGGAACCGCAGATATCCAGACCGTTGTTATTGATGAGGAAGGAACGCCGGTTGCAGCGTTCCTGGACTGGGCTGATGTCGTTCGCGATGGTGTGGTTGTCGATTATGTCGGTGCTTGTCGTATCGTCCGTGATCAGCTGGCCAAAGTGCAGCAGAAGCTGGGCATTTTCGTGGAAGAGGCGATTACCTCATACCCACCGGGTACGGATCCGCGTATTTCAATCAATGTGGTGGAATCTGCCGGGATCGTGGTGAGTCATGTGATTGATGAGCCATCGAGTGTTGCGGAATTGCTTCACATTGAGCAGGGAGCCGTGGTCGATGTCGGTGGTGGTACAACGGGTACTGCGATTATTGAGAACGGTAGCCTTGTCAGTTCGCTAGACGAACCGTCGGGGGGGCGCCATGTCAGCTTGGCGATTGCCGGTGGTATGGGGGTTGATATGGAGGAGGCGGAACAGCAAAAACGCCGTAGCCATGAAGACCCGCTGATTGCGGCAATGGCAAAACCGGTGATTGAGAAGATGTCTGATATCGTCGCCGATCATATTGCCGATCATCAGCCCGGTGCGATTTATCTTACCGGTGGTGGCACGCTGATCGCGGGGTTTGCCCAGATCTTCCGTAAAACCTTTCCTGAAATTGAAGTGATCGAGCTGTCTCGGGCTTTGTACCTGACGCCGCTGGCGATTGCCAGCTACGGCCTCACCCTCAAAGGTAAGGAGTAAGCCATGTCTGTATCCAGTACCGAAATCGCCAGTATTGTGCAGCAAACCCTGCAGCAGTATCGGCCTTACCGTGGCTTTACGTTCCGCTCGCCGGCTATCACGGTAACTGGCGGGCATTGTGTTAACCAGCTTGGGGATGCTCTCGTTGAGCTGGGTGCCAGCCACGTTCTGCTGGTCGCCGACAAAATGGTTCATCAGCTGGGACTGACCGCTGGCTGTGCAAATGCGATCACATTGGCAGGACTCCAGCTGACCTTGTTCTGTGAGGTTGAGGGTGAGCCGGACAGCAATCTGATTGTTCGCGGTCAAACGGCACTTTGTGCTAGTAAAGCTGATTTTGTGCTGGGGATAGGTGGCGGTTCTGCGCTTGATGCGGCCAAGGCGATTGCGGTTATCGGTGAGTACCAGGGACCGTTGACTGAATTTAAGGTCGGCGGAATTGCCTCACGTCAGGTTGGCTTGGGGGCGATCCCGACCACTGCCGGTACCGGCTCGGAAGTCACCGATATTACGGTGATCAAAGATGTAGCTTTGGATATCAAGGTGCCGGTGAAAGGGCCAGCATTGGTTCCGGACCTTGCCTTGCTTGATCCTGCTCTGATGCTTGGTGTTCCAGCGACGATCACTGCGGCAACCGGCATCGATACCTTGACCCACGCCATCGAAGCCTATGTATCGCGAAACTCGAATCCGTTATCGAAAGCGTATGCCTATCACGCGATTGAAGCATTGATCAAAGCGCTGCCGACAGCCGTTGGCTACGGGCAGGATATGGATAAGCGCTACGACATGGCGGTGGCCGCCTATAAAGCGGGTCTGGCATTTAGTAATGCTGGATTAGGTTTGACGCATGCTATCGCTCATCAAATTGGTGCCCGTTATCACCTGCCGCATGGTGTGGCCAATGCCATCTTGCTGCCTTATGTCATGGCGTTCAATGCTCTTAGCTGTGAAGCCGAGTATGCCGAGATTGCCAATGCATTGGGTGTCAGCCGCGAAGCCATGACGTGTCGTGAGCGGTGCCGGGCTGCCATTTTGGTGGTAAGGCAATTGGTGGTGGATCTTGGATTGCCGACCTCACTGGCGGATGTCGAGATTGCCGAGCAGGACTTGCCGCAGTTGGCTGAGCAGGCAATGCAGGATATTTGCCTGCAGGGCAACCCGCGTCAGGTAACCCCGGCGCAAATTGTGACATTGCTGAAGCAGGTCATGGTCGGTCAGCTGCCAGAAGGATACTGCTGATGGATAGGAAAATTGTCCATAGTGTCGGTATCGATATTGGTACCACGACCACCCAGGTGATTTTCTCGAACCTGACTGTTGTAAACCGCGCGCCTGCGTCGCAGGTGCCGGTCTATGAGTTTGTCGATCGAGAGATTTCGTATCAGAGCCCGGTGTCGTTTACCCCGATTAATCATCAGGGGACCATTGATGCTGACCGTCTGCGTCAGTTTATCGAGAACCAGATTGATCAAGCCGGTTTTGCCGCTGAAGGGGTAGAGACCGGGGCCATCATTATTACCGGCGAAACGGCCAAGGCTCACAATGCCCGTGATGCCATCATGGATCTGTCACAGCAGCTAGGCGACTTCGTTGTTGCAACGGCCGGGCCGAACCTTGAATCGGTCATTGCCGGACGGGGTAGCGGCGCGCAGGAGCTGTCGCAGCATAACCACCTGAAGGTGATGAACATCGATATCGGTGGCGGCACCTCGAATTATGTGGTGTTCGACTGCGGCCGTGTCGTGTCGACAGCGTGCCTGAACATCGGTGGCCGCCTGGTTGAGCTAAACGGGCAGGGCGAAATCACCTATGTCCACAAGCCTGCGATTGCGGTAATGCAGGACTTGTTCGGTGAAGCACTGAATCCTCGACAGGTTACGGTTGATCATCTCAACCGAATCGTTACGCGTATGGCCGATTTGATTGTCGAGGTGATGAACGGGCAGCTGTCACCGCTGGCGGTTCAGCTACTACAAACCCCGGCTCTCGAATCTCTTTCGGACATTGATGCGGTGTTCTTAAGTGGTGGTGTGGGGGAATGCTATTACCAACACCAGTACCAGCATAATAGCGAGTCTGGACATTTTGGTGATATTGGACCGCATCTGGCTAGTGCCTTGCTGAGCCATCATGAGCTTGCTGCCCTACCGGTAAGAAAGCCGAACCAGACGGTACGGGCAACGGTGATTGGCGCCGGTGCCTATTCACTCACATTATCCGGCTCAACCATCTGGCTGAATTCTGACGAGTTGCCGTTGAAAAATATCCCGGTGGTTCACCCGGCCGTGGATTGGCTGCAAGAGACGCCGTCGATCTGCGATGAAATCATCATTGCTGCAGAGCGAATGGATCTAGCCCTTGGCTGTGACCGTTACGCGGTTGCCATTGATAGTGGTATGCCGGTGCGCTATTTCGCTGTTCAGCATGTAGCCAGCGAGCTGGCCCGGTTTTATCGCGAGCACGGCAACCATCAGGCCCCGGCATTTGTCGTGGTTCACAACGATATAGGAAAAGCGCTCGGCATGGAGCTGCAGCCCCAGCTCCATCCACAACCCGTGAGCGTGATTGATGAAGTGATCACCCATGAAGGTGACTACATCGATATTGGCAACAGTTACTTCGGCGGGGAGATCGTTCCTTTGACAGTCAAATCACTCGCCTTCCCGTCTTAATAGGAGTTATTGCATGAAGTTGAAAACCCACCTGTTTGGTCAGACTTACCAATTCAGGGATGTAAAAGAAGTATTGGCAAAAGCCTCTGACCTACGTTCTGGTGACATCTTAGCCGGTGTTGCTGCAGAAACTGCGCAGGAGCGTGTTGCTGCGAAGCATGTTCTGTCTGAACTGACCCTTAAGGATTTGCGTGAAAACCCTGTGGTCAGCTACGAAAACGATATCATCACTCGGATCAACCAAGATAGCCTGAACCGTGCGATGTTCGAAAAAATTCAGAACTGGTCGGTGAGCGAACTGCGTGAGTACGTATTGTCAGATGATATGACACACGAAGACATGCAGCGTCTGCGCAAGGGCCTTACCGCTGAGATCGTGTCTGCGGTAGGTAAGCTGTGTTCAAACGGCGACTTGATGTACGGTGCGAGTAAAATGCCGGTGGTAACCAAGGCAAATGCGACCGTCGGTTTGCCTGGCCACTTTAGCTGTCGCTTGCAGCCAAATGATACCCGCGACAACGTCAGCTCAATTCTGGCTCAGACTTATGAAGGTTTGACCTACGGCTGTGGTGACGCGGTAATCGGTATTAACCCTGTTACCGACAGCGTCGAAAACACGACCCAGATGCTGAATGCGATTCAGGATGTTATTACCAAGTGGGATATCCCGACTCAGCCTTGTGTACTTTCGCATATTACTACCCAGATGGAAGCGGTTCGTCGTGGCGCGCCTGGCGGCTTGTTGTTCCAGAGTATTGCCGGTTCTGAAAAAGGTTTGGCTGAATTCGGTGTTAGCGTCGATATGCTGGATGAAGCTTACGAAATTGGTAAGCAGTACTGCAATCTTGCCGGCGAAAACATGATGTATTTTGAAACCGGACAGGGCTCTGAGCTATCGGCCGATGCCCACCACGGTGCCGACCAGATGACGATGGAAGCACGCTGCTATGCACTGGCCCAGCGCTATAACCCGCATATTGTGAATACCGTCGTTGGCTTCATTGGTCCTGAGTATCTGTACAACCATCAGCAGATCATTCGTGCCGGTCTTGAAGATCACTTTATGGGTAAGCTATCAGGCATGCCAATGGGCTGTGATGCCTGTTACACCAACCATGCTGATACGGATCAGAACTCGAACGAAAACCTCGTTACTTTGTTGGCAGCCGCAGGTGTTAACTTTGTCATCGGTATGCCGATGGGCGATGACATCATGTTGAACTACCAAACTACCTCTTTCCACGATACAGCCTCGGTTCGTCAGCTGCTGAAACTGCGCCCTGCGCCAGAGTTTGAAGCATGGATGGAAACTATGGGTCTGATGGAAAACGGTCGTCTGACGCGTAAAGCGGGCGATCCGTCAATCTTCTTCAAGTAAGGGTTTGGTAATGAACGAGCAAAAAATTCAGGACATCGTCGCAACAGTACTCGCCCAGCTTGGCGAGACCAATGTAGCAACTTCAGATGTAACTAAGGTCGTGGATGCGGTTACGCCTGTCGCGGGCGGATACGTACCACAGGTTAGTGGGGAATCACTGCCTGATCTGGGTGATATCCAGTTTAAAAAGTGGAATGGTATTGAGGGAGCTCTCGACAACAAAGTTGTTGAAGATCTGATGTCACAGACAGATGCCCGTGTTGGTACCGGACGTACCGGCCCGCGTCCTCGTACAACAGCATTATTACGTTTTCTTGCTGACCACTCTCGCTCTAAAGATACGGTGATCAAGAACGTAGAATCGTCTTGGCTACAAGAGCGCAAACTGATGGAAGTTCAGTCGTGCGCCAATGACAAAGATGAGTACCTGACCCGTCCTGATCTAGGCCGGAAACTTAACGATGCGGCGAAAGCGTTAATCAAAGATAGCTGTAAGCAGACACCACAGGTTCAGGTTGTCCTGTCTGATGGCTTGAGCCTTGATGCGGTAACTGTAAACCATGACGAAATCCTACCGCCATTGTTAAACGGCCTGAAGAATGCGGGGCTGGATGTAGGTACACCATTCTTTCTCCGTTATGGCCGCGTAAAGGCGCAAGATGAAATTGGCATGCTTCTGAATGCTGAAGTGAACCTGCTTCTTATCGGTGAGCGCCCTGGACTTGGTCAGTCAGAGTCACTGAGTTGCTACGCAATCTACAAGCCGACAGCCGAGACGGTGGAATCGGATCGTACTGTAATTTCAAATATTCATGCCGGTGGTACACCGCCAGTGGAAGCGGCAGCAGTAATTGTTGACTTGGTTAAAGATATGCTGGCGAAGAAAGCCAGTGGTATCAACTTGAAGCGCTAATATAGGAACGAACAATGGCTATTCTAGACAAAATTCAACCAGCAGTATTAGCAACGCGAGTTATTGCCTCGGTTGACTCGGTATATAAAGAAAAGATGGGCTTGAAGCCTCACCATAACAGTATCGGTATTATCACTGCCGATTGTGATGATGTGACATATTGTGCGCTTGATGAGGCGACAAAAGCGGCTAATGTCGATGTTGTGTATGCTCGCTCTTTTTACGCGGGTGCGGCGCATTCATCTGGCCCTACGTCAGGCGAAGTGATCGGTATTCTGGCTGCAGCATGTCCGGCGGACGTGATTGCCGGTCTGGATCGCGCTAAAGCCTTTATCGAAGATGAAGCCGCATTCCAGTGCGCCGATGAAAACGGTGATATTGCCTATTTTGCTCACCTTGTTTCTTCAACCGGGACTTACCTGTCTGAAGAAGCCGGTGTCGAGCAGGGCGAAGCGCTGGCATACCTGATTGCGCCTCCACTAGAAGCGATGTATGCACTGGATGCGGCACTAAAAGCGGCAGATGTGCGATTGGTTAATATGTTTGCGCCACCGTCAGAAACTAACTTCGGTGGTGGTCACCTGACCGGTTCACAGGCAGCTTGCCGTGCAGCTTGTGAAGCATTTCAGGCAGCGGTGCTGGAAGTGGCCCGTAATCCAATTGCGAACTAGTTAGGAGTTCAGTCGTGAATCCGTTATTACAACAGATTCAGCATGGCGGCGTGATTGGCGCAGGTGGGGCAGGTTTCCCCACCTACGTTAAACTCGATTGCCAGGTCGAAATGGTTTTGGCCAATGGTGCTGAGTGCGAGCCGCTGCTTTATAAAGATCAGGTGTTGATGCAACGTTGGGCCAAAGAACTTTGCGGCGGCATGTTGATCGCGATGAAGCAGGTAGGTGCTGCTCGCGGGGTGATTGGTATTAAGAAAAAGAATGCCGACACGATTGCTTGCCTACAGGCGCATTTACCTGCGGGTATCGAGTTGTTGCTGATGGAAGACGTTTATCCTGCCGGAGACGAGGTTGAACTTGTGTATCAGGCGACAGGTAAGCGTATTCCTTCGGGGGGCCTGCCCAAAGAAATTGGCGTGATGGTCAATAATGTCGAGTCGTTCATCAATGTATTTCGCGCTGCACAAGGGGTGCCGGTTACGGAAACCATGATCACTGTACATGGCGAAGTGCGTAACCCATATACCGCTTGGCTGCCAATCGGTTTGTCCTACCGAGAAGCGATTGAACTGGCTGGTGGTATGACGTGCAGTGATTTTATTGTGGTCGAAGGCGGCCCGATGATGGGCTCGGTGACCGATAACCTGGAACAACCGATCACCAAAGTGTCGAGTGGGTTATTGGTACTGCCGCGAACCTCTCGGATCGCCAAGATCAAGACCCGCAGCGAGCAAGATCTTCGCCGTATCGGGAAGTCGTCTTGTGATCAATGCAGCCAATGTACCTCGATGTGTCCGCGTAACCTGCTGGGCTATCCTGTGCAACCGCATATGGCAATGCGTTCGCTGCAGGTTTCTGGTGCCAACAACTTGAGCTACGCTCTGGCTGCGCAGGCATGTTGTGAGTGCAACCTATGCACCATGTGGTCTTGCCCGGAAGGTCTGGATCCAAGTCGAGTCTGTGCAACGACCAAACGTGCATTACGAGATGAGCAGAAGCTGTTGTCTCCGGCTCAGTTACAGGCCAAAACCAAGGATGTGCACCCGCTACGTGACTACCGTGGGGTACCGACTAAACGCTTGGTACGTCGCCTCGAGCTGGCCGACTATGCCCTGACAAAAGCGGAATACCGTGAGTGCGAGCTAAAGGTTAGCCATCTTGAGATCCCACTTTCTCAGCATATTGGTCGACCGGCTATAGCAACCGTCAAAGTGGGCGATAGCGTCAAGAAAGGACAGATGATAGGCCAACCGGCACCGGATGCGCTTAGTGTCGCAGTTCATGCCAGCCTTGACGGTGTAGTAACGGCTGTAGGCGAGAAGGTCGTCATTGAGTGCCAACCTGTTTGAGTACACTGAATGCGGTGCTTCAAATAGGGCTGAATAATAAATAGCAGCAAATAATAAAGAGCAAGTAATGGTTAATGCGATTGGTTGTATTGAGTTAAATTCGATTGCCCGTGGATATTTGGTAGCTGATGCCATGTTAAAAGCTGCGAGTGTCGAAATTCTATTTAATCGGACGATTTGTCCCGGCAAATTTATGGTGATGGTGGGTGGTGATGTTGCTGCGATCAATGCTGCGGTAGAAACTGGGCTGCGGGTTGGTGGTGGTGAAGTGGTGGATGACTTGATCATTGCCAATGTCCATCCTGACGTCTTTCCGGCAATTGCCGGTACACGCGTGGTTGAGCATACCTCGGCACTGGGTATTGTTGAAACATTCTCGGTTGCCGCGATTGTGGAAGCCGCTGATGCTGCTGTAAAAGCCGCGAATATCGAACTTCTCGAAGTTCATATGGCAATGGCTATTGGCGGAAAAGGCTTTGTAACGCTAACCGGTGATGTCGCGGCGGTACAGGCTGCCGTTGATGCGGCCGCCGAGCGTATTCGTACCAAAGGTGTATTAGTCGATAAAGTTGTTATTGCTCAGCCGAGAAAAGAAATCTTGGAAGGCAAAGTTTAGTTTAATGGCGGTTCGGGCAGTGGTTTGCTCGAACGCCAGTAATAAGCTGTGATGATTTTTGTTATTGCAATTCCGCGATAACTAACAGTGCGTGTTATTGAGATTCAATTTTAGCCATGTGTGATCGCATAGGGCAGGATTCGTTCACCCTAAATTTAGGAGCGCCTTCTGAACTAGCGATTATTGATGAATTATCAGGAAGGTAGAAACATCATGAATGACATTATTTTATATATTATGGTGGGCTTTATGGTGCTCGGCGCTGTCGACAAAGTGCTGGGTAATCGTTGGGGCTATGGAGAGCAGTTCGAAGAAGGCTTCATGGCAATGGGGGCGTTAGCCCTTGCAATGGTCGGTGTGGTGAGTTTGGCTCCGGTGCTTGCTGATTTATTAAGCCCGATTGTCGTACCACTTTACACCGCGTTAGGTGCTGATCCAGCAATGTTTGCCGGTACGTTGCTAGCTAACGATATGGGTGGTTATCCGTTGGCACAGAGCATGGCTGAAACAGAAGAAGCAGGTATCTTCTCTGGTCTGATTTTGGGCGCAATGATGGGGCCGACATTGGTATTCACCATTCCAGTCGCACTGGGTATTATCGAGAAAGAGGATACGCCTTATCTTGCTCGCGGTGTATTGATTGGCTTAACGACTATTCCTGTCGGTTGTTTTGTCGGTGGCCTAGTGGCTGGTTTTGATGTTGCGATGATCCTTGGCAACTTGATCCCAATCGTGATTGTTGCCGCACTGATTGCCGTAGGCCTATGGTTGAAGCCTGACGCGATGATCCGTGGCTTCGAGGTATTCGGTAAAGGTGTGATCGGAATGATCACTTTGGCACTTGCTGCAATCGTTGTTGAAACCTTGACTGGCTTGGTGTTGATCCCGGGTATGGCGCCGATTTCTGACGGTATCGAGATTGTTGGCGCAATTGCAATTGTGCTGGCGGGGGCCTTCCCGATGGTACACTTTATTACTCAGCACCTGAACAAGCCTTTGATCAAGATGGGTAGCGCAATGGGCATGGGTGAAAAAGCGGCGGCAGGTCTGGTCGCAACCATGGCGAACAACATTGCAATGTTCAACATTTTCAAAGAAATGGATAACCGCGGAAAAGTGATTAATGTTGCTTTCGCAGTATGTGGTTCATTTGTTTTCGGTGATCACCTCGGCTTTACCGCTGCAGTAAACAGCGACATGATTTCAGCTGTGGTTGCAGGCAAGCTAGTTGGCGGTTTAAGTGCCTTGGTGCTTGCTGTTTACGTGACCCGCAACATGTCTTTTGATGAGCCATCAACAAAAGAAGAGCATAAAGAAGCGGCTGCTCACTAAAATCATTAGCAATATATTTTGCTTAAACAATTCGCTTAGAAAAATTAGCTTATAGGCCCGCAATTGCGGGCCTATTTGTTATTTAGAAATACCCAAATACACTTAATAATGAGCTATGGATGGAGGATGAGTAATGGCTGTAAATCAAACGAATCCTGTCTGTTCTCATTTAAAAAGTGCTCGTTCACAGGCTGCTGGCTCGACAGATCGAAATCAGCGAATGAGCATGCATGAAGGCGTTGCTCCCTGGTGCGATTGCTGTGTTTGTGAGGCCGAGCCTTACTGGGCCGATGTTGCTGAAGAGATGGGAATAAGCCTGAGTAATTTCGAAGAGGATAGGCAATAGCCTGCACGCAAAAAACTTCACCGTAGCTTGAATGCCGCGGTGAAGTCATTTACTGAGGAAGTGAATCTGGTTTGTTACTGAGATTACTGAATAGTTTCAACCAGAGTGTTTAACTCTTCGACCAATTTTTCTGTTTTAGGATCATGGGCTTTCATCGCTACCATGGTTTCTTGCTGAAGTTTCTCCTGCATTGCCATGAGTTCCTTGTCAGAAATGATAGCCTGACGTTGTTCAGCCATTTTCTGTTTGGCTGCGGCAAACTCTTTGATCAGCTCGCTTCGCTGTTCTTCGCTTAATGAAGTGTCTTTGACCTGCTCTTGAATCTCTTGAGCTTTGGTAATGAATGTCTCTGGGTCGTAACCAACCTCTTCGGCTTTCTGCTGGAACTTAGCTTCTAGCTCTTTAGACTGCTCGGCTAATTCAGGGTTAGCCTGTAGGGTTTGTTGCCTGATGCTGGTGAGATCCCGTTGAATGGCATTGATACGGTTTACGGTTTCTTTCTGATTTGCAATAGAGTCTGTTGCGATACCGCTGGCATTGGCTTGTGGGCCAAGCAGCATCATGGATAAAAGGGCCAGAGGCAAAGACATCTTGATAAACCAGTTTTTTAAAGAAGGCTGTTGTTTCACTTGCGAGTTGATATTGTGCATTGCAGATATCTCTTTGTTGTCTGAGTTGTTTCAATCTATAAAACTGGATGGAAGAAAATGTCAGTGCAATGTCATGAAAGCTGTGCGTTTGCTGAACGGATGATTGTTCAGTTTGGGAGGAATAGCTTGTGAGGAGTGATGTTCAAAAAAAGCCGGCAATCCATATGCCGGCAACTAGAGATAGTGAGGTTCAGTCTTTGTGGTGACTGATTAGGTTATTGTTCTTCGCCCGCAAGGAATGCGGCATCTAAGTGGCAGAACGCAAGAAGCAGGTTTACTGCTGCGGCGTAAAGGCCGAACTGATCGCGTGAGTCACACGCCTTGGCAAATGCCGGTAGCCAGTTCAGTAGCATGGTGTTAAGGAATTCAAGCTGCGCTTGCATTACCGCTTCAGCTTGCTCTTCGTTTTCTTGCTGGTTGGCAAGAATAATCAGGTTGCCCATGAAATCCAGCTCAACAGCCACGTGGTCCGCTGGTTCATTGAACTCTTTGCGCTGAGCAATATTGTATTCTTCCATGAGCTTGTTCATGTCTTGAGCCGGCTTATCGTTCAATAGACCGCTTTCACCGACGTACATTGACGCGTAAGGAAGCGCTCCTGATTTTGGTGTGCTCAAGAATAGGCCACAGAAATCAGCGGCAAGTTCAAGCTGGGCATCTTCACGGGTTTTCAAGCGATTGAGAGCATCGCGAAATGCTTCAACAGGTTGTTTGAGTTCAGATGTCATACCAAGGCCTGACAGGAAGGTTAGCATCTCATCACCGTGATATTCGGCGATGTCACTCTCGCTTAGTTCACGAGAGAGTAGGGAAGACATCCACCAGTAAATTTCTGCACGTTGTTCGTTGAAAGCAATAAACTCTTGCATGGGTACTCCAGAGTAAAGCAGTGCCAACTTATTAGGTTTTTATCCTGTCGGACTGCATAAAACATATTCAGATAGAACATCAATGTAATCAATGATTATATGTGAATAGGTTTTGTTTGGGGAATAAAAGGTAATGAAACGAGGCCATTACCTTCATTTACGCTAAATATTGTCAGAGGCAATCGCCTCTGACAATCGGCAGGGTGGCTTATGCCAGATCCATTGCCGGGAATAGCGGGTTGATATCCGTAACTTCTACTGGACCGTTAAAGCCAGTAACCGCAGGAACCTTACCGGTGTATTTCTCGATCTCTACCAGTGCAGAAGCGGCTGATGTTGCCTGAGCCAGTTTTGAAGAGCCGACATCTTGAGTCAGAACGTTTGGATCACCGTAAGTACACATTGTACCTGGCTTGCCACCTTCTAGCGGGCTGTACCATGCACCTTCATGGATACGGCAAACACCTGATTTGTAGTCGTCAGTAACAACGGCACCGGCAAGAACTTCACCACGGTCGTTGAATACACGAACGATATCACCAGACTTGATACCACGCGCTTTCGCATCTTTCGTGCTGACGTATACAGGTTCACGATCTGCAACCGAGTAGGTAGCACGGTGCTCAGTTGACGAACAAAGCTGCGAGTGCAGACGGTGGTTCGGGTGCGTGCTCTGCAGGTTCAACGGGAACTTGTTCGAACGAGGACCGCCATGGCTACGCTCATTCTTCTCGAACCACATTGGGTGACCCTGACAGTCGTCGTAACCCATGTCTGCGATAGTCTTACAGTAAATCTCGATCAGGCCAGACGCTGTACCTAGTGGCTCCAGATCCGGTTCTTTACGGAATGACTCGTGACGTACCCACTCTTTGCCTTCAGGGAACTCGATAAAGCCTTCGCCTTCCCAGAATTTCTTGAAGTTAGGCATACGAACGCCAAGGCCACGGCCCTGCAGACGCGCACCGTTATAGATTTGCTCAATCCATTCCATCTGTGATTTACCACCCGTGAACGCTTCTTCACGGTCGAAACGGCGGCAAAGCTCACGGAAGATATCAAAGTCATCTTTCGCTTCGAACATTGGCTCAACCACTTTTGGAAGTGCGATGATACCTGCGTTCGAGTGGTTACCGTACTGCTCGATGTCGTCACGCTCATGCGTTGTGGTAGCAGGAAGAACGATATCGGCGAAACGACAAGTTGCCGTCCACTGGTGTTCGACAGAAACCACAGTCTCTAGCTTACGCCACGCCTTGATCATCTTGTTACGATCTTGGTGGTGGTGGAACGGGTTGTTACCACAGAAAACAGCCATCTTCATCTCTGGGAACTTCACATCGTGGCCGTTCCACTGGATAGTCTTGCCAGGGTTTTCGATACAGTCAACAAAACGAGCTACTGGGATGTAGGTTGAGTAGCCTTTGAATGAACCATTATGGATTGGGTCAACACCTGTCACACCGCTAAAGCCAGACATTAGTGGGCCGTTTGAAGTCGTTGAACCTGCATCATTGTAGTGCCAACCGAAACCGAAGCCGCCACCTGGTAAGCCGATCTGCCCAAGCATTGCTGCAACAACAACCAGCATCCAAGCGTACTGCTCACCGTGCTGCATGCGCTGTAGACACCAGCCGCCGATGATTTGAGTACGACCAGAAGCCATCTGACGAGCAAGGGCACGAATATCATCTGCCTTGATGCCACAGATTTTTTCAGCCCACTCTGGTGTCTTCTCAACACCGTCTTTGTCACCGGTAAGGTATGGTACAAACTTGTCGAAGCCAGTGGTGTAGTCTGCAATGAAGTCTTTGTTGTACAGGTTCTCGGTATACAGGGTATGCGCGATAGCCAGCATCAATGGTACGTCGGTTTGCGGGTTAACAGGCACCTGCTCGCCACCGACTGCTTTTTGAGTTTCAGAACGAACTGGATCAATGTAGATAACCTTGATTTCGTTGTTCTTCACTTTCTCAGCCAGTTGCTGATAGTAAGCGTATGGGCTGTGATCAGGTACTAGCCAGCCAACCTGTAGGTTTTTAATCGGGTCAGAGCCCCAGATCACGATAGTGTCAGAGTGCTCTAGTACCAGCGGCCAAGAAGTTTGCTGCTCGTAAACTTCCATCGCACCAGCAACGTAAGGAAGAACTACCTGAGCTGCACCTGTTGAGTAGTCACCCATCTTACCTAGGTAAGTACCGTGTAGGCCAAGTGCGCGGCTCATCATGGTGCCCGCAGAGTGTAGTTTACCTACTGACTGCCAGCCGGTGTGGCCACCGTATAGTGCACTTGGGCCATAGGTGTTCTGAACGCGTTCCATCTCGTGATAGAAGAAATCGAGAGCCTGAGACCAAGGCACGCGCACGAAACGGTTGTCACCACGCTGTGACGTATCAGACTTGAAGCCGTGTTTTAGCCAGTCGATACGAACCATCGGGTACTTAACACGAGCTGGGTTGTATACCACCTCACGGACACCGTTGATCATTGTTGTTGGGTGCTGATCTTTTTCAAAAGGAACAGTATCTACCCAAACGCCGTTCTCAACTTTAGCGCGGAAAGCACCCCAGTGAGAGCCAGAAAGTACTTCACCGCTGAAGCTTGCTTTGGTTTCAGCCGCAGCCATTGCTTTGCGTGGTGCAAGCAGGCTTGTACCTACAACAGTCGCTGCACTTGCAGCAAACATTCCAGACAGGAAGCGACGGCGAGAAACGCCTTTATTTAGAATTTGAGTCGCCATAGAGGAAATCCTTAAATTAAAATTCTTTTTCAAAGGGCGGGGTAGGGAGTGATTATATTCATCAGCCCCGCCCATCAGGAATTAGTGTGCGCCAGCGCCGCCAGTGTCTTTACCGTGGTTCTGTAGGTACTTCAGCAGAGTACGCTCTTCCGTTTTGCTCAGACGGTAATAGGCACTCATTGCGTTCAGGCCAGAGATCCAACCGTTGGCTGTGAAGTGCGCTGGGTCTGGAGCTGCATGACAGGCATTGCAAGTTGCACCGTACATGTCTTCTGCGTAGTTCCAGATAGGCTTAATGTTGTCAATCATGTCTTCAGCAGTGATCCATGCTTCAACAGAAACGTGCTGCCAAACGATGTCAGTCGCGCTGTCAGTTTGTTCTTCGATTAGCTGTTCAGTCGCTTTAACATCACCACGGATAGTTGCCTTAAATACACGTTTACCCATGTACTCAGTCATCACACGGCCTTTGCCTGCTTTTTCCAACCAACCGTCAACCTTGATTTTCAGCATGTTGTCTTTACGTTCAAGAACGATAACTTCAGACGCCGGTAGCAGCTTGCCTTCAGCCTTAGCATTGGCATCAGCAGTCGCATACATGTCCTTTTCGCCTAGAGAGTAAAGCGTTTCTGAAGTTGCGCCTTGGCTCTTAGCCGTTGACTGAAGCTCTTCGAAATCTTTCTGGAAGCCGCCAGCCATGTTAGGAAGCTCGTGGGCAATACCTTTGTGACATTCGATACAGTTCATGTCGGCAGCAGCAGCTTTTTTCATTTCCATCGCCGCTTTTGCAGATTGTTTGCTGTGATCCATATCATCGTAAGAGTGACAGCTCTTACAAGTTTTGGATTTCTGGCTGCTCATACGATCCCACACGGTTTGTGCCATGTGCAGGCGGTTGTCTTCGAACTTTTCTGGGGTATCAATTTTGCCAGTTACGAAGTGGTGATAGAGATCTTTCGCGGCTTCAAGTTTGCGGAATACTTTACCAGGGAAGTCTTTAGGCTGGTGACAGTCAACACAGATTGCTTGAACACCAGAAGCATTTTTAAAGTGAACAGTTTC
Source organism: Photobacterium obscurum (assembly GCF_026191635.1). Taxonomy (GTDB): domain Bacteria; phylum Pseudomonadota; class Gammaproteobacteria; order Enterobacterales; family Vibrionaceae; genus Photobacterium; species Photobacterium obscurum. The sequence continues at coordinate 181,052 of NZ_JAKRRW010000002.1, forward strand.
TTTGTATTCTTCGTAGTTCTGTTCCATGGTGTGGCAAGAGGTACAGAATTCGATAGTCGAAGTGACTTCAAAGCCTTTGTGGACAACAAATGTGCCCGCAAGCGTGATACCGATACCGACTAATACCAACGCAAGAATTGGATACTTGCTGCTTGGTTTAATCAACTTTTGCCAAAGTTTTTTCATAGTGGAAGATTCCATTAAAGTATGAATGTCACCGTAAACTACGGTGACGTATAAATTTTTATGGTTTAATCTTAATTCCACGATATGAATAAGGATAAGGGTGGGGATTAACAGGATTGTCGGCTTTATGACAAATTGTTAATAACCGTCTATTGTGCTACGTTTTTAAAGACTGCCCAGATATAAATAAAGAGATAAAAATGAGTCATCACGTACTTGTTGTAGAAGATGAAATTGTTACCCGAACTAAGCTTGTTGGGTATTTTGAAAATGAGGGTTATAAGGTCAGCCAGGCCGAGAGCGGTGATCAAATGCGTGAGATCATGGCTAGTGAAAAAATCGATCTGGTAATGCTGGATATTAACTTGCCAGGTGAAGATGGCCTGTTACTAACCCGCGAACTTCGAAGCCGCTCTGAAGTCGGTATCATTTTGGTTACCGGACGTACTGACAGCATTGATCGAATCGTCGGCCTTGAGATGGGCGCGGATGATTATGTAACTAAGCCCTTTGAACTAAGAGAATTGTTAGTTCGAGTGAAAAACTTGTTGTGGCGCATGTCTTTAGTAGAAAAAGCACGTGATGAAACCATGGTCGAATTGCAGGAAGACAGCATTATTCGCTTTGGTGATTGGCAGTTTGATATCAATAAGCGAGCGCTTACCCGTAACGGTGTTCCAGTTAAGTTAACTAAGGCTGAATATGAGCTTCTAGTGGCTTTTTCATCCCATCCTAACGTCGTGCTAAGCCGTGAACGCATTCTGAATATGCTGAGCCATCGAGTGGAAGCACCTAACGATCGGACCATTGATGTACTGATCAGAAGAATGCGTTCGAAGATGGAATTGGACCCTAAAAACCCACAGATTTTTGTCACTGTCCATGGTGAAGGATATATGTTTGCCGGTGATTGATGTTTTAAGTGGCTGATGGCTTTTTGCACATTTTGACCATTATTCTAGCCTGAAATATTTTGTAATAAATGGGCCGGTATACACAGTATATCGGCTTTTTTTTGCATCTAAGATCGGCGTTTTTATTGATCTAAATCAAGTTGTGTTAATTGTTGTTAACAAGTTAACCGCGAGATAACCCACACTTTATAGGTCTATTGGATGACTGGTGTACAATATATACGCAAAAGCAATGTTTAATTCGCACTTTTTTAAAATAAAAATATATGTAACAGCGGAAAAGATACCTTATATTTCAGTCTTTATTTTCTAATAAGACTGAATTTTGATAATAAAAACAGGCTTTGAAGTTTGATTGCTTATTTTCTGTGCGGTGGTGTGGTTGTTTTTTGAACGTGGTATCGTTTTTTTTAAAAAAATAGCCTGGCTATAGCCAGGCTATTTGCTGAAAGCTGGAGAATATAACTATATATTTGACTGTTATATTGTCTACCATTTTGTAATTTAAGCCATTTTGGCATTAAGGCTTTGGTAAGGAATGCGCCAAACACATGCCAATCAATCTCGATTATTCGCCTAATATACGTTTTGTGAGCGCATTAATTTTAGGGAAACTCAGTTCGCTTTCTTTTGCTAAATCCTTCTGTTCACGCAAGACATCTTTAAGGATGCTTTCGGTTGTCAAAGGGTTGGCCAATACTACTCTGAATACTGTCGTAATTTTCCGCCCCCATTTCTCCGGGGTGAGCCGTGTTCGAGATACAAACGACTTACCGGATTCACGCTGCCTTTTCTGAATGAATTTAGTCAGGTCATCAATGGCATCAAGTAGCTCTGCTCTTTGCTCAGCAGTAGCAATATCCAGCGCACGCTGCGTTGCTTCAGGAACAAAACGGTAAGTAAGCAGACAGAGTTCAGGCTCAGAAATCAGCTCAAAGTCAGGGTGATCTTTGATCAGCTGCGCAAAGAACTTGGCATTTTCAATACTGTTATTGATGAGCATTTCATAGCCCGGACGGCTAATAATGTTCATACTTGCAAACAGCAGCATTGCCATACCACTACGCGAACCTTCCAATGTATGGCTTCCTAAATCTTTAGAGCCTTTCCGTAGGATATATTCGGCATGATGTTCGATGGCTGTCATGTGGGCTGGGTTTTTGAATATCACCATACCGGCGCCCATCGGCACATAGAGTTGCTTGTGAGCATCAATGGTCACTGAGTCAGCACGCTCGATCCCTTTCAAGAGCGGGCGATACTTGTTCGACATTAGTGTCGCGCCACCCCAAGCAGCATCGACATGAAAATGGCAATCATGCTGCTCGGCAATATCGGCAAGCTCGTCTAACGGATCGATATTGCCCGTTTCGGTTGTTCCGGCAACGCCAATAATCGCAATTGGCTTAATATTGCGAGCTTTAAGTGAATCAAGGGTATTGTTTAGTTCGTCAACACAGACACGGTTATTATCATCCGTCTTGATCGGAATAACGCACTCGCGCCCAATACCAAGAACATCGGCTGCTTTTTTAAGCGAGTAGTGTCCGCGCTCTGAAACCAGTACAGCGAGATCTTCATAGCCATAATGTTTCATGGCACGGAACAGTCCTTCCTGGGCGACACCACGGAATTCACCATCAGGTTTGAGCACATTATTTCGAGCAACCCAAAGGGCTGTAATATTGGCGATCGTGCCACCAGAGCAAAATGCGCCCAGTGAGTGGTCTGCACTATGCATCCAGCGCTGGTAGAACTGGTCGTTCTCATTGTAGATCAGGTTATGCAGCATCCCCAGTACCTGACGTTCAAGCGGGGTGAATGCTTTTGAAGTCTCGATTTTAACCAAATTCTGGTTCAAGCCGATCATGATCTTCGATAAAGGCATTAAAAAATACGGTAATGCCGATGTCATGTGGCCAATGAAGCTAGGCGCAGAGGTGTGTACCGACTGGGCAACGAGTTTATCCAGTAGGAAATGGGTATGCTCTGAAACGAAACTGGGATTTTCCGGAATATCTGCAGATGAAAAATCCTTTTCAATTTCAGCAAGAGGTTTTTCCCGGGCAGCAATGTGCGTTTGAAGAAACGCATTGAGATTCTCCGAGATTTCTTTCTCTATTCGCCCTAAGGTCGAATCGGGTGCTTCCGGCACCGTAAATATGCGATGCAGCGACTCTACGGAAGCATCGGCTTTTCTGTTATCCACTGCCATATTAGGTTGATACTTTAGGTGAAAGTTGGCAAATTGTTGCTAATTTAATGCAATTTGCGGTGGTTGTCCCGAAATATTTGATTTCAATAATCAGCCGAACAGTTGAGTATTCGTTTGGATTGGAGAATCACCGTCTGCTTAAAACTTATAGTTGATACCAGCACTGATAAGCAACGAATCCTCATCATAGAAGTTAATGTTTGAATTACTTTCATTATAACCGGCAAGTGATACGAGCCCCCAGTTCTCCCAACCAAAGGGTTTACGATATTCATAGGCGAGGAATACACCCCAGCGATTATCTTTTTGGCGCTGGTCAAAAACGGGGTTGGTTTCGTCAAATTCTGCAATATCGTAACTGAGTGTCAGGGCTAGGCTCGAACTGGGTAGCCGCTGAATAACCCCTAATTCAGCGCCGTATGTATCATTTGCCATTGCTCCTCCATCGGCATTAAGCCGAGTGTAGCTGATAGCACTTCGTAGAATTTGATCGCGATTGATAGGCTTGAAATAGCTTAACTGAGAGAAAAGAATATTTCCTTCGCGTTTAAGCAAAGCTTGGTCTTCTGGGGTGAACTGTTGCTGACCACTCTTTTCATCCTCGATATCAAGCTTGCCGCCAGATAGCTCAATGGAGAAGTTAGAACCTAGTATTCGGTCATACTGTAGACGCAGCCCTTTTATTTTACTGTCTGTTTCTTCGCGTTTCTGGTTAACAGCGAGTGGGTCTTCCCACGTCGAGCTCGACATAAGGCCTGGTACATAACTAATACTGAGCATTCCTTTTTCTGGGAGGCGCTGCCGATAACCTAATTCGACATGGAAACGTCCTAAGGCAACATCAGAACGACTGGTACCAAAGTAGATCTGCTTGTCTGCCTGATCCGAGGTATAGCTAATCGTCCCTAATGGGGAGGCAATGAATTTACTCTCGGAATCGCCGCTCTTGTTGAGGTCTGTGGTGACGTCATTATCCGTATTGAATTGAGATGAGGTTTTTGTATAACCCGTTAATAGTGATATATCTCCACCGAGCCCCGGCGTCCACCCTATATTGGGCGCAGCCTGCGCTGTCGATGACACTACGCACGTCAATAGGCACAGTTTAAAAAGATTCATTTTTGTTCCTTGGAAAAACCATAATTATTTTAAGGCTATGACTTTAAAATAAAAAAGATACTTGGGTATAGGATACGTAAAGTCAGTGAAAGGTTAAATATCTGATGTTAATTGATGTTTGATAAATGCTCGACTTTGTGGGCTGTCAGCAATGGGACAGGGCATAACACCGGGATGGTGAGCACATCCCGGCGCCATTGTGTTTGCTTACTTGCAGTCGATAGCAGCAATTGCTGTCATCTTCTCATTATAGGCATTAAGTGGCTTATCAATATTACCCGGGTGAGTCAGTAGCTCTGCAAATGCACTACGTAGTTCATAATTCTGCGGGTGGGGTTTACTTTGGCGATCATTGAAAGATTTCTTCGCAAACTGTCCGAGCTCGTTGTCTTGCTGAGACAGGGCTTTAACATCTTGCTGAGTTAACTTCAGCCAAGATTCAACGGGTTGGGTAAGGTCAAGCTCGTCTTTGTCATTTGCTAGGTACCAGTCAACCGCTTCACGGTTCAACTCAAAATGGTGTTTGCGGCCATCAAGAAACCATTGCCCGACTTCTTTAAGGCTTTCATCTTTTTTTACGGCTAAATCGACGAGGCTCTGATACCAAGATAGAGATGCATCGACATACTGATGATATTTATCACTTTCACAACTTGTGGATGCAGCCAGTACCGACGTTGGGAGTAGCGCGAGAGAGAGTATAATAGCAGATAGCTTCATTGCCTTTCCTTGAGTACGACTTTTGTTAATTATAATTACTGAGTTCGTGTGATTGTAACGATATGATAGAGATAAGGAAAAGGATTCTTTATGGGAATGAATCACTGCTAACAAAGTTTTAGTCTGAGGCTTGTTTTTACCGTGATCTACCTGGAGTATGGAAATAAAAGAGGCTCTAATGAGCCTCTTTAATATGTGTTACTTGTTACTTGTTACTGCTATTTGCCTTGCTTTTTCATGGCGACAGAGATGCAGTAAGCTGCTCCCCCCCAAGTGATACCAAAGCCAAACAGCATCATGATAATTGCACCGAATGTCATAATTATGCCTCCTGATGTGTTTGTGGTTTCGACGTTAGGTTGATGATGACGGCAACGACGAACATTGCAGCAACCAGTCCCCAACCAAGTAGCAGCAAGTCAGACATTGCGTAGCCACCGTAACCATCATTAAATGTGTTTACTAGGTTTGTCCCTAAGATGACCGCAAGCATTGCCGGGCTTAGGAAACGGATACAGATTTCAAACCATTTACCAATACTGAACTCGGAGATGTTATTAACATAGCTACGTATATCCGCCACTTTAAATAGCCAGCCAATAACGATTAGTTCAATTAGGCAACTGGTTAATAGCGCCACGTTGTTGATGAAGTAATCCACCAGGTCTAGCAGTAGTAAGCCACCGTTGGTTGCGAATGCCATCGAAACGACGAAGCCTACACCACACACCACAGAAGAAGCTTTTTTACGTGTCCAGTTCAGTTTGTCTATTACTGCCGACGTAACGGCTTCGATAATTGAGATGTGTGAACTTAAGCCGGCTACAACCAATGCCAGGAAGAACAGTGGTCCAAGAATATACGGTGCCGGAAGTAAGTTGATGGCGGCCGGTATGGTCACAAAGGCCAGACCTACACCGGCGGATACAACTTCTGTCAGGGGTTTGGCTTGTTCTTGCGCCATATAACCCAGTACACCGAAGATCAGTACACCAGCAGTGATAGAGAAACCACAGTTAATCAATACTGTCATGAATGCGTTGTTATTGATGTCAGATTTCTCTGGCAGATAGCTTGAGTAGGCAATCATGATGGCAAAGCCGACACTTAGCGTGAAGAAGATTTGACCATAGGCTGCTGACCATACTTTCGCATCTAAAATTTTGCTGAAATCTGGTTGGAATAGGTAGTTAAGGCCGTCCAGTGCGCCAGGCAGGAAGACGATACGGGTGATTAAACCAATGACCATTAGGAACAGCAACGGCATCATGATTTTACTGGCTCGTTCGATACCGCCCTTGACGCCGGTAAAGATTGCCGCAAAAGTGATCGCCCAAGCGATGGCCATCGGAATTGCAATGTGCATTTGCAGGCTACCAAGCTTAGTCGGTGAGTTTTCACCAAGCTGTAGGTACTCTCCGAAGAAGAAACCGTTGGTATCACTTCCCCAGCTCTGGGTAAATGAATAGCTAAGATAGGAAATTGCCCAGCCGATAACCGCGACGTAGTATACGGCGATGATTGCAGCAATAAATACTTGGAACCAACCAAGCCATTCAAGCTTACCGCCCATTTTTGAAAAAGCACGTGGTGCAGCACCACGTAGTTTATGACCTAGGCTGAACTCCATAATCATAAATGGAATACCAGCAGTTAGCATGGCGAAAAGGTATGGAATAAAAAATGCGCCGCCGCCGTTCTCGTAGGCCATATACGGGAAACGCCAAATGTTCCCCAGACCGATTGCTGACCCTACTGCCGCTAGGATAAACCCTGCGCGAGAGCCCCATTGTTCGCGTTTCATAAACATCTCCTTATGTACTGCAATTCTCTATGAAACAAATCGTTATGAGATTTTTCTTCTGAATTCTTACTTCCTGAAACGTAGAATCTGGATTGATTAACCACGTTAATGAGTTGAGATTAACCAGAGTCAAAATGTAAAGCAATAGACTGTAACTTTGTTAACGGTGTGGTGTGTTGGTGTTAACTTTTGTGTTAAGAGAGTTGCGCTTGTACAAACAAGAGAGGAGGCGATTGTTATCTAGAGGAATTCACTGGATGCTGGCTTTTGGGTAGGGGGAAATATTATTTTCAATAGCTGATGATTGTGACTGTTAAATCATCAAATTACAGAGATTAGAGGTAGTAAGATGATAAAAGGCCAGATAAACCGGCCTTTAGAATAAATGCTCAAAAGGAAAAGCTAATACCTATATTTGTTTGGAACTGACTGAGCCATTCTGAATCAATACGGATACGGCAGCTTTCATTTCCCGTAGGAAGGTTACAAATTGCTGAGTTGTCGCTGTCTACGAGATTGGCCAACCAGCGCCCCTCAAATACAATTCGGGTATTGTTGCTGATTTTATATTCTGCTCCGCCAAATAATCCGGCTGAAAAAAACATGTCGTCATCGGTCCAGTCTGCGTCAACAATAGTGGTGCCAATACTGGCCCCGAAGAAGGTATCTCCCTGGGAGAAAGTGTTGAAGCGAAGGGAGCTCTGAAAATGAACGTAGGTAAAAGAACTGTCACCTTCAATATCTTCGACTTCGTTAGGCTGGTGGCTGACGAATAACCCGACTCGTCCAGCATCCATGTCAGTATCAAGCCCGATAGCAAAGTGTTGATCATCTTCAATCGATACCTTAATACCATCTTCGTCACTTATATCGTTTGAAAAGCTATAACCAATATAGGGTGTTAGGTAAAAAGTGTTACTGGCAATGACAGGGGTTGAAACGAAGGTGGCCAGGGTGGTGCCAATGAGAGTTGCAATTATCGGGAGCTTCATTGTTCGACTCTATTCCTTTGATCCAATGTATGTCTAATTGTGACAGCAATCTGAAATTGATGCTTTTTTAATAGTCAGAATCTTGAAGTGCCCCTAAACTAAGGTTAAAGCAATGTTAAAATAATAGCGAATGGGAGACTAAAGATGGAGTTTGATTTAAAGCTGGCTATTTTTGCTACAGCTGTTGCAATGACAGTGATACTGAGCTTCGGCGTTATCTCAGTTACTGCGTAAGTTATTAATTAATACTGGGGATTTTGATGGGTATTGCGTTTTGCTTAAGCTAGGGATGGTATACTGCCGACAGTGAGTTTTCGTATTCTTTGTTGTGAGTAGACTATGATGAATCATTTGCCGTTTAGTTTAAGTGAACATGATTTACAATTAGTTAATACTTTTTCAACACGGCTTGTTGGTGCCAGAAAGAAAAAAATTGCTTTGGTCGTACAAGGTGGAGGACAGCGAGGAATATTTACTGCAGGGGTTTTCGACGCGTTCCTAGAGGCCGGATTTGATCCCTTCGAGCTTTATGTTGGTACCTCTGCGGGAGCCTTGAACCTTTCTTCTTATATCAGCCGTCAGCCTCAGTTTGGTTATAACTTTATTGTTAATTACACCACAGATAACGAATTTTTTAACCTCTATAAATATCTGAGCAAGCAAAAGCCCATGAATCTTGACTGGGCACTGCAAACCGTTGCGCCCGGTGGTTCACTACAGTTAGATTTGGAAACAGCAAGAGATGTACTTCAGCATCGGGCTGCACTGGCTTGTGCCACGCGCAAGGATACGCTCCAGGATATTTATTTACCAATGTACCAAAAAGACTGGCGCGAAGTATTACGTGCAACCTGTGCGATCCCAATTATCTACAATCAGCCTGTGAACTTACGTGATCTCGAATGGGTTGATGGTGGTGTTAGCGCTGCGGTGCCTGTCAAAGAGGCCTGGTTACGTGGTGCCGACTTGGTGGTTGTTGTTCGTACCGAACCGATCCAGAGTTTGGCTGAAGAGGCGGGGGTTTTTTATGATTGGCGGGATAAAATTGAGACAGCATTGCCCGAGTACATTGAAAAGCTAAGTCTGAATCAGTCATTAGACAGAGTCAAAGCAATTCACGGTGAGTTAACCCAACGGCTTGAGCAGTGGAAACTGATGTGGAACGAGAAGCCGACGGATGAGCCTGGACTACAACCACCAAATTTAGTCGAGATTGATGTTGATAAAGGTACGCCCAAAGAGAGTAGCTGGCGGTTCTTGTCCGCCGATAATATAGAGCGTTTCCTATCTATCACGGGTAAAGGCAAGAGTACCGAAGTACTAGAAATGCTTAACTGTTATTATCAAACACATAGTAAGGCTAATAGCTTTCTGCTTAATCCGCCTGGTGGCCTGAAGGTCATTCAAATTGCACCTGAGCGTTCGCTAAAAAGTCGGGCATTACTCAGTGACAAAGATGATTTGGAAATTGATTACCGGGAAGGGAAGGTTGTCGGCCGACAGTTTGTTGAACATTTTTCCGAAATACTTAATGAAACTACAAGGCTAGGATCTAAACGCTAGAAGGCTTTGGAATAAAAAAGGAACGCATTGCGTTCCTTTTTTGCTTTCTCAGAGGGGATTGCTTACGCAAGTACCGTCTGTAGCCATGGCCAGCCTTGTTTCTTACGGCTTAGCGTGTTTTCCATCATTAGAGCGCCATCTTTAGCATGTGCGTCTAGTGCAGCGTTCCACTCGCCTTTGTATAGTAGGCGTGTGGTGCTAGTGGTGATGTCTGTAAGCATAAGCGCAGCCATTGCAAGGCCTTCTTCGTCGCAACGACGCTGTAGGTCTGCATTTAGCTCGTCGATGATGCCATCTACTTGCTCTAGTGTTGCAAGTTCGATTTGACCCACAACAACGTTACGCTCGTTGAATGGGTATGCTTTTAGATCTTTTTCAACAAGCTCTGCGGCTGTCAGACCTTCGATGTCTGTTTTTGCAATTAGAAGCTCTTTGATGAACAGGTCTAGATCTTCTACACCAGCAAGAGGTGCAAGTTCAGCAACAGCGTCTTTATCTTTTTGAGTACAAGTCGGAGAAGCGAAGCCAACCGTATCACTTAGAATTGCAGACATCATTAGAGTTGCAAGTTCACGAGTGATTTCAGTGTTTTCCATCTTGAACAGGTTGAACATGATGGTACAAGTACAACCAACTGGCCAGATCCACGCTTCAAGCGGGTTAACTGTCATCACATCACCTAGGCGGTGGTGATCAACAATACCTACGATTTCGGCGTCAGCAATATCGTCAGGAGCCTGAGCTAGATCAGTGTAGTCAACCAACCATACTTTTTCGCCAGCAACGCCCATACACATTTCTGGTTGATCAACACCAGCAGTTTTTAGGATGTGTTGGGTTTCGCGGTTAAGTTCGCCTTGACGAACCGCTTTAGCCTCTAGGCCACGTGCTTTAAGAAGCTCTGCACCAACTAGTGCTGAACAGATGCTATCGCTATCAGGGTTTTTGTGCCCAACTACTTGAATCATGTTGTTTCCTTTACTGCGTCGAGTACAGCGTACATGCTGTAAGACTGAATAAAATAGATCTGCCTGAGAGCAAAGCTCAAAATCAGTTCAGAAATAATAAACTGGGCAATTTTAGAGCTTTTAAAATAAATAACAATTGAAGTTGCGCAAAAAAGGTGAGGTTGCTTAAATCCGCACCTAATTTTCGAGGTTATTTGCCTTTCAGTGGATTGATCTTGTTTTTAATTTTCACTGAATTACGCCTTTGCTGCTGAAACTGTGCCCTAAAGCTTAGTGTGGATCGCGAGCACTCAAGTAAAACTCACAGAGTTCGGCGAACGGCATTGGCTTGGCAAAGAAATACCCCTGCATCAAGTAGACTCCCTTGCTATGAAGGTAATCCACTTGTTCCTGGGTTTCGACACCTTCCGCTATTAGTTTCAAACCCGCATTTTGACCAAATACGATGATTGAGTTGAGAATCTTACTCTTAACATCGTCGGTACCGATGGTCTCGACGAACATCTTGTCAATTTTGAGCGTATCGATTGGAAGTTCTTGTAAGTAGCTGAAACCGCCATAGCCCGTGCCGGCATCGTCAAGTTTGATATCTATTCCCCGATGCTTTAATCGGTTAATAACGGCATTGGCTTTTTTAAGGTTGGTGAATGGCGTCCGTTCGGTTACTTCCAAGGCAATGCTGTTGGGCGAAATATCGAAGTTATCCATAATGGTAAACACTTGCTCTGCAAAGTCATTGTCTTCGAGTTGTTTGGGTATGACATTCAGGCTGACGTAGAAATGCGTTTCGGTTGTTGGTAACTCCTTGAGCTGATCTGCTACGTAGTTCAACAGGTAGTAGGTCAGTTCTATGATCTGACCATTATGTTCGGCAATCGGAATAAACTGGTTTGGCGCAATAATCTCACCGCTGCTTTTTTGCCATCGAACAAGAATTTCGCAGCATTCCACGCGCTGCTTCTCCGTATTAATGATTGGCTGATAATAGGGAACAAATTCATTGTCCTTGAGCCCTTGTGCGATCAAGTCTTTCAGTGTTCTGTTGGGAGTACGGCGCAGACCAATAATCAGGCAGACGGAAAGCCATATCGAACCGAGAAATAGCTGGACAAAAAATAAATCTGACTGCGATGTGAATCGAATACCACGGTCGGTTGCGTATATATGGACAATATATTTACTGCTGAATTTCTTCGATCCTATGTGCTGGTAGTTTTGTGAGGGATCCCGGGGGTAGAGCGGGATGAAGGCTCCTTCATTTTCAAGTCCCATTGCGATACAGTCCTTACAGGTTTCACTTTCAGTGAAAATATGCTGAAACGGCTCTGTAATGGCTATCAAGGTTGTATCCGGCATGTAAAGGGACAGTTTCATCCGGTGGTTGAAGTAGGGCTCGACTTTATAGCTATTCATTCGGTAGCTGTTATCAACAATGGAATCGGTTTCATCTTGTTCTTTGATTAAGCTGATACCATGGCCATAGATTGAGCAGTTAGCTTCTTTACTTTGTATTTCAACCAGTTGGATTACTGTTGATTGCTCTATTGTATCTCTTAGATAGGCAAGGTCATCCTCATTACAGGTGAAGGACAGGCGCTCGACCAAGTTATCGATTTCGGTACCAATTTTCAGGTAGCGGCCTTGATAGAAGGAATACAGGTTATCTAATCGAACTGATACATCATGCTTGAATAGCAGGCTGCTTAAAGGCTGAGATGATAATGCAATAAGCGAAATGCCCAGCAAAAAGAGAGTGAACGGTAATTTCCATCGCAACCAGAGAGATGTATTCATAGCTGAATTCTTAACTTTTAGTTATGAGGCCTAGCAAAGCTATAGGTGGCTTGAATGATTGAATATACCATTTAGCGATTTATGGGCTTTATTATACTGTGCGGTGATGGTAGGTGAGTACGGCTTTATTCTCAAGTTACTTGTTTATATGTAAGATGCGGGTGATTAAATAACAATGAAAATAAAGATCAAAGGGAAAGATAGAGTGCAGCCTAATTATTACATCGAAAATATGTTGTGCCGACAGCATCATTTTCTCTTACCGCTTGATTATGGAAATCAGGAAGGCGAGCAAATTACAGTATTTGCCCGAGAAGTGGTACTGAAAGAGAAGCAGAATGATGATCTGCCATGGTTGGTATACCTCCAGGGTGGGCCGGGGTTTCCTTCCCCTCGTCCTGATGCCAATAGTGGCTGGCTAAAACGTGCGCTGCAGCAGTACCGAGTATTATTGCTTGACCAGCGGGGAACGGGTAATAGCCAAGTCGTGAATGCCCAAACCTTGGCTGATAAGAACGTTGAAGAACAAGTTGAATACCTTACCCATTTCCGGGCTGACAATATTGTTCGTGATGCCGAAGCGATTCGTGAGGAGTTAGGAGTCGAAAAGTGGGCGCTGCTTGGGCAAAGCTTTGGTGGCTTTTGTGCATTGCACTATCTGTCATATTATCCGGCTAGCCTATCAAGAGCCTATATCACAGGTGGAATACCGTCGTTAACTCGACAAGCCGATGAAGTCTACCGAGCAACTTACCAGCGGGTGATGGACAAGAATAAGAAGTTCTTCACTGAGTTCCCACAGGCGCAGTTGATGTGTAATCACATTGCAGAGCACTTAATCAATAATGATGTAAGGCTGCCAAACGGACAGCGTTTTACCGTAGAGCAATTCCAGCTGCTTGGCATTAACCTGGGGCGCAGTGGTGCAAATAGCGCGATGTATTATTTGCTTGAAGGTGCCTTTGTTCAGGTTGGAGGCAAGGAGCAACTCAGTTACAGTTTCTTAAACTCGATGCTGGCAGAGCAGTCTTATCAGACCAATCCGATTTACGCTATATTGCATGAATCCATCTATTGTCAGGGAGCGGCTTCTAACTGGGCGGCTCATCGTGTTCGTGCAGAATACTCGCAGTACCAGTTTGAGGTTGGTACGGACTTTTGCTTTACCGGTGAGATGGTCTATCCATGGATGTTTGAACAGCTAGAGTGTCTGAAACCGTTAAAAGAAGCGGCGGAAATACTTGCTGAGAAGACAGACTGGCCACAACTCTATAACCCTGAACAGCTGGCAAAAAATACCGTACCTTTTGTTGCTGCAGTGTATGTGGAAGATATGTATGTAGAGTTTGATTTTAGCAGTGAGACTTTAGCCCAGGTGGCGAACTCTCGCGCCTGGATGACGAATGAGTACGAGCATAACGGCTTACGTGCAGATGGTGAGCGTATTCTTGATAAGCTTATTTCGCTGGCTGATGAACTTGAACAGCAAGGCGAGTAGTACAGGCTCTAACTACTTGTGGTTCCTGCTAATAATTATCGGCTGGTAATTTACAGCTTAAAGTTGTATTCATATTGCAACTTTAAGCTGTGGGGCAATGAAATGAAGAATAAAACAGGCTCTTTTAGTGTTGTAGGTTTACTGCTTCCCGTAGTGCTCAGCTTCTGGCTGCTGGCTGCGCATTTTTTGCGCGTCGGGGATATGGCCTGGTTCTTTGGCTTGGTTATTTTCCCACTATTGTTGCTAGTTAAGCATCCCATCACTGTTCGTGTTATCCAGTTTTGTCTTGTTGCAGTGGCGGGTACCTGGGGACTGGTTACCTACCAGATGCTGATGGAAAGAATGATAATGGGAGCAGACTGGCAAAGGCTGACGATAATTATGGGGGGAGTGATTTGTTTTACCCTACTTTCGGCCTGTTCCTTCCTGCACTCGCGCCTAGAAAAGCACTACGGTGTGAAATAAAAAATTAGGGATATATCAATTAGTTCTGAGCTAAGCCTATTTATTCAATATTTGAAACTGTTAGCATAATGAGTTGATAAATTAATTGTTATAATATAACAATTACAAGGTTGGTCGTGGCTGATATAAAAGTCACAATCCGGTTGCTATCACAGCAAGTAGGTGTTGTAGTGCTGTTTTAGTGCAATAATTTTAGATATCATCTAAGCATTAAAGAGGAATGTTCAATATCTAATCAAGTACTTTAGAATCAAGGTATTATGATTATTGAGCATTTAGTAAAGGTTATCTGCTTTTATGGGCTAGCGTCAGCTGAGTCGTCAGTTAGTCCTTGTCTTCCCATAATAGCCAATCAGAAGTACTTAGGAACAACATGGTTAATGTAAGGGCGCGAGTGCCTTTTAAAGTCGGCTTGAATAGTGATATAGCGGCAGATCTACTTTCTTTCAATGGGCTTGAGTCAGGCAAAGAGCATGTAGCCCTCATTTTTCAGGACGCAGATAAACAGTCTTTACCTCCACTGGTTCGCATGCACTCCGAATGCCTTACTGGTGACGTATTCCATTCATCTCGCTGTGATTGTGGTGAGCAACTCGATGAAACTCTGGTCAAAATGGGTGAGCAGGGTGGTGTATTACTTTACTTGCGTCAGGAAGGGCGTGGTATTGGCTTGTACAACAAAATTGATGCTTATGAGCTGCAAAGCCAGGGAATGAACACCTATGAGGCGAATAATCACCTAGGTTTCGGCGATGATTTACGAGACTTTACTGAAGCCGCTCAGATGTTAAAAGCTCTGGGTATTACTGCGATCCGCCTGATCACCAATAACCCTAAAAAGATTAATGAGCTTGAAGCGCTGGGCATTACGATCACTGAAGTAGTAGGAACCAAAGCGCACGTTAAGGAAGGTAATGAAAGTTATCTGAAAACAAAAGCGAGCCGCGGTAAGCACCGGTTTAATTTTGACTAGGCTTAATGGTTTCTATACTGAAAACCCCGCTCAAGCGGGGTTTTTCTTTATTGGGCATTTATATCAATTCGCATAAGTATTTGAGTGCTTAACTGCGTAATGATCTGAACACTTACTTATCCCGATTGGTATTACCTTTCACCCAGTACTTCAAAATCATCATACGCTAGCTTGGCCGTTCCATCAGGCTGGAGCATCCAGTGTTCTTCATGGACGACACCAAAGGCCTTATTCATTGTCCACTCAGAGCGAAGAATGAAGCAATTGTCGTCTTTCAGCTCCCAGGTCGTGTTCTGGTAAGCGACATCGCGATAACCTGAATCGATAATCTGCTGCCAAAAAGCCTGAATTTCCTCTGTGCCAGTGAAAGTACCGAATGGTCTGGCATGCATGATTGCATCATCGGTGTATTGGGCTGAACAGCCTGTTGCATCCTGTTGATTAAAAGCACTTTTCCATTTCGTAATACCATTTTTGAAAGCAACGGGCACTTGAGAAGAAAGAATCATTGGTTGTCCTGTCATGTTTTTTATTGGTGAAACAAGGATAAAAAACATATTGGGTGGGAAAAACCGATTAATATGTAAATACTGTTTGATAAAACTGAACAATACTATGAATTATCTTCGCCATATGGCTGTGTTTGCCAAAGTCGTAGAATGCGGCTCAATAAGCGCTGCAGCAGAATCGTTGAGCTTGTCGAAGTCGGTGATCAGCCAGCATCTAAAAGTGCTTGAGCAGGAACTCGGGATCATGCTGCTGAAACGAACGACCCGCAGGCAAACCCTGACGCCTGCAGGGACTGCATTTTATGAAAAGTGTCAGCAAATGAACCAACTGGCTCAGGAAGCTTGGGAAGGGGCGAGGGAAAGTCAACTTACCCCAACTGGAGCAATAACCATAACTGCTCCTCATGCACTGATGGGGAGCATTGTTGCGCCGGCTATCGGTGAATTAGTCTCCGTATATCCAGCCATTATTCCCCATTTGGTCGCGGACGACGGCAGGATAGACATTATCGAACACGGTATTGATTTTGCTGTTAGGGTGGGAGAGTCGCCTTCAAGCAGCTATCGACAGCGCCGGATTGGCCAGTTTCGGGATGTATTGTGTGGGTCACCTGGCTATATTAGCCAACTGGATGAAACGCTTGCCTATTCTGCTGACTTGTCCGAAAGATTAAGTCAGTGCGACTATGTAGCCAATGTCTGGCAGGGGAAATATGTAATCCACCACCTTTATCATCAATCAAAGACAGAGCCTATTACTTTGATGATGCATCCTACCCGTTTCGCTGATTCATTACCGACAACCCAGGCACTCATTGAAGCTGGAGCTGGCTTAGGGATTGTTCCTGAGTTTATTTTTCATCAACGGGAGCAGGCTGGATTGCTGAAAGAGGCTGTGCCGGGGAGCTACCTTGCTCCGACATCGGTTTACGCTATGCATGCATTTAATAATTCTATGCCACTGTTGGTTCGACTTTGTATTGATGCGATTGAGTCGAGGCTTTCGACACCGGTCTGAGCATTAATCGTATCATCGTCAGCCAGCCAGTTGTTAATTAAGTAAAATTCGGCTTTCTTCCATTAGTTTTACTAATCCAAATCATAATAAAGTTTCGTGCTGCGTGGCACGCTAACTTCTTGCCTGATAATGGTTTCCCGATTACTATCATCGCACACAAAACAGAGCTTGAATCTAAGTGCCTCCGATAACTGAGTATTAATTGCCGTCAGTTACTTTGACTTGGTGTTTTGTGCTGCTATTTGGCGATTTTTCTAAATATTCGGCAAATATTCTTTATTTAATTCTGTGATGAGGGCAAAGGTTGTGGCTCAACAATCTTCTTCTGCTAATATGGCAAAGCTGTTATTTTTAATAATCATTCTGGCTGCTGTCGGTCAAATGACGCAAACTATGTATGTGCCATCGATTCCTGCGATGTCAGAGTTTTTTGCGGTTGAGTCTTCGTACCTTCAGGCGGTAATGGCAGCGTACCTGATCCCTTATGGCCTATCTCAGTTCATCTATGGCCCGTTATCAGATCGAATTGGGCGCCGTCCGGTGATCATTATCGGTATGGTGATTTTCTTGGTTGGCACAATGGCTGCACTGCTAGCCCCTTCGTTTGAATGGTTTTTGATTGCAAGTTTCGTTCAGGGGTTGGGTACAGGCTGTAGTGGCGCTATGTGTCGTACCGTGACACGTGACTGTTACGATGGCGCTGATTTACACCGTGCAAATAGCCTCGTTAGTATGGGGGTGATCTTTTCGCCGCTGATTGCCCCTGTGCTGGGCGGTTACTTGTCAGCGACATTTGACTGGAATGCAAGCTATATCTTTCTCTTGGTGTTTGGTTCGATTGTGACGCTGGCAATGATGTTTCTGTTTTCTGAAACCTTGCCTGTCGAGAGCCGTCGTGCGGAAAGGGTGTGGGTAAGCTACCGTTATGTGCTGGGTAACCGTCGTTTTCAAGGCTATGTACTTTGTCTGGTTGCAACCTTTGCGGGTATTGCAGTATTTGAAGCCGCTGCTGGTGTTTTATTGGGGAGTGTGCTTAAGCTGGACCCTAAAACGGTGAGCTGGTTGTTTGTACTACCTTTGCCTGGTTATCTCGCAGGCTCTTGGCTGTCATCATCATTGGTTAAGCAGCTAGGCAATACTCGCGTGATGTATTTAGGGATGCTGGCAATTATCATTGGCGCGTTGGCCATACTCATTCCAGGCATGGCAGGTTTGGTGACTGTTAGCTCATTAATAGGTGGTGCTTTCATTTATTTTATTGGTGCGGGTATCTTATTCCCGGCAGCAACAACGGCAGCGATTCAGCCATTTCCGCATCATGCCGGTACTGCGGGAGCCGTTCTTGGCGGGCTTCAGAACCTTGGTGCGGGCTTGGCAACATTGGCAGCTTCACTGATGCGAGCTGAAGACCAATACAGCTTAGGTGTTGTGATGACTGTTATGGCCGTGCTGGTGGTCGTCAGTCTGCTATGGGTACGTCACAGCCACCAACAAGATACACCTGTTCTTGCATAGTCATAGCGTATTGCTTGTTATACCAATCGGGATAAGTAAGTGTTCAGATAATTGCGCAGGGAAAGTCACCTAAGACAAGAAAGGGTTTGCAGTAACTAGTGGTTCTAATTACAAAAAAACTAACGCAGTAATAGGTGATTTTAACCAGCAAGAATGATCAAATACTTATGCTGATTGGTATTAAGTAAGAAGCCAAAAGCAAAGGCGGAGCATCAGCTCCGCCTTTTCATTGTTTGTAACATGCGGATACTTAATCACGTTTCCATAGAATGTGACAGAACTTGTTCTCTGGATCTCGGCTCACCAGCATTCGAGCAAATACGTCATCTAGCTCATCATTTGCGTCATTCACCAGGCCGATACGAACTTCAGCAAACACTTCTTTATCGACATCAAATCCGACGTGGCCAGCCCAGTCGTCTTTAGTTTCTACAATTTCTGCCGCACCACGGTCATCGAACTGCAAGGTGAAAAGAAGGACGTCGGCTTGCTCAAGGCTGTCAGGAGCCATTTCAAGGAAAATATCGTAAGCCGTATCAATAACGTCGTCGTAAGAAATCAAGTTTGGTGTTTCCATGAACTTCATAAATCTCTGGTGTTGATTGAACGGACAGTATACCTAGTGATAGATCAAATTGGTAATCGTAGCAGCAGATGAGCATTGCCAGGCTTATTTGCTGCCGTAGGGGTAACAATCGCTGTTACTGGATAATTCGCGCTTTGGGAGTGCTACAGCCAATTCACTTTCGTGTTAGATGCACTCAAAAGGATATGTCATTCCTCGGCACATTCTCCATGGGTTGAGCTGACTGACGTCATTTTGAATCCAGCATCTTGAAGGAATGTGGATATCGGGGACTGTATACGTTCAAGATTGGATAAATAGTCATCAAAAGACATCGGTTTGTCAAAATAGAAACCCTGGCTAAGCTGGATGCCTAGCTGAGCAACATGATCAGCTTGTTCTTTGGTTTCGACGCCTTCGGCGACCAGTGAACATTGTAATTTATGGCCTATCTCGGCGATGTTGCCAAGAATGGAGTGGGTGACGGCCCCGGTGACTGAAGACGCGACGAAGGTGCGATCAATTTTTAGAATATCGAAACGCAGTGCCTGAAGTGTCGAAAGGCCCGCATATCCAGTACCAAAATCATCAAGGGCCCAGCGAATACCCACTTCGCGTAGTCTTTGCATTCCGGATTGTAATACTGATAACTCAGTATTTGAGAAAGCTTCTCGTTCAGTAAACTCCAATACAATATTAGACTGCAGGGAAGGGTATTTAGCTATCACCTCAATTAAGGCGGTTACATAGCTAGGGTTAGCAATCATAGATGCTGTGACATTAATTGAAATATAGCTATCTGGCGATACGCTATTAATCATTTCTTTTTCAAATGCCGCTCTCTCAAGTAGCAGCAGTGTAATGTCATTAATAAGCCCGGATTGCTCCGCAGCTGGAATAAACTCTGCTGGCGAAATAATATCACTATGAGGGGGGAACCAACGAGCTAATAACTCAGCGCCTTGCCACTTTCCGCTCTTTGAGCAAACGATAGGTTGGTAAAAAGCGTAGAACTCTTTATTTTTAATGCCTCGTTGAATATCCGAAAGTAGGGAATGTCGCCAGTTAGAGATAGCGTGAATAATCAGAAGAACTAACCCAGATAAGATCAAGATAACTAAGGTCGCATACGGTAGCTGATCAAGCATGACCTGTAACAGCATTTGTTCTGTGTATCCCACGGTGGCCGTTATTGGGAATTTCTCAGAAGTTAAGGTCACTGAGAAAGCAATTTGATCATCTTTATGTGAATTACAGCGATAAAGTTCACTATTACGGCTATCAAGCAGACAACCATACAAGTTGTGATGCGCTGTCAGCTCTGTAAGCCAGAAATCCATATAGCGAGAATCTAGCAGGATACGATACCATCCGTTATTAACGGGTATCATGAAAAAAAGACCTTCAATGTTTCGTCGTTGACTGTTAGCTCGATAAATAACATAGTCACTAGCATTTTTTATAAATTTGGCGTGTTCTTCGTTTATTGCAGTATTTGTTTTGTTATCACGATCACTACATATAAAGCGGAAGTCTTCAATATAAGATATTTCTTGTATAACACTCGAACCAAAAACAATACTTTCTAGAACCTGTTTACTTTCGATACTGCATGGAACATGACTTTGATTTGCGAGTATTAATTTGCGCTCTATCTTACTGAGTGTTTCAGTCATGGATGTGATCAGATGAGTAACCGTTTTTTCAGATTCTTGCTTTGCTTGATGCTTGACCAATATGACATCAATGATAAGGCCAATAACAAAAGTAGCAATAAGTATGGTAACGGTATGACTTTTATTCATCATGATCCAAAAAAATTAACCTAAGTATATTGTTGTGCACGAAGGATATCTGAGTTTTTTACTTTTTCCTATAATAATTAGGGATTTATCTTTTTAAATATATTTTAGTCATTTTCTTGTCATTTAATTAACTTTAAGTGACAAATAACTGTCAAAATATAATAGTAAACAAATGAAATGATTCTATGAAAAAATAGTTGGTCATAGACTTATACTTAAGCTGAATTTAGCATGATTGTTACCGCTAAAGACTTGTGATTTGATAGAATCATCTAAGCAGGTTACTCCTGTAATAAAGCGTGTATAACAACTAGTCGGAAGGAAAAACCTGTGGCGAAAGCTTTACCTGTACTTGATGGCGAAGCCCCTTTACAGAATGAATACGTACCTGTATTGCTCGATGCTGTAAAGCAGCTAAGAGCGGGCTTGGGTAGTAACCTTCACAGTGTCTATGCTTTTGGTAGTGTTGCCCGTCGGGAAGCGAAGGTCGGCAAATCGGATTTAAACCTCACTATCATTGTGCAGCGACCACTCAATGCATCTGAACAGTCAATACTCAGTTCTATTAAGCGGCGAGTTGAAATTAAGCACGCTGTCGTGCCTTCGGTCGAGCTGAAAACTGGGGAATTAGAAGAGGTATTGTCATTGGCCTCTATTTTTACCTGGGGAGTTTGGCTTAAGCATTGCTGTATCTGTTTGTACGGTGACGACCTGTCGACCAGATTTGGATGTTTTGAAGCCAGTTGGGATATAGCTAAGTCATTTAATGGTGATATTAAGAGCGAGCTCAGCGAGTTTCGTCAGAAAATCATGGCCACCAAGGTGGTACAAAACTACTTAGACTATTGCGAATATATCGCCAAGAAAATGCTATGGACCTGTTTTTCTCTGGTAATGCATCGTGAGAAAACACTGGCTTTATCAATAGAGCAATGCGCCGATGTTTTTCTCAAATATTATCCTGACAAGGAACTTGAGGTAGAGCGCTTGTTTGTTTTAGCGGGAAGAACTCAAGTACCTAAAAAGGCTGCACTGTTTATGATTGAATCATTTGGTGGCTGGATAGTGTCTGAATTTGAGAAGATTGACCGCAAAATCGGTTAAGCTTTATGACTGTCCGGCCTTTGCCACTTGCTCTGACTGGAGCTGGTCATTGTTCGTTTGGTATTACTGAGGTAGCAAGCATTGTTACCGCACTAAATTTTCTTTTGTGCCTGAGGTATTTTTGCAAAATCAATCAACTGGCTTCGTACTAACAAGGCAAAGTCGTGACTTCCGTGGTCAAACCGAGATTGTTTTATGGGTAAAAACCGAACAGGGACCTTGTCGTTTGATTGTACAAGGTGACAAGCCTGTTTGTTTTATTGCTAATGACGATCTGGCTCATGCTGAACGTGTTATTCAGGCCGCCAATTTGCCCGTTTCATGGCGGACGCTATCGCTGAAGAATTTTCAGCACAAACCCATGTCTGGTTGCTATACCCAGACTGTCCGCGACAGCCTGCAACTAATGCCTCTGCTTGGTGCCGAGGGTATAGATGTCTATGAAGCCGATATTCGGTTGGCTGATCGATATTTGATGGAGCGTTTCATTCGCGGTGGGATTAGTTTTAGCGGAAATTGCCAGCATAAAGCGGGATATGATGAATATCACCAGGTGAAAACCAAAGCGGCAGATTATATCCCCCGGCTTTCATTGGTATCGCTTGATATTGAGTGTTCTGAAAAAGGTGTGCTCTACTCGGTAGGTTTACACGGCAAGATGGACAGCCGAGTGATCATGGTGGGGGAACCCAAAAATGACGAGGCTGAAGAGGGCTGGATTCAGTGGGTAGCATCGGAAAAAGAGTTATTGCTGGCCTTGGAGTCTTGGTTTATCCAATATGATCCCGATATTATTATTGGCTGGAATGTCATTGATTTTGATTTCCGGCTGTTGCTCAAACGTGCTGAGTGGAATGCGATTAGTTTGCGAATAGGGCGCGGTAGGCAAACACCACATTGGCGGCAGTCTAGCCAGAACGCAAATCAGGGCTTTATAACGATTCCTGGGCGTATTGTACTCGATGGCATTGATACATTAAAAACCGCTACCTATAACTTCCGTTCCTGGTCGCTCGAATCGGTTTCGCAAGAATTGCTGGGGGAAGGCAAGCAGATCCATAATGTTCATGATCGGATGGATGAAATTAACCAGATGTTCCGTCATGACAAGTTATCACTTGCCCGCTATAACCTGCAGGACTGCAAACTGGTTACACGTATTTTTGAGTATACTCATTTATTGGATTTTGCCGTTGAACGGAGCCGTTTAACAGGGGTTGAGCTTGATCGCATTGGCGGTTCGGTCGCGGCGTTTACTAACCTCTACCTTCCTCAGCTTCACCGTGCCGGATATGTAGCGCCGAGCTTGGATAGCGAGAACTGGATTGCCAGCCCCGGTGGCTACGTGATGGATTCAAAACCTGGGCTCTATAACTCAGTGTTAGTGTTGGATTTCAAATCCCTTTATCCCTCGATCATTCGTTCGTTCCGTATCGACCCGATGGGATTGGTGGAAGGCTTGCTACTAGAGGAAGGAAAAAGCGATGATCAGGCGATTGCCGGTTTTCGCGGTGGGCGCTTTCATCGGGAGAAACACTTTTTGCCCAAGATGATCGAAGAGCTGTGGTCCGCTCGTGATCAGGCCAAACGAGATGGCGAGAAAGCATTTTCTCAGGCGATAAAGATCATCATGAACTCATTTTACGGTGTATTAGGATCGTCAGGCTGTCGTTTTTTTGATCATCGTTTAGCTTCATCTATTACCATGCGTGGGCACGAAATCATGAAGACAACACGTGCTTTGATAGAAGAGAAAGGCTATGAGGTGATTTATGGTGACACCGACTCGACCTTTGTGTCATTAAAGCAGGCTCATTCAGAACAAGATGCCAATGCTATTGGTAATGAGCTGGTGGCTTATATCAATCAGTGGTGGCGTGAGCATCTGCACAATGAGTATGGATTAGAATCGGCGCTTGAACTGGAGTATGAAACCCATTATCGCAAGTTTCTGATGCCAACAATCCGCGGCCAAGAGACGGGCAGCAAGAAGCGCTACGCCGGCTTGGTAAAGAAAGGCGAAAAGGAAGAGATTGTCTTCAAGGGCCTGGAAACGGTACGAACGGACTGGACTCTGCTGGCACAGGAATTTCAGAAAACCCTATATTACAAAGTCTTTCACAATCAGGATGTTGAGGAATATGTGCGCCAGTATGTTGAGAAAGCCAATGCCGGGTTATTTGACGACAAGCTGATATACCGGAAGAGGTTACGGCGTAACCTGTCTGAGTACCAGAAAAATGTGCCGCCTCATGTTCGCGCTGCAAGAATGGCTGATGAGCTAAATAGAAAGCAGGGTAGGCCGCTGCAATACCAGAATGGTGGCTGGATAGAATATCTGATCACGCTCAATGGCCCTGAACCCAAAGAAGCGCAGCAAAGCCCGGTAGATTATAACCATTATGTTGAAAAGCAATTAAAGCCGGTGGCTGATGGGATATTACCTTTTATTGGTAAGCATTTTGATGAGATCACGGCACCGCAGCTTGGGTTATTTTAGTTGAGTTTAGCTGCTAGCAAAAAAGCCCCCAAAGGATGGGGGCATGTACATTTATTAACTCAGTTTGAAGCGTCCCATTGCATCTTGCAATGTCACGGATAGCTGGCTGAGCTCACGACATGCTTGTGCCGTTTGTTCTGAGCCTTGCGCCACTTCTTGAGAGGCGACATGGATATTTTCGATATTGCGGCTAAGCTCATCGGCGACAGAATCTTGCTGGCTGCATGCGCTAGCGATTTGCGTTCCCATATCGGCAATGTGGGCGATAGACTCTTCAATCGACAACATGATTTGTTGCGAGTGAGTCCCTTGTTCCACACAGGTTGCGATACTCGTTTGTGAACGTTCGGTTGCGTCCTTCGCTTGTTTCGCCATTTGTTGAAGTTTTTCGATGATCGCAGTGATTTCTCCGGTTGAATCTTGCGTACGCCCTGCCAGTGTACGTACTTCATCAGCTACCACGGCAAAACCACGACCTGATTCACCTGCACGAGCAGCTTCGATGGCCGCATTCAGTGCAAGCAGGTTGGTTTGCTCGGCAATGCCTCGAATCACATCAAGCACGACGTTGATTTGTTTGGATTGTTGTTCCAGTTCGGAAACGGTTTCACCCGCTTGTTCAATGGTTACAGCAACATCCTGTATTGAACCAACCATCACTTCATTATCGCGGGCGCCCTCTTGTGCTTTATCATTAGCGCCCATGGCTTGAGAGGCTGAATCTTCAGTATTACGCGCCACATCACCAACAGCCGCTTTCATTTCTGTCATGGCTGTAGCAACCTGAGTGATCTGATGCTGCTGCTCTTTCATACCATCAGCAGACATATCTGAGATTTGGGTCATTTCTTCAACCGCACTGCTAAGTTGAGTGACAGCAGAGATGATTTCGTCGATCAATTGACGTAGGTTGTTTTGCATTTTAAGTGAAGAGTCGGCCAGTTCACCTAATTCATCGTTGCCGATAGCGTCACGGTCGAGTTTCTTCGCTAAGTTGCCGTCAGCAATGGCGTTGGCTTGTTCAACCACGAGTCTGAGTGGTCCGCAAATAATACGTGTTAGTAACAATGTCATTACTATCATAATCGCTAAAATAACGATGTTGCTGGTGATAGAAGTGGTATTTAGATTGGTCACCGAGCGTAAAATAGAACCGCGATTATCATCCATCGCGCCTTGTAAAATATCGATCAGTACATTGATATCCGATTCGATTCCTTCAAACTGAGAAAGTGATTGGGCCAAAATTGGGTGCGCGGTGGTTTTATCCATCGCAAGCATGGCATTGTTGAACTTGGCCATTGTACCAATGTAGTGATTCCAACTTTTCATCATCCGGTTAAAAGTTTGCTCTTCTTCGCCAGGCCATACGCTTTGGCCATACGTTTCAAGACCCGTTTGGATCTCTTGACGGATGCGTTCATTGCGTTGAATTGTTTGTCTGATTTCTGCTGGATCCTTGATAGCCAGTACAGCGAATTGCGTACGACGCCAGTAAGACATTTTATCTCTGATCTCATCAACATGTTGCATCGCAGGCAGAGTGTCGTCAGTAAAGTTAAGTAATTCTTGTTTTACTTTTCCTAATTCACTGACAAGGAACAGACCAAAGCTTAAGTTGATCACCGCTATGGTTGTGAAAGCAACGGCAATTTTTTTGCCAATAGAGAGGTTTTTAAGAAACATGAATGAGTTACCTTTGATTCTTATTGTCCAAAGTCGCCAAAGCGATATACATCCATATATTGACAATGTGAATTGATTATTTATTTGCGGGGGATGCTATCACGTAAGTTATCAATTATCGATAATTATAATATTCACAGGGTGAATATTATGTAAGGGGATAATTCTTATGGGGAAAAGCGTGCTCGTGTATGCATAAAGAGCAAGTGATAGAATAGCAAAAGTGTTGAAAAACTATTGAGGTTAAGTGGTTGGAATCTTGTTGTTTGCTAGGAAAAGAAAGCAAAAACGCGCTCATTAGCGCGTTTGTACCTATGTGACTCTGATATGTTTGATCTTTTGCGATCAAATAAGATCAGTTGAAATAGTCAATGTTGACGACCGAAGATTTGATCGCATGAATAGGATCAAACTTAATTGCGCCGCGGTTCGGTGTACATATTTTAAAAACATCGCCGCAGTCAAAGATTGCGAGTACCGTTTCATCAGTTCGGAAGATGGCTGGTAACGGCTTACCAATTTCGCAGGAACAGCTTACCCCTTCATGTTGCCATTCGAGCCTGAACACGCGTTGTGATTGAGCTGGGGCAGATACGTGATTGGCAATCGATGAAAAGACAGATTCGGCCTGCTGCGGGCTAGACGCCGATGGTACAAAAAAATCCATGGTTCCCTCCTTGTTAACAAAGCTATATTCCAAATAGCCATAGGACAGTATCAGAAGCTGGCATGCTTTTGCAAGATAGATGAATAATCAAGCATTTGAAATTTAGTCATACCAATCAGGATAAGTAATTGATCTAAGTATTATGCTGGCTAGCACTCAGTATATTTACGCGAAAAGCAAAAGTGGACGTGCTTATAAGATCTGCATATTATCAATTGAGAGTCTGCAGATGGGGGAGGAGAGAATGGAACAGCTGGAGTTTTTTTCGATTCCGAGCCCGTGTATTGGGGTATGCCAGGTTAATGAGCGTGGTTATTGCAAAGGTTGTATGCGTAGTCGTGAAGAGCGATTCAATTGGCAAAATATGACAGCGGATCAACAACGTAATACCATTCGCCTGTGTCGCCAACGTTATTTGAGGTTGAGGCGAACAACGAATCAGAATAGCGAGGTATCGACGCCAGCAGAGCCTGTGGGGTATCAGCAGAATTTATTTGATGAATGACAGGCAGGCAAAAAAAAAGCGCCAAGAAGGCGCTTTTTTGAAGAGTATGAACTCGCAATTAGATGCGTTTGAAGTCCATGTGCTCAACTTTTGGCTTGTACGCGTGACGTTGAATGTCTTGCGGCTTAACCTTAACTTCTGCGCCGTCGATCACTAGAGTGATTTCTTCGTAGAACTCAGGCTTGTCCATTTGGTTGATAACATCGCTGTGTTGTAGAGCGATTGCAATCGGTGCAGCTTCGCCACCGTATACGATTGCTGGGAATTGCTCTGCGTGACGTAGGCGGCGGCTCGCACCTTTACCTAGGTCAGTACGTACTACTGCTTCAAATTTCATCTTAAATACTCTTTAAGTTAACTAAGTCGGACATTGGAGTAATGCGACCTTACTCTATGTCCTAAATCGAGCGCGGATACTAACATTGGAAGTGTAATCCGGCAAGAAAAAAACATGAAATAATCAACTAAATATCATAAAAACCGTTAATCAAGCTATTCAGTTATCGCTTTGCTTGTTATTTAAGCCATTCGCAATTTCTTGTCTCTAATTTATTATCCTTTCTTTATTTCGCTTATTACTTAGAAATGAGCCAAGTATTGGCTATAGAAGCAAAATTTTACCGTTAGTCGTATTTTAAAAAAGGCAAAAAAACGATCCAGATCACACTGATAATGATAGTAATTATCATTAAGGTTTGTAATACTGCTTTCCGTTGACGAATTGATAACTCTAATTTTAAGCAGGAAATATGAATTACAAGCTCACTTTTATTGCTAGTTCGGTAGTACTAGCGCTGTCACCTTCACTACATGCTCAAGATGACGTTTCAATTTTTGATGAAGTGGTTGTATCGGGCACTCGCTCCGAACAAAGTATCAAGAATGTTCCTTCCAGTGTTTCTAAAATGTCATCAGAAGATATTGAGCAAAATCTAGCGACAGATATCAAACAAGCATTGAAGTATGAGCCTGGTGTGACTGTAAATGGCCGCGGTCGTTTTGGTATGGAAGATTTCACGATCCGCGGTATGAGCGGTAATCGTGTCAAAGTGATGGTGGATGGAGTAGAGCAGCCATCGTCTTATAACCCTGGTGCTGATGTGATGCGTAAGAACTCGAACACCTTCGAAGTTGATACGCTAACAGCAATTGAAGTGAACAAAGGCCCATCATCGAGCTTGTATGGTAGTGATGCACTGGGTGGTACGGTACTTATGCGTACCAAGAATCCAGAGGATTTACTCGGAGCTGGCGACGATACGCATGTTGGTCTGAAAACAGGTTATGCAAGTGCCAACGATGAGTACAAAGCTACGATTGAAGTTGCTAACCGTACCGGTGATGTAGAGTCACTATTGATATATACCTATCGTGACGGCCATGAAACTGAGGCGCATGGTGACGGCGCTGATATCGTGGGCCCAGATCGTGGTACTGCCAACCCGTTTAACATCGCTTCGCATAATGTACTGGGTAAGCTCTTCTATCAAATTAACAATGATCACCATGTTGGGCTTACTGGTGAGTATTACACTCGAAGCGGAGACGGCCGTATTCTATCCCGTGAAGGTTATGACGGCGGCGGCGGTTTCATGCCTGGTTTCGTCTATACCAATGTTAGCGCTGACGACAAAGATGAGCGCGTAAGAGTCGGCTTTGAGCATGAGTGGCTGGCAAGCAATGTTGCTTTTGACTCGTTAGAGTGGAAACTTAACTGGAGCCGCAGCGAAAGCGAACACGATAGCTATGATCATACCGATAATTATGGCAATCGTAACCGAGCACGTTCAGGAACCGATGAAAGCCTGCAGTTTGATGCCCAGCTACAAAAAGAGCTCCAGCTTGCCAGTACCCGTCATGAGCTAACATATGGTGTTTCAGCTTCTGACAACTCTTTTGAACTCGAATATATGGACTACTTCTTAGATAGTGGTACATCGAAGCCGGGTCCTGCCGAAGTACCAAAGTCGGACTCTGAGAAGCGAGCGATCTTTGCTCAGGATCAGATGTTCTTTATGAATGATATGTTGGTTGTAACGGCGGGACTTCGATACGACGACTTTAAGGCGACGCCGGATAGTGCTTCAGGCCTGGAAGAGCATAACAGTGACGCTCTGACTTCACGCTTAGGCGCAGTTTACCACTGGAACAATTACTTCAGTACTTATGCCCAGTACAGCGAAGGCTTCCGAGCGCCGACAATCCATGAGCTTTACTATGACAAAGATAATGCGGCTCATGGTTATAAGATTGTATCTAACCCTGATCTGAAGCCGGAAGAGAGCCAGTCTTATGAGATCGGTTTACGTGCTAGTAATACGATTGGTGCTCTCGAGCTGGCAGCGTTTTACAATGATTACAAAAACTTCATTAAGAGTGATACCCAAAAAGAGGGTGGCCTAGATGTCACCACCAATGAAAATATCGATGCCGCAAAAGTTTATGGCGCGGAATTCAAAAGTAGTATCTGGCTAGACGAAGCCTTTGGCGCACCAATGGGGTCGTATGCCCGTCTATCGTTGGCTTATCTTGAAGGTGAAGATAAGAATACCGGAGAGTCGCTGGATACCATTGCCCCGTTTACCACCGTGATGGGCTTAGGCTACGATGCACCAAGCGAGATGTGGGGCAGTGCCATGAACGTCACATTGGTTGCGGCTAAATCGGGTTCAGATTGGGAGGAGCCAGAGACAGGGAAAGAGCCTAATCTGGAAGCACCAAGCTACACCGTAGTTGATTTGACGGCGTATTACCGTCCGGTGAATGAGCTAACACTTCGTGCCGGCCTGTTTAATGCCTTTGACGAGAAATACTGGCAGTATCAGGATCTTGAGGGGGCAACGGCTTCAACACGTGGTGTTGATAGCCTGACGCAACCAGGTCGTAACTGGGGCGTGACATTGGACTATAATTTCTAATCGGGCTGTTATAGCTATAACAAAGCCGCATCTCTGATGCGGCTTTTTGCTATGTGTTTTATTAGGGTGATTAGTTTTTTTGGTACTGGTCGATATCAAACAGCTTGTCGCGAATAGCCCAGAATCGACCGCTCTTTCGAGCAATGATGATCTCTGGTGGCCGAAGCCGATGTTCATTGTTAGCCACTTTGGTCGGCGCAGTATCTGTAAACGGCCGATGGCGATCTACCAAATGCGGGTTGATAAACTTCTTCAGAAAATTATCCTTTTGCGTTTTAGTCGCAAGTGGCCATACTTCGCTGATCTCGGCATCTTCGTCACTGGAATAAATGACTTTGAGTTGCGGTTTACCGAATTTGTTTTTTCCCGGCTCTAGACGCAGATCAGTACACTTCATGATCATGGCATCTTTTAGCTTGAGTGCATCGCGAAGCTTTTTGTCGGGGTCAACCATCACGGCATCACATAAATGGCAGCGCCGGGCGGCGATGTCGTTGTCTGCGCCGCATTCCTCACAATATTTGGCACGGAATCGATAGCCGCACTCTTCACGTTCACCGTCATCGTCCTCAAAATAGCCCTGGCAGCGCCGTCCGTAGTGTTCTATCAGAAAGCCCGCTGGATCGAGCTTGCCCCAAAAGCTGTTCTTAAAGCCGCAGGCGGGGCAGGGTACCATGATCACTTCGCTATCGCTGTCGGGCTTGGGTTCGCCGACTTCTGGTTGGTAGAGATCGTAACAGTTACCAGCATACTCCAGGATCAAACAATCTTTCTTGCCCTCGAACAGGCGTAAGCCGCGGCCAACGATTTGCTGGTAAAGGCTGATAGATTCTGTTGGCCGTAGAATCGCGATGAGATCAACATGAGGGGCGTCGAATCCGGTGGTGAGTACCGAGACATTGACCAGATATTTAATTTCCTGCCGTTTGAAAGCCTCGATAATACGATCCCGCTCGTCAAGAGGGGTATCACCAACCACCATGGCGGCGTTCTCGTTAGCCAGATATCCCATGATTTCCTGGGCATGGTTTACGGTTGAAGCGAAAATCATTACCCCGCGGCGATCTTTGGCGTAGTCGACAACCTGCTCGATGATCATTGGTGTTGCCCGGGATGATTTTTCAAGCACACTATCCAAGTCAGCCTCGCGGTAATTGCCGCTGGCCGAAGGTGTCAGGGTGGAAAAATCATAGCCTATGACTGCCATGTCCATGATTTTCGGTTCAGTCAGAAAGTTTTCATCCAGCAGATAGCGTATCGGTAATTCAAATATACAGTCACGAAAGAATCGGTCTTGCTCGGTACGTACCTGACCGCGGGTATGATATTTGTAGATCCATCCCATCCCAAGTCGATAAGGGGTAGCGGTCAGGCCCAGGATCTTGATACCCGGGTTGATTGTCTGCAGGTGACTGATGACCCGGCGATAAGCGCTGTTTTCATCATCAGGCACCCGGTGGCATTCATCAATAACCAGTAACGAGAATTCATTGGCAAACTGGTCAAGGCTGTTAACCATCGATTGTACTGAGGCGAAAACAACCTGCCGGTCAGTTTCTTTTCGTCCCAGCCCTGCAGAAAAAATCGAGGCTTTAAGGCCATAGCTTTCGTATTTGCTGTGATTTTGCTCGACTAACTCTTTTACATGCGTAAGCACCAGTACCCGGCCTCGGGCGATACGCGCTAACTCCGCAACAACCAAACTTTTCCCAGCACCAGTTGGCAGAGTAAGAACGGCGGGTGTACTGTGCTTGCGAAAGTAATGAATGGTCGCTTTGACACTGTCTTGCTGGTAGGGACGAAGGGTATACATAGAATACTAACTATTGGACATCAATGATGGCAGGATTGAAATCAGATTGAGAGTGTAACCGAAAGCGGAGGTTATTGGCGATAGCGGAAAGACAGTTGAGCAAGGTTAGCGGCCCACCTATGAGTGAGCCTACTATGTGTCTATATCATTTATATAATCGACGGTACTCCAATTGTTACGGGGTAACAATTAGGATGCAATGTGAAGCGGCACTTCTTCTTGCTCGATGACTTTCGTCATCATGCAAAACTGACGGCGAGGGACGAAACCGTGCTTTTCATAGAAACTTCTGGCACCGGCATTTCCGATATTGACCTCAAGTGATAAGGCCTTAACTCCAGCTTTAGTAACATGGTGCTCTATTTGAGGGATAAGCTCGGTGCCAATTCCTTGCTGTCGCCATTCAGGCTTGAGGTAGAATTGGTCGATTAGACCGATACGACCGCCATATTCAAGGCTGAAGCTATAACTGATAACGATATGGCCGGCGATTATTTTTTCGCCTTCTTGCTCGACTTCTATAAACCAAGCCTGGCCTAGATCGGGGTTGCTCAGCAGTTGATGGACGGCGTGAGTCGTCTGTTCCATTTTTTGAGGGAGAACTTCGTATTCAAATAGCTCCTCAACGAGTTTAAGTAGCATGTCAGTTGATGACAGACTTGGCGCAACAAGTGAGATGTTCATAGTTCGACCTTTGTTGTTCGGCTTTTCATCAAATCCAATTTGAAATTGCTTGAGTATACATTTTTATACGTAACCAATGTGTAACATGTTCATAATTAAAGACCACAAAAATCCAGAAATGTTCGACTTTTTGAGCTTAGTTTGAGTTCGAGTAAAAAGCTGAAATGTTTGTCACAGTAATTGTATACCCAAGTGACCTAGGTACTCGCCAATAAAATTGGTATGATACGCGTTTTTGCACCATGCGGAGCCAGTAATGAGGCTTGATAAATTCTTAGGTACCACTTTGGGTATTACCCGTAAAGAAGCCGGTAAGCTATTAAAAGACAAACAAATTGAAGTGAACGGCGAAATCGTGAAGAACGGTTCATTGAAAGTGACGGACGACTGCGATGTCGAATTTAATGGACGCTCTCTGCGCTTTAATGGGCCAAGGTACTTTATGCTGAATAAGCCTGAAGGTTTTGTCTGCTCTCATGTTGATGACTACAACCCGACTGTGTTCGTTTTGCTCGACGAGGTCAGCCCTGAGAAGTTGCATGTTGCGGGGCGTTTAGATGGTGATACCACAGGTCTGGTGCTGCTAACTGATGACGGTCAGTGGTCACACCGTATTACTTCCCCCCGCCATGTCTGCGAAAAGGTTTATTATGTTGAATTGGCAGATCCTCTGCCAGAAGAAACCATTCAGACTTTTGCCGAAGGGGTACAGCTTCGTGGTGAAAAAGATCTGACTCGCCCTGCCAAGCTTGAAATTCTTGGTGAACGTGAAGCTGTGATCACAATCTCTGAAGGTAAATATCATCAAGTGAAGCGTATGTTTGCGGCTGTCGGCAACAAAGTTGTAGGACTACATCGCGAGCAAATTGGTAGTGTGGAACTCGATGAAGAACTGGAGCCGGGCGAGTATCGTCCGCTGACAGAAGAAGAGATTGCCTCTTTTTTGAAGTAATAAAGCGTTAGCAGTAGAGAAGGGCGGGTAAACCGCCCTTTTTTTGTTTTGGTATTATGGTTATGTCATTAGCAATAGGCTGGCTGAATGATAAAAAAATAGAAACTAATAATTTCCCACCAGGAAAGAGTAACGGCAATAAATTCGTCGTACAATAGTCGGCTTTCTGCTAGAACCTCCATTGATAGAGTATTTATGACAACACAAGACAGCCAGAAACTGAGCTTGCTATTAATTCTTATATTGGGCGCGATTGCTGCGCTTACTCCTTTGGCGATAGACATGTATTTGCCTGCTATGCCAAGTATTGCAAGAGATTTAGCTGTTTCTCCAAGTGCTGTTCAAACAACATTGACTGCTTATACCGCCGGTTTTGCTATTGGGCAGCTTTTGCATGGGCCCCTGGCAGATAGCTATGGCCGCAGGCCAATACTCATTATCGGTGTGGTGTTATTTGCCGTGGCTGCCTGTTTCAGTGCTGTTAGCAAGGGAATTGTAGAGCTGACCTGGATTCGAGCTGCACAAGGCTTTGCCGGTGCTTCCGCTGCTGTAATTATTCAGGCACTGGTCAGGGATATGTTCGAGCGCGAAGAATTCGCGCGTACTATGTCGTTTATTACCTTGGTGATGACCATAGCGCCTCTTGCTGCGCCTATGATTGGCGGTTACTTATCTATCTGGTTCGGTTGGCGTTCAATTTTTTGGGTGCTGGCGCTGTTTGCTGTGATCGTGATTATGGCGGTCTTGTGGAAAATTCCAGAGACTTTGCCGCAGGAAAAACGGTTGCCGTTCCACCTTGGCTCCACGTTAAGAAACTACGCCAGAATGCTGACCACGCCAACTGCTGTTGGTTTTATTTTCTGTAGTGGCTTTTCCTTTGCCGGTATGTTTACTTTTTTGACAGTAGGCTCGTTTGTGTATATCGATCTTTACCATGTCAGTACCGAGCATTTTGGCCTGTTGTTCGGGCTTAATGTTGTCTGCTTGATCCTGATGACGAGTATTAACGGTAGGCTCGTGAAGAAGATGGGCTCCCACTGGATGCTGCGATTCGGTCTGATTGTTCAACTAATCGCCGGTATTGGCTTGGTTTGTGGGCAGTTATTCCAGCTTGGGTTGTGGGGAGTGGTTATCCCTGTCATGCTCTTTGTTGGTACCATTTCGATCATTGGCAGTAATACGATGGCTTGCCTGTTGAGCAAATATCCGCATATGGCGGGAACCGCCTCATCATTGGCTGGCACGATGCGATTCGGAACGGGAACCGTCGTAGGTGGTATGGTAGCAATGATGCCTGACGCAACGGTTTGGCCTATGGCGCTAACCATGGCGACATGTGCATTATTATCTGCTGGATTCTATTGGTTTATGTCCCGAGAGGCTTAAGGAACCACATGGCTTATTTTTATCAAGAAATCTATAAACTGGTCTCGGAAGGACTGCAGGAGCTGGCAGAGTCTCAGCAATCAGGCAAAACACCGCAAAACCCGGTGAGCGAAACCCATTTTTTGAGTGCTTGGGTAACGAAAGCGATTAAGCAGCAGCGTTATGAACACTGCATGGCAAAAACGTTGGCAGCATGGCAGCAACAAGCTCGGAGCATGGGGAAGAATGCCCAGCTTAAGCAGCAATTTGAGCACATTCATCAAACATTTTCAGGCATTCCTCGTGATGAAAATGTGGCCAAGCCAATTACCCAAGCGCAGATACAGTCTTTTTACCAGAAACTGGAGCAGGCTGACTGGCTTGTGACCACTGGCTATGAAGTGAGTCGCAAAGTGACGCACCATACTGATGGTCAGGCTTCATTGGTGGTGTGCTCGAAGCAATATCAAGACGCTATTTCTGAGCAGGGGGAACTGGTTAAGCCGATTTCACTGTATGTTCGCGGTGATGTAAAGCGCTTGATTGATACCGCTTACCAGCAGGGGCTACTGTTGTACAAAGTCACCGATTACAAATCGAAAGTGAAGTATCACGGTGAATATATTGTCTACCCGCATAACGCTGGTTCACATATCCCAGAGTTGCCGACTATCGCATAATGATAGCTGTGTTAAGGAGAACAAGTCGCTAGCGACTTGTTCTTCTGTCTGTTTTTTACTGTCCGTTATAACGTAACGGATTTTCCTTCCTGCGCCTTGGCTTTGCAGCGTTTAACCAGTGCATGCGCCATTCCTCTGAAAATAAAAAGATGCGCCGGCATCATGGCGAACCAGTACAACAGCCCCGAGAACCCTGCAGGGTGCCACCATGCGCGAATATCCACTTCACGGTACTCTCCTTTGTCTTCAATCGAGAATTCCAATCGACCCAAGCCTGGCGCTTTCATACCAAACAACAGCGAGAGAAAGCGATTGGGTTTAATATTGATCACTTTCCACGAATCGACTCTGTCACCGAGTTGAAGCTCATCAGGATCGCGGCGGTAGCGGGTCAATGCCTCGCCACCGATACAATGATCCATCCACTCCCGGAGCCGCCATAAAAAGTTGGCGTAGAAGTAGCCTTCTTTGCCCCCGATAAGCTGTACTTGACGCCAAAGTTGTTCGCTCGTTGCATCTGTTTTGAGTGTATAACCGGCCTGTTTAGGGTAATAGCCATAACCAACTTGCCAGCGGGCGAGGGCATCGGGATCAAAGCCCCAGATTTCATTGCGTACTACTTCGCTTTCATGGCCAAGGCATTCTTCCACTGCTTCGTCATAGCTAAGCAGGTATTGCGGGATCAGGGACTGGATTGCACTGCCGTCGGCGGGCAGGTCAAAGCGTAATCCACCCACTAAAGCTTGGGCAATGTTAGTGGGAACAGAAGTGATAAATTTCAACCAGTATGCGGCGATCGATGGTGTAATAAGAGGGGTCGATAAAATGCGCACTGTTTTACCGACATACATTCCCAGTTTGCGCATTTGCGTTTCATAGCTAAGCATTTCCGGACCGGCAACATCCATAATTTGATGGCGGCTAGGCGTGAAGTGAAGTAATTCCAGTAAGTAGTGGAGCAGGTTACGAAGGGCAATAGGGGAGGTGCGGGACTTAACCCATTTGGGGGTAATAATGATGGGCAAGTGGTAGACAAAATCTCGCATTACCTCAAAGGCGGCTGACCCCGGCCCCACAATAATCCCGGCCCTAAGCTCGGTGATGGGGATACCGCTCTGGCGGAGTATTTCACCGGTCGCCTTTCTGGCTGAAAGGTGTTTTGAGTTGCCATGCTCGGCTTGTAATGCGCCCAGGTAGATGACCCGCTGGACTGAGCTACCTTTGAGAGCTTGACTAAAATTCCTGGCTGCTCCCAGCTCTATATCAATGAAGTCATGGCCATGATTCATGCCATGAACCAGAAAGAAAACCGCATCGACATCTTCCAATAATGAATCTAGATTTGAGTCGTTGTTCAGATCAAGCTCGACCAGCTCAATATTTGAAACAGCTTCCCAGCCCCGCTTGCGTAATAAACTGAGGCTGCGCCCCGTGGCTTTTACCTGGTACCCGCTGTTAGCCAGCTCCGGAACTAAGTGGCTTCCAACATAGCCGGAGGCTCCGACAACCAGAATTTTCTTTATCATTGATTACATGCTCCTTGCTGTAATGCTAAATGTTTTATTGGCGGGTATAATTTCTGCTCTGAAAAATGTCGTTTATAAAAATGTAGCGGATAAATATCGAGCTGTCTGCTTATCATAGTCGTTGGTTCTAAGGACTCGCATGTCTCATCCTGTTTTGTTGCACCTAAAAAGTGACTTCCTTCGTCGTCTGCTTCTGATTGCTCTTCCCATTGCTTTGCAGACGATGCTGTTCTCCAGCCGAAGTCTGGTTGATATTCTGATGTTAGGGCAGTTAGGAGAGCTTGATGTTGCTGCTATTGGTATTGCAGGGAGAGCGCTGTTTGTCGTCACGATAATGCTCTTTGGCGTTACTACTGGCGGGGCATTGTTAACGGCACAGTATTGGGGGGCAGGCAATCAGCAGGGAGTGAAGCAAGCTACGGCACTAACTGTGTTCATGACCACGATTACAGCCCTTGTTGCGGCTGGTATTTTTTTCTTCATCCCCGAAAAAGTGATCGGCTTGGCCACCCATTCTTCGGCTGTAATAGAGCTAGGCGCACATTACCTTAAGATCACTTCGATGAGCTTGTTTGCAGTGGCTTGGGGAAGCAGTATGGCAGTCGGGCTGCGTGCCATGCACCAACCTAGTATTAGTACGTTCTTTAGTGCGATTGGTATCGGGTTGAATATGTTTCTCAACTGGGTACTGATTTTCGGTAATTTTGGCATGCCGGCTATGGGGATTGCGGGGGCGGCGTGGGCTACGGTGGTGAGTGGCTTAGTCGAAGTGGGCCTACTTTTTGGTTACTTGCATCTCCGTAATCACTTACTGGCTTTTGGGGGGGATGTGCTGTTAGCGGCGCTGGACCGACAAAAAATAAAACAGTTTCTTTCTTTGTCGTTACCCACCACGATGAATCATCTTGCTTGGTCGGCAGGTATTTTTGTTTATCATGCCATTATTGGCCAGGCTGGTGTTCAAGGATTGGCGGCATTGTCAGTAATGACGCCGATTGAGTCATTTTCTCTGGCCTTATTGATTGGAGTCTCTAATGCTTCGGCGGTGATGATTGGTAACCAGCTCGGTGCAAACAAGATGGAAGAGGCTTATTATCAGGCATGGGCGGTGTCCTTGTTTAATTTAATGTGTGGCCTGCTGGTGGCCACGACCATGCTAATCATGAAAGATAATGTGCTGGATTTATTTTCAGCGCTTTCAGGCGATACCAGAGAGCTGACAGAGCGGTTCTTTGTCCTGTTTGCACTGGCGACTATCGTGAAAAGTATTCCGATGACCATGATTGTCGGCGTGTTAAGGGCTGGCGGTGATATTCGCTTTTGTTTCTATCAGGATCTCACAGCTCAATGGCTCATCGGTATTCCGATTACAGCTTTTTGTGCCTTTGTTTTAAAATTACCCTTAGAGTGGATCTATGCCATGCTAATGCTTGAAGACCTAGTCAAATGTGTGGCTTCGACCGTTCGCCTTAAAACCCGAGCATGGATGAATAACTTAGTTTCGGAATAATATTCAGAATTATGCGCCATTATTGAATGTTTTCTGTCTAAATTGTCGTATCAATAGGCTAGGTGAATTGATTTAGTGTGCTGCTAAGTATATTGATTTACATGATTATTGTGATTTTGATGTAGGCGCTTTGTTTAAATTGTGGGTGGTTTGTAACTTATTGCATTTTATTTCCAAATGAGACTTTTAAAGTACTTTCTCGAATTCGGGCTTTGCTGTAAATTCACTTTCGGAAAAAACACCTACAAAGATTTGGGGATTAGGATGTTACGACTAGTGGAGCTTTGCAAAGGCTATCAGGATGGGGGAGAGTATCATCCCGTCTTGCAAGGTGCAGAGCTGGAACTAAAGCAAGGCGAGCAGCTTGCCCTCATGGGCGAAAGTGGTTCGGGAAAAAGTACGTTGCTTAACTTGATTGCAGGTCTCGATACCGTTGACTCTGGTGAGATTTGGTTGGGAAAAACTGCAATTCATGCTATTTCAGAACGTGAACGTACAGCCTTTCGTCGTAACAATATTGGTCTCGTTTTTCAGCAGTTCAATTTACTACCAACCTTGACAACGGCAGATAACATTCGCTTTTGTCGTCAGCTAAAAGGATTGGAAGAAAAACCTGAATTATGGCGCCAGATTATTTCTGCTCTAGACTTGATGCCTCTGCTAGGGCGTTATCCGGAAGAAATGTCAGGGGGGCAGCAACAGCGTGCAGCCATTGCTCGTGCCTTGTATATGGAACCGGCTATCTTGCTGGCGGATGAACCGACAGGAAGTCTGGACGAGCGGAATGCTGGGGCTGTCATTCGCTTACTGGTCAACCTTACCCGTCAGCTTGATTGTACATTGTTGCTTGTGACTCACAGTAAAAAAGTGGCCGAGAATATGAGCGGCTGCATTCGACTCCAGGGGGGCCAGTTACATGTCAAGCCCCGTAGCTAAAGCGCTTTGGGGGCATTACAAGCGCCACCCATTCCAAATTGTGTTGGTCTGGTTAGGCCTGACACTCGGGATCGCTCTGTTGGTTGGTGTCATGGGGGTCAACCAGCAGGCAAGAGAAAGCTATCGCCAGGGAGAGCATCTTTTTTCGAATCCATTTCCTCTCCGAATCCGCCATCAACAGCCTGCAATTAAAGTCCCGCAGGGCTTTTATATCCAGCTGCGCCGAGCAGGTTTCAGCCAGTGTGTGCCAATGGATCAGCATCGGGTTGTCACCGATCAAAACCGTGATTTTGATATTGTTGGTGTCGACCCGATTGCAATGTTCTCGAATTTTAAACACCAGGTGACTAGTGAAAACCAGGCTCAGATCCTGTCTCTTATGCGCCCACCATATCCCATTATGGTTGGGGAGCAACTAGCAAGCTATATGGGGCTGAGTAACGGCCAGTTTATTACGTTAGACAGCGGAAAACAGATTGGCCCATTAAAAGTGGTTGAGGAAGAGCGGATTCGTGGTCCGAGAATGATCGCTGATATGTCGCTAGTGCGTGAGCTGCATCCGGGTTCTGGCCTTACGGCAATTCTATGTGGCGCGATGAGTGCAGAACAGCTTGCCGATCTTGCCGACCAACTGCCTCCGGCACTGAAACTGGAGCGGCATCAGAGTGCAACATTGGAGCCGTTAACCGAAGCCTTCCATTTAAATCTCTTTGCGATGGGGATGCTCGCCTTTGTTGTTGGCCTGTTTATCTTTTATCAGGCAATGTCCCTGTCATTTTCACAGCGGCAGCCGTTAGTCGGCCTTCTGCGTCAGGCGGGGGTTTCCGGACTACAACTGACTCAGGCTCTGTTATTAGAACTAGTCGCCTGGATCCTACTTGGGCTGATAGGGGGTAACTTGCTTGGATTGTTACTGGCCCAGCAGTTATTGCCTTCTGTCGCAGAGTCTCTGAGTGATTTGTATGGTGCCAATATTAGCCTATCGGTAAGTTGGCATTGGGAATGGGGCGTCGCCAGTTTAGCCATTGCTATCTTCGGCAGCTTGCTGGCCTGTGGCTGGCCGTTGGTTCGCTTGATTAAAACACAGCCCGCCCGTTTGTCGACGCATATGTCTCTGGTTCGGTTCAGCGGTCGGGAATTTGCGTGGCAGGCGCTCTTTTCTTGTATGTTCATTGGTGCAGCACTCGCTGTATATCAGTTGCCTCATGGGCAACTGGCAGGCTTTGTTTTAATCGCCTTAATCCTGATTGCTTCTGCGTTGGTCATGCCGTTTTTGTTATGGCAGCTCTTCCGGGGATTGGGACTGTTTGTGCGTTCCGCCCGGTTGCGGTGGTTCTTTTCTGATGCCGCGGCAAGCCTAAGTTATCGTGGCGTTGCTGCAATGGCGTTTATGCTGGCGTTAGCTTCCAATATTGGGATGGAAACAATGGTCGGTAGTTTCCGTAACACCACGGAAACCTGGCTGGATCAACGCCTTGCTGCTGATATTTATGTTCGTCCGTCGCTTAACGTTGCCCCCCGAATTGCTAGTTGGCTAGATAACCAGGAGGAAGTGAAGCAGGTATGGTGGCAGTGGCGTAAAGAACTGCCGTCTGACGCGGGTATCCTCCAGGTTGTTAGTGTTGGTGGTACCCTGGAGGAGAAGCAGGCGCTATCCATAAAGGTGGCAATTCCTGAGTACTGGCAGCGTTTGCATCATCAGCGAGCGGTATTGGTCAGCGAGTCTATGGCACTGAAGCAAAATTGGGCTCCTGGCGATAAGATTGACCTTCCAGCCCCGATTAATAAAAGCTGGTTAATTGCGGGTGTCTATTATGATTATGGAAACCCCCATGGCCAGATCATCCTCTCTGACAAGCGTTGGCGAAGCTTGTGGCCATATAAAGGTCAGGTTGGTTTGGCTATACACCTGAAATCAGAAGCCGATTCAATGGCTGTCATGAAAAAAATGGGTGAGCGATTCCGGTTATCGCCAGAACGGGTTCGTAATAATACCGAGCTGTTGGAGCAGGCGATGCGGGTGTTTGACCGTACGTTTATCGTGACGGCGACGCTGGGTAAGCTTACTCTATTTATTGCAGTGTGCGGCTTGTTCTTTGCCACGGTTGCCGGTGAAGTCTCACGTCAACGCCAGTTTGCGTTGTTGCGATGTATGGGGATGACCGGACGAGAGCTGGCGGCTTTGGGAGGCGGACAGTTATTGCTTATTGGCTTGCTTACGGCCGTCATTGCTTTGCCGTTAGGGCTTGTGCTCGCGCAGCTGCTGATCGATGTTGTGCTGAAGTACTCTTTTGGTTGGACGATGCCCGTCCAGTACTTCCCGTTTGAATACTTGACGTCGTTAGGTTCAGCCTTGGTGGTTTTATTGCTGGCGGGAGCTTGGCCCGTTTGGCGTTTGGTCAAACGCTCTGCCATTTTGTCGCTAAGGGAGGCTTTCTAATGACAGTTAATATAGCCCGGCGTCAAATTGTGGCATTACTATTGTGTGCGCTCGCATTAGTGGGCTGCGAACCGGTTGAACAGCAGTCAAACGCGTCTGATATTCTTCGTCAGGATCTAACTGGTACTTTCGAGCCTGTGGTGCCAGGTAAGCCACTGTCCTTTCCGCAAGATCACCTAGCTCATCCAGGTTTCCGAGCGGAATGGTGGTACCTGACGGCTAACCTTGAGTCTGACACAGGGGAGACCTTTGGTGTCCAGTGGACGCTGTTTCGCTTTGCAACCAGCACGGAAAAAGGTGACGGTTGGAAAAGTCCGCAGATGTATATGGCCCATACGGTTGTTACCAGCAAAAATAAAACATGGCATGCGGAACGCTTTGCCCGTGGCGGAATTGGACAGGCCGGTGTGGTGTCTAAGCCTTATCGGGCTTGGTTAGATAACTGGTCATGGCGTTCCTACGGTGACACGCCTTTTCCTGGGCAGCTAGAATTTGCTGACGGGGCGATGGCTGGTGATTTGACGGTCAGTAACCAGGGGGCGCTGATTTACCAAGGTGATAATGGTTATAGCAAAAAACATGCGACCGAAGATATCGCTTCCTACTATTTCAGCGCACCGTTTCTAGATATCAGCGGGTCATTACAACTGGATGGAAAATCCTACCAGGTGAAGGGCAATGGCTGGTATGACCGCGAGTGGAGCAGTGTCGGGTTATCAGAAAAACAACTGGGTTGGGATTGGTTTTCTATTCATCTAGATGACGGAAGTGCCCTGATGGTATATCAGATCAGGGAAAAAGATGCCAAACCGTATTATTTTGGTTCTCTAAGCTGGCCGGATGGAAAGACT
This sequence comes from Photobacterium obscurum, assembly GCF_026191635.1. Classification (GTDB taxonomy): domain Bacteria; phylum Pseudomonadota; class Gammaproteobacteria; order Enterobacterales; family Vibrionaceae; genus Photobacterium; species Photobacterium obscurum. Next base: position 223,812 of record NZ_JAKRRW010000002.1, read on the forward strand.
ATTATCTTACAGCCTGGTGATATTAGGCTGACGCCAATGTCTTTTACGACCCATAAAGGGAAGAATTATCCGTTGGATTGGCGTGTAGATGTGCCTGCACATCAGATCGAACTAAAAGTGGATGTTGTCCGCAAGGAGCAGTGGTTGCCATTTGTGTTCTCCTACTGGGAAGGACCGATAAAAGTCAGCGGCAGTCACTCTGGACAAGGATTTATGGAGCTAACCGGTTATTAAGTGCAAACGCATACCGGTGCGCCATAAGATAAATAGGACGAAAAAGTGGTAAATAATTTTACAGTTGATGAACAAGCGCTCTCCCAGCGATTAATGAACTATCGTCGTGAGTTTCATCGTTATCCTGAATCGGCATGGTGTGAGTTTTTTACAACCAGCCGAATTGCGGGTCATTTACAATTGCTGGGATACGAGCTTTGTTTTTCTGATGCGATCATAGCGCGTGACACCATTATGGGGCGGGATGACGCTAACATTGTCAAAGCTCAAGAGCGTGCTATTACATGGGGAGCTCAGCTTGAGTTCCTCGCCCAAATGGATGGGGTTACCGGTGTCGGGGCGATCCTAGATACCGGACGTCCTGGCCCGGTCATGGCCATTCGGTTTGATATCGACGCTGTCGATGTGATGGAAAGCCAAGATGATTCGCATCGCCCTCGTTTTTTAGGCTTTGCCTCTTTAGCGCCGGGGGTTGCCCATGCATGTGGACATGATGCCCATGCTGCTATCGGACTGGGTATCGCAGAGGTGCTGGCAGAAAATAAAGACACCTTATGCGGCAAAATAAAGTTACTTTTTCAGCCTGCAGAGGAAGGCTGCCGTGCTGGTAAGGCAATTGCCGAAAGCGGTTGGCTGGATGACGTTGACTACTTCTTTGCTGCCCATATTGGAATGAACGTACCTAGCGGCACCTTGGTGTGTGACCCACAGCATTTTTTATGTAGCTCTAAGTTCGATCTTCATTTTTCGGGCAAACCTGCTCATGCCGGTATTGAACCGAATGCCGGTCGAAATGCCCTCGCGGCGGCCTGTACCGCAGTCTCGCAAATGTTAGCCATTCCGCGTCATCGAGATGGTATGACCCGTGTTAATGTAGGCCAGTTGCATGCCGGAGATGGACGTAATGTGATCCCTGCCAATGCTGTGCTGATGGGAGAGACCCGAGGTGAGAACCGCGAGTTGAATAACTATATGTATCAGCAGGTTGAGCAGATTGCACAGGCCTCTGCTATGATGCACGGCGTTCAGGTTGATATCAAAGCGCAAGGCGAAGCCATTGGGCTGCAAAACGACACCGAACTGGTTGAATTAATCGCCAAGGTAGGCCCTCAGAGCGGCTTTACTGAGATTATCCAAGCAAAAGATTTTGGTGCCAGTGAGGATGCAGGCTATCTGGTTGACCGCGTACAGTCGCGCGGCGGCAAAGCGATTTACTGCCTGGTGGGATCTGACCTGACTGCTGGTCACCACAACGGTGATTTTGATATTGATGAAAGCCGGATGCTGCCTGCGGTTAAGCTGTTTATCAATGCAATTCGACAGGTACAAACGACAGTAGATCCAGACGATATCGCATAATCAGTAGATTATAGTCAGCGTTCGTCTTGACGCGGTTCGGCCGATATTAAGTTGGCTATTTGGGGGATGGCACCGCCGGGTGCCATTGTCCTGCTAGCCATGCTTCAGAGTAAATCTTTCCTAACCACGAACAAAACCGTGTTACATCTAAGACACTTTCTTTGCTTCCGCGCGCCTAAATTCATCTAGTCTAAAAAGACTTTAATTAGTATGTGCGGGGTTGCCGATGGCCGAAAAAAGCGCAGATAAAGATGTGCCATCAGCACGTGGATTTTTATCAATAGATCCCACTTCTATCAATATTGCGTCTTTTAGCGTCAATAACTGGCTGATCCCATTTTGTCTTAGTGAAAAGTTTAAATTTGCTACCAGAGTGGCGATTAGTCTGACGCTGGCATTCTTAATCCCCATGGCGCTGGGCTGGCCGCAAGCATCTACGGCTGCAACGACTGTTATGCTAATTGCCTCAACGGGCAGCCGTCGAGAGTCGATAGCGAAAGGTACGCTTAGGGTGCTGGGGACTATTGTCGGCGCGATCATTGGTTTGATATTGGTCGGCTTTTTTGCCCAGGATCGGTTGCTTTACATGCTTTCGGTGTCGATTGTTGTCACTGTCATTTTTTATATCCGCAATGCTTACCTAGAGGATCCGACACTGTTCATGCTGACTGGTGTCATGATCTTGATGATGTTTAATGGCGGTGAGGCAGAAGGGGCTTTTATATATGGTTTAGACCGAACACACCTGACAGTTTTTGGGGTTGTGATTTACACCCTGGTCGGCGTGTTTATCTTTCCTCCCCGTATCGAACAAAATCTGCATCAGCTAGCTGACGAACTTGGCAAGATACAGTACCAATTATTCGAGTTAATCAGTGATAAGGCTATCGTAACAGACAAAGAGCGTGAAGCGACTGAAGAGACTGGAACTGAGGGTGAAGCGGTAGAGCCTGATTGCCCGCCTCAGCCTACAGTTTCAGAATTAATCTCGGCTCTCTATGCAGCCCAGGATGCTCTTGAATCTCGGTACAGCAGCATCAGCAAAGAATGCAGTGAAATTTCAGCATATAAAAAAGAATGGGATTATGCGCTGTATTACTATAAGCAAATTACCGAGTTACTGCTTTTTGCCGCAAAAGCCCACGATCAACTTTCGGTGCAGTCACACCACTATATTGAAAACTATGACCAACTTGTAGGTGATATAAGGCAACGATTTCAGCTGCTTCCCAGGGCGTGGGAGGAGAAAGATCTAAAAACACATGAGCAGAGTATTGCCGTTCTGTACGATACTGAGCAGATGAAACGAAGTGGTCACTTACTACGAGGTACCACGATTACAACTGGGTACCTTTATCATCAGCTGGGTGAAAAGTTGAACCGTCTTATCAGTACTATCAGCTGCATTGATTCAGTAACTGGTCGTGTCGCGTTTGCTGAATCCTTGCCAAGCGCACAGCCACGTTTCAGCTGGTGGGATGCCGAAAATGCCAAATCGGCCATAAAAGTGTTTGTTGTCTATTGGTTCACCGGCCTGATATGGATCTTATTTAACCCCCCGGGCGGGTATACCTTTGTTGTTTTTTCGACTTTGTTTGCTTCAATCCTCTCGTTTTTGCCTGTGCACCCGGTCATGCTGTTTATTCTTTTTACCCTGGGGTTTATTTTTTCAGTACCAGCCTATGTGTTTATTTTGCCGCAGCTAACACTTGGTTCTGAGTTGGCCATTTTTATTTTTATCTATACTTTTGTTGGCTTTTATTTATTTAAAGGGCCGATCACTATCTTCTTTTTAATTGGGATGTTTACCTTAGGCATTGATAACAACATGATTTATCATTTTGGCATTATTATGACCATTATAACCCTATTTTACATAGTGGTATTTGTTGTTGTATTGTCTTATTACCTGCCTTTTTCTTCCCGGCCTGAACACCTATTTCTGGTGATGAGAGAGCGTTTTTTTAGACATGTATTTGGCGTCATTTCCTGTCATCAGCGTTTATCACTCACTGTTTGGAATCGATGGCGTTTGAGGTGGCACCTAGTAACCATGAAAGTGACAGCAAAAAAGCTCAAAATGTGGGGGAGTAAGGTCAATGCTGATTACTATGAGAATCTGTCTACAGAGCAGTTGATGGCGTTCGCTAATCACTGTGATTTACTTTGTCATCATTTGGTTACTCTAAGCAAAGCTGAGCCTGGACTCAGGGCAAATCGATTAGTCGCTCAAGCAAGGGTGGCACATCGCGACCATGTTGTACCGGTAGTGGCACGACAGTTGGCCGAATTAAATGTGAAAAAGACAATTACCGATAATCAACTCGATGAGTTGTCGAATATAAAACAGGATTATAGTGAGCTTGAAAAGCAGCTAGATACTTTCTTTATAAATATAAAATGGTCTGAGTATTCAAAATCAGACATAGCAGGCTTTTATATTTTTCTAAACTTGAAAAAAAATGTTTTTGAGTCGTTGATGCAGAGCAAAGAGTCAAGCGATGCAATTAATTGGTCATCGTTAACTGAAAGTAAATTCTAGTGGGAGGGGGCAGTGCTGAAAGTCATGAAAACCATTATTGCTCTCTGTTCGATTGGAACGCTTACAGCTTGTTCTGTATCAGGTCCTGACTTTGAAGGGGTTGAAAAGGCCGCTTTGCCTGCGCAGTGGAACCAGCTGGATTATTTAGATAGTGGTTGGAAAACCGCGCAATGGTGGACCCAGTTTAGTGATCCTGTTCTTGACCGCCTTGTCGATCTGGCATCAAGACAAAACCTCGATTTGGAAGCCGCCGGGATGCGAATTTTACAGGCACGTGCTGCTCTGGGTATTGCTGATTCGTTTCGGTATCCACAACGTCAGGCTGTGTCAGGTAACTTGGCAAAAGTTTATCAAAATGAAAGGACCTTCGATAACGCCACACTGAGTTTTGATGCTGGCTGGGAGTTGGACGTATGGGGAAAGTTTGCTCGTGGTATAGAGTCTGCTGAAGCGGGCTTGTATGCCTCTATAGCCTCATACAGTGACATTATGGTGATTATTACGGCAGAGGTCGCTCGAAACTACGTTAACTATCGTACTTTTCAGGAAAGGGTGTTGCTTTCTGAGCGCAATATCGACATTCAGAAGCGGGTTGTCAGGATCACCCAGGTTCAGTTTGATTCAGGGAATGTGACGGAACTTGATGTCCAACAGGCCAAAACTCAACTCTATACCACTCAGTCTGCACTGCCGGGACTTAAAATAGGAATGATGCAGTCGCGTAATGCATTGGCTGTCCTGCTCGGTATTTTGCCTGAAGAGGTGGAGGGGCTGCTGGGGTCTTCAGCCATTGATGCCAAGATCAACTCCTTTGATGACAAATATACCAGAAGCCGTAATCAGCAAAAGTTAATCGGCTATGATCAGTACTCACTGATCCCCCGTCCGCCTTCAGTACGTACCGCAGTTGATGCATCCCTGGTGTTACGCCGCCCTGACTTGCAGTTGGCCGAGCTTCAGGCCCATGCTCAAAGCGCGCAAATTGGTGTTGCTGAAACAGAATTATTTCCAAAGTTTTCTCTGTTTGGTGCGATTGGCATCAACAGTACGGTCCCGGCGGGGAATGATTTTAGCTTCAGTGATTCACTAACCTTGTCTCTGGGGCCATCGTTTTCATGGAACATTTTTCAATACGGGCGAGTGAAAAATAATATTCGGCTTGAAGATGCACGTTTTCAGGAAACGTTGACGAACTACAACAAGCGAGTCTTGCTTGCTGTGCAGGAAGTGAGTAATGCGCTGGAGGCCTATCAGCTTAATACAGAACAGAAGGCATTGGCGTTTAATTCAGTTAATGCTTCAGTGCGGGCTTTTAATATCTCTCTGACGCAATATGAAAATGGTGAAATATCGTTTGAGCGTTTGCTGAACTCTATCGAGAAAATGACCCGAAGTGAAGATAGCTATGCGCTAGTCAAAGGTAATGTCGCCAATCAGGTGGTTGCACTTTATAAATCGCTTGGTGGTGGCTGGGAGGCATATACCGGCAGGGCATTTGTCAAAGAGCAGCATATTGAGCAAATGAGAGGCCGAACAAACTGGGGAGACATGCTAGATCAACCGGTTCTTCCGCCTTTGTCGACCGACCAAGTGAACAAGGCACAAATTCCATTTGGTGACAAAGCAAGAACAGACAGTGTCGACAATGGGGGAGACCCATGATGGAGATGCCTCACGAGCTAGCCATCGGAGATGTGTATTTCTCGCCCTTTCTTCTTGTGGTGATTATGGCCGTTATTGCGACGTGGGTTTCCGTTGCCGTTTTGAATAAGACCCGGCTTTCACGGTTGATCGCTTTTCCTTCGGTGACGTTTTTGGCAATTACGCTGTTGTATATCGTTGCTATCGATTCATTTTTCTTGCGGTTTTAGGTGTGAACGTGAACAAGATTAAAAAGTTATTCGTCATCGCGCTTAACGTCCTGATCATTGGTGGCGCTGTTTATTTTGGGTACCAAAAGTATGAAGAATACTTCAATAATCCCTGGACCCGGAACGGTCAAGTTCGGGCCAACGTGATCAAGGTTGCTCCGAGAGTGTCCGGCCCGGTTGTCCATGTGGCGGTAAATGATAACCAATTTGTTCGCAAAGGTGATTTACTGTTTCAAATTGATCCAAGCACCTATGAAGTGTCACTTGCTCAGGCAGAAGCCTCGTTGGAGCGAGATGTGATTAGTTCGCGTGGTAAGAAAATTGAATATGACCGCTTGCTAGATATAAGAGCCAGGGATAAGGGGGCGGTTTCGCATAAAGATCTTGTTCGACGACAGATAGCCTATCAGGAGTCGTTGCTGAAAATTAAAGTCTCAGAGCAGCAATTAAAAGCCGCGAAACTGAATTTGGCATTCACAAAAGTAGTCGCCTCCGTCGACGGCTATGTCTCGAACCTTGATATTAAGGAAGGGACTCAGGCCGTTGCTAATCAGCCGCTGGTTGCTTTGGTTGATGTTACCAGTTTCTGGGTTTTTGGCTATTTCCGCGAAAGCCAGTTAGAGAGCATCAGTATTGGTAATCCGGCGAGGGTAACCTTAATGGCTTATCCCGAGCAACCCATTGATGCGGTAGTTGATTCATTGGGGTGGGGGATCGCTCCGAAAGACGGCAGCGTTGGCTACAATTTACTGCCGAATGTTAACCCGGTATTTCAGTGGATCCGGCTAGCGCAGCGTATACCGGTACGTATTGCACTTAAGCAATTACCGGAAGGTGTTGATCTGAGATTTGGCCTGACGGCTTCTATTATGGTTATGCAGGATGATACAAAAAAATAATGCCTTGTTTTGGCTGTGGCATTTTCTGTGTAGAGGGGTGAAGAGGACCTATGGGTAAAAAAATCACAGAACAGAATAATTTTTATTATCTGACCTTAGCACTGGTTATCTTATTGCTGTGCTCTTCTTTCGAACAGGTGTTAACCACCGGCTTCCTGGATTTCCTACTACAGGGGGTGACGGTATTCACTTTTATTGTCTGTTTGTTGAGTCTCAAGTTTGACCAAAAATGGTTCCGCTTTTTGCTGGTGTTGGCGATTTGTTGGGCCGTGGTATCAGTTATCCAGCGAGTGTTAGGGATTAAAGAGGCTGATATTGTCGCTCTGACTTTAATGTTTACTTTCTATTTGGGGACTTTTTTATCTATCGTCCGTCAGATATTGATGACGGGGAGCATTGATAGCAATAAGGTTGTCGGTTCGCTGGCTTTGTTTTTACTGCTGGGATTAATGTGGGCAATTGCCTATTTAATGATCCTCGAATTCTCGGCGGAAGCTTTCACCGGAATGACTCAGCTACCTTGGGCCGACAATTATGGTAAAGCGACCTATTTCAGTTTTGTTACCCTAACGACGCTTGGTTACGGTGACATAAGCCCGATTTCACCGGTTGCCCAAGTTATTGTGTATTTGGAAGCAATAGCGGGTGTGTTCTATATGGCTATCGTAGTGGCCAGTCTGGTTGGCGCCAGCCAAAGTAATCAGGAAAAGAGCGATGGATAAACAACTCGAAAAACGTCAAAGCAATATATTTGTTAGTAATATGGTTGAGTCTGCAATTAGGATTGGGTTGCTATTTGTCTTGATTGTTTGGACTTATGACATTATTAAGCCTTTTATTATTCCAGTACTCTGGGGGGCTATTATTGCTGTCGCACTTATGCCTCTGACGATAAAACTGGCAGCGTTACTTAATGGCAGGCGCGGTTGGGCTGCTACTATATTGGCCCTGTTAGGTGTTGCCTTGCTGGTCACTCCCTTTGTGATGGTATCAGGCTCAATCATTGACGCCGCTACAAGCTTGACTGATGTCTTGCAACAGGGTGACGTAAAAATCCCTGGGCCAACACAGCGCGTTGCTGATATTCCTTTGATCGGAGGCCAACTTTATGAAGTCTGGGCCTTGTTTGCCTCAAACCTGGAGGCTGCAGTTGCTCGTTATTTGCCTGAAATAAAAGCCGCTGTGGGTGCCGCGGCAGGTATCTTGGGCAGCAGTCTTGCTACTTTGGTCATGTTCATTATTTCATTACTAATAGCGGCAGGCTTTATGACGCATGCTGAATCGATGTCTAAAGCCGTCCAAACTCTCTCGGTCCGAGTTGTGGGCAAACATGGGGAAGAGTGGGCAAACCTGACAGCGGCAACGGTTCGCAGTGTATTGCTCGGGGTTGTTGGGGTGGCATTCATCCAGTCTATCTTGGTGGGGTCGGCTTTTTTTATTTTCGGTGTGCCGGCCGCAGAATTGTTAACATTTATCGTCTTTATTTTTGGTATTGCGCAGCTACCAGCCACCTTGGTAGCGTTGCCGGTAGTTCTCTATGTATTTTCAGTTCAAGATACTACCCCGGCGACGATTTTTACGGTATGGGTATTAATCGCAGGCTTGTCGGATAATTTTTTGAAGCCGTTACTGATGGGACGGGGAGTTTCTATCCCGATGCCGGTAATTTTATTCGGTGCCATAGGGGGGATGATCTCTGCGGGTATTATCGGCCTGTTTTTAGGGGCGGTAATTCTGGCAATTTGGTATGAATTGTTTACCACTTGGATAAAACTGGAACAGCATGAGGCAACAGTAGAAGCGTCAGAAGAGAAACTGGCCCAAAGCACGCAATCTGAAAGTAATCAATGATTGGATAAGCATTATGGCCAGGGCTCCGAAATAGGTACTGAACATTAGAGGCAATTAGGATGGTAAAGTGAACAATAGCCTTGTTTGGGGCAGCTTCAAAGCCACTCGTTTTCGAGTGGCTTATTACTGTCGGTACCGAAGGTTATGGAGCGATGCAATTTAAGCAATATCAATTTCATCTTATAAAAGCAGGGATGCCGGCACCGATATGGTTATCGAAAGCAGCATCTGGCCCAATGCCTTACCCTGAGAATCCACCAATAATGAAGCGGTACCTCCTCCGCCCAAGGCCTCAGTCATCAGGAAGTTGAACCCATTCACGCCGGGAACATCAAAGCGCTCTACTTGACCTTTGACGGTGTGGGCGAAGTAGCCGGCCACAGCGTCGGCAGTTAGCTGTTCATAGAGGTACGGCAAATACTCCGGTTTGCGCGCAATAATGCCAATGTTGGCGTTGTTGCCCTTGTCTCCGCTGCGCGCATAGGCCAGTGTTTCCAGAGGGACGTCAATTAATACCTCACTTGGGGCTGTAGCATCTAAGGCATAATGTATGCCCAAGGCCATGTCGGAGGTTTCGTCCTTGTCGTAGCATTTCTCGATAATCACCTCGGTGCCAAGCTGAACCTTAACGGGTACCTGACTTTTCTGGATCAAGCAGGAGTGAACGCGCATTAGCGGGGAGGGGCGCGCCCGGCCAGCGCCAAACCCGGCTAAGCCCGGTGCTGCCGAGGTGGCGAGGTAGGCCATCTCTTGGGAAGCAAACTGCAGTGCCTCGCGACTGTTATGGTGCAGCCCGCATTTCCCTATCACCTCGCGGGTGTTTTGTACGCGGCTGTGTGGGCCGTAAGTGGCTTCGGCACCGATGATCTCGATGCTGACCTCGCGGTAATCCTCCCAGCCTTTTTTTTCAAAGACATCACGGGTTCGCTTTACCCAAGCTTCCAGGCTGGTACGGGCTTTGTCCGCACAACGCAGACCTCCCATAAAGAAAGTACCGATCAGGCGATAGCCATCTACATAGGTTGCACAGACTTTATACTGCTCTCCCGGAGCGCGTCCGACGGCACCTCTTACGTGGACCCTGTCCTTGCCTAGCTGTTTCAGTTTTACATTGCTGAAGTCACAGGCCACATCCGGCAGCAAGTAGTTGGCCGGATCGCCGATTTCATACAGGATCTGCTCTGCCACGGTGCCAATACTGACTAGCCCGCCGGTACCTTGCGGGATTTCAATGACAAAGCTGCCATCGGCACTGATTTCGGCAATGGGGTAGCTCATATTGGAAAAGTCGGGCACCAGGTGCCAGTCTGTAAAGTTGCCGCCTGTACACTGAGCGCCGCACTCAATCACATGCCCTGCCAGAGCCCCTTGCGCCAACCGGTTATAGGCGGCGTGCTGCCAGCCAAACTCATGCATCAGCGGCCCGAGTACCACGGCGCTGTCAACGATACGGCCTGTCACCACAATATCGGCGCCTGCCGCCAAGGCATCGGCAATCGGTTTGGCCCCAAGGTAGGCGTTCATGCTGGCTAGTTTGTTTGGAAGCGGTGCGCCGGTTTGCATCTCGGGCATGTCACCCGTCGCGAGTGCAGTGCTGCGTGGCAGCAGATCATCACCATAGACACCGGCAACCTTTAAGTCGAGTTGCAAAATATCACAGAGTTTTTCCAGCGCGGCAATACAGCCAGGTACATTGACGCCACCGGCATTGGCCACCACTTTGATACCTTGTCTGGCGCAGTCTGTGAGGACATCTTTCATCGCAACGGTGACAAAATCCACCGCATAGCCCAACTGTTCGTCTTTGGCTTTAGCGCGGGAGAGGATAGCCATGGTCACTTCAGCCAGATAATCGAAAACCAGGTAATCGATATTCCCTTTTTCCACTAGCTGACGAGCTGACAGTTGGCTGTCGCCGTAAAAGGCCGAGGCACAGCCAATACGTACTTTCTTATCTTTATCATTGATCATGATGATACCTCTTCAGCGTCACAGCGTACTGTGGCCAGCAATTGTTTGGATCTGACCTGTTGCCCTGGCTGGCAGGTGATGGCTGTTACCACGCCACTGATATCCGCCTTGAGCGGATGTTCCATCTTCATCGCTTCCAATACGACCAGAGTTTGTCCTGCTTTTACGCTATCGCCGTTTTTTACCGGTACATCAACGATGATGCCGTCCATAGAAGCGAGGATTTGGCCGCTGCCGACACCGCCAGCAGTTGCCGCGGGCTTATGGGTGATATCCTCAAAAATAAAGTGGCCGCTGCCGTCATCGAGATAGAGCGTCTTGTCATCGAAGGCAAAGTGCAGGGTCTCACGTACTCCGTCGTCAACGAGTATGCAGTAAGGGTTGTCAGAGCGAACCCACTCCAATACCAGCTCTTCATCGCCGACAGTCAAGTGATAATAGTGCCCTTTCTTCTCTAGGCTCCTTCTCTCCAGAGAGACAGAATGGGATTGGCCACCACATTCTAGTTGGTAAACATAGCGCTGCGAGGTTATGCCGCCCCAGCTCAGTTCTCCGGGACTAGCCGCAATGCCCTTATGAAAATACAGCAGGGCTGCCTTGGCTAGTGTTTTGGTCGACGGCGCTTTCTGGATCATGCTGGGATCGGTGGTAAAGTGACGTTCGATAAAGGCGGTGGTGGCTTCACCGGCTGCATAGACAGGGTGTTGTAAGATATTTTGCAGAAATAGCTTGTTGTTATTCACGCCCAGCAACTGGGTGTCTTGCAGGGCAGATGCCAGCCGGCGGATCGCTTCGTCCCGGTTATCACCATATGTAATTAACTTTGCGAGCAGCGGATCGTAGTAAGGGGATATCTCTTGCTCCGTTTGGATTCCATGATCGATACGGACGCCGTGCCGCACAGGAACATGCCAAAGGCGGACCTGGCCTGTCTGGGGGATAAAATCTTGGCGTGGGTCTTCGGCATATAGACGTACTTCCAGCGCATGGCCAGTCAGTGTGATTTGCGCCTGAGTCAATGGCAGGGCTTCACCGGCTGCGACTTTAAGCTGCCAGGCTACCAGATCCAGTCCGGTGATCAGCTCCGTCACGGGGTGTTCAACCTGCAAGCGGGTGTTCATTTCCAGGAAGAAGAAATTCTTGTCTTTATCGACCAGGAACTCCACCGTACCGGCTCCCAGATAGTGGCAGGATTTAGCGGCGTTTACTGCGGCTTCGCCCATCCGTAGGCGTAGGCTGTCGTCTACGAAAGGGGAGGGGGCCTCTTCGACGACCTTCTGATGGCGTCGCTGGATAGAACAATCACGCTCACCCAGATAGACGGCATTACCATGGGCATCGGCGAAGATCTGGATCTCGATATGACGCGGTTCAATCAGCGCGCGTTCAAGGATCAGCTCTCCGCTCCCAAATGCACTTTCCGCTTCAGAGCGTGCCGTAGCGATCTGCTCGGCCAGCTCACCCTCTTTCGATACCAGACGCATACCGCGGCCACCGCCACCGGCTGATGCTTTCACCATTAGCGGAAAACCAATTTCCAGCGCATTGGCAATTAGTGCCTCATCAGATTGTTCAGAGCCCTGATAACCGGGTATACATGGTACATCAGCTGCCATCATGGCAATTTTTGACTGACGTTTACTGCCCATCAATTCAATCGCACTGGCATAAGGGCCGATGAAGATAATGCCATCAGCTTCACATGCCCTGGCAAATCCGGCGTTTTCCGACAGGAAACCATAACCGGGGTGGATCGCATCAGCCCCTGTCTTTCGGGCTGCGTCCAGGATCTTGTCTGTTGCCAGGTAAGATTCAGCCACTGTTGCTGCGCCTATGTGTACAGCTTGATCTGCTTCGCTCACATGAAGGGCATTTTCATCAGCGTCACTGTAGACAGCAACGGTACGGAAGCCGAGATCACGGGCTGTGCGGATGATCCGTACAGCAATCTCTCCGCGGTTGGCAATCAGAATTTTATTGATGGGTTTTGTACTCATGGGTATGGCTCTCCATGTCCTATATCACAGGCAATATGTTTCAATAAGCTATAGCGTCCAATGGGGTTTTCGTTTTTCCATAAAGGCTTTGGTGCCTTCTTGCCCCTCTGAACTTTGCAATGCGGCTGAAAACATATCTGCAGCGCTATCTAGCAGCATTTCGATCTCAACGCTGCCAACCTGCAGCATCAATGCTTTGGTATTGGCGTTGGCTTCTGGCGCACAGCGCTTTACATGCTTTAAGACATCTTCGAGTTGCGCCTGCATCTCGTCTTCCGAGTATGTGAGGTAATGAGCGAGACCCAATTCACGGGCGGCTTCACCGTCAATACGCTCGCCGAGTAATGCCAGACGGCGGGCCTGGGTGAGACCAATTCGGGATACCACAAAAGGAGCGATTTGTGCCGGGATAATGCCAAGGCTGGTTTCCGGCATTGAGAACCTGGCATGTTTATCCGTAATTGCCACATCGGAGATGCATGCCAGACCCAGACCTCCACCCAAGACAGCTCCTTCGAGCAGGGTAACAACTACCTGGGGAGCCTTGTTCACTAATGTGATCATATGGCCAAAAAGGCGGCTGAAATGCCAGGCGGCCTGTTCAGCAGATATAAGATTGCCGTTAGCATCACATTCGGTGCTATTCATGTCCGAGATATCGCCGCCCGCACAGAAGTTGCCTCCGGTACCTCGCAATACCACGACACGAATGCTGCGATCATCGCTGATCGACTCAAATACACTCATGATCTCTTTGACTAACCCAGCATTCATCGCATTGCGCTTGTGGGGACGGTTTAAGGTGAGGGTAAGCACACCATCGCTATTTTCCAGCAGGATCTCTTGGCATTCAGGGAGCATGTTTTGGTTCCTTATAAACAAGCTTATAAACGAGCAATTCCGAAGGTATTGGTATTGACGGTACGCATTTCGGCTTCTCGGCAGACGCTCAGCACAAATGCCACCACAGCACGGGTATCCCTCGGATCAATGATCCCGTCATCCCATAACCGTGCTGTGTTGGCCAGTGCATGTGACTTGGCTTCCATCGTATCGACCGTGTCCTTTTCCAGCGCATCCAGCAGTGATTCGTTCACTTGCCCCGAGCGTTTCATTTTGGCTTCAGCGACTGTGCGCAGTACACTGCCGGCCTGCGTGGGGCCCATCACAGAAACGACGCTGCGGGGCCAGGCAAATATAAATCGGGGATCGATGCCACGGCCACTCATGGCGTAGTTGCCCGCGCCATAGGAGCCGCCGATCACTATGCTGATACGGGGTACGCTGCAATTGGTGACTGCCTGGATCAGCTTGGCTCCGTGCTTGATAATGCCGGCTTGCTCTGCTTCGGTTCCTACCAGAAAGCCGGTGGTGTTGTGCAAGAACAGCAGTGGTGTTCCAGATTGTTCGCAGAGCTGGATAAATTGCCCGGCCTTGGCAGCACCCTTGGCAGTGATGGGGGCGTTGTTTCCAATCACGCCGCATGCCCGGGCTTCAATCTCTATGTGGCCGCATATCGTACCCATGTCATAGTCGGGCTTGAACTCGAGAAAGTCTGAACCGTCTGCGATGCGGGCGATGATTTCGCGTACGTCATAAGGTGTTTTGGGATCTTCCGGCACAATCCCCAGCAATTCATCTGTAGGGTACAGTGGCGCTTTATACTCAGGCTCTGTTTGTACGGGCATCTTGTTATTCCAGCCGAGCTTTTCCGTGATTTCGCGGCAAATTCGAATACCGTCAGCATCATTTTCGGCTAGGTAATCAGCGGTGCCCGCAACTTCGCCGTGCATTTGGGCCCCCCCGATCTCTTCGTCGGTGGCAATTTCTCCGGTAGCGGCTTTTAACAAGGGAGGGCCGGCCAGGTATACGGTCGACTGCTTGCGGATCATGATGACATAATCGGATAGACCGGGTTGATAAGCTCCGCCGGCGGTGGCGCCGCCGTGCACAACGGTGATCTGGGGAATTCCGGCAGCAGAGAGCCGGGCTTGTTGGGCAAAACCGGCACCCGAAAAGGCAAACCAGTCTCCTAATAGTTTCAGGTTGCCACCACCGCTCTGCGCCAAAACGATAACCGGCAACTTATTTTCCTGGGCTAGCTGCATCATACGACGACGCTTGTGGCTGCCCAGCTCAGTAATACTTCCGCCTTTGGTCAGGTAATCATCCACCATGACAATACAGCGTACACCTGCAACATAACCTATCCCAGTGATACAACTGCCTCCTGCCGCAGAGCCATCCGTATCTTCTTCCTGCATGTAGCCGCATAATGTCGATAATTCCAAAAATGGCGTCGCGGCGTCGAGTAACTGAGCCAGGCGCTCACGGGGTGGGAGCAGGCCTTTTTTTATGTAACGAGGCGCCTTGGACTCGGCCGCCGCGATAACCTTCTGTTCAATTTCTCGAAACTCATCAACAGCCTTGCCCATGATCCGGGCATTATGGCGAAAGGCTTCAGAATTTGTGTCAATCCGTGATTCAATGATGGCCATACTTCCACCCTATCCGTAGTCAATGCGTCATTCCGTTCCTGAAATGACAAGTTGTGGGAGCTTTGCAATTACGAAACTACCCGATACGTTACTATCTCTTTTTAGGTAGTGTGTTCATATGCTTACAAATGATACCCAGCATGATCTCATCGGCACCGCCACCAATAGATGTCAAACGTGTATCACGGTACGCGCGGGAAATCGGGTTATCCCACGCAAAACCCATCCCTCCCCAATACTGCAAGCATGAGTCGGTTACTTCCCGTACCAGTCGGCCCGCTTTGAGCTTGGCCATAGATGCCTTCATAGTGACATCTCTACCGCTGATATAACCTTCGACTGCATCGTAGACCAGCGCTCTTAAGGCTTCGATCTCAGTTTGTAACTCCGCGAGCCTAAAGTGCACCACTTGGTTGTCGAGGATCGCCTTGCCAAAGGCCTGGCGTTCACTTGTGTACTCGATGGTGTTATTTATACAGGCTTCCATGGTCTTAAGGAGACCAGCTGCGCAAAAGAGGCGCTCTTCTTGAAATTGCAACATCTGATAACCGAATCCGGCACCTTCTTCCCCGATACGGTTGCATTGAGGGACACGGACGTTGTCGAAAAAGACCTGTGCGGTATCTGAGGAGCGCATGCCCAGTTTGTCCAACTTGCTAGAAAGTGACACGCCCGGCAGATTGGTAGGAACAAGGATCAAGGATTTGTTTTGATGGGGGTTACCTTCGCTGGTATTGGCTAATACACACAGGTAGTCAGCTTGCGTAGAGTTGGTGATCCACATTTTGGTCCCGTTGATCAGATAATCATCACCATCTTTTCTGGCGGTTGTTTTGATCGCTGCAACATCGGATCCGGCATGAGGTTCGCTGACTGCTATGGAAAATACGGCTTCACCGGAAATTGCCAGGGATAAATAGTCGCGACGCAGTTCATCATTGCCAAACTTGGCCAAGGCTGGGGTGGCCATATCTGTTTGCACCCCAATACCCATGGAGACACCGCCACTGGTGATCCGGCCGAGTTCTTCAGAAAATACAACTTGGTAACTATAGTCCAGGCCTAGACCTCCATACTCAGTCGGCTTGGTTATACCTAATAAGCCCAAATCCCCCATTTTTTTGAAAAGCTCATGGGCCGGAAATATTCCGTCTTTTTCCCACTGGTCACAGTATGGGTTGATTTCTTTGTCGATAAACCGGGAAATTGTTTGGCGAATCGCATCATGCTCTTCGGTAAAGTTCATATTTGCCTCCATGCAAAAAACAGTATTACTGCGCTGTTTGTAGGCATAATCGCTAACTTTGACTGTTCAGCCAGTGCGTTGTACTTGCTGGTTAGTACGGAGCAACTGACTGTCTTTGGTAGGAATTTCTGGGGTCAGCCATTTCTACCCTGTAGTAGTCTAGTCATCAACTCATGAGCTTGCTGAGTAATTGTTCCATCTATTAGGAAGGGAGTATAACTAATTAGTAAAAATCTAATATTTAAGAAAAGGCGGCAGCCCTAGTTTGGTTTGGTCTGCGATGGATAAGTGGAAAGTTGAATATTTGCTCTATACTGGAACAGAAAGAAACGAAACAAGAAAGTGACGTGCGGGATTAACGTTGAAAAAGTTGAAAACACAAAAGGAAGTGAAAAATCATGGGAACAATATTCGATAAGGCCAGACGCTTGATCAACAGATTGGAAGTGATCACAAGTACCTATAGATTGCCTAAAGTCAAACCCGATGAAGCGAATAGCAGCGCACCGTTAACCGATTTTTCAGGAAGTTTGGCAAACAAAACGGTTTTTATCAGTGGAGGTTCCCGAGGCATTGGCTTTGCCATTGCCAAGCGCTGTGCAGAGGAAGGAGCGACTGTTATTATCGCAGCGAAAACCACCGAGCCACATCCGAAATTACCGGGGACAATATATACCGCAGCCGACGAAATCAATCGAATGGGGCGAGGCAGGGCGATTCCTGTCGTCTTGGATATTCGGGATGAAACCGCAATAAAACAGGCCGTAGAACAAGCTGTTGAGCAGACGACTGGTATCGATGTCCTGATCAATAATGCCAGCGCTATTCATCTGGAAAATACCGAAAACACCCCCAGTAAGAGGTTTGATCTTCTCTATTCTATCAATGTCCGTGGCACCTATTTACTGACCCAAGCCTGCCTGCCTTATCTGAGAAATTCAGACAACCCACATATTGTGACGCTTTCACCACCGATTAATCTTAGTCCTAAATGGTTCAAGAACTACGGTGCCTATACCACCTCAAAATATGCCATGTCGATGCTGGCACTGACATTCTCTGAGGAGTTTAATACCTATGGTATAGCGTCTAACGCTTTGTGGCCGAAAACATCGATTGCGACAGCTGCGATATTGAATATGAGCACGGGTAAACTGATGAAGGATCACTCTCGGCATCCTGAAATCATGGCTGACGCCTGCTATGAAATCATTACTCGCGATGCTCAGCATTGTTCAGGGAATTTCTTTATTGATGAAGAGGTGCTCAAACATCAAGGGATCACTGATTTTTCCCGCTATGCCTGTAAACCGGGCGCGAGCTTGCAGCGGGATCTCTTTCTGGAAGGCTAGGAAACACCCTAGTCCTTGATAGTTATGCTATTGTCACAGACACTATCGGTGATGCAGGAGTTGAATCAGCTCCAGTCGGGAGTCTTTGTGGCAATGAATCATTTCTTTAAACAGCTATATGACTATATCAATCCAACGGTAAATACAGATCTTAAGCCTGCCGCATCTCAATGGCAGTCGCAGTTGCCGACTATCTGGTTGCTTGGTAAGACCGGGGCGGGGAAGTCGTCTCTGGTTCAGGCGGTTACAGGCAACTCGGCCATTGAGGTGGGTAATGGCTTTCAGCCGTGTACCCAAACATCGGTGACTTACCGGTATCCAGAAATTAATCCGTTGTTTTGTTTTCTTGATACCCGTGGGCTTTCTGAAGCCGATTATGATCCCGAGGATGATATCGAAGCCTGCCAACATCAGAGCCACGCGTTACTGGTGGTGATGAAAGCCGAAGAGCCTGAACAGAGCAGCGTGCTTAATGCATTGAAGAAAATCCGAAAATCAGGTGCAATTAAGCAGTTGTTAGTCGTTCATACCGGTATTTGTGCTTTGCCTGGTCAGGAGGAGCGGCAACGGGCGATTGGCTACAACCAGGATCAGGTACAGCAGATTTGGGGCGGTGAGGTGAAATCAGTTTGCCTAGATTTCGGTTCTGAGAGAGAGCTGGCTGCTGGGATGACTGAGCTTAACGCAGCGTTAGCTGAAATGTTACCGATCCTGTACCTGCTGGGGGATGAGAAAGAACACCAAAGCCGTGAAGAAGCCAATTTTAGCCGATTGAAGCGTGAAGTGATGTGGTATGCGGGTACTGCCGGGGCAAGCGATGCTATTCCGGCTGTCGGTTTGGTTTCCGTACCTGCTATCCAGGGAAAAATGTTGCACAGTTTGGCAAACCAATATGGTGTCGAGTGGGATAAGCAACGATTTGGTGAATTTGCCGGCCTGCTTGGTACCAGCTTTGTGGTTCAGTACCTATCTAAGCTTGGGCTGCGACAATTGGTGAAATTAATTCCTGTCTATGGGCAAACTGTAGGCAGTGCGACGGCTGCAGCGGTGAGTTTTGGCTCGACATATGCCATCGGGCGAGCAGTATGTAAATACCTCTATCATATCAGTAAAGGCGAGCCTGTTTCCGAGCGGGAAATCAAACGGGCTTTCGAGCAAGCTTTTAATCATGGCAAGGATGTAGCAGCGCGTGAAGCGAACAAAAAACAGCATTAATGCATTAACCCAGCTTTCAGGCGGGGTATTACCGTTGCTTATGACACTCTTGGTGTTGCCGGTATTGGTGCTGGCGCTTATCGGGGTTGTGAGCCTGATCCAGAATGGCTATTGGCTTATGTTTGCTCTGTTGCTTGGTCTGTCTGCAGCAGCGGTACTGTTACCATATTTCTGGCTACGTAAGAACAGGCAACAGGCTGAGGTTGAAGTGGGCTCGTTGGCTGACTACGAGGTCGAGACTTCGGGGCAGTGGAGTGAGTTTGATCAGGCAGTATGGCAACAACTTAACTGTAAGATAGACAGCCAACTGGCATCAGCCTGTGAATGGAGCCAGTTGCGTGAACATGCGCTAGACCTCGCAACCGAAGTGGCAGAACAATATCACCCGGACAAATCAGCGAAGGAATTAGCCTTTACAGCACCGGAATTCTTGCTGATGGTTGAGGAAGTCAGCCGGCGTTACCGCCAGTTTCTCTTGGATCATGTCCCCTTTGTGGAAAAGATTCGCCTGACGACGCTTAAGCAAGGATATGAGCAAAAAGATAAATTAGGTGTCGCAAAGCATGCCTATGATATTTATCGGGTATTTAGGATGATGACACCAGCAGGGTTGGTCGCGGAAGCGAGAGGGCAACTGTTGGGGCGTTTGTTTGATGAAGTGAGTGACGAGGTTCAAGCAAAATTGAAGCGTGTATTGCTTCAGGAAGTCGCATCAGTAGCCATCGACTTATACAGCGGCCGTTTTACGAAAAGAGATCATGAACTTGATGTTAGCAAAGTTTCATTAGCCGACCAGCAAAGGTTTGTTGCAGAGATAGAACCTCTGCGAGTCGCTGTTGTGGGGCAAATAAGTGCAGGTAAATCTTCGCTGATCAATGCTATTGCGGGCAGTATGGTCGCAGAGGTTAGTGTCTTGCCATCAACCGAGAATGTGACTGTGCACCGTTGTGATGTTGATGGTATTGATTGGATACATCTTGTCGATCTACCCGGTATTGATGGCAAGCAAGTGACTGATCAATTACTGCTGGAGCAAATGGTCAGCAGCGATTTGGTATTTTGGGTGATGAAAGCAAATCAACCGGCTCGCCAGCTCGATGTTGAACTGAAACGTCAGTTTGATGCATTTTATTGCGACGAAAAAAATCGAAATCGGAAGAAACCGTTAATTTTAGCTCTTGTTAATCAGATAGATAGGTTGCAGCCAATACATGAATGGCAACCTCCTTATGATCTAGTTCAACCAAGTAGCGCAAAAGCCAAGACGATTAAGGCAGCGCAAGATTTTAACCAGCAGCAAATAATGCCAGATGAGATCCTATCTATAGCTGTGCGGGATGGTGCCGAAAATTATAACATCGAAAAAATAGCTGAATTTATACTCTTTAATTATGAAAACGGCGTCAATGTTCAGCTGAACAGGCGTCGTATCGATACTCGTAATCTCCATCTTACTGATCAATTCAAACGAATGTACCGGTTAGGACAAAAGGCGCTGCAAACAACATTTCTTCAAAAATAGCCGCTAGTGGCTATACCTGTCTTACATCATTCAAATTGATGCATAATCATTCGTGTAATTGTGCGACTGATCATATATTCGTAACAGATTTGCTATGTAGTGTTTGCAAAATAAGCTGAAACAATTCAGCATTAGAGCTGAAAGGTTTCAGCAGAGCTTCAGCAATAATCACAGTTCTTCTGAATCTTTTTATTTCAGTAAAAGCTGAAAGGTTTCAGCAAAGTTGAAAGCTAACTAAAATTAAAGGCGTGTAGAGAAAGTGCGAACTGGCCTTTCGTCGACTAACCGAATACTGGAGAGAGTGAATGTTGTCACTATCAATTAATGATATTCAGCTAAAGCAAGGCGCAGCTGATAAACAAGAAGCCATTAAGGCATTGGCTGCAGGTCTGGAACAGCAAGGCCTGGTTGAAAGCGGTTATGTCAACGGCATGCTGGCTCGTGAAGCCCAGAATTCAACGTTCCTCGGTAATGGTATTGCTATTCCTCACGGAACCACGGACACCCGAGGGCTGGTAAAGCAAACGGGTGTACGAATCCATCACTTCCCGCAAGGTGTAGATTGGGGGGGTGGTAATACCGCTTACCTAGCAATTGGCATTGCTGCTAAGTCGGATGAGCATCTCGGGATTTTGAAGCAACTGACAAAAGTGCTGTCTGCCGATGGCGTTGAAGAAAAGCTGAAGCAAAGTGATAGCGCTGAAGGCTTAATTTCTATCCTTAATGGTGATGAGCAATCGGAAGCCGAATTTGATACCGGACTCATTCAACTCGCTTTCCCGGCAACAGACCTTATTCAGTTAACGGCCGTAGCTGCTGGTTTGATTAAGAACCGAGAAGCTGCAGGAAATGCCTGCGTTGCGGATGCTATTTCATCAGGTGTCAGTTATCTGGGACAAGGTTTGTGGCTGGCCAAAAGTAGTAAAGACGTCAGCAAAACAGCACTGGCCTTTGTTACGCCTGCCACCGAATTCGAAGAGCAGGGCAAACCCGTGAAAGGGTTACTGATGGTAGCTGCGTGCAATGGTTCGCACCTTAATAACATGAATTATCTTTCCCAACTGCTCTATAAGCAGCAGGCAGAAAAGCTTGTTTCAGCAGACAAAGACAAAATTGTTTCGTTGCTGACGCAAGAAACCATCGAAGGTAATACGGATGTGTTCAAGATCCGCAACCCTCACGGTTTGCATGCCCGTCCTGGTGCGATGCTGGTAAGTGTCGCCAAGAAGTTTGAATCGAACATTCTGGTTTCGAACTTAAATGGTGATGGCAAGGCGGTGAATGCCAAGAGCCTGATGAAGGTGATTGCATTGGGTGTGAAGCAGAGCCACGAGTTGCAGTTTACCGCCCAGGGGGATGATGCCGAGCTTGCGCTTGCCGCGATCGGACAAGCTATCGCTGATGGTTTGGGTGAGGGCAAATAATGACTGATTTCGAAACAATGGTTAGTCGTCAAAAGCCAAAGGTCGTCACCATAACCTTGAATCCGGCTCTGGACTTGACGGGTAACCTGAAGGCCTTGACCACTGGTACGGTAAACCTTGTCGAAAAGGGAAGCCTGCATCCTGCCGGTAAAGGGGTGAATGTGGCTAAAGTGCTTGCTGAACTGGGTGCGGAGGTGACGGTAACCGGGTTATTAGGCGCCGATAACCAAGAACCGTTTTGCCAGCTGTTTGAGGAGCTGGGGGTAAACGACGAGTTTGTACGTGTTCAAGGCGCGAGCCGTATCAACGTCAAGTTAGTCGAATCCAGTGGGCAGGTCAGCGACATTAACTTCCCGGGTGTTGTAGTGTCAGAGCACGATATCCAACAATTTGAGCAAACCCTGTTTGCCTTGTCTGAAAGCCACGACGTGTTTGTGATGGCGGGAAGCTTGCCAAGAGGTATTACCCCAGAGCTGTGTGCAACCTGGGTGTCCCGACTTCAAGCGTGTGGTAAGCATGTCTTTTTTGATAGCAGCAAGGCCGCACTGTCTGCCGGCTTGAATGCCGCGCCTTGGTTGGTGAAGCCGAATGATGAGGAGCTGTCAGATTGGGCTGGGTGTGAGTTAGAAACAGAGCACGATTTAATTGAGGCGGCGGAGCAGCTGGCTCGAAAAGATATCGCCAATGTGGTGGTGTCTTTAGGGGCAGAAGGCGTGATGTGGCTCAATCATGAAGGATGGTTGCGCTCATTGCCGCCAAAAATGAATGTTGTGAGCACTGTCGGAGCCGGGGATACCTTGGTGGCTGGGCTGTGCTGGGGGCAACTTAATAACTGGAACAAACAAGAGACGCTTAGTTTTGCCACCGCGCTTTCAGCGCTGGCTGTCAGCCAGGTAGGCGTCGGGGTTGAAGATCTCAACGCGGTACT
Source organism: Photobacterium obscurum (assembly GCF_026191635.1). Taxonomy (GTDB): domain Bacteria; phylum Pseudomonadota; class Gammaproteobacteria; order Enterobacterales; family Vibrionaceae; genus Photobacterium; species Photobacterium obscurum. The sequence goes on from NZ_JAKRRW010000002.1 coordinate 246,721, forward strand.
GGCTGTCAAAGAAAGCGTGCAACTATCAGACAATAACGTGAAGAGCTAACACGGATCAGAGGGTATCAAGATGAAAATCGCAGTTGTAACAGCTTGCCCAAGTGGCATTGCAAATAGCGTGATTGCCGCGGGCTTAATGGAAAAGGCCGCAGCTGAACTAAAATGGACGGCTGATATTGAATGTCAGTCAACGGTAATGCCGGTCAAGGCGTTAACGAATACCCAGATTGCTGACGCGGATTGTATCGTGATTGCTGCCAATACGGCAGTCGACACGACACGTTTCAAAGGAAAGAAAGTATATCAGTCTGATATCGGTGCTTGTCTTGCTGATCCGAAAATGTATCTTGAACAAGCGGTTGCCCAGGCTCGGGTCTCGAAAGTCGTTAATACAACTCCTTCGGCAGGTGCTGTCACGGCTGTATCAACAGGAGCGAAGAAAATTGTAGCGATCACGGCTTGTCCGACAGGGGTTGCACACACCTTTATGGCCGCCGAGGCGTTGGAAGATGAGGGCAAACGCCAAGGGCACCAAATCAAGGTAGAAACCCGAGGCTCTGTGGGGGCCAAGAACCAGCTGACCGCAGATGAAATTGCAGCGGCTGATCTGGTGATTATTGCGGCTGATATTGAAGTTGATTTGGCCCGTTTCGACGGTAAAAAGCTGTATAAAACCAGTACTGGTCTAGCTCTGAAGAAAACAGCTCAGGAGCTGGATACAGCATTCACAACTGCCACGGTGTATAAACACGAAGCAGGGGCATCTTCTGAAGCAGGACAAAAGCAAGAAAAAACGGGAGCCTACAAACACTTGATGACAGGTGTTTCGCATATGTTGCCGTTGGTTGTTGCTGGTGGTTTGGCTATCGCGCTGTCTTTCGTTTTCGGTATCGAAGCCTTTAAGGAAGAGGGGACACTGGCGGCAGCCCTGATGACTATTGGTGGCGGTTCGGCCTTTGCCCTTATGGTTCCAGTACTTGCCGGCTTCATTGCTTTCTCTATAGCTGACCGTCCCGGTCTGGCGCCGGGCTTGATTGGCGGTATGTTGGCAAGCTCGACTGGGGCCGGTTTCCTCGGTGGTATCGTGGCGGGTTTCCTTGCGGGTTACAGCGCCAAGCTGGTGGCAGATAAAGTGAAGTTGCCGCAGTCGATGGAAGCACTGAAACCGATTTTGATTATTCCTTTGGTCGCAAGTTTAATCACCGGTTTGATCATGATATACGTTGTTGGTGGCCCGGTATCTGCTGCGATGACAGGTCTGACTGATTTCCTTAATAATATGGGATCGGCGAATGCTGTACTGCTGGGCATTATCCTTGGTTGTATGATGTGTTTCGACTTGGGTGGTCCGGTTAACAAAGCGGCATATACCTTTGGGGTTGGTCTGTTGGCATCACAAACTTATGCGCCGATGGCTGCAGTAATGGCGGCTGGTATGGTTCCGGCTCTTGGTATGGGACTGGCGACTTTCCTTGCCAAACGTAAGTTCAATGCGAGTGAATCTGAGGCGGGTAAAGCGTCTTTTGTACTGGGTCTGTGTTTTATCTCAGAAGGTGCAATTCCGTTTGCAGCGCGTGATCCTATGCGTGTTATCCCAAGCTGTATGGCAGGGGGAGCTCTGACTGGTGCACTTTCTATGTTATTCGGCGCGAAGCTGATGGCACCACACGGTGGCTTGTTTGTGCTGTTCATTCCGAATGCGATTACCCCTGTACTAATGTATTTGGTTGCTATCGCTGCGGGTACAGTTGTAACTGGTGTGACTTATGCCTTCTTGAAGAAATCTGACGAAGAGCAGTTGGTAGCCGCAACCGCAAAGTAGTATTGAAATAAAGAGAGCCCCGGCATTGTGAATGTCGGGGCTTTTTTTTGTCAGCTCAAAACCACGGCTCTAAGCTGTGGTGAGTGTTTAATATAAATATAAGACTGGTTTCATATCTTTTACTATACTGATTTATAGCGTGATTTTTAAAGTTTAGAAAGATTGCAAACCGCAACTGAGATGGTGAGGCCTTTAGAGCCAATATAAGGAATAAAAATGAAGGGATTGATTACTATTCTTTGCGTTTGGTTGATTGGTTCGGCTAATGCGCTGGCGGCAGCACCAGAAGTCATTGCTGGAAAAACAAAGTTTAAGCATGTCATGACGATCGGAAGCAAAGGCGCCGGTATCGGGCAGTTTCGTTATGTTGAAGATTTCGCTATTGATAGCCAGGGACGGTTACTTGTAACCGATGCGAGAAATAGCAACGTTCAAATATTTGACAAATATTCTGGCGAGTATCTAGGTACCTTCGAAGGGGGAAGTGCAGGAAAGTTTGAAAAACCTGAAGGTATTGCTGTCGATGCTGTTGGAAATATTTATATCGCTGATTATGTCAATGGGTATATAAAAAAATACGATAAAGATTTTACTCATATTATTACCTTCAGTGATTTTGGCATAGACCCTGGGGAAAATATGGAATCGGAGTTTATGACAATATACGAAAATCGCCTGTATATGGCTGATAAAGGAAATAACCGAGTCGATGTTTTTGACCTCGAGGGAAATTTTTTATTTTTATTTGACCATAAAGGTTCCCTAGAGGCCCCACAGGCCGCCAAATCGACATCGACTGGTGATATTTACGTTGTCGATATGGGGAATGATCGCGTTTTGCACTTTAATCGTGAGGGAATATTTAAACGTAAACTTGGAAAATATGGAAAACGCGCGGGTGAATTTGATAAGCCTGTTGGTTTAGCAATAGACGGCAGAGATCATATTTACGTTAGCGAGGCACATAACGATAGAATACAGGTATTCGACCAGGATTTTAATTTGCTGGCAACTTGGGGAGAGCACGGCAGTGGTATCGGTCAGTTCAAAAATCTTCATGGGCTGCTTGTCGATGAAAGAGGCTATGTTTTTGCTGCCGATACGGGCAATAACCGCATACAAGTCTTTGCTCCTCAAAACCAATAAATAAGAGTGACATGGTATGAATGATGGCCTGAATTCACAGCACAGTTACAGTCGATATATTGTTCTATGTCTAATTATGGTTACTTTTGTTGGTTTGCTGAGTGGTTTGTTTATTAACTATAAGCTGTATCAAAGCCGGCAGATTGCTCGTGAGGTAAGCAATAGTGCGCAATATTCGCTATCGACGCTGACGCCAATGCTTAACGAGCAAAGAGAAGTTATAGCACGAATAGATAAAGCAAGATCTGAAGCGAATATTGGTTATGCGTATGTCAAAAAACTACTTAAAGAATTACGTGCAAGCGAACTAGACAATAAAACGACAGAGAATTTGATACCGAAGGCTGAACAAGGCGCAAGCAAAATTAAATCGGTGAGAATTCTGATTGACGAAAGTCGGCGTTCTACCGATGAGGTTGGTGGCAATTTTAACTTTATGCTTGATCAATTAGAGAGCCTTGGCCGGGTTAAGGATATAAACTCATCGCTCAATGTTGTATTTACGATAACCGTTATTACAATGTCTCTTCTTACACTGGTTTTGTTTTTGGGAACAATATTTATACATCATAGTCTCAAACGTATAAAAGCGGCTTCAGAGCAAGCATTACGCGCGAAAGCTAAATTAGAACAGAGTAAAGTTCAGCAGAAGGCGGCTGAACTAACCCGTTTACTCAGTGGTGAGTATTCCATAGGTAGATTGACTAAATCCTTTTTAGATTTTTTGGCCCCGGAACTCGGGATAGGCGTTGCTGCATTTTATTATCTAGAAAATGATGTTTTGTGCTTTAAGCAAGGTTATGCCTATAGCGGTGATACCGATAAGCTTTATCATTTTGGTGAGGGTATTATTGGCCAAGTAGCCGAGCAAAGAAAAGCGATTGAGCTGGATAAAGTACCGCAGGGCTATATTGAAATAACATCCGGTCTCGGTTCCATCAACCCTAAACGGATATTGGCCATCCCAGTACTTAAGGAGCAAACCGATGAGTTACAGGGGGTCGTTGAATTCGGCTTGTTATCATCGCTTAGTGGTTATCAACATGCTTTGCTTAAAGAAAGCCTGAAAATACTGACTATCTCGATTAACTCGGCAGAATATAGAGAGAATTTAAATCAGCTCCTAAGGCATTCGGAGCAGCAGACCCATCAACTTGCAGTCGCCTCTAAAGAAATGGAGCAACAAAACTACTTGCTGCAACTTCAGAAGGAAGAAGCCGAAAGAGCAAAAGTTGAACTGGAGATTAACTCACAGCAACTTATTCTGGCACGCGATGAAGCACAGCAGGCGACCCGAACTAAGTCCGAGTTTCTGGCAGCAATGAGTCATGAAATTCGGACACCGATGAATGGTGTATTGGGGATGCTGCAAGTTCTTGAAGATACAGGCATGAGCGATGAGCAAGCCAAGCATCTTAACGTAATAACGAGTAGTGCTGAGTCATTGTTAAAAATAATAAATGACATTTTGGACTTCTCAAAGATTGAGGCGGGCAAGGTTGAGCTTGAAAATGTTTCTTTCGATTTATTGCAATTGGCCGAAGGCGTTGTAGAGCAGCTATATCATAGCGCTGTAGATAAAAATCTTAATCTGTTGCTGTATTTTGACCAAAGCGTTCCTCAGATAGTGAAAGGAGATCCTGGGCGAGTCAGACAAATTCTGCTTAACTTGATTGGAAATGGTATTAAGTTCACTCATCAAGGGTATGTTCAATTAAGTATTGAAAAGCAGCTGCAACTAGACGGTAAAGAGAATATCGTCTTTAAAGTTACGGATACCGGTATCGGGATTGATGAAGATAAGCTGGATATGGTGTTCCAGCAATTTACTCAATCAGATTCTTCAACCAGCCGTCAGTTTGGTGGTACGGGACTTGGGTTATCAATTAGTAAAAGTTTGACAGAATCAATGGGGGGACAAATGTCAGTTACTAGCCAAAGCGGCCAAGGTTCTGTTTTTCAATTCAATATACTATTCGATAAGCAGAAGAATCATAACGTATTTCCAGTAAAGTACTTGCAGCAACTACACATATTGTTAGTTGATAGTCATGAAATACGTAGCAAGTTGCTACAGTCACAGCTTGAAACCTGGGAGTTGAATTTTAGTCGTGCAGCAACAGTTGAGCAGATGATGGATTGCATGCAACGGTGTAGCCGTGAACAAAGTCACTATGATCTCTTGTTAATTGATGAAGACTTGGTGGAATCGGCAGAAATAGATTTCTCTCTCCGTGAAAATCTACCGTTAATATTCCAAAATGTACAACTGGTTATGCTTCAGTCAATGGATAAAAAAGCTTGGGGAGAATCAGCCGCCCCTTGTTTTACTAAGAAACTACGCAATCCGGTTAAACCATCAGATTTACTGAATGTAATGACCGAAGCTTTTGAGCAAACTAATCCCCATCATGCGTTAGTTTCAAGTCAAGCAGAAGATATGCCTTCATCGGTAGTAAAGCCTGCTGCAGTGGTGCCAATAGGGCAAAGTGATATGAATGTTCTTTTGGTTGATGATAATAAGGTGAATCAAAATGTAGCTGCTTTAATGCTAAAAAAGCTTGGTATCACTGCGGATATAGCTTCGAATGGTGAAGAAGCGTTCGCTATGCTGATGCAGTCTCCTTATGACCTGGTGTTGATGGACTGCCATATGCCTGTGATGGACGGTTATACAGCATCGAGAAAAATCCGCCAAAGCAAGCATGCTTTTTCAGATGTTTATATTATCGCCTTGACCGCAAACGCAATGGAAGGAGACAAGGATAAGTGCCTTGATGCGGGGATGAATGACTACCTGGCCAAGCCGCTAAGAAAGGATGAACTTGCTGAAAAAATAAAATTAGCTAAGACAGATAAGGAAAAGATAATCGAGGTATAAGTGTTGGCGACTTTCAGGACATAGCGATTTCAAATCACTGTGTTGCGAACCACTTTTTTGCCCTTCGATCGTTATAGGCCTGATAGCTTTATGTCGTATCGCTTATTCTCATTATGCTGACTAAGCTTAATCAAAGAATAAAGACACGGAGAGTGGCATGAGTGTAAAGGATCGAGGTGAAGTTGAATTGAAAAAAATTCAAAGACATAAAGTCACCATGGATCCCGGTAAGCCTATCTATCTTTCTACCTATGCTTATTTTGAAATCGAGTTTGCCAATGCACGTCGCTATGAAGCAGGGATATTACAAGGTGTAGATCCCGAGTTTCTCCACCAATACCGGGTCTGTCTCAGGCGTAACCGTGCCATTATAAGCCTGCTTAAAGATCTTTACCCAGCTGAGAATAAGAAGCGGTTGTCTGATTTGCTAAAGCAACTGATGCAAGAAACCAATTTGTTGCGCGATCTAGATGTCTACCTGATGAAATCAAATACTTTTTTCCGCCAGGTTAGCCAGAAGCATCATAATGGACTGGCGCTATTTTTTGATGATATTCAGTTACGCCGGAAAACAGAGCTTAAACGACTGTGCGGTTGGTTAAATTCAGATTTATATAGGAGAAACTGTCAGGATATTGAAGCTCATATCCATGCTATTCAGGTTAATGTTCCCCCGCAATCGGCCTCGACCTCCTGCGAAGTTTATGGTCGGCAAGCCGTTTGGAAGCGTTATCAAAAAGTCCGCGTACGGGCTGGAGACATTAATGAGCAGAGTAAAGATACGGATATCCATCAGCTAAGAATTGACTGCAAAAAGTTGCGTTATCTGCTGGAATACTTTGAGCCCTTGTTTAAAACAAATGAGTATCAACGAGAGCTTAATACGTTAAAACATCTGCAAAATTACTTGGGGGACTTTAACGATAGTTCTGTACAGCAGGACTTTTTGTTACGCTATTTGGCGCGTAAAAAAGAAAACAGCCACAGCTATAAAGCAGTAAGCCAGTTGTTGCGTATTACTCAGAGGGAGCATCAGAAATCTAGAGTTCATGTATTGCAGCAGCTGGATATTTTTTTGGCAGTGCAAACTGAGAGCGATTATGAGGCATTGTGCCAATTACCAGCGAGTAGACCGCTACTACATTAACAATGTTGATGTGGATTAGGTTATAGTCTTCTAAATTACTTTCAGATTGGCATATTAAGTAATAACAAGGAAACTAGTTAAAATATATACCGATATTTTTTATAACTCTCATATAAATGTTCACGTATAACTGATGTCAATCGAAATCATACGAAACAAAAAACACTTTTACAAAAAAAATCGGAGTATAAGACTGAGTTTCTGGTTGAGTTACAGCGACGGAGAAACAGAAAGCTCTATTCTAAAGCTTGCATGAGTATCACCGTCGCTATACTGAGTCACTTTGTAGAAAGATTTTATGGTGCTATTTCTTGCTGGTTTGCTTTATATATAAAAAATAGCGCTACCGCGATACAAAGCATGGCTGATACTCGCCACGGATTTAGTTCGATAGGCGTGTTGCCCAACCAACCCTGCGTATCAATGATCATGCTCATTATCATTTGGCCAAGTATAGTAGAAACGGTTGCTATTGCTATACCAACTCGAGGAACTGAAGCCACCATGACGACCAGATATAAAATACCAAAGAATGCGCCAGTCAGTTGCCATTTAGGTACAGTGAGTAAATTTGATTCATAAACAGGTTCAAAAAACAAAATAAGTAATGCAGTAATTACCGTAGCGACACCGAATGTGATAAGTGCGGTTTTTACAACACCGATTTTCTCACCTAATTGACCATTAATCGCGGCTTGTGTGCTTAACGCCATACCTGAGGCAATAGCCAGTAAAATAATTAGAATCATAATATTGCTCCAAGATAACTAAAGCAGAGTGCAATTAGAACGAAGATAAGCCCTATAACTCTCATAGGGTTTGTTGGTTTTCTAGCTACGCCAAACCATCCAAAATAATCGATCGCAAAACTCTTAGTGATTTGACCAAATAAAACGCAAACCATGGTCATTGCCACACTAATTACTGGGGTAGATAGCGTTAACACGACAACATATAAGGAACCAAGGATCCCACCAATAAGTTGCCACCTAGGAATTTCTTCCCATTTATATTGCTTCTGCTGTGGAGTGAAGTAATCAACTAACCACAGCACCAAAGCCCCCACACTAACAATGCTCATCGTCGCCCATAACTTACCAACTTGTGAGCCTAGTGGTCCAAGGATGCCTGCTTCAAATGAAAGCCCCATACCAGCCAAAATAATTAATATTACAAATAAAATGTTCATCGTGGGTCAAACCGGTTAACTAAGTTACGATTCATAAATGTTTTGCCATTTGAAATAGAGATAAGCTCTAACTGCATGCCCCATGGCTCCCCTGCAGTTGGTCCCTCTGTCATTTCTTGTTTATCTAATAACTGTTGCAGTTTTTATCGCTGAATTGCCGTTCAAACCCAGTACCATTGGCGGTTTCTCCAGCAAAGGATACGTGGGGTGTGATCGCCAATACTAAGAGCAGCATTACTCCTATTGTACGGCGGAGGCTTAATGCCTCTTTTATTATCTTCATATATTTACTTCTTGTAGAAAGGCTGGCTTCTCGACATAAAGCTTCTGAAAAGTGAAGCGACAGCCAAGGTGATCCCTTCACCTGGTTTAGAGGCAAGTGAAGGGAGTGGACGTTGTGTAAAAGACGGTTATTTCTCGGCGAGTGCATCTTTCAGAGCTGATAGGTATGCACCACGCATTTGCTGGCTAACAGGCGCATCGGGTACGAACACCTGGCCACCATGGTACATTCCCGGGAAGACGGCCAGTTCAGTCGGCACGCCTGACGCCATTAATCGTTGGGCATAATCGACAACTTCGTCTCTGAACAGATCAACGGCGCCGATTGTCATAAAGGTTTTAGGCAATCCGCTGACATCTTTTGCTCTGGCAGGTGCCGCATAAGGTGATGCCGCTTCACCAGGGTTGTTGCCACCCAGGTACATATCCCAGGCATTGAACGAGGTTTCTCTGTTCCAAACCGGATAGTCTTCGATAGAGCCAGATGGGGTATCGTGCAAGTTGTCCAACATTGGGTAAATCAGTAGCTGCAAAGCAATTGCCGGGCCCTGAGCATTACGATTATGCAATACCATCCCCGCCGCCATGCCGGCACCGGCGCTATCTCCTCCAACTGCAATTCGTTCAGGATCGATTCCTAATTCCTTGGCGTGGTCTACCAGCCATAAAAAGGCCGCATAAACATCATTATGCCCGGCAGGGAATGGATGTTCCGGAGCCAACCGGTATTCAACAGAGACCACGGTAGCGTTTAGCTCTTTGGCAAACTCTCCGGCAAAATCGTTGCTGTCCGCCCGTCCCATAATATAGCCACCACCGTGGATCCATAGGATAGCAGGGGTGATCGCTGTACTATTTTCGGGACGGTATACAAATACAGGCACCTCGCCTTCAGTAGTTAATATCTCCTTTCTTTCAACCCTCACGCCCGGGGTGTCCGGAAATTTCAGCATTTTGTGTACAGTGGCTCTGGCATCAAGGACAGAATCTTTGGTGATCAAAGACAATGCTGGCGGAAGCTGTTCTAGCGGAGCCTTGATAGCCGGATCGATAAATTCCCTGGCGTTTTGTGACTGTAGATCTGCAGCCGCACTTTCTATTGCCGGCTGTTCTGCTGCACAACCAACCATAGAGCTGAATAGTAAGGTGGTGACTAATAACTGTTGGGGTAATTTCATGTTCATCATATCCTCATTGACTCGTGCAATAAGTCATTTAAGTTGGCGTTTACTCATAGGTTCCGCGGATCGGGTAGTTATTCTCCGGGTTGCGGATAAATGATAATCCGGAGAGCAGGACCCCCAATTCAGGTCGGACAAAGGGACCGTTGGATATATCGAGAACTTGTACCTGGCCCTTGTCGTTAATCACATAAAGGCCGGGTTCGGAAAATGGATGATCGGTTTCCCGCGCCGAACGAGGATGGGATATATAGAGTCCCAACTGTTGCATCTGCTCTATGCTCAGGCCATACGCAACTGGATAACTTACCGTCAGATCTGCCATATGGGCCGTTACTTGTGTCTCGCTGTCGGCAGAAACTGCGACAATATCGATACCAAGCTTAAAAAAGTCTTCTTTGAGCTTTTCAAGCTCATTGAGGTAGCGGGTACAAAGCGGGCAATGCTTGCCTCGGTAGACCACCACCATTTTCCAGTCAAAGCCGGTTTGTGGAATACCAAGGGAAATGTTGTCGCCGTCTAATGTGGGCAACTCGATAATTGGAAACTGATCGCCAGCCTTAAATTTGTTCGCCGTCATTGGGTTTTCCTTCTCATAGTTTGCATACGAATAGCGTCTGGTAATGCACAAATCAGGCAGTAGTGAAGCAGTGGCAGTGGATATACTGCTTCACTACCGCTTGAAAATGTTGTGCCTGCTAAACAATCACAATGGTTTCAGCTTAGATGCTGATGTAGTTATAGCTGTCATCATCTTGATTACGTTTACCGCGTAACTTATCGCTGTAGTTTTCCGCCCAGATCGCTGTAGCGTCCTGGTTCTGGTTCCAGTCAAATACGGTTGAGCGGTGCTTGATCTTCCAGACGCCGTCGCGACGCTCAAAGCGGAAATGATGTCGGCCACCCAAGATGCCCTCTTTGTCGACCTCGTCTTCTTCGTGAACATGGTAAGCCCAGACATAGCACTCGGCTGTCGCCTTATCGCCGTCAATTTCGATCAGCGGATTGCTGATACGGTGCTGAGTGACTTTCAGGGCTTTGAACCCTTCCATTGCAGGCTCAACAAAGGCGTGAGCATTATCGTTATAAAAGAACAGATCCGGGAAGATAGGGTCCTGATGTTCTTCAATCGCATCTTCCCAGTAGGTTGACTTCATTAGTTCACCGTCAACCCGGTCCAGGGCGCGGGCGAACTTATACATGATTTCTGTCATTTCCTGCTTATCGAGAAGCTCTTGCATCTTTTGTTGCATATTCATGATTATTTCCTCGGATTTTCCGCTTCTGGCGAGGCCTGAGGCGGGTTTATGTTATTAACGAAAGCTGGGGTTATTTGCTTTCCCATTCATCAATCGGATCCAGTACGGTGAACTTTCGTGGGCTGGCCAGTAGATCCGGCAAGTAGGCTTCGTACTCGTCGCGGTATGACTTGCCTTGCAACTGGTTCTTCATAAAGTCATCCATGGACGGCTCGTCCCAGCGCTCGTATAGGGTGAACTTGTTAGGGTTGTCGGCGTGGCGATGAAAGTAGGTCGATACAAAGGTATCTTCGTGGGACATCGCCTCTAGGACACCGGTTGCGCCTTTGACAAACTTGTCGACACACTCAGGCTTTACATCAAATTCGACATAAAATACGAGATGTTTAGACATAATGGTTTACCTCTTAAAACGTTATGTTTTCTATTAATCAGGGGCCTATCGCTCCCATTCAGGTAGGCTGCTTTATATTCTTCAGGGCATTTTTGGCCAGTAGGTCTAACTGGCCGGTCATGACTGCTGCCTAACGTTGAAGCAATAATAGGCGCTAACCAAATCGAATATAAGAATGCTAAAATGAATACCATCTATTCGATATTGGAATTAATAAGGAAGGCAAGTGGATCAGTTAGGTGCAATGCGGGCTTTTATCCGGGTAGTGCAAACCGGCAGTTTTTCAGCGGCGGCCCGAGAGAAAAACACAACTCAAGCCACAATCAGCAAAAAAGTTGCAGCCCTGGAAACCATGCTGGGTGTCAAGTTGTTAACCAGAAGCAGCCGAGAGCTCTCTTTGACCCAGGTTGGCGCGGAATACTATGAGAAATGTGTGTCTATCATTGGTGAACTGGATGAAGCGGAAGCAAGTGCTCGCTCCCAAGTAGCTTCACCAAAAGGTATTATCAGGATCACGGCACCGGTTGTTTTTGGTCGCCTTGTCATCGCGCCAATACTGTCAGAGTTTTTATCCCTCTACCCTGAAATCAAGGTGGATTTGACATTAAGTGACAAGCATGTGGACCTTATCAGCGAAGGTGTTGATGTGGCAATCCGGGCCAGAGAGCTGGAAGATTCATCCCTAATAGCCAGGCATCTGTTCGACAATCCTATGTTGTTAGTCGCCGCTCCTGACTACCTGGCTCAACACGGTGAACCTAAAGAGCCCACTGAATTACGACGCCATAATTGCCTGGTGTATTCGATGCTGAAAACTGTCAACATTTGGCATTTTTTCCATCAGGACAAGAATATCTCCGTCGCTGTTAATGGAAACTTTCAGGGCGATAACGGTGATGTGATCCTTAAGCTGGTTCTTGATGGAACGGGACTTGCCCAGCTACCGGTTTGGATGGTCGATGAACATCTTAAATCGGGTGAGCTGAAACAGATTTTGTCTGATTTTGTAGCAAAACCGCTTCCTTTTAATGCGATTTATCCTCAAAGTCGCTATGTGCCGCTTAAAGTTCGATGCTTTGTCGATTTCTTGAAACAAAAGTTATCTGATAAAACTCTTTATCAGTAAATTGCCGGCTACTAGGCTGGCAATAACAATTCTCTCCGGCATACAGAGCCGGATCTCCCCATTTTGTGAAATATCAAATAAGTGCAATTTACCCATTCTATCAATTCTGTTTTGGAATAGTTGCTATTCATATTCCATGCGTTCTATTCGATAAGCATGTCGGTTATCTTTCTTCCATCGCAAAACAACGGCTTTCCGGAGGGGGGATAATGAGTAAATTTATCAAGTACAGCCAATATAACGCACCACAAGACTCTCTGGCTCAGCTTGAGGCAGCGAAAGCATCAATGGGCTTTGTACCGAATCTGCTCGGTTACATGGCCGAATCATCGGTTCTGCTCAATAGCTATGTCTATCTGTCTGAGCAAACCGGTAAAACAGACTTAACCCCGACCGAGCGTCAGGTGGTACTGATGACAGTCAATCGCTTTCATGAATGTCGATACTGTATGGCTGGTCATACCCAGTACGCTGAGACGCACGGGGTGGATATGGAAGTGATCAATGCCATTCGCGATGACCAGCCGATAGGGAATCCCAAATTAGCCACGTTACGCAGTTTCGCACTAAAGCTTGTCGAGCAGCGCGGGGTGATGTCACAGACGCTGGTTGACGCTTTTTTTAAGTCCGGTTACAGCCAGCAAAACGCACTGGAAGTAATCGCCCTGATCACTTTAAAGGTAATGAGCAATTACACCAATCATTTAGTCGGCACAGAGCTCGATGGTATATCCATGGCCAAGCGCTGGTCACCAGCCAGTGAACGTTAAATACGAAATTGTAAATTAAAGGAAACCGTTATGACTAAGAAACTTGAAGGTAAAGTGGCCGCTATTACCGGCGGTATGAACCAGACTCGCTGGGCAAATTAATCCTGAACGGGGTTATCCCGGGTAAACCAGGTTTAGCCGGGAGTGAGGCCAGTAAAACGATTTAAAGCAAGGTAAGTATTTTATGAACCAAGATATCCTGTTTAACAATTTTGAGCTCAGCGGTGATCTTACTCTGAGCAACCGTATTGTCATGGCCCCCATGAACCGTAGCATGGCCGATGATGATTTAGTACCGACCGGTGCGATGGCTGATTACTACGCCCGCCGTGCTGACACTGGCCTGATCATCACCGAGTCTCTGATGATATCGCCAAGCGCCCAGGGGTATCCCAACACCCCAGCTATCTTCACCCCGGCACAGGTAGAAGGCTGGAAAAAGGTGGTTAGGAAAGTCCATGAAAAAGGCGGCAAAATCTTCGCCCAGATCTGGCATACCGGCCGGGTTTCTCACCCCATTTACCTCAATGGTGAGAAGCCTATAGCGCCTTCGGCCGTTGCCTTGAAGGGACGCGTACCGCGCACTAATGATCTTCAATACGATGTGCCGCGTGAAATGACTGAGATGGAAATCCGGCTGATGATTCAGGACTTCGCACAGGCTGCGGCCAATGCCCGCGAAGCCGGTTTTGATGGTGTAGAGGTCCATGCTGCCAATGGTTATCTGTTGGATCAGTTTCTGCATTGGGATACCAACCGTCGTACAGATGACTGGGGTGGCAGTGAAGAGAACATGGCCCGTATTCTGTTTGAAGTACTGGATGCGGTGAAGCAGGAAATTGCCCATGTCGGCCTACGTGTATCACCGGTGGGCTATTTACACTTGGAACATGATGAACGCGATAAAACCGTCTCGGATTATGTATTGCAACGCTTTAATCAATACGATCTGACCTATGTTCACACGGGGATGTTTGAAGACAGTGAGCAGGAGCATCTTGCCGGCACGGTAACCCAATATATCCGCAGCCTTTATAAAGGCATTGTGATCGCGTGTGGAGGCTATGATGCTGAGCGGGGCCGCAAGACGTTACACAAAGGGGATGCAGATCTGATCGCTATTGGCCGTCCGCTGATCGCCAACCCGGATTACGTTGAAAAGGTGCGTACCCGACAGCCTCTAACCACTTACAGCGTTGAGATGCTGAACGAGCTGGTATGAAGAATGAGTAAAGAAAGGAATGTTTAAGGATCCCTGCTCAAGTAGCACTACAACATTAAAGAGAGTATCACTATGCAATATTTGAAAATGGAAAAGATCAGCAGTTGGGTCGTTGCTGTAATGGCTTTGCTGACATTAGCACTTAGCTATAATCCAGCCTACGCTGAGGAACAACCTAAGCTTGCTTTTTATGTGGAATTCAATCTTAAGCCTGAATATATCGATGAGTGGAAGCAGGGGGCCTTGGGCGTGATCGAAAAGATGTCAAAAGAGGACACTTTTGTCAGCGCCTACATGCACCGCGATGCCAATGATCCAAACAAATTCACTCTGTATGAGGTATGGTCTGAATCAAGCCGTGAGGCCTTTTTCGAGAATCAGTTGAATGCCAAAGACTACCGTAAGGAATATGAAGAGAATTTGCCGAAAATGCTGACTAGTCCAAGGAGCATTACCTTTCTGGACTTGCTGAAAGAGTGGCATCAATAAAACCAGCTCCTCATTAGGTTGTTATGTTGAAACCTTATTCGCCCGTCGTGCCATGACGGGTGAGATTTCAGCGCAACTTTCTTTTCTCACCACTTACCAGAAATAATCCTACTCTATCTAATTAATCGAACAACTTAGTCGATTTTTACTAATTGTTCAGTAACGAAATGGATGGAATTCTATAGGCAATCTTTCATTACCTGCTTTAAAGTTCGAAAACGGGAAATATATATGAAGTTTGGAAATACAAAGGAAAGCTACGGTCTAATTGCGATTGCTATTCACTGGCTAGTGGCATTTGGATTCTTAGGTGCTTACATTTCAGTCTACTATAGACATTGGTTTAGTGAAGGTGGCTTTAGCATGACCGAGCTGAACTCAAATATGATTGCACTCTATCTGCATTTATCTTTTGGGATCACTATTGCAGTATTTGTCGCTTTGCGCATACTTTGGAAGCTGATGAATAAAACGCCAAATGATGTTCAAGGAGGAGGCAAGTTTGAACACGTTTCAGCTCATGCCATGCATTGGAGCTTATATGCTGTCATGATTATTATGCCAATAACGGGTTACATGGGAACCAAATTAGATACTAATTTTTTCTTCCTATTTGACATTCCCAAATTTAATGACACACCACTATATTCCCTTATTGTCGAACGGTGGTTGCAAACCGATTGGGAACACTTTGAGCCGATTATCGATGCAATTCATAAAAACACAGGTGCATATATTAGTTGGCTTCTGATTGCTTTGCACGCTGGAGCTGCACTTTATCATCATGTTGCTCGAAAAGATATTGTCCTAAAACGTATGGCACCATGGATTAAATAAGCGGCTATGTAAGAACAGAAATCACTCATTTTCCAAGCGGTCAGAGGTTATGCTTATTATGGCCTCTGAACTTGAACTATTATTTAAGAGCATGGGTTGAGTTTTGAGTTTGCAAAATTTAACCGCTATATCATTACTTACCTGTCGTTTATTAAAGTCTGGTTTAGATAAGGCAAAAGAATAATAGATTTTAATTAATGTAAATATGTAAGGTTGAATGTCATCTATTCCATTAGAGAATAATGCAGGTAGATGAGAAGGATAAATCAAATGTGAGTTTGCTAAACCACTTTCAGCATAACTCAATCTAATGGATTAGAACAAGGGTAATAACAGATATTAAATCATATGCAACAATCCCCCAAGTCGTTGACTTAGCTGAGCAAGCTCGGAGAGTGTAGTACGTCGAAGTGTGTATCTGTCTCTAATATTGCTTAAATTATTGTCTATGATCTGTCCTGACACCTTTCGAGCATAGTGCCGCTAAGAAGTAAAATGCTACTGCGCAAAGCATAATGGACTGGATGCCGAAATGCAGGGCAAGTCCAGCCGCTACAATAGAGGTGAGAACCGAGGCGCATCCGTTCATCGCCCAGGCATAGGACCGCTGTAAAGGGGTCGTAAGAAGGCAGCGCATCCCCAGAGCGAACGGCACTCCCATTAAAATCCCCGACGGAAAAAGTATAAGCAGAGCAAATAGATAACGAAGTAGTGCGGGTAACCTCAGAAGGTAATCGAGTAGCAGATCCATAAAGAAAATAATTCCAAGGAGCGCTAGGCAGAGACACGTAAGAGAATAGATAACAGCATTTCGTCCCATTCTCTGAGACCACCACCCGCCGATCCCAGAAGAGAGTAGAATACCTGCCAGGACAAAAGTAAAGCTGAACACCGGGCTGGAAAAGATCAGGATATAGGCCTTGATAAAATAGATCTCCACGAACATAAATCCTGCTCCAATGGAAAAGAAGTAGAGCTTCTGCGTTAAAGGAACGTGCTCTTTTCTCCCTTTGGCAAGGAGCCTGGGAAGCAGCAATAGCAAAGCAGCGACAGCCAGCGCTTCTAAAAAAACTACAGCAATGACGATTTCGCCGGACAAAAGCATTGAATAGGGTCTGCTTCCCATGCTCTGGTACAAATCACCTAACCTGTCCCACTTGATAAAGCGGCCTGGAAACGGCCTGTGGTCATCCTGTGGTGCAGTATCCAGAAGGTAATTATCGAAAAAGTGTTCATCCCTTTTTTCACTGTAATGCTGGATCAGCTCCTTGATAGCAAGGTAATGATGGGGGAGTTCGAAAATATTGAAGCGATTGGCAAGGGAAGACTGTATATCCCGGATATAAACAATGTCGAAATTCAGCTTCTCAGCAAAGTCCACCGGAATGCCTATATTTTCAATAGGGTTGTTGCTAACGATCAGTGTGAAAATGCCCCAGTTTCTTAATAGAACAAGGTGATGCTGCGGATTTTTTTTACCGCGCTCCCGTAGGACCTGAAGTGCTGTGGAAAAAAGGCGGATCGAGTCGGAAGGAGGAAGAAGCAGCTTGCGTGAAATAACGATGATACCCTTTTCAGAAAGATGGTTCAGATACTCCCCGAAGGCTTCTTTGGTGAAAAGGTACTCCTGGCTCAGCGCTGCAGATCCAGGCAGGGAGGTTCCCCAGCTTTCCAGATGGATGATGTCGTATCTTCTTTGCGACTGCCTGAGAAATATTCGAGGATTTTCGGAGGTTGTACGCAAATTATAATGCTCCCCAATGGCGCGGGATATACTGGGGCTCTCATGAATCACGATCAGTTCGGGGATCCCAGCAGCAAGTGCCGCAGGTATGCTGGTCCCTCCGTTTCTTATGATAAGAAGTGCGCTTTGAGGGAGGGGGACAAGATCGTAACCTGCCGCTGGCAAGGTAAACGCCGCAAAATCGAACGCCTTTGAACTGCCGCCGGCCCCATAGAGGACCAGTTGTTCGTCTCCGTCCCGAAAAATGGATTTTTGCTCAGGAAGGCTGCCGCTATATTTTAGACTGAGGCCAGGTGCGTAACGGATATAAGGGCTGGTAACGTTTTCTATTTTGCCGGTTATGCTGCTTAGCGATTCTGTGACTGTTGAGTGTGGAAACTGCAGAAGCTGGCTCAGCGATTTATACGGCGAAGGGGTGACAGCCAGCTGAGCACCTCCCCATGGGGTAAAGAGCAGAGTCGCAGTAAGCAGCATAGTACCAACGCTTACTAGGGGGAAGAATAGATTCCGGACCAGAAAACGGGGACCGATGTTGATTTTGCTCTTTATAAAAGCGGCTGCAGTGACATAACAAAGGGGGACTATCGCAACGGTAATGACGAGTTTTCCTTCCCCGATAAAAGGCAGTAATAGGGAGGGAAGAATTGTTCCAAGAGCAGAACCAGCCATAGTGGAAAAGTAGATTATACCGGTGTTTTCTGGCTGTTCTACATAAGCTGCCAGCACAACAAAACCTGCGAAGAAAAACGGTATCGCGAGAAGCGTATAGCTGAGAAAAAGATAGAATGCCTGAATCGACTCCAGCGATAGCCTGAAGTAATCAAGGGGAAGCTTTGTAAGAATAATAAAGGAAATAAGCGTAGAGCAGCTGTAGAGAAGCACCAAAACCGTTGTTGCTTTCTCTGTTGCAAATCGTTTTATCCAGCCATTTTTCCTTGAATCGAGAATACTCAGTACGGTGCCGCTTGCGGCAAAGCCGAAAAGAGCGATGCTGATCACCATAAAAGAGAGGTGATTCCACTGGCTGATCGAGAATATCCTGGCCAGAAGTATCTCGAAGGCAAGAGAAGATAGGGATACAAGAAAAACTGTCGGGAGCATCATTACTTTTTACCGGAGGCCTTCATCGCGTGTCCGGTCATGGGAACAAAGAGAACACCAGCGATTTGCCAAACCGTATAGTCCCCCCCCTTTTTGGTGACGAGGACTAAGTTCTGATAGCTGAAGGGGTTTCCCAATGGAAGAACCAGCCGCCCTCCATCCGTAAGCTGCGCCAAAAGAGGCGGAGGGATATGGTCAACAGCAGCGGTGAGCATAATAGCATCATAGGGCGCTCCCTTATTCCAGCCGAAGTAGCCGTCACCACATCGTACTTTAACATTGGTATAGCCAAGAGAGTCCAGAAGTTTGCTGGCCTTAGTGCAGAGCTTTTCCTTGATCTCGATGCTAATCACCTCTTTTGCTACCTCGGAAAGCACTGCTGCCTGGTAACCAGAGCCGGTTCCTATCTCGAGTACTCTTTCACTGCCAGTGAGTTCGAGCACTTCCGTCATCAGGGCAACAATATATGGCTGTGATATGGTCTGTCCTTCGCCGATCGGCAGGGGGGAATCCGAGTACGCTTTTAAAGCCAGAATCTTCGGAACAAAAAGGTGCCTAGGGAGCTTGCTCATTGCCATTAGCACTCTCTTGTCTACAATGCCGCGCTTGGTTAGCTGGTTTTGGACCATTATCTCTCGGGCACGGACATTTTTTTCGGAATCAGTCACCGCTAATGATGCAAGGGGCTGGATCCCAAATATGACAAAGGTAATAAATAGAAACAATAACCTACCCATAGCGCACTCCCTACAGGATTTTGAAATAACTAAATCACTATACCCAAGTAACCTCAAGATGCTTGGGTATATAGAGTATAGGAAGAATGAACGTGTGTTTATTTTAAGTAGGCAACAACCTGTGTGGCATATCCATCAGGTCTCATCCAATAGAAGAAGTCATTTAATAGAAAGCTTCGCTAGATGAGGCTTGTGCTGAACTTATGTGAGCAATTGGCACAATTTACCATTCTGGAATCAATTAATATTTGATAAGAGCCACTGTCAGAGTATTAGTCAACACAGTTGATGTGGATCGAACGTGTGCCTGTACACTTTACATATAAAGAAAGCCCCGGCATTGTTAATGCCGGGGCTTTTGCCACCGCTGCCTACGGATTCTTTGCGATTTATCATGGCTCCAGCAAAGCTGGTAAGCTAAGTTCATTTCCCCCATTGGTCTGTACAAGGTACAGATGCACAATTGAACTTGTATCGATAATCACATCTTATTAGTTGTAGGCTCTCCTTGCGTTCACTAAGCAGTGTTGCCACTGAAATTGCGCATTAGCTTTATTATGCTTGTTATCGTCCCCAAAAAGTTTTGTTGTTATTATTTATTTTTCTTCTGCTGCAAATAGTACACTCTCTTCATCTATAACCAGTAAGTAAGACTTACCGGGCGTTACGCCATCCCCACAAAAATCGATAGTGGCTTGGTTGTTCATGAACAGTTCACCAATGCAGCTCCCAAGAATCTTCTGTTCCGAGATCTGGCCTTTTTTTATCTGGCTGTTGCTCATAACACCAGTTGTCGGTTTTATGATATTGATTTCTATATCTTGAAGGCTAAATATGCGAATGCCGTATTGGTCTTCGTTATCGAGCTTTTCATGACGCTCTGCAACGAATAGCGTTTCACCAAGCTCTGTATCTTCCCAGGCTATTAACCAATAACTTTCACCAGTGTTGGTTACAAGGTCCTCAATTTTGCCAATCTCAGACAGACTGTTGGTTTCCAAGGCGCCGATATCGACTGTCAGAGGAGTCGGCGTTGACCAGCTTACTGTGTGTTGGTTTATTGCCTTTTCGCTGTTCATTACAACCTTGTTGCTTTCATCAAAAAGGCTTGCTTCGTTGCTAGCATCTTTAAGGAAAAAATCCGTCGCATCATCCGTGGTATTGACGAACTCAAACTTGACTTGCCGAGTCGCCGCTTGTTCATCTTGTGATGGTGTCTGATCTGATGAACTGCTTCCTCCGCCACACCCGGCAATACACAGAGAAACAAAAATTGTTAGCGCTGGCCTCATCATCTTAGAACCCCGTTGTATTTATTTGTGAAGCTCAAAGTAAGCATATTGCAAGAACTAGTGATTTTTTGATGAATAGAAGGGAGAAAAATCACTAATTTGTAAGTGACTGATAAGAAATAAGAATAAAGCTCTCAGATATGAGAATTTGTGGAGATATAAAATCTCAAAGCGCTTTTTTGCTGGTTTTTTATCCTATCTGAGGTTGTTGGCATAAAAGAGAACGTGATTTGTCAGCTTCAACCCCTCTGCGGGAAAATCACGCTCTCTTTAGGGGCGGTGAGAGCCAAATGTAATCGATTAATTTTCGATAATAAAAATGTGTATCACTAACACATACGACGTTTAAGGCCGCTGATGTCGAGTAAGCGGGTCGAGATTTCCTCGACAGATAGCGATGTGGTGTTCAGGTAGGGAATCGCTTCGCGACGGAACATAGATTCGACTTTATGCAGCTCGGCCTCGCATTGTTTTTGGCTGGCATAATCGCTGTTGGCATACCGCTCATTACGGATTGCAACCAAGCGTTCGGTATTGATAGTTAACCCGTAGGTTTTATAACGAAAGGGCTCGATGGCCGGGGGCAATTTCAGGCTTGCCATATCTTCTGCAATGAAAGGGTAGTTGACTGCACGGATCCCGAACTGCATTGCCAGATAAAGGCTCGTCGGGGTTTTACCGCAACGAGAGACACCGAGAAGAATAATATCGGCTTGTTCAAGATTGTTCAGTGAAACCCCATCATCGTGGGCGAGGGTATACTCGATTGCAGCGATACGATCTTGATAACTGGCAGCATCTTTATTGATGCTATGAGAACGTTGGAGTTGTGGTTGAGGTTCCATATTAAGATCGTGCTTCAGAGGCTCGACAATAGCGTGCAGAACGTCGTAAAGATTGGCTTGGCTTTGCTCGATAATAGCCTTGATTTCAGGAACCACAATTGAATAAAAAACTAAAGGCTTTATGCCTGTTTGCTCATAAGCGAGATCGATCTGTTTCTGTACGCTTATCGCCCGATCGACTGATTCGACAAACGGAAGGGTTGTTTGGCGGGTCTCAATGTCGAATTGACCCAGAACCGCATGCCCAAGTGTTTCAGAAGTAATCGCTGTACCGTCAGAAACGTAAAACACATCACGAAAATTGGATTTGCGCTGCATAAAAAGTTGAATCCTTAAAATTATTCTGTAACTTAATAGTCATTAATACTTATAACAATAACCTTACAGGGTGGCTATTCTTCTTTTACATGTTTTGAGTAAAGAAGAATGCTTAACGGGGACATATTGTGACGCAGTATTTTTTTGACTGCTAACGCAATCGTTTCCGTTGAGAGGTTGCCCACATAAACTGTTGAATCCAATAAAGGAGAGTTGCCGTGCAACAGAATGTTGTTTGGTATGATGCTTTGTCAATGAATGATGTTGACAAAGTGGGTGGAAAGAATGCATCACTGGGTGAAATGGTTGCCAACCTTGCCGGTGCAGGCGTTAAAGTACCTAATGGGTATGCGACAACGGCTCATGCATTTAACCAGTTTCTTGATGCAAGCGATTTGAATGATCGCATCCATGATCTTTTAGATGCACTGGATGTAGATGATGTGAATGCGCTGCAGCAGGCAGGAGAAACGATCCGAAATTGGATTCTTGAAGCGCCGCTTCCTTCAGATTTAGAGAAGGACATTCGAGAATGCTATAGCGAATTGGGTGAAGGTGACGAGATGCTTTCCGTCGCTGTTCGTTCTTCTGCAACGGCTGAAGATTTACCTGATGCATCGTTTGCCGGTCAGCAAGAGACTTTCCTTAACGTGCGTGGTATTGATGCCGTCATTGAAGCCGTTAAGCATGTTTTTGCATCACTGTTCAATGACCGTGCAATTTCTTACCGTGTCCATCAGGGCTTTGAGCACAAAGGTGTGGCTTTGTCGGCTGGTATTCAGCGTATGGTTCGCTCCGATGTGGCCTCGTCAGGGGTTATGTTTACCCTGGATACAGAATCAGGCTTTGACCAAGTGGTATTTATTACTTCCTCTTGGGGCTTGGGCGAAATGGTGGTTCAGGGCGCAGTAAACCCAGATGAATTCTATGTCCATAAGCCAACCCTTCAGGCCGGTAAACCCGCGGTTGTTCGCCGTACCTTTGGTTCGAAACTGATCAAGATGGTTTATGCCGAAGGCGAGGAACTTGGTACTCAGGTTGAGGTGATGGATACCTCAGATGCGGAACGGAAGCAGTTCTCGCTATCTGATGAAGAAATTGAGTCGTTGGCTAAGCAGGCCATGATTATCGAGAAGCACTACAATCGTCCGATGGATATTGAGTGGGCGAAAGACGGTGTAACGGGCGAGCTGTTTATTGTTCAGGCCCGTCCAGAGACTGTACGCTCTCGTGATGATGCCCAGGTTATGGAGCGATTCCACCTTAATGGTAACGGTAAGGCCATCATCGAAGGCCGGGCTATCGGTCAGCGAATTGGTTCTGGGGTTGTTCGGGTTGTATCTGACTTAAGCCAGATGGATCAAGTTCAGGCCGGTGATGTGCTGGTGGCTGACATGACAGACCCTGACTGGGAACCTGTGATGAAGAAAGCTTCGGCAATTGTCACTAACCGGGGAGGGCGTACCTGCCATGCCGCTATCATTGCCCGTGAACTTGGTATTCCAGCCGTTGTCGGTTGTGGGCACGCCACTGAATTGCTGGCAACCGGTCAGCAGGTAACAGTGTCGTGTGCACAAGGTGAAACCGGCTTTATCTATGAAGGTGAGTTAGATTTTGAAGTTCGCCGTTCAGAAGTGAGTGATTTACCGACACTACCATTGAAAGTGATGATGAATGTCGGTAACCCGGATCGAGCCTTTGACTTTGCCTGTATTCCGAATGAAGGTATCGGCCTGGCACGACTCGAGTTCATCATTAACAAAATGATCGGTGTTCACCCTAAAGCACTGCTGAACTATAACGAGCAGTCTGATGAGCTGAAAGCTGTGATTGACCAACGTATTGTTGGTTATAGTGACCCGGTTGAATTTTATATCGAAAAACTCACCGAAGGGATCTCGACGCTGGCATCGGCATTCTGGCCAAAACGTGTCATTGTGCGAATGTCAGACTTTAAGTCGAACGAATACCGTAATCTGATTGGTGGCGTGAACTTCGAGCCGACGGAAGAAAACCCAATGCTCGGTTTCCGCGGAGCATCTCGATATATCTCCCCACAGTTCCAAGATTGTTTTTCTCTGGAATGTGAAGCTATAAAGCGCGTTCGTGAGCGCATGGGACTGAAAAATGTCGAGATCATGATCCCGTTTGTTCGTACTGTTAGCGAAGCGGCCTCTGTCATAGATCTACTGGCTAAGTTCGATCTGCGTCGTGGTGAGAATGGCCTGAAAGTCATCATGATGTGTGAGTTGCCGTCTAATGCGATTCTGGCTGAAGAGTTCTTGAAGTACTTTGACGGTTTTTCGATTGGTTCGAACGATATGACCCAACTTACTCTCGGCCTTGACCGTGATTCTGGTGACATCGCCCATATGTTTGATGAGCGAAATGAAGCCGTTAAAGCCATGCTGTCGATGGCGATTCAAGCAGCCAACAAAGCGGGTAAGTATGTTGGGATCTGTGGCCAGGGACCTTCGGATCATGAAGATCTTGCTGATTGGCTAATGGAGCAGGGTATTGATTCGGTTTCTCTCAACCCAGATACCGTTGTTGAAACCTGGCTGCATCTAGGTAAAAAATCAAGTTAGGAATTATTGTAATAACTACCTAGGTACTTGAATAAAGCCCGCATCGCCTTTTCTTTCGAAGAACTTAAAGGTTATGTGGGCTTTTTAGTTTTCACCTTCTGGCGCAAGTGTTAGATTTTTCCGCAAACTATATTTCCATATCCAATTGCCCCTGTTGCTCTTAGGGACTTGAGCGTACAATCCCAGCGTTTTTCTTTACGGTTCTATCCCGAGGCAATTTGTGTACACCGAACAACTTATGATGTTGCTGGCTGTTTTTGAGCGAGCGGCACTCATGTTGATGATGCTTTTTTTGTTAACCCGAACTCACCTGTTTCAGCATATAGTCAAGAAGCAGCATCGCCGGCCCGTCGAAACTGCGATGATTTCTTTGCTGTTCGTTGTGTTCGCAGTGTTTAGTACCTATACCGGTATAGAAGTAGACGGATCGCTGGTGAATGTGCGAATTATCGCCGTGCTATCGGGTGGGATTATTTTTGGCCCTTGGGTGGGGATCCCTGCCGGTATCGTTTCTGGTGTTCATCGTTACTTGATTGATGTTGACGGGCCTACCTCGGTAGCATGTTTGATCACCAGTATTATTGCAGGGCTGCTCGCTACCTGGATCTATACCAAATGTCCGAAAAAGCATTATGCCCGTTTTGGGATTATGGCCGGCATGTTCTGCGAAGTTTTCACAATGATCCTAATAGTGCTTTTGTCAGAGAATAAAACGCTGGCCTATAGCATCGTTTCCCATATCAGCATCCCCATGATAACGGGTGCTTTGTGTATTGGCTTGATCATTAAGTTGGTTCAGGATTTAGACGAAGAAAAAGATCTGGTTGCGGCCAGACAGGCCAAACTCGCGCTGGATATCGCCAATAAAACCTTACCGTATTTCCGTAAAAGCAGTCGAGAATCTCTGGAAGACGTATGTAATATCATCCGCGAAGACACTGAAGCGGATGCTGTTGCGATCACCGATGCCCAAGATGTCTTAGCATATAGCGGGGTAGGTCAGGAGAATTACCTGGATGCCTACCATAAAATCAGTGACATGACTCAGCAAGCGGTTGCCACCGGCGAGCTGATCATCAGCAACAACCTTAATGTCCATGACTTCCATTCTTTGCTGATCATCCCATTGTGGGAAAATGGTACGGTTAGCGGTACCTTGAAGATCTTCTACCGTCAGCCACATCGTATTCGGCCGTCACTGCGTGAAATGGCGGTAGGTTTGTCACAACTGATTTCCACGCAAATGGAAGTGTCGCGGATAGAGCACCTGAAAGCGATGGCAAGCAAAGCAGAATTTACCGCGTTGCAAAGCAAGATTAATCCCCATTTCCTGTTTAATGCTTTGAATGCAATCTCAACTTTAGTTCGGATACGCCCGGACCAAGCGCGTCAGTTGATTGCAAATTTGGCTGATTTTCTACGTTATAACCTCGAGCGCAATGCTGAATTGATTGATATCCAGGAAGCTTTGCAGCAAGTGCGTGATTATGTCTCGATTGAACAGGCACGCTTTGGCAAAAAGCTAACTGTGGATTTTGATGTTGATGAACTTCATTTTGAGATCCCTTGTCTGCTGATCCAGCCGTTGGTGGAGAACGCCATTTTACATGGTATCCAGCCATCCTCGTCACCGGGTAAAGTCATGATTGCGGTTAAACAGGACGGTGAGCGCGTCAAAATTACGATACGTGATACAGGGGTGGGTATTCGACAGGATGTGATCGACAAGCTGTATAGCGGATCTTTGGATAACCAGCATATTGGCTTGATGAATGTTCATCAGCGAGTGACCTTGTTGTATGGCGAAGGCTTGCATATTATGCGGTTGGCTCAAGGTACGGAAATGACGTTTTACGTCAAATAAACGAAGTAGTAGGTAATGTGATGTTAAAAGCCCTAATTGTTGAAGATGAATATCTGGCAAGGGAAGAGCTGACGTATTTGATTGAAACACATAGTAATATAAAAATTGTTGCCGCTTTTGAAGATGGTCTGGAAGCATTTAAGTTTTTACAGAGTAACAAAGTTGATATTGCGTTTCTTGATATCAATATTCCTTCGATTGACGGGATGTTGCTGGCTCGGAATATCCATCAGTTTTCTCAGAAGCCACATATTGTCTTCACAACCGCTTACAAAGAGTTTGCCGTCGATGCCTTTGAACTAGAGGCGTTCGATTATATTTTAAAGCCGTTGAATGAACATCGGGTTATCGGGCTGTTAAATAAGCTTGAAGCGGCTCATCAATGTCAGCCTCAAGTCGAGGATAATCAGCGCCCGAAGACAGTTAACCTGAGCAAAGATAACCGTATCCGAGTCACCCCGGTAGAAGACATCTATTATGCGGTCGCCAATGAAAAAGTGACTGATGTCTATACCAAAGAGGGGGCTTATGTGGCGCCTTTTACCATTAGTGAATTGATGAAGCGCTTGCCAGAGCGCGACTTCTTCCGGTCCCATCGCTCATATTGTGTGAATATAAATAAAATACAGGAAATAGTCCCTTGGCTAAACAGCACCTATATGCTCAAAGTATTCGATATCGATGCTGAAATCCCTGTTAGCCGCAGCAATATAAAGGCGTTTCGAGAGTTGATGCAATTGTAATTCGTGCCGCTATATTGCATTTCATTCCGCAGTAAAGGTATCTCATTTTTTAATCTTTTCTACCTATTGTTATCACCAACGGGAACCGTATCTTGGCGTGTAAAAGAGGTGGCGAGACAGCCATCTTAACGCTTTTATATTCGTTGGAGATTAACATTATGGCCACTCAGGTATCGAGCCGCTCCCGCGGCCTTACACTGCTAGGCACTATTCTTACTCAGTTTGCATTGGGTTCTGTGTATACATGGAGTCTGTTCAATGCTCAGCTTGCAGACAAGCTTACGGAGCCGGTGAGTCGTGTTGCATTTTCATTCGGTATTATGAGCTTGTCATTGGCAGTTGCTTCATCGTTATCGGGTAAGTTGCAAGAACGCTTTGGTATCCGTAAAGTCACTATCGCTTCAGGCCTGATGATTGGCATCAGCCTGTATCTGACCGGCCACGCCACTAACCTTATTATGTTATACATTTTTGCCGGGCTGCTGGTGGGATTTGCTGACGGCACCGGTTACCTGATGGTGCTGTCGAACTGTGTGAAATTCTTTCCTGAGCGTAAAGGTTTGGCTTCTGCCTGTGCCATTGGTGCTTACGGTCTTGGCGCGCTAGCCTTCAAATACATCCTTATGTACCTTCTGACCAACACAGGCCTTGAAATCACATTTGAAATTTGGGGCTTCATTTGTATGGTTATGGTGATCATCGGCGGCCTGATGATGAAAGACGCGCCTAAACTGGAAACCCAAAGAACCAACAACTCAGTATCCAGTGACTATAGCTTGGCTGAAGCCATGAAGTGCCGTCAGTTCTGGATGTTGGCAGTGATGTTCCTGACAGTATGCATGAGCGGTCTGTATGTCATCGGTGTGGCGAAAGATATTGGCGAAAACTACGTTCACCTGTCGATGACGACAGCTGCGG
Source organism: Photobacterium obscurum (assembly GCF_026191635.1). Classification (GTDB taxonomy): domain Bacteria; phylum Pseudomonadota; class Gammaproteobacteria; order Enterobacterales; family Vibrionaceae; genus Photobacterium; species Photobacterium obscurum. Next base: position 274,616 of record NZ_JAKRRW010000002.1, read on the forward strand.
CATCCGTTGCGATTATCGCAGTTGGTAACCTGGGGGGCCGCCTGGTGCTGGGGATCCTGTCTGATCGCATCGCCCGTACCAAAGCAATTGCCATTGCACTATTTGTCTGCCTGCTTGGCGTTTGTGCTCTGCTGTTTGCACCAGCAAGTGCAATGAGCTTCTATTTTGCGGTAGCCTGCATCGCTTTCTGTTTCGGCGGTACAATCACGGTCTATCCATCACTGGTTAGTGATTTCTTCGGCCTTAATAATCTGACCCAAAACTACGGCTTTATTTACCTGAATTTCGGTATCGGTAGCTTTATCGGTTCGGTGGTTGCTTCGCTGTTCGGTGGTTTTGCTGCAACGTTCGATCTGATGCTGGTTCTGCTGATTGTCTCACTGGCAATTTCGCTGACAATCAAAGCGCCGGGTACAGAGCAAGACGAATTCACGGCTGAACCGCTGGCAGCAAACTAGGATTTAGGACTACTAGCCATTATTCAGTTTGGTATAAAAAAGGCTCGGTGAATTCCGAGCCTAATATTAACCGCCAATTAAGACGGTCGGCATGCCCATGATGATCGTTCCGCCGTGAGCTGTTGTATCACCCATACGGGCTGCGGGCTTATTATTCACGAGCACTGTTGCACTTCCTTTAACCACACTGTCTGGCGGGCCAACACAAACACAGATTTGGCCTAACGTAGCCGCAGGCATATTGCCGATTAAAACCGTTGTCGGTAAAGGAAGCAACGGACCACCGACATGAGGGATCGGAACTAGTGCGGGGGTCTGCATCGGGCAGACATGCATATCGGTTGCTCTTGCTGCTGGTAGCATAATTAGGCACCTATTTGACCGTTACCACCCTGGGCGATATTTAAACCTATTTTGAAATAACGTGAGTAACGTTGCTTGGCTTCCAACCCGTCAGGCATGACCGCCGTTAGGTTCACGGCACCGGCAACGGCATGCGAATATAAATATTCAGGGGGAGGAACAACCGGCTCTCCAGGCGCTATCATGCTACCGCCACTCCAGAATGCTGCTTGAGCAACCCAGCCGGCACCTGTTTGTAACTCTGCTTTTTCTGCCATTTTTTCTGCAAATCGACGCGATGTTTCATCAGGGGTATGAACCCATGCTTTTGCTGCCCGAATGGCATTGGCTTCATCAGGGTTCCAATCATCTCTCTGCTCCGCACAGCAACATGCCCACCAAATGGCTTCTCTAACCGGTAGTGCATGTGCGATGAAGATCACCGCATCACTGAATAATTCGGCATCAATGGCCGCATGAATGAGTGTCGAAGGCTTATTGTGCAGCTCTGCCAGATCAGTGAGTTCATCACTAGCTTCATACAGACGTAGAATGTCATCTGCAGTTTGATGTGGAATTTTTAAGTAAGTCATTAGTTAACCTTCGCGATAGCTCCTTGAACCTGCACCATAGCGCCGGCTTTTACTTGCGTCATCGCGCTTCCGTTAATTTCGACCAAAGCGCCTTTTACATCGGTTTTGGCCTGGCTTTGTATCGCAATCATTGCAGCCTTCATTTCTGCTTTGGCTTGTCCTTTTATCGAGATTTGAGTACCAGAGATCTTGATCCCGCTTTGGCTCAGTTCGATGGAACTGCCGCCAACAGATAACTTGATTTTTGTTTTGCCCTTGAGGTCGATGCTTTGACCGTCAACGATGATTTTTGATGAAGCACTGATTTCAGCATTTTTACCGGCGGTACTACTGATCGTCGCATCTGATTTTACGATGAGATCTTTTTTGGCAGTGGCGCTGAATTGATCTTCAGTGTTGAAACTCATGGCTTCTTTGCTTGTCCAGCTCACGGCTTTTTCAACATCAAGGTTCGCTTTTCCTTTGACCGTTTGGTTTAAGTCATTTTTGACATTGATGGTGAGATCTTTTTCTGCCTGAAGAAATACTTCTTCCTTGTCTTTCTTGTCTTCAAACCTCAACTCATTGGCGGTATTACTACTGCCATTAGGAGTGGTTCGCGTCTTTATACCACTTTGTGTGGCTGTGCTGTAAGGTGGCTTGTTTTTCCCATTGTATATCGAACCCGAGATCACCGGGCGATCGGGGTCACCGTCAATGAAACTAATAAGAACCTCATCACCAATTCGTGGAATGAACTGAATGCCAAAACCATTGCTGGCAGTTGGTTGCGCGACAGGGATCCAACAAGAGCTGTTCTCGTCCTTTTTGCCGTCTTTATCCCAGTGGAAGTGAACTTTGATTCGGCCAAATTTATCTTGGTTGACCTCTTCGCCACTTGGCCCGGTCACTTCTGCGCTCTGAATACTGTGTATGCTTGGCTTATCAATGAAAGCGGGGCGCCAGGGGGTACTTGCCGGAATGCACTGAAAACTATTTTTGTACTCGACATCAAAGCTATTCTCTGTGGCTTCGAAGTAATGCTCTGCCTGGGTAATGACATATTCCTGGTTATAGTCGGACTCAGTGTGATCGATCAGGCTAAAACGCAGGCCGGCTCCCAGTGAGGGGATGGCCGAGGCAGCATTGATGACAACTTTTTGGCAGTCTAAGCTTTCCATCTGACGCTTGGCTGCATCACGAATCGCGCTCTTCGCTGTATTTCCCTGGCCAAAAAAGTACTGGCTCAGGGCGTTGTTTTTGATTGTAGTCGTTGTATTCCTCTCGCCACTGGATAAACATTCAGCGAGTTCTTCGTTGTGATCAGCCAAGCTCAATTTACTGGTGCCGAGCTGGCTACGATAGTGCCATTGGCTAATAGTGTAAGTTTTGTTGCTGGCCTGAGTTATGAATGGCACTTTGTCGTTTGCCGCTTTAGCGAAATCTTGGTTACTGTCAGCAACAACAATCGATGGTTGACTTCCACTATGATCGCAATGGTAATGCCAGCCCTCATAAGCCAATAGTCGCTTAATGAAACTTAGATCATTTTCATTAAATTGAATGCAGTAGCTATGCTTTGTGCCCGCATTTCGTGGAGATAGCTTGAAATGGCTTTTTAAACCAGAGTCGGATATGACTTTTTCAATTATTTGTTTAGTCGTCATATCCTGAAAACTCCGGCTTGTTGTGCGATAAGCGAAGATGGAAAGTGGATCGATGGCCTCGACCCGATAAGTATAGAGCTGCTTGTTGATGCTAAAATCAAGATTTTCCAATGATGAAATCAAGGCAAAAAAGCGCCGGCTTTTGACCCTGTCTCCTTCAATTCCTGCTGAATATTGAATATCCAACACTTTTCCGAGCATCTTTGCAGATAGCTTTTCTTTTGATACCAATGTCGCCGTGAAATTTGAACTATCTGAGATCTGTTCTTTAATCGTTAGCCGGGTAACGATGTAAGGCCCTTTGCCATCCAACTTTGCAAGAATAGGCCGCTGTTCTTCATTATAATTGGGGGCTGACATGTCGTGACTCTCTTTTTGTTCTATAAAGTTTTTTAAAAATCAAAAGTGCGAAAGTGTAGTAATTGAGGCTTAATTCCAAATGTAGCTGCATTGTTATTATTGTTTTGTTTTTGTTGCCAGTCAAAGATGCATTTACACAAGCTGCAATCATTTATAAATCATTAAAGGCAATAAGTATAATTATATATTAAATATATCTTTTATACAGCTCAGATGAGTTTGTTAAATCAACATGCGAAAACTTAACTTAACTCGTTTATTTTGAGCTCTGATATAAAGGTGTAAATATATAGCATCTTTTATATGCCCAGTTAAGACTGCTTATTTTAATCGTTACTATCTTTGCAAATAAAATAGTATTTTTAAAACCTCTTTATGTTGAAATCGATTGCACCCGTACCTCCTGGTCTATTTTCTACCCCTTTAGTATTAGCTGTGGCTTTATTCTATCCCATATTCCTCGAAATAAACTATTCCAACGTGTCAATTTAAAATGTCCAGTATTCTATACAGGTATTTTGTGTGGTCTGATGAGACAAAAAAATACTGTCAAATTATATAATCAGCTGATAGCATTCAAAAATTATATTAGTTCAGCGGTTCGTGTGAGAGATTAGTACGCAACGTTTTTCATTGGTGTGTATGGATTTTTAAATTATATAAAAATAAATGCATGCAACGTGTTTTCTATTAATAGTTGCTGTTATGGAAAATATTAATATTTTTTTTATTTAGCGATTACTAATAAATATAAGTGACAGATACAATGAAATTTACCGAGAGCCAACGTCAGAGTTTATTGTCGCCATTAAAAGAAGATAACTTCTGTGGCTTGTATTTAAAGTCAGATCGACAGGCATTTAGGCCACTTCGAAATGAGTTCAATTTAGCGCAAACTTCATTAAGAAAACTGACTCAGAACCCTGAACGTAGTGAACTTGATGTATTACTCGAAGAGAACATCAAGAACTGGAATATATTGTCAGATAGCCTTGCTAATGTGTTTGCGAACTCATCTCGTGATATCGAATTAGCCAGTTGGATGATGGCTGCACAAATCATTATTGATCCTAGTTTAGCTGGAGTAAAAGAATTGGCTTTGTGGCTTGAGGAATTAGTCACTGCTCATTGGGAAACGCTTCATCCAGTATTACCTGAAAATAAAATTAAAGCTGAAGGCGAGAGTGAAAAGTTAAAAGAGATTAATGCATTTAAAGTAAAGGCATTTGTTCAGCTGTTGGGGGAAAGTGAAGATAGTGGCTTACTGTATTCCCCCTTATTAATGACGCCTTTAATTGGCGATTTAGATTTTGCTCGTTACCAAAGCGAAGAGCATAAGGGCAATTTGTCCGAGCTTCGCAGTCAGTATCATAATCTTGCGTTAACCGAGCGGACTAAAGTTGTTTGTTTAATCAACAATCTAGAGTGCATCAAAACTACTTTTGTTGCGATTGACCAGAAAGTGACTGCAATCTGCCAGCAAAACCTTCTTCCTTCAGTTGGATTTAATTTTGTTATTAGCCTTTTCAACAAGATATTACGTGCGATTGAGTTTATTTCAGGATTGAAGCCTTCTGCGACTGCTGCGCCGGTTGATGATTCGCAACCAATTTTATCAACACAGGCCGAAGAACATACGCAGGAAGCCACTTCGAGACATCAAGATATGCAAGAGCTTCCAGCGGTTAATCAGTCTGTTTCAATTTCTTCGCTTGCCACTCAGCAAGTTGTTAATCGCGATCAGGTGTTTCACCAACTGCGAGATATTGCAGACTATTTCAGGAAAACTGAGCCCCATAGTCCGGTCGCATATTTGCTTGAAAAGGCAATACGTTGGGGGTACATGCCGCTTCCGGAATTAATGACTGAGTTGCTATCAAACCAGCAAGAGACGATTGACCGGGTATTCAACCTGACAGGGTTGGACGAGGACGGGGTGATTACATTACCCGAAGTTAAGCAACCGGTCGCTACTACACCAGTTTTATCTACGCCGGCGGTTACAAGCGAGCCAGAGCCGGCGGTAGAAATGAAGCCTGTTTCCCCTGTTATTGAAACAGAGAAAACACCTAATCAAGAACCACAAAAAACAGAGCAGCAATCAAAATCTAGCGGTGCATTGCAGTGGTAGAGCGTGCTGTTACTGCTTAATCATAAAAAAAGAGGATAGTTATTATGGCGAGCATTTACATGCGTATAGACGGCGTTCAAGTTGATGGCGGCGCAACAATTGAAGGATTGCCGGGTGAGGGCTGGTTCGCACTAAATTCATACAGCTGGGGCGCGGTACGTTCTGTTGCTATGGATATTGGTAACGGTACAAATGCTGACTCAGGCATGGTTGCCATGAGCGAAGTGAACATCACTAAAGAAGTGGACGGTGCCTCTGAAGACCTACTGTCTTTCCTATTCAGCCCTGGTGCCGAAGGTAAAGATGTTGAGATCGTTTTCACTAAACCTGCACGTGATGGTTCTGGCGCTGAGATCTACTTCCAGGTGAAGCTAGATAAAGCCCGTCTTGTTTCATACAACGTGAGTGGCTCTGACGGTTCACAGCCATTTGAAAGCATCGCACTTTCTTACGTTCAGCTTGACCAGCTGCACTGGCATGAAGACAACGGCGGCAAAATGGAAAAAGGTGGTCTTGTTTCTTACCACGTACCACAAGGCAAGATGCTTTCTGGTTCGAAGTAATCTGCTGTTATGCGCCGCTGTTACAGCGGCGCATATTCACAGTTTTGTTAGGTTTTCAGCATAAATCAAAAGGTAGGAATGCATGGCTCTTAACTCGCAACATAAGCGTGTCAGTAAAAACCGCGTCAGCATCACTTATGACGTAGAAACCAATGGTGCAACTGAAACAAAAGAACTGCCTTTTGTTGTGGGTGTTATTGGTGAATTCTCTGGCCATAAACCAGAAAGTGAAAAAGTCGATCTAGAAGAACGTGAATTTACCGGTGTTGATAAAGATAACTTCGACACTGTGATGGAACAAATTAACCCAAGTCTGTCTTACAAAGTCGACAACAAATTGGCTGATGATAATAGCCAGTTTGAAGTGAATTTGAACTTCAAATCTATGAAGGATTTCCACCCTGAGCACGTGGTTGAAAATATCGAACCATTAAAGCAGTTGGTTGAGACTCGTAACCAGCTGAAAGTGCTATTGAGCAAAGCCGATCGCTCTCGTGATCTGGAGCGACTGCTAAAAGAGTTGCTGCAAAGTGCAGATGCTATCCAACACCTTGCCGGTGAACTGGGTGTAGAAAAAGGTGAGGCTGAATAATGGCGCCACAACAGCAAAATGTAGCCAAGCAGGCTGAAGCTGTCGCTGTTGAGGTCAGTGTCCTTGATCGTGCAATCTCTGATTGTTCACGCGATTTAGAACGGTTGTTAAAAGAATTGCTGCAAAGTGCAGATGCAATCCAACATCTTGCAGGTGAACTTTCTGTTCAAAAAGGGGAAGGTAAATAATGTCGACAGAACAACAAAATGTAGCTCAGCAGGCTGAAGCCGCTGGTGCAGAATCCAGCTTTCTTGATCGTGCTATTTCAGCCACGACACAAACCCCGGTTGATACTACCAAAGAACTGCTGTCCGTACTGATGTCACAGGCACTTGAAGGCACAGTAACCTGGGATAAGAACCTGACGCTGACCATTGAGAAAGCCATCGCAGCTCTGGATGTGAAAATTTCAGATCAGCTTTCTACAGTGATGAAAAATGATGCTTTCCAGAAATTGGAAGGGACGTGGTTAGGTTTGCAAAAGCTGGTAAAAAACAGCGAACTTGGCCCTGATCTTAAGATCAAACTGGCGGATTATACCAAAGACGAGCTGCTTGAGCAGTTTGAAGATGCGCCTGCTATTGACCGTAGCCGTTTGTTCACCATGATTTACCAGGAAGAATTTGGTACAGCAGGTGGCCAGCCTTACGGTGTGCTGCTGGGCGATTATGAATTTGGCTACGGCGATGAAGATGTTGCCTTGCTTCGCTATATGGGCGAAGTGGCCGCCGCTTCACATGCCCCGTTCATTGCAGCGACAAATCCCGAGATGTTCGATTTTGAGTCGTTCGAGAGCTTCAACGAAGGCAAGCCAGTCGCAGCCGGTTTTGACTCTCCGGCGTATGCCAGCTGGAATGCATTCCGTGAGAGTGATGATTCACGCTATGTCGCATTAACACTGCCTAAAACTATTGCCCGTCTGCCTTACGGGCAAGGTACAGTTCCAGTAAGTTCTTTCCAGTATGAAGAGTTCGCCACTGATGCCAATGGCAAGGCGGTACCGCAATCTCAGGATGATTTTGTCTGGAGCAACGCGGCCTATGAATTCGGTTTATTGTTGACCCAGGCCTATACCCAGTACGGTTGGTGCACAGCGATCCGTGGTACGGATAACGGCGGTAAAGTCGAAAACCTGCCTAACTTCACCTATCACTCTCCGGCTGGTGACTTGCTGCAGCAATGTCCTTCTGAAGTGAACCTGACGGATGAGCGTGAAAAAGAGCTAAGTGATCTAGGCTTCCTGCCTTTGGTGCATTACAAGAATACTAATTACGCCGTATTCATGGGCGCACAAACGGCGCATAAGCCAAAAACATATACCGATCCGGATGCGACGGCCAATGCGGCGATCTCTGCACGTCTGCCATACACCATGGCAAGCAGCCGTATTGCTCAGTACCTGAAAGTAATGGGGCGTGACCGTATTGGCTCAAATATTGACGCCAACGAGGTCGAGAAAGAACTGACTAATTGGGTCCAGCAGTACGTTAACCCGAATGCGATCGGTAATGAAGCGAAAGCCAAGTATCCACTTGTGGAAGCTCGAGTGGTTGTCGAGGAACAGGCTGGCCGTCCGGGTAGCTATTCTGCTATTGCCCACCTTCGTCCATGGCTACAAATGGAAGAGTTAACGACCTCTCTACGTATGGTCGCGAACATTCCAGGTTAATTAATACTTTCGGGAGCTTCGGCTCCCGAATGGAGCATCTATGACAGTGACCAATCCAACATCATCCGCCAATGTCTTTAATGACACAGGGCTGTGGCGAATGCTGTTCGAGCATGCTCAGAACCACGATGTCTCCCAATTTAAAGCATTGCTCAGCCGTGTGATCACTCAGTTGGATCAATTATTGAGCGAGCAACTCTCCGCTGTTATTCAAGCCGAGGAGTTCAAGCAACTTGAAGCGTCGTGGTCCGGGCTGCATAGCTTGGTTCAACTCCCGGTATCTAGTCGCCGCATTAAAGTGAAACTGCTTGATTTCAGCTGGCATATGCTATCGACGGATTTAAACCAGTCGTTTGAAATCAACCGCAGTGCACTGTTTAAAAAGGTGTATGCCAAAGAGCTTGATACGGCAGGCGGCCAGCCTTTCGGTTTGCTGGTGGTCGATCACCATGTTTGCTCTGATCTGGATGAAGGTGGTGATTTTGATGACCTCTACACGTTGCAATTGCTCGCAGAGCTGGGTGAGCGCTCGCTGTGTCCTGTCGTACTTGGTGTCGATAACTATTTTTTCGGTGATGATCCGGCAAGATTGGTTCATGACCATGCACGAATTAATCGCATTTTAACTAGCCAGGATTTACAGAGCTGGCAATTGTTGCGGGAACACAGCTCAAGCCGTTTTTTACACCTTGTATTGCCTGAATACCGAATTCGTACACCAAGGAAGCATTATCCTGCGGGCTTTGTATTCAGTGAAGCAAATACTAACAGCAGTGTGTTGTGGGGCAATGCTGCTTATCTATTAGCTGCCAATGTGATTCGTGAATTTGACCGTATCAGCTGGTTCGGCTTTTTAAGGGCGCACGACAGCACCGGAAACCATGGTGTGTTGGTTGATTTAAACGACAGTGTCTGTACGCCACTTAAAGCTCGTATCGATATTTTCAGCGAGAGCGATGGTTTCTGGGCCGATCAGGGCTTTGTTCCGGTATCGAGTATTTATCTCAGTGGTCAGCTGGGTCTGTTTAGCAACCAGTCGGTGTGGAAACCTGTAAACGAAGCCAGCAAAACCAGCGGAATGCTGCAAACCAACTTGATGGCCTGCCGTTTTGGTCATTATATCAAAGCTCAGATGCGTGATCGTGTCGGTAGCTTTGACAGCGCGGCAACTTGCCAGCGTGATTTGAGCAAATGGCTGCAATCTTATATCAGCAATGTCGACTATGGCGACGAGTCCATTATGGCGCGTTATCCGCTCAAACACGCAGAGGTTCGGTTTATTGCAAACCGCTACGACTCCACCCGGTATCGATGTGAAATTAAACTGCAGCCGCAATACCAGTACGAAATGTTGGATACCCATATCACGCTGATGACTGATGTTTCATCAGACAAGCTAGGGGAAGCGCAATGAGTTTGATGGCAAAGCTGAAAGGCCAGTGGCGTGGGGATGTTGATGATGTTCGCGATGCCATTATTGAAAATCTGTCGGCTGTGTTATCGGCACGGGCTCCGATGTGGCATGGCGCCAACTTGGGCCCGTTAACATCTGACTCTATTGCTGTATTTGGCATGGTGAGCTCATTGCGCAGCCAAGGTAAGAGCAGTAGTGATTTGATCCTCCATGACGTGAAGCAGCTAATTGTTCAGTTCGAGCCGCGCTTGCAAGACGTTGTTGTCGAGCTGGACGAAAGTTCTGTTGCTACCAATAAGCTGAAGTTTCGGATTGAAGGCCTGATCAGCAGTAAGTTTGGTGAAGAAGTGGTGGTGTTTGATTCAAGTCTGGATTTTACCACTAGCAGTTTAGATGTAAGGAAGACGAACCTTGTCTGAGTCATTATTAAGTTATTTTGAACAAGAGCTGGCTTTTATTCGCCAAGAAGCGGGTGAATTTGCTCGTCGTCATCCTGGCTCGGCGAAATCTCTGGGTATTAGTGATGACAGTGTTGATGACCCACAAATTTCTCGCTTGATTGACAGCGTTGCATTGCTTAATGCGCGTTTGCAACAGCGACTGGACGATTCGTTTCCGCAGCTGACAGATAGTCTGTTGCGTCTGCTGTTTCCTCACTATCTTCGTCCGATCCCGGCATACAGCATCATGAAGATGCAGCCTTCCGATGAAGTCAGTGCTAAGCATTTTATTCCACAAGGTACTCATCTGGGCGTCTCGGACACTGAGATTGAAACGACGGTTTTTCGTACCTGTCAGGATGTGACGTTATTTCCGATCAAGCTAGCTTCGGCCTATGTGGCGATGGCGCCGTTTGATGTTGAAAAGCCACAAGGCGGCGAGCAAGCTAAGGCGATGCTTGAGATCCAGTTGCAGACAACGGATCCCGGTATTTTGTTTTCTGATCTTGATCTGGCCTCTCTTGAGCTGTTCTTGCGTGGTGAAACGCAATCCGTATTGCGGCTGTATGATCACCTGTTGTCCGGGGTGAAACAAGTGTGTGTCCAGTTCGGTGAAAATCGAGTGCTGCTAGGCCGCGATGCACTGAAGCCTGTTGGTTTTGATGGTCAGAATCAGGTGCTACCTTATAGTTCACGAAGTTTTGGTGGTTTTAAGTTGCTGACCGAATTCTTCACTTTTCCGGAGCGGTTTCATGTCATTGACTTAGCGTTTGCTCAGTCATTGCGCTACGCACATACCAACGAGATTAAGATCCAGATTTTTCTCGATGATATGGCGATTGATTTGTCTCGTAGCCTTGGGGCAGATAATTTTCATTTGTTTTGTACCCCAATCGTCAATTTGCAAACCCTGACCGCCGAGCCGCTTACGGTGAATTTTGGTCATAGCCAATATCCTATTGTGCTTGATGCGGGAGGGCAGCAACAGCTGCAGCTGTTTGCTATAGATCAAGTGACCGATGTGACAGAACAGAATAGTTGTTCAGTACCGCCGCTATACGGTGAAAAATACAAAGGTGCAGAAACTGGCCTAAGGTGGCAGCTGGTTCAAGAGTGGCAGAACGAGACATCGTTGCAAAGCAGCTTGCGTGTGGCCGATCTTGAACACAAAAGTGCTGCCAGTGAGGCAAGAACCTGGCTGGTATCCGCCACATGCTCGGACGGACCCACAGCCAGCAAGTTATCGATTTCGAGTCAGGTTAGCTGCCGTGATTCCATTTCGCTACCTGCAAAATTACAGCTGCTTCGTCGTCCGACTAAGCAAATTCGAATTAAGTCAGCTGAGCAAAATGCCTGGCCTCTACTGGCGCATCTGCACTTTAACTATCATGCATTGCTTGGGGCAGACGATCCTGTATCGGCTTTAAAGGCCATGCTGAATCTTTATAACCATACCGAAAGCTCGCAAAACGTTGCGTATATCTCTGCGATTCAATCTCTGGAACAAGAGCAAGTTGTTGCACCTACCCGTATTTCGGGCAAGAGCTGTTTTGCCTATGGTACCCGTATCAGTGTCACCCTCAATACCAAAGAGCTAGGTGGTGGTGGGGTTGAGTTGCTCTCTCAGTTGCTGGATCGGTTCTTCGCATATTTTGCCGGTTTTAACAGCTTTACTCAGGTTGTGATTCTGATTGAAGGCGCCGAAGGCGAACATAAAGTCTTTCCGAGGAGGTCTGGATGCAAGAACATGCTCTGACTCAGCTTCTTCGAGAGCCCTATACCTTCGATCTTCATCGCGCAGTACAGCTGGTTAAGCATGAAGCAGCAACCTTGGGCAAGCGACCGGCATTGACGTTCACTGCTAGTCTGCTGCCTGCCTATCAGCAGGCGGATATTGTTGAAGTCAGTAACCCGGTTGCCGGGCAATGGGCATTTACCTGTGATCTGCCCGCGTTATCTGGCAGTCAGGGCGTTATGCCCCGCCATAGCTATATCGAGTCGATCAAGGAGCTATTCGAACAGGGTAACGATGCCCTGATCGATTTCCTGGACGGCTTTAATAACCGTTATTACCGGCTGTATTGCCAGGCGGAGTTAAAAAATGATTTAGCAGCCCAGGCCGAGGAAGAGCATTTTAGCTGGAATCGTCATAGCGCTTCGCTGACCACGATGCTGGCCAACCTTAATGGTGATCTTGGTAATAACCGTATTTTGCCTTCTGATCATCTGATCCAGTATTCGGGTTTGCTGGGACTGAAATTGTCCTGCCCACACACGTTGAAAGACTTACTTGGCGACTATTTTGAGTACGAATTTGATGTCGAATATGGCGATGTTGACTATGTACCACTGCTGCCATGTAGCGTGACCAAGCTGGGAAAAACAGGACAAAACAACCAATTAGGTTTTGGTGCCTTGGTCGGTAAAAGTGCTGTCACCGCATTCCAGCGTCTGGAAATTATGATCAAACCCAATAATAACCACCAGTTTAACGAAATCCGTAATGACAACCGGCTGGTTAGTGCAATAGATGCTTTCGTTCGGCATTACATGGGGGTCGATATCAAGCTGAAACTGATGATCAAGGTTAACGGTAAGTATCTACCTGGCTTACGCCTGAGCACAGAAAGTAGTACCGATATTCGTCTGGCGCAATCGACTTGGCTTGCCCCGAAACAGATAACTCGAGAACACGTGGTAATGCCACTTAAATAACAGCAAGGACACAGCATGATCAATGTTGAATTACAGAGCCTGGTAAAACGGCTTGCCTTACCATTAAAGAGTGCACTTGAAGCTGCCGCGGGTGATTGCATGGCACGCACTCACTTTAGTATTGAGCAAGAGCATTGGTTTAACCAGCTATTGAATGAGCCCAAGAGTGGCTGGGTTGAGTTATTGCAGCAAGGAAATATTGGTCGTGACCAAATCGTGGATCTGCTATCTCGTCATTTGAGCGGATTGTCTCGTGGTAACGATAACTCGCCGGCCTTGTCACCGACCTTGGTAGAGCTACTCAAAGATGCCTGGTTGCTGGCATCGGTTAATCACAGTCATGGTGAAGTGAACGGCTATCATATTTTGCTGGTTCTGAAGCAGCGGATGGTACAGGGTGGTTATAACGGTGATCTCAGTGGCTGGCTAAATACCCTGTCGACGGAATCGCTGAAAGCGAGTGCAGCCAGGCAATTGCCAACCCAGCGTGCCGAACTCACCACCGGCTCGGCCGAAGTATTGGCAGGTGGCGAGGCCAGCACCGTTGCGTTGGACAAATACACCCAGAACCTGACGGCAGCCGCGAGAAACGGGGAGTTGGACCCTATCTCGGGACGGAATACCGAAATCCGAAAGTCTATTGATATTCTTTGTCGTCGCCGTCAGAACAGCCCGATTTTGGTCGGTGATCCGGGTGTTGGTAAGACGGCGATTGTCGAAGGTCTGGTACAGCAGATTGTAGACGGCAATGTACCGCCATCATTGGCCAATGTTGAACTGCGCACGCTGGATTTGGCACTGCTTCAGGCTGGGGCGAGTATCAAGGGTGAGTTTGAAAATCGTTTGAAAGATGTGCTGACAGAAGTTAAGCAGTCACCTCATCCAATTATTGTCTTTATTGATGAAGCACACACCTTGATAGGTGCAGGAGGGGCTGCCGGACAAAATGATGCTGCTAACCTCTTGAAACCGGCTTTGGCTCGCGGTGAGTTTCGTACGATTGCGGCGACAACATGGGCTGAATATAAGCAGTATTTCGAAACGGATGCTGCGCTGACTCGCCGTTTCCAACTGGTCGCTGTAGGCGAGCCGAGTGAAGAAGATGCGATTCAAATGCTGCGTGGTGTGACTCGCGGTTTGGAAAAGCACCACCGTGTCAAAGTACTGGAAGAAGCGATTGAATCGGCGGTTCGGCTGTCGGTCCGTTTCCTTCCCGAGCGTCAGCTGCCTGATAAGGCCATCAGTTTGCTTGATACCGCTTGTTCTCGTATTGGACTGAGTCAAAGTGCGTTGCCGCAGCAGCTTGATGGCTTGGCAGAACAGATCCGTTATGCAAAAAATGAATTCTCAGCGGTAGAGCGTGAGCATGCCATGCTGGCAAACGGTGCAGACAAGCTTGTGGCTGTGCAGGAAAAACTTGCCCAGCTTGAGGCTGAATACGTGCAACTGAATCAGCGATGGGAAGCGGAGAAGGTGCTGGTAACCGAGATCACCGAGTTGCAGAACCTTATTGATGAGAGATATCTCGCCGGTGATGATGTGGTTGATCTTGCCGAGCAGCAGCAACTGTCTCATAAGCTCGATGCATTGTATGAGCTGCAGGGTGAATCCCCCCTGGTAATACCACAGGTGGATACCCAGACCATTGCACAGGTTATCTCCCTTTGGACCGGGATCCCTGTAGGCAACATGGTCAAGGATGAAGTAGAGCGTTTGTTGCAGCTTGAGCAACGGATTGGAGAGCGGGTGATTGGTCAGACAGCACCGATAGCGGAGATTTCGCAAGCTATTCGTATGTCGCGCGCAGGACTGACCGATCCACGCAAACCGATTGGGGTTTTCTTGATGTGTGGCCCGAGTGGGGTTGGTAAAACAGAAACTGCATTGGCGCTTACTGACTTGCTTTATGGCGGTGAGAAGAACATCACGACAATCAACATGACGGAGTTTAAAGAAGAGCACAAGATCTCAATGTTGCTGGGATCGCCTGCTGGGTATGTGGGCTACGGCAAAGGTGGTGTATTGACTGAAGCCGTGCGCAAGAACCCGTATTCTGTTTTGCTGCTTGATGAGATGGAAAAAGCCCACCCGGGTGTTCATGATCTTTTCTATCAAATCTTTGATAAAGGCGCTATTTCCGATAGTGAGGGGCGCGATATTGATTTTAGAAACACTATTATCATTATGACGTCGAATGCGGCCGACAGTGCGGTGGTGGATGCCTGCGCGCATGAAAGACCGAGTATCCCGGCGTTGACCCAAACGATTTTCCCGGCGTTGCAGCAGTACTTTAAGCCTGCCTTTATCGGGCGATCAACCGTTGTGCCTTATTTCCCGCTCAATGATGACGAAATGGCGAAAATTGCCCGCTTGTCGCTTCGTCGTATAGAGAAGCGAGTTAAAGAGCACTATGGCGCTACGTTTACGTACAGTGATGATTTGATCTCTCACCTGATTTCTCAAAATCACTCGCCAGAAACCGGTGCGCGAGCTATTGAACAGATTATCAATCGTAGTTTGATGCCAGAGCTGGCGACTCAATGCATTGTTCGACTGAGCGAAGGACAGTCGATCAATGCGGTAAGCATCGGTTGTCAAGCCGGAGAAGTGAGTTTCGATATCGTCTAGGTTAGTACAGGTCGCTGCAATTAGCGGCGATCAGTCTGATTTATCCTGGCAATTGCTTCGCTGCTAAGTACGGAAGATAAGTATGTCAATATTTGGAAAACAAGATGCTAATGTCTGCTACGAAATAACAGGCAACGGGCCCGATCCAAGGTTAGGTATCGCAGTACGGGGCTCACTGCCGCTTCGTAAAATACGCTTAACTAACTATGACGTATCAGTGAAAGACATTTATATGTCGGGTGTTTTGGAATCCATCATTGAAGAGCTGGATATTTTAGAGCGTTTAAATTGCCGGAATATTTTTGTTACTAACCGATATAGCAGCGTCAAAATTTGGATTAATCGGAGTAGTAAAGAATTAAATGCAGCAGTAGCTTGTCCATTCGCTAATGCGGTTATCAATAATGCCGTAGGAGTGGGGTATCAAGTGGGGATTGCTGGGTTTACCTCAGTCGCATTACCTGTGATTCAAGGCGCATTAACACCTAAATTGGCTGATAAAGCAAAGTTAGTTTCTAAGGGGCTGGATTTTGGTGTCAGATTAGGTAATGGGGCGACGTCTCCCGTAGCAAAGGGAAAATCAACGGTTAATGGTATTGCCGGTAATGCGTTGGGGATCGCGGTAAATGCAAAGGCTGCCATATGCAGTAAAAAAGATAGCGATATTACGTTTGTTGGTATGCCAGTACAAACGCCTAAATTTCGAGATCAAAAAAAGAGACTTAATATCGTACGCCGATTAATCCATAAGGCGAAAACACGTTTGTTCCCAGATAAGCTAATTGTTCGTGTGGGATCTGAATTTAATAAACATCATGCTGGTTGCGTGATTGATTTAGGTGTGCGAGCTATTTCTATTCATGACTTAATTATGTTTCTTTCGATGTATTCCGAGCAAGGAAAATTGATGAATTGCTTTCACGATACCTCGGGTTCCGATGAAGTCTCTAGTCAGATAAATGTGATTTAAGTATTTGCGATAGAGCTTCAGCGTGTGATTAGAAATTAGGCTCAGGTAAAGATATAGGGGATTAAAGTTATGTTTGGTAGAAAAAAAAGTTACGACTTAGAAAAAGCAAGAGACAGAAACAGCATATTGGCTAATGCGGGAATTGCCGGTGTAGGTACTCAAGGTATATACACACCAAAAGGCAGCGCTAGTGGAGCAAAATTAAAACCTCGCCAGAAGAAACTTCCTAAGCAGGTTGGTTATACAAAGCAACAAGCATTAGACGATGCTAAGTTACTGGGTCAGGTAACCATGGATATGCGTAGTGATATAGCCGGCTATGTCGGGGATGTGGTAGATGCCACCAAGGATCTGGCTAGCTTATCTTCAGGTGGCGGGATGTATACCGCCGGCGGCGGGCTTGAATTCACTAGTGGCAATATTATCGGTGCGGTGAAGCTAGGCCATGATGCTATTTGTAATATTGTTGAATGGGCTGGTAAGAGAAAACCTAAAGAGCTACCGGTTAATCCGCTGCTTACACCGATAGATGCTGCGTTATATGAAAACACCAAGACTGCTGCATATTTTAAGAAGAGAATGGTTAAGAAGATTGCCGGTGATGCCGTTTCGTTTACCGGCGGTGTGCTGAGCAGTGCAACCCATGTGAATGCGTTGGGAGCGGCCCGTCATGGACGTTCTGATGCTAAAACAATTGCACACCTGGTTCGGCTGAAGGAACAGCTCAAGCAATATAAAAGTAAAGGACTGGCACTTGAATATAAGCTCTGCAAGCTAATTATTGACTGTAAAAAGCTTAAAATAGAATCACAGTCGGCGGCATTGGCGGCAGATTGTATTCCGGGCAATGTTATTACCAGCAGTGTTACTGCCGCTGCGGGCTTTATTCACGGGCAAACTCTGGCCTACCGCTTGTCGAGAATGGAAGCTGATATCGAGAAGGCCGCAAAGATACTGCATTACCGCGCATTTTATGAGATGGATGATGATTACGGTATTGCTGGCTTATTTGGTGAGCAGGCTACCAATGAGTATGCTGCCGAGACTCCCGCTCTCGATATGGTTCGAGAACTTTTTGCCCAGATTGCGCAAATCGAAAAAGAAAGAGTTCTGGTTAATGTGAAAGGGCATAAGTTGAAAGTCGGTGGTGAACATTACCGTGCAGATAAACTGATGCGTGAACCTGCTGGCTGGTTAGTTATTGTCGATAAGTTAAATCTTATTTGATTCTGACTTTTATAACGAGTCGTAGAATAAGTAATTATTATAAAAATAAATTGGTATTTTCTAGCTGTTTTTAACGAGAGCTAAAAACAGTTAGAGCTGTATTTCCCGAATTTGAGGATGTTGTTTGTATGCATGAAAATATTAGTAAAGGTTATGACTTAGGCAAAGGCATAGCAGATTTTGCAGGGAAAGACCCAAGTAAACGTGAATTAAAAGATGGTGTTGATCTGGCGGGTAATGTTATTGATCTAACAACGAATATCGTTGACTCAACGCCGCTGGGCGAGATTCTGAAAAAGCCGATGGCGTTACTTGATGAGCACGGTATGGCTAGGCTTGAGCGCACCAAGATTGCTCAGAATGTTAAAGAGAAGTTTTCCAGTAAGATCAGCCGCGTTGTTGCTCAGAAGATGCACGCTTCAAGTATGGTAAAAGCATCAACGGCAGATAGTGTTGGTTATTTAATGAATGTGCATTCTGATCAGGAATTTATGGATCAGAGTAAAGCCGATTTTGACAGGCATCAGGCTAATCGTGGTCATAGAATTAGACGAAAACTCCATGATAAATTTCGCGTAGCCAAGAAAAACCCAGTTAAAATCCTAATGATTCCACTGGGACTTATTCCAGATGGTGGCATTACCAAAAAAGTTGTGAGTGGTATTCAGTACCTTGGAAATAAAGGGCTTGAGACACGTAAAGCGCGTAAGAAAAAAGGTTATTCGTCAGGTAATAAAGCAGTGCTTGAGCAGCAGATGGGCTCGCGGGAAGCGCAGCGCAAGATTGCGAAATGGAAAGCCAAAGATATTGCCGAGCTTGGCCCGAAATTGCAGAGAAATTTGTATAAGCTGAAGCAGTCAGTTGCATTGCTGGAAAGCCGCGAAGCACAGATGAACGCACAATATGCTCGTGCTCAAGCTGTCCCTGGAGGCCCTGAAGCTGCTGCAGCGCTAGCGCAGCTAAGTAAATGCAATATGGATTTAGCGATGAGTTTTCATGAAACAAAACACTATATTGAAAAAATAACCTCTATGTGTGAAGTCATGGAAGAGACGGCTTTTGAGACCCGCGCGCACATGGTGTTTCTTGATGAACTATTAGTACAAACAGAGTTGGCTATTAGAGCCAATGCAGATGCGCTTTATAAATAAACGATATTGATATCGCCCCTTGATTAACAAAGCAAGTTTGTTTGTTGGTAAATCAAGGGGCGTAACAGAGTAGAAAGAAGCTGAATGACAATATAGTCATGGCTAAATATTTTGCGGGAAAAGCAATTTATTTAAACATCGAGTTTAAAGCTCGCTTAAAAGCAAAAGAAATTTGCTAACTAGTTATTAGGATACGACGGTGAAGAATAGTCCATTTACTACAGAGCAACTTCAATGGATTCGAAGTTCACTTAAAATTGCGGTTGTGCACGGAGGGGAAAAGGCACAATCGGATAGTTATATTTATGAAAACTTGAGCCCGCGCTCAACGAAAACCTATCAGCCGGTGGCCTGTGATATTGCCGTTGCGCTGAGGGAATCCGGCTTTAAGCATGTAGAGGTATTGCCTGAAAACCTAAATTTGCCGATGAAATTGAAAGCACTTGGTATTGATCTCGTTGTTACTAACAGCGGCGGTCTGCAAGGGTTTGACTCGATGTGCCACTTGCCGTCAATGCTGGAAATGCTGGGTGTTCCATATGTCGGCCACTCGCCAATGACAGCCGGTGTGTTGGACAATAAGCACCTGTTTAAGCATGAAATTAACGCTGCCGGGATCCCGACGGCCCCATTCGTGACCATAGGTCATGGTGAAAGCGTTAATGATGATGCCAAGCGAGTCATGCTTGATCTTATCGAGCAGGAGTTCGGGGAAGCATTTATCGTTAAGCCGGTTTCAGGACGTGCCTCGATTCATGTTCATCCGGTATTTAACCGTGCCGATTTAGCCGAGATAGTTGAACAGGTGCAGAAAGCGACGAGCAATACGGTGATGGTCGAACCTTTCCTGTCTGGTAGAGAGTTCGTCGTTGCTGTTGCCGGGCCGACAGTGTTTAAGGACGGCGTATTGATCGAGCGCGATCAACCCTTCTCATTTTCCATTACAGAACGTGTCCTTGCAGATGATGAGGCGATATTCACCTCAATGGATGTCAAACCGATCACCAGCGATCGGTTATTGAAAGTAGAAGAACCGGAACTACGCAGCGCGCTGGCTGATATCGGCTCTAAAATCTTCAATCAGATGGGCTTACATACCCTTGTTCGTGTTGATTTGAGAATGGACTCACGCGGCAAGCTGTTTGTGCTTGAGGCAAATCCAAAGCCTGATCTGAAGCGCCCAGAAGGCAGCAAGTTAAGTATTGTCTGTCATGATCTTGCGGGTGAGGGGATGAGCTATCACGATTTGATCCAGTCACTGGTCTTCAATCGACTTGCTTACCTTCATCGGCACCGTTCAACGACTCTGGCTCACTGCTTTACTGATGAGTTCTTTAGTTTAGCCACTGCCTAGGAGCCGCTGTGAGACCTGTAAAAGATAGAATTAGGCTCATACTAGGGTTAACAGTGGTGACACTGTCACTGCTGTTGGTTTTTGTTGTGGGTTACGGCCAGGCACTTAAAAGTTATCGCCAGCTAACCACCGATACGGTAATGGCTCAAACGGAAGCAGCACGGCTGGGCATTGAGCAAGTGCTTAACTCGGGCGTTTCCCTAGAGGATATTGCCGGTTTAAGTCAGGTCTTACAGCCCATTGTCGAGTCAGATGTTTCCGTAACGGGATTGCGCCTGCTCTCAGGTCAGAAGCAGCTCTACCGTTTTGGCGAAACCCAAGAGTATGACAATAGTATTTCTATACCGCTAAACAACAAATTTACTCAGGCGGGTACGCTACAGGTCGTATTGAGTGATCAGATTGTCGAGTCGACGGTCACAAAGAGTTTTCAGCCATTTATCTGGCTGATTGTTGTCCTGCTGGCAGTGTTTATTGGCAGCGTGCTTAACAGCACGCACCGAACGGTTTACCTGACCAGCTTTACCATGGTGTTTCTGGCAATGTCTGTCAGTGTCATGATATTGGTCGGCAGCCTGTATCGTGATGGTCTACAAAGCAAGGCCGTATCACTGGCTGAGGTGGTCAGCCAGCGTCTGTCGCCTATCTTGATCCATAATGTCGATCAGACATTAGTGGTAGGCATTGAATCGATGCTTGATAACTTTCGCCGGACAAATCCCGAATTATCGAAGATCGCGGTGTTCAAAAATACCCAGCTTGTGGCAACTAGCCAGCAAGGTGGAGCAATGACAGAAGTGATCTCCGATACCGGTATGCTTGATTACGCCATCGGTACTTCTTTATCGGGTGAAGTTCACCTGACTTACAAGGCGCAAATTGTTATTGCGCAACTAGCTCGGACATTAAAGAACTTTGCCGTGCTATTTTTCGCTTGCGGGTTAGTGTGTTTTGCATTTATTCGTCTACTAAGCGGAGAAGCTAATCAAAGTCGGAATGATGTGGTTTTGGAGCGTATAAAACCATTATTTCTGGGGGCGGTATTGATGGAGTCATTAATGGCCCCTATTATGCCGCAGTATATGACCTCTGTCGCCGAATCGGCGGGGTTGGGTGCCAGTGCATCCTCGATCTTTTTTACGCTTTACTTTCTTGGATTTGCCCTGACGTTATTGCCTGCGGCAAGGCTAATCGAAATGTATGATATTCGGCGGGTGCTGGTATTCGGTATTTTTCTGTCGAGCCTTGGTTGCGGGTTGTTGAGTATAGACCCGGGGCTAGCTGCCATCTTATCGGCACGTCTGCTCTCGGGTATTGGTCAGGCACTGATCTTTATTTCTGTCCAAGGGTATATATTGAGATTTAGTAATAAAGGGAATAAGACCCAGGCTGCAGGCATCATTGTGTTTTGCTTCAACGCCGGGTTTATTGCCGGTGCTGCGATTGGTGCGCTACTCGCAGACTATCTTGGTGATCAGGGTACCTTCACACTAGCCGCCAGTATTGGCGGGATCATGAGTCTGTTTAGCTTGTTACTTCCGTCGATGAAAGCGCGTCAGAAGCTACAAGGATCAATCATGGATAACGTGTCGGCAATGATGGCTGACTCTTGGCGTCTCATTAAAATTCCAACGTTTATCCGGACCATGCTGCTGGTGGGGATCCCGACGAAAGCCGCGTTAACCGGTATTGTTTCATTTGCCGTACCGCTGTTATTGGCCGAGCGGGGTGTCAGCAAAGAAAGTATTGGTCAGGTGTTGATGTCATATGCTGCGATAGTGCTGCTGGTCAGTCATAAAGTTGGCCCTTGGGTTGATAAATGGGGCAATAGCAAGAAGGCGCTTTGTCTAGGGAACTTTATTGCTGGCGGAGCGTTGACGCTGCTTGCCATTGCTATGGTTATGCCGCAAAACTGGCAGATCGTTGTCGTGATGACGTTATCGATGATGATGATGGGATTTTCGCATGGCCTGATCAATGCGCCGGTGGTGACACATGTAGTGGTGAATATGGCTGATAGCCAAGAGTCTGATTCAGTTATCGCAGCAACGTACCGTTTTCTAGAAAGATTTGGCCATATATCCGGTTCAGTAATCGTTGGCCAGATGTTGGTGTGGCTTGGTGCCGAACAGGCAATGCTCGTTCTTGCTGGCTTCTTTATCGCAGCGTGTGTTTTGTTTGTATTCTTTGACAAGCGTGCGATTAAGGCGGTTGTATCATGATCCGATATTTATCTCTAATCGTCTTGGTGTGGAGCTCGGGCTTATGGGCAGCTTCCCAATGGCCAATGTGGCTTGGTGAAGAGCTACAGCCTGCTGGTAAGAGCCACTGGAAGGTAAAAGCCAGCCAGGATGGTGTTGAATACTTGCCGGCAAAATCGGTTCCGAGAATATTGATGATTGTTTCACGTCAGGCAAAATCTTACGACGTTGCGATTCAGACACTGCTTGGCATCTATGGACGAGAGTTACCTCAGGCTCATATTTTAATCAGGAAACTACCAGTAGCTGAAAATGGTAGCGATGCAAAACAGTTGCTAACGGAAATGCTGTTAGATGCCGAAGACAAAACCAGCCTGATATATACCGTTGGTTCGAAAGCCACTGTCGCTGTTCGTAATGTTTATAAAGGCGGCAAGGTTGCCGTCGTATCGGTTAATGCAAAAGATCCGGTGCGATTGGGACTTATCGACAGCGATAAAGGCTCCGGTGATAACTTCGCCTTTACGTCACTGAATTTGCCTGCAGATGTAACGCTGAGCTTTATAAAGCGCTTCAAGCCGTCGCTAAAGCAAATAGGTGTTCTATATGCCCGGAAAAATAGAAGTGCGTATTCAACGCAATATTTGCCACTGAAGCAACTGGCAGAGAAGAGCGGGGTAAAAATCGTTCCTGTCATGGTGGATGAGGAAGAAACCTCACTTAGGCTGGCTGTGGCAATGCCCAAAGCAATACAGGAAATGCAACGTGATGATCCTACGCTGGAGAACAGCCTTTTATGGCTAACGGGCAGTTCAAGCCTGCTCTCTAGAATGGCTGAGATCAATCACTATGCGACAGGTTTGGCCGTGATCTCTGCGGTGCCTGATGTGGTTAAAAGCGGACCAGACAGCGCACTGATGTCGTTTGGTGTGAGTTTCGTAAACAATGCGCATCAGGCCGGATTATATGGTCTGCAGATATTGAGGGGAGAAGTCAAACCAGGTGATTTGCCGGTAGGTCATATATCACCACCAGATATTGCGATTAGCTTTGAGCAGGCACGACGAATAGAACAACAAATACCCTTTGTATTAATGGAGATGGCAAGCGATGTATACGGTACGAATGGCAGTGTTATTCGCTCGAAAGGTAAATCAATGCAGGAGCAGCAATGAGTTTAGCGATGTTATTTAAAGCTCACTGGTTCCAGTATACCACCGCGTTTTTATTGGCTTTTGGTGTGACTTTTAATGCTTATAGCGAAGTTCGTCCTGAGCGATTATTACTCGTCACCCAAGAGTGGCGACCGTATCAATACCAGGAAGAAGGCGATATGAAAGGCCCGGGTATTGAAAAGCTGAAATGCACTATGAAAGTCATGCAGCAGCCGTATCAGATCACGATGACAGATTGGGATCGGGCGCAGATCCTCGTAGAAGTGGGTGAGCAGCATGGTTTCTTCCTGGCATCACAAAATGCGATACGCGATAAGTATGCTGATTATTCATTGCCGGTGATGAACCAGGTGTGGAGCTGGTTTAGCTTGTCTGATTCGATTGATACCCAAAGCGCAATGTTCAAAGAAGAGGTGGCAGTTACGGCAATCTTTGGTTCGAATAAGTGGTTTTGGCTGCATAAGTCAGGTTATCGTGTTGAGAAAAAACCACGTCAGCCAACAACGCTGATTGAACTGCTGCTGGCAGGTGAAGTCGGAGCTGTGCTGGCGAACGATTTCGTCATGAAAGATGCCATCCAAAGTCTGGGGATCAGCCACCGGGCAATTACGCGAAGTGTCGTAAAAGAAAAACCTTTAGGTGTCTACTTTTCAAAGAAATTTACCAAGCAGTACCCACTGTTTGTGAGTGAGTTTAATCAAGCAATTGCGCAGTGTGAGGAGAGGTAATATGCCGTTATCATTAAGAATTATAAGCTCTCCTGATGGAGAACCTATCTCTGAGTGGACCAAGAACTTCCCGGAAGAGGGCGGTAGTATTGGACGCTCTTACGGAACAACGATGCAATTGTCTGATGCATCAAGGGCCATCTCGGGTACCCACGCGATTATCAATCGAGGTAGCCGTGGCTACCAGGTGATGGATGTCAGTACCAACGGGCTATTTATCAACGGTAATCACCAACCGTTGGGGAAAAACAACAGTTCGAGCCTGAATGATGGTGATGTGCTTGATCTGGGTCATTATCGATTAATGGTGTCTTGTTTTGTTCCCGAGCGAGCGACAATTAAGCCGTCATTTCCGGCACAATCCGCATCATTGGGAGAATGGGCTGACGATCCTTTTGGTGGTGAGCTGCCTGTATTGGATAAGCATGCCGAACCTGAAGTTGTTCGTCAGACTCACGCAGATGAACTGTCGTTCTCCGCTATTTCAGAACCAGCCATGTCTGGCGGTGTTGTCGACCTTGACCCTTTCGGCGATTTAGAACCTGAAGTGCTGCCGCAATTGGAATCTGTTCATGTCGATCGTTTTAATGGTGACAGCTTTAACGAGGGCAGTTTTGATGATGATCCATTTGCCACCGAGGCGTCGGACTCTTTTGCCGCTGAGCTTGTCTCAAACCGTCTTCAGCCAGTACCGCTCCAACGTGATATTGCAGAACCTATTAGCATCTCCTCTGGCGTAGCTACTGGTATTGATGCGCAGCAGATCATCACGATGCAAGCCAAGCAGCAAGAATTAATGACACAGGCTGTTGAAATGGCGTTTGGTCGATTAATGGACGAAATGGCACCGAGTCATCTTGAAGGGATGTTCAACGATTTAATACAGCCCGGTTTCTTTAGTCGCAAACCCGATTACTGGGAAATGTATAAGCGTTACTTCCAACGCCAGCAAGATAACCAGGAATGGCAATTGAAGTTCAAAGCGTATTTTAGTGAAAGTTTACGTATCAAGCAGTCACTCGGAGAAAAGTGATATGACAATAAAGTTAATTATGGCTCTGGCCATGCTAGCGCTTAGCGGCTGCAGTGGGTTAGCGTTTTGGCAGGATGCTTCTCCGTTGCAAGTCGTTGTCAATATTGACGCTGCCAACAACATCAACCCAAATATTGATGGTTTAGCGTCACCACTGGAAGTACGTATCTATCAGTTACAGGACAGCGAGGCATTTAGCCAGGCAAGTTTTATTGACCTGTATAGTGATGACCAAGGAGTATTAAAGGCCGGTTTGCTGTCCAAGCGCAATCTCGACAGTGTCCTGCCGAATGAAAAGCGCCAGGTTGTACTGCCTTTGATCGCCGAGACGAAATACGTCGGCGTGGTGGCGGCATTTGCTGACTATCGAGAGGCAAAAAATAAAGCATTTGTACAAATTATGGCGGGACAGCCAGTTGTTATTGATGCCAAATTTGACGGCGTCAACGTAAGTATTACCGGTCAAGAGGACTAACCAATAATGGATAAGAAAAAAGTAGTTTGGTCTGAAGGTATGTTCCTTAGCCCGCAACATTTCCAGCAGCAAGAACGCTACCTGGAAGGTTTTGTTAAAGACTATCGTGAGCTGATGAACCCGAATCGCTATGGGCTGGCGGAATTAGAGCTTGATAGTTCATTGAACAATATCGGTAAGGTCGGGATCAAAAGAGCAAAAGGCTTATTTCCCGACGGTACGCCGTTTGATATTCAAAATGGACTTGCGCTGGAAGTACCACCTGGTACCAATGATAAGCTTGTCTATCTTGCGCTGCCAATTTATCGTTCAGGTGTCGTTGATATTGGCACCCAGCAAGATAAGCACCGTCGGTATCGTCGACTAGATCACAATGTCTTTGACACCAGCCGTGACCACAGCGAAGCGCTCCAGCTGGAGCTGGCAGAATTGAACATCGAGCTAAAACTGGAAGGTGATGATCTCCAGGATTACACCATCATCCCGATTGCACACGTCACAGAGCATAAGTCAGATGGTGAAGTGGTACTGAATAAAGCATTCATCCCGGTTTGCCTCTATTTTACTGTTTCTGATTACCTTCAGGATAATGTGAATGACATTTACGCCCAGATGCAGTATCGGGCTCGAAGCATCTCGCAACGCTTACAGGTTGAGTCGGCAAGCAAAAGCCATCAGGCATTAATTCGTGACTATTTATGGCTGCAGGCGTTGGGTAGATGGTTGCCAAGTGTCAAGTCTTGGCTGGATGTCGGCACGGTGGCCCCGCATGATATTTACCATGAATGCCTGAAAATCGTCGGTGAGATGCAAGGGCTAGAAGGGAAAATGCCGCAGGAATACGACCGCTGGGAACACAGCCGGCTTTACTCTCTCTTCTCTGGTTTGTTTTCTGATATTCGTGTTTTGCTGCGAGAAGTACAGCTAGACAGCTTAACAACGCTTGTGTGGGACACTAGCTTGTTTGAAAAGCGTCGATTATTACGCACCTTGGTACAAGACCGTGGACTGTTTAATGCAGGACGTTTTGTTTTAGTTGTTTCGTCTTCGTTAGGCTCGGTCAAACTCAGCGAACAGTTCCCACAGGCCAGTAAACTGGCAGGTAATAGCACGATTGCGGATCTTGTTCGTAATGCACTTTCTGGCGTCCCGCTACGTGCACTCCCTGTTCCTCCTTCTGAATTAAAAGCACGCAGTGATGCCGCCTATTTTGAAATTGATACTCAGTCGGCCTTATGGCGAGAACTCATTCAAAAAGATGAACCAATTGCACTGCATGTCGATAGTCGTATCGGTGATGTTGATGTTGAATTTTTTGTGATTCGCTAGGACCCAGTGCATGACTTCATTATTCAATGAGCAAGAAACGATTTCGATTCGTCGTACTGAATCAACAAGACGAGTGCCGAATGAAGAGCCGGCTGTGTCGCTTGATTTGAGCGGGACAGAAAAGTTAATCGAAAACCTGGCGATTTATGGCAATCCTTTGCTGAATGCAGCAAGCGAGCTATTAGCGTTGTTAGTGAGTTTACCGCGGCAGGGATCACCGCTTGATATTGATGGTTTTCGCCAGCAGCTCTTAGATGGTATTGCTGATTTCAAGCGACGTGGCCTGTTTTTGGACTATCACCCCAGCGTGGTAGAAAAAAGTTGCTTTGTGCTGTGTGCGGCTTTTGATGAAACTATTTTGTATACGGGCTGGGGAGTTAAGTCGCGCTGGGAAAACAACTCTTTGCTTAGCAAGGTGTTTAACCAGCGAAATGGTGGTGAAGTCTTTTTTCACCTGCTTGATCAGGCCCGTCGTCAGCCATCAAAGTTGGTCGATTTTTTAGAGTTGCAGTATGTGCTCATTATGTTGGGGTTCCTCGGCAAGTACCGCCATTCAGAGCGTCATAAAATCAATGAGCTGCAATCTGAACTTTATACTATCGTTCGCTATTACCGTGAAGAGTCAGCGCTGTTAGTGCCAAAAACCCCAGAATTACCGGATATTCAAAAACCTTGGTGTTTTCTGAGTACGTCGAAGTTACTGCTAATTAGCTTATCGGTGATATTAGGATCGTACTTGTTCTCAGAGTATTGGTATGGAAACCGCAGCGAACCGACATTGCTTGCCTTTAGCTCTCTGAAGATGGATGGATTCATTCATACCACCCAGAATGAAGATTTGGTCTACATCAGCACAGATGAAGATCTAGGACTGATCGATAAGGCAAAAGAAGAACAGCAGGTAGTCGATACTGCCACGCCTTCTACGATTGGATGGCAGGTGTTATTGGCCGAATTCTCTGAGCGTGCTGATGGTGAGCGACTGGCTAAAGATCTGAAGGCTGCCGGATACACCGTAGAGCTGAATGATGTTGCTGGTGGCACCGAGCTAATTGTGCCTAATCAAGCAGATATTACAAAAGCAAAATTGCTGAAAAATGAGCTTAACGTTCGCTTTGGCCTTAATGCATCCGTTCGCCGAAATAGACAACAACAATAATGAATAACATGAAACTAAATAAACCATTACTTTTGCTGTCGATAGTTCTGTTTGCTTGCTTTGGAGCAGCGTGGCTATGGATACCAACCGATCCCGAATCAGATTCACTGCTTAAACCGATAATTATGATCAGTTTGTTGCTTGGTACAATCCTGACACTATTTTTTGCCTATTGGTTGAACCGTTCGAAGGGTAACGATCAACAGCATGATCAGTCCATATTGTTCAAGCAAGATGTCATGGTTATCCGCCAGCTGTTTAAAGCGGCGGTTAAACAACTCCGTGGCGCTCGTGGCAACAAACTAAAAAGCCTCTATGAACTGCCATGGTATGTACTAATTGGCGGTGAAAATGACGCCAAAAGTAGTTTACTGCAACAAAATAACTTAGAGCCGGTATTGCATCGCTCCATTGACGAAAGTGATACTGATCAATATGTTCGTTTTTGGAGCAATGACAACGCAGTAGTCATTGAGGTTGGTCATCGTCTATTTGATAGTGAAGGTATTGATGACGCTCTATGGCGCGTGCTTGCGAAGCAATTGTTGAAATACCGCCCTCGCCAAGCAGTCAATGGGGTCATTACGGCTATCGGCTGTGATCAGTTTTTACAATGCGATAAGAAAGCCCGCCAGATCCTTAGCTCAAACCTTCAGGAAGCTATCTTACAGCTGGGGGAGCATACGGGGCTTTCGCTGCCGGTATATCCGGTATTTACCAAGGCAGACACGATCTCGGACTTTGTGAACTTCTTTGCCAGCTATTCTGGCTGCGATGTTGAAAATCCATTTGGCGTGACGTTCTCAATAGACGACAAAAATCACTTTGAACCCCGTCAGCTGGAAAGATCCTGCCAAGATATATTGAAAAACTTATCTCAGCAGCAATTTCAGCTACTGCGTGAAGCGCGCAGAGACGAGGCCGATTCAGTTATTGCTTTACCGTATCAGCTACGTGTTTTCTTCGAGCGAGCCAATGAACTGCTGACCAACCTAGGACGAGAAAATCGTGTTCGTCAGGCAGTCTGGCTACGTGGTATGTACTTGGTGACGACAGGGCAAAAAGGTACCAGCTATGATTTGCTTACCCAATTGGTCGCGGAAAAGGCTGCCTTTAATGCTGATATCGTTCAGGCGCAGCCGCAAGGTCGTCAAAACTTATTCTCAAGCCGGATTTTTAGCCATGTGATCTTGCCGGAAGCTGAAATTGTCGGTGTCAATAAGCGTCGTCATTATAGCTACATTGCCGCCCGAAGTGCTTTTGCCATGGGCCTAGTGGCTGCGGTGGCGTTATTCGGTTTGCAGTTACGTGATAACTGGAATCAAGACGAAGCGTTCAGAAGTAAAGCCATAACAGAACTGAGCCTATACCGTAGTGATGTGAACCGTCTACAAGAGGGACATTCCGGTTTAGCGGAGCTGATCCCAGTATTGAATGAGCTGCGCGCGGTCGTTCAAGAAGGGGATAAGCCTTTACCGTGGTATCAAAAAGTTAGTATTAAACAAGAAGATACTGCAGAGCAGATCCGTTATGTCTATCAGCAGCAGCTACAGCAGTTTCTGTTGCCGCAGATTGCCGATCTACTGAGTAGTGAGTTATACGTCTACGTAAATTTAGGTAATCCAAGCAAAGTCTTCGAGTTACTACGCTATTATCAAATGCTGTTTGATGCGAATCGTTTAGATCAAAATGAAATGATTGGCTATCTGGTCGATACCCTAAATGACCAAGGCGATATTTCTGCCGATAGCATCAATCAGCTAAGTTTTCTGATGACCGATTTGTTCGGTAGTGACTATAGCCGTGTGCTGGAATCTAATGATGAGCTGATCTCGGTTGCAGTTCAAAACCTCGAAGGCTTATCTCCGGAACGTTTAATTTATGCACGAGTGAAGTCATTACCAGAATACCGGAATAGGGTGGATATTCGTCGTCAGCTGGGTGACAAGTTCTCTTCAATGTTCCAGTTCAAACCCGGCTTCCATGGTTATTTGCTGCCAGAGCTTTATACACGTAAGGGGCATTCAAAACTTGATTTATCCGTTAAATCATCGCTACTGAAGAAGCAGCTCGAAGAATTCAAATCGATTCAGGGTGATATGTCGGGGGCTTCAGTTGCGGAGTTAACCAAGTTAAGTAAGAGAGTACAGCGGCTCTATTATTCTGATTATGTTTATCAGTGGAAAGAGCTGATAAATAATATTGAGGTGAAAGAGTTCGACAGCATGGCGGATCTTGCATACGCCGTAAAAATAGCTCGCGAGCCAGCAACCAGTCCATTAATTGATGTACTTGATGCTGTTGTGAACAATACGACGCTAGCTTCTGAAAATAATGCTGATACCAAGGGCAACACCAAGGCTGCCAAGCAACTGGGCTTGAAGAAGGCCGCAAAGGTATTGAAAAAGGTCGATAAAGTTAACCGTATTGCGGGTGATAAGTTAGTTCGCCTGCAGCCATCTTATGTGGTGAATGAAGCATTTAGCAGCTACGCCTCATTTATGGCAACACAGGGCAAGAGTGCGCCGGTTGACGAGTTGATCACGGAATTTGACAATTTAAATACCTATTTGGATACGGCATTGACAAGCAGTGATCCTGCCAAGGCGTTTTACGGTTATGCCAAGGTGCACGCTGCTGGTAGCCAGGATGCATTAGTAACGCTTCGCCGTCTCTCTGGCCGGTCGCCAAGTCAGGTTGCGTCTTGGATTAAAACGTTAGACAAACAAGCCTGGAAACATGTTGTTAAGGGTGGTGTCGGCTATTTAAACACCCAGTGGAAAGAGCAGGTATATGGATTTTACCGCCAGGCTATCGAAGGACGTTTCCCTTTCTCATTACAAGGGCGTGGGGAGGTTGCCATTGATGATTTTGCTACCATGTTTAAACCGCAGGGACGAATTGATACATTTATAACCGCAGAGCTCCAGCCGTTTGCATACTGGGACAACGGCACGTTGAAATTGGCCGAAGTAGAAGGGGAAAAGCTTCCCTTGCGTTTAGCGACTTTGCAGCAAATCAAACGAGCGAAAAAGATAAGACAGCTATTCTTTGGGCCAACCGGGCAGGAGCTGGCCTTGCAGTTACGTCTCAAAGCAAGCTCGATGACGACAACTACCACAAAGTTTGATCTTCGCGAAGCAGAAAGCGTGTTTGCTTACCGTCATGGCCCGAGGTTATGGCAAAACATCGCGTGGCCATCAACGGGAGAAGATGGCTATATCTCTGCGAACTTCTATAAGGGTGAAAACCGCATCGCGAGTCAATCATATTCAGGGCAGTGGGCGCTATTTCGAATGCTGTTTGATGGCCAATCGAGTGCGACTGGCGACCGAAGAGTTCGTAATCTTGTCTATAAGCTTGCGAATGAAGAGGTGGTATTACGGTATGCGCTAAAAGACAGTAACGCTGCTTTGACAAAGGGGCTATTAACAAACTTTCATTTGCCATCTTCGCTATAGCGGTTGGGGGGAGTAAGTCTCCGCTAGTCAATTCGACATAGGAATGATAAACACCCAGATAAATTAAAGACGGCACGTTTGCCGTCTTTTGGGTTTTCATGAGAATGTTCCAAATGAAAAAGATCCCAGATTTGAGTCTTGGTACGGTGCTGTTTGAACGCTATACCCTCATCGAGGTGCTGAGCCTTGGTGTTTTTGTGGCTATTGATAACGGTACAGGAGGTAAAGTCATTGTTAAACATGCTGAGCATGAGCAATTAGAAAGAGAATGGCTTTGCATGACGCAGTGCCATTCTCCTTATATTAACCAGCCGATTGAGATCCTATCGTCATTACTAATATTGCCCTATGTGGAAGGGGAGAGCCTGATAACATTTTCGCTCGACCAGTGCAGCTTGTTTATTGCGTGCCTCCCTAAGATTGTGCGAGCAATTGACTGTGTCCATCAAGCTGGATGGGTACACTGTGATGTCAAGCCTTCGAATATCCTATATCTACCTGAGTTAGGTTCTATCAAGTTAATCGATTTTGGTGCCGCCTGGCCTGTAGGTACGTCGCTCTATCAGCTAAATGAATGGCAGCTGACCCCCGGTTTTTCAAGGAGCACAAGGCAAGAAGGGATTGGTAACATAGAAAGGGAAGATGATTGGTATGCCTTGGCAAAGTGGCTAGAGCAAATCGATGAAAGTGTATTGGGATTAAAAGACCAGCGCCAACTGGGACGTTGGAAGTTATGGTTAAGAGCCAGAACTTCACACTGTAATGTGCTGTAAAATATACAGGCATAAGGCAATTATCTAATTAGGTTACATAATTTGGTTTAAGGAGGATGGGTGTAGTAGTCTTATTTGAACGGTATTGCTTTAGTAGGGGAAAAACTTTGAATGACCTGAATTTAACAAGTATTGCTGCTCGCCACCTATTAACCAGCCTTAAAGGCGGTGTGCTTATCATAACCATGAATCGTCCAGAAAAATTAAACGGTTGGACGATGGAGATGATGGATGCATTAAGTGAAGCCTTTTCCAAGGCTAATGCTAACAATACAGTCAGGGCTGTAATTTTAACTGGGGCAGGTAAATATTATTCTGCTGGAGTCAATCTAGGTGGCTCATTAAAGTTGATGGCGCCTAGAAAGCTGCGTAAATTAATCATCAAAAACAATCAGGCGCTATTCGAACTATTTCTAAATTGCAATAAACCGCTATTAATAGCAGTTAATGGCCCGGCATTAGGAGCCAGCGTAACGTCAGCATCATTAGCCAATAGTATAATCGCCTCAGAAAATGCGACCTTTTCCACACCTTTCGCGGCCTTGGGTATAACTCCTGAAGGGTGCTCAAGCATCCATTTTCCTCGCTTAATGGGTGAAATGAATGCTCAGCGTATGTTAGGAAGTGAAGGCTGGAAACCTACGGCTAAAGAAGCGTTTGATGCTGGATTAATTCAAAAGGTAGTGCCACAGGATCAATTAATGGCTGAAGCAGAACGTATTGCTCAAGGTTGGGTTGCCAACGAGGAAGAACGTAAGTTTCTAGCCGGAAGCCAATTGGGTGAGCTAAAAACGACTAACGCACGGGAATCTGAACAACTTGCAGATTCATTTTTAGGTGCGGAATTTTTAAAAGAACAATCGCGCTTTTTATGGAGTAAAAAAAAATACGCACCTTCTGTGGTGTTTTTTTCGTTATGGGCATTAAGGCCGCTTTGGTTTCGCTTAATTTAAGTTTTCAAACTATGGGGGAAGGCGTTGGAGCTAGACGTATTCTGTATGCCCCCCATTATATGAATGCTCCCTGATATGCCATTGCGGAACTGCCAGGAGACTAAGCATGACACTGAGTAAGGGGAATGATGGTTCTTAATTGAACCTCGCTAAAGCCTACCCCTCATGGACTAGAGGTGAACTGCAGAGCTATTCATATTTTTACACATTTAGTTAATACTTATTCCAATAAAGAATGCATCATTAGTACATAAATTGACTGGGTTTGAGGTGTTGCCTCACCTGTCGACATTAGTTTCGTTCATAGATTACAAGCTGAGCATGGTAGGCTGCCATCTTAGCGCTCATGAAAGAGAAGCGCTCGGAAGTTAACCAACGCGATAGTCTCTATATTGATTGTTGTATTTAGACTATTTCAGGAACTAACAATATATGTACTCATACGTTGCCAGGCAACCGATTCTAAATGCAAATAAAAAAACGATTGGCTATGAGCTGCTGTTCCGTGACGGCCCGAAGAATTCGTTTCCCGATATAGAAGCTGAGAGTGCAACCAGTCGCCTATTGTCGGAGCAGTTTATGAATTCATGTTGCAATGCAACGGGGAACAAACTTGCTTTCGTTAATTTTCCATACAGCAGTATCATTAGGCTCATACCAACTTTATTCCCCAAAGATAAACTTATTATTGAGATTCTGGAAGATTGCGAACCGACAGATGAACTGTTACAAGCGGTAGTGACCCTCTCTCAAAAAGGCTACATGCTGGCTCTCGATGATTTTATTCCCGATTCCCGCTGGAAGCCTTTTCTGCCTTATATCAACATCATCAAGTTTGATATTCGAGTTGTTCCTCTGGAAAAGGCAAAGGTTTTTATTAATCGTTGTCTTAGTTATAAGATCAAATTCTTAGCCGAGAAAGTAGAAACTTATAAAGAATTTCAGCAGGCGAAAGAAGCCGGTTTTGATTATTTTCAGGGTTATTTCTTTAGTAGACCAGAAATGCTACAACAGCGGGCGATCGAGCCATCGCTGCTGGTTATTATGCAACTATGTAAAGAGGTTTCGAATCCTGAACTGGATTATGCTGCAATAGAAAAATTGATAGCCAGTGATGTTTCATTATCTTATAAACTTCTTAAATATGTAAATGCATCATCCTTTATTACTAAGGGCATAACCTCATTTAAACATGCACTGAATTATCTTGGGCGGGATAAGTTACTCTTATTCATCTCATTAATGACAGCGGCTCATGCCTGCCAGCATAAACCTCAATCTTTATATGTTCTTTCCATTCAACGAGCGCGAATTTGTGAGCAGCTCGTAGTTAAAGGATCATTTCAAGCAGAGCCTAGTCAAGCTTTTATAATGGGGCTCTTCTCTTTGTTGGACTCTTTGCTTGATCAACCTTTGGCTCTGCTTCTAACCCATTTACCCCTTAGTGATGAACTAAAGTTGGCACTGAACGAAGGTAAAGGACAACTTGGCTATCTGCTAAGTGCAGTAAAAGCTTATGAGAAAGCCGATTGGGAGCAGGTTAATCACTATTGTAAAGTACTCGATATTTCAGAAGAAGTTATCGCTAGTCAATATGCCGAGTCTGTCATATGGAGTGATAATTTCACTATCGATACTTGAGTAGATTATTAATGCTAATCAGTTTTTGCGATTAATAAAGTAATCAAATCGAACTAACACAGATAGATGGGCTAAGCGATATTGTGAATTTGATGTGATTATTTTGGTGCCAATGGACAGAGCTAGGTGTATTAGACATGCAAAAGTATGTTGTGAATAGTTAGTAACTAAGAACCTGTTAAGCATGACGAAATTAATCATTCAAGAATTTATCTCAGCCAGGTCAGTCATTGTTATCATCTCCTGGATTTTCCTTGCCATGGCAATCGCTGTGGTGGGGAGTTTGTACTATTTCCTAAGTTCGCTAGATAGGCTTGCCGAGACAGAAATCAGGCAAAGAATGAACTTGGCTCTTAAAATCGAAAGACTGCATAGACAAGAGTTGCTTGAAGAGTATTCATATTGGGATGAAGCTTATGAGAAGATTGTTGTAGAGCATGATGCTCAATGGATTGAAAAAAACTCTGGAGATTACCTTCTAGAAAAAAATGGCTTTGACTTTAGCGTCGCGGTTGAAGAAGGAAATCAAGCCTCCTACCTGACGAAAAATGAAGATGCGCAGCGGCTTAGCTTTGATGAAATTATGGCTCAAGGCCTCGCGGAGCTGATGAGTATGTCAGGAAAATCAGACTCGGATACCAAAGCGGTAAGCGGCTATTTACTTTTAGGAGAGAGTCTTTATTTGGTTGCAGGAGGCCCGTTTATTGATGAGGAAACAGGGGCTCCTAGAGCTGGCTCTTACTTGGCGTTAGGTACTCGGATGGATAACGAGTACGTAAACATGCTTGCTACCAACTACCAGTTGTTTGAATTGAAGCTTGACTGGATCGTAAAAAATCAACCTCATAGCATGACGTTACGCTCCCCTATGGGTAATCAGATTGGTCGCTTTTCATGGAAGCCTTACTCACCTAGCAGAGATATTATCCCTGCTGTCATCTTAGTTATGGCCGTCTTCTCATTGGTAATTATCCTTGTGACTCGACATATTCTGCAAAAGGAACAAGCCAATAGAACGAAATATGAAGACAAACTCTATTTCGAAGCCACCAGAGATGCGCTTACTAAGATTAATAATCGAAGATACTTCATGGAAATGGGGAACAAAGAGTTCCACTTATACAAGCTTCTGGATAGGCTTTTCACCGTTGTTGTTCTCGATATCGACCACTTTAAGGAAATTAATGACAATTATGGACATAGAGTCGGGGATAAAGCGTTAATGCACTTTACCCAACTGAGCAGACAGGGGCTGAGAGAGTCAGATATTTTCGGAAGAATTGGGGGAGAAGAATTTGCCATTGTCTTGCCTGATACCAATGTTAAGAGTGCTGTTGAGGTAGCTAATCAGATTCGAACCTTGCTTGTGGAAAACCCATTGCATATTGACGGCAATACCATCCATATGACAGTAAGTGCTGGTATAGTGACGTTAAATAAACAAGCAAACTTTGAAGTATTGCTCGATCAAGCGGATAAAGCCTTATACCAAGCAAAAGGCTGCGGTCGAAATCGGGTTATGCTCTATAACATATCAACTACGATAGATACGCTTTAGCAGTATCGGTGTGACGAGGGTGGTCAGTACCGCCATAATAACAACAGCGGAAAAGATATGTTCGATGACAGGTGATTCTACCGCATGGCTGTCAAACAGCCCGGCTTTGAGCGCGATATCGGCGACAACCAGCTCGACGGCTCCACGGGCACTCATGCCTGCGCCGATGGCCGAGGCTTCCTGCCATGAGAGCCCGACATAGCGAGCAGCAGCTCCGGCACCGACAAACTTGCCAATGAAAGCGGCAAACAACAAAGCAGCGACAAACACCGGCACCTCAAAGATGGCTGTAAAGTCCAGGTGCAGCCCTATCGAAGCAAAGAAGATCGGTGCCAGAAAGCCATAGGTCATGGCGGAGGTTTTGTTGCGAACGTCTTCGTAAGCAGACGCATCTATGGTTTTGCGCTCAAAGAACAAGCCAGCTACAAAAGCCCCGATAATATAGTGCAGCTCAAGCAATTCGGCGAGGACAGAAAAGGCGAGCGCCCAGACTAAGAGTGCGCTGAAGTTAAATTCTTTTTGTTTGATCCCACGCATGAAGCGACCGCCGAACGGAAATACAAACACACCGATGACGATGGTGATGGCAAAGAAAGCGAGCATTTTGAGCACCAGCAGTGCTATGGCATAGCTGCTGGTAGGTTCGGCCCCGATGAGGGCAGTCAGCCAGGTAAGCAGGATCAGGCTCAGGACGTCATCGAACACGGCTGCTGAGACGATGATCTGGCCCGATAGTGATTCGAGTTTTCCGAGATCCATCAGAATGCGAATCGTCGCCGGAACCGCGGTTATCGCCAGTGCTGTACCAAGAAATACGCTCTGGGCAAAGAAGGCGTCCGACTGCGGGAGAAATATCCATCCTAAGCCAATGCCGAGCAGCATAGGAAATACCATGCCAGAAACGGCCACCATTACGGCTCCCCGAGAATATTCGATGAGCCGACTTGGCTGAAGCTCAACGCCTGCGTACAGCATGATAAAGAACATGCCAAGTTCAGTAATTGTTTCAAATATGGGGCTGTGGTTGAGCTCGGCGATATGGGGGATAAAATCGGCGTATTGTGCTGCGGTGGTACCGAGCACGATACCGGCGATCAGCTCGCCGATCAGGGCCGGTTGCCCAATACGTTCTGCTATCTCACCGAAGCTTCGCGTGGTAACGAGAAGAACGAGTAGGATGAAAAAGAGTTCCATGATCGCTCCCCATACTCAGCAGGTACTCAGTTATGACCGCGGCGCTTTTTAAGCTGAACTCCTTAAAAATAGCGTAATTTGTCGAAGTAAGGGACAATTACCAACAATAAAAATGCCGCCTAGTTGAACCTAGGCGGCAAAGAGCAAGAGGAGAATATAATTATTGTTTTCAGCTAGGTTTATTTCACTTGTTACTTCACTTCTGGGTAGGTCTTATAGCGAACACCCATCATTTGCTCCATACAGTGTACGACCTGGCAGCTGTATCCAAACTCGTTATCGTACCAAATGTAGAGCACGCAACGCTTATCCTGAGCGATAGTGGCAGCGCCATCTACCACACCGGCATGGCGTGACCCAACGATGTCGGTTGATACGATTTCAGTCGATTGGGTATAGTCAATCTGGCCTGATAACGGTGAGTTAAGTGCCATCTCACGTAGGTAGAGATTGAGTTCTTCAGCTTCTACGTCAGAATTTAGGTTCAGGTTGGCAATTGCCATCGAAACATTCGGGGTAGGGACACGAATGGCATTCCCCGTTAGTTTACCGGTAAGCTCAGGCAGTGCTTTTGCAACGGCTTTTGCGGCACCAGTCGAAGTCAGCACCATATTCAGCGCAGCAGAACGACCACGGCGCTCTCCGTTATGGAAGTTGTCGATCAGATTCTGGTCATTGGTGAATGAGTGAACAGTTTCGATATGGCCTGAAAGGATCCCGTATTTATCATTGACCGCTTTCAGAATTGGCGTAATGGCGTTAGTGGTACAACTCGCAGCCGAGATGATTTGGTCTTCATCATGAATAGCGGATTCGTTGACGCCGAATACAACGTTTTTGATGTCACCTTTACCAGGCGCCGTCAGCAGTACTTTTTTCGCGCCTGCACAACCAAGGTGTTGGCTCAGGCCTTCAGTGTCGCGCCACATCCCCGTATTATCAACAACAAGCGCATTGTCGATACCGTAGGCTGTGTAATCAACCTCGGCCGGGCTATTTGCGTAAATGACCTGAATATAGTTGCCATTAACAATAATGGCTTTACGTTCTTCGTCAACGGTGATGCTTCCGTTAAATTGCCCATGAACAGAGTCACGGCGCAGCAGGCTAGCACGTTTCTCCAGATCTCCGACTTTACCACCACGTACAACAATTGCTTTAAGACGTAGGGGATAGCCCTGGCCACTTTTTTCAATCAGCAATCGAGCTAACAGTCGGCCAATTCGACCAAAGCCGTAAAGAACAACATCACGGGGTTCGACGGATTGAGAACTGCTGAGTGATTCTACTAATGCTGTCTGCAAAAAGTCACTTAGATTACTCGCATCTTCTTGGCCTTTCCAATAATCGTAAGCTAGCTGGCCGACATCGATTC
Organism: Photobacterium obscurum; assembly: GCF_026191635.1. GTDB lineage: Bacteria > Pseudomonadota > Gammaproteobacteria > Enterobacterales > Vibrionaceae > Photobacterium > Photobacterium obscurum. The sequence goes on from NZ_JAKRRW010000002.1 coordinate 313,924, forward strand.
GACACGGTGACAGGTTAAGTTCAGTTAACGCTTCAATTAGTGGGAGAGTTTGAGATGGAGGTAACTCGCTGCCAGTGTAACGACGGGCAACGCGGTGTGCTTTGATAATGTCGATGACAGAAGCATTGACGATTTGGCGGCCGAAAAGAAGGACTTCTACGCCTTTTTCGCGGTATAGCTGGCCAAGAAGTGGTGAGATGGATTCTGCATTTGTTTGGCTAGACTGCCAGTCAAGAAGGTATTTTTCCGGACTCATCTTTACTTAGAACCTTTCACGTATGGGGAAGAAAAACAGGTGATTATCCTGTTAGGAACTGTATTTTTTATGGCTGCAAGTGTAACGTTTGCGTTGTTTTTATCCTAGTAAAATTAATGACTTGTAAATGTGATCTTTGTCGGTGAAAAGGGGTGATCTTTGTCATATTTATGGTGAAAAATCCCGTGTTAATAGGACAAGGTGATCGCACTTATTTTTTAACGATTTATTTACTTTTGGTGTTTTATTCAAACAATTAGTGACCAGATTTGAGCAAATGTAACTACTAAACAGTGAGATTTGTCGTTAGCTATATTGCTAGCGGGTGTGAAGAGACCAAGGGGGCGTTGTTAGTCAGATTAAGCGGTAATTGAACGTGAAGTGGTGCTCCAACATCATCTGTGACTTATAGCTGTGTCTATGAGGCACACTTTTAGCTATTGCCCCTTAAGTCGCCCATATGGCTGGGTTTATCCTTTCTCAAAATCGCATTGCATTATGCGTTTTGGCAATGCGTACCTTTGTAAGACGAGGGTTAATCCATATTTTTCAGGGTGTTAATGGGGTTTACTCTTGGCAAGAAATTTGCTCCGTTTGATTTAGGTACAGCAGTATGACCATAAAAAATAACCTCAGCGGTTTTCTTGGTTCCTGAAATATTATGATTTAGGAGTTAGTATGAGGCGAATACAAAACATTCAAATAATCTGGATAATTACAATGTTTACTTCCTTATTGTTTAGCTCTTTGCCAAAGGCACAAACGGTAGGGACCAAGCATGCAGTGAGTGCCGAATGGCTAAACAACAAGCTTGGTAGTCATGATGTTATCATTTATGACACTCGCCCAACGGAAGAATATATTCTTGGACATATTCCTGGAGCTATTAGTTTTCCTGTTAGTGATACATATATGGTTAATAATGATATTTACTATGTTAAAGATAAGAATAAAATCACGCCACTGCTACAAAGCAAAGGATTGAATAAGCGTAAGCTGGTGGTGCTATATGATGACGGTCGCTTGCTAGATGCGGCTCGTATGTTTTGGGTAATGGAATTATACGGCCATAATAATATTGCAATTCTTGATGTAGGTTTTAAGCAATGGCGGAAGAATTATAGTTATACTAGGCAAGTTAGCATGCCTATCCGTAGCAATTATCTACCTGTTTTTAACTCTGATACGTATGCTAGTACAATGGTGGCAAAGGTAGCCACTTATAGCCTTGATTATCAACTCTACGACTCCAGAACATTATCCGAATTTAAGGGAAATCGCTCAGTTACGCATGTTTATGGTCATATTCCTCGTGCCCGTCATTTATCAATCGCGGACTTTTTCGTTTCAACAAATGAAGGAGAAACAATATTAAAGCCTCAAAATGAACTGCTTGAGCTATTTTCTTCCCTTGATAAGAGTAAAAAAAATATCACGTACTGTAATAGAGGAAAAGCAGCAACATTAAGTTATTATTTGCTCAAGCGTTCAGGTTTCGATGTCGCTCATTATGATGGATCGTGGCTGGATTGGTCTGCGAATAACCTTCCTACTGAGAAATAGGCGAGATAGTTATTATGCCTGATTTATTTATGACTTCAAAATCAGTTGAATCAAAATTGTATGAAAGAATGAGAGCCAGAAAAATTTCTCAGGGTGTTTTGGCTCGGAAAATATACATGGTAATAGGTCTGATTATGTTTATATCTGTTGCCACTGCATTGCTTTTAACATTCAAGAACAGCACAGAAAGAGTTGTAAAAGATGTGCAAGTACTGATGAATGCATCAAGTAAGTTAATTATTGATGCTGCACTTTTTGGTAGTACTGAAAAAGCTATAGAGCTAAACCGGTTACTAAGCAACTATGAGGAGGTCGGTTCTCTTTCAGTTTATGATTTCAATAATAACCTACTGCATTTTTATGTTAAAAATAATGACCCGTCAGCCATTAATCATGCACTTCCATATCAGGACGGTGTGTCATTTTTGAATATGAACTATAAATTGGGCTATCCATTGATGTTTAATAATAAGCCTGTTGCAAAATATGTTGTGCATTACTGTTCAGTTCAGGCTATTTATAATATGTTCCAGCAGTTGGCATTGTTTGCATTTCCATTTATTACTATGCTTGCATTCATTCTGTATTATATGCACAAAAAGATAACTAAACCTCTGAATGCTTTGATAGAAATATTACCAAATGTTGGTGAAGGAAATGTTGCTATTGATGGTTTGAAAATATTGGAAGGGGAGGTAGGGTGTTTGGCAAGAAAAATTCAAACTGTTGACCGTTCAATTCATCGACGAGATGAAAAAATGGCAGCATTAAATAATCGCCTTGCTGAAAAAACCAAAGAACTGAATACGGCCTTAAAGCTCAAAACTGAATTTATGGCGAATATGAGCCATGAAATTAGAACTCCGATGAACGGGGTACTTGGCTTCATTCAATGCCTCGAAGGAAATCCGTTGGATGATGAATCAAGGCGGCAGGTTACCTACCTCAAAGATTCTGCGACCTCGTTGCTTTCTATTATCAATGAGATTCTGGATTATTCAAAAATTGAAACTGGTAAGGTGGAACTTAGGTGCGATGATTTTGATCTAGGGAGGCTCGTTAAAAGTTGTATTCATACGGTTCAGAATGAGGCATCAAAAAAAGGTTTGTTGCTTGATTATCATATAGATAGGCAAACAGCCACTATGTACCGTGGAGATGAACATCGGATCCGTCAGGTCTTAATCAATTTACTGGGTAACGCCGTGAAATTTACCCACAAGGGTAACGTAAGTCTGGAGTTGACCTTAGTTGGGGATAGTAAGAAAAGTAGCCGTTTTTCAATGAAGGTACAGGATACTGGTATCGGCATTGAAGCGGAAAAATTATCATTTATCTTTGATTCATATACCCAGGCCGATGGGTCAATTTCGCGCCAATTTGGTGGTACAGGACTTGGGTTGGCTATCTCCAGTCGTCTGTGCAAATTGATGGGAAGCAAGTTGAAGGTAACGAGTCAACCTGGGAAAGGGACAGAGTTCTCTTTTGATGTGACGTTGAAAAAAAGCCCAGAGTCTACCACTAAGATGGTTAACGAAACGGTTGAGATGGATCTTTCATTGTATTCTGACAGGCATATTTTGGTTGCGGAAGATAGCCGGGTAAATCAGCAATTGATAAGAGCCCTTTTGAAAAGTCTGGGCTTGGAACAGGTGACAATTGTTGATGATGGCTTGCAAGCATTGAATTTTATGAAGGCAAATAATGTCGATGTAATTCTGATGGACTGCCAGATGCCGAATATGGGCGGCCTGGAAGCCACGGAGAAAATTCGTGCTTTATCAACCAATCAGCCTCCCTCCATTATCGCGCTGACCGCCAATGTTCTAAATGATGAGAAAAAACGGTGTTACAACAGCGGAATGGATGACTATGTCGCAAAGCCGATTGAAAAAGTTAAATTGTACGCAAGTCTGGAAAAAATGTTAGGGCGTACTGGCAATTCAAATTTTAGCAGGCGAAGTCTGTAAAAACTCGCAACGTCAGTACACCCAATACAGCAGTATTTACTTAATGTTAGGACGGATAAATGGCACCGAGGCAAGCCACTTGTTGTGCCCCTGTCACTTCGGGTAAGTTACCCGGTAACTGGTGTAGGGTACGGTATGCTAACCAGGCAAAAGCCATTGCCTCCATGTTATCAATATCAACTCCTTGTTCTGCTGTCGTCATTACTTCCCAATCAGGTAATAGTTTGGTTAATCTATCCATTATCAACGGGTTATGGGCTCCGCCGCCACAAACAAGCAATTCTCCAGGGGACTCTTTGTTGACGTCATTGGCGATGGTTAGGGCGGTAAACTCGGCTAAGGTTCGTTGAACATTCTCAGGGCTGATCTGGCAATCTTGAAGGTGATCTGTCAGCCAAGTCAGGTTAAATAATTCTCGACCAGTACTTTTCGGAGGCTGGAGTAAAAAATACGGATCGCTTATCAGTGAGTGGAGCAAAGCCATGTTGACTTCCCCCGACTTTGCCCAATTGCCTTCTTTATCATAGCGCAGGCTCTTGTGCTTGTTGATCCACGCATCCATTAACATATTTCCCGGTCCTGTATCATAACCCGTAACTGGCTTTCCTGGGCTTAGAACAGTGATATTGGCTATTCCGCCGATATTTAAGATGACACGGGATAGGTGTGGTTGGCTAAACAACTGTTGATGAAATGCGGGTACGAGCGGTGCTCCCTGACCGCCATATGCCATATCTTTGCGCCTGAAATCGGCAATCGTTGTAATACCTGTTTTGGCTGAAATGATATTGGCATCGCCAAGTTGCATGGTGAAGGCGTATTCTGAATCCGGTGAATGAAACACCGTCTGCCCATGGCTACCGATGGCTTTGATCGAAGATGCTTTGACTTGGGCTTTGTCCAGTAATGCGAGGACTGCGTCAGCAAAGAGGTGGCCTAGTCGGTGATCAAGTTCGCCAATTGCCTGAAGGTTCGTTGGCTGCCCTAAGCAAATATCGAGTAGTGACTGCTTGAGGTTTTCCCCCATAGGAAAGGAATGTTCGCAAAGCAGCTGAATATTGTTGTCTTCTATCTCGACTAATACCGTATCGACGCCATCCATACTGGTACCGGACATGATCCCGATGTAACGTTCTCTTCCCATCTTTGCCCCTATGATGTGCAAATGACTGTTCAATAAGTGTTAATACCAAACTGAATAATCTACATGGTCGAGAATATCACCGCAACGGTTATTCGAAGATGCTTTTGTGGTGGGCTGGGGTGGCGTTCGAGTCGTGAGGCTGTGTAATTCTGGCCAGTCGCGACTGGCCAGAAATAGACTTGTAGCAAATCCACAAATTAGCTGAATGGTTAGATAATTAATGGAATTGGCATTATTGGTTAAACGGTTGTCAGCAGCAACCCTTCTTTGCCGGCTAATGTAATAGACAATATCCCATCTTTTGTCTGCCACTCGTCATTCGTTAGCTGATCTTTGAGTAGTGCGTCTTCAAGGCCTAGTTGCCACAGAGGTACCTCGATAGTCTTGGCATTCGAACTATTGTTGATTAGGCAGATATTCACCTCGTTGTTCAGTGTGCGGGCAAAAGCAAGATGCTGATGTTCAGCCACCAACCACTGAAGGCTGCCTTCCTGTAAAGATTTGGACGCTTTCCGGATCCCAATTAGCTTTTGAACGTATTCAAACATCGGGTGGGAGTGTTCTGCTCTTTCCCACGGGAAACAACGGCGGTTATCAGGATCCTGACCGCCTTCAAGGGCAACCTCGGTGCCGTAGTAAATGCACGGGGTACCGATGTAGGCGAACAGCATCAATAATGCGAGTTGCATGGTTTCACTGTCGTTGCCCAGCATGGTCAGAAAGCGCATCGTATCATGGCTGTCTAGCTGGTTTAGCTGTGATAGCTGGTTAAGCCATGGAATTTTACTGCGCGCTTCGTTTAGCCAGTCGACTAGCTCCTCTGCCTCAATCTGGCAGTTGTGATAGGCAATATCTTTTTGGGCGAAGAAAGCACGAATTGGGTGGGCAAAACCATAATAATTCATTGCGCCATCTTCTTGATCACCTTGCAGCCAGTTGCTCGCTTCAAAAAAATGCTCCCCCAGCACATAACAATCTGGATTCACGGACTTGGCGGAATCACGGAACGCTCGTACATAATGGGCGTTATTGGTGGCGCCAGCGCCTTCACCAAGCATGTGGATAACATCGAAGCGCCACGCATCTACATTGTAAGGTGGGCGAAGCCATTGCTTGATAACCGCGTTTTCTCCGGCATAGATATAGTTTTGTACCTCAGGATTTGAGAAGTTGAGCTTTGGTAGGGTAGCGATACCATTCCAGCCGATATAATCGTTGCCGTTCCCCGCGAATTGGTAGTAGTGGCGATATTTGGATTCTGGATGGTTATAAGCTCCGGGCTCCCCCTTGTTGCATTGGTACATATCAAACCAAGGGTGGTTCACCGAGGTGTGGTTGTATACTGCATCCAACATGATTTTCATATCACGATTGTGAAGATCGGCTACCATCTCGGCAAATTGCGCATTGGTTCCTAGGTGCGGGTCAATCTGTTGGTAATCGGTTGTGTCATATTTATGGTTGCTGGGCGCCGTGAAAATTGGGTTCAGGTACAGGGCCGTAACGCCCAGCTCCTGAAGGTAATCGAATTTGTCGTGAATCCCCTTTAAGTCGCCCCCGTAAAATTCGTTTGGGCCGTTGACGCCATGTTCTGAGACGGATTCGCCCCATTCTTTGGCGAGAGTTGGGCGCTTATCACCTTTAAGGCAGTATTCTCCCGTGCGGACACTGATGGACGGATCACCATTGGCAAATCGGTCGGGAAAGATCTGGTAAAAGACTTGTTGCTTCACCCAGGCTGGTGGTTGGTCTTGGCGGTTGTATTTGAAGTGCGATTCTTTGCCTGGTACTCGTGGTGAAATACCATTGCCGTGAAGCCACCACTGACGGCTGTTCTGCATTACTTTAAAACAATAATGAGTGAGTGGCTTATCGTTATTTAGCGGAATTTCACCATGCCAATACTGTAATCGACCACGAGTTTCTCCGCGTTCCATATCAACAAGCTTTTCTTCGTTGTCTGGCTCACAACGAATGAAAATAGCCGAAATTAATGTGTCAGATTCACTAACTAGAGTTAGCATCATGCTGTGCGGGTTAGGAACAACCCAGAACGCATCTTGTCCGTGGTATAAATAGGGCGTTTTCATCATTGTAATTAATAGCCATGTAGAGTGTCATTGATAACAAGATACTGGCTTGCAGACAAAAATAAATCCCCCCCAAGGACAAAAGATCCGGCGTAGCCGGGGAGGCGTAGATAGGCTATGAGATCAGATTGAACAGCGACTCTGGCGAAAGGACATTTCTTTTTGCCGGAGTGGCATGCTGTCAACGAGCTCGGTGAGGTAGTTCCAGTTAGTTTCTTCCCCCCAACGGTATTTTTCCAAGCCATCTTTTCCGATCAGGATGGCGGTATGGGTATCTGTCGCAATATTGTATTTTTGCTCAAGATATCGAATATCGTCAGCACTGAAAAAATTTGCTGGTTGATTAAACCCGTCGCGGGTGATGATAACGGTTTTGATGTCTCTTTCTTGAAGTTGGCAGCCATTCATCAGGGTTTGTTTGATGAACTCTTGAACGTAGTGATCTTTTTCAGGAGCAAAGAATAAGATGCTGCGATGATTCCAATGAAGCGAATCTGCCGGATAAGAAAAGCTGGCAACGCTAAAAAGAAGTAGTGCTGAGTACAAACAACAATTTATAACTTTCATTGTTGCCCTCCTGACTCTGTCAGTCCTCCCCGCCGTGCTGTCAGGGAGCAATACAAATAGTAACGGCATACTTGGCGATTTGGACCATCGCGGGTGTGACCAGTTACCATCAAGCGATAAATGTATTAAAACCAGTATAGTCTATGGAATGAGAGCACAATTTTACGCATTTGTGCTAGTACCTTATGTGGCAAGGTACTAGAAGTAGCTAAGTCATGCTTTAATGAACGGTATATTGATAGAGATGCTCTGATACGTAATCAATGAAAACGCGCAGGCGAGCTGGCATAAATTTAGTCTGGGCAAATTGCAGTGCAATGTCGCCTTGGTAGTTCCCTTTAATTGTCCAGTCGCTAAGCACTTCTTTAACAGTTCCTTCTTCCAGTGCTTTCTTGATCACAAAGTCGGGAAAAATTCCGATACCTAATCCATCGATAACGCCCTTCAGGCGCATTTGCGAGTGGTTAACCGCATAGCGCCCTGTTACCGGTATAGTATGGAAAAGATCATCTTTGACAAAATCCCAGATATGGTCGGTGGCTGTTTCCCCTAGGTAAATACAGTCATGCTTATGGAGATCTGTCGGAACGACAGGTGTGCCACGTCTCGCGAGATAATCAGGGCTCGCGCATAGGCTTAGGCTTACTTTCCCGAGCTGCTTTAGCACCAGTCCTTCAGTGGGCTTTTCGGTTAGGCGGAAAACGACATCGATTCCTTCTGAAACCAGGTCAATCTCGCCGTCAGATGCTTTGAGTTTTAACTCGATGTCGGGGTACTTGGTCAGAAACGGGGTGACCAGCGGTTGCAAGACAATACTCAAGAAGGCCTTAGGGGCTGCAACCGAGAGCGTGCCAGAAGGCGTCGTATGCTCTGAGCTGGTGAATTCGACAATTTGTTTGGTTGTATCGAGGATCGCACTACATTGATCGTAGATGCCTTTACCGGATTCGGTGATCACTAGCTTGCGGGTTGTTCTCTCAAGCAGCTTGGCCGATAGCGTATGCTCAAGTCGCGAGAGCTGCTTACTCAGTGCCGACGGGGTGACGCCTAGCTTTTTGGCCGCTGCGGTAAAGCTGCCTTCATCAACAACAATTTTAAAAACAGCCAGTTCTGGCATAAGGGCAATCAGTTTATTTGTGTCCATAGTTCAATAGTCCTTTTCCAGGTCAGGGGATAATAGTCTGAATGCGCTTGAATTAGAATGGATGGAGTTCAAACATCCTGTTAATTGAACATTTTTTCAGGTAAATCACCTAACCTGATTATATGGATTATTGCTTGGTGAATGCGGTTAAGGCTTGTATTCACCTAAGTCATTATTGAGAGGAACATCATGTCAGCTGCATTCTACGACCAAATCAATCAGCAAATAGAACAAGTAAAAGCTGAAGGTTTATACAAATCTGAACGTATAATCACATCTGCACAAAAAGCGGCAGTTTCTATCCAGTCGGGTGAAGAAGTTCTTAACTTCTGTGCGAACAACTACCTTGGCCTTGCCAATCACCCTGATCTTATCGAAGCGGCTAAAGCGGGTATGGATCAGCACGGCTTCGGTATGGCGTCTGTACGCTTTATCTGTGGTACTCAGGACTCTCACAAAGAGCTAGAGCGCAAGCTATCTAACTTTCTGGGAATGGAAGATACCATTCTTTACACTTCTTGCTTCGATGCCAACGCCGGACTTTTCGAAACTATCCTAGGCGCTGAAGATGCAATCATTTCTGATGCGTTGAACCACGCATCGATCATCGACGGTGTTCGCCTATGTAAGGCTAAACGTTTCCGCTATTCCAACAACAACATGCAAGAGCTGGAAGAGCAGCTAATTGCGGCTAATGAAGCGGGTGCTCGTCATAAGCTGATTGTTACTGACGGTGTATTCTCGATGGACGGCGTAGTGGCGAACCTTCCGGCGATTTGTGATCTTGCAGACAAATATGATGCTTTGGTCATGGTTGATGATTCTCACGCTGTGGGCTTCATGGGCGCAAACGGCCGTGGTACTCACGAATACCATGATGTGATCGATCGTATCGACATCATCACAGGTACGTTGGGTAAAGCAATGGGTGGGGCATCAGGCGGTTATACTGCTGGTAAGAAAGAAGTGATCGACTGGTTGCGTCAGCGTTCTCGTCCATACCTATTCTCTAACTCTGTAGCACCTGCGATTGTTTCAGCGTCTATCCGTGTACTAGACCTACTTGAAGAAAGTGGTTCGCTACGCGATCAGCTATGGGACAACGCGGCTCATTTCCGTGCACGTATGGAAGCTGCCGGTTTCACCATGGGTGGTGCTGATCACGCAATTATTCCTATTATGCTGGGTGATGCGAAAGTCGCTGCTGAATTTGCAGAGCGTGCACTAGAAAAAGGTATCTATGTTGTTGGGTTCTCTTTCCCTGTTGTACCAAAAGGCCAGGCGCGTATTCGAACTCAGATGTCTGCTGCTCATACCCGTGAGCAACTTGATAAAGCCATCGATGCATTTATCGAAGTAGGCAAAGAGATGGGCATCATCTAAACGGTTTCTCACCGTTAAACTGCCGAAACAAAAGTCAGGGGTGAGTAGAATATACTCCAATAAAAAAAGTGGTAACTCACTCCTGAAATCTTCAATCCAATAAAGAATTTGTTGAGATAAAGGTCATGAAAATTAAAGCTCTTTCTAAGCTAAAGCCTGAAGAAGGCATCTGGATGACAGAAGTTGAGAAGCCTGAGTTGGGCCATAACGATCTGCTTATCCGAATCAAGAAAACAGCCATTTGTGGTACTGACGTTCATATTTATAACTGGGATGAATGGTCTCAGAAAACGATCCCTGTACCGATGGTTGTTGGTCACGAGTACGTGGGTGAAGTCGTTGGTATTGGCCAGGAAGTTCGTGGCTTTGAAATTGGCGATCGTGTTTCAGGTGAAGGCCATATTACTTGTGGTCACTGCCGTAACTGCCGTGGTGGCCGTACTCACCTTTGCCGCAACACCACAGGTGTTGGTGTAAACCGTGAGGGGGCATTTGCAGAGTTCCTTGTAATTCCTGCGTTCAATGCGTTTAAGATCCCTGATGAAATTTCTGATGATCTTGCATCTATCTTCGACCCGTTTGGTAATGCTGTACACACTGCATTGTCGTTTGACCTTGTTGGTGAAGATGTACTGATCACTGGTGCTGGCCCGATTGGTATTATGGCAGCGGCAGTGGCTAAGCACGTTGGTGCTCGCCATGTTGTAATCACAGACGTTAACGAGTACCGCTTGGATCTTGCTCGCGAAATGGGCGTGACCCGCGCGGTGAACGTTGCCAATGAAAAGCTTGAAGACGTGATGGCAGATCTAGGCATGACTGAAGGTTTTGATGTTGGTCTAGAAATGTCTGGTAACCCTTCAGCCTTCAATAGCATGCTAACTGGCATGAACCATGGCGGAAAGATTGCTCTGCTGGGTATTCCACCATCAGATATGGGTATCGACTGGAACCAGGTGATCTTCAAGGGACTGATTATCAAGGGCATCTATGGTCGTGAAATGTTTGAGACTTGGTATAAGATGGCGAGCCTCATCCAGTCAGGTCTGGATCTGACTCCGATCATCACTCACCATTACAAGATTGATGACTTCCAGCAGGGCTTTGATGTCATGCGCTCAGGTATGTCAGGTAAAGTTATTCTTGATTGGGAATAAGCCTTTCCAGCTAGTAGATTAGATATAGAAAGCGAGCCATTTTGGCTCGCTTTTGTTTTTTAAGTTGTTGAACAGGGAGAGATGTTCTCAATCCAGCCTGATAAGATTCTTGCTTGCTTGGTTGCATCAAAATTCTGCTCAATGTTCTTACGTGCCAATTGCCCCATTTCAAGCCGTTTCTCCTCGGGCAGGGAAACGAACCTCTCTATCGCCTGAGCAAGTAAGAGCTCGTCCTTCTGGTTTACCAGCAAGCCAGTATTGGGGCCGACGATTTCCTTGCATCCCATAATATTCGTAGTAATAACGGGGAGACCAACTGCCATGGCCTCTTTTAAAACGACAGGGCCAGTATCAATCAAGCCTGATGCTGTTGAACAGAAAGGAGCCACAAGACAGTCATATTGAGGAAGGTTTGCTTGTAACCAACTAGGTTCCTTGGCACCGAGAAAGTGAACATAGGGAGTTAGTCCCAACTCTGATGCTTGCTGGCGTAGATCTTCGGCTAGCTCGCCATCGCCAATGATATCGATTGATATTGGGTATTTTCCGCATAATCCTTGCAGGCTACGTAATAAATAGCTGACGCCCTTGGCTTCGATAAGGCGACCTACAAATACAAGTTGTATGTTGTTACGGTTTAGTTTTGGTTGCGGTTTGAATAGCGTGGTTTTGACACCACAATGAAGCAGCTTGATATTATTGTTACTTAGCTTGATGAAATCTTGTTTCATGTCATTGCACACGGCAACGGTAAAATCACTGCTGTCCAATTTTAATCGAACATCAAAAGGGGACTCGTAAATATCATGGCCATGGGCAACAAAAGAGCAGGAAATGCCGATGAGTTTTGCCGCTGCAATGCTATGCGACGCTGTATGTTGGGCAAAGTGTGCATGAACATGGTCAATATTGAGTTTGGCCAATTGAGAAGCGAGTTTGATGCTGTAGAGGAATAGTGAACGTTTGGGCATCGACTTTTGGCTCAGAATAAAACGCATAAACTGAATCAACTGGCGAGGGGTCATTCGAGTAATGAAAGCCAAGCTAAAAAATTGGCCAATTTCATAGATAGGATATTTGAATTTTTGAGCTGAAAGATGTTTTTTGAAGGTCATCATACATACTTTATGACCACAAGCTTGAATTGAGTCTATTTCTGTTCGAATAAACGTTTCGCTTAGAACCGGAAATGTCGGAGCAACAAAAGCAATTTTCTTCATTGTCATACTCTCAAAAATACTTGGTTACACTAGAAGAGCAATAACTATGCCTACAATAGAAAGCATCAGTAGGGAGGATTCTTTGCATATTGCAATGCATATAAAAAAATGTGGCCGTAGTGTGTTGAAGAAAGGTCGGGGGGAGATTTTATTGATTGTTATATAAGTAACGCTGTCAAATGGTTTGTGATTTTAAGGTGTTGTTTTGTATGTCTTTTATGTTGTCAGTATTATTCGTTTTAGTTCGGTATGTGGTATCAGCTCGCTGTAGTGCTGGTTAGGTATAAAAACTGCTGATATTGATGCTATACAATAAATAGGAATTATATTATGGATAAAGTTTCTGTTGTGATACCAACCTATAATTGTTTACCTTATTTACCAATAGCGATCGGAAGCGTTTTATCTCAGGACTACAAAAATATTGAAATTACAATCGTTGATGATAATAGTGATGATGGTACTGCAGAATATTTAAAACGAATAAGCTCGGAACATAGTAATGTTCATGTTATTACAACTAGCGGGGTTGGTGCGGCTTCAGCACGGAACCTAGCAATAAAACAATCTAAGGGGAGGTATATTGCTTTTTTGGATGCTGATGATTATTGGTACCCGGGGAAAATTTCAGCTCAGCTGGCAATACACCAGCGAAACAGAAATATTGCTTTGAGCTTTACTAACTATGACCACCTGAATCAGAGATATGACAAGATTATTGATTGTTTCTCATATTGGAATCAGCTGGATGATATTGATTGTCCAGTTCATTTTATTGAGAACCCTTTAGATGAGATTTTTGCTCATAACATAATAGGGACCTCGACAGTCATGATAGACAAGAAAGTATTCGAGGTACTTGGTGGGTTCAATGAAAAAATGACGTATTGCGAAGACTGGCAATATTGGTTGAAAGTATGTGAGTGTTTTGATATCGCAGCCTTAACGAAGACATATACAGGTTATCTTATGCGGCAAGGCTCGATTACCCAAACTGACGCAAAGCGGTTCAACCACTTAGTTTCTATTTCAAAGGTTATTGATGATTATCAGCAAAACAATAAAACCATTAGTAAAAAATCAATTTCGCTAGCGAGGGCTCGGCTTAAAGAAGGTTATGCAGATTACTTTAGAACAAGAGGGGATTTGTACTCAGCTTTACACTATGACTTACACTCCCTGTTGATAGACCCTCGGTTGAGGCGGATTAAAAACACGCTCGGTAATCTTAAAAAGATACTTACGGTTAATAAGCCTCACTTTAATTAATTGGCTTTATTAAACACATGTAGTTCAAATATGCGGTTGAGCGACAAGGTTTTCTGTTATCAAAAGCCAGCTCTCTGGCCAAAGAAGGATTATTATGAGTGCCTTAAAACAGTCTGCTTATTATGGCGTTGGTATCATAATGATGAAAGGGGTGTCACTATTGATGATCCCTTATATAACCCGCCAGTTGTCACCACACCAATTTGGGACATTGGAGAGTCTAGTATTGCTGGCTGACTTTGTTGCAATTCTTGCAGGGATGGGAATTGTTGAGGCCTTGCATCGTTTTGTCGGTAGCAGTGATGATAAAGAGAGAAAGCAGCTCATCTCGAATTGCTTCACGATGAGTTTGTGTGTTGCGGGGGTAGGCATTGTACTGGCTTCGCTAATGCTGCCCTGGCTACTTGCGACTTTGCCCGTAGAGCTCCGTGGGTATCAAGTCATGTTAATTATTGTCCCGGCACTGCTAGATGGGGTGATTGCAATCCCGATGACCCTAATGCGAATGCAGGCTCTGGCAAAGTGGTTTTGTTTAGTAAGTGTAGTTAAAGCCGTTATACAGGCATTGGTAAGCATCGTAATGCTTGAACTCGGGTGGGGGATCGATGCGATTTTGATTGCATCAAGCACTTCCAGCGTTTTGCTCTTGCTTTGTTTATTAAGTTATCAGTGGCGGCAAATGGGCTCACTGGGGCATCTAGGTATGTCCGCAAAGATATTGAAGTACGGCGGGCCGGTTGTTATCAGTACCATCGGGTTATACGCGATAACGGGCTTGGATCGCTGGATATTGGCTGCTCAAGTTGGAGTAGAGTCGTTGGCTGTTTATGCGGTTGCTGTTAAATTTGCCTTGATTATGAGTTTACTGATGCAGCCATTTACACTGTGGTGGTTTCCGAATAGATTTCAAATATTGCAGGAGCCAGATGGAAAGCGACGCTGTGCTGATAATGCAATGCTTGGAACCAATCTTGGGATTTATGTCACCGCGGCGATGATATTGACCGTGCCGGGATTGATTGGGATCTTTTTGCCAGATGAGTATCATCTTTCTGCATCCCTGGTTGTGGGGCTACTGCTTGTTAGCTGTCTGAAGAATGCAGGGGATCTACTTAATTTAGGCTGTTATAGCGGAGACGCTAATTCAGAGCTCGTATGGATCCAATGGGGGTGCGCAGCGGCTGCTGTAACCGGTTATCTTTTGTTGATCCCCCAGTATGGTATTTGGGCTGCCGTTTGGGTATTAGCTGGCGTTTATTTATTGCGCTTGTTGTTGCTATATGTATTCAGTCAGGCCAGTCTGCCTCTTCCATATCACTATGCAAATGTGTTTAGAACTCTCCTGGTTTCAGTGATCGCCTATGTGGCCCACCTGATTGCTTCACCACATCTTAACTACTGGGGAAGTTTATGCGCTGGAGGAGTATTAAGTGTCATCATGCTGGTGGTTCTAGTTCGATGTCAGGTCTTTCCTAATGTTATTAAGAACGGTAGGAATAGGACAACCTACTTGAATATAAAGCGAAATTTATCTACGTAAAGATGCTGATTCATGCGACTTAATGAATTTATCGGTGATATTCATCACCCCAGAGAGTGATGTGGTTCACGAAACCTGATATACTCGCCGCGATCACAGGGCTGAAGCTGCCAAAAATGGGCAGCTTTTTTAATGCTTGATAAATAAATCATTATTGGAACAGTACATTGATTTCTACCGCTAACATCACAATGCAGTTTGGCGATAAGCCATTGTTTGAAAATATCTCAGTTAAATTCGGTGAAGGTAACCGTTACGGTCTTATCGGCGCGAATGGCTGTGGTAAGTCGACATTCATGAAAATCTTGGGTGGCGAACTTGAGCAGTCGGCTGGTACTGTTTCAAAAGACCCAAATGAGCGTATGGCGAAATTGGGTCAGGATCAGTTTGCATTCGAAGAATACACAGTTGTTGATACCGTAATTATGGGTCACAAAGAACTGTGGAAAATCAAAGAAGAGCGTGACCGTATTTACTCGCTGCCTGAAATGTCTGAAGAAGACGGCATGCGTGTGGCGGATCTGGAAACTGAATTCGCTGAAATGGACGGTTACTCTGCTGAAGCGCGTGCTGGTGAGTTGCTACTTGGTCTTGGTATTCCTGAAGATCAGCACTTCGGCCTAATGAGCGCAGTTGCCCCGGGTCTTAAGGTTCGTGTTCTTCTTGCTCAGGTTCTGTTCGCAGACCCAGACATCATGCTACTTGACGAACCAACGAACAACCTGGACATCCATACAATCAGCTGGCTTGAGCAGGTTCTGCTTGAGCGTAACTGTACAATGATCATCATTTCGCACGACCGTCATTTCCTTAACAGCGTATGTACACACATGGCTGATTTGGATTACGGTGAGCTACGCCTGTTCCCGGGTAACTATGATGAATACATGACGGCGGCTGAAGCTGCTCGTGAGCGTCTACTTGCTGATAACGCGAAGAAGAAAGCGCAAATTGCTGATCTTCAGACTTTCGTTAGCCGTTTCTCTGCTAACGCATCAAAAGCGAAACAGGCGACTTCTCGTCAGAAGCAGCTTGATAAGATTCAGCTTGATGAAGTTAAAGCGTCAAGCCGCCAATCTCCATTTATCCGCTTTGAACAGGAAAAAGAGCTGTTCCGTAATGCACTAGAAGTTGAAGACCTAAAGCAGGGCTACGGCGAGAACATTCTAATCAATGGTGTAAAACTGTTGGTTGAAGTGGGTGAGCGTATTGCGATCATTGGTGAAAACGGTATTGGTAAGTCAACTTTCCTAAATACATTGGCTGGCCAGATGGAGCCGATGGAAGGTATGATCAAGTGGTCGGAAAACAATAACATTGGTTTCTACGCGCAGGATCATAGTGCAGATTTCGAAGAAGATATGACACTGCTTGACTGGATGGGTCAGTGGAAAAAAGAAGGCGACGACGAGCAGACTGTTCGTGGTATCCTAGGTCGTATGCTGTTCTCGCAGAATGACATCAAGAAGTCTGTAAAAGTAATTTCTGGTGGTGAACAAGGTCGTATGCTGTTTGGTAAGCTAATCATGCAAAAGCCAAACATTCTATTGATGGACGAACCTACTAACCACATGGATATGGAATCGATCGAAGCATTGAACCTGGCGCTAGAGAACTTCAAGGGCACCCTGATGTTTGTTTCTCACGACCGTCAGTTTGTATCTTCGATTGCGACACGTATCATCGAAATCACGAAAGACGGTGTCGAAGATTTCCACGGTACTTACGAAGAGTACCTACGCAAGCAAGGTCTTGTCGGTTAATTTCTGACAGCATAAATTTCTATAGAAATATATGAGAGCCGCCATTATTAGGCGGCTTTCTTATACCCAGTATTTTTCAATTGCTGGGTATAATACCAACCTACATAAGTATCTGATCATTCTTGCTGGTTAAAACCGATAATAACGGCGTTAGAAATTTTATAATTAGAACCACTAGTTACTGCAATTTCTGCCTTGTTCTTACCGATTTTTCCTGCACAATTATCTGAGCATTTACTTATCCAGATTGGTATAACGGAAAAAAAAGAGGAGTTTCGATGAAAATTTGGGTGGATGCAGACGCTTGTCCCAACGTAGTAAAGGAAATATTGTTTCGTGCTGCAAACCGAGTAGGCGTTGCTGTCACTTTAGTGGCAAACCATTTTGTTCGTGTACCGCCATCGCCTCACATTAAATCGATTCAGGTCGAGTCTGGGTTTGATGTTGCAGATAATTATATTGTACAGCAGTCCGAAGTGGGGGATTTGGTGATAACAGCCGATATTCCACTGGCTGATGAGTTGATCACTAAAGGTGCCCACGCATTAAATCCCCGTGGGGAGATGTACACCAAAGACACGATAAAACAACGCCTGCAGATGCGCGACTTTATGGAAACTATGCGCAGCTCTGGAGTACAAACCGGTGGGCCGGCACCACTGAGCCAGTCTGACCGTCAGAACTTTGCCAATAAGCTTGATGCATTCCTGGCTAAAAACTTTAAAAAGCACTAATTAATCACAGAGGGGAACTTGGTTTCACCCTCTGAAATCCCCTCTTTGCACCTTTCTCTTTGCGATCTGAGCAATGCTGATTGGTATAAGTACCTGATCGTATTTTTGCACGTATCTATGTTGCTTCAATGTGATTTAGTTGCACTTTAAAATTAATAGCAAGTTTTGTTGTAAATATTGTTATGTATTATTCTGTGAGCACTTGAACCGCTTCTATTCTAGAATAATTACTTCACTAAATTGATACAATATAAATTGAATATATTCAATTAGGCTAATATCTTAATATATTGAACGCAATATAATTGCATAAACTACACAATTAATGGTCTAACCACCCAAAGTCTATACAGGTAATCGTTTATTTTTGATTGGTAAGACTTGTTGTTAAGTTAATTTATGGATAGATTATTAAATGATATTAATAACTATTATTAACATGTGCAGCAGAGTTTATATTTATATGGTGGCACATGCCTGAGATTTTATATTTTCCGGCGATTAAGTGTGATGTGAAAATTTCGCTATTGTCTTTATTGTCTTTATTGTCTTTATTGTCTTTATTGTCTTTATTGTGTTGTTAGGGGTTTGCGTTGAATGAAAATAAAAAATAAATTGTTTTGTCTGACAGGCTTGTCAGTGGTTGCTTTGCTGTTGGTATTAGCCATAACAAACCTTGCAAATCAACGCATTATAAAGATTGAGAAAACAGTTACAGATGTTCAATCTTTAGAAGTTTTACTGCTAAATTTACGTCGAAATGAAAAAGACTTTTTGGCGCGCTTAGATCTGAAATACCAAAAGAAATTTTTGGATAATTACTCGGAATTTGAGGCTGAGGTGGAGATCCTGAATGCCGATTTGGATGAATTGTCGGTTAATGTCCCGCAATTGAAAGATCTAATGCCTAAGATGGAGGTCTATAAAACAAGTTATCTTGATTTAATACGAGACTACCAAACTCTTGGTTTGAAGCATTCTGAGGGGTTGTATCAAATTCTATTTGAACATGCTGATAGTCTAATTGAGCGTGCTCACTATAATGATGAAAATAAAGAAAATATTTATACTCTTGCTCTTAAAGCAGAGCTGTTTGTGTTTTCAAATAACCAAAAGTATTTTGAAGAATATCAGGTTTTATACAAGAGGCTGAGTCGAATTCGAAATTCAAACTTTGAATCTGAACTTACAAAGTTTAATCACACGCTTAATCAGATTGTTGAACAAAAAACACTGATTGGTTTTGCTCATAATGAAGGTTTACGAGGCATGATCCGTACTGCCTCCCATGACGTTGAGAAGATGTTCAGCGACCTGGAAACTCAGCTTGAGGGTGAACTTGCTGAGGCTACAAGCCGTGTAACAACCATTATTACAGTTTCTGTTGTGAGTGTGGTTATCATGTTAGCTGTGCTGTCATTGCTTATCAGTAACGGTATTCAACGTAGTATCAACAGCCTAAGTAATTTGATGTCGGAGATTTCACGCAGCCATGACTTAACGCGTGTTGCCGATGAGAGCGGCAAAGATGAGCTGGCTGACATGGCGTCAAATTTCAATGGCCTATTGACGAGTGTCCGTCAGCTGATTGGTAATGTGCAGTCGACGATCACAGAGTTGGGTGCAGCTTCCGAACAGTTACAACAGAATAGCCAGGCGACAGAGTCCGCTTTGGCTCAGCAGCAGATAGAAACAGACTCGGTGGCAACGGCTGTTACAGAGATGGGAGAAACCGTTAAGGAGATTGCGTCGACCACAGAAGGCGCAGCAGCGAATGCAAGTAGAAGCAATCAAGCTGCAGATTCTGGGCTGACTGAAATTAAATTAACGAAAGAACATATTAGTTCACTATCTGGAGAGTTAGCTAAAACAAGCGATGAAATTCTTAGCTTGTCGGAGCTGTCGGAAAACATTGGTACTGTGTTGGAGGTGATCCAGGGCATAGCAGAGCAAACGAACTTACTGGCATTGAACGCGGCAATTGAAGCGGCACGGGCCGGCGAGCAAGGTCGAGGATTTGCTGTTGTAGCCGATGAGGTTCGCACTCTTGCTTCTCGGACTCAAAAATCAACAGAAGAAATTTCATCTATCATTAGTTCGGTTCAAGAACAGACAGGGGTTGTTGTTGAGCAAATCGGCCAGTGTCGCGCTCAAGGTGAACAAAGTGTGGAACGCGCCAATAGTGCCGAAGCGATGATTGAGCAAATTATGGATGATATGCAGCAGGTATTAGACAATAGTACCCAAATTGCTGCCGCTGTTGAGCAGCAGAGTATTGTCGCTGCAGATATTAGCCAGAATGTGACCTCTATTCGTGATATCACCGTAGATAACTCTAATGCTGTGCATGAGAATTCGCGGGCTGCCAGCGCTATTGCGGGGCAAACTAGGGAGCTGGATAAAGCCATTGCCAACTTTAGTGTTTAAAGCTATGGTTCGTTGAAGTCTACCAATCGGGCTAACGGTGTTAGCTAAAAAATAGCCAAAACCTCGCTTTCAGTGCGAGGTTTTTTATGTCTGCAAGTTATCCCAATTGATATTAATCCGCTGTATTTGCCGGGAGCTTCTTTTTTATCATTAGTTTACTTTTCGGAATTATCCTTGGCTTTTTGTTCTTTCTGTATTTGTTTTTTCTTTTCAATAGCCTCTTCATCGAGAAGGCGCTTTGGTGTGGTCTTCTCTTTTACAGCCAGACGATAAGCAAGAGCATGGTTAAGATTGGTATTATCACCAGTAATTAATGCTTCTAGTGCTTTGCTGTCTACCGTTTTGAATTTGCCCATTTCTTTGGCGGTTAGCTTTGACTTTCCAATAATTTCATCATCAGGAATATCGACCATCACGGTAGCGGCCTCAGCTAATGCTGCGGCGTATTCATCTGGAATATTGAGGTTATAATCAGATACCTTCATGTACTTACGAAGTGCGAGTGCCCAGTTAAGCTCAAAATAGGGGGGCGTTGTTCCTTTCTTGGTGGGGGATGAATAGCTAATTCCTTTTAAGAAGTAAACGAGCGATAAATACTTATCATGCTTGAGTTGCTTCATGCCGATATATTCAGGTAAGTCACCCTGATCTATCTTCTTACCTTTTTCATTGACTAGCCATACTTCATGATCGTTGTTCATTTCGGGCCAAAAGTCATCACCAGACCCGAGTAGGTTATGTGTAACTTTGACCATCACAGGCACACTTGTACCGCCATTAGGCATATCCCAAAAAGTAGAGAGAATATGGTGACCTTGTGTGAGGTATAGAATTCCCTCTTCAGGACCTACTACGACGGTGCTGAGGGCATCAGTGTGAGTGCCAGGCTTGTCTTTACACGTATAGGAGTCTGAGTCAGTCGGTTGTGAGTCCTCGTTCCACTTTTTTACTCCTTTACCGCCATTTACCTTGCAAAGGTCGTTATACATATTTTTCAGATCTTGGGTATAACGGTAGAGGTTGGAGAATTCTCTGTCATAGCTAAGTAGCGCCTGAGTAGGAAGCAACTGATCTAGCTTTACTGTAATGACATCGCCGTTTTTAAGTTCCTCATAAGTGACTTTTTCAGCTAATGTCAAAGAGCTTCCAAAGGTTGCAAAAGAGAAGCCTGAAAACAAAAAGATGTCACGCAGAATAAGCATAAATCAGACCTCATGGGGCAGTGACTGACACACAGAGTCTAGCAAAGAGGCGTGAGGAAGGTGTTTAAGAAGTAATAAATATCGCTGGGCTGGTGTAAATCAGCCTGATCCACATTTTCACATGAACTTTGAGGGATGTAGATCAGGCTGCCGGAGCAAACTTTAAATACCAAGCTCATCAAGAAGGTCGTAATCAACATTTGACAGAGCAGGATCATTTTGCGCCTGTTTCTGTTGATCCTTTTTGGCATTTTCAATGATGACATCAGGATCAACTTCGTCCTGTTGCTCAAATTCTTCTAACTGAATAAATTCAGTTTTATCCATTGCCAACTCGAGATAGAAGATGTTGTTATTGGCGGTTGTGAAACTAACACGACGTGCCTGCGGACGATCCAAGTTAGTATCGACAGAAAGCAGAACCTGCTTATTAAGCGCCAGCATTTTAGGCTGATTCTGGGTGATAGAAATACGCAACTCGCGGCGAATTTTGCTTGTAAAGTCACCCACCACTTGGTTCATAAGCTCACCAAGAACGTCAGCAACCTCATCGGCCGTATGATGGATGGCCAGGTCGTCCTGTGGAATACCCATCTTGAGCATGTATTCTTGGTAAAGCTCAAGTGCAGCCTGTTGAGAAAAGTTCGTTACAACCAACCCGGTAAAACCGCCATCAAATAGGACAAAACAGCCAATATCCGGCTTTAAGCTGGTTTTGTTGATTTTTTGTACCATGGCTGAATAGTTAATCTGACTATCCGTAGCCTTGGACAAAACGGTAGAAATAGACTGACAAAGTTTTAACAGGATGTCGTCAGTCGTTATAGTCTTGGTTTTTTTCATTGTATATTTGAGTACCTAGCTTGCATTTACCAAGCAGTGTGTCACTAAAAGCTGAAAATTGCACAGCCCTTAACGAGGTGAATTGATATGGCTCACTGTTTTAAAGCAGTTGAACGTTTGGTTGATGTTTTTTTCGTGGAAATTACCCACAGCTCATTTAACCTAGTCCAGTGGGGCAAAAGTACCATAATGCGTGTGATTAGGCGAAGCGCTTTTCCAGATACGCGATGATGTCATTAGATTCATACATCCATTCCACCTCTCCGTTATGATTTTCGATGCGCAAACAAGGCACTTTGCGCTGCCCGCCACCCGTTATCAGTTCCTGTTCCCATTGAGCCTGTTTTGCATCTTTTGTTTCTAGGGGAAGGCTTAGGCGTTTTGCTGCCCGGCGTACTTTGACGCAGAAAGGGCATGCAGCAAATTGATAGAGCTGGAGCTGGGCCATGGCCTCATCAATTGCCTTCTGTTCGTTTTCTGAACGTTTAAGTGATTTAGGTGAGAAAAGGAAGTTAAGCAGCAGAATAATTCGACCTAATAACCAGCGGATTACTTTCATTGAAGGTGAGTCCTTATAATTATGTTTAGTGTCCAAATTGTATTATAACTTGAGAAGGTTGTTCACTAGAAAGTTACAATTTGATTGATAAAATAGTATGCAAAGAAAGTCATATCATTATGAATGATATGTACAAAGTGCTGCTGCCCGTCGGATATTTCTATTCCAAGTCAATTTCTCGCACTCGAGTATGTTGTGATAACAAAATAACCTTATTGATGGAAGGGATAACAGAGTGTGCTTATATACTGAATAAAAAGAAAATATTGATAAGGAAGGTTCTAGTGAATGCAATTTATCTAGGAAAAAGACGATCCAGTTCACTTATTAAATAATTTTCATAGTCAGCGGTTATGATTATCGAGAGGATTGATTATCATTAGGCAGTTCATTCTATCGATCTGGGGAACAAAGTCGACGTGGTTCGAAATCAGAACATCCTTATCTGTGATGACTCGCCAATGGTGCATAAAGCGATGTCCCGAATTTTGTCCGGACAAGAGTCGCTGACACTTCACTTTGCTCATAACGGTAGAGAGGGGCTTGAGTGCCTTACCAATCATGATATTGACGTTATGTTCCTCGATTTAACAATGCCGGTAATGGACGGATTCGAAGTTTTACATTTATTGCCGGTTCGTGCACATGAGACAAAAGTTATCATTTTATCTGCGGATGTTCAGAAGCAAGCGATGGAGCGATGTGTTGAGTTGGGCGCTCACTATTTTCTTCCAAAGCCTTTTAATATTGACCAGGTCATCACCGTCTTTCACGAGCTAGGAGTTCATCTGATAACAGATGCTTTGAAAGAAAATAGAGATGGAGAGCGGGCTGATGATTATATTCTGACATTTAAAGAAGTTGCTAATGTTGCCTTGGGGCGGGGGGCCGCCATTATCTCCGATCATTTCGGAGAGTTTATTAAAATGCCGCTACCAAATGTCGCGCGGTTGTGTTCTGGCGAACTGGCGATGGCCATCAATGATATTAAGCAGCAAAGCGAGTCTGTTGCGATTGCTCAGCGTTTTGTCGGTGGTGGTATTCATGGTGAAGCATTAGTTTGCTTGCGAGGAAAAGAGATAGCCGTTTTCGGAGAGCGATTAGGTTTTAGCCAGATGGATGAGCATAAGAGTGAAATTGTCATTGATATTGCAAATTTGATGGTTTCGTCGTTCCTTGTTGCTCTTTCTGAGCAGATGAATATCCCATTTTCTGTACGACAGCCAATCGTATTGGAAGATTATATGGTTTGGAGTGATACCGAACATATTAATACTGAGCTATTTACCGTCGAATATACATACCAGGCCGAGTCATTAGATCTGGAGTGTGATGTTTTGTTTATGATGGATAGCGGCTCAACACACGTAATAAAAAAAATAATGGATACCTTACATTGAATCAAGTAACACTGACTGACTTTCATCTAACCATGCAGGTAATGGACAATATTGATGCGGGTGTTGTGATCATTGATAAAGACCATACCGTCTGGGCGTGGAATACGTTCATGCAGGCCTATAGTGGTATTACGACAGAGCAGATTATGGGCAAGAATCTGTTTGCTGCCGTAGACGGTTTACCTGTTGAGTGGCTGAAGAACAAAATTGCTTCGACGTTTAAGCTACGGATGCGTTCGTTTAGCTGTTGGGAAGACCGACCGAGTATTTTTAACTTCTCCAATTTTAGTCCTGTAACGGGCGGTTCGGCGTTGATGTATCAGAACATGACGCTAACTCCGCTGAAGTCATTGAACGGTGAATTGACTCATATTTGCTTAACCATTACAGATGTGTCTGATATTGCAAAAAATAAGACGCATTTGCGAGAGTCTAATGAGCAACTTACTCACCTTAGCATGACTGATCGGCTAACACAGTTATACAATCGCGGCCATTGGGAAGCATGCCTGGCTGAAGAATTTGATCGATGTAAACAAACGAACGTACCCTCAACACTTGTTATGTTTGACATCGACCATTTCAAAAAAGTAAATGACACGTTTGGCCATGTTGTTGGTGACGGTGTTATTCGTGAAGTCTCTAGTCTGTTACGCCGAGCGAAAAGGCATAGTGATATTGCAGGACGTTACGGTGGTGAAGAGTTCGGTGTGATCCTGCCGGGGACAACGGCCGAGCTGGGGCTCTATTTTACCGAACGGTTACGAGGCCGAGTCCAAGAATCATCTGTAGCCGTAGATATAAGAAGTGTTACTGTTACCATTAGCCTCGGGGTGTGCGAATGGGCACCTTGGATGCGAAACTACGAACAATGGCTGGAACTCTCCGATCATGCGCTGTATCAATCCAAGAAAAATGGTCGAAATCAAACAACAGTGTATGCTGTCGAGGGATGTGCTGAACAAGATGTTATCAAGGAAAAAGCGCTTGGCTGAGGCGTAGAGCCGGCGCTACTGTGATTAACATGTTGATCGAGAGCAAGAACATTTACTGATTGTATTGTAATTCCGCTGATTCTTCTTAGAATTGGAGCAAATTATAGCTAATCCAAAAGAATATTATGGTTGTTGAATCCGAAGGCTATCATGCGCTGATTGAATATTTTACCGAGCACCTATCTCTGTTCGAAAATTCGAGCAATGATGGCTGTAACGAAACGGTAGAGGATGTTGTTACTGATCTGATAGCGACAAATCTAATGGCAGTGTTTTCACAGAACCCTGATCTAGAAGCTGACTTTCGTTTCAAGTTAATGCAAGAAGCTGATGCAGTTGTCGAGGACCTGTGCGAAGTACTAGCCGGAGCTTGGCGTAGCTGTCCGACCAATGAGCAGATTGCATTCCTGGAAGACTATATCGGGTTAGTTAAGAATCTATTTGATAGTGCAATTAGCCGTCAAGATGGCTGATAAAGCTATGAGTTGATCTAAAAGCAGCTACGGCTGCTTTTTTTATGCCATTGAGAAATGTAGGCAATGAACATACCAGACAGAATCATTATTTGGTTTATAAGCCGTAAGAACTCCTTCCGAGTGATCAATTGTCTGTATAAATTCGGCTATTTTGATTGCAACAAACCCATGCGCCAGTACAATGCTGGCGTTTTGTTGTATTAGGTAAAGCTGCTATGCGTATCCACGCGGTACATAATTTATATCAAGAACGCCTGGCTCGTTCTACACGCCCTTTTCGGGCTCGAGGTTGTAAGGTTGAACGCTGTGGTTACTGCATGCTTCGTGAACACCTTTGTATTTGTTCAGAAAAGCCTGTTATTAATTCCAGTGCTGCCTTTTTATTGGTGATGTACGATGATGAAATCCTGAAGCCTAGCAATACTGGACGTCTTATCGCTGACTTGTTTGAAGATACTTTCGCCTATATTTGGTCTCGCACTGAGCCCAATCCAGCCATGTTAGCGCTACTGGAAGATCCACAATGGCAGCCCTATGTTGTTTTTCCTGCTGAATATGCAGAGCCGGAACGGGTTGCCGAGAACGTGGCTGTAGATACGGGCAAGCGCCCTCTGTTCATTATGCTTGATGGTAGCTGGGCGGAAGCAAAGAAAATGTTCCGTAAGAGCCCGTATCTCAATCGTTTTCCGGTACTTTCAATTAATCCAGAGAAGCCTTCGCGCTATAAGGTACGTGAAGCATCAAAAGAGAACCAGCTGGGTACTGCTGAAGTCGCGGCACGAATCATTGATTTATATGGTGAGCAGCGCAATGCTGACGTGCTGGATCTCTGGTTTGATGTGTTCCGCGAGAATTACATGACCGGTAAAATGAATCGTATGTTACCGGATGAGTCAGCAATGAAGCAGCTAAAACAATACCTTGCTGCATAACTGCTAAACATGTCATTGTAAAAACTGGTAATTTAATAACAGCTGGTTGTCATAAAATGTAACGACCTGCTGTTTCTTTCGGCAAACGCGAGCCAACACAGCTGCCAGACCTACTAAATTAGTGATCTGTCACAGTCTGTAGGTGTAGATGTGTGGATAATTTTTTCAGTTTTGTTTTTTTATGATTTTTTGCGGAGAGTGCAGGATGTACTACGGCTTTGATGTAGGTGGTACCAAAATTGAATTTGGTGCATTTAATGAGAAACTAGAGCGCGTTGCGACTGAACGTGTGCCGACTCCGGGTGATGATTACGATAAATTGGTTGATACCCTGGTTGGGATCATTAAAAAGGCTGACCAAGAGTTTTCTTGCGAAGGTCATGTTGGGATCGGTATTCCGGGAATGGAAGATGCGGAAGACGGTTCGTTACTAACATCAAATGTTCCAGCAGCAAAGGGGCGTACGTTACGTAAAGATCTTGAAGCAAAGCTAGGGCGCAGCGTTACTATCGATAACGACGCAAACTGTTTCGCGCTATCGGAAGCGTGGGATGAAGAGCTTCAGGGCGAAAAATCAGTACTTGGTTTGATCCTTGGTACAGGTTTCGGTGGCGGACTGGTTTTTGACGGCCATGTGTTCTCAGGAATGAACCATGTTGCGGGTGAGTTGGGCCATACTCGTATGCCTATCGATGCATGGTTCCACCTTGGTGAAAATGCACCATTGTTCCAGTGCGGATGTGATAACAAAGGGTGTATTGATAATTACCTTTCAGGGCGTGGTTTCGAGCAGCTTTATACTCACTACTATGGTGAGCAAGTTAAAGCCGTTGAGCTGATCAAGCGTCATGCGGCGGGCGACGAGAAAGCGCTAGAGCATGTTGATCGCTTTATGGAGTTGCTGGCGATCTGTTTGGCTAACCTGTTTACTGGCCTTGATCCGCACGTGGTTGTATTGGGCGGCGGCTTGTCTAACTTTGAACTGCTGTATACCGAGTTGCCAAAACGCCTGCCTAAGCACCTGTTGTCTGTGGCTCGTGTTCCTAAAATCGTTAAGGCGAAACATGGCGATGCAGGTGGCGTTCGTGGTGCTGCATTCTTGAATATTCCGCAGTAATTTATTACACACCTCATTCGAGAAAAGCACTGCCAAGCAGTGCTTTTTTATATACCCAAGTTACGTCAAGGTGCAGGATTCAGAGTGACTCAGCGTTTTCAATTCAAGCGTAATGTATGAAGGAATGGTTACTCCCTTTCAAATATATTTCGTGTAGAAGTGGAGACGTTGAGCCACTCCCTTCGGGCGAGTTCACTAGGCAGCTATTCATCGTTGCAGATTTTTAACGTAGAGCCACTATGTCTACAAATCGGCGCCTTGCCTAGCAGCCTAGAGCTCCTCGCTGAACAAGCCTCTTGAAGTTACTTGGGTATATACCTACTCAGAATCTAGTACTTTGTCGGTACTTGGGTATATTTTTTCATAAATTTTGTTAGAATCCGCGCTCTTTAGTTTAGATCCGGAAACCAGAATGTCATTTCAAGCATTGGGGCTGCATAGCCAGTTAGTTGATACCGTTACCGCTTTAGGCTTTCAAACACCAACTCCAGTTCAGCAGCAAGCAATCCCTGAAGCATTGGCAGGTCATGACATTATGGCAG
Organism: Photobacterium obscurum; assembly: GCF_026191635.1. GTDB lineage: Bacteria > Pseudomonadota > Gammaproteobacteria > Enterobacterales > Vibrionaceae > Photobacterium > Photobacterium obscurum. Next base: position 342,217 of record NZ_JAKRRW010000002.1, read on the forward strand.
GTGCGCAAACTGGCACCGGTAAAACTGCGGCGTTTGCTTTACCGGTTCTGCAGCGTTTATTGGACACGCCCGAAAAAGATTTAAAAGCAATTGCCGAATCAGCTAATGCTAAACCTCAGATCCGTGCGCTAGTGCTTACCCCGACTCGAGAGCTGGCACAGCAGGTCTTTGACAGTATCGCGGCGTACAGTGCCCAGACAACAATCAAAACCGCTGTCGCCTACGGCGGTACGAGCATGAAAGCTCAGGTTAGTGCGATTAGGGCGGGTGCTGATATTTTAGTCGCGACGCCAGGCCGTTTGCTTGATCATGCTTATGTTGGGACCGTCGATCTGGCTAACGTAGAGTTTTTGGTGCTTGATGAAGCTGATCGGATGTTGGATATGGGCTTCATCGATGATATCAAGCGGATAATGAAGCGTATGAAAACAGCACGACAGACGCTGTTTTTCTCTGCTACGTTCTCAAAGCAGGTAAAGAAACTGGCTTATGACATTCTTGATGAGCCTAAATTGATTGAAGTTACCCCTTCAAACAGTACAGCGGTAACCGTTGAGCAAATGGTGTACCCAGTTGATAAGCATCGAAAACGCGAATTACTCTCTTATTTGATTGGATCGAGAAACTGGCAGCAGGTGCTAGTGTTTACTAAAACCAAACAAGGGACTGACGAGCTGGCTAAAGAGTTAGGCTTAGATGGTATTAAAGCGGTTTCGATCAATGGCGATAAAAGCCAAGGAGCGAGGCAGCGTGCGCTGAACGACTTTAAAGAGGGCAAGGTGCGAGTGCTAGTTGCAACTGATGTCGCTGCTCGAGGATTGGATATCGAACAGCTAGAATATGTTGTTAACTTTGATATGCCATTTAAGGCTGAAGATTATGTTCATCGCATTGGCCGTACAGGACGTGCGGGGCAAACTGGGCATGCAATTTCATTAATGAGCTTGGATGAAGAGTGGGCGCTGAAAGCGATCGAAGATCTGTTGGATACGCGTTTGCCGCAACAGTGGCTAGAAGGTTATGAGCCGGATCCTACAATTAAGCCTCCGGAAAATCGCCCTCGAGGTCGCTCGGCTGAAAAGCGTAAAGCAAAAGCGAAGCACAAAATCCATAAAAATCGTGGCCGACATGTTCGCAAATAAGTTTGTTATTCAGCGATAACTTGAAAGAAATTTATCCGAAAACGGTCAATATTCCAGATGGTATATTGGCCGTTTTTTATTAGTATGATAGATGGAGTTTTTTTGGTTATTCATCGTGACTATTGTAATAATGAATTCACCCAAATTCGGTTTTTCTACCTTTAATTTGCGAAGCGAAATTAGTGGTTGTCGCACATAAAACGTTCTGATAATGTCTTACTTTCGTTGTTATTAATTCTACTGATAATATTAATAGTAGGTGATAGATGGGAATATGATTACTCAGTATCTTCGCATTACTACTTATTTTCTTATCTCTTTTACCGTTGCATCCTATCTGTGGTATCACTTAGGTGGGGCGAATAAAGAATTTGTCATCACTTTTCAGAACGCTACTTTTAAAAATATTGACGATACCAGTCAAGGGGGAACAACTAAGTCAAAGATTGATTATGATAACAACTCTCTGACGCTAAGTTGTAGTATTGAAAATACGGCAAGATGGCCATTTTGCGAGGTTGCGATTGAATTAACGGAAGGTATTAAAGGGATCGATTTGAGTCAATATCATTCTATTGGTCTTGACATCGATTACGATAGTGCAGTGAGTAATGAGCGCGTCCGTGTTTATCTTCGAAACTATGATCCTGCCTATTCAGACAAAAATGATCCTGTGTCGTCGAAGTTCAATGCTATTGAATTCGCACCGGGGCGCGGTAACGGTTTACATGTAATTCCAATGCAGGCCTTTCAGGTACTCTCGTGGTGGATTGCTGATTATAAGGTGCCAATAGAGCAGTCGGGCCCCCAGTTTGATAATGTGACCATTATTGAGGTTGCTACAGGAAGTAATGTTAAATCAGGATCTTACACGATCAAGCTAAATAAGGTGGTCTTTTTCGGAGATTGGGTTTCTGAATCAGCATTATTACGTTTGAATATTTTGTTATGGATGATAACCGCCATTACTTTCTTGGGATTAGAACGATGGAGGTTACGCTGTAACTTGAAGGTAGTAGAGCAACGAACGAAACAACTTCGTACGGCAAATCAAAAGTTGTACAAAAAAAGTTTGGCTTTTGAAGCGTTGGCATTTAAAGATCCTTTAACCGGTACCAAAAATCGCCGTGCGGTTGAAAGTTGGCTTCATGACATTCTCGAATATTCCAGGGACAATAACCAACCATTTTCACTGCTCTATCTCGATATCGACCATTTTAAGTTGATTAATGATTCGTATGGTCATCATAAAGGTGACGAGATCCTCCAAGAATTTGCGAAGCTAGTTAATCAGCGAATAAGAAAATCAGATGTATTTGTACGCTGGGGTGGGGAAGAGTTCATTATATTCTGTCCTGGTACAGCTTTGCTAGGCGCGATGGGATTAGGTGAACTGCTACGTTCGATAACAGAAAACTATCTCTGGTGTGATGATTTGGTTATTACTTGTAGTATTGGTGTGGCAGAGCTTGAAGGTAGTGAAAGTTTCGAGTCATTAATACAAAGAGCTGATAGTGCTTTATATAAAGCGAAAAAATACGGACGAAATCGGGTTGAAGCCTGATATAAACGTTTATACTTAAGTGATTGTCATGAAGTCGTTTGGGTATAGCGATACAAAGCGCCAGCAAAGTGCTGACGCTTTGTATTAAGTCTTTATTTTAAATTATTTAGGGCTTATGCAATGCTCGATAGCTGTTGCCAGTAATTCTGTGGCCGTTTGCTGGCAATCAGGCAGTGATGCGTCTGATTGGGCTATCGGAGTGACACGTTGTCCCCACCTGATCACACTCGCTCCCCAAGTCAGTCCTGCACCGAACGCAGCAGACAAGATCGTGCTACCCGGTTTTATGATACCTTGTTCAACAGCTTCACAAAGTGCAATAGGAACGGTTGCTGCCGATGTATTACCGTATTTATCGATATTGATAAAGGCCTTGTCCAGAGGGATATCAGCATGAGCACACAGTGCCTCGATAATACGTTTGTTGGCTTGGTGCGGAATAACGACATCAATCTCATCGCTATTGAGTTCCGCACGATCTAGAACCATTTTTGCTGCAGCACCCATGCCCCGTACGGCACGGCGGAAAATATCTCGTCCTACGAAATCAAAGCGAAAGTAACCCGAGTCGGGATTGAACCTATCCATTCTGGTTCCAAAATCCGGAATTGCCAGTACATCTCGACCTTCAGGATCGCAGCCAAGCTGCGCATCAAGCAGTCCACATTGTTGCTCTGAGCGGCTAAGTACAACGGCACCTGCACCATCTCCGAACAAAACCGCGGTATCTCGCTGGCTCCAATCTAAATACCATGACAGCCGCTCTGCACCGATAACAAGAGCATGTCGGTAATTGCCAGCTTGAATCATACGGGTTGCTGTTTCCAGGCCATATAGAAAACCAGTACATGCCGCATTCATGTCAAAAGCAGCAGCTTTGTCGGCGCCTAGCTCCAGTTGAACCTTCGAGGCAATATTAGGGATCAGCGTATCGGGAGAGCAGGTTGCAATAATGATCAGATCCAGCTCATTGGCTTCAAGCCCAGCGGAAGCCAGGGCTCGGGCGCCAGCAACTCTGGCTAAGTCAGATGTATTAACGTGGCTAATATGCCGGGATTCAATGCCGGTTCGGGTTTTAATCCATTCATCAGACGTATCGACAAATTGGCTTAATTCATCATTGGTTAATACGGCGGGCGGTAAACATTTACCCCATCCGGTGATTTCTGCATAGTACATGAGCATTCTCTTGGTTATTGTTTTATCGGGCCATGAAGCTGTATTAACCAATACTGTGGATTGGTGATTTACTTGACTCTAGCAAAGTCAGATGTACTGCGATAGCTCGTGATATGAAAATTCCGATACCAATCAAAAACTTATTGTTTGGGCAAATAATGCTGGCATCTAATAAGTTGATACGAATGTAAGCTCAAGTTTAATGCTTAGGTAATTCTCAGAGTTCTACCCAATTTGGTATGATACGCCAAACACAATCGCGGAATGGTAAAAGGTAGTAGTGACGATGATGATTCGTTTTGGTGTGATTGGTACAAATTGGATTACAGATAGTTTTATCGATGCTGCGATAAAAACGGGTAAATACCAGCTAACCGCTGTTTATTCTCGTCAGGTGGAAAAGGCACAGGAGTTTGCCGAGAAGTACGGCGTGACATTGTGTTTTGATAGCTTGGATGAAATGGCCGCATCTGAAGAACTCGATGCTGTGTATGTGGCTAGCCCTAATTCTTTCCACGGACCTCAAGCCAAGTTGTTTATTGAGCATGGTAAGCATGTGATTGGCGAAAAACCACTGGCCTCGAATATAACGGAAGTTGAGACGTTGGTTTCCTTGGCTCAGGAAAAGGGTGTTGTTTTGTTTGAGGCGATGAAAACCGTCTATACACCAAACTTCCAGCTTATTCGAGAAACGCTGCCAAAACTTGGTAAATTGCGCAAGGTCTACTTGTCATACTGCCAGCTGTCGTCTCGTTATGGTAAATACTTAAATGGTGAAAATCCTAACACCTTTAACCCGGTCTTTTCTAATGGCTCACTAATGGATATTGGCATCTATCCTTTGAGTGCTGCGATTGGCCTTTTCGGTGAACCCAACAGTTTCACTGCACAAGGGGTATTATTGGATTCTGGTGTCGATGCACATGGTACTTTGGTGCTTCACTATAGTCAGTTTGATGTTGTAATCAGCCATTCTAAAGTAAGCGATGGGTTGATTCCGAGTGAGTTACAAGGCGAGCAGGCCACTATGCTGGTAAACAGTATTTCGGAGTGCCGTTCAGTAACGTTGCACCGTAGTGATGAGCCGCCTGTTGAACTAACACGAGAGCAAGAAGATAACGCCATGTATTATGAGGCTGTAGAGTTTGCTCGTCTGGTCGAGCAGCAAACCGTTATGCATCCAGGCTTGACAAGAAGTTGTATTGTCAGCGCCATTATTACGCAGGCACGTGACATTATTGGTGTTCGCTTTCCTGCTGATTCTGAAGCCCGAGTTTAATTCGCGCTGAAATAAAAAGTACGGTGGATTAACAAGTAAAAAAAGGTGGCCATTTTGGCCACCTAACAGGGATGTAGTGCTTTTTTATTAGTGTAGGGCGAATGCTTACCAGAACAACCAAGCGAAAATTGAAAGTGCGCCGATACAAGCAATGTTCAGGTAGATACCAACTTTCATCATCTCAGACTGTTTAATATGGCCTGAACCGAATACGATGGCGTTTGGTGGTGTGGCAACCGGAAGCATGAAGGCACAAGATGCGGCAACGGCAATTAGTGCTGACAAGATGACAGGCGAGACTCCTAATGCTTCGGCTACGGTAGCAAATACTGGAACCAGAAGGGCAGCACTTGCTGTATTACTCGCGAATTCTGTTAGGAATACGACGAAAGCGGCAACGACAAGGATTGTGAAGAACAGACCGGCTTGCTCAAGGAATCCACTCAGGCTATGGGCAAGGAAGACACTTGTTCCCGTTGCTTTCAGGACATTACTTAGGCAGATACCACCACCGAACAGTAGTAACACGCCCCAGTCCGTTGATTTCTCAATATCCTTCCATTCAACCACTCGTGATGCCCCCAGCATTACGATGGCACTCAGTGCGACGAGTGTATCGAATTTGCTAAAACCACCCAGGAAGGCGTTAACAGGCTTGCTGAAAATCCAAAGCGATACAGTTACGGCGAAGATTGCAAGGGTTACGAGTTTGCCGTTATTCCATTGAACTGGTTTGTGATCCAGTTCGAACGTGTGCTTTAGGTTAGGTTTCAGCATGAAATATAGCATCGCCACGGTGATTGGAAGTAGAATCATCGAGACAGGTAGACCGAAGGCCATCCACTCTGTAAAGCTCAGGCCAACCTCGGCTGCGGCAATTGCATTGGGTGGGCTACCAACGACAGTCGCGATACCACCGATACTTGCACAGTATGCTATCCCTAGTAGAACGAAGACATAAGTACCGCGCTCACTTTTCGCATTGACCTTATTTAATACACCGAGCACCAAAGGCAGCATCATAGCTGTTGTTGCAGTATTACTGATCCACATTGACAGTGCAGCCGTCACACCGAAGAGCATGAACACAGCAACGGACATACGGCCTTTGGCAATCAGGAGTACTTTGTCAGCAATCGCCTTATCAAGCTCTTGTTTATGAAGTGCTGCCGCCAAGGCGAAACCACCTAGAAACAAGAAAATAATGGGATTGGCAAAATTACCCAGTGCCTGAGGTGTTTTAAAAATGCCGAAGGCAACAGCCAAAATAGGAACAAGTATTGCCGTGATACTAACGTGCACAGCCTCGGTGAGCCATAATACGGCGACGAATGCCAAAATGCTCATTCCAATAACAACATCTTTCTCAAAAGGTAGGGTGTTCAACAAAATGGTAAATAGGGCGATGTCTGCCAGTAGAATGATGCTATTCCGGTCAAACAGCCACTTTTTCAGTGTCAGGGTTAAGGCTGTCATATGCTTTCCTTTCGCTGGTTTATATAAATAAGTGCAATGCTATGCACTACATGTCAGTTGAAATGGATGTTACAGGTTATTTTGCAATTGTTAACCATAAGGTGCGCACTTGTTGCTCTTTTGGCTTTGCAATTATCTTTTTTGTGAGGTTATGATTTGCGAATGTGTGGAAATATACCCATCAGAAAGAAGCGGAGATGATCATGCTGAAATGTCAGTTACATTTTGCCTCTTAAAGTCGATATGGCTATATCGAGTTGCTACAATTCAGTCACATTTGAATGGGTGTATCGAATTACATATGCATTTAATTGTTAATGGCTTGGTGCATTTGTGGCTCAATAATTCATCCGTCAGAAATCAACTCAATAGATTCGTGAAGTGGCTCACATAAGTTGGCGAGGGCGAGATAAAAGAATTCACAGTCATTTTATGCCTTAGGTATCATAAGACAAAATGGAATTTCAAATATAAAAAATTAAATTATCGAGGCTAGGATTTATGAGTTCTAAAACGCAGGGTCTGCGTAAGCGTGTCCACAGCGAGGCACAGGCGCACATGAAAGGTGTACGAGCTAAGTTTATGAAAACGTTTATTGTTAAGGCAGAAAAACAAAAAACGTAATTAGAGAGTTCGATATAAACACTTACCGAGCGCTATTCTATTTAATTAAGCCGTTGTTTCATTTATTTCAAGAGGAAACAATGGCTTATGTTATATAATAGATGCTGGTTATTTAGGCATTGGTCCTTCAAGAACAGGTTGTACCGTTTCGATTGGCTCTTTGGGGCCGGGAAAGCGTGGTTGTACATCTAGGATATAGAGATCTATAACAGCTTTAAGCCTCGCCAGGATCTCACGCACTCGAATCTTAAGGCCAGCCAACCCTCTCGGCTCAGGAACGGCAAGGCATATGGCATCGATGTTGTTGCTGTTAGCAATAAACAAGGCACGTTCGCAATGAAATTTTTGAGTGATAATAACAAAGTGATCTGCTTCAAAAACATTCTTGGCCCTAACAATAGAATCCAGGGTTCTAAAGCCAGCATAATCGAGAACGATATCTTTGTCTGGAATACCTGCTTTTAATAAATCTCTCTTCATGGTCCAAGGCTCATTGTATGAACGATGGGCATTATCACCACTAAGTAATAATACGTTTACTTTTTCTCGTTGATATAGCTTAAGAGCTGCTTCCATTCGGTAGTCATAGTAGGGGTTAAGCGTTTTGGCGATATATTTACTGGTGCCTAATACCAAACCGATAGAACGTGACGGGATCTGAGAAGCATTGGTAAAAATTTGCTTTGAAGTACTGTCTGAAATCCAACGGTCAACAAGCAAACTCGTTCCAATTAAAACGATAAGAAGAACTGCAAAAATGCGCACGAAAGAGAGCAGTTTCATATAAATCCAAGTGTTACCTCTAATATCTACAATAGTACCTTAATCTATTGATAATGTTGTGTAAAAAGCCTGTCAATTACAAGGCGTAATACTGATATGTTATTACCTCTAAGGTATCGGAATAAAGAATAGACACAATTGAGTTACATATGATGATAAAGCGGATAAAAAGCGTTAAAACGCCATAAATTAGAAGCTTGAAAGAAAAAAGCCCGCGTAATGCGGGCTTAATAACTAGGAAGTCGTTTAGAAAGAAGTACGCTTGTAGCGGCGGTATTCAGACTGCCAGAAATTTGCGTCAATCTTTTCTTTGATGCGCTCATCAGTATTTTTTGGTGCTTTATGCTGCTCAACGGCCTTCTTAGCCACAGCAAAAGCAATTTGACGAGATACCTTCTGAATATCTTCTAGTGGTGGTAGTAGTGCGCCTTGACCATTAATTGCCAGTGGCGAGCACTCAGCTAAAGCACGACTACTTTCCATCAGCATTTCATCTGTAACACGGCGGGCGCCAACAGCAAGAACGCCTAAGCCGATGCCTGGGAAGATATAGCTGTTGTTACATTGTGCAATTGGGTAAGTTTTGCCGTTGTGTACCACAGGTTCGAACGGTGAGCCTGTCGCTACTAATGCGTTGCCGTCAGTCCAGCGGATGATATCTGCTGGTGTTGCCTCAACACGGCTTGTTGGGTTGGATAGCGGGAAAATGATCGGACGCTCGCAGTGCTGATGCATCTCACGAATGACCTCTTCGCTAAATAGTCCAGGAACCCCAGAGACACCAATTAGGATCGTCGGTTTCGCATTACGCATTACATTGAGAAGCGAGATATTATTATCTTCCGTCTCCCACTTATTGATCTCTTCACGCGGCTGAACCAGCTTCTGCTGGAAATTGATCAGGTTAGGCATGTCGTCAACAAGTAGGCCCCAGCGGTCTACCATGAACACCTGGCTACGGGCTTGTTGATCAGTGATACCTTCAGAGACCATTTGCGCAATGATAGCTTCGGCAATACCACAACCAGCAGAGCCTGCGCCAAGGAAGGTAACACGTTGCTCAGACAGTTTGCTACCAGCCGCTTTACATGCCGCTAATAGTGAACCAACGGTTACCGCTGCTGTGCCCTGAATATCATCGTTAAAGCAACATACTTTGTCTTTGTAACGCTCAAGTAGCGGCATCGCATTTTTCTGAGCAAAATCCTCGAACTGGATCAATGCGTCAGGCCAGCGTTGCTTAACCGCTTGGATGAACTCATCAACAAAGTTGTCGTACTCTTGGCCAGAGATACGAGGATGACGCCAGCCCATGTACATAGGATCAGACAAGCGTTGTGGATTATTCGTACCTACATCTAGAACAACCGGTAGAGTATAAGCAGGGCTGATACCACCACAGGCTGTGTACAGAGACAGTTTACCGATTGGAATACCCATACCGCCGATACCTTGGTCACCCAGACCAAGAATACGCTCACCATCGGTCACAACGATTACTTTTACGTTATGTCGAGAGGCGTTGTTCAGCATATCTTCAATACGATCTCGATTTGGGTATGAGATAAACAAGCCGCGGCCACGACGGTAGATGTTGGAAAAGTCTTCACATGCCGCTCCAACAGTCGGAGTATAGATGATTGGCATCATCTCGCTGATGTGATTTTCAACCAAGCGATAGAATAGGGTTTCGTTAGTATCTTGAATGTTTCGAAGGTAGATGTGCTTATTCATATCGTTATCAAATTTTTGATATTGCTTGTAAGCACGTTCAGTTTGTTCTTCGATGGTTTCAATTGCTTCTGGAAGCAGACCTTCCAGGTTGAAGAACATACGTTCTTCGACAGAGAATGCACTACCTTTGTTTAGCAGAGGTGTTTCAAGTAACGCAGGGCCTGCGTAGGGAATATATAAAGGTCTTTTATCGTTTTTCATGCAATAGACTCTGGTTTTGGGTTAGGTAGTTGTCAATGAAGATTGTATATATACGAATTTTCATTTTAGGCGCTAATCCTATGCCTATAAGCGACTTATTTCAAAGGAAGAGGTGATTATTTTCGAGAAAGGGATCAAGTTTTTTGGTATTTTTTTACAGTCATTAACACGGTAAGTGCCACTATGTTGCTGTTCTGGTGTTGATGTTATCTGGTGGTTTTTGGTGTTGGCTTGTTGTGTGGGTTTTTGTTTGTTTATTTGTTTCGATTGGGGGTGGGTGGCTATCAGGTTGGCAGGAATGGCTGGTTGAAAGATTTGGTGTGTTCACTTTGTTGCTTGTGTTAACTTGCGGTGTAATGTTTGTATCTAAAGTAATGCTTGATGGTTCTGGTCGTGTGATGGCTTTGTTGGGTTTGGGCGTAAAAAAGCCCTGCTTATTAACAGGGCTTTTGCAATCAGCTTCGAGGGCTTAATAATGCCAAGGAAATTTGCTGAAGTCTTGATCGCGTTTTTCTAGGAAGGCATCGCGACCTTCTTGTGCTTCATCAGTGCCATAGGCTAGGCGAGTTGCTTCTCCAGCAAATAGCTGCTGTCCAACCAGGCCGTCATCTGGCAGGTTAAAGCCATATTTCAGCATACGCATCGCTGTAGGCGACTTGCTGTTGATTTCTTTTGCCCAGACAAGCGCTTCATTTTCCAGCTCAAAGTGATCAACAACTTTGTTAACCATACCCATTTCATAGGCTTCTTGCGCACTGTAGTTGAAACCGCAGAAGAAGATTTCACGGGCACGCTTCTGTCCGATCATTTTAGCAAGGTAAGCCGAGCCGTAACCTGAGTCGAAAGATGCGACATCAGGATCTGTCTGTTTGAAAACAGCGTGCTCTTTTGATGCTAGGGTCAAGTCACATACCACATGCAGGCTATGGCCACCACCAACAGCCCAGCCAGGTACCACGGCAATAACAACTTTTGGCATAAAGCGGATCATTCGCTGGACTTCAAGGATATGCAGGCGGCCCATACGAGCAACATCAGCTTTTCCGGCTTCTTCACCTTCGTATTTGTAGCCATCTTTACCACGAATACGTTGGTCACCACCTGAAGAGAATGACCATTGGCCTTTCTGTGATGGACCATTACCAGTTAGCAAAACACAGCCAACATCTGACCATTGGCGGGCATGATCAAGCGCGGTGAAAAGCTCATCTACGGTTTTAGGACGGAATGCATTCAGGCAGTCAGGGCGGTCAATAGCGATACGTACCGTACCTTGGTCTTTCGCGCGGTGATAAGTGATATCTTCAAAATCAAAGCCAGGGACTTCATCCCACAGTTCAGGATTAAAAATTTCTTTGCTGGTCATGATGACGATTGCCTCATTGATTAGATGCTACAAGGCTATGGAGTTAGCGCTAAATGTCAATGATTTATGAAGAATTGTGACAAACAGTGCAGGTATCTGTTTGAGGTGGCTTATTATTCAAGCAGAATCCAAAAAACATTCAGCTCAGTAATAAGAAAAGGTTGGTAAAAACTACTATGCTTCTCTGTCGTTAACCTGGATAGAAATAAAAAGCCCTGGATTAAATTACCAGGGCTTTTTTATATTATTTAGTATCGGATTTAATCACTAACTAAATGATGGCCTACTTTTTCATGATAGTTGAGGTGTAAATTTCACCTTCACCGCCATTGTCCTGCTGCCAATAAGCTTTCTGGGTGTAATAGTTACCTTCGATCCCAGTGATAGTATTAATCTCCTGAGCGGCCTCACCATCTGGCGTAATTACCAGCTGACCAGCGCTGTTGATATTCCATCCAAACGTAAAGGTTTCATCGGCATATTTAAGACTATAACCATAACCCGTATTATCGGCATTCATAGTGACTTCGTCGTTGGCAATGTAGGCCTTCACTGTATGGGTTCCAGCTGTGTTTGTCTGGTCATCAATATAACCAAGCACCCAGCTAGTATCAGCCAATACAGCATCGTTATAGGTCGCTGTTACATCTGAATCTGTGCGGCACGATTCTGTGAGAGCGTCATAGTCAGCTTTCGTCTTGTAGTTAACGTCACTGCTGTTTTCCCACCATACGTCGTTGGTGTCATCTACGCACTCCACTAAGTTACCTACATAGGTTGTATCGATGTAAGTGACTCGGTCAGTTTCACTGCTTTCATAGTGACCATCAGCCGAATGAGCTTCAGGGTAGTAGACTGCGAACGTCTTTTCATCACCTTTTTCGTTTAGCAGTACATGAATGGCATTCAGCTCAGTCGTACCGGCAAACGTAGTCTCAATATAGTCGATGCCATCCTGAGACTTAATGCTCCAGTCTCTGCGAACTTTATCAGTGTACTTGTTACCAAATTCGTCGAATTTCTTCTTCTTACTCAGCATTGTGCCGTCATCGAAGAAGAACATGCGGCGGTACAGGCCTTCGCTGTTAAAGCGGTTGAGGGCCACTCCTGCAATGGATGCCTCAGAGATAGCTGGTAGTGTTGTGTCAGAACACGCCTGATACAGGGCTACCTTCTCGAAGAACTCATCAGCGCTGTCACCTTCGGTGTAAGAAAACTCACAGCTGACATCAACTTCATTCAAGATTGCTTGGTACGCCGTATCGTTGAAGAACGTTACTTGATAATCGTTAGATTGGTTAGCAAGTTCTATCGTACCGCGGATAACCCTACCGTCATTTTCTGCAAACAGAATGGTAGCCGGGGCATCGTGCCAATAATCTGCGAATGCTGTAAGCGCTTCGTCGGTGACAGTGAGCTGGTAGATAGTCTTACCACCTAGCTCACTGCTGCTCCAGGTTGTTTCGCCGACTTTGGACGTTTCATAGGTCGATTCGTTTGTTTTATAGAAGCTCGCTGTCCCGCCTTCAACCAGCTCGACGCCAACATTCCAGCCAAGGTAAACAATCTTCGCCAGGTTAGGGTCGGTTGCTGCTGACGCTGATGTCAGGTCAACCAGCGTATTCGCCTCAACATGGTAAGGGCCAGAAGAGGTTGTTTCCACTACTTTCATATGGACATCAGAATCAGTCCAGAGTGAGTAGATATCCTGTGTGGCTACAGGCGTAAACTGTAGGGCTTTGGAGTCCATCGGGAACTGTGCTGTACCCGTTTTATAAGACGACCAGAACGGCAGGTTAGTCGCATTGATAGTCTCACCGTCTAGGGTGGTGATCATCGGCGTACCCAGGGAGTAAACCATTTCACTGTATCCGGTTGGATAAGCGATAGCAGTACTACCTGAAAGGTCTAGTGTGTAGCCAGTTGGTGTTACCCAGCTTGAGCCCACCAAGATCATCTGATCTTCGTCATCGATCACACCACCCAGAGCGCCGTCAGGCAGCACAACTTTGAAGCCTTCAGAAATAGCGAGGTCACCATTGACCGCAAAGGTGTCAACGGTCAGAAGATCCATTCCGTTTTCACCTTCCTCATCGAACTCGTGAAGACCGCTGGTGGCACCAACAAACTGAACGATGTCATCGTTGGTAGCATCCGCCGTTGTTCCTACACCGTCTGCGATCGCATTTTTCTCACCGTGATCGTCTGAGTTGTTACCATCGCTTGAGCCATCATTGGAACCATCATGACCGGAGTCTGAGCCGCCAGAAGAATCACCCGAACCTGAATCTGTACCATCGGAGGTATCTCCGTTATCCGTTGAATCTCCATCATCTTTAGGGTCTGTTACGCTAACATCAACCTGTTCAAAGATTGCGGTTTTTGCTGTTTCGTTAAACAGATAGATTTCTTCATCAAAGCTTGTACCCTGTTGTTCGATTGAGCCCATACGAACATAGCTGCCGTTTCCGTCTTCGTAAACACTGGCGAACAGAGCAGGGGAATCTTCATTCCATTTCTCACCGTAGGCTGTAATCACAGCACCCGGTACCGTGAACTGCAGGATATCTTCGCCGGAGATCGTAGAGCGAGTCCAGGTGCCAGAACCTACTTTTACAAGTTCATGGCCAGTTTTGTAGTAGTTTGCGCTACCATCTTCAACCAGCTCAACCCCCATATCCCAACCGAAGTACACAAGATTCGGATATGTTGTACCTGTGGAAACGTCGACAGCGGTTGCCGAAATAAGCTGATCCAGTGTGGTAGCCGGCGCATGGTATGGCTCAACATCGGTGTTTACGTGTACCTCGGAATCTATCCATAGGGAATAGATATCCTGAGCCGCTGATGGCGTAAACTTCACGGCCTGTGAACCTGGTGGGAACTGAGCATCCGTAGACTTGTACTCGTCCCAGAACGGAACTGTGCTTGGCGAAATAACCTGGCCGGCAAGGTCAACCAGTTCCAGAGACAGGTTCAGCTGGCTCGCAGGAATATTGGTTGGGTATGCCACTGCATTATCTGTGGTTACGTCAATCGTGTAACTGTTGCTTGTTGTCCAGCCTGAGCTGGTCAAAATCGCATCATGGGCGTATTCATCAGTGACCGCTGTTAAGGTCCCATCTGTGTTAACCAGTTGCGGAGTTTGAGTTACCCCTTTGTTTTCGCTGATCAGAATTGGCTCAACGTACAAATACTCCTGATGCGTATTTGTCGAATCGTTGTACTCATCGTCGGCATCCAGTATATAGAGTGAACCAGCGTCACGAATAAATGCGATAGCGTCAGATGGGGTTGGGGTTGTTTCATCAACATCGTCGATACCGTTGTTGTTGTCGTCCGGATCGGCGTTGTTGCCAATGCCGTCACCGTCAGAGTCTAAAGATTCAGTTGCATCGAGTGGGAATGCATCTACATCATCTTCAACACCATCGCCATCGTCGTCTGAATCTGCATTGTTACCGATACCATCGTTATCTGTATCAATGGTTTCGGAACCGTCTAGTGGGAATGCATCTTCACTGTCAATAACGCCGTCGTTGTCTGTATCCTTTTCTTTTACAATAACTTGTTCAAGAATGGCGTTTTTTGCTGTTTCGTTAAACAGGTAGATTTCTTCATCAAAGCTTGTTCCCTGCTGCTCGATTGCCCCCATACGTACATAACTGCCGTTTCCGTCATCGTAAACACTGGCGAACAGAGCAGGAGAGTCTTCATCCCACTTCTCACCGTAGGCTGTAATCACGGTATCCGGTACGGTGAATTGCAGGATATCTTCACCGGAGATCGTAGAGCGAGTCCAGGTGCCAGAACCTATTTTTACGAGCTCATGGCCAGTTTTGTAGTAGTTTGCGCTACCATCCTCAACCAGCTCAACTCCCATATCCCAGCCGAAGTACACAAGGTTTGGATATGCTGCCTCGGTGGAAACGTCGACAGCGGATTCAGAAATCAGCTGTTCCAGTGTTGTTGCCGGAGCATGATATGGTTCAACATCTATGCTCACATGTACCTCAGAATCTATCCATAGGGAATAGATATCCTGAGCCGCTGATGGCGTAAACTTCACGGCCTGTGAGCCCGGTGGGAACTGAGTGCCCATCGACTTGTAAGCGCTCCAGAATGGAACCGTGCTTGATGAAATAACCTGGCCGGCAAGGTCAACCAGTTCCAGAGACAGATTCAGTTGGCTCGCAGGAATATTGGTTGGGTATGCCACAGCATTATCTGTGGTTACGTCAATCGTGTAACTGTTGCTTGTTGTCCAACCTGAGCTGGTCAAAATCGCATCATGGTTGTCTGCTTCAGTAACTGTTGTTAAAGTTCCATCTGTGTTAACCCGCTGCGGAGGTTGAGTAACCCCTTTGTTGTCACTGATCAGAATTGGTTCAACGTACAGGAATTCCTGACGTGTATTTGTTGAATCGTCATACTCATCATCAGCCTCTAGGATATAGAGCGAACTTGCGTCACGAATAAACGCAATAGCGTCAGAGGTGGTTGGTGTTGTTTCATCAACATCGTCGATACCGTTGTTGTTGTCGTCCGGATCGGCGTTGTTACCAATGCCGTCACCGTCAGAGTCTAAAGATTCAGTCGCATCGAGTGGGAACGCATCCACTTCATCTTCAACACCATCGCCATCGTCGTCTGAATCTGCATTGTTACCGATACCGTCTCCGTCAGTATCTACAGACTCAGAAGGATCTGTTGGGAATTTATCCTCGGCATCAATTACACCGTCACCGTCAGTATCAGCTGGTGTGATATCCACTTGTTCAAGAATCGCAGTTTTCGCTGTTTCGTTAAACAGGTAGATAACTTCGTCAAAGCTTGTTCCCTGTTGCTCGATTGAACCCATACGAACATAACTGCCGTTTCCGTCATCGTAAACACTGGCGAGCAGAGCAGGGGAGTCCTGATCCCACTTCTCACCGTAGGCTGTAATCACGGTACCCGGTACAGTAAATTGCAGGATATCTACGCCTGAGATCGTAGAGCGAGTCCAGGTGCCAGAACCTACTTTTACGAGTTCATGGCCAGTTTTGTAGTAGTTTGCGCTACCATCTTCAACCAGCTCAACTCCCATATCCCAACCGAAGTACACAAGATTCGGATATGTTGTACCCGTGGAAACGTCGACAGCGGATTCAGAAATCAGCTGTTCCAGTGTTGTTGCAGGTGCATGGTACGGTTCCTGGTCTGTGTTGACATGCACTTCGGAATTCGTCCACAGCGAATAGATATCCTGATTGGCTTCCGGGGTGAATTTCACTGCCTGAGAACCCGGTGGGAATTGAGCTGTAGCTGACTTGAATTCAGACCAGAATGGTACTGTCATTTCAGAAATAGCTTGTCCTTCAAGGTCAACTAGTTCCAGTGTAAGGCCAAGCGTGCTTGTCGGTGCATTTGTCGGATATGCCACTGGCGTGTCAGTACTCGCATCCAAGGTATAGCTTGTTACTTGCACCCAACCTTCAGAGGTCAGGATCAGATCTTCGTTTTCTTCTGAAACATCTGAAAGACTACCATCAGCGTTAACTTCTTGAGGAGGCTGAGTTACCCCTACATTGTCACTGATCTGTATTGAGCTGACATACAGTTTTTCGTGCTCAACACCGCTGGTATCGTGGTAGTCGTTTGAATGCATCTCATACAGAGAGTTCGCATCACGAACAAACTGAATTGCTGCTGCTTCAAGCGCATCCTCGATTCCATTACCATTCGCATCCGTGTCGGCGTTGTCACCGATGTTATCGCCATCGGTATCTGCTGTTTCATTCGGGTTGAATGGGAACGCATCAGCGTTATCCAGTACGCCGTCATTGTCATCGTCGGTATCAGCATTGTTACCTATACCGTCCTGATCGGCATCTGCAGATTCTGTAGCATCCTGAGGGAATTCGTCTTCAAAATCTGGTATTCCATCACCATCGGTATCATGGTCATAGGAAGACTTATCGCTATCTAGTGGGAAGAAGTCGAGTAGATCGTTAACGCCATCACCATCGTCGTCTGTATCTGAACGGTTACCAATACCATCCCCATCGGTATCAATATATTCGTTCGGATCTAACGAGAATGCATCTTCTGTATCAGGAATGCTGTCGTTATCATCATCGGTATCTTCATTGTTACCAATACCGTCTTTATCGGTATCAACGGATTCCTCAGCGTTGAATGGGAATGCGTCATTGGCGTCTTCGACACCGTCGTTATCATCGTCGGTATCTGTTGCATCACCAATGCCGTCATTATCAAAGTCAGCAGATTCATCCGGGTTAAACGGGAACGGGTCATCGGCATCTAAGATGCCGTCATTATCGTCGTCGGTATCGGCAATATCACCGGTACCATCGCGGTCCGAATCGCTTGATTCAGCAGCATCTAGCGGGAAAGCATCATCCGCATCGGCAACACCATCGTTGTCGTCATCGTTATCGGCATTGTCACCGATGCCATCCTGATCACTATCTACGAATTCATTCGGGTTAAATGGTAGTGCGTCGGCGGTATCAAGTACGCCATCGTTATCATCATCGGTATCTTTATTATCACCAATACCATCCTGATCAGAGTCATACTGCTCGTTAGGGTTCGATGGGAATACGTCTTCAATATCTGATACGCCGTCACCATCGTAGTCACCGTTTGAATATTTAGTGTCATCTAACGGGAAGTAGTCACGCAGGTCAATAACACCATCGTTATCATCGTCAGTATCGGTATTATTACCAATACCATCGTTATCAGTATCTACTGATTCTGTAGGATCAAGCGGGAAGGCGTCGTCAGTATCTAGTACTTTATCGTTATCGTCATCGGTATCTTCGTTGTTACCAATACCATCTTTATCAGAATCGACAGACTCATGATAATCAAACGGGAATGCGTCATTGGCATCTTCAATACCATCGTTATCATCATCGGTATCTGTTGCATCACCAATGCCGTCATTATCTGAGTCCGCAGATTCATCTGGGTTAAACGGGAACGGGTCATCGACATCTAAGATATTGTCATTATCATCATCAGTATCGGCGTTATCGCCAGTACCATCGCGGTCTGAATCCCGGAACTCATTTTCATCAAGCGGGAAAGCGTCATGCGTGTCGGCAACGCCATCATTATCGTCATCGGTATCGGCATTGTTACCCAGGCCGTCGTTATCAGTATCGACCGTTTCTTTCTCGTTAAGCGGCAGGTCATCTTCTGCATCCAAGATACCGTCACCATCGTCGTCGGTATCTTTGTTGTTACCGATACCGTCACCATCGGTATCTAGCCATTCGTTACTATTATTCGGGAAGGCATCAAATGCGGTGGCAATTCCATCATTATCCGGATCGTCAGTGAGATTGTTGACATTCTCTTCACTAACAAAATCAGGTAGCTCCAAAGTATCAAAGTCAATATTTTGTGCAGCCTCATCTGAGGTTGCTTCCTTGGCGATAGTTTCGATAGCTTTTTGTGTTTGCTCACTGACAGCATCCAGCTGATTAAGCAGGCTCGAAGTTGTAGGATCGGCTTGAATTTCTTCAATCGCCTGATCTAGTTCTTCAGGGGTTTCTGGTAACTGCTGGGATTCAACCAGTACTTTGGCTTCATAGGCGAGGCGGGCTGCGTCCGAAACACTTTCCGAGTCAGTGCTGGTTTCTTTGATTTCAATGTAATCGCCCATAATTAATTCTGGGTCAAGGTTTTCACCCGCAACTTCATTGATTGCAGCTGCTTTCAGAGCTTCTACTTCTTCTTCTGTTAGTTCAGTTGTAGAAGAGGAAGAGAGTTCTGCTTTTTTCTTTTCTAATACGAGGTGAACTTTTGTTGTCAGAGGAGTGACTGTTTGTGTACCGGCTGGCGCCGACATCATATAAGGGGCCGTGACAGCTTCACCGTCCGGATCTGCTTCTGTGATAGTATCTTCGTCGACGGTATCCGTTGTTGCCTGGACCACGACGTTATATTTACTTGGGTCGTCGATACCTTCCACGTTCAGGTTTGCAACACCACCTTCACCGGAAGTTGCTTGTGGTTCGTTGTTATCTAGCTGGTAGTCACCATCTAGGTCCAACCAGACGGTCGCATTTCTTAAATAGCCATCGATTGCTTTAACTGAATAGGTTGTTTGAATACTAGGGGTATCAGGTGTAACTGAAGATGTAATTGTAGATGTATCAGAAGGTGTGTCAGAAGATGAACCTCCATCACATCCTACAAGCAAGGATGTGCTTGCAAATCCCAGAGCTATAGCAATCCGGCTTTTTTTCATTGTCACTCTCTCTTTGACGAAAACTTTGGTATCTAAATTGAAATCCAGGCCCAATTGAACACTGGAGGTTATTAATATTGTGTCACTTATCAACACTGAGAATGAATTGTAGCAATGTATCTACTATGTAAACTGTCAGTTTGGGCTGTTTAGTTTGCATTTGTGATGTAGAACGGCCAATGTAGGGAAAATAAACTTGCAATTTAAAGAAATCTGTGCGCCAAAAATACGGCGAAGGGGTCATATTATTGACGTTTTGGTGAGGGCTAATTAATTATATCGGGTAGCGGTGCTAGTTAAATTTTGGCAGCAACTTAAATATGTGTAATCAGATCATCTATTTAAAAATTTCCGTGCACAATGTTGTGCCGTAATCTGTTCTTATTAGTCTTTGTGCGATAGGTAGACTGAAATAAAACAAAAAGTCTTTGAGTGCATCAAGTGCATTTTCACCACCCACCACTACTATATATTTATGAATTCTCGTCATTTGATACAGAGAATACGTCATGAAAATTGCGTTTCTGGGTGGTAGTGAAACGGTAACGGGCTCCAAATTCCTGGTAGAAACAAACACCACTCGAGTGCTGGTGGATTGCGGGTTATATCAGGGATATAAATGGCTCAGGAGGCGCAATTGGCAGCCTTTGTTGCTTGTTGATGTTCATAAGTTGGATGCGATTCTTCTTACCCATGCCCACCTGGATCATTCTGGCTATATCCCTGTTCTGTACAAGCAAGGCTACCGTGGGCCGGTGATCACCCATCGTGCGACGAAAGAACTCTGTGCCATTTTACTGGCCGATAGCGGCCACCTTCAGGAGGAAGATGCCAATTTTTACAGTAAACATAAACTGAGTAAGCATGAGCGACCAGAGCCGCTCTATACCCGCGCCATGGCGGATAAATCCATGGGGCTATTTGAAACGGTAGAATATGACGAATGTTTTTCCGTCGGAGATATTAAGGTAACCCTGCAAAACGCCGGACATATTCTTGGTGCGGCCAGTATTATTATTGAAGCCGAGGGTAAAAAGATAGGATTTTCCGGTGATGTCGGTCGGCCAGACGATGTGCTTATGAGGCCACCAAAGCCTCTGCCGGAACTTGATTTACTGTTACTTGAATCTACCTACGGCAATCGCCGTCATGATAAAACCGATCCATTTCAGCAGTTGAGCGATGTCGTGAACAATACTGCAAATGCTGGTGGAACATTACTGATCCCGTGTTTTGCCGTGGGGCGTTCGCAGACCCTGCAATACATGCTTGCTGTTCTGCTTAAGGCCAAGCGCATCCCCCAACTACCTATTTATCTTGATAGTCCGATGGCGATAGATGTCTCTGATATTTATCGTCGTTACGCTAATGAACATCGATTAACCCATGCACAATGCTATTCTATGTGTAATACAGCAATTTATATCCGTAGTGTTGAGGAATCGAAAGCATTAACGGAAATGCGATCTCCTCATATCATTATTGCCGGCAGTGGTATGGTCACTGGTGGCAGGATCTTGCATCACATGAAGCGGTTACTGCCAGATCATCGAACAACAGTATTACTGACGGGTTATCAGGCAGGGGGAACGCGGGGTGCCAAAATGTTAGAGGGTGCGGAGGTCGTTAAGATTCATGGAAAATGGGTTACCAATAATGCTCGGTTAGAAGTGATGCATGGGCTGTCCGGTCACGGGGATTATATTGATATTGAGCAATGGCTGCAGCAATCCTCGTTGCACAAAGGTATGCCAATTCAACTGATTCATGGTGACCCGGATGCGCTGGAAGGGATGCGAGACCATTTACGCTGTACGACTAATTTTGATGTCGATATCGCGGGTTATCAACAGATCTATACGGTATAGAAGGGGATACGTATGCAAATCGAAACATTAAGAGATGTTCTGCGCTGGACACGTGAATACCACCAATGCCTGGCTGACTGTTTACAAGACAGTGTTGATCAAAATGAGAGTGAACGGGCAAAAATGTTACTCAAGTATCTTGGTGAGCATGAGCAAAAGTTAGTTACTGTACTTGAAGAATTTGAGAAGACTGCAGAAGAAAGTGCTTTAAATACCTGGTGTTATGAATATTTTGATAAACATCCCGTTATTCGTCACCAGCAATGCGAGTGTCCATACTCAGAGTTGAGTACAACGGAGATAATAACTGAAATTACTACGTTGAACCAGCAGGTGATTGAGCTGTATCGCTATTTGCAAAGCAGGGCCGAGTCTGAATCTGGACGGGAGTTGTTAAGCCAACTTTCCGAACTAGAAAAGCACGAAGCAATGCGAATGGTGACGAGTGCAAACCGTTTAGAGGATCTGTAACTTGAAGGTAAAGCCATTGGGCAAACAGGACCGATGACATTCGCGTAATTTGCTGACAAAATACGAAAAGAATTGGATTTAACAGCAGAAGTCGTAAATGCCACAGACCTTACCCATTGACTCCCTCAAAGAAACATTTCTTTCTCAGTTAGCACATCAGCACTTGGTTGTTGAAGCCGAGACCGGTTCGGGTAAATCGACTCGTTTGCCGGTGTGGGCGGCGGAAAAGGGAAGGGTGCTGGTTATCGAACCAAGGCGTGTGGCATGTACATCGTTGGCAGAGTACGTCGCCGAACAGGCGGGCGAGCAACTCGGCGAAGGAATTGGATACGCGATACGGTTTGATAACCAGTTTAATGAACATAGCCGCATTATCTTTGTCACGCCCGGGGTCGCCTTGCGTTGGTTGAGCGAAGATCAGCTTGCCACATTTGATACTGTGATTATCGATGAATTTCATGAGCGGCGTTGGGATACAGATTTGTTGCTGGCGTTGCTTATGAAGCTCAATAAGCACCGGCTGGTGGCGACCTCAGCAACAATGGATGGCCAGCGGTTATCAGACTATCTCGGCGCTTATAGACTGCAATCCGAGGGGAGAACGTTTTCTGTTGATGTCTCACACTCTGCTAGCGATAGTCGCAACATGCCGGACATTCGTGGCCTTGAAACTAAAATTCGTAACGCAATTCTAACGGCTTATCAGCAGCATCAGGATATTTTGGTATTCTTGCCGGGCCGAAAAGAAATCTCGCAATGTGAATCCCAGTTAAAACAGGTATTCAATGAACAGATTACTTTGGATTTAATGGATGTTATTCCGCTGCATGCCTCGGTATCGGATGATGAAAGGCATCGAGCGTTAACCGAAAGCAATAAGCAACGAATTATCCTGGCTACGAATGTGGCGGAAACATCTTTAACCATTCCCGGCGTTACTTTGATTGTTGATACCGGCCTTGAACGCCGAACACATCAGCGTAACGGTCGGACTGTGCTGGGGCTTCATGCAATATCGAGAGCCAGTGCCGAGCAACGTAAGGGGCGAGCCGGTCGTGTGAGCGAAGGCAACTGTATTCGTTTATATGGTAAAGCAGCACCGCTTGAACTGCTGACCCCTCCGGAATTGCATCGTGAAGAGCTGGTTGAACCGATGCTCGCGGCGGCCTGCTGTGGCTATACGTTCGAAGAGTTGGACTTTATCGATGATCTACCATCACAAACGGTAGACCAAGCCAAAGACAAACTCAGGCAAATGCGGGCGATAGATGAGCGTGGGACAGTAACCGAGCATGGTCGTCTGTTGTATCCGCTACCGATAGACACCTTGTTTGCCCATTTAATCACGGTGATGCCAGATAAGGCGAGTCAGGAAGCCATGGTGGATTTATCTGCTGCCCTGAGTGTTCCGCAACGACTTTGGCAGTTGCCAAGCAATGAAGAAAAGCGCGAGCAACTGACCAAGTGGCAACCAGTTTCCTGTGATGCCATGACACTTATTAAGTTACTTCGTGAGCCTACGCCAGAATGCCTGAACGTTGATCCTTTGGTATTAAAAGAGGCGCGACAACTTTCAGAACAGATACGTGAAGCATTAACTTTGCCCCAGCTTGAAGTTGCAACATCTGTGCGTCGTGAGCCGTGGTTGGAGGCGGTAATGAAAGCCGCGCCGGAATTGGTGTTCGTCCGAAGGGAAAAGCGTCGCCAGGCTCTGGGGAATGGTTTTTGTGAGGTTAGTATCGGTCGGGATAGCCGTTATACCGATGATGCAGAAGCCGCGATTGTGTTTGATCAGTTTGCGTTGCCGGGCAAGGGCGTGAAACAGAATCTCGTATTGGCAACCTGTGTGTCATCGATTAAGTTAGAGCAACTCGTGGTGTTAGGTTTTGGTGAAGAAGCCATGGGACAAACTCAGGTTACGGACCAAGGTTGCATGGTTGAAACCCAGAGAGTCTATGCCGGGCGAGTGATCCATTCGCAATGGATGAAGCCTCATGGTGAATCTGCACGAGATACGTTGGTTTCGATGATCATGCAAGGGACTGTCTTGCCCGGACTGGCTGATAAACTGTCTGCGGATATCCACCAGTGGAATTTGTATCTAGCATTGGGGCGATATCAACCTGAGGTGTGTTCTCTAGTTGAACATACAGTAGAAATGTCTGATTGGCTCAGTGAACAATTGGATGCTTTAGGCGTTGAATCGGCAGAGGATCTTGAGCTGTTTACCGCCGAAGATTTTGTATTTGACGGTATACCGAGCTGGGAGCGCGAAGATTTTGATTTGGCGTTTCCTTATCAGGTAGTACTGACCGACCTTACCATGCGCATTGAATACCATATTAAGCGCAAGTTGGTGACCGCCGTGCACCATAGTGGTAAACGCAAAGCGGATCCAAAACGCTGGGAACTACCGCGTTGGCAGGGCTGGAAAATACAGTACCGAAAAGCAAGCCGGACGATTGATATTAAGTGATATATCCAAGCGACTGTATTTTTAAATCCACACTTTGAGTATAAAAAAGCGAGCAATTGTTTTTACAGAGTATTGGTCGCTTTTTATGAGCGTAATTTAGAGAATCTTGGTCGATCATCTTGCTAATTCTGAATCACAATATTCTCTTGTGGTAATTTAATGATTTTTCGGAAAGGAAGATGCGTGCCGTCGAAATGCCAAGCCTCAACAAGGATGCTAGATAATCCTGATGTAGCCGTAAACTTCCCATTAAATTGTCCATTGTTGAGTTCACCGGCAATAATGCGACTGCTGGTATCAGCAATAATGTCTCCATTGAGGGTAACGGTGGGATTACCATAAACGCTTAAGTACATTGGGTCAGTTGTACTGAGGTCAATATTTAAGTTAACGGCATAGGACGTTCTTAAATTGAAGCCATCAGGAATAATAATTTGATCAAAGGTTGTAGTGCTGTCACCACTATCATTACTTGAATTATCCCCTGAGCTGCCTCCGCCACAGCCAGAAAGAGCCAATGACGTGATAAACATAAATAATAGGTATTTCATATTCTATTCCTTCGAGTCAATGAAAGAAGCGACTTACTGGAAAAGTTTACTGATGACGGCTTTTGTACGTTTATGCCAGTCGGTATTTTGGCTTCCCCCTGAGTTGGCAAATTCAGCCAATTCAGGATATGCCTGCAACACATCAATGCGTTCGGACGGATGATCCCAGTTGCTGTCGATAACAAGCCCCCACGGGGTACCATTTTCGCCCCGGAAACTATCACAGTCGGGTCCCGGGCAGTTGCTGCTACTGTAGATAGATTTATCTTCTTGGGTTGAGAAGAATTGCTCTGAAGCGAGGGAGGTCACGCTGTCACCTTTGAGGTGAATTTCAAGAGCACGTCCTGGAAATTCCATGCTGAAATTGTCACCATGGTAACGGCCTTCAGGTGAAAAGATGAAAGGGTTCAGTGGCATGTCTGGCCCTGTTGAAATAGGGCTTGTTAATGGAATACTGGCAACAAAACTGAATTGATCTGCGGCATCCTTGGTACAACCTCGCCACACCCGATAGAATTTACCACTGTTCCCGGAACATTCCGGTGGTGTAAATTCATTTTTTAGGTTATTTGAGATTAAAGCGACGGCGAATTCTTGTCCTTCTTCAATAATGGATGTGTTATGAAGTGTCTTGTCGTTGACAACAAGTTTAGCAAGATCAGCATCAACTATAGAGCGAGAAATATTGTCTAGTTGAACGGCAAAGCCATTAGCAAAGCTTGCGCCATAGGCTTGAAGCTTACCGTGGATGTCATAGCGGATAATATTGCCAGCTTGGTTAGATATGGTATCGACACGGTAAAATATGACGACATCATTAAAATCGTAATCTCCTTTGGCAGGCCAGTTGTCTTCATAGGCCAGCGTAACCCAAGTGCCTTCACCCGGATAATAATTATGAGTGAGGCTTTGCTCCTCTATGGTGACAGGGTAGTCTTCAACTTCTCCGTATGTGATCCCGCCGAAATAGTTTAGTCCGGCATCTTTCCCGATTCTAAAGCGGGCCCAGGTTGTACCCGGCTTGGCATCTTCTGGAACTCGAACTTTTAATGTGTGTGAGCCAGGAAACAGGTACTCGTCAGTGATCGCTTGTTCGTTGTCACCATTAAATGTGTTATCGCCGTCCCAGTCAAACCAACCACTAACATATCCAACCGCTTCTCCGCCGATGGTGATATTGATCAGAACATCAGAACCCTGTTTGAAGTCGGTAGCGAATGAAATCCCGTCTTCATCATCTGGGCTACCGTTATTATCGTCTGAACTCGGAGAGATGGCGGCAATACTTTCGCTGTCAATTTGTGCACCAAAGTATAAGTTTGGGCCGATAAAGTGCCTTGGCCCATTTTCTTCCAGCGATGTTTTGTAACTGTCGGGAGCATCGCCAAAATCAGTATTTGATGAGGTGACAAGGGCGCTGGCGCAACGGGCTCCGTCATTTTTGTTTGATGATGGCCCACTGGCAAAAAATTCTGCTGTTGATTCAATTGCTCCTAAATCTCGCAGATCAAGGCGGTAAATTTTACCGTCATGATTGTTGCTGATATACATGAATCCGGATTTATCAAAATACTGAGCACCGAATGTTGTCTTACCGGATAAGCCCGTTGAACCGATTTTAGTTGCATTGGCATTGCCTGAGCTGTCAAAGCTGAAGAGATAGAGGTCATTGTTGGTATTTTCAACGGCAAACAGCTCGCCTGTATCTGGATAGAAGGCAAAATCAGTGAGCGTTAAAGTAGCCTCTGATGCCGTCATAATGGTAGTCGCAACAAGATTATCGTCACCCTGGCTCAAATCGATTTTGAACATACCAGAGCCTTTTAAATACAGGTAATAAGTATTATCAAAAATGTCACCAACAAAAAAACTTTTGTTTGCCGGTAAGCCTGATTGTACCGTTAGATCTTCGACTTGGTACGCTTGGTTGATGCGGGTTATGGTTTTAGGCGCTTTATTCCAACCGTATATATAGCGGTCGGTTTCATTAAACCCAACGGCATTGATTACTCCGCCAGCTCCTGTGTCGGTACTAACAATATGATAATTACCTGTAGCGAGATCAACGGCATAGACATTGGCGGGCTCTCCTTGAAATAGGAAGGCTTCTGTTGGGCAGCCATTAAACGGTGAGGCTGCAATGACGGTCAGAGGTGAGAACAAAACGATCGAAGATAATATTAAGCGCTTAAGTCTATTCATATGGCTGCCACTCTTCCTGCTTAGTTATATTACTGGGCAGTACAAGAACAAGGCCAATAGTCATCGCGATGTATATACTATGATAATTACTTTAATTTCAGTGGCTTATACATTATTAAATGTGATGGGTTAAGGTGGTTAGTTTGCAAAGTTATTGAATTAATAGTTGTTTATTGCAATTTGAGAACGAAAGCGAAAAAAATTTGGGCAGGACTATCCTCCAAGTAATTAAAGGCGGTTTGTATTAAGCCTCGGAAACAAGAGTAATTATTGATGTGCACGGTTATAACGCTCCTCTTTGAAGAGGAGCATGATTAATGACTGTAGAGGCCGTTATTAATTGACCTGACGGAGAGGGGGGTATTGATTAGTTTTGGTTTAGCTGTTTTTGCACGGATAATTTTGCTCGAATGAACTCGGAATGATCGACATATATTAACTCGGCAACTTGGCGAATGACGGCTTCTTCATGTGGGTCAAGTATATTGTCAGCATACGCGACCTGCCACATGGCCTTGATAAGCTGGTAGCGTTGTTCTGGCTCTAGGCTACGAAGTTTGGTGGTGAACTCATACAGGGACACAGACTGATTGCTTTGCTGCATTGCACGTGACAGCAGGGATTTAGCCTGGTCACGGTCGATTTCTAATAAATTAACTAATAGATGGATTTTTGCCGTTTCCTCTCGTGGGTCAATGGTACGATCTGCATTAGCAACTTCGCACAGCAGCGAAGCCATAGCCAGATTTATCGCGGGGGTATCAACCGCACCGCCATCCGTACCCTCATGCATAACTTGTCTAAATAAAGTACGTAACTGTGTAAACATGCAGTGCCTCTTGGTAAAACAACATCATTCTTACTAATTGTGGATTAGCGTTCGATAAATCAAGGTCGAAGCTATTGCTTTAATACTGAGACCTCAATTTACCTCGACTTGTTCCGTAATACTCGATTTACGATATTAGTTTCCATCAATATTTAAATCGCTGGCGGAACTCTCTTGGTGTAAGAGAGCTCCATTTCTTGAAACGAGTACTAAAGTTGGCTGGATTGGGGTAGCCGCTGAGTTCGCAAATATGCTGGATCGGCCATTCGGTTGAACTCAGTAAGCGTGCGGCATATTCCATCCGTAAGCGAGTCAGGTGGGCCATAGGACCATGGCCATAGTATTGCTGACATAAACGATGAAAATGTGCCTCCGAGCAGGGGTGTAATGCAGCTAGCTCCGACACTTGCCAGTTTCGGTGAAACTGCTCTTGTGCCCGCTCAAAGACTTTATCTAGCCGCTGAAGTGAGGTGGGGCAAGAAGTTGGCAGGCGATGGGAGACTAACAACCTGATCTGTTCAACCAGATTTTCGCCTAACTCGTGACCAACGGGGTAGGGAAGCGACATTGATTGATGCAGGCAGTCGATCGTTTGCCTGAGCAAGTCTGCACAACGGGTATCACTGTAGGTAATCTCGTGTGGCAGAGTGTTTTCCCATACCCCCTCAGAAGCAAGCATAACCCAAGCGACATCCCAACTTTCACTGTCATTATCTTCAATATCGATTCCGAACCCGTTCTCGTAACCTGGAGGAACATATATCACGCTGTTTGGCACGAGCTGCCATTTTCTTGATGGGGTATCTAGCCATCCTTTGCCACAACAAGTGAAAAGCAGCATATGCATATTGGGGTTACGACGATAAATGGTGAAACTGTCACGGGCGTAATTTATCCCGCACTGGACAATCTGGTGCTTTTCCAGCGCGACGAGTTGAGCCTGGTCAACGATCGTTGATCGGCATTGATCGGATATTTCAAAATATTCAGGCCATCCCATGACAGTTCATTCAACCCTTGAACTTAATATTGATAGTTTTGCAAAAGTTTTTAAGAGGCTAGCATAAGTTGTTTTTTGTCTTTAAGCGTATGATCTCTGTCACATTCAAAAATAATAAAGGAGGCAAATATGCAAAACTGGCGAAACTCTGCTGACAAAGACTTCTGGCAAAAAACTTGGCGCTTGGCGATCCCCGTATCAATGCAATCCATGCTATTTGCCATCCTGGGCTTAGTGGATGTCATGATGGTTTCCAAGCTCGGCGAAGCCCAGGTGGCTGCTGTTGGTGTTGGTAACCGGATCTTCTTTTTCAACCTGCTGCTGATTGTCGGTGTGAGTGGGGCTGTTGGTGTGTTGGCTGCGCAGTTTTATGGTGCAGGAAGAATGGATGGGGTTAGACGTACACTACTGCAATCATGGCTATGTGCGGTGATTTTTACCATCCCGTTTGCACTGCTTTATCGTTTTTCTCCGGCTGCACTGGTGAGTTTTGTCACCGATGAACCGGCGTTCGTAGAGCATGCAACCAGCTATCTGTTAGTGTGTGGCTGGAGTATCATCTTTACCGCTATCGTCGTGCCATTGGAGTCGGCATTACGAGCGGTTGGCGAAGCCAAAATGCCGACCATCGTTGGACTGGTTGCCGTACTAGTCAATGCGGCTTTGAATGCACTGCTTATTTTTGGGTTATACGGTTTTCCTGAAATGGGAGTTGCGGGTGCGGCGCTGGGCACTACAATTTCACGTGGTATACAGACGGTGCTCTTGGTTGCCGTTGCCTACTGGAAATATATTGCTATTTTCCCAAAGGTTTCAGATGTTGATGCTGCGGCTGATCCGAAGGCGCGAAAAAAGTATATGTCTGTTGCCTTACCCATGATTATTCATGATGGCGGCTGGGCCATGGGCTTACTGGTGTATAACTACATTATCGGTCAGCTAGGTGTTTCTGAGTTGGCGATTATAAGTTTGCTCTCTCCTATTGAAGGGATGTTGATTTCGGGCTTTATCGGGTTTGCTGTGGCCGCATCGACCATTCTTGGGCACGAGCTGGGGGCCGAGAATTTCCAGCGTGCTTGGCATCAGTCTTGGTTATTTATTGGGTTGAGTGCATCCATGGCATTACTACTCGGTATTACAGTTCTGCTGTTCCATGATGGGGTAGGGAGCTTATTGGCAAAAACGGATACGCCGAACCTAGACATGGCCATTAACGTAACATTGATTATGGCTCTTGGCCTATTCCTCAAGGTTTACAATATGGTTGGTATAAGCGGCGTGCTACGAAGTGGAGGCGACATTCGCTACAGTATTTTTATTGACTTGTTTGCTCAGTGGGCGGTCGGTATACCAATTGCTGTACTTACCGGAATTGTACTTGGTTGGCCATTACATTGGGTGATGTTGGCAATTTTAAGCGAAGAGTTGGTAAAAGTACTGCTTACAACCCACCGGATTAAAGGACGTCATTGGCTGACAAATCTCGTGAATGACGAGCCTCAACGAAATGATGAGGAATGTATTGTTTCTGCCTGATGGCTTGAAAAATAAAAGGGAACCAATATAGGTTCCCTTTGCGATGTATGTGACTAGAAACGAGCGTTGATTAACGGGAAGACTGGAATATCTTTGCTAATAAAAGTACCTGATTTATCGTAGTTGATCAGGCCAATTTGAACGCCTTTTTCAATACGGTCGGTCGCATTGATGAAGCCAAATTGTAGACCGTTAAGGCGGCCGGTATAGTTGAACGCACCCATCTGCAAGCCAGTAAATTGGCCAGCATTGTAGTTAACAAAACCAAGATCAGCACCTTTGGCACTGCCATCGTTCCAGTTAGCCAGGCCAAGTTTAACACCTGTTGAATTTCCCGTTACACGGCTAGCACCGAATAACATACCGAAACTTAGGCCAGAAAAGTTCTCTGTTTCCGATAAGCCAAGAATTGGAACATTCAGGCCGGTAACTTGAGAAGTTTTACCGTGAAGCAGCGTAGCGCGAATACCCTTAACGTTTCCTTCAGGAAAGTTAGCACCAGGGACTGAAAGTTGCGCTGGTTGCTCAGCGAAAGCCGGGGCCGCTACAGCTGCTGCGAGCAATAGAGCTGATACAGTTGTTTTCATGGAAAATGACTCATGAGCATAGTTGTTGATTAGAGGGGCTGATTCTACGGGAGGGTATGCTGAGCTGGCAATACGTAAAGTCTGTTTAACGTTAGATTAGTTCTCGATTGAATCGTTGATTACCCTTTTTAGGTGCTGTTCTCGTAAAAGTGTTTTGCCTGCAATCGGTGATTTATCCCGCCTCACCGTGTCCGAATTGTGGTAGAATCCCGCCAGTTTTTATTTAATACCAAGCTGAAATATCAGGATTTCCTTTGACTCAGTCGAATACCTCTCAGTCAGACGTTTTGAACAATGAAAAAACGTTAAAAGCCGCGATTAAAGATTGCATGATCCGCGATCGTTTTCGTTTGCACAAACGAGTGCAAGGTGCGGCAAGAATCAAGAATGACACAGCAAAGCATGCTGTTTTTGATGAAATTGCATTGGATATAGCTAAATCAATGCAAACTGTTGAGATGCGCTCAACACAACGACCAACTATTACTTATCCTGAGCAACTGCCGGTCAGTCAGAAAAAAGATGACATTGCCGAGGCTATCAAGAATAACCAGGTTGTGATTGTTGCGGGTGAAACTGGCTCGGGTAAAACCACCCAGCTGCCAAAAATCTGTATGGAACTGGGGTTGGGTACCAAAGGCATGATTGGCCATACCCAGCCTCGTCGCCTTGCTGCTCGCTCAGTTGCTAGCCGTATTGCAGAAGAACTTCAGTGTGAACTGGGTTCTTATGTTGGCTATAAGGTTCGATTTAACGATAAAGTCTCGGATCGCAGTCAGGTTAAGCTGATGACTGACGGTATCTTGCTGGCCGAAATTCAGAACGACCGTTATCTAAATCAGTACGACACGATTATTATCGATGAGGCTCACGAACGTAGCCTCAATATCGATTTCATTTTGGGTTATTTGCGCGAACTATTGCCAAAACGCCCAGACCTGAAAGTGATTATCACCTCGGCGACTATCGATCCGGAGCGTTTCTCTAAGCATTTTAGAAATGCGCCGATTATTGAAGTATCGGGACGTACATATCCAGTAGAGGTACGTTACCGCCCGGTTACTGAAGACGGGGATGATAGCGATCGTGATCAACTGCAAGCAATTTTTGATGCCGTTGATGAGCTTTGTGATGAAGGTTTAGGGGATATCCTTATCTTCATGAACGGTGAACGTGAGATCCGTGATACCGCTGATGCCCTGGAAAAACGTAATTTGCGTGATACCGAGGTGTTACCGCTCTACGCTCGCCTGTCTGCAGGCGAGCAGAACCGGATTTTCCAATCTCATAGTGGGCGTCGCATTGTACTGTCTACGAACGTGGCCGAAACATCACTGACCGTACCGGGGATCAAATACGTTATTGATCCGGGTACCGCGCGTATCAGTCGTTACAGTTACCGTACCAAAGTACAGCGGCTTCCGATTGAGCCTGTTTCGCAAGCCAGTGCGAACCAGCGTAAAGGTCGTTGTGGACGTGTTCAGGAAGGTATCTGTATTCGTCTTTACTCTGAAGAAGACTTCCTGTCTCGTCCGGAGTTTACCGATCCTGAAATTCTGCGTACTAACCTTGCGTCAGTTATCTTGCAGATGACGGCTATCGGTCTGGGTGACATTCAGGCTTTCCCATTTGTTGAAGCCCCTGACAACCGCAATATTCAAGACGGTATCCGCCTGCTGGAAGAGCTTGGTGCGATTAACCCGAAAGCAAAAGATCCACGTAAACGCCTGTCTGCGATTGGTCGCCAGCTGGCTCGCTTGCCGCTTGATCCTCGATTGGCTCGTATGGTGCTGGAAGCGCCTAAACATGGCGCATTACGTGAAGTGATGGTGATTGCTTGTGCGCTGTCGATCCAGGACCCGCGTGAACGACCAATGGAAAAGCAGCAGGCATCAGATGAAAAGCATCGTCGTTTCTACGACAAAGATTCTGATTTTATCACTTTCGTTAATTTGTGGAGCTATGTTCAAGAGAAGCAAAGAGAGCTTTCGGGCAACCAGTTCCGTCGACAGTGTAAGAAAGATTATCTGAATTACCTACGTATTCGTGAATGGCAGGATATTTATTATCAGGTTAGTCAGGTTGTCAAAGAACTGGATTTGCATCTTAATGAGCAGGAAGCCAGTTATGCTGGTGTTCATACCGCGTTGCTGTCAGGTATGCTGTCGCATATCGGCCTGAAAGATCAGGAAAAAAATGAATATCAGGGTGCACGAAATGCCCGTTTCAACATTTTCCCAGGCTCTGGCATCTTCAAGAAGCAGCCTAAGTGGGTAATGGTTGCCGAGCTGGTAGAGACTTCAAAACTCTGGGGTCGGATTGCAGCCAAAATTCAGCCTGAGTGGGTTGAACCGTTAGCTGAGCACTTGATTAAGCGTAGTTATAGCGAACCACATTGGGAGAAGAAGCAGGCCGCTGTGTTCGCTTTTGAAAAAGTGACTTTGTATGGCATCCCAGTTGTAGCCAAGCGCAAAGTGAACTACGGCAAGATCGATGCACAGGTTTCTCGTGAAATCTTTATTCGCTCAGCTTTGGTTGAGGGTGACTGGGAAACTAAGCATAAGTTCTATCAACAAAACCGTAAGCTGTTGCGAGAAGTTGAGGAGCTTGAGCATAAATCACGTCGCCGCGACATTCTGATTGATGACGATGCTCTGTTTGAGTTTTACGATCAACGCATTGAACATACCGTCGTATCAGGTCGCCATTTTGATAGCTGGTGGAAGAAGGCTGCTCGTGATAACAAAGAGCTGCTGAACTTTGAGCGTGAAATGCTATTCAGGGGGGATGCTAGCCATGTCACCGATCTGGATTACCCGAACTTCTGGCATCAAGGGAACTTGAAGCTCAAGCTAAGTTATCAGTTTGAACCCGGTGATGATAACGATGGTGTCACTGTGCATGTTCCGCTACCGATCCTAAACCAGGTTGAGCCAGACGGTTTTGACTGGCAGATCCCAGGGCTTCGGCATGAGCTTGTTGTGGCGTTGATTAAGTCGTTGCCAAAACCGATCCGCAGAAATTTTGTTCCGGCTCCAAACTATGCTGATGCTTTCTTAGCGCGAGCTGAAGCTATGGCTATGCCGTTGTTAGACTCACTTGAAAAAGAGTTGAAGCGTATTTCCGGAGTGACGGTACTGCGTGAAGAATGGAAGCCTGAGCAAGTTCCAGAGCATCTGAAAATCACTTATCGTGTGGTTGACCATCGCAATCGCAAGCTAAAAGAAAGCAAAGACCTTTATAGTTTGAAAGATGGGCTCAAAGAAAAAGTACAGGAAACACTTTCGCAAGTTGCAGACGATGATATCGAGCAAGAAGGCCTGAAAACCTGGAGCTTTGGCAAATTACCGGAGCGTTATCAGCAGAAGCGCGGTGGGTTTGAAGTAAAAGCTTATCCGGCGATTGTTGATAACAAGGATTCAGTCGGTATCAAACTGTTTGAAACCGAGGAAGAACAGCAAACGGCAATGCAGCAAGGTCAGCGCCGCTTGGTGTTGCTGAATGTACCGTCACCAATTAAATACTTGCACGCCAACTTGCCGAACAAGTCAAAGTTAGGGCTTTACTTCAATCCATACGGTCGCGTGATGGATCTTATTGATGACTGCATAGCTTGTGGTATAGATAAGTTGATCGAAGAGAAGGGCGGCCTGGTGTGGGAACCGGAAGCTTTTGACTCGCTGAAAGAGCATATTCGCGGTGAACTCGGCGATACGGTGGTTGAAATTGCTCAGCAAGTCGAAGCGATTCTGACGACGGCGTTTAATATTAGTAAGAAATTAAAGGGCCGCGTAGATCTGACCATGGCTTTTGCGCTGTCTGATATTAAAGCGCAAATTGAAGGACTCATCTTCAAGGGGTTTGCTACAGAGTGTGGCTGGAAGCGTTTACCAGATATTCTGCGTTACATGAAAGCGATTGAGCGTCGAATGGAGAAGTTACCGATTGATCCAAATAAGGATCGGGTACATATCCTGAAGATAGAATCTGTAGTTACAGATTACAAAGAACTATTGAACAAAATTCCGAAGGGACAGCCTGTACCGCAAAAGGTAAAGGATATTCGTTGGATGATCGAAGAGTTGCGTGTTAGTTACTTTGCTCAACAATTGGGTACGCCTTATCCGGTATCAGACAAGCGAGTTAGAAACGCTATCAATGAATGTTGATAACTCGTGACATAACCTAAAAAAACGGAGCTAATGGCTCCGTTTTTTATTTATTATAAGATTAAATACTTTCAATAAATTTAATTTACGTTAAAAATTGTGTTTTAAATCTTTTAATTTAAGGTTTTGATATTTTTGCTACGGTTTTATTAGGAGTTGTGTCAAATAAGGAGTACCTAAATGAAGAGTAATCTTGAGTTAATGCGTGTTATTTTTAATTGCTGTCTTTTAGGTTGTGTTTTTGTCATTATTCTTAGTTTTTTCGGTGTTGTCGACTTATCGGATATCTGGTTCCCTATTCAAAATTATTTCAGAGGTGAGCTTGCTCAGGTTGATGTGTAGCCGTCGAAATAATTATTCAGCTTGGATT
This sequence comes from Photobacterium obscurum, assembly GCF_026191635.1. Taxonomy (GTDB): domain Bacteria; phylum Pseudomonadota; class Gammaproteobacteria; order Enterobacterales; family Vibrionaceae; genus Photobacterium; species Photobacterium obscurum. Next base: position 377,893 of record NZ_JAKRRW010000002.1, read on the forward strand.
TATATTTAAGGGTAAGCAAAAATGAGCACGCATAAAAAAACGGAGTCGATAGACTCCGTTTCTTTGTTCAGGTTTTAGCTTAACGCTCCCAGTATGCTTCTTCCAGGCAATCTTCGCGTTCTGGTAAGCCGCGAGATAGGCGAGGAGCATGCTGAGTCAATACTTCATAACTCACACGGTTTGAATACTGACAGATTTGAGAAAAAGAAGAATATGTCAGGAACTGGCCGATGTGCTTGCCTGAGTTTGGCACATTCTCTTTGTGGTAGCGATTAGCTGACATGTCGTGCAGAAGAGCAGATAAAGCCGCATCACCCGCACCATTGGTGTTTTTGATTTCAACCGGGCCGCCAAGATAAGGTGCAATGTGAGAGTAGACACGGATCGGGTTCTCACAGGCAGATTTGGTCATCGGACGGCTAAATTCATACTGGTTAAAGTCAGCGATACGACCCGGCAGAAGTGGCAGGGTAGATTCGCGTTTTAATGAGTCATCGGTATAACCCGCCATATACAAGCCGACGGGGCCAGCTGTACAAAGAACCATATCGACCCAGTCCAGTGCTTTGTTAGCAGCTAGTAGTGGATCTTTTTCGCCTGTCAGGGCTTCTGCTTCTTCTTCATTCATTGCGACGCAGGTAACGTGCTCTTTTAGAAACTCGACCCACCACTCCTGCTTATCTTCGATAACGTACTTGGTACCAAGGGTCAGAACTACCGGTACATTATGTTTTTTAGCATGCTCAATTGCTTTAAGTGCCGCCTCTTTCATTGGCGCACCTGGTTTTCCGCGAACAAGATATGAGGAAAGAACCAATGCCGAGGCATTTTCAAAGGCACACTCAGGTACATTATCTGGAGTAAGCTGGTTCATCTCACCTTCGTTGATGGCAAATGTTCGCTCGCCATCTTCGGTGATTAGGGTATAGCAACGACCGATAGGGCCATCAACAGGCTGTAAGTAATCAAGATCCATACGGCTTGATGTGTTACATAAGTAGCGGTAAGCGTAAGACCCAATCTTTAGGTCTTTGCTCATTACACCCAGAAGAATCGATTTATCGTCAGCCAGAACAGAATAGTTATGTAGGGTGTTACCAATGGTATCACCAGGGTATTCATGGCTAATAAGGTTACGATCTTTCAGTTCTTGATAAAGCAGTTCAGCCTTATCTTCGTCAAGAACTAAAGAATGCCCTTTACTCAATGAGTGACGTTGAAGGAACTCATCATCAATACGCGCTTCAATATCGACAATGGTTTGACCAACACCAACTAAGTGGGTTCGAGATAGCGGATTTTCTTGCTGGATTTGAGCAACTAATGGATCGCGGGCATTAACTGGGAAGTAATGCTTTGATTTACGCTGACCAGGGAATTTCATGTGTGAAGGCTATCGGTTTTAGGGAATTTTGTTTCATTCTATCACAAAAATGCGATTTACATCCCACTTCATTACGAGATGATGGCGAAATTAGTTCTTTTGCTTCTTTTTTATACGCCTGTAAGGAGGAGATAACCGATTGGATGCATAACTTGTTGTTGTGAAGGGCTTTAGTTAGTAGCAAATACAATTACAGCTGCGTTTAATTGCAGCTGTAAAAGATTTATTCAGGTAATAAAGGTATCACTAACCGAGAAGTTTTGGGTCATGGGCCCTGCTACCAGCAACTGGACGGTTGACTGAGATAGAACGACCCTTCTTCATGCCTTTCTCATAGTCATCGGTAAGTGCTTTCATTGCTTCCTGAAGCTGCTTTTTGAACGTTTCACGATCAATATTTTCAAACTCTTTATCGATATAGTTAGTCATGCGTTTGTCATGATCATCATCGGTATTGAGTTCGGGTAACTTCTCTAGCGCTCCTTCGATCCAGCCGGCTAAGAATGAGCTGACGCGTCGGGTGACTTCTGCAGAGCTTGTGCCGGTGCCAGCAAAACTATTGCGGAATTGGCCTGTTTGTTGGTTCATCTCACGGTAAACCACATCAAAAGCAAAGGCAGCAAAAATGGCACGTTCAGCAACACCAATAAATTCAGCTTGTTTAAGCCCTTTGTAATTGGTCAGCACACACTCAACACCAAAACGTCGGTTGATACCGCGAATGATTTTGAGGATCTGCGGGCTAATATCTGTTGGTAGAAGCGTAGAAGATTTTGTTTTGCCCATCTGAATGAATTCAATATCGTCTTGCTCAAGGCCATATTTCAGCATCAGACGATGTGCCATCTTGATCGCTTGTGCGGCTTCGTTGACGTTCGCAGAGTTACCCAGCTCTAGGCATTTTGCAATTTTCTTCAGCGCCTTTCGCTTCTGTTCAGACATTCAATCACACTCATTCAGAAAAGGGGCACGTATTTTAACGCGTATTGTGTGTTAGTACAATTATATCGACGAAGGAAAGCATCATAAAGACTTGGGTTGTGAAGTAATAAATACTTCAATTACAACAAATTAGCTTAGACTCCAGCAGTCGAATAGGGTTGCTGGCTATAATTCTTCCCTTCAGAGAGTTTCTATATGTCCATAATAGTAACCCGATTGTTTACTGCTTTGCGTTTGGTCCTGGATAATGATTTCTTTCGCAAAACGAGAAGTCTATTTAATGGAAGGCTTGTCGATAGCTAAAAGTAATAGGAGTGTATATAAATAAATCTAATTAGATAGTGATTGATGATAATTGCCAAAGTAAGTAGATACTATCGTATTTGATGTCGGTGGGGGGCTACTATACGAAAAAATATGTACATGTTTTGAAATAATAGTTGCTGTTCTGTGAGGTAAACATTTGTTCACTCATTAAGGAGAATAGTTACATTTCCATAAGTGAATTGAAGTTTCAGTCTGACTTAACTCATGGCTACGACGTTGTTCAAGATCTCGAGCCTGACTTGCTTGAATTTCAAGAATCACTGCTATGGGCTGAACATGTTGTGATTGTTTTTCCAGTATGGTGGGGGGCATGCCGGCAAAACTTAAAGGCCTTATTGATAGAACCTTTTTGCCTGGATTTGCGTTTAAATACTCAAGAAATAAATCCATACCAGAAAAATTATTAAAAGGGCGTAGTGCTGAACTGATTTTGGCAATGGATACACCACCGTTTTATTATCGCTGGATTCAAGGGAATCCTGTTTATAAGCAACTTAAGCATACCATTCTTAAGTTTTGTGGTTTTGATAAGGTTACTGCTACCTACATTGGGCCAGTGATTAGTGCAACAGATTCTCAGAAAAACAAGTGGTTTGAAAATGTTGAGAGGCTGGCAGCAATACATGCAAGATAGCCATGAAAATCATTCCCAAGAATGAGGCATGATGTGTTGTAATTAGCGGTGATTGTTTTTACTACATAGTTCATACTGTGAACGCCGTTTATGTTTAAGTTTGTGAAAAATGAAAGATAAGAAAAGAGACCAGCCAACGGGGTGCCAATTTATCGATGTTCCCTTTGAGTTTCGCCATACCTGTTGGTTTTGTGGTGAACCTTACTATGAGTCATACTCATTTATGGCGATACCTAATTATGAACAACAAAAGTTGCCGATTATGGTCCCTTGTTGTCAGGAGTGTTTTTCTTTTTGCAAATCGATCAAAGCGAGTGGCTTAGATTTACTGCGTGACAAAGTGAAAGAAAAGTTACACCGTAAGTATGAAAAGCATCTCCAGATTGGTGCTAATTGGACAAAAGAAGAACTTGAGGATTGCGAGTTTGAAGGCAAGGCTCTTGAAGGTTTTCGTGAAAGTGCCTGGAAGATGTTTGAGATTGCAAAAGAGCGGGTTAATTATACAGGTTGGCCCCTGACTATTGATGGCTTGCCGATGGTGGGTATTAGCAGCAGCTTCCATATTGAATTTAACGGTATCACCTATACTGGTTTGTCACAGGCTGTTGAGCAACTCGCCAAAGCTTACAATATACCTCAGGCTTACCTAGAAGATGTCGTGGAAGTGGTGGGGCGAGATCGCCTAAGTTATGCCATTCGATTTGCTAAGACGACATATGGTTATTCCAGTGCAGAAAGAGAAGCAAGCATTGGTAGTTTGAAAGCGTTATTGGCAGAAGAGCGTGCATTATCCCAGCCTGAAATTACACAAGTGAAGGGGGTAGATGCTGAACTGTCGGATATTCAGGAGTTGATCCTGTACAGAACAATGATTTCACCTATTGCGATTCGATGGTGTTTAAAGCAGGGGATTGTGACGCTGGCTCAGTTGGCTGAACAAGAAGAAGCATTTTTTGAGTATTTTATGAAAGACTCCGAGTTGGTGGCTTTTACTTATTTTAACGGAATGCAAGTTTATCTTGAGAAGCGCGAGCAAGATACTCTGTGGGCAGAAAATGAAGACCCTAACCGAGGATTGTTTGCCAAGCTGGCTTCTGAGTGATGATTAATTAAGTATATTGATACAGACAAAGGGCAGGAAATCAATTTCCTGCCCGTTAACACTTTAACTTTTTCGGCTAAGACTTATACCCATCAGCATAAGTTTCTGGCCATTCTTGTTGGTTAAAGGCACTTATTACTGGTTATGTCGTGACCAAACCATGGTTTTGCCATTTTTATCAAAAGCTAACACGTCATAGGGATCTTTCTTATCATCATATTCCATGCCCGGCGATCCCATAGGCATTCCTGGAACTGCAAGCCCAATCATACGAGTCGGTTTTGATTCGATGAAGCGCTGGATTTCAGATGCAGGAACATGTCCTTCGAAGGTATAACCTTCAATCTCTGCCGTATGGCATGATGCATATTCTGGTCGAATGCCCAACTCAATTTTCTTAGGTGTTAAATCCTGCTCATAAACGACTTCCATCTCAAACCCGTTGTCTTCCATATGTTTCACCCATTCTTTACAGCAGCCGCAGTAAGGAGATTGGTAGTTGATCCCTTTGGTTACTTGAGCAATGGCGAAAGAGCTAGTTGTCAGAAGAGATAGTGCGATAAGTGATTTTAGTTTCATGATGAAGTCCTGTATCTGCTTTGTTTTCAGCTGATTTAGTTAAGCGTTGTTCAGGCAGCAATGGCCGAACGATGACAGATGAATGTCATTTGTTCACTTAGGCTGAAACAGGTGGACGCAATAAAACATCGTTATAAAAATGGCGCTCCCCTTCAGGTTCAGTAAAGATCTGAACGGCAGTAGGAACGGAAAGAAACTTGAATTCGGAAAGAATGGCAAACTGCGCGCTGTTGGCGTGACAGTCATTTTCACTACAGCAATTGGTAGTGTGAGTCTGAGTTTCGAGTTGTTCAGGGCCACAAAGCGCAGGCTGCGTGACAGAATCACAACACGACATGACAACGGTGGTATGGCATCCCATGGTAGAAGGCGTGTTAGTTCCATTAAGTGAAGCGGCGTTCACCGGTGATGAAAACACAGTGAAAAGCATAATGAGCATGACAAATTTTGAAATGTTCTGCTGCAGTTGCATGCACTACCTATCAACCAAATGAGAAATCTAAACAACGTGCTGATTATATCTGGGTTTGTTTCGATGCAACAAGTATTGAGATGAAAAAAATGTATTACGGTTAAGATATGTACAGTTGGTTGTAACATCTTGATGAAAAATGATTTTGTTTTCTTAGCGTTGAGAATTGGTTTCAGTGCAACCTAATTAAGGGACATACCCTAACGTTCTTCTGACATATATCCGGCTGTTTTAGGGTTTAATTGATTCACAAATAATAAAATGGCGCTAGGGTTTGGGGTATGCAATATACAGAGCAGGACCGTCAGGTTTTACATGATACATGGATGAGCTATAAAGCTAAGATGCGGATCACTCAAATAGAAATGGCTAAAAAGTTAGGTATTAGCCAGTTAGTTTTTTCCGACATTTTACGCGGACAAATACCGATAGAGCATAGTTTTGTTAACCAGTTTTGTAGTTACATCGGTGTAGATCCAGTATTGACCCTACCATCACTCAGAAAGCAGGTGGGAGGGTCAATGCCAAATTCTGTTGTTTTGACCAACACTTATATTGTTGATGGAAACATCAAGAACGTCCGTTACAGTGGCAATCAAATTATTGTTGAATATGAACATAATGTCGGTATTCATTAACTGGTAAGCGTGAATAGTAAAAAGCCCTCTTTGCGAGGGCTTTTTACTTAGTTAAGTATGTTGCTTGCTTTTAAGCCGGAACGCACTTATCAATGTTTCCTGTCATGTGCTGTTGTTATATCCCATTCAGGAACAAAACAGTAAAGCAGCCCAGCACAAGCCATTGATGCAAGCAGGTCCGTTGGCCAGTGCATCCCTAACCAGATCCGGCTTACTCCGACGCCTGTCGCCCAAATAATCAAGATGGCCGCAGGCACAAACTGCCGTCTTCCTAGAAAGAACCCTCCCCAGAAAACAACGCAGACAGCGGCAAAAATGGTATGTCCAGATGGAAGTGAGTAGTTTGTTTCTCCCTGCCAGTGTGATAAACGCCACTCACTAACTGTTGTCCTGGCAGAATCTACGGCCGCCTCTTTTTCTGTGTCACTCAATTGATAAAAATCTGAGGCGGAGTGAACAATGCCAAGGCTTTGCAGCTGATATGTGTATGGCCTTGGTACTTCGGTTACATGCTTTAAGGTTGTCTTAGCGACAAAGCTTAATACGAGCAAAATAGCGAATTGAATACCTAAACGGAAAATTGATTTTTTGGGCAATTTTACAATGAAAGGGATGAGAGAAAGTCCTACGACAGTGATCAGAAAGCCCGGACTACCGGCAGACTCAGTCAATAAAGTGAAAACTAATCCCGTGCTGTCAGTAACATTGCTGGATAAATCAGCGGTAGAGAAGAACATCAGTATGCCTGACATGATTGTGGCAAACAGTAGTAATGCAATGTAGCCGGGAATTTTTTTAGCGAAAAATGAAGTAGTTAGCATTTGTATCAGCGATGGAAAAAATGAATCGATATGTTACCAGAGGATAGGACATAGAAAGTGAAAGAAATGTCAGTATTTGTTTGATATAGCCTAGGCAGTAACCAGTTAGTAAGAGATTGTAAATATTATCTCGCGCTTCAATGTCTATTGGGGGTAGGAGGCATAATTCATTCCTGGTATTCATTTTTTAAAAGGGCTTAAGTTTGCACTATCAAAGTGTCGATTTTATGAACAAAAAATATTTTGAACTCTAATGAATAGATTGCACTTATAAGTCATTAAGAACTACGGTTTTATGCTTCGCTATAACTGTATATCTCCTCGTTGATTTTACGTTTTTTGCGATAAATCACAGTTTTCTGAGGTAAATAAAAGACATTTTTTTCTGGTTATATGAGGGCTAAGCTGATAATGTGCTGCCCCTCACAGTAACCGTGAGAATATTATGCACTGCAATACACATAAAGTTGGCGATAAACTGGTTCCAACTCTAACGATTGGATTTATCAGTTTCTTCCTGCTTTCCTCTCTCATCGACCTGTCACTCGTTACCAGTGTGATTCAGTCAATGTTTACTTCTGCGACGTCACAATTTGGGTACTTCTGGCAATGGTTGATGGTTATCAATTTTGCTATGGCAGTGCTTATCGCTGTAACCCGTTACGGAAAAATTCGTATGGGGCAACAAGCAAAACCCACTATTGGTACTTTTCGCTGGTTAGCGATGATCATGTGTACCTTACTTGCCGGTGGGGGCGTATTCTGGTCTGCAGCCGAACCTATCTATCATTTTATTACTCCGCCACCAAGTTTTCCTGATGTGGTCGGTTCTTCTGTTGAGGCCGTTACACCAGCGTTGAGTCAGAGCTTTTTGCACTGGGGATTCCTTGCCTGGGCGGCACTTGGCACACTGGCAACAATAGTACTGATGTACGCGCATCATCAGGGTGGGGTGAAACTGCGCCCAAGAGCATTACTGTATCCACTATTGGGCGATCGCTTAGAAAATCATTGGTTCGGTTCTGTAATTGATGCCTGCTCAATCATCGCCGTTGCGGCGGGAACAATCGGCCCTATTGGTTTTCTCGCATCGCAACTAGGTTATAGCCTTGAAGTTGTACTAGGTATTGAGAACTCTGCATCGAGTCAGCTGACTATTTTGGCTGTCGTTGTGGCTGTATATTCTGTCTCGGCCTTTACTGGTATGGACAAAGGTCTGCAGTGGCTAAGCCGATTGAATGTGGTTGGTGCCTTTGCTCTGTTAGTTGTGATGCTGGTCTTTGGTCCGACTCAGTTTATCTTTGAACATTTTGGCTCTGCTTTCGGGATGTACCTGAACCAGTTACCTGAAATGAGCTTAAATACAGATGCGCCGGAGTGGAATTCATGGTGGACATGGTTCTTTTGGGGATGGTTTATTGGTTTTGCGCCAATGATGGCAATTTTCATTGCACGCATCTCTGAAGGGCGCAGTATCCGTGAGTTGATCCTAACGGTTGCGATTGGTGCTCCTATCGTGACTAACTTCTGGTTCACGGTGTTGGGTGGTACGGGTATCTTCTTCGAATTGCAGTCCCCAGGCAGTATTTCAGGCCCGCTAAATTCTGCAGGTTTGCCTGCTGTACTACTGGCCTCGTTGTCACAATTACCATTCAGTGAACTGCTTGTTCCTGCATTCTTGGTTCTGACGACAACATTTGTAGTGACAACAGGTGACTCGATGGCATATTCCATTTCGATGGTGGTTTCGGGTGATAATGAGCCAACAAAATCACAACGCCTATTCTGGGCGATTGTGATGGGCTGTGTGGCTGCAGTATTGCTTGTAGCCGGTGATGGCGGTTTGAATGCCCTGCAGTCATTTATTGTGATTACTGCTGTTCCTGTCTCTTTATTGGTGGCTGCAACGCTCATCACTGGTCCGATTGCCGTGATGCATATGAAGGTCCACGAGAAGAAAAAAGCCCAAGTGTGGCAGCAGCAAGAAGTGGCGACCTCGGTTATCTAGATCGAGTTGAAATAACTTGTTAGTGAATATAACCCGATAGCCATTTATATTGGCTATCGGGTTTTTTATTGGTACTACTTAGTCTCTGCTTAACCGACTTTCATCATATTTCTGTGACTTGTACGGTTTAGGCTGTTTGACAATAGAAGTGTCAGACAATGTCATTAAATAAGCAACGATGGCATCTTCATCCTTATCCGTTAATTTCAGGTCTCCGATAAACCCTAGAGCTGATGTGTCTTCGTGCTCAGGGGTTGGCCAGCAGTTGTTTGCTAGCGCTTCTTTTTCAGTGGCCTCCATAATGCCAAGATCTTCACATCGATCTTTTGCAATTGCGGTATTGTAGAAGTGGACAATGCTTTTTAGGCTTTTGAAATAGCCGTTATGGCCATAGGCTTTGGTAAACCCCTTACCAAGGCGAAGGTCGGTGTTACGCAATGTTGGTGTTTTATGGCTACCCATATGTAACGGGTTTTCCATATCGGTTCCTAATGTTGTCGCATGCAAGCCATCATCGGCTTCTGGGCTTCCGGGAATTTCATAGTTCCTAGGCGTACCGATATTATGATAACTGTCATCAGTGTAGCGTTCGTGCTCACTGGTACCGCTACGGTTACCGCTACGATGACAGAAACCACATCGACCCTGACCAAAGCCGAGATCATCCCTATTTTCGGCTACGCCATAAAACAGGTCATGTCCCAGGTTTTCTTCATCGGTGAAGCTGTCCAGTGGAAATTTACCATCTTTATCACTTTTCAATGCTAAATCACGCTTTGAATCATAAGGATTATTTTCATAAGACATTTGCCATGCACCTAATGAGACAGCAAATCGTGCAAAAACCTCATCAATCGTTTTCTCGTTGCAACTTAGCTTTAGCCCCCATGTATAGTCATACAGTTCGGCTCCCCATTTAGTTTTTGCAATTTGCTGACACACAGCGACTTTATTCTTATGACCTTGTTCAACTGGATTTATGAACGGACTGGCATGAGCTTGGTCGGTCACTGGTCCCCGATATTTGCTGTAAAGCTCTGCATAATGGTCATCCATAAACAGGTTCATATCTAAAGTTGAATCACCTTTTGCTCGTCCGTTCCAGAAAGCTCCGCCACATATACCAGTTGGGAACCTTCCGCAGGTATTATTAAAATTTGGCAGGCCCTGTACTTCTCCGTCTTCTGTAATGAACTGGACGTATTTGTTTGTCGGGGGTTTGAGAGCACCAACGGTGTGAGGGTTAGCACCAGTAACGGCTACTTGTTTTAGGTTAACGCCGGAGACACCATTAGTACCGCCTGCTCCAGGATGGTGACAACTGGCGCAAGATTGACGTTTAGGATCTGAAATATTTTCAAAAAATAGTCGTTTCCCGAACTCCTCAATATAGGTGAGATCAGATTCATCGGCACTGACTTTGCCAGGAAGGAGTGATACTCCAAGTAGCAACCCGATTGAAGTAACTAACATTGCCGTTTTGCTTTTTTTCCTAGCACTGATTTGAAATACCGTTTTTGTGATTCTTGAGTGAGTCATTATTGTGCGCCTCTGCATGTAATGATTCATTTTGCTTAAGCAAGAAGGTCTCGATGCCATTGAATGCTTGAAGCCCTAGCCAACTGTAAGTAGTAGTCATAAATAAAATAGAAGTGATGGCGAAGAGATGATTCTCAAAAATTGTAATCATCTAAGGTATGCGGCATTGTCGAACTATTGCTCTGATGTTTGGCTATTAAGAAATGATATACAACTTTGTTTTATTGATTTTGTATTATTTGTGTTATTTTTCTTACTTATGTGAAAGGCAAATGACATGAAATCAATAGTGCTTGCCTATAAAGCTGTATAATCAGTGTCTAAATAAAATTAATCTATGTGATAATATAGCGAGGGAGGCAAAGTTGACATCAAAAAAATGTCTTAATTGATTTTTTACTTTGAAAAGTTTTTTCAATATATCAATTTTATATTTATTTCTGCTTCTTATTGTTCAATATAGGAATTGTAATTATTCGCAATATGTTTCGATGCCAGTTCTATTACTGGCATGTCGCAGATCCGAAACAAATCATGCATGATGTAATGATAAAGAGCCTTCCGGCGTGCATTAAAGAGCTGTGGCCACTCAGGCGGGGAATCTATCGATGAGTCGCGATTTATTAAAGGTTAACCGGAAGGTGAGGTAAAAGTACTGAGGAGTGGTAGCATGGACTCAGTGCAAATTATTATCGGCTTTTAATACTGCATGGCGCTGAAGTGCATCATTCCATCTCGATAGTGAATTCCATTCTCTCTGTCTTTTTCCAATAGCACTGGCCCATCCAGATCCACAATCTCGGCATGGGTTGCAATCGGTAAAGCGGCTTCCATAGCCAGAGAACTCCCCACCATACAACCTACCATCACTTTGAAGCCTGATTTTCGCGCGGCTTGTTCAAGCGTCAATGCTTCGGTGAGGCCTCCGGTTTTATCGAGTTTGATATTTATCATTTCGTAGCAACCAAGAAGGTCATTGAGGTCTGCACAGGTATGGCAACTTTCGTCGGCACACAGCTTAATTGGGTGGGGGATCCCCTTTAGCTTGTGATCTTCGCCTTTAGGCACAGGTTGCTCGATCATGCTGATGTTGAATTCTGATAGTTGGGAAAATAACGGTTCTAGATTTAGGCCTCCCCAAGCTTCATTGGCATCCAGAATGATTTCTACCTCAGGCACACTTTTACGTATGGCACGAACTCGCTCGATTACCTGCTCATGGTTTAACTTGACTTTGAGCAGCCTGGCACCTTGTTGACATAATATTTTTGATTGTTCGGCCATCGCTTCAGGGGAATCTAAAGAGACTGTCATCGCTGTGATAATTTCGGGTTTGATATCAAATATCTGAAATGGAAAGTTGTCTTGGTGCTCTAACCGCCACAATGCACAGTCTACGGCATTTCGCGCCGCTCCTGCCGGGAGATATTGAGGTAGTGTGTCTCTTGTTAGGCGGGCATCAGGCGGCAACTGGTTTAGCGAGTCAATTTGTTTGATAACAGATTCGATACTTTCACCGTACCGTGGGTAAGGAGTACATTCGCTTTGGGCTGAAATACCGTGATGTTCGATGGCTACGGTAACAACATCCTGATGGGTTCGGGTGCCCCGAGAGATGGTAAATGGGCGCGCTAACGGAAATTGCTCGTGTTTAGCTAACAGAATCATGCTTTTCCCCTTACCTAGATGGCATGAAGCTTATCGACGATGCAAGAGATACCGAAGCGAACCGGATCAGTGACTGGCAGGTTATATTCCTGCTCCCACTGCCGACACAAAGTGAAGGCTTGTTCTTCATCTATTGCTGATGTATTGAGGCAGATACCTACGAATTCAGCACTGGAATTAGTGAGTTTGGCTGCTGTGTAGTTGGCATCGAGCGTCGCTTGAATCGCTGGAACTGGCATATGGGGCAAGTGACGGGTATGAGTGCGACCTATTTCATGACATAGAACAAGCGCATCAGGTTGGGAGCCATGCAATAGCCCAAGGCTGACACCTGCAAAAGAGGGGTTTAGCAGCGATCCCTGACCTTCGATAACATCCCAGTCATGATCTGTGAATGCTGCGCTTATTTGTTCTGCTGCACCTGAAATGAAATCGGCGACCACGGCATCGACAGAAATACCTGTCCCGGAAATTAGAATTCCAGTCTGTCCGGTTGCGCGGAAATGAGTGTTCAGGCCTTGACGGCTCATCTCTTTTTCTAGTGCCAGAGAGGCATACATTTTTCCCACTGAGCAGTCTGTCCCAACGGTAAGTAGTCGTTTCCCAGGGCGAGGCTTACCGTTTCCAATTCGAAGGGGGTGATCATAATGGCGTACATCAAACAACTTACATTGATGTATGCTTGCGGCTGTAACGAGTGAGGGGAACCCTGTTAGGCGTTGGTGCATGCCAGAGGCTATATTAAATCCTCGCTCAAGTGCTTCTTGTAACGTCTGTAACCAAGTTTGCGGGATATATCCGCCGGCATTTGCCGTTCCAATAACTAGCGTTTTGGCACCGCGCAGTTTGGCTTCTTGCAGGGAGAGGTCGGCAATGCCTAGTGAGACAGTTTCTGCGTTAAGCCGTAGCTGACCTGTACAGAGTTCAGGCCGCCAATGTAAGACCCCTTTCGCTGTTTTTGCCGAAAGGGGATCTGTAACATCACCAAGAAAAAGTAAATAGGGCTGAGGGATTTGCATAAATCATCCTTGTGCAAATTGAGTTGACACTATCTTGATGACAGCGACTTGCTGGCTACTTGTTTTTTTGCTCACTTGGTTTCTTGGGTTTTCTGGGCTGGAGCATTTTCCTAAGGAGTAGAAAGTAGGCAATCATTGATAAAATAGGGAAAAAGTATTCTGACATCATCGAGTCCTCAATTAGACCTTAGTACAGTGTTTGTTGAACAGGTGCCGCTAACTTAAAGTACCTTCCGAATAGTTATCATTCGGTATATTCGATTTAGTTGTATTCATATTAATAGTATAGAGGTAGCTAATGCAGCCTTGCTGCATGACTGGCAATAATTTGTGATGATAGCTGGAATCAGGCTGATGAATGGTTTGGCTGTTTACCCAGTAACTGAGTATATGGTTCAAAGTAGGGCGTATGTGCCTTATGTCGATAATAAATGAGTAAAGATTAACAATATTTAATCTAGCCAAAAGGTCAGCTTAAAGATGGATTCGTTACTATATCTTCATGATTTGGCAAGTTATTAAGACCAAATTTATATCGGTTAATACCACCTTGGGGGAAGGCTTAAACATTTAGTTGTAAGTGTAGGTGGTGGAACTCAATCATGGAGAGAAAAATGAATATTCTTGGTTACTTTCAGAAGCTAGGTAAGGCGTTAATGCTGCCTATCGCGGTACTGCCCGTCGCAGGTATCTTGATGCGATTCGGCCAACCAGACTTGTTAGATATCGCTTTCATAGGAAAAGGGGGCGAATCCATTTTTAACAACCTGCCTTTGCTCTTTGCTATGGGTGTAGCGGCTGGTTTATCGAAGGATAACTCGGCAGCGGCAGCAATATCTGCAGCTGTGGGCTTTTTTATAATGAATAGTGCGATGGCAACACTAAACCCGGATGTAGACCCTATGGGACTGGTATTTGGCGGAGTTTATTTCATTCTTTTTGTCGCGGCAATTCGTGTCTTTAAGTTAAAGACCCCAGGACTCGAAGATAACGCCGAGATGGCTAAATTAGCTGTGAAGGCTACTGGGTTGGTGCAAGCCTATAATATTAGGAATCTAATGCTTTAGATAAAATGTAAACAATTGGCTGATGATACATTTTTTATATTATCACAACGGTAAATGATGTATTTGTTAATTAACCTGCCACATGACAGGTTAACTAACATTATATCGGTGAATGATTTTCTGTTAATGATATAAAGTATCAGACAAGAGCTACTTCAATGGTTTATCAGAAATGGGAACCATAATGTGGCGATATGGGGTGTCTTTCCACATGATATAGGGACCTCCGGAACTTGGGTCATCACTGAGTCCCTTGAGCAGCTCTTCCGGTACAATGATCATTAGATGGGCGCCCATCTCGACATAGTCATCAGCTTTTTTTGCGTCTGGGTGGTAAGGATCAGAGTTACTTACACCTGCGCCAAGGTCACCTTGAAGCATATATGAAATCCCGATACGATCTGCCTTAAAGTCTTTTTTGTTAACCAATGCATCTAGCATTTCCATCCATACCGGGTCATTACACATCGGCATACCGTCATCAGGGAAGGTATTGGGGAGACAGATCCAGTTGTTGGATCCTTTAATCACTTCTTTACCATTGACAATGACCGTTGCATTGTCACTAATTTCAGCCGGAGCCGCTGACTTTGCTCTGGCAATAAGTGCGTCAACATCATCACCAGCTATACTGCCCGCTATGCTTGAGCAGTAGGCGATTACAGCAATACAAATTCTGGAAATTATTTGTTTAAACATCTTCTTATCTCCATAACTGCTTCGGTATGGCACAAATATTGGCCAAGTCGGTAAAAAGCCACATAAAGTATAGGTGCGATTAATCACCGTTGAGTGCCTTTTAGGGCGGCAGCAGGGCTGTATAGGATTATGGTTTGGTTATTGGGGGCGAATGTGAGATGTAAAAATGCCGACAAAAGTGTCGGCATTTAAGAAAGCGGTAAGATTTTGTATTTGCGATTAAGCGGCTAGTAAGGCGCTAAAATCGACTTTGCGTTGATTAAAACGATTAACTAGATCGTCGATATCATCTTGGCAATAAGGTTTTAGGCCGCTCATTACCATACGCTTACGACCCGTGCCCACAACCTCGCCATTTTCTTTAAAGCAGAATTTCAGGGTTACACTACCGCGCTTACCATCGACATCAATCTCAGAACCTGTTAGCTCAACGGTCGGTGCTTTGATATCAAGGCGTGAAAAGTCAAGTTCCATGCTTTCATAGATAACCAATGGGCGTGCTGGGTTGATCATGATCTGCTTGGATTCCATCAGCGGAACCATGATGTGAGGGAAATTCATCCCCGAAAACTGAACATAGCTTTTAGTAACTTGCTCGATCAGCTCTTGGTTCATGGTGGTGTCGCCATCGCGAATAATATGCAGGTACTCTTTTCCTTTGTTATCAACCATAGAAAGATCAGCGTCTGATTTTTGGTCGACACTAAGCGCGACGCTGTCGTTGATCATACCAGCGAATTCGAAACGCATTTTCTGGCTCAAGCCTACTTTGGAAAGAATAACAGAGAAAAGCAGGTCACCAGGAACACAGAAGCGTTTGTTATCTTCATCATGGATAGGGTTGAAGTCACCAGCAATTTTTTTAGCAAAGTGGCTAGCTTGTTCACGTGTGAATGAAAATTCGCCGTTCTGTTCAGAGTAATACGATTCTAAAAACATGCCTAACTTATGAATACCTTAGTTAATCAAACTGTCAGCTATTCTACATGAGAAGATCATATTAGATGGTCTAGCCAGTGAATGTCCGTTAAAGCTTGACTGTTGTTGAAAATGTATATAGGCGCATATGCCTGATAATTAATACACTGCGTGTGTTTGTCGTTCACTATTAAAATTATAGTCAGAATAAGTGGATAATAATATCGCTTTAGAAATTCATAGAATCAATGTTCTACAATTTGTGTCCTTGATAGATCATCGAAAAGTTGCGGTCCTTGAACACAGATACGAGCTCGGTCGGAAAAAAAAGGATACTGTCTAATAAGTCAGTGTGTACCCATTCATAACCGATTTGATCAGGGTCGAGCTTGCAGGCTTCACTGACAAAGGTAGGAGACTTACCCTCGACAAAGATTTCTAGCTGGTGGAAGTGATCGGGTAGGTAAGGAGTAGGGTGGCGATCGGAAATCAAATCTCGGATACATAACACGTCGCCCATTATCGCCTGTAACCCGAGCTCTTCCATCAACTCACGGTGAAAAGCATCCTCCAAAGTTTCACCATGCTCAACGCCTCCACCCGGTGTTATATACCAAAATCCGCGGTCATCGCAGTGTTTGCAAAGCAGAATATGATCCTGATGATAAAACACGGCTCGTACCGATAAACGAGGTCCCATGTTGCCTCCGTTTTAGTGGCTTTGTTATTGATTTCGCAAATGAATTCTAAAAACCATGAATTTTATGATGCAACAGACGGCATAATTATGTACTATGCACCGCGAAAAACATGACGAATCAAAATAATTATTTGTTTTGTCTTATAAAAATAGAATTATTTGGCTAGGGTTGCTTTATCTGAGCATATAAAAATAAGTACAAATATTGTACGGATTATCATCTTCTAACGTGTAGAAGCTCAGGAAACATAAAGTAGCACGGAAGCTGCAACAAAAAAAAGCACTCAGTAAACGGTGGCGGACACCGTTTTCTGAGTGCTAATTAATTGCAGCAAAATATTATTACTTAGAGGTCAGGGCTAGATACGGCCCTGAAGAGGGATCACTCTTACTGTCTCACCAATTTCAACATTTGGCTGTTCCGGAACAATTTCAATCAAACAGTTGGCTTCGCTCATTGAGCGAAGGATCCCTGAACCTTGCTTGCCCGTTGTCTTAACGGATAACCGACCGTTTGCATCTAGGCTGTAGGTCCCTCGGCTGTATTCCGTTCTGCCGGGGCGAGAGCGCAATTTCTCTGTTGCAACAGCGTTGAATACCTGAGGCTGCCAGTTATCAATCCCCTGTAGTTTTCGAATTGCGGGCTCAACAAACTGCAAGAAAGTCACCATAACCGCAACGGGATTACCCGGCAGGCCAAAAAATGGTGTCTGCTGAATTTGACCAAAGGCGAGTGGGCGCCCGGGGCGCATATTTATACGCCAGAAGTTAATTTCACCCAGCTTGTCTAATATGGTTTTGATGTAGTCGGCATCACCCACAGAAACTCCCCCAGACGAGAGGATCATATCAGCTTGGTTGCTGGCTTGTTGTAGTGTTGCATCCAATGCAGCTTCGCTATCTTCAATAATACCGAGGTCAATGACTTCACAACCGATTTGAGTCAGCATTGAGTAGAGGGTATAGCGGTTTGAATCGTAGATACAGTTTGCCTTCTGATCTTCGCCCGGATGCTGGACTTCATCACCAGTTGAAAAAATCGCAACTTTTACTGGCCGATTAATTTCAATCGTATCTAACCCCAGCGAAGCAACCATCCCGAGTTCCGGTGCTGTGATTTGCGAGCCTGATGCAACAGCAGTCTGACCAATAGCTAGATCTTCACCGGCTTGACGTACATTCTGGCCTGGAAGAATAGCCCCTTTGCTGGTGTCAAACATCACAGTGTCACCAGTCTGATTTGCTTGTTCACGCATGATCACAGTATCGGCATGGGCTGGAACTGGCGCGCCGGTCATGATGTGAACGGCTTGGCCTTTTTCTAGAGGGTGATCATAGCTATGGCCTGCCATTACCTGTGCGACAACGCGGTAGTTATCGCGGTCAAGGTCATCACCTCGGATCGCGTAGCCATCCATAGCTGAGTTGGTATGTTGAGGGACATTAACTGGCGACAAGATGTCTTTTGCGACAATTTGTCCCAAAGCTTGCTTTAGTGGAACCTCAAGCCTTTGGCTCGTTGGGACGATTTGTTCCAGAATGCGTGAACGGCCTTCATCAACAGAGAGCATACCCGAAGGGTTAAGATCGCTACAGCTCAGACTTTCAGGTTTGCTCGCGTGTTGTTGCTTGGCGAATTTGGCAACAAAATCTGTCAGCTGATCTAAGTTGTTGATGTCTAGCTTAGGTAAATCGGTATCGGCCTTAACGTTTGCCGCTACGGCAATAATGTTGTGATCGTCTGGATGGAGCCACGGCTTGCCAATTTCTTCACGGTGAAGTTCGATTTTCGGGAAGTTCAGTTTCTTGAACCCTTCAACTAAGATGAGATCCAGTTGGGTTTGATCTAGCTGGGCGATAAGCTGAGGCAGGGTTGCTTCCTCATCCGGTGTTTCGGTTACCAATGCTCGTCGGTAGCGTGAAGAGATCAGCATCTGACCAGCACCTGCTTTGCGCAAGCGGTAGCTGTCTTTACCTTCTTTATCAATATCGAAATTGTGATGGGCGTGCTTGATGACGGCAACACGAATACCTCGCTCGACGAGCTTAGGCAGCATTGCTTCTAACAATGTCGTTTTACCGGTGCCGCTCCAGGCAGCAAAGCCTAATAGGGGCAGGGATGCATTTATCTGACTCATAGTTCCTGTCCAAATTGTTGTAGTTCTTCTGGGGTATTCAGGTTGACGAAGGCACCTGGCTGATCACTAAAATCAACGGTGATCATGTTGCATTGTTTATATAGCAAAATGATTTTGCGGTCGCCGTTCTCAAGGAAACGTTCCAGTTTCGGGAGAATACGGCGGTTTAACAGAGTGACAACCGGCTGAATATGCTCACCGTCATGCGCAACGGCAATATCCGTATCTTCCTGGCAGGCTGCTGTCATCCGAGCAACAAGATCGACAGGCAACTTCGGGCAGTCACAAGGTACAAAGCCAATCCACTCATCATTGAGATGGTGGAGGGCAGCATGCATACCACCTAATGGGCCCGGGTAGTTTTTGATGTGGTCACCAAATACGGTGCCATAGGCTTTATAGCGTTCTTGGTTACGGTTGGCATTGATGGTTATCGCAAATGTTTGCGGTTTTAGCACATCCATGACGTGTTCAATCATCGCCCGGCCGGCGAGTTCAACCAGACCTTTGTCGTTACCCCCCATTCGGCTGGCTTGTCCACCAGCCAGGATCACCCAGCTTGTATTTTCAGGCATAGGCATACTCATTCTTGTTTTTGTCCTCATTGACGAGCTGCAGATCTGCCCGTTCAACTAATTGTGTATCGGTGATGGTCCACTGACGGCGGCATAAGGCTGTTAAGGCATTTTTCTGGTGACTTGTGATCACGAGGCTAGTGCCGCGTTCCAGCAAATCCTTAGCTAAAATCACCTGGCGCTCAATAGACTCTTGGTCGAGGCTGGCACTGGATTCATCCATTAACAAAACACCGGGTTTTAATACCCATGCCCGCGCCATTGCAACCCGCTGGCGTTCGCCGCCAGATAGAACAGAAATGTGCTCGTCAGCTAAAGTCTCTAACCCTACCATACGTAAGGCATTGATGGCTTCTGTTCGACGCGTTTGTCGGTTTTTAATGGTGAATTTCAAGCCATAACACACATTATCTAGCACCGTTCCGTCGAACATGTAAGGAGTTTGGTGCATATAAATAACACCGCCTTGGGTTTGGCCGCGAAAGAGTCTTGATAGCCAAGATTGTTGCTGCAGATTGACTTGCCCCGTGGTTGGCTTTTGCAAACCCGACAGGACTTTTAATAGCGTAGTTTTTCCTACCCCATTATCTCCACTGAGATAAATGGCATCTTTGGGGCCAAGACTAAGCTGAGGAATATGAAATAGTAGTCGATCTTTAAAGCGGATCGAAAGGTCATGAGCCTGAATTGATATTTGTGACATCACCTGTTCCCCAGCTTAATTGGTTCGCAAGTGGGCTTTGCCACGAGCAACAGATAAAAAGAAGTTTAGACCCAGCGCCAGGATCAATAGCACCATACCTAAAGCAACTCCCTGAGCAAAGGCACCTTTAGAGCTTTCCAGGGCAATTGCCGTCGGTATGTTGCGAGTTGAATTCAAAATATTGCCGCCAACCATCATAGAACAACCCACTTCGGTGATAATTCGGCTAAATGCGGCGATAACAGCGGCAAACAGCGGGAACCGACTCTCCCACATCAGGCTGATAAACGCTCGCGGCAGGCTAGCACCCAAGGTTAGCGAGGTTTCCCATGCTCGGCGGTCACTGTTTTGGAAAGCTGCATGCATCATAGAGACAAGGATCGGCAGGCAGATGAGGATTTGGCCGATGACCATCGCCCGCTGGGTAAACAGCATTTTCCAGTCGCCGAGGGGGCCTGCCCGGGAGAGTAACATATAGAGCAGTAAGCCAATAACCACTGTGGGTATTGACTGGAATGTATTAAACAGAGAGAGGAGCAGCCATCGCCCGGGGAATTTGCCATAGGCGAGGAAAAAACCGATCAACAAAGCTGGCAACAGTACAATACTGATAGCCAGCAATGAGACGGTGAACGAAACAGCAACAATCCCCCATAAATTGGAGTCGCCGCTCAGCAAAAGCTGAACGGCTTGTTGTGTGGTTTGCCAAATATCCATTTATTGAGTGATAGCATCCGCGACAAAAAGCTGTTCGCCGTGTCGCTGGTAGTTATTGATCATTGCTTGTGCCTTCGGATTCACTAGCCAGTCGCTGAATGACTTCGCGCCTTGGTAGTTGATATCAGGGTAGCGGCTAGGGTTAACCAAAATAACCTGGTATGGGTTGAATAGGCGTTTGTCACCCTGAACCATAATTTTCAGGTCTAGCTTGTTCTGGTAGGCAAGCCAAGTACCACGGTCAGTCATGGTATAAGCCTGAAGCTCAGAAGCCATGTTTAGTGTTGGGCCCATACCTTGGCCAACGGCTTTATAACCACCAAAGTTTGGTTCGATGCTTGTTTGAGCCCAAAGGTTTAGCTCTTTCTTATGGGTGCCGGAGTCATCGCCGCGAGAAACAAAGGTCGCATTATATGAGGCTATGTCAGTCAATGCTTTTGCAACATCCTTTTTGCCAGAGATTTTGGCAGGATCAGATTCAGGGCCTACAACCACAAAGTCATTGTGCATCAGCTTACGTGGTAGTACCCCATAGCCTTTTTCTACGAAGTTGGCTTCAGCTTTGGGAGCGTGCGTCATCACCAGGTCAACATCACCATTTTGTCCCATACGTAGTGATTTACCGGTACCAGCAGCCAGTACCTCGACACTGTAACCGGTGTCTTTTTTGAATTCTGGCAGAAGGTAGTCCAGCAAGCCTGAATGGTAGGTACTGGTCGTTGTCGCAAGGCGGATTGTCATATCTTCCGCAGCGTGAATAGCGCTGGCAGAGGCGAGGGAAAGAATAACAAGTGTCGCTTTTAATAATTTCATAGGTCTTCCTGACGTAATGTCATTAGAGTTGATACGCAAATAAAGCTGCCGAAGGCAAACTATTCTGCAGGACTTAAGCAAATCAGGTGCCAAGTTGTCAGAGATTGTGAGGTTAACGTAAAAAAGGGCTGCAACTAAATGATTAAAAACAATTTTCGTGATCGTAAAAGCAAATAAATTCAAATTTATCTTAAACAATTTTGACATCAACAATAAGGGTGGGACAAAATGTCGCATTAACTAACCTTAGTCAAATTATCTATTTATGTCTGAATTAGCGGCTTCTTCTTGGTCTGCGGTATCGGTGCTCGTTGTTGATGATGAACCGGGTATGCGAGCCATCCTTAAAAAAGCATTGAGTAAAAAGTTTGCCCAAGTGGATACGGCCGACAGTATTGAAGAAGCAGAAGAGCTTCGCAAGCGCTGTCATTTCGATCTGTTGATAGTGGATATCAATCTACCGGGTCGTTCTGGCATTGAATGGCATGAGGCGTTTGATCCATCAACTCGGCGGAGTGATGTGATCTTCATGACCGGCTATGCGGATTTAGACACGGCAATCAAAGCCCTGCGTGCCGGAGCGTCTGATTTTATCCTGAAGCCGTTTAACCTTGACCAGATGATGCAGTCGGTAAGCCGATGTATTGAGCGTCGTTTGGTCGAACGACAGAATTTTGCCCTGCAGCGTGATGTTGAGCGAACTTATCCGGTCGATATTATCGGAGATGCCCAACGTACACTGATGATGAAAAAGATGATCGCGCAGGTCGCGCCTTCATTGGCTGCCGTTCTCGTTGAAGGGGAGTCTGGTACGGGTAAAGAACTGGTTGCCCGTGCTTTGCACCAGTTAAGTAAGCGCAGTGGGCCGTTTGTACCATTGAACTGTGGTGCAATAGCCCCGGATCTTCTGGAAAGTGAATTGTTTGGCCACGTCTCCGGCGCCTTTACTGGTGCTAAGAAAGGTCGGGAAGGTCTGTTCCGCGTGGCTAATAACGGTACTTTGTTCTTGGATGAAATTGGTGAAATGCCACTCTCTATGCAGTCTTCGTTGCTGCGGGCATTGGAGCAGAAGGCGATTCGTCCGGTCGGGGCCGAGCGAGAGGTGCAGGTGGATGTCCGTATTGTGGCGGCAACCAACCGTAACTTGAAGCAAGAAGTCGAAGAAGGCCGGTTCCGCCGTGATTTGTATTACCGTTTGAATGTACTGACCATTGAACTTCCGTCATTGCGTGACCGGTTGGAAGATATCCCAGCACTGGCGCATCACTTTACCCAGCAACTTGCCAAAGACTTAGGGGTAAAACCTGTTAGTTGGATGCACGAAGATATTCAGTCGATGCAGGCTTACGACTGGCCGGGCAATATCCGTGAGTTGCGCAATATGATGGAACGTTGCCTGCTGTTAGGCAAGCCACCGGCAGAGTACTGGCGCGAATTGTCCGGAGATACTGCGCCACAAATGGGGGTGAATATGCAAGAAGAGGTTGTCCCTCATCTTGCTGAAGCTCCAGCCTTGGAAACCAGTGGATCTCCGGAACTGAGTGGAGAAAAACCGTGTAAATGCATAGATCTTGAAGGTCAAGATACATTCTGTTATCCAACAGACTGGACATTAAAAGAAGTCGAAAAAGCACATATTATGCAGGTGGTGGATTCAAATGAAGGAAACAAATCTGCGGCAGCAAGACAATTAGGAGTGGCGCGTAAGACACTGGAGCGCAAGTACAAAGAGTGGACAGACGAGAGCGCTTAGTAGGAGACACATACAATGAAACAGTTCTTGATAATGTGGTTCCGACGGTTTCGTACCATGGTACGCTATCGGTTGCTACTCCTGACTTCGGTACCAATCATTATTACATTGCTGGCACTGATCGCGCTGACAATGTATTGGACCGTGATGTACACCTGGCAAAATGCCCTGAAGAATGTCAGGGCAGATCTGGCGGTCGCTCATCACAGCATGGAGCTGCTGCAGAAAGAGCAGCGTATGCGTTTGATGGCGCTGACCGAATCTTATGATTTTCAGTACTTGCTCAGAAATGATGAGGTCAAGCTCAGTGACTGGGTGCGTCAACAATCGGGCCGCTACGATTTAGATTTTGTTGTTCTTCATCCGGCGTCGGCGCTAGGGGAGTTCTCTAAGGTTAACCGTCGTTTGCTGATGCGAGGCGAAGAGCAGACATTTTTCCAGAAGCTGAATGAAAAAGAGCTTGAAGACTTGCACTTTGATTTGCCGGCACGCGCTCAGATCCCATTACTTAGTGAAGGTGATACTGAATCTAAAGGTTTGGTCAGTCGAAGCTTGATCCCAATTTTCAACGAGCAGAATAAACTGCAGTGGATTGTTGATGGAGGTATGTTACTGAATAACAGTACCTCTCTGGTCGATAGGATCCGGGATCTGGTTTATGCGGCAGATACCTTGCCAGAGGGAAGCATTGGTACCGTTACCTTGTTTATGGATGATATACGAGTTAGTACCAATGTACCGTTAGATAGCGAGCAACTCTATGGCAGGGCAATTGGCACCCGTGTCTCTGAGGAGGTACATCAGGCCGTATTGCGAAAAGGCCAAACATGGGTTGATCGGGCTTATGTCTATGATGACTGGTATGTTTCTGCCTATGAGCCTCTGAAGGATCATGACGGTAGGATTATTGGCATGCTCTATACAGGTTATTTGGAGTGGCCGCTGATCAGAATTTATCTAACCAACATTATTGAACTTGGTGTAGGGATCATCTGTGTGTTGTTGATTTCTGGCATTGTTGTCTACCGTGGAGCTAGGGATCTATTTAGGCCGATAGAAAAAATGCATCATGTTGTTAAAGCCATACAGATAGGTATTGATCGTCGAATAGGTTCGCTGGAATTGACTCCTAATCATGAGCTGGAAATATTGGGGCGTCAGTTTGATAGTATGCTGGATCAGCTCCATCAGCGAAATGAAGTGATTAAGCAAGCTTCAGTTGAACTCGAAGATAAGGTAGAAGCACGAACCCGAAGTCTGCATGAAAAAACTGAAGAGCTTGAACAGCACATAAGATTATTGAATCAAGCGAGAAGTAAACTGGTTACCAGTGAAAAACTGGCGGCGTTGGGAGAATTGACCGCTGGTATTGCGCATGAGATCAACAATCCAACCGCTGTTATCTTGGGGAATGTAGAGCTATTGCAATTTGAATTGGGTGAGGATACTGCACGGGTTAAAGAAGAGCTTGAAGCTATTCACCAGCAAATTGACAGGATCCGCAATATCACTCGCAGTTTATTGCAGTACAGCAGGCAAGGTGGTGTTCAGGATGAGGTGACCTGGCAACATCTTAACCCTATTGTCGAAGAATCTCTGACCTTGGTTCGTTCGGGAACAAAGAAACATGCTATTCAGTTCGATGTTTGTCTGGAAGCGAAGTGCTGTGTTGAGGTCAACCGCCATCAATTGTTGCAAGTACTGGTCAACCTGCAGATGAACGGCGTGCACGCCATGGACGATACCGGGTTGCTAACGGTCAAAACAGAAGATTGGTTGAACGAAGAAGGAACAGCGATAGGGGCTATTGTTCATATTACCGACCATGGTTGTGGTATCAGCAAGGACGTCTTGCAACGGATCTTTAATCCATTTTTCACGACACGGCGGAGTGGGACGGGGCTGGGCCTTTCAGTAAGCCAGGGCATTATTAACGAGATTGGTGGTGAAATCTGTGTGCAGTCTATGCCGGGGAAAGGATCGACATTTTCTGTGTATTTGCCGGAGAAAGCCTCAATAAACAATGGATTGGAACTGGCCTTTGAAGACTAGGGTCTAGACAATTCTTAGAGTTAAAGTGAAAATCTTGTCTCTAACACCATAAATGAACAAAGGCATGAGTATGATTCATGCCTTTTTTATAGGTGGTAATAAGAACTGAATGTAAGATTTTCCATCTCAATATCCCCTTAGTGATCTTTTATCACATCATGAATAATCCGATGATCATGAATACACATGCAATCAATGTGGTTCGACGAATAATGCCCATCTGGGTTGGAATTATCATTTCAGTATGCTGCATAGAAAGACCTTCTGTGGCTAATAAAGTAAGGCGTTACCTTATAAACTGAGTATAGAACAGATACCATATCGGATAGTGAATAAAGGTAAAATTTGTCTCATGTGCAAGATGGATTCTTAAAATCAGTAATAAAATAACTCTTAACTATTTTGTTGCACCTATAATAAAAGAAAGCAAAAAAAATGGTGGTGGTTATGAAGGTTGCTATTTTGTCTGTAGGTGTCGTTCTCCAATGTATTGCTTTATATATAGCCTTCTATAGTAGTATTTCAGGGAATATTTATCTGGCAACACTTATTTCGGTTGCCGCAATATGTTGTTTAATCACCATACGTAGTATTTTTGCCCCTGTGTGTTTACTTGCTGGGATTTTAGTTGGGTTATCCCTATCCCATAACGAGGCCGATTTGCAATTATTAACACAATTGGAGAAAAATATTCAGGCTGCAGTGCGTGCAGATTTTATTAAAGCACCAGAAGGTGATTGGGGTTCTTCTGGGGAATTGAAATACTCTGTTGTCGTGGATGATGCGCTTGCCGCTGAGAGCCAAATTAGCGCACCGGAATCCGTAATTGTTGTCCAGCAAAAATAATTGATCCGGATAAGTTATTAGCATTTTTTATAAGTGAGACAGTTGTGTTATTCAGATAAGCAAGTTCACTGAGGGTTTCTCCTGGTTGGATATGGTGGATGGTAAACTGTTTTTCAACATAGTCAGAACTGGTTATATATTCATAGAGTACTTCTTTTGTGTTTGTGGGGACTAGTATTCTGTTTTCTCGACTATGAAATGTATAACCATTGATATATCCTGGATTTAAGCTATATAACTCATCATTTGATAACCCGGCATGGTTCGCGAGAAGTTTTAGTTTTACTCGATGATTAATTATAATTTCAGTGAGAACAGGTTCTGGTTTTATATATGTAAGCGATAAGTTATAGTCATAGCGATGTTTGACTAAATCGGCTATTGCCAGTAGCTTAGGGACATACTGACGTGTTTCTTCGGGAAGCTGCAGTGACCAGAAATCAATAGGCTTACCTTTTGCTTTGTTTTCTTTTATAGCATTTCTGACCCGTCCTTCGCCGCTATTATAAGCGGCAATGGCATGTAACCAGTTACCCTTGAATTTTTTATAAAGGTAGGCTAGAAAGTCTAGTGCCGCATCTGTTGAAGCAATAATATCACGACGTCCGTCATAACCCTTTAAGTATTTTAATCCGAATGCTTTACCTGTAGGAATGGTGAACTGCCATAGTCCAGAAGCTCCCTGATTTGAGTGTGCTAACGGATCAAAAGAGCTTTCAATAAAAGGGAGAAGGACAAGCTCAGCTGGCATTTTACGATGCTTAACTTTCTGATGAATATAATACAAAAAGTTTTCTGCTCTTGAGGTGACGGTAGCAATATGGAAAGAGTCGCTTAAATACCTGTTTTTATAATGATTAACTCTTTTATTATTAGGCACAGGCATTGATAATGATTGTCCAATAATATCCCAGAGGTCTAGAGCTTTAGGCTTTGAGTTTTTGGTATTAACACTATTAATAGATTCTTCACCCCCCCTAGCGGAAATATCCCTCCCTTTGTATGTGTCTTGCTCAATATTACATTGCTGGTGGATTGTATCTACTGGGATGTCGATGTAAGTCAATTCTTCTACGATAAATTCATCTGAACCTTCGATATGGTTAATCTTTTGGTAACCAGAAATGAAAAATGTAGCCAACAGGATAATTACGTATTTCATCATAAACACTTAAGGACAAAAATCTTCTTATTATTAATGAGACACAATAACTTATTGTGTTAAATGTTATATGTAGCACCATATATATATAGCAGCATGAAAGTTATAATTCGGAGTCATACGGAGGATTTGTGCGTCTATCTAAAAAGTGAAACAGCATCCTCGTAGTTGATTTAAGCGAAATGCGTCTATTTTGTATTAAACTTGAGTTTGATACGGATGACTTTCCTTTGAAACAATTCAGTAGAAAGATGACTGATGGGAGCATGCAAGATGTTAGCGTTTGATCATTCCCCGGGTACGGTATTAAAAATACGATGTAGTACTTATTGGCATTACGGTATTTCTGACGGTGAAGGGGGAGTTGTACATAATTCAAAGAAAAGAAGGCGTGTTCAGCTAGATACCTTAGATGAGTTTGCCGAGGGGCGGGAAATTGTTGTCAGTAGCATTACCAGTGATAAGCCTGAAAGAGCTTATCATTATGCCTGCCAGCAGATAGGTCGGCCTTATAACCTTTTTAGTCAGAATTGTGAGCAGTTTGTGCGCGAAGCGCATGGGTTACCAGTAGAATGCACCCAGTTTCAACAATGCCTCGTGGCATTTGCCGGCAGTTATATCGTATTGAAGGCCGATGCGCCGGTTTTAAAATTTGCAGGTATGGGATTGCTGCTTGGCGCGATGTTATCGCCTTCAGAGCATCGACCTTATAGTCGAGCAGTCAATAGCGCCAGGCTAGTTGTTGGAAGCACGATGTGGCTATCGCATATCCTCAAGAGGATAGCCCTTCTATGAATACGATTGATTACTGACAATAGGATCTTCAGCACAGAAAAAAAAATCTCGTACGAGTATGTTATTAAGAAGTATTCGAGTAAATACACTAAATCGAGCGGGTTTTTTTGTGACTATTTTAATTGAACGTAACCATGACTTTCCCTTAGATGACATCACGGTATTGTCAGAAAAAATTGCAGGGGAACTTGAGCAAGAGTATGGACTAACCTGGGCTTGGCAAGAAAATAAGCTGCTGATTAATCATGCTTCGGCAAGAGGTTTTCTTCATTCACAGGAAGGGAAGATAACAATTGAATTAAGGCTGATGGGGTTTGCTGCAAGTCTTTTTGCCTCTAGCATTGAAAGCCACATTTCAGAACGACTTGATCAGTTGTTACTTACCAATTAATAGTCAATAAATGTTTTGAGAGCCTCTTTATGAGGCTCTTTTTGTTTGCATCCAGCCGATGAATGGAACGGTTCTAACCGCCGCTATTATCTGTTTACAATTGGCCTGTATGGCTCTTGATAGAGCAGATAATGATTCTGTTTGGTATACCGACCAGTGAAATGACCTATTTCCCCAAATTTTGATCCAGCCCACGATAAATCGTTGTTTTAGTAAGACCATTCTAATTGAAAATCATATTCTGTCATTAAGCAGTCAGGCAATACCCACTGGCTGACAAGTTGTCTCAAGAATAAGGAGAGCACACTCATGGGCATCTTTAAACAGACTGCGGAAGAATCTAAAAAAGAGCAGATTCGTGACGCGATGGTCTACAACATCTGGTTAGCTGGTTTGGGCGCTTATGCAAAAAGTGCAGATGAAGTTAATCAACTGTCTGATAAAGGCAAAAGCCTATTTGACGAGTTGATTGAACGTGGTCGCGCTGTGGAGTCAAAAACCAAAGAGCGAGTTCACACAGCACGTAGCCATACATCAGTGGCGATTGAAGAGCGTGTTCACACTATGGTTCAGAAACTTATCGGTATCGATAACGAGCGTCTGGATCGTGTGGATGACAAGATCGATCAGCTAACTTCAAATATCGAAGCATTATTGGAACGTCAGCAAGCAACTAAGCCTGCGGCTAAGAAAGTAGCTGCCAAGCCGGCTACAACACGCGCAAAAAAGCCTAGTGTTGCACGCCGTAAGCCTGTAAAAGCTGCAACACCAGTAGCAAAGGAAGAACCACAGGCAGAGAAGAAACCAGTCTCTGAGCCAGCAAAACCGCAAACCGTGGCAGCTAAACCTGCTGAGCCAAAGCCAGCAGCCGAAGCCAAAACGGTTGATGGGGCGAAGCCAGAAACGGCTTAAGGAACACGCACCGATAACTCACTAATTGTCGGTGCATGCTAACTCTTTTTCTACAATCCAGCGTGATTACGCAGGGGAGATACAATTATGAGCGATAACACAGTAGTTAAAGCGGCAAAAAATGTCGTAGAAAGCGGTGAAGGCGTTGCACGCAACATTTGGCTAGCCGGTTTAGGTCTATATAGCCGTAGCCTAGAAGAAGCGCAGCAACTAAACGAAAAAACTAACCAGGTATTCGACGAGCTAGTTGAGCGTGGTAAAGAAGTTGAAATTGAAGCGAAAGAATGCATTGGTAAAAATGCAGAAAAAGCCACTGATGAAGTAGAAGCAGGTATGAATGATCTGTTCTACCGCTTGAGTGGTGTAGACCGCGAAAAGTTAGAGCGTATGGACGAGAAAATCGACAAGCTAACTGTAGCGGTTGAGAAATTGGCAGAAGCAGAGTAACTGCCAATGCAGGGTTACCATCAATAAGCCAGCCAGACGATAATGTAACCCTGTTAGGCATTACTGCCTCCCAGTCTAAGGTGGTTTTGCCTTTTTAGGGTGCGCGTGGGCCATGCACGCGCACCTTTTTTATTGTATGGTGTAGACATAGTTAAACACTGTTATCTATATTTTTATGCAGAAGTGACTGTAGTTGTTTGAAAAAATCATCAATGTTTTTCTACCATATGTTGACCAAATGGGTTTTTTAATCCTAAATTTGTTACTGGAATGTAATAAAGGTGACTTTTATGGAGAGTTGGCGCAATCGGGCTTTTAACAAGGTGCTGTTCAGAATCATGCGTCAAAGACTTGCGAGTTGTAACTCAACAGTTGAAATGCGTGAATTGATCTCAAGTATTGATAACTACGGTGCATTCATTAGCGCCCCAAAGGGAATGGAAGTTATCCCGACGAAGTTTGCCAATATCTCGTGTGATTGGGTAAACATGCCTCAAAGTAGTGGCAACAAGATTATTCTTTATTTTCATGGTGGTGGTTTCTGCTTCCGCAGCCCTAAAATTCATGGGGCATTTCTCGCCCGCCTCGCAAATGCAGCAAAATCCCGCGGCTTGATGGTAAATTACAGCCTGGCCCCCGAAAATCCTTACCCTAAGGCTCCTGATGAGTGTTTTGCGGTTTATCGTGCCTTATTGATGCATGGGTACCTTCCACATCAGATAGTGTTTGCAGGGGACTCTGCTGGCGGAAATTTAGTTCTGACTACGTTGCTTAGGCTTAGGAATGCCAATCTTCCATTACCTGCTGGTGCGATAATGATGTCGCCGGTGTCAGATATGGCTGTTACGGGAGAATCGGCATTTACTAAGTGTAAGGATGATCCTTTCTTTGACTTAAGTACCCTGTTGCTTATGCGAAATAATTATATCGGAAATCATAATCCTTGCGATCCGGATATTTCGCCTTACTACGCAAAGCACCACGATTTACCTCCGGTATTTATCACGGCAGGTACGGAAGAGTTGCTGATGGATGATTCAATTCGATTAGCCGAGAGGATTGGCGAATCTGGTGGTGATGTCTCCATTAATGTTGTGAAAGGTGTGCCACATGTGTATCCGCTGTTTTATCAGCTGAGTGAAGCCAGAGACGCGACCAAGCTGATGGCCAACTTTATCTTGGAAAGGTATAAAGAAGCGAAGTCTATTCAGAAAAAAGCGAGCTAGCAATAGGCGAGAAGCCAGCAAACAATTAAACGTTCTTTACTGGGAAAGAACGCTTAAGTTAGGGATGGAAGTGACAAAGCCTAATGGATGTTGGCTATGTATGTTTCACGACGTGATCAGCGTGCTGTGGCTCGCTATTTCGTCAGCTCTGTCAGTTTGCTTTTTTGGTAGTGCTTGGCTGAATCCGAGATTTTTCCACTTTGACCGGTTTGAATCCATTTTTTTATGCGCCCCGCATCTCCTACTGGGGTTAGCTTGCCATAGGCGTCGAGCATAACCATTAACAGCTCCTTACCTTCGATATTTGCTACCATAGCAAGGCAGTAGCCTGCAATATCCAGGTATCCCGTCTTACTTAATCCAACACTCCATTTCTTACCACGGGCCAGAGCATTGGTATTGGTGTATCCAAGCTTGTACTTAGGCTTCTTAAAATAGGCTGTATGCACTGGTGTTGTGCTGTATTTTCGAATTTCAGGGTATTGATAGGCAGCTTTCACCATTTTAGTGATGTCAGCAGCGGTCGACACGTTGTCAGGACTAAGCCCGGAACTGTCAACAAATAGAGTGTCATTCATACCAAGCGACTGGGCTTTACTATTCATGGCCTCGACAAAAGCGGTATAGCCTCCAGGATAGTTGTCGGCGAGTGCTGCAGAGGCTAAGTTTTCAGAAGACATCAAGGCGATGTGGATAGCTTCGCCACGGCTAAGTTGGGAAGCCATTCTTATGCGCGAATAGCCGTTGTAAATACGCTCTTTATCCGTTTTATCAAAGGTGATCTTCTCTTTAAGGGATAAATCCGCATCAAGAACGACCATAGCCGTCATTAGCTTAGTAATTGATGCTATCGGCATCACGACATCAGAGTTTTTCTTGAAAAGGGTTTTACCCGAACTTAAATCTGTCACATAGGTGCTGACAGAGGCGGTTTCAATCTTGTTTGGGTCAAGATTGTCAGGGTAAGCCTGAGCGGTGTTAGCTTTAGCAACAGCAAGGGGGCTGGTGCACATTAAAGTCAAAATGAGTAATAAGGTTCTGCCCAAAATGGCTCCTTGGCGGTGTCTTACATAAATCATCGGGCGGCTATAGTTCCTTTAATTGCGAAATGGTGCAAGTCAAGGTTGTGTAAAACAAGCCTAGCCCACAGAAATTAGTCACAACGGGGAGGGGAAGGATGAATGCGTTTTGTACTTATCTCATTTTAGACAAGCAAATCATTTTCAATTTATAAAATTTGTTAGTGTAGATAGCGAACGTTTTTAAAGGTAGGGAGGAAGGATCGTGCAGCAGCAGAAACTGGAAGCGTATCTCAATCAATTTACAGGATCGGAAGGTAGTTATCCTTTTGGACCCGAAGCACTGGTATTTAAGGTGAAGGGTAAGATGTTTGCGCTGGTGGCGGAACATCAAGGCGTTATAAAAGTCACATACAAATGCCAACCCGCTGATGGTGAAGTGTTAGTTAGCCAGTTTGAGGGAATTATCCCTGGTTACCATATGAACAAACGTCATTGGATCACCGTGTCATTAAGTAGCGATGTTAATGAGGCGATGTTGCTCGATTTGGCAGATAAGTCCTACCAGTTGGTTGTCAGTAAGCTTCGAAAAGTTGAACGTGAGGAGCTGGCGCTGCTGTAGAGGGAGCTTTTTCGTTATTGTTGAGTTATCCGTTAAATGAACTATACGCATATGCCGATATTATTGCCTACTATGAAAGGGGTGACTAGTTCAGTTATCACTCATGGGTTGAATCGAAAATGCCATATAACTAACCTGGATTTGAAATATAACGGTAAAACCTGACGGGAGAAAGTGAGGAAGGCTCAGCCATGACAAGAGACGAAATGTTATTGTTTGAAAAGAAACCATTGTGTCCGATTGTTGAGGAGTTAAAAGGGATTTTTGAAAGTTCTTTGGAGGCTCAAGGAGCATTCAAGGAAGCTATTGATAGTATTAAGGATTTCCCAGATGAGCCACCACTAAAGCCCAAGAAGAATATCTGGTCAGAAAAAGATTACATGGACTATTGTTATTACTTCAATAATTGGTTTCATTTTTTAGCTACGCCATCAAAAGTTGGGCTTGGCTTTATTATGCATTTCACTGAATTTTATTATAACAATGAAAAGGCATCTTATTTTCTCAATACATTTAAAATAAATGACGAGCCGGTTATTTATGACTGGACTGTCAAGTTTATTATGGCTCGCGGAAAATTCATGGATACGCCGAGTACTGAAGTGCAAGAGGCCATAGCGGAATGGGTTAATGATCCTGCAACGCATATTGAAGACTTCAGGGTGCCCGGCGGAGGATACCGGACATTTAACGAGTTCTTTACTCGAGAGCTCAAACCCGGTGCAAGACCCGTTTCCTCAGCAGAAGATGATGCTGTGATTGTTGCACCTGCCGATTGTGAATTAAATATGATTGATTCGGCTCTTACAGGTGAGACTGTCATCGAGACAAAAGGTCACAATAAGCTAAATGTAAAACAATTACTTAATGGTTATTATAGCTGGGACCGTTTTATTGGCGGGACAGCTCTCTCGTGCGTATTACTGCCTTCGGACTACCATCATTACCACTCCCCAGTTACCGGAAAACTAGTTCACTATGAAGAGGCTGGTAAGGTCTATTTTGGCTTAGAAGAGGCGCCATCTTGGTTTCATAATGGAAACGTTGGTGCTAGTGATGCTGATTTTAGTGTCTTTGAGCAGTTTCACCGCGCTATTTTTATATTTCAAACCGAAAGATTTGGTCAGGTGGCGATGGTTGCTGTCGGCTTAAATACTATCAGTAAGATAGGCGCAGACATGAGTTCGATAAACACAGCGAATAAATACAAAAAAATCGATGACCAGAATCCGTTGCTTGTATACAAGGGTGAACAGCTTGGACACTTCAAATACGGCGGCTCATTAAATATTCTCCTTTTTGAGCCTGGCGTTTTTAAGGGTGTCAAAGTCCATCAAGGTCAGAGAATTGGCACCCTG
Source organism: Photobacterium obscurum (assembly GCF_026191635.1). Classification (GTDB taxonomy): domain Bacteria; phylum Pseudomonadota; class Gammaproteobacteria; order Enterobacterales; family Vibrionaceae; genus Photobacterium; species Photobacterium obscurum. The sequence goes on from NZ_JAKRRW010000002.1 coordinate 411,939, forward strand.
AGTAAGCCAGCAACATTATTTTAATTTTAGCCCGGAGGCCATTGCATTCTGCGGCCACCAAGTAAATGCAGATGTATATGAAAAACAGCCTGACCACCTTGACGGTTGCAGTTCCATACCAGTCGGTAGCCATCATCGGACAGTGACAGATCTTTAGCCAACTTTGTTGCAGTTAATATCATATGGCTGATAAGTGCGTTGTTGGCTGTGTCCAATTCGTTGATTGTAGCGATGTGCTGGTGGGGGATGATGAGTATATGCGTTGGCGCTTGGGGATCATTATCGCGGAAGGCGACGATCTGGTCGTCTTCGTAAACCAGGTTTGATGGAATCGCTTTGCTGGCTATTTTACAGAAAATACAGTCCATTGGGATCCTCGCTAGGCTCTGAAACCTTCAGCTATAGTTATACCAAGCATAATTGCTGAATCCCTATTTGACGAAACAATGAGCATAATTTTTAACGTCAGGGGATTTTTTGACAAGGAGTAGCAGCCGATGACCACTGCCTTTATAACGCACGGAGATTACCTGCTGCATGAAATGGGAGCTGATCATCCAGAGCGACCGGAGCGTATCGGGGCCATTACTCAATATTTGGCGTCATCTGAGCTGGGTGATCAGCTGAAGTGGCTGGCAGCGCAGCCGGTGCCCGAGGGCTTGCTGGAGAAAATACATCCGGTTGAGTACATTAGCTGGCTCGATAGTCTGCAGCCGAAACAGGGGCTAGTATATGCCGATCCTGATACCGCGCTTAATCCTCATACAATGCGTGCTGCCCGCTTGGCTGCCGGGGCGGTAACCATGGCAACTCAGATGGTACTCGAGGGGAAACTGACTAATGCATTCTGTGCGGTGCGTCCACCGGGGCATCACGCCGAAAGAAGCATTGCGATGGGTTTTTGTTTTTTTAACAATATAGCCCTTGGGGTTGAGCAGGCCCTTAGTCACCGCGCGATAGAACGCGTCGCTATCCTCGATTTCGATGTCCACCATTGCAACGGTACCGTTGATATATTCAAAGATCGCCCTGAGGTACTGGTGTGTTCAACATTTCAGCACCCTTTCTTTCCCCATCGCTATTATGATATTCAGCGTGACAATATCATTAATTCACCCTTACCCGCAGGTACCACCGGAAATGAGTTTCGGCAGGCGGTCGAACGGGACTGGTTGCCTGCTTTGCATTGCCATCAGCCGCAGATGATATTTGTCTCTGCCGGGTTTGATGCTCACCAGGCAGATCCGCTCGGACAGCTTTTGCTCGATGAAAGTGACTATCGCTGGGTTACCCAGTTAATCGTTAACGCTGCATCTTGTTTTGCCAGCGGAAGGATAGTTTCGGTACTAGAAGGCGGTTATGACTTGCAGGCGCTGGCTCACAGTGTGTATACCCACTTAGAAGGCTTGGTAGAGGGCTAAAACGCTAGAGCCAGCTGAGTAATAACGATTTTTGATCATCAAAAGTTGTAAGTCAGGTTAACCGGATTCCTAATATCTTGAATTGACGATTCTTGTCGGCCGTCAAACTTTGCCAGAATGGCGTATTTTCCTTTTGAAACCTTAACTGTCACGTTGTTGCCACTGCCAACAGGCAGTCCGTCCATGTAGAAGCTAGCAGGCTTGTTGCTAAGAAGCTTAATATCGAATGACTCAACACCGACCTCCTTAACAATCTGTGCGTCAATCTGTTCATTATATTGGACAAATAGATTGAAGCTGGCTTGGTAATCAACATTACCGTCATAATCCATTAGCGCAGAATCGACGTTAAATTGATTAGTTGTGCTGGTGATACTGATTTGGCCAAAACGTGTTTCAATGGCATCACGGATAAGCTTGGATGTGGTCTGTTTGTTTTCAAAACAGGTTCGGATTGACTGATAGGGAGAACACTGGGTCTTACCTGAAATAGATATTGAAATAGGGTTGGCAAACTCTTTTTTGAGGCGGCTCGTTACACTAGCTTTAATGGCATTCAGCTTATCATTATAGATCTTTTTCGACTCTCTCAGAGATTCATTAAGCAGAACGATCTTGTTGTTGTGCTGTTTGACTGTCTCGGTATTTTGCTTGATTTTCTGCTGGTTCTGCTTGATCTTCTTTGATGTTTTCTTCATGGCACCAAAGTAAAAATCTGTCTGTTCGTCGGTACCCGATAACATTTCCTCACTGAGTTTTGCCTGATATTCCAGGTACAGCTGTTTATCTTTGGTGATTGATGATTGGAGTGTTTCTGTTTGGGAGGTTAGCGTAAAAATACTGCTGCTGATTTTGGTGAGTTCTTTGAGTTCGGCGGTGTTGGTAAACTGAGCTTTAATCTGCTTTACCTGTTCTGTTTCACTGTCAGTGAGTAGTGAGGTCGCATGAGTAGCAAAAGAAGTGCTTATAGCCGCAAGGAGAATGGCTTTCTTGAACATGGAATGGATAACCTTTGACAACAATTCGCATTAATCACAGGTATGCCCAATTTATTGTTATTGATAAGTGACATACCTATAAACCAGGCTGGTAATTAAATAGCCATTTTGCACCAAAGTCATGTTTTTTATGTGCAATCAGGTCGAAACTTATACATCCATCAAACTTTAAGCGAAGAGCCTCTCTTTGTGCCGTGCATAAATTTTATCGGGCTGATTTTTAAGTGTAAATTGAGCGGTGAATGGTCAAAAAAAAGGCGAGGTACGTCAAAAAATAATCGGTACGGTGCTCTGGAGTATTAGGATGAGCTATCGGGGCATTAATAATAACGCCATGCATGAGCATGGCGTTATTTATAAGAGTCCGTATTTCCTACCATCCAATTAAAGGCGATGGCTAGTTAACAAGCTCATCCAGCAAATCTTGATGGGTATAAAACGGTGATTTTGCTGATTCGGTCAAATAAGGCTCAACCATTGAAATTAGGCGTAGTACGCCAGCACGGATCAAATCAGTCTCACTGTATTTATCATCGAGTAAGGTTTGGTAGTTAAGCCAGTTTAAGCTTACAAGCAGCAGATTATCAGCCAGCAGAGGAAGGCTGTTATCGTCGCATTTTAGTTTGCCCAGGCTGATCAGGTGCGCCAGCATATCGTTACTCAGATTCCGCAGCTTTAAAATGAGTGTGCGTATCTTACGTTTAATCTGCGGGCTTTGACCGTTGAGGTTATCAAGGTTCCTGAACAAAAAGCGGTAGTGAGTAAACAGTGCCATAATGGTGTGCATAAATGGCCAGTAATCATCAAAGTCTTTTACCTGTTGCGGGTATTCATTGCTGATTGTTGTAAGAGAGTTTTGTAACTCTGTCACTAGCGTCGCAATGATCTCATCCTTGCCCCTGAAGTGATAGTAAAGGTTACCTGGGCTGATCCCCATTTCTGTAGCAATGATCAGCGTGCTTACCTGCGCAATACCATCACGATTAAACAGGTCAAGGCTAACTAACAAAATCCTGTCGCGGGTTTTCATTGTATCTTCCTTGTTTACTGAAAGTAGTTGCCCAGTCCGAGATGATGTCATCTCGCCATGGAACTGGACAGCTACGTTTATCTCACTGGCTTGTCTTAGCCCTCGGTAACAAGCTGTGGCAGAGTTTCACGCAGAAACTCGTACTCAGCCTGCATCTGCTGCTTAATATCATCACAGATAAAAGACACCAGGGTACTACCGATGAGAGGAACCGACGATTTAACGGTAACTGACACATTGTTCTGCGTTGCAATGCCAGCGCGATCAGTCGGCTCGCTAAACATCATCTGGCCAGAGATAGATGCAGGAACACCAATGATTTCAACATCCATATGGCAAAGCAGTTGTTCATTTTCCTGCCAGTGCCAGGTTTCTTTTTGCTTGATGGTGTTGAAGTTTCCCAAGATACTTTTCAGTACGCCGGGAACATTGGCTGGAACTTCACGCTGAGTTTCGACGGCAAAGCCATCATCCGTTTCTTCAATCTTGCTGACTCGAACATTTCTGGCACCCAGTTTCTGGTATTTTTCAGTAATGAGTTCATCTTCACTGAAGTAGCGCAGTAGGGTATCCAGATTTTCTTTATAGTCGTGAATCGCTGTAACTTGCATGGTGTTTCCTTACATATGGATTTCGCGGATGATGCTTGAAAGAGCCATCGCCTCTGGACTCTTTTCTTTCGGCTCGCTTGTTGGCTCGGCACTACCAGACTCTGGTGACATGTTGTAGCCAGCATTCATAACCAACTCACCCAGTTTTGGATACGCGCCGTGGATCAAGGCTGCGAATAGACCCATTTTGTTTGCAATACGCTTTGGCTTCTCAATAATGGCCTTAATGATCAGGTCCGCGGCTTCTTCAGAAGTAAGAAGAGGAATACCACCCTCAGCTTTGCGGTAGTGATCGGCGATCATTGGTGTTTCGACCAAAGGCATATTGATAGTTGTGAAGTTGATGCCCTTAGTGCAAAGCTCGGTTCCGGCAGTACGGGTAAATGAATCCAGAGCCGACTTCGATGCCGCGTAGGCAGAGAAACGAGGCTGGTTGGTTAGTACTGCAATCGAAGATACGTTGATGATGTGACCAGCTTTTTGCTCAACCATTTCCGGCAACAGGCCAAGGATCATTCTTAGCGAGCCAAAGTAGTTGATTTGCATGGTACGCTCATAATCGTGTAAGCGATCTGTCGAGTTGATCACTGAACGGCGAATAGAGCGGCCGGCGTTGTTGATCAGAATATCGACTTTACCGTGCTGGCGTTTGATTTCCTCAAGCACTTCCTGGCTTGGTTCGTCTTTGCTGAGATCGCACTGGTAAATAAACGCACGGCCACCAAGACGTTCAACTTCATTACGTGTTTGTTGCAGACGCTCTAGATCTCGTGCGATAAGCACCAAGGTAGCGTTGGTTTCTGCAAGTTTCAGCGCTGTTGTATAACCGATGCCAGAAGAGGCGCCTGTTACTGCGATAACTTTATTGTCGACACAACCTTTCAGAGTTCGATCTACATGCAGTGACGGATCGAGGTTACGTTCCCAGTAGTCCCAAATATTTGCGGCATAATCAGGCAGGCGAGGGCAGCTGATGTTGCTGTCGGCCAATGCATTGAGTGTATTGGAACAATCAAACTGCGTTGGGTAGTTAAACATACTCAGCGCATCTTTAGGAACCTGCATTTCCTGGCTTAATGCGTCGATAAAGTTACGCAACACAGGCAGGTGTCCCAACTGTTGCCAGAAGTTGTTTGGCACCATACGGAACAAGCGCATATCAATACGCATTGCCATTTTAGGCGCGTGACCCGCTTCGGCAAACATATTGATGACTTCACCAGCGCGGTAAGGGTCTGGATCAACTAGCTGGAAGCAATTTCCTTCCACATTTTCTTTGTGGGCAATATGATCGATACAGTCAGCCACGTAATCAACAGGCACTAAGTTCAGACGGCCACCTTCCAGCCCCAATAGTGGCATCCATTCAGGTAGCGCATGGCGGATACGTTGAATAATCTTGAAGAAGTAGTATGGCCCGTCAATACGATCGGCTTCGCCTGTCACCGAGTCACCAATGACGATACCAGGGCGATAAGCGCGCCATGGAATGGTTGCTGTTTCACGAACCAGCTTTTCTGCATTGTGTTTGGTTGCAAAATATGGATGCTCAAGGCCTGTCGCCTCGTCCAGCATATCTTCTCTGAACCAGCCGCGAAACTGTCCAGCAACCGCAATTGAACTTACGTAGTGGAAGCACCCAGCATTAATACGTTCTGCCAGTCTTAGGGTGTTTTCTGTGCCATCAATATTGGCACGCATCATCGCTTCTTCATCTGCCTCAAGATCGTAGATCGCAGCGAGGTGGAAGAAGTTAGTAATTTTTCCGGTTAATGACTTAATGTCGTTAGCGGATAGTCCAAGGTTTGTTTCAGTTATCGAGCCACGGTAACTGTGGAACTTATTCTTGGGTAGTTGGTGTTTTTCGATCAGAGCCTGAAGTTTTTCTTCGCAAGCTTCACTAAATGAAAGTACGTAGATATCTCCAGGTCTCTTAGCCAGACGTTTTAAAAATTGAGAACCGATGAAACCAGTTGCGCCGGTAATGAAAGAATTCATGACCACTCCTTACGCGATTATCTTTTATTTAACACAGAGTATTTTTATACAAACACAGAGTAATTTACTGGTCAGATGACCAACCACAAGTGTGCACCTGGTGGCACAAAAGCTCAAAGTTCAACAGGCAGAAATTGGCGATAGATCAAGATTCCGCAAAGGAATTTCTTCATTTAGAGCAATTGCTCACATATTGAGTAAAAATGTTGCATTGTGTGCACTGTTTACGCATTAACGTAACTGATTTATTGAGAGTTTGGTTATTTATTTAACTTATGATTTGGGTCAAAAACGGGTCATTTGAAACGCGAACGTGAGCGAAATCGTGAAGATGGTAGGAGTGGCGTTGAATACCATTGGAATGCAATTGCGTGCGCAAAAACTAAGGTGTGATAGCCAGAGAATCGAATTAATAATTTTTGGCAGAGAAGTATCTAACTAAATTCAACAGATCATAAGCATTTTCACTTATTGAATAAATCCCATTGTTTTTGGGCGCCCAGGGCACCTTGATTTGAGTGTGTTCGGTTTGAATATTGAAGATGCCTATTTGATGGCAATTTTTGCTTTGTAGCTTCTGTGTTTCTTATGTTTGATAGCTTATCCTCAAGGGGAGAATCAAGGTTATGAAATTTTTTGCCATCATAGTGTTCGCCAGCTTGCTTTCTGGAAATAAAAAAGCGAGCCGTCTTTGGTAGGCTCGCTTTTTATTAGGTATCCAATAGGGGTTTAGTAGCCAGTTCGGCTATCAGCCTTCAGCCTTAACTTGCGCTCCAAACCTGTTGACCTGTGCGTTGGAAGTTGTACCCCCCAAGTTGGTCACCCTTCGCCTGGACATCGTGGGCTGACAATGATTGCATCAACTGTTGCTGCAGCGTACGGAAGTAAATGTTTTTGGGGATAACGAGCTCGAAAGCTTCACGGCATAGAGGAATAAAGCCAAGGCCAAACTCGCCGGCAGTACTTTGGCTGGCACAGCCAACATCAGCCTGTCCACGTGCGATAGAAGAAGCAAGTTCACGCTCGCTATAACAGATGTCGGCTTTGGTAAGCATCTCGACATTGAAGGCATGGCCGTGCAGCCACTCTTCTAGTGCTCGCATGCTACCGGCACCTTCCTGGCGTAGGGCCCAACGCCAACGAGAGGCCAGTAGTTCTTGAGGGTTTAAGGAGCGAGCATTCACGCAATCGGCGATTTCATGGCTAACAACTAAACCTTGCTGGCGCTCAAAAGCGTGGACCAGTACCCAGTTTTTATGCCCAGGGTATTGTTGTAATAAAGCCGGATGGCGGAGTTGTGCTTCATCGGCATGACCCCAGTGAATAGCACACATATCGACATGACCTTTGCTTAACATCGCGAGGCCCTGACGGGTTCCAGTAGAGGTATAACCAACCAAAGCGGTACTACCTAACTTATTGGCCATGTTGCCGACAATCATTTGTAATAGAGGATCATCAGATCCTGCAATAAGAAGGCGATCGTTAAGCACACCGTTATGGCAGGACTCCAGCAGCCATTTGTCGAGCATGGCTTTGGGAAATAACCATTTTCCTGTCACTTTGGTTGCGGGCAACAAACCGTCGTTGGCAAGGGCATATACCTTCTTCTCATTTAGATCCAGGTATTCAGCAACCAGTTTGGCATTCATAAATTCAGGGAAGCTGGGGGACATTTACGCATTGCCTCCGGTTTGTCGCATTTTTTCAGTGCTCGTTTCAGAATCGCCCTTGATATCCAGTATCAGATTTTCTTGTCCGTTATAGACTTGAAAACGATGGCCTTTGGCACGGGCAATCATAGTGATCCCAAGCTTCTGGGCGAGCTCATAACCCATCTGTGTTGCCCCCGAGCGGGATAGCAGAACAGGGATGCCCATCTGAGCGACTTTGATTACCATTTCAGAGGTCAAACGGCCTGTGGTGTAGAAAATTTTGTCTTCGCCTGTTTCGCCCTTAAGCCACATTTCACCTGCTAGTGTATCAACGGCATTATGGCGACCAACATCTTCGACAAAAGAGAGTATTTCGGTATCTTTGCAGACCGCACATCCATGAACCGCACCAGCCGCCTTGTAGGTTTCGTTGTGATGGGTCAGAGATTCGAGCAAACCGTACAGTTTGGATTGTGGCACTTTCGGCTGAGGAAGGGTGACGCCTTCCAGCTTCTTCATTACATTACCGAACATAGTGCCTTGGCCACAGCCTGAGGTAACCGTTTTCTTCCCCAGCTTCTTTTCTAGTCCATCGGTATTTTCTCGGGTGATCACGGCCGCCGAGTTGGTATCCCAGTCGATGATCAAAGATTCGATGCTATCTATATCTTCTATAAAGCCTTGATTCTTCAAGTAGCCAAGCACTAATGCGGAAGGGCGTTCGCCCAGCGTCATCAGGGTAACGACCTCAATCCAGTTAAGGTAAACCGTTAGAGGGTGCTCGCAGGCGATTTCTTTGTCCATCATGTCGCCGTATTCATCCATGACCTGAACGGTCATGGTTTGGTTGACGGAAGATTTGGTTTTTATAATTTTCGGCAATTGGGTCATCAGAAGTTCCTGCTGATCGAAAACAGTTTAATCATCTTTATATCCACTAAAGAAACTATGCTCAATAGTGCTTACTGTCTGAAGTGGTTTTTAAAATATTATGAGTAACATTGCTTAAGCAAATATCGTTCCAGCTCTGAATCCAGCTTTGTTCACATCGGCTAGTCCGACTCACTAGTCATGCCTTGATACATGGGGTTAATTGTTAGCAACTGCAGTTTACGTGAAACCATGGCTTAGACGTAGAAATTACCATATTTATTTAAGTTGGTCTGATTATTGCTTTGGTAGCCGTATTGAAAGGTTAACGAGCAATGAGTAAGGAGTGACTGTGCCAGATTTACGTAAAGATGAATCCATATGGCCTATCGCATTTCGTCTGGTCTCCGAGGAAAAGCAAATAGGTCGGTGGTCGACCTTATCTTGGTCAATTGAAGATGTGTGTCTTTATGATCAAGACAAAAAAGAGGCCGTTGCACAAACCGACGGTGGATACATTCTTCCTTTGGAGCTTTATCGTGATGAGCGTACTGAATATCGCTTTAACTTGAGCTCTCAGGACCCGCACTTATTCATTGTTTGTGAAGAAGAAAACGAGCAGCTTTCTCCTTTGCTAATGACTGCTGCGCAAAGCGTTGCCGGGAGCTATATGGATGGCGATTATCAGGTTTTACATATCCAGACGCCGCTTCAGGTACAGGCTTGGATGGAAGCCTTTATTGGCCGGCACGGCGAACTAATCGAGTTCAAACGCAAGCGCTGCAAAGGTAAGAACAAAGATAAAAAAGGGCGCTCCAGTGGCAACTAATTTTTTCCAGCGTTGGTCTGGCCGGAAATTAGCGGCTCGCGAGGATGTTGCTGATAGCACGCCCCCAGACACTGATACCGTAGTTGATACGGCTGAGGTTGACGTTCATATCTCCGATATAAAACAACAACCTAGTGATTTATGTTTGGAAAGCGAAACGAGTGCCAAGGCTGGTGGTGCAGAATCAGAGAGCGGTTCGGAACCTGATTTAACTAGTGAAGAAGTTTCACTTACTTTAAAAGATGTTGCCAATGTGACCTTTGAGAGTGGCGTGTCTTCATTCATGAAAACGGGGGTCGAAAAATCAGTAAAGAAAGCGGCGCTACGTAAGTTGTTTCATTCTGACGAGTTTAATTATGTCAGTGATATGGATGATCACACGGAAGACTTTTCCAATGTCCCTACCTTGGACAGCAACGTGACAAAACAACTTAGGAACTGGGTGAATCAAGCTGCTGAAAAAATTGAAGAAGTTGCAGATGCACTTGATCAAAGCAGCTCGGAAGGTTCTGGCAAGAAAGGATCTTCGCAAGCGCGTGTTGAACGAGAGAGTAATCCAGATAGGGCACATACAGAGACTTCAGAGGAGCTAGTTCAAGGTAGCCAGCTTGATAATGAAGCCGTACTTGGTGCTCATGATGCCAAGTTGAATGAGTTAGCGGATAGAAGCTAATTATTACTAATAAATCAGAAAGAAAAAGCAGCTAACGTTGAGAAATCAACGTTAACAATGAAATCAAAAGCGAAGTTGGGACAAAAAGGGAAAAATACCCTTAATAATAATCGGGACATTTTGGCGCAATACAAATTAAAGCGTGGGACAAATTGTCGCATGACGTATTGTCCAAACTGTCTCTTTCCGACTTTAGTTCCTTATAGGTCATTTTATTCCGTAAAAAGTTGGTTCGGTTATTGCTCTTATAAAGAGTGTGAAGGCGATTGTTTTTTAAGTTACTTATAAAAACACCTATTAAACAAGCACCTTTAATCGGCACTGACTAGCGGTGACGAGTAGACAGGAATAAGAATGTTAAAAAGTACACTAGAAGCGTTTTCTGATTCAAATGGACAAGCACGCCATACTGCAATTGCAGGAACGGTCGAATTGTCTAATCTGATCCCTCCTACGGTTTCCTATGAAAGCCGCGGGAATTTATTGATCATTGGTCCTCAGGAAACGGTTACAGCGCTGGCAACTCAATTTTCATCTTTGAATTCTGTAACGCTTTTGGTCACAGAAATGGCGACTGAAAAAGCGGATACCGCAGAGAAGGTTGAAAACTTGTACTTCAGTAATCAGGTCGCTGTTAAAGGTTACCTCGGTGCATTTGAAGTGACTTGTCGAGTTGATGGTTCTTTTTCGGAAATAGCAACAACAGAAGCTTCTGCTAATCTGGCAAAAATTGCGATTGGCCGTGACTGTTTTGACCTCGTTGTCGATATGACTGCTGAGGGTGTTGTCGCAACAGAAATTCCAGCTCCTGGTTATTATGGCGTTGGAGCGGGAAAAGCCAAATTGGCTAATGTGATTGAAGATCTTCCAGATATGCTTGGAACCTTCGATAAGCCAAAATATTTTCGTTTGAACCCAGATATTTGTGCACATTCATCACGCGGTGTTAGTGGGTGTGATCGTTGCGTGGATGCGTGCCCTGCGGGAGCTTTGTCCAGTAACGGCCATGCGATTGAAATCAATCCATACCTTTGTCAGGGGGTCGGTACATGTGCGACCGCTTGCCCTACAGAAGCGATTAGTTACGCGTTACCGGACCCTGATAATACCCAGCATTTTGTGCATCGCCTACTAAGCCGATATCTGCAAGAAGGGGGTGAAAACCCAACACTTCTTCTATATGGGAATCGTGATGAGCTGTCTGTTGTTCAGGCGCTTGCAACACTTCCGACAACAGTTGTTCCTGTTGCACTGGAAGAGCTTGCCACTGTAGGTATTGATACTTGGTTTAGTGCGCTGGCTTATGGAGCGCATCAAGTTCTTTTGGCGACCAATGCTGCTTACATTCCTGCCACTATTGATCGTGTTCTAACTGATGAACTAACGATTGCTCAGGCATTTTTGACTGAACTGGGTTATGACGCTGATCGTATTACTTTATTTGATTTAGCGACTGCTGATTCTTTTAAGGTATTTGATACCGCGCTGATCCCTGCAACCCTGCCTGCTGCAGAACGTATTGAAGGCACTAAGCGTGAAAAACTTTTTGCAGTTTTGGAATTGCTATATAACGCAGCGGCTCAAAAACCTGAGTGTTCAGATGTACCTGAAAATGCACCTTATGGCTCCGTTGAATGCCAATCTGATGATTGTACCTTGTGTATGAGTTGCGTGGCTGTTTGTCCGACACGCGCACTTCATTCGATTGGTGATCGTCCGGGATTATTGTTCATCGAGCAAGATTGTGTGCAATGCGGTATGTGTGAAAAAGCGTGTCCTGAAAAAGTGATTTCTTTAAAACCCGGTTTTAACTGGGATAAAGAAGCGCGTCAGGCAGCGCAAGTTGTTCATGAAGAAGAAGCGGCTTGTTGTACCAGTTGTGGAAAACCATTTGCGCCGGCATCCATGGTGAAAATGCTAACTGAAAAGTTACAAGGTCACTCCCAATTTCAGGGAGATGCCATTCGCCGGTTGGCTATGTGTGAAGACTGTCGCGTTCGTGATGTCTTTTCAAAGATCGAAAATGATCCAGAAAGTCAGCTAAGGGTGTAAGGAACGGAAAATGGAACAATTAATGGTAAATCAGCCGCAACACGAAGAAACGTCACTACGTATCGAGATCTACGCCATGCTTGCCCATCTAATGCGTCAGGCGCCAGACGAAAATGTTCTGAATTGGCTTGCGGATCTAAATGTTGATACGTCAGACCATCAAGTTACCGAGATGGCTGCAGCTTGGCCCTTAGTCAAACTGGCGGCTCAAAAAGCCAATCTCATTGCTGTTGAAGAAGAATATCAAGATCTGTTTATCGGAATTGGTCGTGGTGAAATTGTGCCATTTGGGTCCTGGTATCTAACCGGATCCCTGATGGAGATGCCTTTGGCTCATCTTCGTCGTGACTTGGTTCAATTGGGTTTTCAGCGTGATGAGTCGGTAAAAGAGCCGGAAGACCACATTGCTGCGCTACTTGAAGTGATGGCGATGCTGGTGGAAGGAGGTGACGAGCACCTTCAGAGAACCTTCTTTAATCGCCATATTGCGACGTGGTTTGAGCGGTTGTGTGCCGATATGAAAGCCGCTGAAAGTGCCGTGTTCTACTGTGCGGTGGGTGAGCTGGCATTGCAGTTTTTAACGGTAGAGAAAACGCGTTTTATTGAAGTGAACTAGAACTTTCTGAATTTACTTTTTGTTACGACGTAATTAGATAAAACAAAAGAATCGATTCCTGGAGATGTTTTTTTGTCATCAGGAACAACGATAAAGGAGCAAGCTTTAATGAGTGAGCAAAATAAACCCAATCAAAGCCGTCGCCAATTGTTGAAAAACATTGGCTTAAGTGTGGCTGCTGGTGCTGTTGCTGCTGGCACGACAACTGTTGCTCAGGCAGCAGCTGACAAGCCTGAAGAAAAAAATGAATCTAAAACAACCGGCTATCGCGAAACTCAGCATATTCGTGATTACTACGAAACCTTGTAAGGCGGAGCAATAAATGAAACTGACTAAACGTTCCGACAAAGTGAGCAAGGACGAAAACCAGCTAGGTATTTCTCGTCGTTCCTTTATCCGTAACACATCCCTAGCAGCGGCTGGTGGTGTTGCTGGTGCTAGCATGTTTGCACCGGGCATGATGAAAAAAGCTGAGGCGAAAACGGTCGATCCGAAAGCGCCTGTTGAAGTAAAACGTACTATTTGTTCTCACTGTTCTGTTGGCTGTGGTATTTACGCCGAAGTACAAGAAGGTGTCTGGACTGGCCAAGAACCCGCTTTTGACCATCCTTTTAATGCTGGTGGACACTGTGCTAAAGGTGCCGCGCTACGTGAACACGGTCATGGTGAGCGTCGCGTTAAATACCCAATGAAGCTGGTTAACGGTAAGTGGAAGAAACTTAGCTGGGAGCAGGCTTTGGAAGAAGTCAGCCAGCAAGTACTGAAAATTCGCGAAGAATCAGGCCCGGATTCAGTTTACTGGCTGGGTTCGGCAAAGCATAACAACGAACAGGCTTATCTGTTCCGTAAAATGGTCTCGCTATGGGGCACTAACAACGTTGACCATCAGGCACGTATCTGTCACTCAACGACGGTTGCCGGTGTTGCCAACACCTGGGGCTACGGTGCGATGACCAACTCACTGAACGACATGCATAACTGTAAGTCGATTCTGTTTATTGGTTCAAATGCCGCCGAAGCTCACCCGGTAGCGATGCAGCACATCCTGATCGCCAAAGAGCGTAACAGCTGTAAGATCGTTGTTGCCGATCCTCGTCGTACTCGTACTGCGGCAAAATCAGATCACTATGTATCACTGCGTCCGGGCTCTGATGTAGCGTTTATCTGGGGTGTGCTTTACCACATCTTCAAAAATGGCTGGGAAGACAAAGAGTTTATCCGCCAGCGTGTATGGGGGATGGATGACGTTCGCGCCGAAGTGGCGAAGTGGACTCCGGAAGAGGTTGAACGCGTAAGTGGCGTGCCAGAAGCGGAAGTGTATAAAACAGCGAAGATGCTGTCTGAAAATCGCCCTGGCTGTGTCGTTTGGTGTATGGGTGGTACTCAGCACACCACGGGTAATAACAACACTCGTGCCTATTGTATCCTTGAGCTTGCTCTTGGCAACATGGGTAAAGCCGGTGGTGGTGCCAATATTTTCCGTGGTCACGATAACGTACAGGGTGCAACTGACTTTGGCGTACTGTCTGATAACCTTCCTGGTTACTATGGTCTGTCTGAAGGTGCGTGGAAGCACTGGGCAGGCGTATGGGATGTCGATTACGAATGGCTAAAAGGTCGTTTTGATCAGGCTGACTACCGTGGCAAGAAACCGATGAATAACGCTGGTATCCCTGTATCGCGCTGGATCGATGGTGTACTGGAAGACAAGGCTAACATCGAGCAGAACGATAATATTCGTGCCATGTTCTACTGGGGACATGCGGTGAACTCGCAAACCCGTGGTCCTGAAATGCGCAAAGCGATGGGCAAGCTGGATATGATGGTTATCGTTGACCCTTATCCAGGCGTTGCTGCAGTTATGAACGGTCGTACTGACAATGTTTACCTGCTGCCAGCAACAACCCAGTTTGAAACCACAGGTTCGGTAACGGCGACTAACCGCTCGATTCAGTGGCGTGATCAGGTTATCGAGCCGTTGTTCGAGTCTAAGCCTGACCACGAAATCATGTACCTGCTTTCCCAGAAGCTAGGTCTAGCCGATCAGCTGTTCAAGCACATCAAGGTTGAAAACAACCAGCCGGTAATTGAAGACATAACGCGCGAATTCAACAAGGGCATGTGGACAATTGGCTATACCGGCCAGAGCCCTGAGCGTCTGAAGGCACATCAGCAGAACTGGCACACCTTCCACAAGACAACGCTTGAAGCTGAAGGCGGTGTGGCTGACGGTGAAACATACGGTCTGCCTTGGCCGTGTTGGGGTACGCCTGAGATGAAACACCCAGGTACCCACATTCTTTACGATACATCCAAGACGGTTGCGCAGGGCGGTGGTAACTTCCGTGCTCGCTTTGGTGTAGAGCGTAACGGTGAAAGCCTGCTGGCTGATGATAGCTACTCGCTAGGTTGTGAGCTGGAAGACGGCTATCCGGAATTTACCCACAAGATGCTGAAGCAACTCGGTTGGTGGGATGAATTGACGGCAGAAGAAAAAGCCGCTGCAGAAGGTAAAAACTGGAAAACCGATCTGTCAGGCGGTATCCAGCGTGTCGCTATCAAGCACGGCTGTATTCCTTACGGTAACGCTAAAGCACGTGCGGTTGTCTGGACTTTCCCTGATGCTGTACCGCTACACCGTGAGCCGCTGTATACACCTCGTCGTGATCTGGTAACTGATTACCCGACCTGGAACGACAGCGAAGCGATGTTCCGTTTGCCGACTCTGTACAAGTCTATCCAGGACAAAGATGTATCAGGTGAGTACCCGATTATCCTTACGTCTGGCCGTCTGGTTGAGTACGAGGGTGGTGGTGACGAAACCCGTTCAAACCCTTGGCTGGCAGAGTTGCAGCAAGAAATGTTTGTAGAAGTGAACCCGAAAGATGCCAACGATCTTGGTTTCCGTGACGGTGACATGGTTTGGGTTGAAGGTGCCGAGAAGGGGCGTATTCATGTAAAAGCCATGGTAACCCGTCGTGTTAAACCGGGCTTGGCATTCATTCCGTTCCATTTCGGCGGTAAATTCCAGGGCGAAGACCTACGCGGTAACTACCCAGAAGGTTCTGCTCCGTTTGTTTCGGGCGAATCAGCAAACATTGCAACCACATACGGCTACGATCCTGTTACTCAGATGCAGGAAACCAAAGTAACCCTATGTAAGATCTCTAAAGCGTAAGGAGTCATTCTGATGGCACGTATGAAATTTCTTTGTGACTCTAAACGTTGTATCGAGTGCAACGGTTGTGTTACCGCCTGTAAAAACGAAAACGATGATGCACTTGAGTGGGGTATCCAGCGTCGCCGCGTTGTAACCCTGAATGATGGTGAGCCGGGTGAAACCTCAATTTCTGTGGCTTGTATGCACTGTAGCGACGCACCTTGTATGGCTGTTTGTCCTGCAGATTGTTTCGAGCAAACTGAAGACGGTATCGTACGTCATAACAAAGATCTGTGTATCGGTTGTGGCTACTGCCTGTTTGCTTGTCCATTCGGTGCACCTCAGTTCCCTAAACAGGGGGCGTTTGCCGAGCGTGGCAAGATGGACAAGTGTACGTTCTGTGCAGGTGGTCCGGGTGTAGAGCCAGGTTCACACGAAGAGAAGCAGAAATATGGCTCTAACCGTATTGCCGAAGGTAAGCTACCGATGTGTGCATCGCTATGTTCGACTAAGGCGCTATTGGCTGGTGATGCCGCTAAAATCTCTGATGTTTATCGTGATCGTGTTGTCGCGCGTGGCGCTAAAGAGGCTGGCTGGGCTAATGTAGACGATCTTGCCTATGATGCAGGCAAGGTACGTAAGGCCTAATCACTGTTGCTAATTCAGTGTGTTAGCACACTAAAACGGTTTCAGCCTGTTTACGGGCTGAAACCTTGGTTAAGCAATGCCAATCTACACATATTTCTGGTTTTTTCTCTGGTTTAAATCACCAGATACTTATCCAGAACGGTATAAAAACTGTTTGTTAAAACAGTCGGGAGTTTTAATGACTAAGCGAATTCAACGCTGGTTTACGTTACTGGTTACTGCATTCATGCTGACATTTTCGCTGTCAGTGTTAGCCAGCAACGAAACTAGCCAAAACACTAATAATGAGCGCTTGGGCGAGTCTGTGGTTCAGAAAGAGATCGTAGGTTTTGCCGGTGCTGACTATTGGCGCATGGTCAAGGATGGTCAGGAAGGATACACCACGTCTCGTTCGCCGGAGCACGGCGTTCTGATTAGTGTTCCGGGGCAAACTTGGTTCATTTTGAAAGAGAAGTGGATGTCGCCACTGGGTGCATTAGCTATTTTTGGTAGCCTGGCGATGGTTGCTCTGGCTTATATTACGGTAGGTCCGCTTAAATTAAGCAAGCCTAAAACTGGCCGCAAGATTAAACGCTGGAGCCGAATGGATCGTGCTCTGCACTGGAGCATGGCGTTCACCTTTCTGACACTGGCCTTCAGTGGTCTGACGTTAGTTTATGGTAAACACTTTATTAAGCCGGTTGTACCGAGTGAACTGTGGGGTTGGATTATCTACGCAGCCAAGCAGTACCATAACTACATCGGTCCAATTTTTGCTGTTTTGCTTTTTATCGTTCTGATCAAGTGGTGGCGCAAGAGCATCTTCAATATGGTGGATGTGAAGTGGTTCATGAAGATGGGCGGCATGGTAGGCAAGCACAAAGGAACGCACCCGTCAGCGGGGTTCTCGAACGGTGGTGAGAAGGCGATTTTCTGGCTTCTTATCTTCTTCGGTATCTTTATCACAGTCAGTGGTTTTATTTTAGATTTCCCAATCTTTGACCAGACCCGTCGTGATATGGAGCTGTCGAACCTTGTTCACATGTTCTCTGCCTTGATCCTTATCTGTGGTTTTGTTTTCCATATCTACATTGGTTTGTTTGGTATGGAAGCTGCATTGGATGGCATGATCACTGGTGAAGTAGACGAAACTTGGGCTAAAGAACATCACGACCTATGGTATGAAGAAGTCAAAGATCTTCCTGAAAACCAGCCTGGTTATGATGAACAAGTCGAAGCCGGTAAGAAAGGCCGCTCAGTACAAGATAACGCCTAGTGCCTGACTGCAGTGTCTCTGTGTTATTCAATACCATTAATGGTTGAGTTATACTGAACTAAAGCCGATGAGTTATTCATCGGCTTTTTTCTTTTTGACGGCGAGGCTCATGTAGTTAACAATTTGAATATTAAGCGTAAGTGAGTAAATTTTTGGCAAAATAACACACGCTGACGCACTATAACTTTATATGTTAAAATCTAAACATTAGACTAATGTCGAATAATCTTGACTTATAACCTTATGAAAACAATGGTATAAATAGCTTATACAAGTAGAAAAGGACGTACCTATGCTTTTCCCGTACCGTAATATCGTAATTCTTACCGGCGCAGGTA
Source organism: Photobacterium obscurum (assembly GCF_026191635.1). Classification (GTDB taxonomy): domain Bacteria; phylum Pseudomonadota; class Gammaproteobacteria; order Enterobacterales; family Vibrionaceae; genus Photobacterium; species Photobacterium obscurum. The sequence continues at coordinate 430,093 of NZ_JAKRRW010000002.1, forward strand.
TATCTGCTGAATCGGGCATTCGTACTTTCCGTGATCAAGATGGATTATGGGAAAATCATCATATTGAAGATGTGGCGACACCAGAAGGGTACCATCGAAATCCATCACTTGTTCAGGACTTCTATAATCAGCGTCGTCAGCAGCTTGAAAGTGGTACCGTTTCCCCCAATAAAGCACATCTGGCTTTGGCGAAACTAGAAAAAGAACTCGATGGAAAAGTCACTATCGTTACCCAAAATATCGATAATTTGCACGAAGCGGCGGGCTCTAAAAATATCATTCATATGCACGGAGAGTTACTGAAAGCACAGTGTAGCCAAACTGGGCAATCAGTCGATTGGAGCGGTAATATTTCACTAGATGACCATTGTCACTGCTGCCAAATGCCAGCGCCAATGCGTCCTAATGTCGTATGGTTTGGTGAAATGCCTATCGGCATGGACCGCATTCATAATGCACTGATGGAAGCTGACTTGTTTATTTCGATTGGTACTTCTGGCGCGGTGTATCCGGCTGCGGGATTCGTGCATGAAGCTGCTATGCATGGGGCACATACTGTTGAGCTAAACCTTGAGCCGAGCGAAGTAGAAAGCGAGTTTGCGGAGAAACGCTATGGACCGGCTTCTGTACTCGTTCCTGAATTTGTGGACGAGATTCTTTCATAGCACTTTTATTATATTGTAAGTTATTAAAAAGCCCACGATTGCATTGTGCTGTCGTGGGCTTGTTTTATTTCAGTCGGCCGTTAAATTGCCGTTGCTCTTGTTGTAATTTTTGAGCGTACTTGGTCGTAAGCCCAGTTATAGATGATTGAGTAAACCAAAAAGAAGATAACAATACCCAGATCAAGAATAAGCACCGTCCAGAAATCCATTTGTAATACCCACATCAATAACGGGATAGTTACGATGAGCAAACCCGCTTCAAAACCAATCCCATGCGCAATGCGCATTCCAACTTTTCGAGATAACCGATCCTGACCAAAGACACGATCGAAGCCTAAGTTGTATACGTAATTCCACGCCATCGCTAACAGGGATAAGACAATTGCGACACCACCAACAACGCTAGCGTTATGAGTGGTAAATAGTTTTGCTGCAACCATTAAAATACACAGTGCAATCGCTTCAAACAGAAGGCTATGTAAAATACGTTCTTTAACTGACATCGCTTAATACTCATGGAAGTAAATCTATGCGGCTAATGTATCTTAATATATGATTAGATCTAGTTAGTTACTATCATGATTTGTGATGCTATGTATAATCTCGATCAGTTAAATATGTTTGTTACTGCAGCTAAACTGGGCTCATTTTCTGCCTGTGCAAGGAAATTAGGGAAAGTTCAGTCAGCAGTAAGCCAAGGGATTTCCAACTTAGAAATCGACCTTGATGTGACTCTCTTTGACAGAACCACCAGAAAGCCCGGTTTAACCAATGAGGGGAAGCATCTGCTGACCTTCGCTGAGGCGATCTTACAGCAGGCTTATGAGCTAGAAAGTGCGTCAAAAGCATTGACCAATAACGAAGAAACCCAATTGACACTTGCGATTGAAGATAGCCTTCAAGTTACTCGGTTTTACACGCTTGTTGAGCAGTTCTCGCTACGCTTTCCGGCAACGTCCCTTAATATTCTGACGATGTCTAGCAGTGACATTATTCAGTTTGTTATTGCCGGAAAGGCAAATATTGGTGTGATTCTGAGTGATATGACGTTTATTAAAGAGGCTGATATTTGCTATATCGGTAATATGTCTTTTGTTCCAATTGTTAGCAAAAACCATCCCTTAGCAAGCTTGTCTAGCGTTTCACCACCAGATCTGATACCACATCGTCAGTTGATGATTAAGGGGGTCAACGGCGTTCATCAGGCGCATTTACAGCCATTTTCATCGCAGGTTTGGTATGGTAATGATTATCGGATGTTACTGAAATATGTCGAGAAAGGTTTGGGATGGACGTATATGCCTAAACATCTCGTTGAGCAAGATTCTTCTAACCAGCTTCACATATTACCGGTGACATTTGATCATAAAGATTGGTCAATTCCGATAGAGTGTATTTCACCAAAGGATTGTAGCATGGGGCCAGCAGCACAATGGCTAAGTAGTGCCCTAAACAGTTTGTTGGATTAGAACCACTACGAAGCACGAGACATAAATGATAAAAGCCCAAGCTTGTTGCTTGGGCTTTTTGATTATGGGATTTCCGTCCTGAATTGTCAGCTACGGCGATTACATCAACCACGTTAGCAACAAATAAGTTCAAGTACGAATGCCATATTTGCGCAATTTACTCTGCAGCGTGGTGCGGGGGATTTTTAACTGACGAGCTACTTCACTATGATTGCCTTTACACCGTGTTAGGGCATTGACCAGTAATTTCTTTTCATAGCCAGCCAAATGTTCGGCTAACGATTCTTCTGTCTCCCGGCAGTCTGCTGGCATCCACTCTTGATGAGTAGGTACAGGCTCGATAGAAATCGACGGTTCTTGTATTGAGCCCAAGTGTAATGCATTCAGCACATCGTCATTTAATTGCGAGCACATTAGCATGCAGCGCAGCACCACGTTTTCAAGCATCCGGACGTTACCTGGCCAGGAACGAGCTTCTAGCGACTGGATAAAGTCTGGGGTATAGCCGGTTATAGCTGTATTGAGTAGCGGATTATGCTTGCGGATAAAACACTCGACCAGGTGCGGGATATCATCCAGCCGCTGCTGCAACGGGGGAATTACGACCATACAGACACCAAGACGGTAGAATAAATCTGAACGCAGCTCTTTCTTTTGTATAGCCACCTCAGGCTGCTCGTTCATGGCGGCGATGTAGCGAATAGATACAGTCTTTTCATGGTTACCGCCTAATGGGCGGAAGGCGCCATCCTGGACAACCCGCAGCAGTTTACTTTGCACCTCAATCGGCATGGAGTTGATTTCATCTAAGAAAAGGGTACCGCTATCAGCCAGCTCGAGTAATCCCTTCTTGTTTTCCGCACCGCTAAACGCGCCTTTGACCGTACCAAACAAGGTACTCTCGATTAAAGTCGGCGGGATCGCTCCGCAGTTGATTGTTACCATTGGCACATTATTATGGCTGCTATTGAGATGAATATAGCGGGCAACCAGCTCTTTCCCAGTACCGGTTTCCCCGGCGATCAGCACAGGAAGCTGGGTCTGGGCGAAGGTTCTTACATCCTTGAGCAGCCGTTTAAACTGTTTGTTTTCGGTGACAATCTGCAGGGGTTGTTTTGTCGGTGCCTGACTTTCTTTCAGGGTTTCTGTCAGATGGATCACGTGATCCGTCAATTCCCTTAAGTTACTGATATCATGAACAACTTCAATCACGAATATCACCGTGTTATCAACATCGAGAATGGGAAAGGTCGATGAGGTCATGGTCATCAGTTTACCCGAGGGGGCCTGATAACTTTGGGCCTTGTTCCAGATAGGCATACGGTTACGTAGAACCTTGAGCATCGAGCTTGAGTTTCTGGAAAGGGAAGGAAATACATCCAGTAGCTTGCGGTTAAGAACTTTACCAACGGCGATACCGTCCAATTTAGCGCTAACCTCGTTATAGGCAACAACCGTTTCAGATGCATCGATAATAATGTATGAACTGGCAATGCTGTCAAATACTGTCATTACCTGGTTGAGAAACGAGAGTATCTCTGCTGGGTGTCTCTTCATCACTGTCCTATCCCCGCAACTGATGAATTATCGTCATATTAAACCATGTAACTACTACCGATTTAGCGAAATAATTCACAGAAAAATCTAATAAATTAATTAGTTATCTTTTTTGCCGAAATATCGACAGTGATGATATTTCAGCATAGTATTTCGGCTGATGACAACCTCATAAATTAACTAACAGGCTGATTTAAATGATTTTTTAATATACTTATCAATATGGCACGGTTCTCGCTATGGAATGCATACAAGCGTTAAAGACGAATATAAAAAAGGACTGACTATGTTTAACTACATTATTGCGCGTACCCCATGTAAAGCACTGGTTGATGGCATTTCTTCTGCTGATGATGGAAAACCCGATTATGAGCTCGCTATGAAACAGCATCTGGCGTATTTAGATGCTTTAAGAAAGTGCGACGTTGAAATTTTATTGCTTCCTCCACTTGAGGATTATCCTGACTCTGTTTTTGTTGAAGACCCAGCGCTTTGCACTAAACATTGCGGTATTGTGACCCGCCCTGGTGCCAATACTCGTCGCGGGGAAATTGATTCGATTGAGCCTGCACTGCGCCGTTTCTACGGTGATAAAATTGAACACATCAAAGCTCCTGGTACCCTGGATGCCGGTGACGTAATGATGGTTGGGGACTGCTTCTATATTGGCCAGTCGGCCCGGACCAATGAAGAAGGTGCAACTCAGCTGATCGCGATACTCGAGAAATACGGCATGTCTGGCCATATCGTGCCTCTTGAGAAGGTGCTCCACCTCAAAACCGGGCTGGCTTACCTTGAAAACGGTAATTTGCTTGCTGCCGGTGAATTCATTAATAAACCAGAGTTCGCCCACCTTAATATTATCGAGATCCCTGAGAATGAAAGCTATGCCGCCAACTGTATCTGGGTGAACGGTACGGTCATCATGCCAAGTGGCTACCCAGCAACAGAGAGTAAAATTCGCGAACTGGGATATAAAGTGGAAACTGTCGATACCTCGGAATACCGCAAGGTTGATGGTGGTGTCAGCTGCATGTCACTACGTTTTTAATCAGCTATTAAGGAGGGCAGGGATGTCCTCCTTTTTTCAGGAGAAAAGAAAATGGCAAACAAGAGCGTACGGAAATTGGGTTTGCTGCCAATGACAGCCCTTGTAACGGGGGCGATTGTCGGTAGTGGGATCTTCAGTTTGCCGCAAAATATGGCTGAAGGGGCAGGGGCCGGCGCTATTATTATCGCCTGGGTTATTACTTTCTTCGGTATGGTCACCCTGGCAAAAATTTTTCAATGGTTATCAGTTAACCGGCCTGACATAGAGGACGGAGTTTACGGTTACGTGCGGGAGGGATTTGGTGACTACCTCGGATTTAATGCGGCATGGGGGTACTGGATTTCTGTTTGGGTTGGCAACGTCGGCTACCTGGTCGTCATGTACAGCGCGCTGGGCTCATTCCAGCTTTTCGATTTCTTTGGCAATGGCAGTACACTCCCAGCCATGGTTTGCAGCATCATTACGTTGTGGATGCTACATTTCTTTGTATTACGTGGCGTAAAGTCAGCAACTACACTAAACGTCATTGTTACTGTCGCCAAAATTATCCCTATCCTGCTGTTCATCATACTTGTTGCCCTAGCGTTTAAAATTGATACGTTCACAATCGATTTTTGGGGCTCACCTGAGCTTGGCTCGGTAACCAGTCAGGTAAAAAACACCATGCTCTACACTGTTTGGGTATTTTTAGGTATTGAGTGTGCCACCGTGTATGCTTCCAGGGCGAAAAATATGGAAGTCGTTAGCAGGGCAACCATATTGGGTTTTCTGATCACCATCACACTGCTAATTTGCGTTTCCCTGCTTTCACTCGGTGTGGTACCTCAGGCCGAGCTTGCAGAAATGAAAAATCCGTCAATGGCACAAGTTCTGGAATATGCGATTGGTCCATGGGGTGGCATGCTGATTAATATCGGCTTAATTGTTTCTGTCGGTGGGGCGTTACTGGCCTGGACCATGATCTCTAGTGAGATGCTTTTTCTTGCTGCTAGAGGGACACACAACACCGCTCCGTCAGTGTTTGGCAAACTTAACGATAACCAAATCCCTAAGAATGCGATGTGGCTGACCAACAGCCTGATTACATTGTTCTTGATTGTGAATTACCTTAATGATGCCGGGTACAATATTTTGATCCAGCTGGCTTCTTCAATGGCGTTGATCCCATATTTGTTGTGTGCCGCCTTTGGTCTGAAGGTCGCTATGGAAAACAAACAGCGGTCGGCTTCTTTGGTACTGATGATGTCAATCGGCTCTGGTTACGGTTTGTGGTTGATCTATGCGGGCGGGATGGACTACCTGCTTCTGTCGTTGCTGTTGTATGCCTGTGGATTGCCTTTCTATTTATATTCAAGGAAAGAGCAAGGGGTAACTTTTCTTAACAAGACGATTGAAAAAGTATTGGCGATGGTGGTACTCGGCGGGGCAGTATTGGCGTTGGATCTGATCATGTTCAATACGCTGACCTTGTAACAATCAACGTTGCAAAAGAGTGATAATCTCATTGTTTGTTTATCGGCAACTAGGTTGTCATCCATAGCAAGCCAATGATATCTATAATCGAGAACAATAAAAGCCCAAGCAACAAGCTTGGGCTTTTTGATTATGGGATTTGCGATAGGTTTATCGCGGCGTGCTATTACTGACCCGCTTTTAGCTTCTGGTAGTATTCTTCGTAAATAGTATTTGCAGAACCCACGCTGTCCTGCCATTCGCCTGCGTCCATCACATCTTGTGGTGGGTAGATGTTTGTGTCATTCACAAATTCAGCCGGAAGAAGTTTTTTCGCGGTTGCTACTGGAGTCGGGTAACCAATCTCCTGGGCAATTTTAGCTGCATTTTCTGGGCGTAACAGGAAGTCGATCATCTGATGTGCTTCATCGATGTTTTTTGCGCCTGCAGGGATTGAAATGCTGTCCATCCAGAAAATGGCACCTTCTTTAGGCCATACGATATCGATCGCAGCGCCTTCCTGGCGTGCCATATAAGCAGAACCATTCCACAACATACCTAGTGATGTCTCACCGGCCATGTATGGGTTTGCAGGGTAGTCTGAGTTGAACACCAATACATTCGGCATCAGTTTCTTTAGCTCTTCATAAGCGGCTTTAATTTCAGCTGGATTCTTAGTGTTAGCTGAGTAGCCTAGTTTGCGCAGCGCAATATGGAAGAACTCACGAGCATCATCCATCATCATCAACTGGCCTTCCCATTTAGGGTCCCAGAAATCAGACCAAGAGCTAATTTCTGACTTGTCCATCATCTCTGTGTTAACACCGATACCGGTTGCACCCCAGATGTAAGGGATAGAGTAGTCATTTTGAGGATCAAAAGGCTTATTAAGGAAATTAGGATCAAGATCTGCAAAATGCGTTAGTTTAGAGCGATCAATTTTTTTAAGCATTCCCTCATCACGCATCTTTGATACGTAGTAAGTTGAAGGAACGACTAAATCATAGCCTTCGCCGTGGGTTTTTAGCTTGGCATACATGGTTTCATTCGACTCATACGTTGAATAAATAACTTTAATGCCTGTTTCTTTGGTGAACTGCTCTAATACTTCACTCGGGATGTATTCAGACCAGTTGTAGAAATAAAGCTCTTTATCTGCGGCTGTTGCAACGTTTGAGAACATTGCCATTGCGCAAACACCACCGGCCACTAAAGAAGACCATTTTTTCATTTTATTGTGCTCCTAACTATCAGGATGTATCGAGAGTTATCTCTAGCGAGTGTACTAAACATCAAGTAGACCTTTATTAAGCAATAAAAGGCATACTGTCAGTTAGGTACTAACCGCTTCTCCTACATGTAAAAAGTAAAAAGCTTACCTATGCAAGGCATCTTTTCCTTTTATATATGGTTATAACTAAGGGAATTAAAAGGAGATTATAGCAGATAGGGTGGTGATTAAGGCAACCAAATATTACTTAGTTGCCTTGGATGTGGAATTACTGAGCAGTCTGTTAAACAATAGTTGAGGAGTACACATCTAATATTGCTAATACTACTTTTATCAGAAAAACGGCGGCCCTTTAGGCCGCCGTTAACAGAGATGCTTACTATAATTACTGACCGGCTTTAAGCTCTAGAAAGTAGTTTTCATAGCGAATATTCATTTCACCAACTGCATCCTGCCATTCACCACGATCAAGGTCTTCTTGAGGTGGAAATAGTGTCGGGTCGTCTTTGTATTTAGCATTTGATGCTTTTACTGCAGTGAGATACCCAGTTTCTTCAGAAATCTTAGCTGCAACATCAGGGCGTAGCAGGAAATCAATCATCTTATGGGCAGCGTCGACATTCTCAGCATTTTTCGCAATGGCTAAGCTGTCCACCCAAAAAATCCCGCCTTCTTTTGGCCACACCAGCTTAATTGGCAGTCCTTCTTTTTGAGCGGCAGCGGCTGAGCCGTTCCACAACATACCCAGGCCAACTTCACCTGCAAAATACGGTGCAGCAGGGTTATCGGAGTTGAATACCAATACATTTGGCATGAGTTTCTTAAGCTCTTCATATGCTTCATCGATCTGCTTAGGATCGGTTGTGTTACCGGAGTAGCCCAGCTTACGAAGTGCGATATGGAACACTTCGCGGGTATCGTCCATCAACATCAACTGTCCTTCCAGATCAGGATTCCACAAGTCAGCCCAGCTATCGAAATCCGCCGGATCGTACATGTCGGTATTAACCGCTAGGCCCGTCATCGCAATTACGTGGGGGATGGAATAGTCGTTGTTTGGATCAAAAGGCTTGTCCAGATAGTTTTTATCAAGCTCTGGGAAATTAGTTAGCTTTGATTTATCGATTTTCTGTAACATACCTTCATCACGCATTTTGGCAACGAAGTAAGTTGATGGCACAACCAGGTCATAACCTTTTGGATGTGCTTTTAACTTTGCGTACATAGTCTCGTTCGACTCGTAAGTCGAATAAATCACTTTAATACCAGTCTCTTTAGTAAATTGCTCCCTTAACTCCGTTGAGATATAAGGGCCCCAATTCATAAAGACTAATTCCTTGTCAGCTGCGTTAGCAATATTTGTAAACATAGCTGCTGCACATGCAGTACCGGTCAGAAAAGCGGACCATTTTTTCATTAGATTATCATCTCCAAAACCCCAGCAGGGTGTTGATAAAAAACAAGTGGCCATATTGGCCACTTGCTCGTTTTTTGGCGAATGCCAAAGCGAAACTGTTATTACTTAGTATTGCTTACTTTATTTTTTCTCTAGCCAATAATTGTGAACAAATTACAAGGACGAGAGAAACGATTAGCATAATTGTCGCCAGCGCATTCACTTCCGGTGAAATACCCACTTTAACCATTGAGTAGATTTTCAGTGGAAGGATTTCATAACTCGGGCCGGTTACGAATGAACTCACAATAACGTCGTCAAGCGATAGCGTGAAACTCAGCAGCCAACCCGCGGCTACTGCGGGTTTAGCCAAAGGCAAAATTATTTGCTTTAGGATCACCCATTCACTGGCGCCTAGATCACGAGCGGCTTCTAGCATTTTCACGTCGAAACCTTTTAAGCGGCTGTATACAGTTACAACCACGAAAGGCAGACAGAACGTAATGTGAGATAACAGCAGCGTCAGAAAGCCCAGCTCCGCACCAAGCAGAATGAACAGTGCCAGCAATGAGATTGCCATAACAATGTCTGGTGACATCATCACAACAAACAGCATGCCATTAACAAAGCTCTTTCCGCGAAATTGATAACGGAATAGGGCAACCGCGGTCAAACTACCGATAATTGCCGCCGCTGTCGCAGAAAATACCGCAATGTTCAGCGAGTGCCACGCCGCTTGCATGAGGCTGTCATTGTTAATTAGTTGCTCGTACCACTTGGTGGTAAAGCCACCCCATTTCATACCAAACTTGCTGGCATTAAATGAATTCACGATCAAAATAATTATCGGTGTATACAAGAAGGCGTACACCAAAGTCATCAGACTGAATTTAAAAGCGCGTCCCATTATTCGAGTTCCACTTTACGGTTGAGCAATTTTCCAGCCCGGTAATAGGCGTATAGCATAATCGCCATTGATACGGTCAGAGCGATACTGGTAGCCGAGCCAAACGGCCAGTCACGGGCGTTAAGTACCTGACTCTTGATAACGTTACCAATCAAAAGGTTTTTCGCGCCACCAAGAAGGTCGGACACGTAAAACATCCCCAGAGCAGGAAGTAGCACCAGTAAACAACCAGCGATAATACCCGGCATCGTTAGCGGAAAGATCACTTTTACAAAGGTCTGGAACTTGTTGGCACCTAAGTCACGAGCCGCCTCGATGTAGGTGTGGTCAAGCTTCTCGATAGCTGAATACAGTGGTAGCACCATAAACGGCAACAGAATATAAACCAGGCCAACCATAACGGCATACTCGGTGTACATAATACGCAGTGGCTTATCAATGATGTCCAGGTAGAGTAGGGTGTTATTAAACACGCCGCGGGTACCTAGCATGATTTTAAGGCCGTAAGTACGGATCAGCGAGTTAGTCCAAAACGGTACAATGACCAGAAACAACATAAATGGTCGCCACTTTTCTGGCATCTTGGCAATCGCATAGGCGAACGGATAGCCAATAACCAGACAAAGCAAAGTTGCCACCAGCGCCATATAGAACGAGTGCAACATCACTTTCGCATATAGCGGATCAAATAACCGGATATAGTTATCCAGTGTAAATGTCATTTCGATCAGATTTGCATCATCACGGGTCAGAAAGCTAGTTCCGATGATCATTAAGTTAGGTATAAAGACAAACAGCAGTAACCAACCCACAATCACAGTAATGATGATGTTCTGAAGATTAAGCTTCTTGTTCATCTGCCAGCACCACTTCCCAACTTTCTACCCAAGTAACAGCAACTTTCTGATCAAGTGAGTGGTCTACATCAGGATCATCTTCGTTGAAGAACTCACTAACCATGACTGAAGTACCTGACTCCAGTTCAACGACCGAGTCGAGGGTCATACCTTTATAGGTACGGTCTCGGACATAACCAATGATGCCATTTGCTTCATCATTACTGTTTATTTCTTCTAGGCGAATATCTTCAGGGCGCAGCAGCACCTTCACTTTATCACCGGTGCTTACAGGCAATTTACAGTGAACCAGTGAACTACGACCTTCGACATCTGCCAAGATGCGGTGATCATCAAGACGTTCTTTCACCGTGGCATCGAATACATTAATTTCGCCAATGAAACGGGCAACAAACAAATTTGTTGGTTCTTCATAGATCTCACGTGGCGAGCCATCCTGTTCGATATTTCCGTCACGCATAACGATGATGCGATCCGACATCGACAGGGCTTCTTCCTGATCATGAGTCACGAAAATAAAGGTAATACCCAATTTGCGTTGAAGCTGCTTAAGCTCGATTTGCATCTGCTTGCGCAGTTTGTAGTCCAGCGCAGATAGTGACTCGTCCAGTAATAATACTTTCGGCTTGTTTACTACTGCACGGGCAATCGCAACACGTTGCTGCTGACCACCAGATAGCTGATGAGGCTTGCGAGAGGCAAACTTATCCAGCTGCACCATACGCAGTGCTTCCATTACGCGAGGTTCAATTTCACTCTCGGAAACTTTTTGCATGCGTAAACCAAAAGCAACATTCTCGAATACCGTCATATGCGGGAAAAGTGCATAGCTTTGAAAGACAGTATTAACGTGGCGGTTCTCGGCAGGGATCTGCGTGACATCGCTATCGGCGATGATAACCTGGCCTGCGTCAGCATTTTCAAAACCGGCAATAAGACGCAATACAGTGGTTTTACCACAGCCAGACGGACCAAGAATGGTTAGAAACTCACCATCATTAACGTTTAGATCAAGACCAGTGATGATTTGCTTTCCATCAAAACTCTTGCTCAGCCCTCTTAGCTGAATCACTGGTTTTTTGGTTGTTTGTGCAGCGTTCAAATCTACGTTATCTCCACCTTGGGGGGTAATTTTTTCCACCCAACAATAAGGCTAATTTTAGGAGGCGCATAATAGACCTCAAACCTCCTAAATCAAAGCGTTTTTTCATGGTTTTTAAACGATATTTTTGCACCGTTATTATTGTGTGCATATCAAATGAATCGAGTGCTGATTTGATAAGCATTTTTAACTATAAAAACAAAGTGAAAGCGCATATATACCGTCAATCTACGTGGTAATAACGATAGAACAAAACAGCCTTCCCATTGCCTATGTCGTATCAGGAGATGGACCTACAGAGTAGGGGATTTATTGAGATATTGGTGTTAATGTCGTTTAATGACTGGGCTTTGGGGGGAATATTAGTCATATTAACCTGACTACGATTTCTATCTATAGGCCAACTGGCGTACAATCACGTCACTCTGATTAGCGATTAGTTGATGAATAACAAAATGAACAATAAAACTTTCCATGTCGGTGGCTCGATTGATAAAGCCATTAAAGGTGACACTGAGCTTCAGGCTGTAACAGTACTTCAGGAAGCCTGGAAGGTAACGGCCAAGAATTTTCTTTCGTTTTTTCCTGCAATTATAGGCCTTTTTCTGGCGCAGGTTGCCTTGTTGATGCTTGGTTTGCAGGTTCAATTGGGTGATGCTTCGTTATTCTTCGACGCAATCATTACCGGACAAGAAATCTCGGCAGATATTGTTCAAGCAGGTTACATGGCTAACTTTTGGTCTGATGTACTCAGTGCGCCATTGTATGTAGGTGTTAGCATGATGGCACTAAATCATGCGGTAGGGTTGCCAACAAAGCCAAACCACCTGGTAAAAGGTTTCTCGTTCACCATAGTGTCTATTATTACTATGCTGATTACATCGTCTCTTCAGGGGATTGGTAATGCGCTCTTTCCGTTGGTAGGTTTATTCCTGTCAATGGGCTTCAGTATGGCGATTATTTTGGTTTGTGAGAAGCGAACCACGCCACTGAAAGCGATCCAGTATTCATTGCTTGCCACACTCAAAAAGTTAATGCCGATGACGGCTATCTACCTTGTTGTATTGATCATGTTCTTCATTTCGTTCGCTACGGCAGGTATTGGCTTGATTTGGACACTTCCGTTCTTCTTTAACGTAAAAGGAATTATCTACCGTAACTTGTTCGGTATAACACTTCAGGTTACGACCATGAAGAAAGGAAGCGATGACAATAATAATTCCAATAATAGTGACTCTAAGGTTTTTGACGCGTGATATTTAAGAACAATAAACTTGCCTTGCTAGCACTGATAACTGGTTTGACAGCTTGTAGCGAAGCGCCCCTGAATGATGAATCGAAAAAGGGAACAGAGGCCACTGTTAGTTTATCTTCAAAGCCTGACTTTCGTGCTTTTACAGACGTGAACCAAAAGAAAGCCGCTTTCTTTGATTTTCTCCGCCCTGCGGTTGAGCATGAGAATAAGCGTATCGAGAAAGAACGTCAGTTTTTACTCGGCATAAAATCAAAGTTTGAAGCAGGCAATACCATCGGTAGTGAGGAACTTGCCTACGCAGCGAAGCTAGGCAAGACGTATCAAGCTGAACTTAAAGGTGACAGCGTCACGAGTGAGTGGCTTGAATCGATATTGAATCGTGTGGATGTATTACCTGAAGAACTTGTACTGAGTCAGGCCGCGAATGAATCCGGTTGGGGAACATCACGCTTTGCCGTTGAAGGTAATAACTATTTTGGGCAATGGTGTTATCGTAAAGGCTGTGGTTTAGTACCAGCTTCACGAACAGATGGAGCTACCCACGAGGTCGCGGTGTTTGATTCTGTGTATTTGTCTGTTCAAGCGTACTTCATGAATGTTAATCGTAATCGTGCTTATGCAGATCTCCGCGAGATTCGTGCCGCTCAGCGCAAGATGGGGGCAGTGATTGAAGGAACTAAGCTGGCTGAAGGGCTAAGCCGCTATTCAGAACGTGGTCATGCGTATGTTGATGAAATTCAGTCCATGATCAGACATAACAATAAGTATTGGCGCCAAGGATAAAGGATGAAGTTAACCCATTGGCTTTTAGCTGGCATGTTTGCTACAGCGTCGGTTTATGCCCAAGACGCTTCTGCTCAAAATATAGAGATGCGTTATAGCTCGCTTTACGGCAAGCTAAAACAAAATGTTAAAGAAGGCCATGATGATGTTCGAATCGCTTTTTTCCTGTTAAACCAGGAAAACGGTGAGGTTTGCGCAATTCGCGAAGGATCGATGCGCAAAGAAAAGCATTACGAAGAATTGGTTATTCCTGATAACAATGAATTACTTGTTCCTATTGATACTAATCTTCGTCAGGCCAACCCAGATGTAACATTTGTGATTGATGACGGTATTACTTGTGATCTTTCGATGCAAGTCATCGCTAATAAAGATTACGGTCAACATATTAGCCAGACAGAAATAGCAAAACTGACCCCACAGATGAATACTTTGTTGTCTGATTTGGGGGGGATGTTCTCAAATTGGTTTATGCCGGAAGTTGGCGGGGTTGTAATTCACTTTGCGACTGATGTTAATGAGTCAATACGTTTGGCTTCAGGCAATACCATCGATATCAAAGACAGCAAAGCTGTCCTCAAGCTTGCAGAGCTGGCTGATGGTGAGGAGATCACCTTGCCACAAAACGCTGTTAAGGTAACACCTTGGCTCCCTAAAGAGGGCTAGCTTTTTTCCAATAGATAAAACCGGCTTGTAGAAAGGCCGGTTTTTTTGTGCTTGCTTGGTAGCAGTCCCACCTTTAATATCCATTAGACTTTCATATGCATTGTGTTAGCTGATCATTTTACTCTATTGAACTATTTGCAATAAACGTAGCAATTATCAAATTTTGTTTAGTTCATTTCACTAAAAACTGATTCATCGCAAATTAATTATCTGTTGCCTCCTTGATACTTGTTAGGAATTTTCTGAGGCTAGCCTTATTTGTACTCTGCCTCACAGTTGAAACAACTTGCTGAAACTAAACAATAAAGAGTGGGACATGGATAAATTAATTGAGAGATTTCTGCGTTACGTGAGCTTTGAGACTCAATCTAACTCATCAGTTGCCCACTGCCCGAGTACTGAAGGGCAGCGTGTGCTTGCAGAGCAACTAAAGAATGAACTTATTGAGCTTGAACTTTGTGATGTTGAGCTTGATGAAAATGGTTACCTGATGGCGCGATTGCCATCAAATGTTGATCATGATGTGCCGGCGATTGGCTTTATTGCACATATGGATACGGCACCAGATGCTTCTGGTAAAGATGTAAAACCTCAAATCGTTGAAAACTATCAGGGTGGTGATATTGCATTAGGCGTTGGTGACGAAGTGTTATCTCCGATCCAGTACCCAGATCTGAATAAGCTTCATGGTCATAATATTATCACTACTGACGGAACAACCCTGTTGGGGGCAGACAACAAGGCCGGTGTTGCTGAGATCATCACAGCGATTGCTTATCTAAAGGCAAATCCTGAAATTAAACACGGTGATATCTGTATTGGCTTTACTCCTGATGAAGAAATTGGCCGTGGTGCTAACCTGTTTGATGTTGAGAAATTCGGTGCTAAATGGGCATACACTATTGATGGCGGTCCAGTTGGTGAGCTGGAATACGAGAACTTCAACGCTTCTTCTGCTGATGTGATCTGCCACGGCGTAAACGTCCATCCAGGTACAGCGAAAAACAAGATGGTAAATGCGATGAATATCGCAGCTCAGTTCCAGCTTTCCATGCCTGCCGAAGAAACACCCGAGTGCACAGAAGGTTATGAAGGCTTCTATCACCTTGTTGCGATGGAAGGTGGTGTAGCTAAGACAGAACTACATTACATCCTTCGTGACTTTGATGGTGAAAGTTTGGAGCGTCGTAAGACCTTTATGCAGGAGAGAGTAGACGAGCTGAATAGCAAGCTGGAAAAGGGTCGTGTTGAGCTGAAGATAACTGATAGCTACCGTAATATGCGTGAAATGGTTGAGCCACACGCTCACATCATTGAACTGGCAAAAGAAGCTATGGTTGAGTGTGATGTGAAGCCTCTAATTAAGCCGATTCGCGGTGGTACTGATGGCGCTCGTTTGTCATTCATGGGGCTACCATGCCCGAATATCTTCACTGGCGGTTATAACTTCCACGGTATTCACGAGTTCATTACTGTCGAAGGTATGGAACAGGCTGTGAAAGTGATTGTGAAGCTTGCTGAGAAAGCCGCTTCTAGCAATGAATAAGCTTTAATAGATAATATCGATATAAAAAAGCTGCTTAGTTATTACTGAGCGGCTTTTTTGTTTGTTCTGTAAATTTGGCAAACAAAAACCTGTATTAATGAGTTAATACAGGTTTAATCTCATTATGAGTTTAATTATTTAAGTTTCTTCTCAGCGTCTTTTGCCGCTTCTTCAAATTCTGGGGTCTTCTCGAAACTATCAACCATCCAGTTGTTCAAATGCTTAAGAATTGCTGTCACAGCAAGTTCTTTTGTTCCTTTACCGCCTTCAGTTTCACTTAGCTCATGTTTACCACGAAGGCCCGTTTCATCTTCGGCAATATGAAGCCAGTTAGGATGCCAGTAAAAAGATTTTCCCTGCTCGGTGATCCAGTTGTGTACACCGCAGTTTTCACCATTATAGTTTAAGTCTTGTGCCTTGTACTTCATATTTTCCCTTATAAACCATATGTTTTTTAATGCTTTATAAGTATAGAAAAGATACACAGCCAAACTGTGATCAATGCTATATATGTGCGAAAAGACGCTGTTATGAAACAGGGTATAATGTGATGACTTCGAGGTTTTGCGGGCGCGCAACAAAAAGAAAAAACAGTCGAAACTGAATGCCAACACCAAAAGAGGGGTGTTGGCACATCAATAGGTTTTCCTTGTCATATTTCCATTTTAAGCCGAAGAAGAGGGCGCTAAAAATTGAATCTTGGGAACAGCTATCTTGAGGAACACTGCTCCTCGAGTTCTGCAAACTTTCTCCAACTCTCGATTTCTCTTGGATCCCCCTCTTGACGCACAAACCGAGTGAATGACTGTGGAACAGCTATGCCATATTTAGATTTAAAGTATTCATTGAGTTTGAAATGACTTGAGTATCCATCCTGAAATGCATCATAAGCAAGGTGTGCTTTACGCCAAAATGCAGGGTTTGCATGGCCTCTTAGACTTAACCATGGATAAGATGGTTTATTGTCTTGTGTCGAATATATTGCATT